>CBDATE010000001.1:0-19506 GCA_965199815.1 Pseudomonadales bacterium
GCGCTGCGGCGGGGTGGCGCTGCGACGGGGCGGCGTGTCATACGCACAGATCGCCCGAGCGTCTTTCAACGTACAATTACACAGCCAAGTTGGCCGGGCAGTCGCTGTCGCATCATTCGATCATCACGTATCGAATGATGCGGGGGAGGAAAGTCCGGGCTCCGAAGGACAGGGTGCCAGGTAACGCCTGGGGAGCGCGAGCTTACGGAAAGTGCAGCAGAGAGCAGACCGCCAGACCCCTCTCAGGGTCTGGTAAGGGTGAAAGGGTGCGGTAAGAGCGCACCGCATCGGGTGGCAACATCCGGTGGCTAGGTAAACCCCACCCGGAGCAAGGCCAAATAGAGACTCCATGGCGTGGTCCGCGCCGAGTCAGGGTAGGCTGCTCGAGGTGCACAGCGATGTGCATCCCAGATGAATGACTGTCCACGACAGAACCCGGCTTACAGGTCAACTTGGCTTCGCTCGCGCCGTGCAAGATACGGAAAGTCGCCCAATGGCGGGATGCGCCCGCCGGGGTTACCAGCGAGCGCTCGCTTCGATCTGTACTCCGTGTTCCGGACCCTGATCCAGCGTACCGATGCTGCCGACAGTCCCCACATCGAGCAACTCGCGGCGCGTGGCCTTGAATGTCAGCGAGAGATTCAGCGCGTCTTCACTGAGCTCCGGCATCAGTTGCCAGCCCAGACTGTAATCAATCGAGGTATCGGAAGCAGCCAGGCCGAAGCTCGGGCTCAACGTGAACTTGTCGCCGTAGGCCGCCAGCCCGTAGGCCGTCTCCAGCGTCCAGCGACTGCCAGCACTCGCGCCCATTGATCCGCCGCCCATGCCCATCCCGCCAACGCCGGGAAGCTCCGAGGCGAACAGCGCCTGTACCCCGCCACTCGACGGTCCGCCGATGTCCTGACGCAGGTTCAGCGTGAAGCCGCGCGTACTCGCCGCGCTCGGATCAAAGTTCAGCGCCGCCGAAAACCCGTGCGATTCCTGCCCGGCATCCTCATGCGTCACCAAGGTACGACCGGATACATCAAGCGAAATACCAAGTGCAGGCAGCGTCCACACCAGACCGCCGCCGACTTCCATTCCGAAGCCTTGCTCGGCATCACCGTCGTCATGACGCACTCCCGCTTCCAGTTTCGGTGTCACCGCGCCGACATTCCCGAGCATCAGTGCCCAACTCCCCTCGAGACCCAGCCGCAGCCGCGAAGTATCTGCCTCGGACGAGGCCAGGCTCGAATGCCCCTCACCCGCTTCCACTCGACCCGACCCGGTGCGCGACCAGAACACATCCGATACCAGCGTCACTGCCGGACCATGTCCCGCCGCTCCGAACAGCCCGCCGCGCAGCCCAGCCGACACCATGCTCCAGTCGAGATCAGCCTCGATGCCGCCCTCGCCTTCCGGCGTAAGCGTCAGCGCACCCGTGCCGCGCCCGACAGCGCCCCACACATCCAGCCGCTCCGAGAACCGGTAGGACCCATAGGGTATCGCTGCGTTCAGGGAGACTTCGACCTCCCCGCTCGCCACGCCCTGATACCCGCCGGTACCGCGGCTGCTCGTCAGCATGACACCGGTCAACCACTGGTCTCTGGCGTAGTCCGCTCCCAGAGTGGCAGTTTCTGTCTGGCCATCGAGATTCACCATACCGTCGCGTCCGCGGAAGTCCGCGCGCGCACCCCGACCCCAGAAGGCAAGGCTGCCACCGGATTCATCCATCGCGCCCGTGTGCGTGAAGTTGCTCGTGGTCAACAGACCGCCGCCGAAGGGTGAGCTTGCGAAGGGTGCGCCCAAAGTTGACGGAGTAGCTGACGTATTACCGCCGCCGAATACAGGCGAGCCATCAAGCGGTGTGCTGTTGAAGTAGCTGCCGAAGGACACGCCGCCGAGCATCTTCCCTGAGGCATCCCCTGAGATTTGCCCTGAGCCTTCCCCCGAGACCCTCCCGGCAGGCGACCAGGCACCCGCCCCGTCCGCAAACAACCCGAGCGAATCAAGCGTCATCCCGGCCACGGTAGCCTGCGTCCCCGCTTCCCGCGGAGCCGTCAGCCGCTGCTCGACACCATCGAGCGCCTGCTCCGTCACCGCTCGCCCGAAGCGCGCCAGCCACGCCACCGGCAGCGCATCCCAGTTGTTGATCCTGCCGGTCGCTATGCCGTCTCCTATCAAGACACCGCGTGGACTCGACAAGCGTACCTGCATCGTCTCGTCCGGGTCGTTGTGCTCATCCTGTATCGTCTCCACGCGAATCCTGCGCTCCGTCACGCCCGGCCTGAACACCAGCGCACCAGCCGCCGACCTGTAGTCCCGATTCGCCGTCGCCGTCCCCGGCCGCGTCGCCCAGTACACCTTCACCCGATACCGCACTGCCTCCGAGAGCACCACCCGGAACAGCAACTCACTGCCCTCCATCGCCTCCGCATCCTCAATGCTCACCCTCGGCAAACTGCTCACCGTTGGCCGTGCATCTCTCCTCTCATCAACCCGCAACCGGAAGTTCAGCTCCGCCGTGTCGCTGTTCGCCGTGTTCGAATCACTGTCCGCAGCCCGCCAGGTGTAGGTGCCTGCGCTCGCCGCCGCCGTCGGTGTCCCGCTGACCACGCGCGTCGAGGTATCCAGCGTCACTCCTGCCGGCAAGTCGGGGGTGAGCGTGTAGCTCAGCGTCCCGTTGCCACCCGTCGCCTCCGGCAAGGTGAGATTCACGGGCGTGTCCACCCTCCAGGTCTGATCGGGAATGCTGGTGTCGGATGCAAAGGCAGGCGCGCTGTCCATCTCCACCGGCGTTCCGGTTGCGGTCACCTCCGTACCTGCCTGCACTCCGTCATCCGCCACGTTGCGCGTATCCACACGCACCTCATACTCCTGCCCGTTGGTCAGATCGGGAATCGTGAACGAAGTACCGCTCACGGTGTTCACCGGCGTAAATGCACCGCCCGACCCTTCCTCGCGCCAGCGTACGCTGTAGCCGTTCGGAGCCACACTCGCCGCCGTCCAACTCACTTCAAGCGAACCATCGCCCGCAGTCACCTGCAGGGCACTCGCCTCCGTGGGCACGGGGTCGTTCACCGTCAGTTGGAAGCTCAGCACCGCCGCGTCACTGTCCGCCGTGTTCGAATCGCTATCCGCAGCCCGCCAAGTGTAGGTCGTCGCACTCGCCGCCGATGTCGGTGTCCCGCTGACCACGCGCGTCGCGTCATCTAGCTCCACGCCCGCTGGCAGGTCAGGGGTCAGCGTGTAACTCAGTGCGCCGTTGCCGCCCGTCGCCTCCGGCAGCGTCAGTTCAACATCCGTACCCACCGTCCACAGCTGATCGGAGATGCTGCTACCGGACGCAAAAGCGGGCACACTGTCCGCCTCCATCGGCGTACCGGTCGCCGTCACCGCCGTATCTGCCTGTACATCATCGTCCTCTGTGTTGCGCGTTTCGACTCGCACCACATACTCCTGACCGTTGGTCAACCCGGAAATCGTGAACGAGGTACCGGCCACTTCGTTGGCGGATGTCAGGAGGTTGCCCGGCCCTCTCTCCCGCCAGCGCACACTGTACCCATTCGGGGCGTTGCTCGCCGCCGTCCAGCTCACCGTCAACGACCCATCACCCGCAGTCACTTGCACATTGCTCGCCCGCGTGGGTGTCGGATCCTCCAGCGTGACCACACTGATCGTCCCGGCCTGGCTGTTATCGTAATTGGCGTTGCCGATGGCCGTGATGGAGACCGTGTAGGTGGTGCTGGCCGTCAACCCGCTGAACGATGCTTCCAGACCTATGGTGGTGGCAATCACCGTGCCACTCACCGCACTCCCACCGCCCGTCGGCGTGGCTGCCACCGTGTACCTGCCGGCAAACGGCACCACATCAAAGGTCACCGTGAAGCCGGTCTGCGCGAGCGTACCCGCCTTCACCTCCAGACCGCTCGGTGTTGCCAGTGTCCCCTTGCCAACCGCCGGGAAGGTGACCGTCGCCGTCGCCGTCCTGGCTGATGCTCCCGAACCGGAGGTCGCCGACACCGTCACCGTCACCCCACTGTCGCTCACCGCCCTCGGTTTGCCGGTAATAGCGCCTGTGCCAGCATCAAGCCTCAGACCGACCGGCAGCGTACCTGTCGTCACCGCGTAGGTCACCGTCGCGCTGCCGAAGCTCGTTGCAGTCGCTGTCAGCGTCGTACTGGATATGCCCACCGTCAGCGTCGAGGGTGCCGCGCTGTAGGTCAGACCTACCGTGTCATCGTCCACAATAGTCACTACCGTCTGCGAGGTCGTGCCCGCTGATACCCGCGTCGGCAGGGAAGCCCCGAAGCCCAGCGTCACCGTCTCGTCCGACTCATCCACCGAGTCGTCCCTCGCACTGAAGGTCAGCGTCTTCGAGGTCTCGCCACTCGCGAAGCCCACCGATGTTGGCACACTGTAATCATCAGCAGCCGCACCGGTTCCGTTCATCGTCGTCAGCGGAATCGTCACCGACCGCTCCGGGTCTGCGCTCAAGGTCACCGTCACACTCGCTGTTCCGCCTTCCGCCACGCTGTATGTCCCCGCACCGAAGGACACCGTCACCGCCGGCACATCGTTGTCCGTGATGCCGGTGGTTACTGACGGACTCGCCGACAGCGATGTCCCGGTGCTCGCCTCGCTCAGCGTGAAGGTGAAGGCCTCGTCGTCGTCATCCACCGTGTCGTCCGTGATGCTCACATCCACCGTCTGCGCCGTATCCCAGTTCATGTTCGTGAAGGTCAGCGTCCCGCTCGCCGCCGTGTAGTCCGAACCCGCCGTCGCCGTGCCGTCCGAAGTCGCGTACTTCACCGTCACGTTCCCGCTTGGCTGCTTGCTCAGCGACACCGTGTAGGTGGCCGTGCCCGCATCCTCAGCCACATCCGAAGGACCGGTAACACTGAAGGTGGCCGTGTCCTTCTCGGTGATGGTCACCGCCACCGACGGCGCCGTCTCGGACGCATAGTCCGCGCCGCTCACAGCGTGCGTCAAGGTTACCACCGCATCGTTGGCGGCATCAGTATCCGTCGCCGCCGCCACCGTTACCGTCTGTGCAGTGTTCCAGTTACTCGAAGTGAAGGTCAGCGTGTTCTGGTTGCCCATCGTGCCGCTGTCCGTATCTACCGACACGTCAGTGTCACTCGTGCCACCAATGGTTACCGTCACATCGCCGGTCGGCTGCGTGCCAAGCACCACCGTGTAAGTCTCGCTCGAACCCTCCAATACCGTCAGCGCCGTCTTGTCAATCGTCACCCCGCGCGTGTCATCATCATCCACCGTCACCGATACGCTGCCCGTCACCGAACCATAATCCCCGCCCGAGGCCGTGTGACTGATCGCAGCCGTGTCATCACCGGCATCTTCGTCCTCGGCAGCGCTTGCCGTCACCGTCTGCGCCGTGTCCCAGTTGGCCGTCGTGAAGGTCAGCGATGTTGGAGACACGCTCACATCGCCCGAACCAGCTACCGCCACCGTCACCGTCGCGCTCGGCTGCGTATTCAGCGCCACCGTGTAGGTACCGCTATCGCCTTCACCCACCGTCAGCGCAGTCGGCGTGAACACCAGAGCAGGGGCGCTCACCACAATATCGAAGGTGTCGCTCACCGAAGCCGTGCCATCACTCGCCGTCACCTTCACCATCAGCGTTCCGGTGTCCGTGGATGTCGGCGTACCCGAGAAGACACCCGTGCCCGCGGTGAAGGTCAGCCAGGTCGGCAGTGCGCTGTCCGTCGTCCCGTCCGTCTGCTGGACCGCGTAGGTGAGGCTGTCGCCACTGTCGGCGTCACTGAAAGTGCCCGTCGGCAGAGTGAAGCTGAACGCCGTACCTGTCGTCGCCGTCTGATCGGGAATCTCGGTGGCCACTGTCGGCACCGAGTTGGCCGCCGTCGCCTGACTCAGCGTCGCGGCTGTACTACTCTCGTAATTGGCCGTGTTGCCCGTGGCCACCACCGACACCGTGTAGGTCGTTCCCGCCGTCAGGCCGGTGAACACTGCCTCCGGGCCGCTACTCGGTGTGCTCACCGTGCCGGTCACCGCAGTCCCACCGCTCGGCGTGGCCGTCGCCGTGTAGCCGGTCGCATTCGTCACCGCATCCCACGTCACCGTGAAGCCACTCTTGCTTCGCGTGTTCGTTTTCAGCGCCAGGTTGGCCGGTGTCGCCAGCGTGGCCTTGTTCACCGTCAACATGAAGGTCAGGGCGCTGCTGTCGCTGTTCGCGGTGTTATTGTCACTGTCCGATGCCCGCCAGGTGTAGGTGGCTTCGGCCGCTGCTGCCGTCGGTGTACCACTCACCTTGCGCGTTGTTGCATCCAGGCTCACCCCGTTCGGTAGCGCCGGTGTCAACGCATAACTGACAGTCCCGTTACCTCCCGTCGCCGCCGGTAGCGTCACATCAACCTCCGTACCCACCGTCCAGGTCTGCGCCGCAATCGTCTCGCTGCCGAAGCTCGGTGCCACATCCGTCTCGACCGGCGTACCCTTCGCAACATCCGACCATGCACTGTCCTCATAGTTCGTCGAAGCTGATGCCGCCTTCGCTCGCATACGCACATCGTATTCCGTGCCATTGGTCAGACTGTCAATCTCCGCTGGCGATGTGTCGTCGTCATTGTTCAGCCAGGTATCCGATGTGCTCTCCTTGTACTCAACCTCGTAACTCGCCGCGTTCGCTATTCCTCCCCAGCTGGCCGTCAGCTTGCCGTCCTGCGCCGAAACCGTCACCACCGGTGTCGCCAGCGTGGCCTTGCCTACCGTCACGCTGAAAGTGAGCGCCGCCGTGTCGCTGTTGGCGGTGTTCGAATCACTGTCCGAAGCCCGCCAGGTGTAGGTGGCTGCACTCGCTGCCGCCGTCGGCGTACCACTCACCTCGCGCGTGGATTCATCCAGGCTCAGCCCCGTCGGCAGGTCGGGGGTCAGCGCGTAACTGATGGTGCCATTGCCACCGGTCGCCTCCGGTAGCGTGAAGGCGGTTATCTCGGCATCCACCGTGAAGGTCTTGTCCGCGATGGTCGCGCTACTCGCGAAGGCGGGGGCGCTGTCCGTCGCCGACACCACAATATCGAAGGTGTCGCTCACCGAAGCCGTGCCATCACTCGCCGTCACCTTCACCATCAGCGTTCCGGTGTCCGTGGATGTCGGCGTACCCGAAAAGACACCCGTGCCCGCGGTGAAGTTCAGCCAAGTCGGCAGCGCACTGTCCGTCGTCCCGTCTGTCTGCATAGCCGTGTAGGTGAGGCTGTCGCTGTCCACGTCGCTGAAGGTGCCCGCCGGCAGGGTGAAGCTGAACGCCGTATCCACCGTCGCCGCCTGATCGTCAATCGCGTTGGCCACTGTCGGTGCCGAGTTCTCCGCCGTGGTCACCTCGAACCCGTCCGAGGCATCGCTGTTCGCATAGTTGCCGCTGCCGGTGGCCGTTACCGTCACCGTGTAGGCAATGTTCTCCGCCAGACCGGTGAACACCGCTTCGGGCGTGGTTCCGCTCGTATCCACCGTGCCGGTCACCGCCGTCCCGGTATTGTCGGAACGCATGGCACTCGCCGTGTAGCCTGCGGCATTCGTCACCGCATCCCACGTCACCGTGAAGCCACTCTTGCTCTTGCTGTCCGTCTTCAGCGCGAGACCCGTCGGCTTGCCCAGCTTGGCCGCATCCACCGTCAACTCGAAGGTGTCGGTCGGACTAGCCGTGCCGTCACTCACCGTCACAGTAATGGTGGCCGTACCGACGGCGACCGGTGTCAGCGTTATCTTGCTGTCGGTGACGAGAGTGGTATCGGCGGTCGGGGTCACCGTGGCCACGCCCGTGTCGTCCGATGCCGCCTTGAAGACCAGCGTGTCGCCCGTATCCGCGTCCGTGGCATCCACATCCACCTCGAGCGTCGCACCGAAGGTGACGCTCTTGTCAGTGATGTCGGTAATGACCGGACTGCTGTTGACGACTGTCCCCGCCGCAGCCACCGCCGGGAAGGCGATGTCCTCCGTCGCCGTCTGCATGGTCGCTCCCGGTGCCCGCACTGGCGGTCACCGTCACCGTCACGCCACTCGCGTTCACCGTGGTCGGCGTACCCGAGATAACTCCCGTGGCCGCATCAATCTCGAGACCCGGCGGCAGCGTACCCGTGGTGACCGCGTAACTGACCGTGTTGTCGAAGCCGCTCACTGTCGGGGTCAGCGAGGTAATGACCGTATTCACCACCAGACTGCTCGGGGCCGTCGGATAACTCAGGGTCGGGAGGGTTGGCGCTTCATCATCGTCCACCGTCACCGCCACGCTACCCGTCAGCGAGTCGTAGCCTCCGCCGGATGCCGCGTGGTTCAGGGTCGCTGTGTCGTCCACCATGTCGGTGTCCTCGGCCGCCCTCACCGCCACCGTCTGCACGATGTTCCAGTTCGACCTCGTGAACCTCAGCGAGGCCGGACCTACCGTCACATCCGCCGAACCGGCCACTGTCACCGCAACATCCACATTCCCCGTCGGCTCTGTCGCCAGCCTCACCGTATAGGTATCGCTCGCCCCCTCGTCCACCGTCAGCGATGTCTCCGACAACACCAGCGCCGCGACCGTCGCCGCCGCTTCCACCGCCGGCAAGGCAATATCCGCCGTCGCCGTCTGCAATGTGCTCCCCGTACCTGCCGTGGCAGTCACCGTCACCGTCACACCGCTCGCGTTCGCCGTGGTCGGCGTCCCCGAGATAACACCCGTGCTCGCATCAATCGCAAGCCCCGGCGGCAGCGTACCCGTGGTCACCGCGTAACTGATCGTGTTGCTGAAGCCAACCCGCGTCGGAAGAACCCGCGCTGGTATCTTCACTTGCAGGCTGTCCGGCACCTCGTAGCTCAAGCCCGGATCGATGATCATGATCGCTGGCGAGGACAGCAGCGTCGTGGCACCATCGCTGCTGCGAATCTCCACCCGAAAGGCACGCTCTCCATCCGCCCGGCCATTGACCGGCGCATGAACCGTCAGCGACAGCCCATCACTGCCTGCACCGTCCGCAGTGCGCGACAGCGTACAGGCATCACTGCTCCCCTTGCTGAAGCTCGCACCCTCGATGTAGATATCCGCCCCGGCACCCCGGCATTCAGCGTCCGAACCGGGAAAGTCGAGATTCGTGCCCGCCGTACCCGAAGCCGGCACCACGTAGATGCTGTGTGTCCGGTCGTAGCGCACCAGACACGCCAGAGTACCGCCCTCCGGTATCTCCAGCAGACGGTCGCTCTGCTCGTCGCCGCATCTGATGCGCCCCTCGCCCTCGGCTATATCCGGGTCCGGTGCGGACACGTCGAAGGTATCCGACGCACTGCCACCCTGGCCGTCGCTGGCCGTCACTATCACATCAACCACGCCCGGACCGGTGGCACCGAGGGTGACGATCGCACCGCTCAGGCTCACCGTGATCGACTCTGGTGCCGAACCCAACCCCGACTTGAGATCTTGCAGGACCAGTTGCAAAACTATGGTCTCGGCAACGCGCCCTTGACGTGTCAACTCCGCAATCTGGGCCTCCAGATTCGCTATCTGATCCGCGGTATCGTCCAACAGCTTGGCCGTATAGCTCAGGTTGTCGCCATCCATATCCCTGAACACCCGCGACAAGTCCAGCGTCTGCGATGTGTAGCTCGTGCCGCTGCGTACCAGATTCACATCATCGACCTCGGCGACCAACCGCGGTGGCTGGTTCTCCGTGGTCACCATGATGGTCGCAACAGGACTCATCGCCCCGAACTGATCGGTCACCTTCACCGTAACAGTCGCGCTACCACGGCTCTGCCCGTACAGGTTCAAATACTGACCACGCGGCGATTGCCCGACGGTGACGACGCGCGCATCGCTGGTCGTGCCGGTGGCGGTGAACACCGGCTCGTTATCCTCATCGTTGAACAACTCGTAGAGGTCAATCTGCACCACCTCGTAGATGCCTGCGCGCGGATGCGGTATGCCACCCTCCGTGAGCGCCGGAATTACCGGCACGGTCAGGGGTGTGATGCTATCCAGATGCGTCTGTACCAGCGTCGGCGCGCGGTTGGCCACCGGTGTCACCGACACCGACGAGGATGCCGCGCTCGCGCCAACAAAGTTCACGGCGCGCAGGAACACATCCTGCGCCGCGCCGTTGGTCAGCCCGGAAGCAATGCCGGTGACGCTCGCGGCGCTGCTGCCCGCGATGTCGCTCCAGGTGCCGCTGGTACCGACGCGGAACTGGTACTTGATGATGCTGGGGTCATCGGGGTCGGCCCACCCGAGGCGCGCAGATGCACTCAGCGCCACCGCCGTCAGGCCGGTCGGGGCCGCAGGCACCGCGCTCGTAACCGAAGCGGACGCACCATTGCCGTTGGCGTTCACGGCGCGCAACTGAACAGTTTGCGGCGAACCGCCGGTCAGCCCGTCAAAGACATCGAAGCTGGTGGTGGTCGCGCTGCTGCCGGGCAGGTTGGTCCACACACCGCTCGTGCCAACGCGGTACTGGTAGCCGGTGATGCTGGAATCGCCCGGGTTGCTCCAGCTCAAGGTCGCCATCTGCGGGCGCAGCGCCAGCGTCAGGTTTTCCGGCGCGTCGGGCGCGGTTTGCACGAGCGTGATCGGAAAACTGGAGATGTTCAGGTTCCTTCCCGTAAAGGGTTGGACAAACGACTGGAAACGGATTCCGGAGATCGATGAAGCCGCGGTGATGCTGGCACCTGGTATTTTCGTGCTGATGGTGGCGCTACCTTCAGTCACCTCCTGAGCGTCGACCGCGCGCCAGGAGCGTTCGCCCGCATCTGTCCCGCCAGCCGAATAGACCTTTCTGGCGCTACCCACCATCAAGGTCAGAGAGCTTGCCGTCCTGCCTCCAAAGGAGCCATTGCTTATCGTAATCTCGACGACATGAAACTGGGCATTGAATCTGTTGATGAAAGTTGCATCAATTGCGCGGAGAGGGGCATTGCGAATGACCAGTGCTCCGCTGCCCGGATTGTATTCCGCCGTCGGCGATGTGCTCGGGCTGGCCACCGGCGTAGCTTCCGTCGTATCCGACCAGCCACTGTTGCCATTCTCGTTCTCCGCGCGCACCTGCACCTGATACGCGGTGCCGTCGGTGAGGCCGGTGATGACCCTCGTCAGGGCGGTACTGTCAGCGGTGGATGAGGCTTCTTCCGTCCAGGCGGGGTCCCCGGAGGTCGGCTTCACACGGTAGCGCACATCGTAGTCATCGATGGGCTGGCCGCCGTCGTCCGCCGGTGCCGCCCAATTCACCGTCAACTGGCCGCTCGCCGAGGCCGTCAGGCGCGGCGCACGCGGCTTGGAGGGTACGCCATCGTCGTCCACGATGGTGATCTCGATCAGAAAAGTTCCTTCGCCGGAATTGGTCACAATGCCGTTGCCACGATCGAGTAAAACATACAAGGTCTCGTCACTCTCGACATCCGTGTCGCCCTTGATCTTCAGCGTGTACTCGGCCTGCGTCGTGCCTGCCGCGAAGTTCAGGGTTTCGGCTGTGACCTCAAAGTCCGTATTGGCGGTGGCAGTACCGGTGATGCCAGCCGGGGTACGGAAGCTACCGACCTGGACGCTTTGCCAACTGATCACCCTGGATTGCGTGACGGTGAAGGTGATGTCGGTCTCACCGCTGTCGCCCTCGGCTACGCTCAGCTTCCCTTCCGGAGTACTCGCTGCCGCCCCCGGCGAGCCGGTGCTCGCCAGACCCGCCGCCATGACCGATACAGGCGGCACCGGATCAGCCTCGACGAGACCAATAAGCAATTGCCCCTGACCGGCAGCAATGGTGGCACCGGACGGATTGCTCAGCACGATACGGAAGAGCTCCTGAGCCTGCTCGTACAGCGTTTCGTCAATAATCTGCACCGAAATGGTCTTGCTGGTCTCGCCCGGCGCAAAAATGAGCATACCCGAGGCGGCGGTGTAATCCTCGCCTGCGGTCGCGGGAAACGCATCAGGAATATCCGTGAGCACCTGAGCACCAACGGGAATGTCCTCGGTGGCGTACCTTACCGTCACCGTGCCGGTGCTGGCGGCGGACAGGGTGACCGTGAATTCAAACGTGCCCACTTCTTCGTTAACGGAGATAAAAGCCGCCGTCTCGGCGACACCGGACTTCTCCACCACCGCAATGCTCAAGGTCGGAATCACGTCATCGTCATCCACCGTCACCACCACGCTGCCCGTCACCGAGTCGTAGCCCCCGCCCGATGCCGCGTGATTCAGGGTCGCTGTGTCTTCCACCATATCGGTGTCCTCGGCCGCCGTCACTGTCACCGTCTGCACAGTGCTCCAGTTCGAGTTCGTGAAGGTGAGCGATGCCGGGGCCACGCTCACATCCGACGAGCCAGCCACTGTCACCGCCACCGTCACATTGGCGCTCGGCTGCGTTGAAAGCTTCACCCTGTAGGTGCCGGTCGAACCCTCATTCACCGTCAGCGTGGCGGGGTCGAACACCAGAGTGCCGGCTTCCACCGGCGGGAAGACGATTGCGCGGGTTGCCGTTGGCGGATCCATGCCCGTGCCCGCTGTAACGGTTATCGTAACGGTGGCCGTGCTCGCGTTCGCCACGGTCGGGGTGCCGCTGATGGCACCGGTGGAGGTGTTCAGCATGAGCCCCGGCGGCAGGGTTCCGGCGGTTACCGCGTAGGTGAAGGTGGCATCCATGTTGAAGCCGTCCGCCGTCGCCGTCAGCGGGGTAATGGTGGTGCCGACGGCCAGCACACGCGGCGCTGGCGAGTAGGTCAGGGTCTCCCCATCGTCACCAGCCGTCCCCTCCCCCCTGCTGCCATCCACCTTGTGCCCTGATTGATCTGACAGCCCCGCAAACGTCAGATCTTGATTAAAACCTAAAAACCGTTCCTTGATGGTGCCGCCGTTCAGATCGAAGGGGTTGGCCGGGATGCTGATGCCGTTCGTGTCACGGTCGTCGGCCTGAACCGTGTACTCAAAGAAAGCGAGAACAGAAAGATTCTCCGAGAATTCCGCATAGCGGGTCTCGTCGCCGATCGTCAGGCGGATTCTCGGACTACCGGTGATTGAAGTGAACGAGTCGAATGTGGCTTGAATTTGAACTGTTTCGCCGAACCCATAGGTCTCGTCGGATACCAAACCGCCAACGATATTCAAGCTACGTATACTGCTCTGCGCGGCAGCGGTGCCCGGCAGGAATCCCATGACCAGAATGGCCAGCAGCAGCCCCTGAGCGAGCCCCCGACGGACCAAGCCCGATGAGGGGGGGGGGGGGGGGGGGGCTATAGTGGTGACAGGCTTCGCGACAGGTCTGGCGCAACCTGTGTTCACCAAAATACTCTGCACCAAAATATTCTTCACGAGGGCCTTGCCCGGGATCCTGATAGATACCGGCGTGGAGATAAGCGTACGCGACATTGGAGTGTCTCAATCCGACAAACGAATGCCGTTATTGTATGACATCAGAGGAAATCCGGAGTGCAGCGCTCCTGAAGTTAAGGAGGGCCTGCCGATTTCCGGAGCAATCCTTGCGAGGCTCCGGGCCGAGGCTCCGATAGTCTCACACCTGTCTGGACCAGCACCATCTGCTCAGCGGGCGAGTTCGAGCGCTCGCCTGTACAGTGCACTGCGCGATTCGCCGCTCGCTTGCGCGGCCAGGCGCACCGCCTGCGATGCGGGCAATTCAGCGAGCAGCACCTGCAGGAGCTGCTCCGTCCGAAGCGACACGCCAGCGCGCGCGGACGACTCGCACCGCTCCACCACCAGCACCAGCTCGCCGCGCACGACCTCATCCCGTCCATATCGCGCGCGCAGTTCATTCAGCGTACCGACATGCACACCCTCGTACATCTTGGTCAATTCTTTCGCCAGCATGACGCGCCTGTCCCCGACCACCGCAAGCAAGTCGTCAAGTGTGGCGAGCAACCGGTGAGGTGCCTCGAAGAGCACGAACGCCAGCCCCAGCATATCGAGTTCGCGCAATCGTTTGCGCCGCCGCTCCGTGCGGTGCGGCAAGAAACCTTCGAAAACAAATCGCTCGCTCGCCAGCGGGCACACCGAAAGCGCCGCTATGAGAGCGCTCGCTCCCGGGATGGGTACCACGCGCTGACCGGCCTCGTGCGCGGCGCGCACCAGCCTGAACCCGGGGTCGGAAATCAGCGGTGTGCCTGCATCACTGACCAGCGCGATGGACGCGCCTTCCTCGAGTTTGGCCAGGAGTTCTCGAACGCGCCTCGACTCGTTGTGTTCATTGCACGAGACGAGCGGCTTGGGGGCGGCTCCGATGTGGGTGAGTAATGTGCGCGAATGTCTCGTGTCCTCGGCAGCCACCAGATCCACTCGGCGTAAAATCTCGACTGCACGACGGGTGATATCCTCCAGATGCCCGATCGGCGTAGCCACTACATACAATACTCCATCACTCATGACAATCGTCCTGCACAACACACGCAGCCTGCTTCTGGTGGCTATTCTCGCAATCTCGGGATGCGAAAGCACCTCCATTCAGACTCCGCGGCAAGACGCGACAGACTCGGAGGCATCACCTCGGGTCATTGAAGGGCTGACTCCGCGTGAGATCGAAGCGCGCATTGCCCAGACACCCCGCACAGACACTGCGGAACTGCGCATCGCTGCATTGCGCGGTTATCTGCTTGGTGATGACTTGTCGGCAAGCGAACGCCTGCTGAACCAGTTGAACGCCTCGCGGCTCTCCGCACAGCAGAAACGGCGTGTCGAACTCCTGACTGCCGAATACCTGGCGTTGCAGGCATCATTCGATGCGGCCATGCACATCATCGATGAGGCTGCTGACTCCGAGACATCGTCGCCAGACAGGGTGCGGGTCACCTTCAGCCACGCGCATATTCTGGTGCTCATGCAGCGCGCGCCAGAGGCCATCGAGCTGCTGATGCGATCGGCTTCGGCAGCACCGGAGCAAGCATGGCTGGACCTCTTCTGGAAGGCGCTGGTCGCCATCCCGCCCTGGCACACAACCGGCAGCGAAGATCTGTGGTCGGAGACGCTGTTCAGCAGCGAGCTTCGCGCCTGGCGCGAACTGCGCACGACACTGCTGAGTGCGACCAGTCTCGGGCAGCAGCGGCATCAGTTACGCCTGGGGCCTGACGGTGAGTCGGGTATCCTTGAGCGGAAACACCTGCCCAGTATGCTCGCACTGATTCGGGAGAGCGCGAATCAGCCCATCCGGGTGGGTCTGATACTGCCCCTGTCGGCATCGCTTGGTGCCTTCGGGCAAGCATTTCTGGAAGGCTTCACGGCCGCCTGGTTCACTGCGGTACCCGATTCGCAGGTGACCTTCACGGTCTATGATGCCGATGAGCTCGACTCGGCGGGCGACTACAATCGACTGTCCGCACAGCTTGTGGCGGACCGGGTGCAGGTGGTCGTCGGGCCGGTATCACGAGACAGGCTCGATGCACTGCAACCCGTATTGCCAGCGGAGATGGGCTGGATTGCGCTGAACCGCCTTCAGGATGCCGCTTCCCTGAGCGCCGGACAATTCGTTTTTCAGCTGTCAACAGAAGATGAAGTACGCGCGCTTGCGGAGCACATCAGGGCTGAGGGGGCGATCAGGGTGCTTGCCTACTACTCGGACAGTGGCTGGGCGCGACGCGCTCTGGAAACCCTGCAACAGACGCTTGGTGTGAACAGCCTGAAAGGTGCGGTACACCTGAGCAGCGTCGCCGCTATCACCGAGGAAGTGGGCCTGTCGCTGCTGACCGACAGTTCCGAAGCGCGTATTCGGGAAATACACAGGCTCCTCAGGGGAGAAGTCGAGACCGTGACGCGCCGACGGCAGGATGTGGATGCCGTGGTTGCGTTTGTTGATGGCAGCCTGGCCGCCGCCCTGCGTCCTGCGCTGCGCTATCACGATGCGGGAGATATCCCCGTGTACGGCACCTCCAGGTTGGTGCGCGCACTGCACACGGAAGATTACGATGTCTTTGCGGGTACGCGCTTTCTGGATCTGCCGTGGAATGTCGCCGACTCAGGGAGCAGGGAGATGCTGCATCAGGCGTTCGGACAGGCACCACAGACGCTGGAAACTTTTCGCGCCGTCGGCATGGACTGCTTTCGTCTGGTTGATCGCTTTCACCTGCTGCGTACAGCGCAACAACGCACACTGATTGACGCGCTCGACGGAGCCACCGGACTGCTGCGTATTGGCGGCCATCAGATCAGACGCGAACTGTTGTGGAGCGAAGTGGGGCCCAAGGGTATCGCGCCGATTTCGCCAGCCGCGCTTGTCCGCGACGAATGAAGCTGCTGCTCGGCGAGCGATCGCGGATGACGGCGCGCATGCGCATCGGGCATCGTGCTGAACGCTTTGTCGAACGGCGCATGAAGCGGCGCGGATTCGCCATACTCGCGCGCAACTATGGCTGGAAAGGCGGGGAAATCGACCTCATCGGGCAACGCGGCGAACTCATCGTCATCATGGAAGTGCGCTTCAGACACCGCGAGAACTTCGTGAGAGCCGTGGACTCGGTCACACCCGACAAGCAGCGACGCATCATCCGCAGCGCACATGGATTCTTGCGCAAGCATCCGCAGTTCGCGCATTGCACACTGCGATTCGATGTGGCTGGTGTATCACGTCGCGGCTTGCTCATGACCTGCGATTGGGTGGAAAATGCATTCAGTACTGAACTGTCGTCGGGGCACTCGTGAAAATGATTCCGTTCATCTTGAAAACCGCCGGATTATTCGCTGCGGCTGCACTGTGCGTGATGCTGGCGGGCTGTGGCACCTACACGGGGGAAGGCAGGACAACGGGCGAGATCATTGATGATGCCTACATCGAACGCACCGCGCAGAAATTCATCAGAGACGCACACGAGGATATGGGAGGGGCGCGTATCAAGGTGGTGAGCGTGGATGCGCGGGTGCTGCTTGCTGGCGAAGTGCCCAGCGATGAACTCAAGACGCTCGCCGAGCAGGCGGTGCTCAAGGTGCGGCAGGTGCGCGGTATTCACAACGAGCTTGTGGTGAGCGCCAAACCGGCCTTTCTGGCACGCACCAACGACAGTCTGACAACATCCAAGGTGAAAACACGGCTGCTGAGCTCGGAGGATGTGTCCGGACTTCGCATCAAGGTGGTAACCGTCAATAACCTGGTGTATCTGATGGGCAACGTCAGGGAAGCAGAGGGGCAGAAGGCGGCTGACCTGGCGGCAGGGACCCCCGGCGTACTGGGAGTGGTGAAGCTCTTCGAGTATGTTCAGGTTGCCCCGGACACCGCGCCTTCGGGATCATAGATCGGGGTTCCCGAACCGGTATTGATTTGCCGAACTGGCACCCGCGAACCTGCGGGTATGCCAGCCCACTGCTACTACACCCCTACCAGCCCTACTCCCCTACTCCACCAGTCTCAGCCTGGGCTTGCCCGGCTTCCGCAGAGGCCTGTGTGCGTCGTTTGTATCCTGTGCATCTTCCGGCAGCTGCTCCGCCGAGGCTGAGGTTTCGCGCATCAATTTGACCTCCATCGCAGCCTCGACGAGGGACACCGCGCTCGCCTTCGGATGCTCCCTCGCAAACAGGGCAGCGAGCGACTCGAGCGGCAGATACACATCGAAATGACGGCCCGCGAATCGCGCCGCGAAACCCACCGCATACTCGTCTATCACCAGACGCTGCACCGCATGCTCGGAAATGTTGAAGGTGATCATGCCGTCCCGCGAATAACCTTTCGGTGCCATGACACCGGGCGTATCGACGTGTGCCACCAACATGGGCGTACAGCCGTTGTCCTGAATCCACTGCACCAGCGCAGACAGCAGATACGGCAACTTCGGCGTGAAGCCGAAGGAGGGGTTTTCGGAATCGGTCACGGGCGGGATGTCGGCAGAACGCAGGAGGGAGCAGTCAGGCACCCATCTCGAGTTCGCGCTCCGTCAGGCTGACGCGAAAGGAGTCGCGCTTGAAGATGCGATTCGTATAAGGGTTGAACAAGCGCTTGACTTTCGGGGGCAACTTGATGTCGAGCGCATCGAGTCGCCAGAGGATCGGGGCCACGCAACAGTCGGCCAGGGTGAATTCATCGCTCAGGAAGAATTTGTGCTCGACAAACACGGGCACCACAGCAATCACGCTCTCACGCAAGTTCTTGGCCGCACGTTCGAGCACGGTGCTTCTGCCCTTGCCGAGCGAAAGCAGCTTGATTGCGGGTGACCAATCGCGATCAATGCGATGCATGAGCAGCCGTATCCTGGCGCGCAACACAGGATAGGCGGGCATCAGTGGCGGATGCGGAAAGCGCTCGTCAAGGTATTCCATGATGATGCGCGATTCGTAGAGTGAAAGTTCACGGTCCACGAGCGTCGGGGCGCTCCCGTAGGGATTCAGCTCTGCCAGATCCTCGCGCACCTGACCGGCTTCGACATTGACAATTTCTACCGAAACTCCCTTCTCCGCGAGCACCATGCGCACACGGTGAGAGGTGTGGTCCTGCGGGTCAGAAAAAAAGGTGATTGACGAGCGGGAACTGAAAAGCTGACCACCGGTATCACGACTACTGGCATCCACGAGGCATCTCCACATTGGGTTTTTTCATCGCACATCCTTCCAGTATTCGCGATTCAGAAGCCAGGTGAATACCCCCAGAAAGATGAGAAAGAGGATCACATAAACACCGATGCGGTAGCGATCCATACGCGCAGGCTCGGCTACATAATAAAGGAAATTGACGATGTCCCAAGTGAACTGCCGATACTCCTCGGCAGACAGGCTCGCGGTACCCTCTTCCACTTCCAGCAGACCGCACTGCTCTTCAGTGAGCACCCTGCCCGGCACCAGCGGGTCGCGCGCTTCACCACCATTGGCCGCCAGCACGGGCACTTGCTTGCAGACTGGCCTCTGGTTGCCCTGCAAGGACGCGAGTACATGCGGCATACCGACATTCGGGAATACCTTGTTATTCACGCCGAGGGGTCTGCACGGGTCGGAATAGAAAGAGTTCAGGTAGTTGTAGAGCCAGGTCGTATCGCGCAACTTGGCGACCAGCGTGAGATCCGGGGGCGGGACACCGAACCAGGCCGCAGATGTATCCGGCATGGCCGTGGTCATGAGGTCACCGATCATCTGATCAGAGAAGATCAGGTGTTCCTTGACCAGATCATGCGGTATGCCGAGGTCGTCCGCGGTGCGTTCGTAACGCTGATATTTGAGTCCGTGACAACCGAGGCAATAGTTGACGTAATGACGAAAGCCACGCTGCAATGACGGCAGATCGGACAGGTCCGGGTGCATGGGTTCGTCCTGCCAGTGAATGTCTTCAACTACCGGACAGGCAGCCGTGTCGGCCAGTGCAGCCGCCGGGGTGAAAGCCCACAGGAGGCTCGCCAGTGCGAACACCGCGAACCTCACGCAACGAAGAGCGCGTCGGCTGTCTCGGCTGTCAAAGGGCATTATCAGCCTTGCATGCATCAGCAGGTGACTCGAGCGGGCACGGCAGCGGTTTTTTCAGCCTGCGTGTACCAGGGCATCAACAGAAAATACGACAGGTAGGCCATCGTGCCGATTTGCGCCAGGAAGGTTGCCATGGGCGAAGGCGCGACGGTGCC
>CBDATE010000002.1:0-6408 GCA_965199815.1 Pseudomonadales bacterium
TCGATCTGCCGGATCGGCAGTGGCCGGGCCGCACCATCACCCATGCGCCGGTGTGGTGCAGCGTCGATCTGCGCGACGGCAACCAGGCGCTCATCGACCCGATGGACGGGCGGCGCAAGCTGCACATGTTCGAGATCCTGGTGGACATGGGGTTCAAGGAGATCGAGGTCGGCTTCCCGTCCGCCTCGAAGACCGATTTCGATTTCGCGCGCAAGCTGATCGACGAAGACCGGATCCCCGAGGACGTGACCATCCAGGTGCTCACCCAGGCGCGGGAGCCCCTGATCCGGCGTACCTTCGAGAGTCTTGCGGGCTGCCGGCGAGCCATCCTCCACCTCTACAACTCGACCTCGACCCTGCAGCGCCGAGTGGTGTTCGAGCTCGACCGGGACGGCATCACCGACATCGCGGTCAACGGGGCGAAGCTCGTGCGCGAGCTCGCCGATGGGATGAACGGGTCCGAGATCGTCTACCAGTACTCGCCGGAGAGCTTCACCGGCACCGAGCTCGACTTCGCGGTCGCGGTCTGCGAGGCGGTGTGCGACGTGTGGGAGCCGACTCCGGAGAAGAAGGCCATCATCAACCTGCCGGCCACGGTCGAGATGGCCACGCCCAACATCTACGCGGACCAGATCGAATGGTTCATCCGCCACTTCCGGTACCGCGAGAGCTGCATCATCAGCCTTCATCCCCACAACGATCGGGGCACCGGTGTGGCGGCGGCCGAGCTCGGGGTGATGGCCGGGGCCGATCGGGTCGAGGGGACGCTCTTCGGCAACGGTGAACGCACCGGCAACGTGGACGTCGTCAACCTCGCGATGAACCTGTTCACCCAGGGCATCGACCCCGAGCTCGACCTCTCCGATATCGACCGGCTCAAGAGTGTGGCGGAGTTCTGTAACCAGTTGCCGGTCCACCCGCGCCACCCGTGGGCGGGGGAGCTCGTCTACACCGCGTTCTCGGGATCGCACCAGGACGCGATCAAGAAGGGGATGAACACACTGGAGCGGAGCAACTCCGGTCTGTGGGAGGTGCCCTACCTGCCGGTGGACCCGCGCGATGTGGGACGCGACTACGAGGCGATCATCCGGGTCAACAGCCAGTCCGGAAAAGGCGGAGTGTCCTATCTCCTCAAGGCCGACCACGGGCTCGACCTGCCACGCAACCTCCAGGTGGAGTTCAGTCGCATCGTGCAGGATGTGGCCGATCAGAGCGGCCGGGAGATCAGCTCCGAGGACATCTGGAAGCTGTTCGAGGCGGAGTATCTGCGCGATGACGGGCCCTACGAGGTCGTCGAGCACTGGTCGGTCCCGGACACCCATGCGTCGGAGCGCCGCAAGCTCACCGCGGCCATCCGCCGCCACGGCCAGGAGCTCACCATCACCGGGCGCGGCAACGGGCCGATCGCTGCCTTCGTGGATGCGCTCGAGGCCGACTGCGGGGTGAAGATCTCGGTCAAGGACTACCACGAGCATGCCCTCGGAAGCGGTGCCGACGCCACGGCGGTGGCGTACGTGGAGGTCGCCGGCGAGTCGGGCGATACCCTGTTCGGGGTGGGAAAGCACCCGAACATCACGAACGCGTCGCTGCGCGCAATCCTGTGCGCGGTGAACCGACGCCTCGCCAGGGCCGGCTGAGGCCGCAACGACGTCGACTCCGCCCGGGCTCCGCGATTCCCGCCAACGCCACGAAGCATGTCCGAAGCTTCCGACTTGGCGATCGTCTCCAGGGAGACGGGCCTCCACTTGCGGCAACTGGAGATCATCTCCGGCGTTGACGGGGCCCCTGGCCCGCGGGGCGCGACGGCACGTCCGGGTCGAGACATCCGAATGGAACGGGGCCGACAATGAAGGCATACAGTGAGATGAGACGATGGCCAGTCCCCTGAAGCTGTGGGAAGGCAAGGTGCTTCCCGAGTGGGTCGATGCCAACCGGCACATGAACGACGGCTGGTATGCGGTGGCCTTCGGCGAGGCGAGCTGGCGGGTTCAGGATCATCTCGGTCTGCACGAGCGGTACCGAACACGCACCGGGGGAACGCTCTACTCGGTGGAAGCCCATCTCACCTGGGCCCGGGAGCTCGCTCCGGGAGAGCGGCTGCACATCGAGAGTCTCGTGCTCGGCGCGGACGCGAAGCGATTGCGGGTATTCCATCGGCTGTTTGCGAGTGAAGCGGGTGCCTGCGCGGCGACCATGGACGTGATGATGCTGCACGTGGTGCAAGGAAAGGACGGAGTACGATCGAGGCCGTTTCCGGAGGAGATTGCACGCCACCTGACGCAGGTGGTGGCAGAGCACGCGGTGCTGGGGGTTCCGGAGGAGGCGGGTCGTACGGTGCGGGACATCGGGAATCGCGCGCCCTGATGCGGCTTTCTCGACCCCGCCGACGAGCGTCCGACACCGTATCGGCCCGATACGACCAGACGGTGGTGGGACGGAGCGTTTCCGAGACTGTCGAGAGCAGGACGTCACTGACCGAGAGAGCGGCGGCCTCTGCGCACCCGCCGCAGGCTCCACTCCTTCCCGAGGAGAGTCGGGCGTTCTGCGGCAGCGCATCGATCGATCAGGCACGCAGGTCAGGCCGCATGCCTCGAGCACGACAGTCCTCTCGACCTCCGAGTCTCGGGCGCCATCCGGCTGCCATCATTGCGGTGAACCGGTCGGCATCCAGTCGCCGAAGCGTGTGGGCAGGCGGTGGGCAACGCGTGAGCGATGTCCACGAGCTGTGCACACGCTGGCGCAGGGCTCGGCGTCGCTCCTCGGTCGGGGACTCGTCCACAACGCCACAGGACGCCCCCCGGGTGGGCGCTGAGGAAGGCGTCGCTACGCGGCGCAGCCCCATTCGCGCCCCAGGGTTCGCCACAGCGCGTCACGCGCGGCCAGGACCTTACGGGCGGCGTCGAGGTCGCTGTGTGCATGGGCGAGCGCGTCGAGCGCCTCGAAGCTGACTCCGGGCTCGAGCCAGCGAGCCGGGTCGGGCAGTGATTTCAGCTTCTCGTCGGGCGTGGCGACATCCTGGGCGCGGTAGTGGCGGCGGATGCGGCCCTTGGCGTCGCGCCGCTCGGTGGCGAACAGACAAGGGCGATGGTCGTTCAGAGACGGCGAGAGCACCTTCCGGGTGGAGGCGTTGACCGGGGCTGCGAGGCGCTGAGGGATGGGGTCGTAGCCGAGGGAATGGCGGATGACAACGCCGTTCTTGCCCTCCACCAAGGCGTTGTCGTCGCACTGGCGAGCGCGGGACTTGGTGAACTGGCCGACGTGCAGCTTGTTGGGTAGCGCGGCGGCCCGATAGTGGATGGACTGCGAGCCGTTGTCGGCATGAAAGCCCGCAATCTCGAACGGATAGGCGTCGATGAGGGCGTCGAGCACCGGGACGAGGAAGCGCTCGGAAATCGCCTGCACGGTGCCGATGTGCTCGTACCGGGTGACCTCGTCCATGGTCCATCGAGGTCGCCCTGATGGACGATGTCCACGCGCAGGAATCCCGCTCGGCCCTCGCGGCGGGGCTGGCGGTGCTGTGCAATGGCCACTCTGATTGGACAACTCTTGTTCTTCCCTCAAGTCGGCTGCATTTGTATACTCGCCGCCCATCGGGTTACTGCTGAGCGGGATAGCACTCGAAGACACTGTGTCTCGATACGCGGGTCAGCCAGCGGTCGTAACTCAGGAAATGGCTGATGGCTAAGTTCGAGGCAACACAGATCGAAAAGAGGCGGCGGGGACCACTGGGTTGGGTCGTCGCAGTCTTTTTCTACGGGTTCAATGTCACCATGATTCTTTTGATTGCATTGACCTGGGACGGTGTAGGGAGCATGGCACAGGACTATGACGATGCCTCCGTCGGCGTTGCCGTCATCGCCGGCTTTTTCAGTACAGTGGCCCTGTTCTGGTTCTGGCTGTTCGGGGCGATCATTTTGGGCATCATGATGCTGTTCACGAGAGGCAAGAAGGTGATTCTCACCCGGAGGGAGCCCGATGACTGAGCGGTTGTTCGGTCTAGTATTGGTTCTTTGGCATGTGGTTGGGGTTCCGTCCGTAGCACATGCGGAGACTGATGAGCCGCTCAAGAATTCTGCTTGGTCGGTCGACCGCCAAATTGATCCTATTCTCGACTCACTGAACATCACGGCCCATCTGCGAGAAACGGGAGTGAAGAAATCCTTGTTCGGGAACGCAAAGTACTTGTTGATCAGGTGTCGAGAGCGCCAACTTGATGCGGCCGTCATGTGGTGGGGTAGATCCGGCGCACTTGGTGCCTTCGATGCTGATTCTAATGTGGAAGTGATTACGCGATTCGACACCGGTACCCCGGAAACCGAAACATGGCCACACTCGCCAAGATACCACACTTCATTTGCGCCACTGCCAGGGCAATTTGTACGGCGACTTCAACGTCATCAGCGACTGGCCGTTCGGAGATATACCAATAAGGGCCGCTCATTGACCGCCGTCTTTGACTTGGCCGAGGCTCAACCAATCGTTCAAGAGGTGATTGAGGCTTGCGAGGCATGACTTCCATTGGAGCAGTCCTTCGCAGTGTTTCCGATTCGCATCGGGAATCCGGTTCACCCGCTTCCCGAAGATGTGTCAGAAGGGAAGATGCTTCTGTGGGACGAGGTGCTGACATCCAAACAGGCGGCTCGAAATTCAGAGGCGCCATCGTCCCGTAAGACATTTCCTGATTTTTACTGTTCCCAATCCAAGCTTGTCGCATCACCGTACCATGTAATTTTCTGATTAGCCAGGAGCTTCCAATGCCGCGCAACCTGTAATGGACGCGGGATTGACGAGACGCTGGCCTACGTGCTCTCGCTCTCCGGGCGCGATGTGGACTCGGTGGGCTCTGCAGCCGGCAAGAAGTACGACGCGCTGTGTGGGGCCTGCCATGGCATCGATGGCGACGGCAACCCTGCGCTCGGGGCGCCGAGCCTTGCCGACGACGTATGGCTCTACGGGGGCTCGGAGTCGGACGTGCGGCAGAGCATCGCGGAGGGACGCGAGGGCCGGATGCCGACCCACGACGAGCTTCTCGGCGAAGCGCGCGTACACGTGCTCGCGGCCTGGGTGTGGAGTCTCTCGAACCGCTGACGGCGCCGGAGCGACAAGCCGGCAACGTGCACGCACGCCATGTGGACGTAATCTGCGGGCACCCGGCGGACGTTGCGACGTTCGCCTGTGAAGTGCTGCCGTCCGACGACATGGTGGAGCTCCTCGCCATGTCACGGAAGGCTCCGTCGAAGACTCCACGGCATCGTGGCCTGAGGATATCGTGATGAGAAACGCGTGTGCCGGACTCCTGCTCTGGGGCGCCCTATGTGCTTGGGGCATGGCGGAGGCGCAAGGCGATGCGCCCTCGGACGCGAACGAGGCAGCTCCGACATTCAGGGCGACATTCAGGGACTGTGTGTTGGCAAGGGGGTCATGGTCGGAGTGCATCGAAGAGCTTCCCGAGGGCGATCCTCTCAGAGCCTCCATACCGGAGGAACGAGAATTTTCGTATGGAGATATTTTCGAAGCTCCATCCTCGCATCCACTCCTGCAAGGAGGCATCTGGAGCAAATCTCCAGCGGAGCTGTTCCTTGAGCGGATACGGCCGGCATGGAAATGACGACCCCTATGGATTCCGGCGTGGCCATGTGATGTAGGATGCAGCAATCTTCATGTTCCTGCACAAGATTCGGGATTCCATACTACGAAATTGGAATGTCGAGGGACTTCGGCATCTCACGGCGGTAATTGCTCTGACAGTTCTCGGTGGCGTCGTGGGATGGTTCGTAGGTCAAAGCGGTTCGGATGCGAATGTTCTGGCGGCAGTGCTCCCTGCGGTGTTGTCGGCTGGTGGCGTCTTCGTCGTTCTCAGGTCCGAAGCCAAGTATGAACCTCGTCATGGCATTGTCGTCAATGTGTCCGTCGCTATCCTCGTCATATCCATATTTCTCGGATCGAAGTGGGGAAATTCCGATCGATCGGAAAAAGAATATTCGAACATAATAGAGGGACTCGATCTCGAATCGAAGTATCGGGATCGATATTTGGAGCAATGCTCGATTCGGGAATTGAAGGTCAATGTGTTGCGAGCAGCAATGGACCTTCCACCTCTGCCCGGCGAAGTATTCTGTCGATAATGGCACCCAACCGGAATCCGACTTGATAATCGGTAACATGCCTGAGCCGGGACCGTAATTCGATCGAATCGCCGAGTCCGGATTCCTCGATCGCGGCACCGGTGCAACCGTCGCCGTCGTGCAAGTGCATCGGGCGCGCATTCGAACGGTGCGGGCGGCAAGCTCTCCATGAAGCATACGGCACTCGTTGACAGAGTTCTCGCGAGGTTGTCGAGGAGCGTTTCACCGCAGCGGACGGTTCCGCGGCGGCCCTGGACATCGAGCGGCTCGATCTGCGTTTCGC
>CBDATE010000003.1:0-60080 GCA_965199815.1 Pseudomonadales bacterium
AGAGTCTACGTCAAAGACTGCTTTGCGTCACAGGTGCCTCGCGTCAACACGCTGGAGATAGCCGACCCGATGCGCTGGGCGGCAGCTGAGATTTCCGGATCGCTCACATGCGCGTAGCGTAGCGTCATGCGCATCTGGGCGTGACCCAGCAACCGCGACAGCACAGGCAAGGGAACGCCGGCCATCACTGCGTGGCTGGCGAAGGTATGACGCAGGTCGTGGAGGCGCACATCCGTGATGCCAGCGACTCGACGGACCTTCCGCCACAGTGAGAGTTCCGCCGATCGATTGACTGCAGGGTCAGCACGGGAGGGGAAGACATAGGCACCCACACGAGGTTGTCTTGCAAAAATGGCTTGGGCATCGGTACTGAGAAAGACCATTCGAGGACCGGTCTTCGAGTCCATCAGGATAAGTCTGTCGCCGTGGATCTCCGACCAACGCAAGGCGATCAGTTCGTTCTTCCGACATCCAGTCAGCAACAGAAGACGGATTATGTCAGCTTGTTGAGCTCCGGAACCTCTTCCACGATGGGCATCCAGAGCTCGATGAAGACGCTCAATCTCCGTGCGAGCCAGGAAGCGAGTCCTCTTCTGTCGCGGATTACGCCGAATGGAACGAGATGGATTCGACGTGAGGTCACCACATTCGACAGCGAAATTCAGGATTTGGGACAATACATCCAGAGCCCGGTTGGCACCGGCGGGCGCATTCATCGAGTAGCGATCAAACCAACTGCCAACAATCTCGTGGCTGAGCTTGGAGAGCGGCACCTCACCGAACGCGGGCAGGAGCTGAGTATGGAGCAGACTCTCGACTCGGCGCTTGGTAGATGGCTTGCAGTGCTCATGACAGGCGGCTTTCCAGGAAAGCTCTACCAGTTCCTTGAAAGTTGTCATGACGATGAAGTTATCGCGCAGGCAACAGCCTGTACGGCGCTCATTGCCAGTGCATCTTCGAAATGCAGGTACCTCAATGTGGTAGCTGGGTCGCGATGACCGAGCAAACGTCCTATGGTCAGCACGGTCTCGCCTTGGCTCAGAGCAAAACTGGCGTAAGTATGCCGCAGGTCGTGAAGGCGCACATCTGTCAAACCCGCCGCCTTGCGAATCCCGCGCCAATGTCGGTACAGCGTTTCTGTGCTCATGGGTCTGTCGCCCCGCTTGGCTGGAAATATCCAGGCCGATGTCTTGTCCAGAGAATTCAGAACTTGGCGACTCGCATCGCAGAGCCATACCGTGCGAGGTCCGGTTTTGCTGTCGCGAAGGTACAGGTTGCCTTCCCGGTAATCCTCCCACCTCAGATGCCGCATCTCTCCTTGTCTGCAGCCGGTAAGGACCAACAACCGGATGAGCGAGACGGGTATCGGTATGCTGCTCTGATTCTCGGCAAGCGCCACTCCGAGATGGTGAATCTCCTCTTCCGTCAGGAAGCGGCTGCGGCCCGGCGTACGATAACGGCGCAAGCCCGCGCATGGGTTGTTGTTCTCGGAACGAATTCCCAGGCGCTCCGCTTCGCGAAAAATAGCTGAAAGAACAGGTAAGGATCGGTTGGCCGCCGCCGGCGTGGCACTCAGTGCAGCGAACCACCGCCGAACCTCGCCACGAGAGATGTCCGCAACTGGTCGCGAGGCAAAGAACGGCATGATCTGATTGCGCATATAACAGTGGTTGACTGTGAGAGTGCCGGGCTTCCACAGGCGGGACTGCTGGCGGATGACTGAATCAGCCAGAGATCTGAACAGAGGGTTTTGCTTTTCGTTCAAGGGTTCATGTTCCTGTTAGCGTAAACTGCATTGAGGTAAACACATTCTTGACTCAAATCGCCGTTCGGTGGGCGATGGGTATGGTGTGCAATGTTCTGCTACGGAGGTGCTTATGGCCGTAAACAATCACGAGCGCGTTGGCAAGGCGTTGGAACTGTTGCGGAGCGGAATTGCTCCCTATGTGAAGCGTGAGATACAAGCTCGCCCCAAGCGGGTGCCCATGGATCGGATCCAACGCTATGTGAACGATCCTCATCTTGAAGGAAAGTCGATTGAGGAATGGGATATAGCCGGTCTATTGCGATTGATGAACAATGTCTGGCGCGATGTATTTCAAGAGACGCTCGGACATAGTGGTCGCAGCCTGGCTTCTGAATTACGCGAATGGCGGAACAAGTGGGCGCATCAGGAGCGTTTTTCCAGCGACGATACAGACCGCGCACTCGACTCGGCGGAGCGTCTGCTCGTGGCGGTATCAGCGTCACAGGCTGCGGAAGTTTCACAAATGAAGATGGCCCTACGCCGCTTGGTGTTCGACGAGCAGGCACGAGGCGAGGCCCGGCGAGGGCGCGGGTCTGCACCTCGCCAAGTGGAACTTCTCTCCGGCTCAGGCGCGAAGCCTTGGCGCCATATCGTGGAACCGCACAACGATGTGGCAACCGGGCGCTACAAACAGGCGGAGTTCGCCGCCGACCTGGGGCAAGTGCATCGGGGAGACGGTGCCGATGAATACCGCGACCCAGTCGAGTTTTTTCGGCGCACCTATCTGACTGAGAGTCTGAAATCTCTGCTGGTGGGCGCAGTCCGGCGACTTTCCGGGGACGATGGCGAGCCCGTAATTCAATTGCAAACCAATTTTGGCGGCGGAAAAACACACTCCATGTTGGCTTTGTATCACCTATTCTCGGGAATTGATGCCAAGACCGTACCTGGTTTGGACAAGGTGTTGGAGGCAGCAGAAGTGAATCAGGTGAACAAGGTCAGTCGGGTAGCTATCGTCGGCACCCAGATTTCACCTGGCAGTCCGGAGACCAAGGCTGATGGCACCGTTGTCAGGACGCTCTGGGGTGAACTGGCGTATCAGCTTGGCGGGCCTGAGGCATACGAGAAGCTGCGGATTGATGATGAGCGCGCTACCAACCCGGGAAACAAACTGCGTGAACTTCTGGAAGATTATGGCCCCTGCGCGATTCTGATCGACGAGTGGGTGGCATACGCCCGCCAATTGCATGATGATCCTGACTTGCCCGGGGGCACCTTTGAAACCCAATTCACGTTCGCTCAAGCTCTGACCGAGTCGATCAAGCTAACTGGAAACTGCTTGCTCATGGTGTCGCTGCCAGCATCCGATCAAGGGGATAAGGTGGATCCAGGACGGCAGGCTTATCGTCCTTCCGGTGCAGTGTCGCTACCAGCATCCGATCAAGAAGGGGATGAGGTGGTTTCTGAAATCGATGACTCGGAGGTAGGAGGCGCGCGTGGACGTGACGCTCTCGAAAGACTGCGTAATGTCATTGCGCGGGTTGAATCGCCTTGGAGGCCCGCGACAGCCGAGGAGGGGTTCGAGATCGTCAGGCGGCGGCTTTTCAAGCCGCTTGAGGATGCGGAAGCATTCAAACAACGTGATGTAACGGTACGTGAGTTTGGAGAGCTCTACCGTAATCACAAAGCGGAGTTTCCCAACGCCTGCGCCACCATCGAGTATGAACGGCGTATCAAGTCGGCCTACCCGATCCATCCTGAAGTGTTTGACAGGCTCTATGAGGATTGGTCGTCTCTGGCCAAGTTTCAGCGTACCCGCGGCGTATTACGCCTTATGGCAGCGGTCATTCACAAGCTCTGGGAAACAGGAGACAGCAGCCCCTTGATCCAGCCCTGGAACATCCACTTGGATGATCCGCGGATTCAGAGCGAGCTCACGCGGTACCTTTCCGACAACTGGGCACCTGTGATCGAGAAGGATGTGGATGGTAACAACTCGCTGCCGGTCGCGATTGATAGCGACATTCCCAGCCTCGGTAAACTACATGCTACTCAACGAGTCGCACGTACGATTTACCTTGGGTCAGCTCCGATAACCGAGGCCGCGCGACGCGGAATAGATGACACGCGTATCAAACTCGGCTGCGTTATGCCGAAAGAAGCGCCGGCGGTTTTCGGAGATGCGCTTCGCCACCTTGCCGCCAAGGCTACATATCTCTACCAGGATAGTACCCGTTACTGGTATGACACTCAGCCGACGGTGGCGAAGTTGGCAGAGGACCGGGCCGAGGAGCTCCAGAGGAGTCCGGAGCAAGCGACGAGAGAGCTTGATAGTCGGCTTGAGCGCGACTTGCGTGAGCGGGGTGATTTCGCTCGGGTTCACAGATTTCCGACATCCCCTGCGGATGTGTCGGATGAGAGCGAAGCGCGACTGGTGGTGCTGCCGCCAGATACGCCTCATGTCCGTGGAGAAGACAGAAGTCCCGCAAACTTGCGGGCGGCCGAGATTCTCGAGTCCCGCGGTGCAGCCCCAAGGTTGTTCCGCAATACGTTGGTGTTCCTGGCAGCCGACCGGGCGCGATTGCACGAACTTGATGAGGCGCTAAGGCGGTTTCTGGCTTGGGAGAAAATCGTCAGCAGTGCGGAGGAGCACAACTTGGCACCTGATCAAAAGAAGAAAGCGCAAGCCCAGAGAGAAAACGCAGACCGAAGCGTACAAGCCAGGATTCCGGAGACATACAAATGGCTCATCATTCCGGAGCAGCACTCACCGAGCTCGGATGTGTCCTGGAAGGCGCTGAACCTGATCGCCTCAGGTTCGCTTGCAGAACGGGCTTCACGCCGGTTGCAGAATGAGGAACTGCTGGTGGCCGAACTCGGTCCTACTGTTCTTCGATTGCGCTTGGATAAAGTGCCTCTTTGGCGTGGCGACCATGTTAGCGTTCGCCAGCTGGCTGAAGATTTCGGGCGGTATCTTTATCTACCAAGGATCACAAGCGCCGATGTGCTGGTTCGTGCCATCAAGGGAGGTGTTGGACTTTTGACTTGGGCAAATGATGCCTTCGCGTTCGCGGATGGGTTTGACGAAGATGGAAGGCGTTACGTCGGATTGCGAGCTGGGCAGAATATAGATATCACCCGCGACAGCAATGGCTTGGTTGTCAAGCCGGAAATTGCTCAATCTCAGCTTGACGCTGAAGTACCTCCGGATACTCGGGAGGAAGATTCTTCTCCATCCGCTTCTGATTCAAAGCGGTCCGGTCAGTTGACAGGGCGGGATAGCTATGAGGAACGGAAGCGAATCGATTCGCGTAGGTTCCATGCAACGGCCACGCTCAATCATTCCCGTATTGGTCTCGAAGCTGGTCGAATCGCGGAGGAGGTGGTTTCCCACCTGGATGGCTTGGTCGGCTCGAAGGTGCGAGTCACTCTCGAGATCGAGGTGGATGTGCCCGACGGCGTACCGGAAAATGTTGAGCGGATTGTCACCGAAAACAGTACGAGCTTACGATTGGACAGTCATGCATTTGAGGAGTCCTGAAAGCCATGCGGTATGCCTTTTAGTCCGGGCTGAAGCATCAGATCAAGCCGGTTGCGTTATTGCACAGGCATCTCAACCGGAATTTTCGCGATATTCGACGAGCGCCGAATGACCAAGGATGGCGACGATGCGTACCACTCGCCTCGTCTTGCGGGTGCTCCGCTATGTCGCGACATGGCCACTGGCTCCTGCAAATGGCTGGCATCCTTGGGAACTCCGTTCGTACGCCTTGGCGGAGAGGGAGGGATTCGAACCCTCGATGGGTATTTAGCCCATACACGCTTTCCAGGCGTGCTCCTTAAGCCACTCGGACACCTCTCCGTGCGCTTGGGCATTTTATGTGAAAACCGGAAAAGTGGCGACACGGAACCCGCCTGACCTCGGGGCCAAGGGCTTTTGCTACCACTCTGGAGACTGGCACTGAACGCAGAAGATTGAGGACAGTAGCTGATTGGAACGAGGTGACCACTGGTCTAATCCACCGTCGGATTCCGCATCTTTACATGTTCCGGAGAATCCTCGACGGCACGGTACGCCTTGAAGATGTGTTCTCGGTCGGCGTTCGGATTATCAACGATTCTGGTTTCGATCTCATTGGTCACAAGATCGAAACTGTAGGCTACAACAACAAGCTTGACTTCGCGGCGGGTTAGCGTACCCACTTCCACGAGGTCATCATCTGCAGGATGGCTCTCCGGCAAGATCAGTGTGCGCCGGTGTGCAGTGCCGTCTGCCAGTGCGAACGGTGTCGATGCAACATACATCTTGCGGTCGCGCACAAGGATGTCGGCGTAACTTCCGAATCCCCGGAAGCTTTTGTTCTCATGTACATAAGTATGGTCTGCATTGAGAAAACTTCCGTGGCAAAGCACCATATCAAGCACGGGATAGTGGTTCCCGTCCGGCTTCGCCGGGTAGCGGCCGAAGACATAGTAGATTTGTCGTCCGTTATGCTCGCCACGAGGTATCTGGCTGTTGCAGTCATAGTCGGCTTCTCGTCCCGGATAAGCAAGGCCCTTGACCTCGTAACCTTCGGCATGTTGCACAAGACGAAAGTCGGGGTATGTGTTGCGACCCGGTGAGTCGTAGTTCAAGCCAAGTTCGTCAAGGCGTTCTCCGAACCAGTTCTGGAAGTGAAATTCCTTGTCGCGGTGTCCTTCACGCTTGATAAGCGCTCCGTCGCGGATCGCCCGAACGCACAGCTTGAAGATAGCGGATGGGTTGGACACGGCTCAGTCCCTGCTTTCACAGACGGGGTTCACAAGCCCGTCAATGGCGTACAGATGGTCGATGCGACCTTCAATGTTCTGGCTACAAGCCTGCAACACACTCAGCGCTGTTTCGGTGCCAGGGAATGTCGACAACTGTCGCAGCAATTGGGCCATGAGAATGACGCGAGCGTCATTGCGGCTCAAACGCCGCCCCTGTGTCCGCAGTCGATTGACCTGTTTGGCTGCCACGGGAAATACGATGTTCCAGACATCGCCGTTACATCGGTACGAACCGAGCTCCGATTGCTTGCGACATACCATGATGATGTCGAGGCTGATCGGTTCGCGCGCCTGATGCTTGGGTATGGCCAGCGACATTTCCGCCCTGACAGGGTGCGCTGCCGTAATACCAAATCCCGCAGTCATAAGCGCGTCAAGCACCGCTCTCCATCCGTCAGACCTGGAGTGGTGGTAGGTGAATGCAAGGATACCGTCATCTTTGAGGACGCGATGCGCTTCCGTCAATACAGCAGCCAGCCGTTGTGTAAAATTCTTGGCATTCGCACTCTGAACTTCGCTTGGCGAGCGTGTCGTGGGAGCCTCGAGATGCCCGTGGGCACCGAGGATATGGCGTTGCCAGACATGGAAGAAATCGGCCAGTTGTGAATAATGAACATTGTCGAAGAACGGCGGGTCAGTCAAAACCGCGTCCACCGATTTGTCGGCAATATCGGTTGTGCTCGAATCGCCACAGGACAGATAGATGCGCTTGTCCTGCTCGAAGTCCTGATAATTACGCGCCAGAGGGTGTCCGACTTTCTCGGATAGCCCGTAGATCTTCTCTCCGGCGTTGCGGCCGTTTCGGGTTCCGGGGCGCAGTTCGAATGGTCGTTCGGCGTAGTCCAGCGCCCGCTTGATGCGGCCCTCGAAAATCGTGGAGAACGCCCCGGAGCTTTTCGGCGTTCCCCATATGTTGGCTTCGAGAGGGACGCGCTCCGGCTTGAGGATGTGGTGGGCGAACATGTGACGCACTGCGCCTGTCCCCTCGCCTTTGTAGGATGCAAACAGGTTGTTGAACTCCAGTGTCCCTGAAAACAGACAGGTCAACAGATCGCGCCGCACCGGATCCGTCACCATGCCGATGCGTGACGCGAGGGTCGAGAGACACAGCAACTGTCGTGCATTGAACATCTCGTGCCAGTAGCGATAGTTGTAGCCGAGTACCTGATCGGTGTTGTGCCCCGGCTTGATCGGAACGACCGGAAAGGCATCCGAACGCTTCTCCAGCGCCTTCTCCGCTTCGGCGTACAGCTGACGGTCTTCGTCACTCGCTGGCAGGTAGGCTTTCCTTCCATCCGGTGTGAGGACCAGTTTTGCGTACAGGCGATGTGCAGGAACACGGTTGCTTTTTCGCACTGTTTCCGCGATGGCAAAGCTGTGCTGACATGACGGACAGGTGGCGTTGCGCCCATTGGCGGGCCCCGCCTGAACATCGAATGTCTGCCTGCAGCAAGCGCATTGCACAACCGATGCGTCGTATCGTACCTGGCAGACAGCGCCACAGCATGGGCAGACGGCTCGCGCCTGTGGATGCTTCTTCGGATAGGCGTGGCGGGCAAAAATATATGACGAGAACAGATCGACCGCATTGTGGCAATTCGGGCAGCCGACCGTCTTCACCCAGAAAAAATACAGCACATCAACCTGTGTGCCATCCGGCAGTGATGCGCGGTAGAAACGACGTATCTCATCCGCAACATCCTGCTCGATGGCGTGAAACTCCTGCTGAACTTTCTTCTGGTCATGAACGGAAAGGGCATTCTTGACGAGGAAATGTGCCACCGGGTTGATGTCGCGGCCGATGGCTCGCGCACCAAGCTTTGCCGCCTCACCGACGGTAGTTCCGCTACCCATGAAAGGATCGAATACAACGGCATCGGGAATACGGAGTGGTTGATAGAACATGGCAAGGAGATTGGCCCCTTTCGGCGCAAAGGCAGCAATCACCATGGCGCGAAAAACCGAGCCAAGTCGGTGTGCCCACCACTTGTGAATGTGATAGGCAGGCCGGTTGATTTCCTTGCGCCAGCTCTCTGTTTCGGCAATCTCGCTCAATGCCTCGAAGGGGAAATCTTCGTCTTCAAGTGCTCGCACACCCTGCGCAACGGAGAGCGAGATACTCGGGGGTGCGAAGTCTCCGAAGGGCAGCTCCTTCTGTTCGGCGGCGACACTTCGCGCATGAGAAACGCCTGTTGCCTTGTCCGATGCGCGCACCGCTTCCGGTCCTTTCGTGTTATTCGCCGACGCTGTGTCGGTTTAACAAGTGCCGAACGGGGCCGAGCTGATGCCAAACCCCGCCAGAATCAAAAAAAAGTGGCGACACGGAACCCGCCTGACCTCGGCACCCGAAGACTTCTGCTACCGCTGCTCCCTTCCGGGCCTGACGGGGTTTACAGCGCCTCGCTGCGAGGGGACCGATTCCGGTCGCCGGTGCAAGATGATACCGCACAGGGCACCGGCGTGATGCCAGCGCAAGAATCAAGCTCGCGCCTCGCTTGCCCCGACCGTGCCCCGCTTGTCCCGGCTTCGGTTCCGGCACCGCCACAATGAACAGCCACAAGCACACTGGCTACTCCGACCGCGCCACCCTATCCCTTGCCTTCGGCTCCCGCAGCCCTTCGTCATCAGCGCCCTGACCGGTCGAGATTGCGTATTTCTTCACCAGTCCCCGCAACTGGTGGTAGGTAAGGCCGAGCAGGCGCGCGGCGCGGCGCTGATTGAACTGCGCGCTTTCCAGTGCGTACTCGATGATGCGCTGCTCTTCCGCTTCCAGGTGCGCGCGCAAGTCCATGGGCAAGGATTCTGCTTCACGTGCATCGCTCGCAGGGTCTTCTACCGGCCTGTAGGGGGATTCGAACGGGTCGAAGATCAGCGTGGAGATTGGCTTCTTCGGCTCGGCGCGAACCACGGCGCGTTCAACGAGGTTCTTGAGTTCACGCACATTGCCCGGCCAGCGATACCCCACAAGTTGCTTGACTGCCGCCGGTGAAAACCCGGCAAAGAGCTCGCGTCCCAATTCCACCGACATGTTCAGCGCAAAATGCTCGGCGAGCAGCAGCACATCCCCCTCGCGTTCCCGCAAAGGCGGCAAGGTGATGACATCAAAGGCCAGTCGGTCCAGCAGGTCTGCGCGAAACATCTTTTGCCTCGCCAGCCGCGGCAGGTCCTCGTTGGTTGCGGCAACCACGCGCACACTGACCTTGCGCGTGGAGTCGGCTCCAAGCCGCTCGAATTCGCCGTATTCGATGACGCGCAGGATCTTTTCCTGCACGGGTCGGGATGTGGACGCAAGTTCGTCGAGAAAGAGTGTGCCCTGATCAGCGCGCTCGAATCTGCCCTTGTGTGTGCGCGCCGCCCCGGTGAAGGCACCCGCTTCGTGTCCGAAGAGTTCTGATTCGAGCAGGGATTCGCTCAGCGCGGCACAATTGACCTTCACGTATGGGGCATCCCACCGGTTGGAGAGAAAATGCAAGCGCTCGGCGATCAACTCCTTGCCGCAGCCTCGCTCGCCGACCACCAGCACCGGCCTGTGCAAGGGGGCCACGCGCGAAACCTGATCGAGCACATTGAGAAAAGCTCTTGATGCCCCCAGACACTGATCAGAATCCCGCTTCATTGGTCAATTATGCCAATAATTGAGGTATTTGACTAATAAAATCGCACTCCAGGCGATGGGGTGTCTCTGCGCGAAATCAGAAATATCCATATAAATCAAAATCTTGTGACTCATTGATCGAGTTGGCACAGGACTTGAAAGTGGGTATCTGTCACTGTATGAACTGGAGTCCTGACATGGGCATCTTCTCTCGAATCACCGACATCGTGAATTCCAACCTCAATTCGCTGCTCGACCATGCCGAAGACCCGGAAAAGATGGTTCGGCTCATCATCCAGGAAATGGAGGAAACGCTGGTCGAGGTGAGAACCACCACGGCGCGGGCGATTGCCGATCGCAAGCAGGTGGAGCGTCATGTTCGCCACGCCAGGGATGAGGTCGCTGGCTGGGAACGCAAGGCACAGATAGCCGTTGACAAAGGGCGCGATGATCTCGCCAGGGCAGCGTTGCTGGAAAAGCGACGCGCGGCAGAGAAAGCCGAGCACCTTGATGCCGAAGCCGAGGTGCTGGCCGAGACAATCAACAAGCTCTCGGCAGATGCCATGGCCCTGCAAGACAAGCTCAAGGATGCCAGGGCGCGGCGGAAATCCATCGTCATTCGTGCCAAGACCGCGCGTACGCAAATTGGCATACGGCGCAAATTTGGCGATGCGCGTGAATCTGATACGCTGGAGCGCTTCGAACTCTATGAGCGTAAACTCGACGATTTGGAGAGCCAGGTGGATGCTCACGACCTTGCCCAGAGAACCCTCTCCGAGCAGATTGACGGGCTCGAGGTCGAAGAGGAAATCAGTGCAGAGCTTGCCGCACTCAAGCGTGGCCACGCGGCTGCACACCCGAGTCCGGCTGCGTCGCAGAGCAAGGGCGACTGATGTACGCGTGAACTTCATTCGGCAACCATTCAACACAGGATAGTGGGTTCCTCCATGACCGTTTTTCTCTTTGTCACCAGTCTGGTGTTTCTGGTGGTGGTCTTGCCGATCTGGCTCATCCTGCATTACAGGAGCAAGCGCCACGCATCGGCCCATCTCAACGAGGACGAGCGCGACCAGCTCGAATTGCTCGCTGACAAGGCCGAATCCTTCGCGGAGCGCATCGAAGTGCTGGAAGAGATTCTCGACAATCAGGTGCCGGACTGGAGGTCGGAATCCGGTAGAAAATTTGACGACAGGCGGGCTGACAAATGACGAAATCCGACCGGGAATATGACCGATATGACCGCGACACCGAGAGTCGCAACAACAGACACACTCGTCGCGAGCGGCGAAACGCTGGCTGGGAGTCCTTCGAGAGGCCGCGTTTGACCAGATCCGTCGAGCAACGCTGGATTGGCGGTGTCTGTGGCGGCCTCGCCGAATACTGGGGCGCTCAGGCGTGGGTAGTGCGTCTCGTCGCCTTCATCGGCACCCTGTTCTTTCCAAACCTGTTGCTCCCGGCCTACATCATCGCCTGGATTCTTGTACCGAGACAGGACGATGATCGCTGGCGCCGCCGTTCGCGCAGGCCGGATGTGTCGAGTCATGATGCGGGTGCCCCCGAGTTTGGTGGACGCCATGCATTTCGCAAGAGTCTGCGTACCTTGCAACGCGCATTTCGGGAAATCGACCGACGAATTCGCCGCCTGGAAGAAGCGGTGACCGACCCGAGTTACGGTGTGCGACGCGAGTTCCGAAAGCTCGATGACTGAGACAAGGCACTCGGGAACGCATCAGAACATACCGAGAACACACGAGAACACAATTGAGGTAGGCAGGCCATGGATCTGTGGACATTTGTCACTATCGTTACCCTTGCCGGCATCGCCCTTTCGGCGTATCAGGCGCGGCTCAAGCACTTGCGCCGCAGCAGGCTGCGTGACGGGAGCGTTCGCGATGAGGACATTGAAGACCTCAAGGCACGGGTCGCCACACTCGAGTCCATCGTCACCGATCGCAGATCCCGTTTGAAGGACGAGATCGACCGTCTCTAGAGAAGATCTGATCAAGTCCACGGATGGAATTGATCAGAACATGCCTTGTTCAGGGAGGCATCGCCCCGCCCATTTCTCTGCCGTGACGCGTGCAGTCGCCAGGGGGATGCCTTCAACTTAACTTGTGCCCAATGACATCCCCAAATGCTGCCTGATTCATTTATAGTCTCGGTCTTGACGAAGAGACATCGTGATGATCCTGAAAAACACCTGTCTTGCAGAAGTTCACAGGGGGGAATCCCGTCAAGTGCACAAAGATGCCATGACCGTGACCTGTGCAAAATTCACCCGCGTATGCGTGGTCTCCTTGCTGGCCTGCATCACAGGCATTGTCGCGTTGACATCCACGCCAGCGGCCGCATCGGCACCGGAAGCTGCAACGCCCGCGCTGGTGTTTTCGCTTGACGAGATAACTCTCAACGAGGGGCGCCGGAACTGGAAGCGCGACTACACCTTGCGGCTGGCGACGCGGCCAACCGGCGAAGTCAAGGTGAGGGTGCAAGGCAAGCGCGGCCTGGACCTGATCTCCGATGACGGTGGGCGAGAGCCGCCCTACACAAACCCGTGGAAACCCAATCTGGTATTTACCTTCACACCGGACAACTGGAATCGGGCAAAGACGCTGCGCGCCATCGTGGAATCGGACCCCGATGGAAGCGACGAGACAGTGACGCTCATTCACCGGGCATCGGGTGCCAACTACGATTCGGTGACCGGAAGTGTCGTCGTGAAAGTGATTGATGATGACCCCGTGTTACTGGACTTCTCGCCTGCATCGGGGGATATTCAGGAGGGTTCCGTCAATGACTATCGCGTACGCTTGAATACCTGGCCGGGCGGCACCCTGACGGTGACTGTGAGCGGAGCCTCGAACGGTGTGACCTTCGACACCGACAGCAATACAGTTGGCAATCAGAACACGCTCACCTTCAACACCCGCAACTGGGGGCAGTGGCAAGCGGTGTCCCTGTTCGCGGCCGATGATGCCAACCTGGTGGATGAGACGGTGGTGCTCAGGCACTCCGTGTCGAGCGGGACGGTGCCTGTGAACGAACCTGCGAGGGAGTTCACCGTGAATGTGCGCGATGACGACAGGCCGGGCTTGTGGCTGTCCCGTCCATCCGCGTTCGCGGGCGAGGGCGTGATTGTGACCAGTGGTTACCAAGTGCGGTTGTTGACGCAACCGAGCGCCAACGTGACGGTGACCATCGCTCCCTCGACGCCAAGCGAAAAAGTACACATCGATACCGACAGGCGAACCCGAGGCTATCAGAACACACTCGTGTTCACGCCCTCGAATTGGGACACCGCGCGTGAGGTGACAGTGACTGTCACCAAGGACAACAGCGGAACCAGTGGATACGTGCAGCTTGATCACACGGCAGTGGGCGGCGGGTACGATTCGATTACCGCGGATACGCGCCTGTATGTGATCAACAATGCCCTGCCGGCGTTCCTGTTCATCCCCTCCTCGCTGGCGCTGACCGAGGGTTCGAGCGGCTCGTACAGGCTGTTTATGGAAGCGCCGCCAAGCAGTGACGTGACCGTGACCCTGAGCGCGACCGGATTGGTGGATGGCGTAACCTTCGACACCGACAGCAACACAGACGGCAATCAGAATACGCTGACCTTCACGACGAAGAACTGGAACGCCTTGCAGACGGTCAAGGTGACCGCGGCAGAGGATGCCAACCGGAATGAAGAGCAGCTCGTTCTCACGCACAGGGCATCGGGCGGGGGCTACGATGCGCGGCCCGTGGTGAAGAAGTTTGATGTCAGGGTGGTGGACAACGACCCCCAGGATCTGCTGGTCTCAGCCGAATCCCTCACGGTCGCGCGGGGTTCGTGGAAAGACTACCGCGTGAGGTTGGCGACGCGGCCAGCCGGCGATGTCACGGTCAGGGTGACCGGGGCTACGGACAGCGTGAGCGTGATGCCGTCAACGCTGACCTTCAGGCACAGCAACTGGAGCAGGTATCAGACGGTGACGGTGAGCGCGGCTGGAGAGTCCAGCGGAGTGGACGAGACAGTGACGCTCACAAACACAGCTTCGGGCGGAGGCTACGACCATGCAAGCGCCAAGCGTGTCACGGTGACCGTTGATGATGATCAGGAACCGACCCTGCACATTTCGCGCAAGACCATCACCATGGATGAAGGTTCGCAGACCACCTACAACGTGCGCTTCGCACAGCGGCCAAGCCGTGACCGGCAGGTTGTAATCGAGTGGGATACGGAGCGGATACAGGTGAGTCCGAAGCGGCTGACTTTCACGACCGACAACTGGAATCGGGATCAGACGGTGACCGTCACCGCCCGTGATTATCCCGACGATACGCAAAGCGTACTGGAGCGGCTCGTCCATGTTATCGAGTTTGACGGGAGTCGTGATGACAGCCAGCAGGTCGCGGTGAATGTGCTCGGTGGCGGAACCCCGCCTTCCAGGCCTACCGCTCTCTCGCTGACACCGGGCAATGCATCCTTGACGGTTCGCTGGAGCGCGCCGACGGCCAATGGCGGCCTGGCGCTTACCGACTACGATGTGCGCTACCGACCGACTGACGCTTCTCTGGGCAGTGGCTGGAAGGAACTGGACGATTCCACCTGGGATACAGCCACCACGGCCACAATCACCGGCCTGATCAACGGCGCGCGCTACGAAGTGCAGGTGCGGGCGCAGAGCGATGACGGCGCTGGCGACTGGTCGGAATCCGTGGCGGCCGTGCCAGTGGCACCGACAGGTCCGCCCACGGCGGTGACAGGCCTTGTCGTGGCACCGGGCGACAATTCCGGTGAGTTGCTGGTGCGCTGGACGGCGGCGAGCCATGCGCCCAATGGCTACAGCGTACGCTGGCGGCAGCAGGACGCATCCACCGATGCCCTGACTTCCCGCAATGAGGTCTCCGGCACTTCGTTCACGATTGCCAACCTCACCGACGGCACACCCTATTTCGTGCGGGTGGACACCTACAACCTTGCGGGTGACGACATTCAAAGCGGCACCGGGGTGACCGGCACCGGTGCGCCGCGGACACCGAACCAGCTGCCGACGCTGCAAGCCTTCAACGATCAAGTGGCGGATCCTGGCAGAACACTGAACCTGGATGTGCGCGCGGCAGATGCCGATGTGGCTGACAGGCTGCGCTTCAAGGCCACATCAAGCGACACCACGAAGGTCACGGTCACGCCGACCGAGTTCACCGACTACGCGACCAGCCCCTCGAGTCAGGTGTCCTTGACGCTGGTTGACCCGGGCATCGCGAGCGTGACGGTGACGGTGAGCGACGGCACTGCCGAGGTGACGGATACCTTTGTCGTGACGGTAGCCAAGCGCGTACTGGCAACCCCAACGCTGGAGCTTGCCGAGGAGGGTGATGGGGAGCTGACGATGAGCTGGGCGAATGTGCCTGGTGCAGGCAGCTACGCGCTGCAGTGGAAGAAGGCCACGGTGACGAGCTGGGATGCGCCGACTGGCACAAGAATGCTCGAGCCGGTGACTTCAGGCCAGGTCATCAGGAAGCTGCTGAATGGCGTGGCCTACGATGTGCGGCTGCGGGCGAGGGCGGCTGCGAATTCGGCGAGCTATGTGGACAGCGACTGGTCGCAGGCGGTCACCGGCACTCCGGTGGACCCGAAGGTGGATGTAGCCCCGACACTCGGCAGCGAGACCATCGACGACCAGATCTGGACAGTCGGCACGGCGGTGACTCTCCTCCTGCCATCCGCGACCGGCGGCAACGGCACCTTGAATTACTCCCTGACTCCCGCCCTGCCGAAGGGCGTGACGCATGATGTGCTCGGGGGATCCCTGGTCGGCGTACCGACAGAGGTCATGGATGAGACAACCTACACATGGCGCGTTACGGACACCGACGGCAACAGGCAAGACTCGGACGCGGCGATTCTGACATTCAAACTGACCGTGATTGCGGCAACGCCGTCAGGGCCGCCCACGGCAGTGACAGACCTCGTTGTGTCGCCGGGCGACGATGTCGGCGAGCTGCTGGTGCGCTGGACGGCGGCGAGCCATGCGCCCAACGGCTACAGCGTACGCTGGCGGAAACAGGGACCTGGCACCACCCTGTCGGCCATCAACACGGTGACCGGAACCTCTTTCACCATTTCCAATCTGGACGGCGGTATCGTCTATGTGGTGAGTGTCGAAACCCGCAACGCGGCGGATGACGGCATTCAGAGCGGCACCAAGGTAACCGCGACCGGTACGCCGAGGGCAGCGAACCAGCCGCCGACGCTGCAAGCCTTCAACGATCAAGTGGCGGATCCTGACAGAACCCTGAATCTGGATGTGCGCGCGGCGGATGCCGATACAGCCGACAGGCTGCGCTTCAAGGCCTCTTCGAGTGATACGACGAAAGTCACGGTCACGCCGACGGAATTCACCGACTACGCGACCGCTCCCTCGAGTCAGGTGTCCCTGACGCTGGTCGATCCGGGTACAGCGACTGTCACGGTGACGGTGAGCGACGGCACGGCTGAGGTGGCGGATACCTTCGTTGTCACGGTGGGCAAGCGTGTGCTGGCAACCCCGTCGGTGTCGGTGCAGGCAGAAGACGGTCAATTGCAAGCCACCTGGGCGGCAGTGACCGGTGCGAGCAGTTACGAGGTCGAGTACCGGCAAGCTGATGCGACCACCTGGATTGACAATTCGGACGACACTTCTCCGGCGCTGATAGCCAATCTCGCCAACGCTCGGGAGTACGAGGTTCGGGTGCGGGCGAAGGCGGTGTCGGGCTCGGCGAATTATGTGGACAGTTCCTGGTCCGCGCTGGCCAGGGGTACGCCGGTGGAGGCGGATGTGGCACCGTCCTTCGCGGCTGGTACGCGCATGGAGAACCAGTTCTGGACGATAGGCACGGACGTGAATCTCACCCTGCCGGCGGCAACTGGCGGCAACGGGACATTGAGTTACACCCTGACACCCGCTCTGCCCGCGGGGGTAACGCTGGATGCATCCACGCGCACCTTGAGCGGCGCGCCAACAGTGATGACGAATGCGACGAATTTCATTTGGCGCGCTGCGGACAGCGATGGGAATGCCGCCAACTCTGACACGGCCACCCTGACGTTTGCGGTGAGCGTGAGCAAGGCAACGCTGGCGACACCGACCGGTTTGCGAGTGCCGGCGAATTCGCTGACGAGAACCGGTTTCAGGTTGACCTGGGATGCGGTGGCGAACGCTTCGGGCTATGTCGCGACGGCGACCGCTCGCAGCAAGACGGTGAACGCCACGGTGACCGGCACCGAGGCGGAGTTCACCGGGCTGATCATGAATGTTGCCTATGACGTGGCGGTGAAGGCCATCGGCAACGCGAACTACAAGGATAGTGGGTTGCAGACGATAAGCGTGACCACGGCGGCCAACCAGAGCCCGATCATGGAAGGCATTGCCAATCGCGAGGCGGGTTTCGGCACAACGCTGACCTTTGCTGTGAGCGCCTCGGATGCGGAGTCGGATCCGCTGCGCTATGAAGCCTATTCCAGTGACGAGACCAAGGTAACAGTCACCCCGAAGGAATTCACCGACTACAGCGCCAATCCGCCCAGTCAAGTGTCCCTGACGCTGGTTGGTGTTGGCAGGACGGATGTGACGGTGACGGTGAGCGATGGCATGGCGCAGACATCAAGCAGCTTTTACGTGCGTGTGACCAGAAGCAAGCTGGCCACGCCGTCGCTGTCGGTGTCGGCACAGGATGCCCAGTTGACGGCGACCTGGGGGAGTGTGGCCAACGCGAGCAGCTACGAGGTCGAATACCGGGAAGTTGGCGCGACTGCCTGGATAGACAATGCGGACGATACTTCCCCGGCGCTGATTGCCAATCTCGCCAACGCTCGGGAGTACGAGGTTCGGGTGCGGGCGAAGGCGGGTTCGAGCTCGGTGAACCATGTGGACAGCGCCTGGTCGCAGGTGGTCAGGGGTACGCCGGTGGAAGCGGATGTGGCACCGTCCTTTGCGAGTGACGCGAGCATTGCGAGCCAGACCTGGACGGTCGGCACGAGTGTGAATCTCACCCTGCCAGCGGCGACCGGCGGCAATGGCACCGTCAGTTACACCCTGATCCCCGCGCTGCCCGCGGGCGTGACACTTGATGCCTCGACGCGCACCTTGATCGGTGTTCCGACGGCGGTGGCGATTGAGACCCCCTACACGTGGCGGGCTGCGGACGGCGACAGCAACAGCGCCGATTCGGACACAGCCACGCTGACCTTCAAGGTCAAGGTGGACAAGGGCGCACTGGCGGCACCATCGGTGCAGCTCACGACGGGTGATGCCCAGTTGACGGCGACCTGGGGGAGTGTGGCCAACGCGAGCAGTTACGAGGTCGAATACCGGGAAGTTGGCGCGACCGCCTGGATAGACAATGCGGACGATACTTCCCCGGCGCTGATTGCCAATCTCGCCAACGCTCGGGAGTACGAGGTTCGGGTGAAGGCGAAGGCGGGTTCGAGCTCGGTGAACCACGTGGACAGCGCCTGGTCGCAGGTGGCCAGGGGTACGCCGGTGGAAGCGGATGTGGCACCGTCCTTTGCGAGTGACGCGAGTATTGCGAGCCAGACCTGGACGGTCGGCACGAGTGTCAGTCTCACCCTGCCAGCGGCGACCGGCGGCAATGGCACCGTCAGTTACACCTTGACACCCGCGCTGCCCGCGGGCGTGACGCTAGATGCCTCGACGCGCACCTTGAGCGGTGTTCCGACAGCGGTGGCGGTCGAGACACCCTACACATGGCGGGCCGCGGACGGCGACAGCAACAGCACCGATTCGGACACAGCCACGCTGACTTTCAAGATCAAGGTGGACAAGGGCGCACTGGCGGCACCATCGGTGCAGCTCACGACGGGTGATGCCCAGTTGACGGCGACCTGGGGGAGTGTGGCCAACGCGAGCAGTTACGAGGTCGAATACCGGGAAGTTGGCGCGACCGCCTGGATAGACAATGCGGACGATACTTCCCCGGCGCTGATTGCCAATCTCGCCAACGCTCGGGAGTACGAGGTTCGGGTGAAGGCGAAGGCGGGTTCGAGCTCGGTGAACCATGTGGACAGCGCCTGGTCGCAGGTGGCCAGGGGTACGCCGGTGGAAGCGGATGTGGCACCGTCCTTTGCGAGTGACGCGAGTATTGCGAGCCAGACCTGGACGGTCGGCACGAGTGTCAATCTCACCCTGCCAGCGGCGACCGGCGGCAATGGCACCGTCAGTTACTCCTTGACACCCGCGCTGCCGGCGGGCGTGACACTGGATGCCTCGACGCGCACCTTGAGCGGTGTGCCGACGGCGGTGGCGGTCGAGACACCCTACACGTGGCGGGCTGCGGACGGCGACAGCAACAGCGCCGATTCGGACACAGCCACGCTGACCTTCAAGGTCAAGGTGGACAAGGGCGCACTGGCGGCACCATCGGTGCAGCTCACGACGGGCGATAGCCAGTTGACGGCGACCTGGGGGAGTGTGGCCAACGCGAGCAGTTACGAGGTCGAATACCGGGAAGTTGGCTCGACCGACTGGATAGACAATGCGGACGATACTTCCCCGGCGCTGATTGCCAATCTCGCCAACGCTCGGGAGTACGAGGTTCGGGTGCGGGCGAAGGCGGGTTCGAGCTCGGTGAATCATGTGGACAGCGATTGGTCGCAGGTGGCCAGGGGTACGCCGGTGGAAGCGGATGTGGCACCGTCCTTTGCAAGTGACGCGAGTATTGCGAGCCAGACTTGGACGGTCGGCACGAGTGTCAATCTCACCCTGCCAGCGGCGACCGGCGGCAATGGCACCGTGAGTTACACCTTGACACCCGTGCTGCCGACGGGCGTGACGCTGGATGCCTCGACGCGCACCTTGAGCGGTGTGCCGACAGCGGTGGCGGTCGAGACACCCTACACGTGGCGGGCCGCGGACGGCGACAGCAACAGCGCCGATTCGGACACAGCCACGCTGACCTTCAAGATCAAGGTGGACAAGGGCGCACTGGCGACACCATCGGTGCAGCTCACGACGGGCGATGCCCAGTTGACGGCGACCTGGGGGAGTGTGGCCAACGCGAGCAGTTACGAGGTCGAATACCGGGAAGTTGGCGCGACCGCCTGGATAGACAATGCGGACGATACTTCCCCGGCGCTGATTGCCAATCTCGCCAACGCTCGGGAGTACGAGGTTCGGGTGCGGGCGAAGGCGGGTTCGAGCTCGGTGAACCACGTGGACAGCGCCTGGTCGCAGGTGGCCAGGGGTACACCGGTGGAAGCGGATGTGGCACCGTCCTTTGCGAGTGACGCGAGTATTGCGAGCCAGATCTGGACGGTCGGCACGAGTGTGAATCTCACCCTGCCAGCGGCGACCGGCGGCAATGGCACCCTGAGTTACACCTTGACACCCGCGCTGCCCGCGGGCGTGACGCTGGATGCCTCGACGCGCACCTTGAGCGGTGTTCCGACAGCGGTGGCGGTCGAGACACCCTACACATGGCGGGCCGCGGACGGCGACAGCAACAGCACCGATTCGGACACAGCCACGCTGACTTTCAAGATCAAGGTGGACAAGGGCACGCTGGCGGCACCATCGGTGCAGCTCACGACGGGCGATGCCCAGTTGACGGCGACCTGGGGGAGTGTGGCCAACGCGAGCAGCTACGAGGTCGAATACCGGGAAGTTGGCGCGACTGCCTGGATAGACAATGCGGACGACACTTCCCCGGCGCTGATTGCCAATCTCGCCAACGCTCGGGAGTACGAGGTTCGGGTGCGGGCGAAGGCGGGTTCGAGCTCGGTGAACCATGTGGACAGCGCCTGGTCGCAGGTGGTCAGGGGTACGCCGGTGGAAGCGGATGTGGCACCGTCCTTTGCGAGTGACGCGAGCATTGCGAGCCAGACCTGGACGGTCGGCACGAGTGTGAATCTCACCCTGCCAGCCGCGACCGGCGGCAATGGCACCGTCAGTTACACCCTGATCCCCGCGCTGCCCGCGGGCGTGACACTTGATGCCTCGACGCGCACCTTGATCGGTGTTCCGACGGCGGTGGCGATTGAGACCCCCTACACGTGGCGGGCTGCGGACGGCGACAGCAACAGCGCCGATTCGGACACAGCCACGCTGACCTTCAAGGTCAAGGTGGACAAGGGCGCACTGGCGGCACCGACCGGCCTGCAAGTGAAGTCGGGTACGCTGACCGGAACCGGATTCACAGTGTCCTGGAGCGCTGTGGACAACGCATCGGGCTACACCGCTGCGGCCTCGGTGGGCCTTGCCGTTGTAAATGGTTCGGTGGATACGACGGGCACCAGCCCGGAGGCATCGTTCACGGGGCTCGAGGCTGGCCAGACCTACGCAGTGGCGGTGGTCGCCAAGGGCAATGCCAACTATGAAGACAGCTTGCCGGAAACGCTGACAGTAACCATCCAGGCACCGGTCAGCCAATCCATCACGGCGGTGACGGGATTGTCAGTGGTGGCGGGCGATGACCCCGGCAACCTGCTCGCGAGCTGGACAGCGGCCACGCATGCGCCGCATGGCTACAGCCTGCGCTACCGCACCTTGAGCGGTGCGTTCGGGTCGCCGACGATCATCGCATCGGGGCAGACGACATCCTTCACGATCAGCGCTCTGCAAGACGACACGACCTACGAGGTGCGTATTGACAGCCGCAATGCGGACGGTACGCTGGCGGCAGGTACGGCGGTAACCGCGCGCGGCACGACGCAGGCGGCCGGTACGGGCAACCGGCCTCCGACGATTTCACTGCTCAGCCGGTTTTCCTTACCGATAGTGACCGATGATTTCAACCGGCTGGCTGCGAATTTTGATCCCAGGGACGCGGACGGTGATTCGCTGACCTATGAAGCGGTTACCGACAATCCGGCCGTGGCGACGGCGCAGGTAGTGGGGCTCGAGGGTCCGCGCCTTGGTGTCGTGCCGCCAATATCAGTGTTGGTGACGCAGGTGGGCACGGGTACTGTCACGGTGACATTCACGGCGAGCGACGGTCAGGCGGAAACATCGACCTCCTTTGACGTTCTGGTGCCCTGGCCAGACTTGTCCACACCTCTGGTCACACTGGTGCCGGGCGATGGGCAACTGTCGGTGAACTGGCCGGATGTGGTGGGCGCGCAAAGCTATGTGTTGCAGTGGAAGCCCGCCACGATTCAGGACTGGCCGCGGGTCTGGAGAGCGTCGAGTGGCGTGGGCAGGGTTGAACCCACAACCTCTGCCCATGTCATCAGCGACCTCGCCAATGGCGCGGCCTACGATGTGCGGGTTCGAGCCAGAGGCGCATCGGGTTCGCAGCTCTACGTGTTGAGCGACTGGTCGGCAAGTGTGCGGGCGACACCGAACACGGGGCCGAGCCTGAGCTATGCGGCATCTCCGGCAACGCTGACTCTGGGCGTGGCGATTGATGCCATGGCGGCGACCACGAGCGGATTCGCAAACGATGCCGCATTGACCTATGCGGTGCGCCCGGAGTTGCCGGAAGGTCTGACGCTTGATACCACGACCGGGGAGATTTCAGGTACTCCGACCTCGACCAGCACACAGGCCACGAACGTTACGGTCACTGTGACGGCCGACAGCGTGGGCGCACCGACGGCAACAGCGAACATCACTTTCCCGGCGGTGAACAAACCCGTCCTGGCCTCGCCGGAGAATCTCAGGCTGTCGGTTGCCTCGTTGGGGCCAACCGGATTCACGATCTACTGGAACAGTGTGTCGAATGCTTCTGGCTACCGTGTGACTGCAATAGCCACGGGCCGCCCGATAGTGACCGTCTCGGCGTCCTATACGGAAACGGGCCTGGAGGCCTTGTTCACCGACCTTGCCCCGGGCACCACCTATCGGGTGACTGTGCGGGCCACTGGCGGTGACAATTACGCGGACAGCGAACCGGCGGAGTTGGTCGTCACCACCATGGCACCGAGCCTGACCTACACGCAGCCTCCGGCGACCCTGACGGTGGGAACGCCGATTCCGAAGATGCAGGCGAATCCGAGCAACTTCGAGGGTGGTTCCCCGATACCTTCCCAAGCGTATTTTTCGCCGTTCAACTTCAATGATCGACAACCCCTTGCACCGACACCCATAGATCCGACGGAGAGTGACAGTCCGGACGATCAGGGCGGCCAGGCACCGGCACCGTCCCTGATTGATGGCGATTCGCAATCGGCTGACGAGCTGTCCTACAGCGTGAATCCCGACCTGCCGCAAGGCCTGCAGCTCGACCCGAACACGGGAGAAATTTCCGGTGTGCCGACCGAGGCGAGTGATAGCCCGACCAGCGTGATCGTGACCGCGGTCTCGGGGGTTGGCCTGAATGCTCCGAAGGCTTCGGCGAGCATCACCTTCCCCGCAATCCGCACGGCCGTCCTTGCCCAACCGAGCAGCTTGCAGCTCAAACCGGATACGCTGACGACTACCACCTTTGTGGTGCAATGGGCCGCAGTGGCGAACGCCACGGGCTACACGGCGACCGCGACAACTTCCGGTGGTACGCCCGTGAGCGGCGAGGTGACCGGCACCGAGGCATCCTTCCTGGGGCTGGCGAGCGGTGCCGATTATCGGGTGTCGGTGACGGCTACCGGCAACGCCAACCACAAGCACAGCCCGGCAGCGACGCTCACAGTGACCACGACGACACCCTCGGGTCCGCCCACGCCAGTATCGGAGGTTTCGGTACAGCCCGGCGGCAACTCCGGCGAGTTGCGGGTAAGCTGGAAAGCGGCCAGTCACGCCCCGAATGGGTACAGTGTGCGCTGGCGGGAACAGGCGGCGCATCCCCGCACCCTGACTTCCCGCAACGAGGTGTCCGGTACTTCCTTCACGATAACTGGCCTCGCCGACGATACGCTCTACTTCGTGCGCGTGGACACCTACAACGTGGCGGGCGACGGCATCGAGCGCGGCACCAAGGTGGTCGGGTCCGGTACGCCGAGGGCACTGGAGGTGTCGAACCGGATTCCGACGCTGCAAGCCTTCAACGATTACGCGGCGGACCCTGGCGTGACGCGCAACCTCGATGTGCGCGCGGCCGATGCCGATGCGGGCGACACGCTGCGCTTCAAGGCTGCTTCCAGTGACAACACGAGGGTCACGGTCACGCCGACGGAATTCACCGACTACAGTGCCAATCCTGCGAGTCAGGTATCCCTGACGCTGGTTGACTCGGGCAGCGCAACCATCACCGTGACGGTGAGCGATGGCGAGAGCCAGGTGACGGATAGCTTCGAGGTGACGGTCGCCAGGCGCGTACTGGCGACACCATCGCTCTCCATCACCGCTCGGGACGGGCAGTTGCAGGCAATCTGGGCACCGGTGGCGAATGCGGGCAGCTACGAGGTCGAGTACAGACAAAGCGGCCAGACGACCTGGCTCGACAGTTCGGACGACACCTCGCCGACAGTGATTGTCGGCCTGACCAACGGTCAGGAGTACGAGGTGCAGGTGCGCGCCAAGGCAGCACCGGGTTCGCAGGGGTACGTGGACAGCAATTGGTCGCCGACGGCCAGGGGTACGCCGGTGGCAGCAGATGTGGTGCCGTCCTTTGCGGCGGGCGCGAGCATCCCGAATCAAGCCTGGACGGCGGGCACCGCTGTCAATCTCACCCTGCCGACCGCAACCGGCGGCAACGGGACGCTGAGCTACGCGCTGACCCCGCATCTGCCAACGGGCGTGACGCTGGATTCCACCACCAACACCATCAGCGGCGCACCGACCACGGCATCGGATGCAGCCACCTATACCTGGCGCGTCTCGGACAGCGACGGCAGTTCGCAAGCTGCCGACACCGCCGCGCTCACCTTCAGCGTGGCGGTGGCTGCGACGACCTATTCAGGTCCGCCCACGGCGGCATCGGAGGTTTCGGTACAGCCCGGCGACAACTCCGGCGAGTTGCAGGTAAGCTGGAAAGCGGCCAGTCACGCTCCGAACGGCTACAGCGTACGCTGGCGCGAGAAAGGGCCCGGCAAGTCCTTGTCGGCCATCAACGCAGTGGCCGCAACCTCATTCACGATTTCCGGCTTGACCGACGGTATCACCTATGTAGTGCGCGTCGATACCTACAACGCGGCGGGCGATGCCCTCGAGCGCGGTGCCAGGGCGGTCGGCAGGGGCACACCGAGGACACCCGATACGCCGCAGGCAGCGACCAACCAGGCCCCTACGATCACCGCAATCGAGGATCAGTCGGCGACTTTCGGCGCGCACCTGGCGGTGGATGTGCATGCCTCGGACGCGGATGGTGGCGACCTGCGTTACAAGGCATCGTCCGACAACACGGCCGTGGCCATGGTCACGCCTGAGGCGCTCACCGAGCACGGCAGCAACAGTCAGGTGACGGTGACACCGGTGGGTGCCGGTACCACGACCATCAGAGTGACGCTGAGTGACGGCGAGCTTGCGGCGAACGAAACCTTCAACGTGACCGTCTCCCCCGCAACGCTGGGGTCTCCGTCTCTCTCGCTCGAGGCGGGCGACGGCCAGTTGACGGCGACCTGGGCGCAGGTGAACAACGCCGCGAGCTATCAGGTTCAATATCGGGAAAGCGGCTCCGGCACCTGGGCGGACAGTTCGGACAACAGCTCGCCGGCGGTGATTGAGAGCCTCGTCAACGGCACGGAATACGAGGTGCGGGTGCGCGCCAGGGCGGCTGCCGGTTCCACGACCCATGCCGACGGTCCCTGGACAACCGCAGTCAAGGGTGCGCCGCTCGATGCGGATGTGGTGCCGTCCTTTGCGGCGGGTGCAACTGTGCCAAACCAGACCTGGAGAGTGGGCGAGACAGTCAATCTGGTGCTGCCGACTGCGACCGGTGGCAACGGGACGCTGAGCTACGTGCTGACCCCGGACCTGCCGACCGGCCTGGCCCTGGATTCCGCGACCAACACCGTCAGTGGCGTACCGACCGCGGCATCGGATGCGGTCGCCTACACCTGGCGCGTCTCTGACAGCGACGACAACTCGCAAGATGCCGACAGCGCCACCGTGACTTTCACTGCGACGGTTGCCAAGGGTGCCTTGCAGACACCCGTCAATCTCGCACTGAAACCGGACACGCTGACCACCACCGGCTTCACAGTCTTCTGGGATGCGGTGGCCAATGCGTCGCACTACACGGCGATTGCGACGGTTTCCGGCGGCTCGCCCGTGAACGGCGAGGTGACTGGCACGGAGGCATCGTTCACCGGCTTGGAGGAGAGCAGCGACTACACGGTGTCGGTAACGGCCAGGGGTAACGTGAACCATGAAGACAGCAGGGCGCAGAGCCTGTCGCTGACCACGCTGACGCCGGTGAGCGGCTCGCCCACGGCGGTGACGGATCTTGTTGCGGTGGCAGGTGATGCTCCCGACAAGCTGGTGGTCACCTGGACGGCGGCCAGTCATGCACCGCACGGCTACAACCTGCGCTGGCGCAAGACCCTCGGCGGCAGCTTTGCGCCCACTCAGGTGATTTCTTCAGGACAGAAGACGACCTACACCATCACTGGCCTGGAGGTCGGTACCAGATACCGGGTGCGCCTTGACACGCGCAATGAGGATGGCTCGCGCACATCCGGCACGGCGGTTTCCGTGGACGGCACAACGCATCCCATTGCTGGCACGACGCATTCCGGCGAGTCTGCGAGGGTGACGGATCTTGCCGTGGCAACGGGCGAGGCGGCTGGTGAGTTGGTGGTCACCTGGACGGCGGCCAGTCATGCGCCGCACGGCTACAACCTGCGCTGGCGCAAGACCCTCGGCGGCAGATTTGCGTCCACTCAGGTGATTTCTTCAGGGCAGACGACGACCTACACCATCACTGGCCTGGATGACGGCACCAGATACCGGGTGCGCCTTGACACGCGCAATGAGGATGGCTCGCGCGCATCCGGCACGGCGGTTGCCATGGACGGCACGACGCTGCCTGCACTGGTTATTCGCGTTGCCGATGCCGAGGGCGATGAAGGCGATGTGCTGGACTTTCAGATCAGCCTTTCGCAGGCGGCCGCTCATCAGGTGACGGTGCGCTGGCGCACTGAATCGGGAACGGCGCAAGCGCAGCAGGACTTCGAATCCGGTTCAGGCGACGTAACCTTCAAGCCGGGCGAGACACACAAGACGGTTCGGGTTCGCACTCTGGATGATGCCCACGATGATCCGGGCGAGACCTTCCGCGTACTGCTGTCGAATGCCGAGGGCGCGGCTGTCGCCGATGGCGAGGCGCTCGGCACCATCCGTAACGATGATCCCATGCCGGCGAGCTGGCTCACGCACTTTGGTCGCGTGGTCGCCGAACAGGCGCTCGACGGCATAGCACGGCGAATCGCAGCACCGCGCTCGCTGGGCCATGACGGAACGCTGGCCGGTTGGACAGTTGCCGGGGGGAACCGCACAGGCACACCATCTGTGCCTGCCGAACCCCACGCCGCACCCCACGCGCAACGCATGACCGGTGATGGCCTGCAAGGTGGATTCGATGCCGGGCTCGGGAATATCGGCGACAGCTTCAATAGTGGCCTGAACGGCGGCATGGGCATGTATGGAGGTTCGCCGCATACCGGGCGCAGCCTGGCATTTGATGACCTGCTGGCGACGAGCAGCTTTGCGCTGGTTGGCAAGGAGGACAAGGCCGGGCGCAGCCTCGCCTTGTGGGGCCGCGGCTCGCGCTCGACATTCGATGCCATGGAGAACTCGACGAATCTCGACGGCCACCTGACGACCGCAACTCTGGGTGCGGATTACGGTGGCGGTCGCTGGCTGGCCGGATTGGCGCTCTCGCGCACACAAGGCGCAGGCGGCTACCGACAGCCGGGCGCTGGCTTGGGTCAGGTGCGAGCGACGCTTGGCACGGCAGTTCCCTACGCGTCGCTGGATATCTCGCAGAGCATCAAGCTGTGGACGGCGGCTGGTGGTGGCTCCGGTACGCTCACACTCACTCCGGAGGGCGCAGCATCTGTGGAGACGGACATCAGCTGGCGTATGGCGGCGGCTGGTCTGCGCGGCGACCTGCTGTCGCCACGGACAAGTGGCGGCCCTGCGCTGGCGGTGATCTCGGACATGCTCTGGTCTCGCACCGAATCGGATCGGGTTGCAGCGGTCGGGTTGGCCACCAGTCTGGAGTCGTCCTCGTCCGCAACCTCGCGACTGCGGGTCGGTCTCGAGGGAAGCTGGGCCTTTGCGCTCGACAGCGCAGGCAACCTGACACCCAAGTTCGAGGCCGGAGTAAGACGCGATGGCGGTAACACGGATTCCGCTCTCGGTGTCGAGGTCGGTGCCGGCTTGATCTGGTCCGCACCCTGGATGGGCCTGACGCTCGATGTGTCCGGACGCACCCTGTTGTCAAGCGGTGTGGATAGTCGTGATGAGAGTGGATTCTCGGCCGCACTCGGGTTTGATCCGAATCCCGGCAATGCACGAGGCCTGTCACTGAGCCTGCGGCAAGAAGTCGGTTTGATGTCGAGCGGTGGTCTTCAGGCGCTCTTTGCCCCGCAAGCGTACGGCGCGAGCTTCGGCATCGCCACACAGGATCGCTGGAACACGGAAGCGGCCTACGGCTTCTCGGCCTTTGATGGACGCTTCATTCTCAGCCCGACGCTTGGCTTTGCAACCTTTGGCGGCGGGCGAGACTATCAGTTCGGCTGGCGACTTGAACCTGTACTGGATATGACCAATGCCCTGGATCTGTCGCTGGATCTGCGCACGACACGCCGCGAGAACACTGGCATCGCGCCGAACTACGGTGTCGAAATTCAGATCAAGGCTCGTTGGTAAGGGCGGGTCGCGGGAAACTCCGAAGAACATATTTTGGGAAACTCTGAATAACAGAGTTTCCCGTGCGGCACACGGATGTGCCGCCAGATTCAGTGCCGTAAGGCATTGAATCTGCGAGCAAATCAGAAGCGCACTTCTGATTTGCGAATCTGATCAAGTCCACGGATGGACTTGATCAGAACATATTTTGTTGAATCCAATCGCCTCTGCGACTAGAATACGCATCACCGCGCAACATGTCCGTGCTCCGTAGCGACAGGGACGAGCGCCCCTACTTGAGGAATCTTCATGAGTAGTGTCGAAGAGCGAGTAAAGAAGCTCATAGTCGAGCAACTGGGTGTGAACGAATCGGAGGTCACCCCGGAGGCATCCTTTGTTGACGATCTTGGTGCAGATTCTCTTGATACCGTCGAGTTGGTGATGGCGCTCGAGGAGGAGTTTGAAACCGAAATTCCGGACGAAGATGCCGAGAACATTACGACGGTTCAGGAGGCAGTCGATTACGTATTGAAGTCCACGGCTGATTGACAATCAGACAATTCGTGACGGTGCGGATTCCCAACTTTCAGGGGGCCCCACTCCGGGCCTCGTGTGACCTGTCTGTCTCTGTGCACATGCGGCACAGGACACCGGAGGGACAGGCATGAAGGGCAGGCGCGTCGTTGTCACGGGGCTCGGCATACTGTGCCCGGTAGGGAACAGCATCGAGCAGGCGTGGCAGGCAGTACTTGCAGGCAAGAGTGGCGCTGCTCCCATCACCGCCTTCGACACCGGCGCACAGCGGGTTACCTTCGCCGCCATGGTGAAGGATTTTGATGTTTCCGCATACCTTGACATCAAGGAAGCGCGCCGGATTGATACCTTCGTGCAATACGGTCTGGTGGCCGCCGACCAGGCGATTGCCGATGCGGGTGTCGATACAGACCGTCTCGACCCCTCACGCACAGGCGTGGCGCTCGGCTCCGGAATTGGCGGCATTGGCACTATCACGCACAGTGCGCAACTGCTCTCCGACAAGGGGCCGCGCAGGGTGTCCCCCTTCTTCGTGCCGTCGAGCATCATCAACATGGTGTCCGGCAATGTGTCGATCAACCGCGGTTTCGCCGGTCCCAACATCGCCCTGGCCACCGCATGTACCACCGGTGCGCACAGTATCGGCCTGGCGGCACGCATGATTCAGTACGGAGATGCCGACGTGATGATCGCTGGCGGGAGTGAAGCCTCGATCTCGGAGCTCACTCTCGCGGGCTTTGCCTCCATGAAGGCTCTGTCCATGAGAAACCATGACCCCGAGGGTGCTTCGAGGCCCTGGGATGTCGAGCGCGACGGGTTTGTGCTCGGGGACGGTGCCGGTGTACTGGTGCTTGAAGACTACGACCATGCCAGGCAGCGCGACGCGAATATCTACTGCGAGCTCAAGGGCTTCGGAATGAGCGCGGATGCCTTCCACGTGACTCAGCCGCAAGCAGGCGGGCAGGGGGCGGCGGCCTCCATGCGCAATGCCATCAAGGATGCCGGGATTGATCCGTCCAGCATCGATTACATCAATGCCCATGGAACCTCCACGCCTCTGGGAGATGTCGCCGAGACGGATGCCATAAAATCTGTCTTCGGGCAGGACACCAGGGTGCCGGTCAGTTCCAGCAAGTCGATGATCGGTCACCTGCTTGGCGCGTCGGGTGCCGTCGAATCCATCTTTACCGTGCTGTCCATACGAGACAATGTCGCCCCCCCGACCATCAACCTCGAGCAGCCCGACGAAGGCTGCGACCTTGATTACGTGCCGCACACAGCCCGACCCCTGTCCATTGATCTCGCGCTGACCAACTCCTTCGGGTTCGGCGGCACCAATGGCACCCTCCTGTTTGCGCGAGCCTGAATCTCCCCGACGGGCCGTACCGGATCAATCGCGCCTTTTGCGCTTGATCCTTGCAACCGCCTGCCTGTCTGCGTGCGTTGCCCTGGCGGGCGTGGCCTGGGTGATTTCCCAGGTGCGCTTCGAGCCCATCACGCTGCATGCAGAAGACGAGATGCTGATGGTGCATAGCGGCCAGAGCCTCGGAGAATTATCACGACACCTCGAAGCCCGCGGCATGATCCGGGCGGCATGGCGATTCGATGCCTATGCGCGCGCACTTGATGCCGCCGGCGAGATACAGGCCGGCGAGTACCGGGTGCGAGCCGGGGAGCCGGTCGGCGAACTGTTGCAGAGGCTGCGTTCAGGCGATGTCGTCACCTACAAGCTGCCGTTTGTCGCCGGCAAACGCATCAAGGATATCCTTGAACTCCTGCACACAACTCCGGGGATCGAGTTTCATCAGGAATTGCCGGAGATTGATGCCTTGGGGAGTTGGCTCGGCTTGCCCTGGGCGCACGGAGAGGGCGTTATCCTGCCGGATACCTATGTCTATCGGCGCGGCGAGGATGGCCGCGACCTGCTGCTGCGTGCCGCCCGCGCGCTGCGCCAGGCACTGGTGAGCGCCTGGGACGAGCGTGACCCGCACCTGCCGCTCGAATCCCCGTACCAGCTCCTGATTCTCGCCTCCCTGATCGAGAAGGAATCCGGCCGCCTTGAAGATGCCTTCCCGATTAGCCGCGTGTTCGTCAATCGCCTGCATACCGGCATGAGATTGCAGGCCGACCCGACCGTTATCTACGGCATGGGCGATGCCTTCACCGGCGATTTGCGACGACAGCATCTGCGCACAGACACCCCCTACAACACCTATACCCGACACGGATTGCCGCCAACGCCAATCGCCATCGTCAGTCATCATTCCTTGCGCGCGGCGGGACATCCGGCCCCCGGTCCCTGGAAGTACTTTGTGGCGCGTGGTGACGGTTCGAGTGAGTTCAGCGTGACCTTGCAGGCGCACAACCGCGCAGTGCGCGCCTATCAGTTGCGCAAGTGAGTGGTTGCGCAAGTGAGTGGTCTTGTGAATAGTCGATTCACCGGCTGTTTCATTACGCTTGAAGGCGTGGAGGGGGTTGGCAAGTCATCCTGCGTACTGCCGATTACCCGTATGCTGGAGCGTCGCGGTATCGAAGTGGTCGCCACTCGCGAACCGGGCGGCACCGCAATCGCCGAGTCCATTCGCAAGTTGCTGCTGTGGAGCGAGCAGGAGACGCTTGATCCGGTCGCTGAACTCTTGCTGCACTTTGCGAGCCGTCGTCAGCATCTGTGCGAAGTGATCGAGCCAGCGCTCGAGCGCGGTGCCTTCGTCATTTGCGACCGCTTCACCGATTCTACCCACGCCTATCAGGGTGGCGGACGCGGCCTGCCGGAAGCCTGGATCGACGCGCTGAGCGCCATGGTGCATCCGCATATCGAACCGCAGCTCACCCTGTTTTTTGATCTCGCACCCGAAATCGGCCTGCAACGCATCACCTCCAGAGAGGTTGATCGGTACGAAGGCGAATCTCTGGCATTCTTTCAGCGTGTGCGGCAGGGGTATCTCGCGCGTACGCGGCCGCAATTCAAGCGCATTGATGCCGCACAAGATCAGGCGCAGGTGCAGGCAGATGCGCTGGCGGTGGTGGAAGCCTTGCTGGAAGCCCGCTCATGACGCTTCCCGACTGGCTGCAAGACACCGCGCAGCGTATCGAGACACTGGAAGGGCAGGGGCGTATGCCGCACGCCCTGCTGCTCTCCGGCGTACCGGGCACAGGTCTGGAGCACCTGGCCGATGCGATTGCGATGCGCGCGCTTCGGGAGCCAACAAGCGATTTTCCGCAGATGAGGCTGCTGCTGCTGGCGCATGCCGATCTCAAGCTGGTGCAACCGACCTCTGACAAGGCGAGTCATTCGGTCGAGACGATTCGCGAGATTGAAGCCTGGCTGCACCTGACACCACAGCTGGGTGAGCGCAAGGTGGTGGTGGTGACCGAGGCGCATCGCATGTCGCTGGCCGCAAACCATGGCTTCCTGAAGACGCTTGAAGAGCCGCCGCTTGGCAGCCTGATCATTCTGGTGACGTACGCGCCTTCACGCCTGCTGCCGACTGTTCGCAGTCGCCTGCAGCGCTTTGATGTGCGGCCGCCAGGCATTGGGCAATCGCTTGCCTGGATTGCATCACGACATCAGGACATCACGGTGGATCAGATGCGTGCCCACCTGTTCGAGGCGGGCGGCGCGCCGCTTGCTGCCGATCAGGCGCTCTGTGGCAAGACATCGCTTCTGGGTCCACTGTTCGTCAGCGCGCTGCACTCGAGGCAGGCGACCGGACTGGTGGAGAAGCTCGCGTCAATGGATGCAGATGCCTGGCTTTCCGTGTGGATGCGCTATTGTGTGCTGGCCATGATGCCGGTCACGGCTCATGCCATTGAAGATGCTGCGCTCGAATCGCCATCAGTCGCGCCAGTCGCTGTGTCGCAGGCTGTCCCCATCAGCGAGGATGCCCGCGCCATCGCCGAATGCGGTCTTGATGCCGAGCATCTGTGGCAGTTCTGGTGTCGGCTGACCGAAACCAGGCGCATGGTGCACGAAGGCATCGCCCTCAATACTCGTCTGACGGTCGAGAATCTGGTAGCAGAATGGGCTCGGCTCGGTCGCGCCTGCGCCACATAGCTCTTTTCCATGGACTGCGAACCTCCATTGGTCACGAGAGGCTGGTCGAGGTCGAATGACAGGCCTCATGTGCGCTGCCTGCCGGTTCGGGAAGCCTGCAACACCCGACCGATGAAGTCGCTGGAATAGTCCTCGGCACCTCGCTGGCCTCGCAGCTGCTGTGGGGCATCCTTGAAGTATCGGTCGGCAGGTGCCATGCATCTGCTCCAGTCATTCACCTCGGCGCGGTGTGCGATCTTCCACATCCCGCCGCGCCGTTCGTAGCGGTCCGAGTAGCGCCCCGAGATGAAGAGTTCGCTGTCCACGCCTTCCATATCGAGGCGATGACAGGCTTGAAAATACACCTCGCCAAAGGCGGTGCAGTCGTCTTCGAAGCCGATGAGCACTTGTCCGATCATGTGATGGTTGTACGCATGCGCCTCGAGGGCGTTGTAGGCAAATTCCACGAAGTCGCTTGCAGCGCCTTTGAAAACCCCGTAATCGGTTGTGGCATCCGGGTGAAAGACGGAGGCCAGCAGCGTCTTGTCGAGCCGGTCGAGTGCGCGCATGTAGCGGCTGCTGAGTTCTTCGATGGCGAAGCGTGCGTGCACTTCGTCGAGCTGGTTCATGGCGAGCGTCCCGCAAGTCTTTCTTCGGCGTACACTACCCCATGTGCGCGACACATACATGTGAACTGGAGGAAGCGATTGATGAATCCTGTTGTGAGAAGCCTGATTTGTGTCCTGTGCCTGTGGCCTGCAGGTGTGTGCAGCAGTGAGCAGGCGCAGCTGCTCGAATTCGTCGAGGCGCGGGAGGCGGATGCGCTGGCGCTGGCGACGGACATATTCGAGTTTGCCGAACTCGGCTATCTGGAGACTCGCAGTTCGGCCCGCTTGCAGGAATATCTTGGCTCACAGGGCTTTGAAGTCAGTGACAATCTGGCCGGTATTCCGACTGCCTTCATGGCCGAATCCGGCGAGGGTGGCGCGGTGATTGCCCTGTTGGCCGAGTTCGATGCCTTGCCGGGGCTGTCACAGGCCCCTGTGCCTGAGCGCCAGTCGCTTGGCGGTGACGCGGGTCATGCCTGTGGGCACCATCTCTTTGGCAGCGCCTCGGTGACTGCGGCTGCGGCTCTCGCCGAATGGCTGTCCGCGAATGGCGTGGCCGGTCGTGTGCGCGTGTACGGTACGCCAGCCGAGGAGGGAGGCTCTGGCAAGGTGTACATGGTGCGCGAAGGGGTGTTCGCGGATGTGGATATCGTGCTGCACTGGCATCCGGCGGACCGCAATGACGCGTCTCCGGCCACCAGCAACGCCAACAAGTCGGCTCGCTTTCGATTCCACGGTGTCGCGGCGCACGCGGCGACTGCGCCGGAGCGTGGTCGGTCGGCACTTGATGCGGTCGAAGCCATGAACTACATGACCAATCTCATGCGCGAGCACATACCCGAGCCTGCGCGCCTGCACTATGTGATTACCAGAGGTGGAGAGGCACCCAACATCGTCCCGGAGTTGGCCGAGGTGTACTACTACGTGCGTCATCCGCAGGCGGAGCAGGTGCAAACCCTGTTCGAGCGCGTACTCAAGGCCGCGCAGGGTGCGGCGCTCGGCACGGGCACACGCCTGGAATATGAGGTGATGCATGGCAATTATCCCTTGCTGCCCAATGATGTCCTTGCCGGTCTCGTGTATGAGCAGCTCGGCGCGCGCGGCGGCTACGCCTACTCTGAAGAGGAACGAGCGTTTGCCGAGAAGATTCGCCAGACCCTGCCTGACGGCGTGGAGCTCGGAATCGACTCCACCGAGGACATTCAAGCCTTCGAGTTCAGGCAGGGCAAGGGCTCGACCGATGTCGGCGATGTGAGCTGGGCGGTGCCCACCGTTGGTCTGCGCGTCGCCACCTGGGTACCCGGCACACCGGCGCATTCCTGGCAAGCGGTGGCGGCAGGCGGCATGAGTATTGGCCACAAGGGCATGATGCTGGCCACAGAGGTGCTCGCCTCGAGCGCCCGACAGCTTTTCCGTAATCCCTCCCTCATCGCGGCTGCGCGCGCGGAGTTCGAGGAGCGACGGGGCGAGGGGTTCAGCTACGCCCCACTCTTGGGAGACCGGCAGCCGCCGCTGGACTATCGCCGCCCGAGTGACTGACCTTCCCCGGCAAGAGAGCGCCTGGCAGTCCCCGGCCCGCGCATCCCCGCGCATCCCGGCGTGTCGCTACTACCGTTTCGGATCGAGTGACCGCGCCGGCCCCGGCCCGCGCATCACGGCGTGTCGGCGCGCCTCCAGTTCGTCGCTACATCGCCTACGCTCATCGGTCCCCGGCCCGCGCATCACGGCATGTCTGCGCGCCAGCGCTCAATGGTGTCTTGCAGATTGTCCACCAGAATTTGCAAGTCGCCCTGTGCATTCCCGCTCCCCGTACGCGCGACCACCCGGCAGATATCGGCACTGTTGCGATGACCACGCTCAGCCAGCGCTTGCAGCTTGGCCTTGGCAATTTCTGCCGGTGAGTCCGACGCGGATTCGTACACGGCATCGAGCTTGCGCATTTCCTCGACCACATCGTCCGCACCTGTGCCAAGAACCTGCGCGACCTCGGTGAGCAGGAGTTCACTGTTGTCATGGCCGGGTCGCAATCTCTCCCAGACCCAGGCTTCAGGACCGCTCTCTCCGGGAAGGAAGAGAATCGGCACATCGCGGCCGTCCGCTGCCCCGCGGATTTTCTCATCGATGCCGCTGTTCTGCTGGTCGCCGTCGAGTACGAAGACGAAGTTTGCGAGTTGGCCGAATTTGCTGAACGCCCTGGCGTGTGCCGGAAATTCGCGGGCACCCGTGTCGCGGCCTATGTGGATGGATTCCCCCTTGATGCCCAGGCGTGGATTCAGATAGTCGAGTACGCCGCGCAGGCAGCTTTCCGCTGCCTCGTCTTCACACAGCAGCTTCAGCGTCGCGTTCGATTGTCCGTACAGGGCATTCTGGATGATGTCGCGCCAGGGCGGAAAGGTGGTCACCCGACCGGCAGCATCCCGATCCAGAAAGATGCGCCCGTTGGCTGGCACCGAGTCCAATACGACCTGACTGTGCGAGGTGACGATGATCTGCAGGTTGCGGCGCAGCGCGAGCTGTTGCAGGTGCAGCATCAGTAGCCGTTGTACCCGGGGATGCAGCCCGGCCTCGACTTCATCAATGAGCACCAGCCCGTCTTCAAGCTGCAGGATCTCCTGAGACAGGCGCAGGAGCGCCCGCTCGCCAGCCGACATGTGCAGCTCGGAATATGCCGTACCGGACTGCTGAGTCGCGAACAGCAGATTTTTGTGTCCACTTGACAGGTTTACCACTTCGCCATAGTTGAAGGGCAGCATCTGCTGGGCGAATGCAATCTGTGCAGCCGTCATCGGCCTCACTCGAGGCGGCGAATCCGCGCGCGACATGCTGGGCACACCGCGTACCTCCGATGGGTTGCCGAGGTTGCTCAGGGTGCGAAGATAGACCGGTCGCTGCGGCTGCTCGACTCCCTTGCGGCCAAAATAGCTGCGATTCCAGCCCTTGGAGCGCCGCCAGCGCATGGCGCGCTGTCCCTCCGGGGTTACGTAGTTGAAATCGAGCGTGGTCTCGCCCCGGCTGTCTTCCCGTTCGGAGGTCCCCGGCCGATAGTCCTTGAAGAGGGTGGATGGCACGAAATCCTTCACCCCCGTGCCGGGCACCCGGTACGCACAGGCGGCCACGAACAGCACCGTCGATTTGCCGCTGGCATTGCCGCCTGCGATGACGCTCACCGGATAATCGAACGGTACGCGCAGATCCTGGATGCCGCGAATGCCCTGCACATGGATTTCGGTCAGGAAATGCGGCATATGCGGCTTTTTCGCTTGCAGTTGACTCCCGATTTGCTGAAGTGGTTTGTCGATCATGGGAGCCTTGTTGGTTGAAATTGTTTCACGTGCGCTGAACATACCAAGGGAACTCTACCCGTATTCAGAGTTCCCCGTGTTGCTGTAATATTTGCCCTTGCGGGTCAGGTGGTTGTAGCGAGCCGCCATCGCGATACTCCTGTGTTTTTGCAAGGCCAGAGGATGCCGATTTACGAATATCAGTGTCGTAGCTGCACATATCAATTCGAGACTATGCAACGCATCAGTGAGCCCGCGCTCACCCAATGCCCCGAGTGCGGCCTCGATAGTCTGAAGAAGCTGATCTCGGCGGTTTCCTTTCGCCTCAAGGGCGGGGGCTGGTACGAGACCGACTTCAAGAAGGGGGATGCCCGTAACCTCGTCAAACCTGAATCCGCGGGCGAACAGAACGGGGATGCGTCTGGGGCCAAGGACTCCGAAGGCAGTGACCGGCAGGCCGGCAAGCAGACGCAGGCAGATGCACAGTCGGCGCAAGGCTCGGATAACAAGGCGAGCAACAGCTCGGACAACACATCAAACAATAGCTCGGGCAAGTCAGACAAGAAAGATGCCGCCTCGCGGGCAGGGACTGATGCCGGCAGCCGACGTACGCGCGAAGGCGGCTCGGCGAGCAAGTCCGCGAGTTGAAGGCGGGCGATGCGCGATTCAGGGCATTCGAGTATGCGCAGCCACTACTGTGGCGACCTTCGCGCTCAGGCCGAAGGCGCACAGGTGGCGCTGTGCGGGTGGGTCAATCGCCGTCGCGACCACGGCGGCGTGATCTTTCTCGATGTCAGGGACCACACCGGCATCACGCAAGTCGTGTATCACCCGCATATCGAGGACAGCTTCGCCCGCGCGGAAAGTGTACGCAACGAACACTTCCTGCACATCACCGGCAAGGTCAGCCTGCGCAGTCCGGATGCCATCAATCCCGCGATGGATACCGGCGAGATCGAGGTGCTTGGCGAAACCCTCGAGGTGTTGAATCGCTCCCGCACACCACCTTTCAACCTTGATGAATACTCGGATGCCGGCGAGGAGGTGCGCCTGCGCTATCGCTATCTCGACTTGCGCAGACCCGAGATGCAGCGCCGATTGCGGGTGCGCGCCCGTGCGGTCGGTGCCGTGCGGCGCAGCCTCGAATCCATGGGCTTCATCGAACTCGAAACGCCCATGCTGACCCGCTCGACACCCGAGGGCGCGCGCGACTATCTGGTGCCGAGTCGTGTTCGCCAGGGCGAGTTCTATGCCTTGCCGCAATCGCCGCAGATGTTCAAGCAGTTGCTCATCATGAGCGGCATGGATCGGTACTATCAGATTGTCAAATGCTTTCGCGATGAAGATCTGCGCGCTGATCGGCAGCCCGAATTCACGCAGATCGACATTGAAGCCGCGCTGGTCGAGCAGGCAGATGTCATGCATATCACCGAAACCATGCTGCGCAGCGTGTTCGCCGAGGCCATCGGCGCGGATCTTGGGCGATTCCCCGTATTGAGCCACGCCGAGGCCATGAGCCGCTACTGTTCGGACAAGCCGGATTTGCGCAATCCGCTGCGTATTCACGACATCGCCGAGCGGGTGCGCGATGTGGATTTTCAGGTGTTTCGCGAACCGGCGAGGGCCGCGGGCTGTCGCGTGGTCGCCTTGCCCGTGCCGGCGGGCGGTGCCCTGTCGCGCAAGGCGATTGACGATTACACGGCCTTCGTCGCTCGCTTCGGGGCGCGCGGGCTGGCCTATATCAAGGTGCAGGACGACAGCACCGGTATCAAGGGGCTGCAATCGCCCATCGTCAAGTTTCTCGGTGAAGACGCGGCACTCGGCATTGTCCGCGGCTGCGGTCTCGAGACCGGCGATCTGGTGTTCTTCGGTGCCGGAGATGCCGCGCTGGTCAATCAGTCGATGGGTGCACTGCGCAATCGTCTCGGTGCAGATCTGGGGCTGTTGGAAGATCGCTGGGCACCCTGCTGGATCACCGACTGGCCCATGTTCGAGCGCGGCACTGATGGTCGCCTGACGGCGGCGCATCATCCTTTCACGCAACCGGCCTGCTCGCTGGAGGCCTTGCGCGCAAGCCCGGAAACCGCGCTGGCCAATGCCTATGATGTGGTGCTGAACGGCTTTGAACTCGGCGGCGGTTCGATACGCTCTCATCAGCGCGAGATGCAGCGCGCGGTGTTCGAGATCATCGGTCTTGACGAGCAATCAGCGCAGCAACGCTTCGGCTTCTTTCTCGATGCGCTCGAATACGGCTGCCCGCCGCACGGCGGCATCGCGCTCGGTGTGGACCGTCTTGCCATGCTGATCACCGGCAGCGATTCCATACGCGATGTGATCGCCTTCCCGAAAACGCAGAACGCCATCTGCCCATTGACTGATGCGCCTTCCGAAGTGGATGACGAACAGCTTCGCGAGCTCGGATTGCAACGCACATCCGCGTCAGGATAGTCCCGTGGCTGGTCATAGCAAGTGGGCGAACATCAAGCACCGCAAGGCGCGTCAGGACTCCAGGCGACAGAAGGTGTATGGCAAGCTGATTCGGGAAATCACGGTGGCGGCGCGTCTCGGGGGCGGCAACCCGGAGGACAACCCGAAGCTGCGCACGGTGCTGGTGAAGGCCATGGGTGCCAACATCCCCAGAGAGACCATCGACCGCGCCATATCGCGCGGGGCCAGCGGTCTGGAAGGCGGCAATTACGAGGCGGTCACCTTCGAGGGCTATGGCCCGTGTGGCGTGGCGATTCTCGTCGAGGCGATGACCGACAACCGCAATCGTACCGTTGCCGCGGTTCGGCATGCCTTCGCCAAGTACGGGGGCAATCTCGGCACCGACGGTTCGGTATCCTATCTCTTCGAGCGCCGCGGCCTGATTCCCTTCGCGCCGGGCGCTGACGAGGACACCCTGTACGAGGCGGCGCTCGAGCTCGGTGCGGAAGACATAGAAAGCAATGCGGACGGGTCGCTGTGCGTGGTTACCGAGGAGCGCAGTTTTGCCGACACGGTGCAGGGCCTGCTCGCGCTCGGGTTCGAGTCGGCGCAAGCCGAGGTGACCATGGTCGCGAGCACCAGCGCCGAGCTTGATGAACCTGATGCCGAGAAGGTGTTGCGCCTGCTCGATGCCTTGGAGGACCTCGACGATGTGCAAGAGGTGCATTCCAACCTGGCATAGGGAAACTCTGAATAACAGCGCTTGCGCTTGTCCGATGCGCCCCCAATCCATGAGCATGAGAACTTGCCAGACACCATACTCGGCATAGACCCGGGGTCGAGAACCACCGGCTATGGGTTGATCAGCGCGGCGAGCGGTGTGCTCAGGCACCTGTGCCACGGACAGATTCGCTCCAGTGCGGCGGACAGGCGCGAGCGTCTGTTCGAAATCTACCAGCGGCTCGCTGCAGAGTTGCGTCAGCAGCGTCCCGATGTGGTGGCTATGGAAGAGGTGTTCATGGCCAGAAACCCGGCCTCTGCGCTGGTGCTCGGCCAGGCGCGCGGGGTGATTCTTGGGGCCTGTTTTGGCGAGGGCCTCGTGGTGCATGATTACCCTTCCACGCAGATCAAGCGTATGGTGACGGGGGACGGACATGCGAGCAAACACAAGGTACAGTTCATGGTGCGCGTCATGCTGGAGCTCTCGGAAACACCGGCAGAAGACGCGGCGGACGCACTCGCGGCGGCCATCTGTCACCACTTGAGCCTGCGAGTATGATCAAGCCCAACGAATGAGCCGGACAGGACACCTGGCATGATTGCGCGACTCGAAGGCCGGGTCATTGACAAGGGCACCAGGCTGGTGCTGCTTGATGTGGGCGGTGTCGGCTACGAGCTCGATACCCCCTCACGGGTGATGGAAGAGATTGCCGAGCCGGGCGAGACGCAATGCCTGTACACCCACTTGCTGGTGCGCGAAGATGCCCACAAACTGTTCGGATTTGTCCATGTGCTCGATCGGGACACCTTTCGCATTCTCCTGCGCACCGAAGGTGTCGGCCCGTCGATGGCGCTCGCCCTGCTGTCCGAGTTCACGCCGGATGAACTTGCAGAGTACGCGCACACGGGCAACGAATCCGCCCTGTGTCGCGTCTCGGGAGTGGGCAAGAAGACCGCGGGTCGCCTGTGCTTCAACCTCAAGGACAAGCTCTCCTCGAGCACTCTCGGCGGTGCCGGGGCGAGCACCGCATCCGCATCCGGCCAGCTTGTGGAGAAGGTCGCGCGCACCCTGGCGCAGCAGCTCGGCTTCAAGGCACCGGAAGCGCGTCAGCTTGCCGAGGCGCATGTGACACCCGAGATGACTTTTGAAGAGGCCTTGCAGGCCACACTGCGTGCCGTTGGCGGCGCATCTTCACGAGGATAGGCGCATGAGGAACCGGGCATTGACAGCGGTTGCGGACAGCGAGGATCTGGTGCTTGACAAGGCGTTGCGTCCAAAGACCTTTGATGAGTACATAGGCCAGGCGCGTGTCGTGGAGCAACTCAGGGTGTATGTGGATGCCGCCAGAGGTCGCGGGCAGGCGCTCGACCACCTGTTGATCAGCGGCCCACCCGGTCTCGGCAAGACCACGCTGGCGCAGGTCATCGCCAACGCCTTCGAGGTGGACATCAAGACCACCAGCGGCACTCTGCTGGAGCGCAAGGGCGACTTGGCCGGTCTGTTGACCAACCTGAAACGTGGCGATGTGTTCTTCATCGACGAGGTGCACCGCATGAATCGCCCGGTCGAGGAGTTTCTCTACCCGGCCATGGAAGACTTCATGATGGACTTCCTGCAGGAGGAAGGCCCCGGTGCCAAGCCGGTGCGCCTGCCGCTGCCGCCCATGACCGTCATAGGTGCGACCACTCGTCCGGGAATGCTCAGTTCGCCGCTGCGCGACCGCTTCGGCATAGATGTGCATCTCGTCTTCTACACGCCCGAGGAGCTCGCCGAGATCATCGCGCGCTCCGCCAGGCAGCTGTCAATACGGATCGACAGGCAGGGCGCGCTGGAAATCGCGCGCCGCTCGCGCGGTACGCCGCGCATCGCCAACCGGCTCCTGCGGCGTGTGCGTGACTACGCCGAGGTGCGTCATCAGGGACGCATCAGCCGCTCGGTCGCGGATGAAGCGCTCAGTTGGCTCGATGTGGACTGCGCCGGCCTTGATGCGCGAGACCGGCATCTGATGGTGCAGCTGATCGAGAAGTACGATGGCGGCCCCGCCGGACTGACGGCCATGGCGGCAGCGAGCAGCCTCGAGCAGGATACGATCAGCGACGTGATTGAGCCGTATCTGGTGCAGGAGGGGTATCTCCTGCGTACCCCGCGCGGCAGGGTGGTGGCGAAGAAGGCCTGGGCGCACCTCGAGCTGCGTCCACCCGAACCCGATATCCGGCAGCCTGCAAGTCAGGCCGAGCTCGGCCTGCCAGACGCAGAACAGGAGCCATAACCCGCGGGATGAGTTTTCGTCCGGTTCCTTCCGGGTACCCATTCAATTCGCAAACAGGAAGCCGCCCCATGCCAGAGCCACTCTCAATCGTCAGTCTTCTCGTCGGTGCCACTCCCGTGGTGCAGATGGTGATGCTACTGCTGCTGCTCGCCTCGCTGGTGTCCTGGTACATGATCTTTCAGCGCATGATCCTGCTGCGGCGCGTACAGACAACCATGGACGAGTTCGAGGAGCACTTCTGGTCCGGCATAGATTTGCGCGAGTTTCATCACGAGCTCTCCGAATTCGAGGGTGATTTGACCGGCATGGAAAATCTGTTCATGTCCGGCTTCGGCGAATTCCTGCGTCTGCGCGGGACGGAACCCGAATCGGTGGTGCAGGGTGTGCAGCGGGCGATGCGCGTGGCGCTCATTCAGGAAGAGGATCGCCTGTCGCACAATCTGGCCTTTCTCGCTACCGTGGGCTCGACAAGCCCGTACATCGGGCTGTTCGGCACCGTCTGGGGCATCATGAACTCCTTTCGCAGCCTCGCCAACCTGACGCAGGCATCGCTGACCGCCGTCGCCCCGGGCATTTCGGAAGCCCTGATTGCCACCGCCATGGGCCTCTTCGCGGCCATTCCGGCAGTCATCGCCTACAACCGATTCTCGGTCAAGGTGGAGAATCTGATGAACCGCTACGAGGTGTTCGTGGAGGCGTTCATGGGCATGATGCACCGCGCGGCGCACGGCCAGGCGAACGGAGCCGCATCATGAGCGTGACGTATCGTGCCAGACGTGCGCGGCGCGTGATGTCGGAGATCAACGCGGTTCCCTATATCGATGTGGTGCTGGTGCTGCTGGTCATCTTCATGATCACGGCACCGCTGGTGCTGCAGGGTATCGAGGTGGACCTCCCCGGTGCGCCTTCCGAGCCGCTGGAGGGGGAGGATGAGGATCCGCTGGTGGTGAGTATGCGCGCGGATGGCTCCATATTCGTGAATCTCGGCCTTGCCGACGAGACGCGCGCCGCCAATCGTGTCACCGTCTATTCGCTCGAAGAACAGGTCGGCAAGCTGCTGCGTGCGCGCCCCGCCTTGCCGGTATTCGTGCGCGCCGATGCCAGCATCGAATATGGCGAGGTGGTTCGCGTCATGACCATCCTCCAGAAAGCCGGCGCGATCAGCGTGGGTCTCGTCACCGAGGCGCCCGGCAGCGGCGCGATGCGGGATGACGACACTTCCTGAAATCGCTGCCAGCGAGATGCGCCGCGCCGCGCTGATGAACATGCTGGTGACGCGCGTTGTGCCGGCTGCGCTGGCGCTGGGATTTCATGGCCTCGCCCTGATCGGCTTCCTGTGGGCGGCAGATCGGGAGAGTGACGAGTTTCAGTTCGAGCAGCCCAGGATCATCAGCGCCGAGTTGATCGTCATGGAGGCCAGACCGCAGCCGGTGCCGCCGAAACCCAAACCGGCACCTCGCCAGAGTGAAGCCAGTCCGCTGCCGCAAGAACCTGAACCCACGCCCGAGCCCAGGGAGGAAGAACCGGAGCCGCAACCCGCACCACCGGAACCGGAACCGGAGCCGAAGCCGGAACCCGCCTTTGATGAGGACCGGCTGCTCGGGGAAGCCCTTGATATGGCTATTGACCAGGAACGCGCGGAGTTGGCAGCCAGCGAAGAAATGGATGCTGTTGACCAGATCGCCATGTCGTATCATATGGGCATCTATCAGCAAATCGTTGCCAACTGGTCGCGGCCCGTCTCGGCCAGAAACGGCATGCGTACCGACCTCATTGTGCATCTGGTGCCGACCGGAGAGGTGGCCAATGTCACGCTGGTCAGAAGCAGCGGCGACCTCGCCTTTGATCGTTCTGCCGAACAGGCGGTCAGGCGCGCCGGTCGCTTTGATGTTCCCTCGGACCAGCAGGTGTTCGAGACCCACTTTCGCGCCCTCGCCGTCACCTTCAGCCCCCAGGATCTCTTGCGATGATTAGACCGACACGCCTTGCCCGTTGCCTCGCTCTCTTGACCCGAGCGCACGGCGCGACCTTTCGTACCTGTGCACTTGTCGGCATGATGGCGTTGCTTGCCATACCCGCGACGCATGCCCGGGTCGCCATTGAAATCGACCGTGGCCGCGACAATCCCCTGCGCATCGCCGTGGTGCCATTCGGCGGGGAAGATGAGGGCTCGGCGCGCGAACGCATCTCGGACATAGTCAGCCGCGATCTGGCGCGCAGCGGACAATTCTCGCCGCTGCCTGTTACCGACATGCTCAGCCTGCCGCGTCGCGCCGAGGAGGTATTCTTTCGCGACTGGCGCATATCCGGTGTCGATTTTCTCGTCATTGGTGCGCTGGAGCGCACACCGGCGGGCGAGCTCGAAGCCAACTGGACGCTCTATGATGTGCTTGCCGAGCGCGTACTCTGGCAGGGTCTGGTCGCGGGTGCGCAGTCAACGCGACGGGATATTGCACATCAGATTTCCGACAGCATTTATGAGGCCATCACTGGCGTGGAGGGGGCCTTCTCCACCAGGCTCATGTATGTCCTGGCGCAGGATGTCGGCACACCGGGCGAGACCTACCGACTCGAGATGGCCGATGCTGACGGCGCGCGTGCGGTCACCTTGCTCGAATCAGACGAGCCTGTTCTTTCGCCGACCTTCGCCCCTGATGCCTCGTCGGTGGCTTTTGTGTGGTTCGAGGGCGGGCGCTCCGGGGTGTATCAGCAGGATCTCGATACGGGTGAGAGGCGGCTCCTCGCCCGCTTTCGGGGGATCAATTCCTCACCGGTCTTTTCTCCCGACGGGCAGCGCCTGGCGCTGGTCATTTCGAGAGACGGCAATCCGGAAATCTACACTCTGGATCTGTCTGACCCGCAACGCGAAGCCTCGCTGGTGCGTCTCACCAGACATCCGGCCATAGACACCGAACCGGACTGGATGGCGGACGGCTCCGGCATCGTATTCACCTCTGACCGCGGTGGCAGGCCACAGATCTATCGCTATGACTTTGCCAGTGGCCTGACAGATCGACTGACCTTCGTCGGCGACTACAACGCGCGGGCGCGCATCATGCCGACCGGAGAACACATCGTCTTCATTCATCGTCGCGAAAACCGCTATCACCTGGCAATTCAGGACCTCGCACGAGACCGGATCAGCGTACTCACGCAAACCGCGCTGGATGAATCTCCGTCCATCGCGCCCAATTCTTCCATGCTGATCTACGCCACCAGGCAGGGCAATCAGGGCATACTCGCGGTGGTTTCGGTGGATGGCGCGGTCAAGTATCGGTTGCCGTCAAATACAGGTGATGTGCGCGAGCCAGCCTGGTCGCCCAGGCTGGCACCGGTGGTGCGCGTGGTGCGTCTTGATGAGTGAGCTTGCAGTTCTGTGCACAGGAGGTCAGGGCGTTCAGGGAGCACGAGTGAGCCTGTGAGCCACGAACAGGACGATCAGCCCGGGCAGCCAGGGAAACAGGCGCTCGAAGGGGTCGCCCGGAAGTCTGGCCAGATGCACCAGCCAGTGATCGCTGATGCCACTCACGGTGCCTGCCGAATAGAACAACAGGGTGCAGCCGAAGCCGAGCACCATGGCGAGCGCGGCGGTGCCGTGGGCAACCCGGCCCGCGAATATCGGCGACTACAACGCGCGGGCGCGCATCATGCCGACCGGAGAACACATCGTCTTCATTCATCGTCGCGAAAACCGCTATCACCTGGCGATTCAGGACCTCGCACGAGACCGGATCAGCGTACTCACGCAAACCGCGCTGGGGAAACTCTGAATAACAGAGTTTCCCGTGCGGCACACGGATGTGCCGCCAGATTCAGTGCCGTAAGGCATTGAATCTGCGAGCAAATCAGCACATTTTTGCAGGACAGCAAAAATGCACGGCGCAGCCGCCCGAAGGGGCGGGCACATGGATGTGCCCGCTGTATCGCATTTCTGATTTGCGAATCTGATCAAGTCCACGGATGGACTTGATCAGAACATACCTGGATGAATCTCCGTCCATCGCGCCCAATTCTTCCATGCTGATCTACGCCACCAGGCAGGGCAATCAGGGCATACTCGCGGTGGTTTCGGTGGATGGCGCGGTCAAGTATCGGTTGCCGTCAAATACAGGTGATGTGCGCGAGCCAGCCTGGTCGCCCAGGCTGGCACCGGTGGTGCGCGTGGTGCGTCTTGATGAGTGAGCTTGCAGTTCTGTGCACAGGAGGCAAGGGCGTTCAGGGAGCACGAGTGAGCCTGTGAGCCACGAACAGGACGATCAGCCCGGGCAGCCAGGGAAACAGGCGTTCGAAGGGGTCGCCCGGAAGTCTGGCCAGATGCACCAGCCAGTGATCGCTGATGCCACTCACGGTGCCTGCCGAATAGAACAGCAGGGTGCAGCCGAAGCCGAGCACCATGGCGAGCGCGGCGGTGCCGTGGGCAACCCGGCCCGCGAATATCGGCGACTACAACGCGCGGGCGCGCATCATGCCGACCGGAGAACACATCGTCTTCATTCATCGTCGCGAAAACCGCTATCACCTGGCGATTCAGGACCTCGCACGAGACCGGATCAGCGTACTCACGCAAACCGCGCTGGGGAAACTCTGAATAACAGAGTTTCCCGTGCGGCACACGGATGTGCCGCCAGATTCAGTGCCGTAAGGCATTGAATCTGCGAGCAAATCAGCACATTTTTGCAGGACAGCAAAAATGCACGGCGCAGCCGCCCGAAGGGGCGGGCACATGGATGTGCCCGCTGTATCGCATTTCTGATTTGCGAATCTGATCAAGTCCACGGATGGACTTGATCAGAACATACCTGGATGAATCTCCGTCCATCGCGCCCAATTCTTCCATGCTGATCTACGCCACCAGGCAGGGCGTTCAGGGAGCACGAGTGAGCCTGTGAGCCACGAACAGGACGATCAGCCCGGGCAGCCAGGGAAACAGGCGTTCGAAGGGGTCGCCCGGAAGTCTGGCCAGATGCACCAGCCAGTGATCGCTGATGCCACTCACGGTGCCTGCCGAATAGAACAGCAGGGTGCAGCCGAAGCCGAGCACCATGGCGAGCGCGGCGGTGCCGTGGGCAACCCGGCCCGCGAATATGCGAAAGAACATGATGGGCCCGAATGCCGCTCCCAGGGCCGACCAGGCGAACAGTACGCGATTGAAAATCGTATCGGGCAGCATCAGGGTCAGTATCACCGCGAGCACCGTGATGCCGAGCACCGCGAGGCGTGAGGCCAGGAGTTCGCGCCCGGGGAAGCGCCTGTTGATGCCGGTGTCGTGGGCAAGGGCGGCGGACGCAGAGAGGAGGATCGAATCGGCGGTGGACATGACCGCTGACAGGGTGGCCGCCACTGCGATGCCCGCGAGCAAGGTGGGCAGGAATTGATCTGCCGCCGTATAGAGCAAGGCTTCGCCGTCCGGCGCGGCGGGAAACAGCGCGCGCCCGGACAACCCGAGAAGCGAGAGTCCGGTATAGATGAGGATGCCCCAGAAAAGCACGATGAAGAAGCCGCGCCGACGCGAGACTTCGTCTTTCACGGCCATGAGGCGCACCAGCAATTGCGGTTGTCCGAAGGCACCCAGCGAGATGCCGAGCGTACCGGCGACGAACCCGAACAGCATGAGTCCCGCGTACTCGCCGCTGATGCTGAGATATCCCGGCGGTGCAACTTCCTGCAGGGCATGCATCATGGCATTGATGCCGCCGAGTTCGAGCAGCGCGACACCCCCCACCAGCAGCGCCACGATGAGCATGATGATCGCCTGCAGGGTGTCGGTGACGCTCACCGCCCAGAAGCCGCCAATGAAGGAGTACACGAGGATGACACCCGCGCCGATGATGACGGCATGCGCGAGGTCAATCGGAAAGTGTTCGATGAACGCCTTGCCGGCAGCGTCGAACTGCGCTGCGATATAGAAGATGAAGCAGATCGAAATCAGCGTCGAAGCGAGAATCGCGGTGGCGGAGCGCGCCTGTCCGCCCTCCTTGCCGAGCACGAAGTCGGTAGGCGTGACGTAGTCCTGCTGATGCGATTCCGCCTGTAGCCGCGGCCCCATGACCAGCCAGACCACGGCGTAGCCGGCCCAGATGCCGGGCACAATCCACAGGGCGGAAAGGCCCAGGGCATAGACGAACCCGGTGAATCCCAGCAGTGCCCAGGCCGAGGATGTGCTCGCGGCGTAGGACAGGCCGGCCACCCAGGGGCCGAGCTGTCGCCCGCCGACGAGAAAGTCCTTTTCGGATTGATTGCGCGACTTGGCCCAGGCGCCTATGGCGAGCAGGGCGACGCTGTAGAGGATGAGGATACCGAGGATAATCACGATGGTTTGCCTGTGCACTCCCGATTCGCACGACAGATTCAGGTGACAAGAATACAGCAGCAGGAGTGTCGCTGAAATCCAGCCTCCAACCCTTGGCATGTTCTGATCAAGTTCATGGATGAACTTGATCAGAAGCGAGTATGATTAAGTCCATGGATAAACTTGATCAGAGCATGGCTGGTGGCATGACCATGCGGGCTGTCGACCTGTTTTGCGGCTGTGGCGGTCTGAGCGCCGGATTGATCGAGTCCGGCATCGATGTGGTGGCCGCTTACGATAATTGGGAGCCGGCGCTATCCACCTATCGGCGCAACATCGGAGACCATGTCAATCGGCTTGACCTTTCCGATGTGAAATTGACCGCCGAGACAATCCGCGAACATGCCCCGGACCTGATCGCCGGTGGCCCGCCCTGCCAGGACTTTTCGACTGCCGGAAAGCGCATCGAAGCGAGCAGGGCGAATCTCACGATTGCATTCGGCGAGATAATCGAAGCCTGCGGCGTACCGTTTTTCCTGATGGAAAATGTCCCGCAAGTGCGCCTGAGCGAAACCTGGCAACTAACGCGGGAACGCCTGAAAGCCGCTGGTTACGACATTGCCGAAACCGTTCTGGATGCGAGCAAGTGCGGGGTACCGCAAGCCCGCAAGCGATTTTTCGCATTCGGCGCATTGCGCCGTTCTGCGATGGACTTCCTCGAATCAATCGCCGACCGCATCGCCGACGAAGCCTTGACGGTCAAAGCATATCTGCGCGACGAAATCGACATAGAGCATTATTACCGACATCCGCGAAACTACTCCCGCCGCTCGGTTTTTTCCGTGCATGAACCGTCGCCGACCGTGCGCGGCGTAAACAGGCCCGTCCCGCCCGGATATCAGGGCAATCATCTGGACAGCGTATTGCCCGCTACCGTTCGCCCGCTGACAACGCGAGAGCGCAGCCGGATTCAGACATTTCCAGGACGCTGGAAATGGAGCGCCGGAGACCGTAACGCCGATGCTGAGACTCAAATAGGCAACGCCGTACCCGTCGCGCTGGGCCGATTCGTAGGCTGCGGGATTGTCGATGCCGTCTAGCCGCTCACCCGAACCTTCCCTGTACGGAATTTCACGCGATAATTCCAGTCGCAGTGGTAAGCGTCCAGGGCGATTCCGAAGTTACGAGTAGGTGATTGATGTATCACAGAGAAGGGTAAGCACTGGACACGGAGTTGTAGATGTGTCAAGCTGGAGAGGTCGAAGTGCAGGAATTGGGTGATGGGCAGGCCGACCACGGCAAGCAAAGTGGTGCTCAAGGAAATACGGGTGCGTCCGGTGCGTACTGCCGAGGAGCGTGCTGAATGGGACGATTTGATGAGTCGGCACCACTATTTGGGCTTTCGGTGTCTGTTTGGGGGCGGAGTTCGGCATGTAGCGGAAACGCGGGAGGGTCGTTGGGTAGGGTTGCTGGGCTGGGTATCCGGTTCATTCAAGGTGAAGGCGCGGGACGAGTGGATAGGGTGGGCCCCGGAGCAGCAGTTTCGGCGTTTGTATTTGGTGGCGAATAACACGCGATTTTTGCTGCTTCCGGGGTATAACGGCGGGAACCTGGCATCACGAGTGCTGTCGTTGTCACTGCGGCGGTTGAGCGGGGACTTTGAGGCGTTTCGCGGGGTACCGGTATTGCTTGCAGAAACATTTGTTGACCCGACGAGGTTTCACGGCGGGTGCTATCGGGCGGCAAACTGGACTCTGCTTGGCGAGACGCGCGGGTACGCGCGCGTTGGTGGCAAGTGGGAGCAGCACGGGGTGCCAAAGCAGGTGTTTGTGCGCCCCCTGTGTGGCGCAGCGCAGGCGATGCTGCGCGGGCTTGACGAGCCGGTGCCCGGTCTCGGTTCTGTGGGGGCACCGCCGCCACCGGGGCGTTTGCGGAGCTTGTATCAGTCGCTGAGCGAGGTGCCTGAGTATCGTGCTGCGCGGGGTATCCGGCATCCGCTGGCGAGCATTCTGGCGGTGGCGGTGGCGGCCAAGCTGGCGGGCGCTCAGGGAGTGACCGCGATTGCCGAGTTCGCGCGGCGGCTTGACCAGCGCCAACTGGCGGCGATACGAGCGTTCAAAAGCCCCTCCCTGGGCTGCCGGGTACCGGTCTCGAAGACTTCCCTGCATCGCGTGTTGTCGCAACTCGACCCTGATGCCCTGGACAAGGCTGTACGCCGCTGGACTGCTGCATACCGATTACCACAAACAGCACTTGCCCTTGACGGCAAATCAAGGCCCATCAACCGCCCCGGTCACAGTGACTCCACTCGTATGATGATCGCGGCTGTCGAACACGGGACCGGGATGGTGCACGGACAAGTCGCCTCCGATTCTGCCGGTGGCGAGATACTCGGAGTGCGTCGTCTGCTCACCGAACTTGGAGTGCGTGGACACACCATCACGCTGGACGCTCTGCACAGTTGCCCGGAGACCGCACACCTGATCGTCACCGGTGGTGGCGATTACGTGATGCCCGTCAAAAGCAATCGTCCCACCCTGCTTGATGACATCCGTACCTTCAACTTCGATGCCGAGCCGAAGCGACGCACACTGGAGAAGGCACACGGGCGTATCGAGCAGCGTGAATGTGCACTCATCGACCTCACCCAATACTCCCCCGATCTTGCCGCCCTTCCCGGACGCCAACAAGCGTTCCGAATCACGCGCCAGCGCACCGTGATACGCAGCGGCACAACAACTCCCCACACCACAAGCACCGAATACGCCTACGGACTTACCTCCTTGTCCCCAGAGCGTGCTGGCCCCTCTGAAATCCTCGCGCTCAATCGCGGCCACTGGGAGATAGAAAACTGCCTCCACCATGTGCGCGATGTCTCCTTCGACGAAGACCGCTCCCGTGTGCGTGTTGGTGCCGGGCCGCGCAATCTCGCCTGCCTGTCCAATGTCGCCATCTCCATCGTGCGACTCCACGCCCGCTTCCGTCACCAGCCCGAAGCTCAGCGACACTACGCCGCCAGGCACGACGAAGCTTTGCAGGCAGTGCTCGACTCAACCCTCTGAACCAACCCCGCGGGGACCCCATCCCCCTGCCGGTGGTCTGCTCGCAGCGCCGGGAATCAGCCTCCTCGGCCAAAAAACCCCGCACATCCCTCTCATCAACCTGCCGGGTGGCCCGCCAAGTACCCCTCCGAGGCCATCCATCTCCACTATCCCTACCCACACCAACCCGGCACACCTGCCCTCCCTCTCACCTCGGTTGAACACGGAATTGCCTTGGGTAAGCGTCTGTGGGGCAAGAATCAGTTCAACTCCACGTTTCCGCTCTCCTTCTGTCTGTACATGCGAGATCAGGGCATCGGCCCGGTTGCCGTCGTTCATGGCAAGGACGGTATTGCTGCACAAGCCGACAAGTGGAAAATGGCCGAAGTCGTCGGAGCTCGGGACGATTCGCCCTACTACCACTTCGAGGCGAGTTTCGAGTCGTATGCGGCCTACTCGCGAAACGACACGGACCACATTGACATCGTTGTATCTATCCATGACCGGCACTTTCAACCGCTGGAAGTGAAGCTGACGGTTGTGCCGGACGAAGGTACGTCGAATCTCCCGGAAGCGAATTGGGCACCGGAAATGGTCATGCGCCCGGTCAGTTCCGCTCACGCCATGATGGGCATTGCACGGCAACTGCGGGGCCAGGATGAGGAATTGCGGCTTGAAGCAACCAGCTTCCTGCGGGCTGCCTACAACCGCATAACGTCATGGGACAATTCGGCGGAGATAATCCAGCATGAATCCAGTTTGTCCGATGCGCTCTCAGCCGTGCTCGATTTGTCACGCGGTCTGCAATCACCGTTTCTCGTTCAACCGATCTGGCGAACGGAAGGACAGTCATTGAAGCTGAAAAATCAGTGCTTCGATGTTTTTGTCTGGTCTGATCTTGCGGTCATGGCGATACCGCTGCAAGAGCATCGGAAGTCCAGCGATAGCGGCGTGACCCGATGGCTGCGCGAGATTGCCCGGCATGTCCGCAGCCTGTACGACATTCTGCAAACGGGCGACTTCGACTACAACGGAATCTACAAGGGCATGCCGCACAACGGACAGACGGATAAATCTTTCGCCCTGTCCGGTCGGAAAAGCATGGAATACCTGCGCCATGAGAGACTGCAACGGCCTGCGCTGGAAAGCTCAGTCTTGAGCGTATTGGTGGGAGACGGCGGTGCCGACGCATTGAAGCCGGAGCGCAGATTCGATGCGGCTGTTAAAGCCCATATGGTCTAATGCCGGGTCCTGGTGGAAAACAAATTCGCGAGACGTTTTTCCGTCCCTTCAAAGTCACCGAAAAGAGAGATTGAAAGCGGTGGTGGCTACCTTATGTATGTAATCCCCATTTTTTGCCTTTGCGCGAACCCCGAAAGCAGATGAGCGCTGAAGACAACTCGACTGACAATTCGCTGAAACTCGACCGCCTGCGTATCGATCGTTCACAGTCTCGGTCGAAGCCCCTCTTGCGTAGCCCCCTTCTCTGGCTGTTACTCACCGCCTTGGCGGGCGGTGCCGGATTCATGTTGTTCGTGTTCGCCGGGCCGGGAGCGAGCCCCGCGCTTGAAGTGCGCGTACAGGCGGCGCGCATCGAAGGCGGCACAGCTGCTGGTGCGAGCGTACTTGATGCATCCGGTTATGTCGTCGCCCGACGTATGGCGACGGTCAGCGCCGAAGTGACGGGAAAAGTCATTGAAGTGCATGTCGAGGAAGGCATGAAGGTGAAGCAGGGTGATTTGCTGGCCCGGCTTGAAGACGATATCGCACAAGCCCGGTTCGATCTTGCCCGCTCCAGACTGGATGCCGGTCAGTCGGCCATGCGCGAGATCGAGGTCAATATCAGACAGGCTCTGCGCGATCTCGAGCGCAGCACCGCGCTGGTCGAGCGTGGACTTGTCAGCGATTCGCAGCACGATCAGACGCGCCTGACGCTGGAGGCCCTGCAGGCGCGCCGCGAGCGCACTCGTGAAGACATTCAGGTGGCACAGCGAGAGCTCGAATTGCAGCAGCGCTACCTTGGCGACATGAACATACGCGCCCCCTTTGATGGCGTGGTGGTGGCCAAGACGGCGCAGCCAGGCGAGATCATTTCTCCCGTGTCGGCGGGCGGCGGGTTCACGCGCACCGGCATTTGCACCATCGTTGATATGTCGTCGCTGGAAGTGGAGGTGGATGTCAACGAGGCGTATATCAATCGCGTGGCGGCTGGTCAGCCGGTCGAGGTAACCCTGAACGCATGGCCGAACGATCCATATCGGGCACAAACCATTGCCATCGTGCCGACCGCCGACCGCAGCAAGGCCACGGTGCGTGTGCGCATCGGTTTTGTTGATCGCGACGAGCGGGTGCTGCCGGACATGGGTGTCAAGGTGGCGTTTCTGGAGGAATCCGTCGCAGCCCGTCCCTCCGCAGAGGTGCCGCGGGTGACGATTCCGGCGAGCGCGCTGGTGCGTGAGGCGGATGGCGATTATGCCGGCGACTCTGTGTTCGTGTATCAGAACGGTGCCGTCTTGCGCCGCGAGGTGCGAATCGGCGAGGTCCGCGGTGCGCGAATTCAGGTGCTGAGCGGAGTCGAGGCTGGTGAGCGGGTGGTGGTCTCGCCGTCACAAGCGCTCAAGGCCGCAGGCGCGGACGGGCGAGAGGTGCGCGTGGAGTTGGTCGAAGCAACGTAGAAGAAGCAATGTAGAAGAAGCGATGCAGGAGAAGCAACCGGGAACAGGAATCTGGCAGAGGGCGAATATGGGCGACATCATTCAAATACGCGGCTTGAGCAAGACCTATGCGCGTGGCGGCGAGCAGATATCGGTGCTCGACAGGGTCGATCTGCATGTCGGGGAGGGCGGCTATCTCGCGCTCATGGGGCCATCGGGTTCGGGCAAGACCACCTTGTTGAATGTTATCGGCGGACTTGATGTGCCGAGTAGCGGCTCGGTCGTGGTATGTGGCGTGGATATCGGCGAGCTGCGCGGTCGCGCCATCGCCGAATGGCGCGCGCATAACATCGGCTTCGTGTTCCAGTTCTACAACCTCATGGATGTCCTGAACGCACAGCGGAACGTGGAGTTGCCGCTGCTCCTCACGGGGCTGTCGCGCAAGGAACGCCGCGAGCGCGCCCTGACTGCGCTCGAGATCGTCGGGCTCGCAGACCGCGCCAGGCACAAACCATCGGAGCTGTCCGGCGGGCAACTGCAAAGAGTCGCTATCGCGCGTGCTCTGGTGGCCGATCAGCGCATACTCGTGTGCGATGAGCCGACCGGGGACCTTGATCGCGCGGCGGCAAATCAGGTGCTGGAGCTCATGGAGATTCTCAACACGCGCCACGGCAAGACCATCGTCATGGTGACGCACGACCCGGAGGCGGCGCGACATGCACACGAATGTCTGCACCTCGACAAGGGACAACTGAGCCGGGAGGCGGCAGCATGAACTATTTTCAGTTTCTCATCGCCAATCTCGGCCGCAAGCCGGTGCGCACCTGGCTCACCTTCCTGTCGCTCGTGGTGTGCTTCGTGCTGTTCGGACTGCTGCGCAGCGTGGATTCCGCTTTTACCGGACCTTCCACCCTGTCCGGCGTGGACCGTCTGGTGGTGTCGCCCAAGTATTCGATTATCGATCCCTTGCCGGTCAGTCATCTGAATTCGATTCGCGGTATCCCTGGCGTGGAGGCGGCGGCGCTTGCCGACTGGTTCGGCGGCAACTATCTCGAACATGGCCTGGCGTTTCCGACCATTCCCGTCAATCCGCGCGAATACTTCGAGCTGTACCCGGAGTACCGGATACCTGACGAGCAGCTTGCACTCTTCGAGCGTACGCGCACCGGGGCGGTAGCGAGCCGCAACACGGTCGAGCGGTTCGGCTGGGAGCTCGGTGACACCATTCCCATCATGGGCAACATCTATCCCAAGGAGGACGGCTCGCTGCTGTGGGAGTTCGAACTGGTCGGCATCTACACCAAGGCTGATGAATCCGGCGGAAATTTCGATGACTTTTATGTGCATTACGATTATTTCGAGGAAGCCAAACAGCACAGCAAGGGCATGATGGGCTGGGTGATCGTGCGCGTTGCCAATCCCGATGCGGCCGCGGAGGTGGCGAGTTCGATTGACGGTCTCTTCGAGAATTCGCGCAACCCGACGCGCACCATGACCGAGAACGAGTACAACGCCCAGTTCATGAAGCAGCTCGGGAATATCGGACTGATAGTGACCATGATTCTCACCGCGGTGTTCTTCAGCATCCTGCTGCTGGTTGGCAACACCATGTTTCAGTCCTTTCGCGAGCGAACCCGGGACCTGGGCGTACTCAAGGCGCTCGGATTCGACAACGCACGGGTTGCTCGCCTGCTCCTCTACGAGGCGCTGATACTGACGACTGGCGGTGCTGTAGTGGGTCTCGGCCTCAGCTACCTGCTGCTCAATCTGCTTTCTTCCACCCTGTCGAGCTTTGGCAACTTCGAGATAGATGCGCCGACCCTGCTCGTCGGCTTCGGTGTCGCGCTCGTGCTCGGTGTGGTGGTCGGTGCCGTGCCTTCGATACGAGCCGCCTCGCTGCCCATCGTCGATGTCTTGCGGGGGCGCGGATGATTGGTCAGACGCTCGAAGTTACCCGCTTCAACCTCCTGAGCCTCGGCGACCGGCTCTATTCGTCGCTGGTCATAGTCGTCGGCATAGGTGCCGTGGTCAGTGTGCTTGTATCCATTCTGGCGATGGGGCAGGGCTTCCGCGCCAGTCTGGTGGATGCGGCGAGCCCGGAGCGTGCGCTGGTGCTGCGTGTGGGCTCTGATGGCGAACTGAATTCGAGCGTGTCGGTGAACGATGCCGCGATTATTTCCCGGTTTCAGGGCATTCTCGATACCAGCACGGAACTCTTCACCGTGGCCGATGTACCCAAGCGGGACACAGATACGGCGGCCAATTTGCCATTAAGGGGCGTATCTGCAGAGGGTCTGCTCATGCGCCCCGAGGTGCAGGTTGTGCAGGGGCGGATGTTCGAGTGGGGTACGCGTGAGGTGATTGCCGGTGTCAAGGCATCGGCGGAGTTTCAGGGGGTGGATTTGAACGCCGAGTTGCCGCTTCGTGATATGAACCTGTCCATTGTGGGCCTGTTCGAGGCCGGCAGTGGCATTTACGAGAGTGAAATCTGGGCTGATGCCCTGACCATTCAGGGTGCCATGCGACGCCCGGATTTTTCTTCACTCAGGGTGAGGTTCGACCCGTCCATGCTCGAGATGCTCGGTCAAAGGTTTGAAGACGACAAGCGCTTGCAGCACAAGTTTGTACCCGAAGCCGAGTTTTATGCCGAGCAGTCTGAAGGCACGACCGGACTGATCACCGTGTTCGGCTATGTGGTGGCCAGCATCATGGCGGTCGGTGCCATTTTCGGGGCGTTGAATACCATGTACAGTGCGGTGTCCGCGCGCTCCCGCGAAATCGCCACCTTGCGCGCACTCGGCTTTCAGGGCCTGCCGGTGGTGGTGTCGGTCATGGTCGAGGCACTGGCGCTGGCGCTCATCGGTGGGCTGCTCGGTGCCTGCGGCTCCTGGCTGGTTTTCAACGGCTATACCGCGTCAACCATCAATCAGACTTCGTTCAGCCAGGTGGCATTCGATTTTGCCGTGACCCCCGAACTCATGAGCCTGGGCGTTATCTGGGCGCTGGCGCTGGGCTTTGTTGGCGGCTTGTTGCCCGCGATTCAGGCGGTGCGCCTGCCGATAGTGCAGGTGCTCAGGGGCGAGTGATGCGGGTCGGCCTGAAGGGGATTGCCGCCCCCGTGCGGCCCCGTGCGCCCCCGTGCGCCCCCGTGCGCCTGCTACCTTCCTTCAGCGTCCTCTGCCTGCTACCTTCCTTCAGCGTCCTCTGACAATCGCGCCGGGAGGCTTCTTGCCAGCACCGATTGACAATATTCTGCGACCTCCGGACTTGGAGAAATACGCTTGAGCATGTAATCGAATAACTCATGAATGCCATTGAGGCTACCCGTTACCAAGTGGTAGAAGCTTGCGCCGTCAATTTCGTATAGCCCCGCTCCGAGGTCACGCTTGAATCTATCGGGCTTTTTGGGAATGATTTGCACCAGATAGCCCGTCCATGAGCCTCGTTTCTGCCGAAGTGCGGTCTTCAGATTGTCAACGACCTTCTCGAAATTGGTTGAATTCATGGTGTTGTGTTTATTCTTGACTTCGGCAAGCATTTGTTGGGTTGGGGATTCAAGGTCGTACCCGGAATCATGGTTTTGCCAGCCCTCTACCGAGCCCAGAACTGTCTGGTGAAATTCGCCCATGGCGCTGCTAATACCCGTGGCACTTGAAGCGACACTTTGAATCTCGATGAGCCTGAAGCGTTCCTCTATGTCGCGCGCGTGAGCCGAGATAAGTGACGAAAACGGATCTACAACATTCTTGTCTATGTTCATGACCGCTTTTTGATGGGCGTCACGAGACCTCTTCACAAGAGCATCTATGTGCCGGTCAAGCGCTGTTTGCGAAATCCAGGACACCATTTGCCGTCAAATCCATCGGCGTATCATTGTTGAGCTCTATACCAACAGCCACTCTGTTGAGCCTCTTCGCAACCCTGTAGCTTGTGCCTGAACCCAAAAATGGGTCAAGCACAATGTCTCCTTCGTCAGTGAACAATTGAATGAAAAACTCCGGCATCCATTCCGGAAAGGCGGCACTGTGCCCGGTATTGTGGGCTATTGGAGACTTGTGCAAGACATTGGTCGGATAGACAAGCTTCTTTCCCTCCCATGCTGCCATACGCCTGCCTATTTTGGACTGTGTGGCAGACTCATGCCTTGACCGGTCATTTGCGCTCATGTTGGCGAGTCGCCTTTTCGTCCATTCACCCACTGGCACCTTGACCGCATCCTGATTCATTTTCAGGTCTGGGGTCTTGGAGAAGTGAATAAGGCGCTCCCACGCATCCCGAAACCTGTATCGCCATTTGCCGGGCGCGGCAGTAGTCTTGTGCCAAATGTATTCTTCCACCCACCGGAACCCCACTTCACGCTTGAGTGCCAGTATCAGATCAAGGACATAGGTATGGCGCTCGCCTTCAACCGCTTTCTCCTTGATATTGAGAACCAATGACCCCGTTGGCTTCAGAATTCTCAACATATGCTCGGCGCGCGCGCAAAACCACCCGACATACTCGTCGGGCGGCACACCGCCATACGTGTGTTTCCGGGCATCCGCGTAGGGTGGAGATGTGACGATCAAATCAATGGAATCGTCGGGAAAGGTGGGGAGGATGTCCAGGCAATCGCCAAAATGAACTCTGTTGTAAAAAGCATCACTCATGTTGTCAATGCCGAAGGAAAAATACCAAAAGTGCCAAACTCGAGGTCTAATCCCTCCTTGCAGGTTTTCTGCTCCGCTTGACAGAGTACACAGTACCACAGGGATGGACTGGGCAGAACCAGCCTGTACAATTGAACTGAATCAGAACATGGGTGATTATGACCTGCGTGAGCATGATGACGTTGCGGAAAGCTGGCAGTCCGAGTTGGGGTGTCGGCAACGGGCGGAGCGTCTATATGCCGAGTACAAGGAGGAGCGAGGAAGGCGGCACTGAAAGAGTGGCGGGATAGACAGAATCGAACGCGAACATGCGGAAACAACAAAAGGAGATAAGCAATGATTGAGGGAATAATTATAGGCTTGCTGTTGGCTGGAAGCATCTGCTTGCTAGTGGCAGCCATGATGGATTGAAACGCGAGGAAGCAAAAGAGCGGAGAGAAAGGAGGAACCGAAGACGAGTGAGACGATTGAACGGAGTGCAGAAGATCGAGGCGAGTGCTCGCTGGTAGGCACAGCAGGTACGCCTCACACCCGCGGGCATCTTTCCTCCTTTCCCGAGCTCGCCTCTCGGTCTCATATCCTATGAACGAGCACCCCGTTGATGTGCTGCGAAAAGTAGTACAATCCAGCCCATGAATCTGGAACTCGCATATGAACAGCCGATGAGTACAGCACTCGCATATGACACGCACGGCTTGGTAAAGCTC
>CBDATE010000004.1:0-110060 GCA_965199815.1 Pseudomonadales bacterium
TTCACAGTCAAGCAGCGACGCATTGGCGTGCAGGCGCAGGTTGTCGGTGGGGAACCAGGTCACCTCGACTTCACCACCGATGTTCTCCTGGCTGGCGATGTTGCGGAACTGGGTTTCCTGATCTGGATCCCCGAAGCGGTTGATGATGCGCACAACCTGGGAACGCACCACGTCCTCGAACTCGATCAGGAAAACCGAGGCGTTGACGCGCAAGGTCTCGTCCAGCAGATCGGTCTTCAGACCCATCTCGTACTGGGTCGCCGTCTCGCGGTCGAAGGGCGTCGTGCAACTCGTGATGCTGGCGCAGGTTTCAACAAAGCTGCCGGACTTGAATCCTTCCGAAGCCATGACGTAACCAAACATGTTCTCGGTGAACTGATAGTCCAGGCCGAGGCGGAACGAGAAGCCATCCCAGGAGTGGCTCTCATCGACGATGAAATCAAACTGCGACAGGGGCACGTTTTCGTCAAGCGTGTCATCCCCGTGGGTCTCGTTGAACAGGTCCACCTGCGCCTGGGTCAGATTCGCGCCGGTGGGCGCAAAGAAGTCCTTTTTCTCATCCGAGTAGCGGGCGCCAAAGGTCAGGTTCATCTGCTCCGTGAACGCATAAGTGCCGTCGAAGTAAACGCCCAATGCCTTGCCGTCTTGCGAACGCGGTGCATAGTTGGTGCGATCGTTTGCGGTTGGGTTGATCAACAGGCAGCCATTGCCGTCCAGGAACAAGCCCGGCACCACACCGCTGGCGCCGTTTGCCACGTCGATATTCTCGATATCGCATATGGTGTCCGGCGCGAGAGCACTGATCGGCACGTCGCCGATGGAGTCGCCGTCAACATCCGCCAGCAGCGGCACGGCGGTAAAGCCAACATAGCTGATGGCGCGCCAGTCGAGTTCATTGACGAAGTAGCCAATCCCGGTCGTGAAATTGAACGCGCCGTCGAAGTCCGAAGCGGCGCGCAGCTCGATCTGCTGCTGCGTTCGCTCGACGTTGCGGGTGGCGTCAAACAGCGACGGGAACGCTTCTCCCGTGTAAGTGCTCGGCAAGCGCTCCTTCTGATCCAGGTGGCCGAGGTTCAGGTAAAAGCTCATGTGCTCCATGTCCAGGGTCTGTTCCAGAACCACCGTGGTCTTGTTGGTGCGGTGACCTTCCTCCATGCGCAATCCATCACCGCGAAAACTCACGCCGGTGTGAAACAAGCAGCCATCACCCTGTCCGGCGCAGGTGGTCTGGATGCCGGGGAAGCCCAGCGCGTTGAAAAGAAACGAGCGTTCGATGCCCTGTGAATCCACGCCATTGCGTGGCGTCTCGTTCACTGCCGGCGGCGTTTCCGAATCGTCGTCGAACAACTCGAAGTTCAGTTGAGCGCTATAGGTTTCCGTCGGCTCCCACAGGAGCTTGGCGCGAGCCATCTCGACATCCGACCCGCCCAGGCCTCGGCCATCGCCGTTGACCGGCAGGCCCAGTGGCGTTTGCGGCAGCGACTCGGTGCCAAAAATCGTGTGCACCTTGTCGTTGGTGTAGAAGCCGTCGTGCTTCGACCCGGAATAGACAATACGACCCGCCAGGGTTTCGCTCATGAGCGGCAAGTTCACCGCGACGCGAATCTGCTCCATGCCGTCGCTGCCCGCACGGACAACGAAATCCGAGGAGAACTCGTCCATGACCGGACGCTTGGTGCGCACCTGAACCACGCCTCCGGTCGTGTTCTTGCCGAACAGCGTGCCCTGGGGACCACGCAGAATCTCGATGGACTCCACGTCGAAGCTGTCAAGCAACTGAGATTGGCTGTGGGCCAAGGCGAAGCCGTCGATCACCACACCGATTGCCGTGTCGATCGTGGTGATGATGTCGTTGGTGCCGGTGCCGCGTATTGCGAACGACGCCGCGTTGAACCCGGTCACGTTCTCCATCACCACATTGGGCGACAAGTCGGCTACGCCACGAATGTCGGTCATGAAACGCTTTTCGATCTGCTCCGGCGTGATCGTCGTTACTGACAGGGCGGTGGACTGCTGGTCCGTCTCTCGCCGCGTCGCAGTGACGATGACCTCGTCGATTACGCGCCTGTCGGCCTCATCCGTCACGGCCTGCGCCGACGCCAGGGGGGGGGGGGGGGGCGAACGCCCAGGCAATCAGCAGGCTCCCAGCAGCAACCAGGGCCGCAGTCATTCTTCGGGTCATCTCTCTCCTCCCTGAGCAAGTCCACAAGGCCCGGACACGCAGGACGCGGCACCCGGGCCGGCGAAAAAGCGGCCATCATACCATCGCCAACGCAGATGCCAAGACAGCCGGGCGGGCGCCGTCTTGCAGCGCCAGGGACGGCGGTCAGGCCTGTTCAGTCTTCCTCTGGCCAATACAATCGTGTGGGGTTATCCACGAGTAGCGCTTGGCGCAATGCTTCTGTTTTCGCGATGCGCGGGATCATGTCCACCAGCTTGCCATCATCAGGCATGTGCGATTTCATGTTGGGGTGCGGCCAGTCGGTGCCCCACAGCACGCGATCGGGGAATCGATCGATCAGATTGCTGGAGAAGGGGACGACGTCATCGTAGGTGTCAGGCCCGGAAACCGACAGCCGCTCGGGACAACTCACCTTGCTCCAGATGTTTTCGTTGTCTTCCATGAGATTCACGAATCTCTGAAACTCAGGGCCATCCACGGGTTGAGTCGCATCCGGGCGGCCCATGTGGTCAACGACCACGGTCGTGGGTAACGCCGTGATCAGGTCCTGGATTTCCGGCAGCTCCGCCGCTTCGAAGTAGATAACGATGTGCCAGCCGTAGTGGGCCACGCGAGACGCGATCTCCATGAGATCTTCATGGGGTAGCCTGTCGACGAGCCGCTTCACGAAGTTGAAGCGTACGCCGCGCACGCCGGCCTCGTTGAGCGCATCAAGTTCATCGTCTCCGACGCCCCGGCGCACGGTGGCGACACCTCGGGCCATGCCGTTGCTATTGCGCAAGGCATCTACCAGGGCGCGATTGTCGGCGCCATGGCAGGTCGCCTGCACGATCACATTGCGGGCAAAGCCCAGGTGATCACGCAGTTTCCACAGTGTGTCCTTGCCCGCATCACAGGGCGTGTACTTGCGCTCCGGCGCGAACGGGAACTGCGCCGCCGGTCCGAATACGTGGCAATGGGCATCTACTGCGCCCGGTGGCGGCTGGTAACCGGGCTTGGCCGGGGCCGGGTGAAAGGGTAACCAGTCTGGATCCATGTCAGCACGCTACGTGAACCCGTCCCGCGGGGTCGTGAGAATACATTGCCGGGCGTTGGAGAATCGTCCATGGCGACTCGATACCTGCAGTGGCGATGGTAGCATGGGCGCCCATCGAAACAGCCCGGATAACGCGAGCAGATCAGTGATCATCGACTGCCACGGCCACTATACAACCGCCCCGGACGAACTTGGTGAATACCGAGACGCGCAGAAGGCCGAGCTTGAGAAAGACCCGCTTGCACAGGGCAGCAAAGCGTTGGTGGACATCAGCGATCAACAGATCCGCGACAGCCTGGAAGGCGCGCAGCTCAAGATGCAGGCTGATCGCGGCACCGACCTGACGATCTTCTCACCACGGGCGTCGTGGATGGGGCACCACATCGGCAACGAGCACACGTCGCGCCACTGGACCGAGCTCTGTAACGAGCTGATCTACCGCATCACCAGGATGTACCCCGACAACTTCGCTGGCGTTGCCCAGTTGCCCCAGTCACCCGGTGCTTCCATGGACAATTCCATTGCCGAACTGGAGCGCTGCGTAAACGAATATGGCTTCATCGGCTGCAACCTGAACCCGGACCCCTCCGGCGGCTACTGGATCGGTCCAGAACTGGGCGACCGTTACTGGTACCCGTTCTACGAGAAGATGTGCGAGCTGGACGTGCCGGCCATGATCCACGTCAGCGCGGCCTGCAATCCAAACTTTCACACCACCGGTTCACACTATCTCGGTGCAGATACCACGGCGTTCATGCAGATGCTCACCTCCGACCTGCTGCTCGACTTCCCCGATATCAAGTTCATCATTCCCCATGGCGGCGGCGCGGTGCCCTATCACTGGGGCCGGTTTCGTGGGCTGGTGCAGGCCATGGACGGCAAGCCTGCTCTGGAAGAACTGGTGCTGAACAACGTTTACTTCGATACCTGCGTGTATCATCAGCCCGGCATCGACCTGCTGCTGAATGTCATCCCTGCCGAGAACATTCTGTTCGCCTCGGAACTGCTCGGCGCGGTGCGCGGCGTTGATCCGAATACCGGGTACAACTACGACGACACGAAGCGCTACATCGACGCGTCTGCCAACGCATCACCGGAAAACAAGGAGAAGATCTTCGCCGGTAATGCCCGCAGAGTTTTCCCGCGCTTGCAAGCATGAGCACGATTCCCTGCTGCCTCATTCGCGGTGGCACCAGCAGAGGCGCGTACTTCCTGGCCAGGGACTTGCCGCAAGACGAAGACGAACGAAACGCCTTGCTCATCCGCGTGATGGGCGGGCCGGACCCACTGCAGATCGACGGCATCGGCGGCGGGCACCCGCTCACCAGCAAGGTCGCCGTGTTGCAACCATCCGCAGAGCCGGATATCGACGTATCGTATCTTTTTCTACAGATTGACCCGACCGCGCAGACGGTCAGTGATGCCCAGAATTGCGGAAACATCCTGGCCGGTGTCGGCGTGTACGCGATCGAAAACGGCATGGTGAAGACCTTCGACCCCCTCACTACCGTGCGCGTACGCATGGAAAACACCGGCGCCGTATGCCATCTGGACCTGCAGACGCCAGGGCGGCGACTACGGCGCGAAGGAGACGCCGCCATTGATGGTGTGCCGCGCACCGCTGCGCCCATAGTCTGCAACTACCTGGACATCGCCGGGTCGAGCTGCGGCGCACTCCTGCCCACCGGCAATGCATCAGATGAAGTGGAAGGCATACAGGTGACCTGCGTGGACAACGGGATGCCGGTGGTGGTGACGCGCGCGGCAGATCTCGGTACGACCGGGCAGGAGTCGCCCGAACAGCTCGACGCCAACGAACCACTGAAAGCCCGGCTGGAAGCCATAAGGCTGGCAATCGCACCGCGCATGAACCTGGGCGATGTCAGCGAGAAGTCGGTGCCCAAGATGTGCATGGTGAGCAAGCCCGCACGTCACGGATCGATTTCAACTCGCACGTTCATTCCCCACGTGTGCCACAAGTCCATTGGCGTGCTGGGCGCCGTTTCCGTCGCTACAGCCTGCCTGGTCACGTGCTCTGTGGTCGAGGATCTGGCCGAGGTTCCCGACGGAGACCTGAAAGTCCTGAATGTCGAACACCCAAGCGGCTCATTCACCGTGCAGCTGAGTCTTGATGCCCGCGGCACGGTTTCAAGAGCCGGTGTCGTGCGCACCGCGCGAATGCTGTTGCAAGGAGAAGTGCACACATGAAGCATGTGGCAGTCAGAAACATCGAACGGGCAGACGCCGAAACCATCGACGCGCTGGGCAAATACGGCGTCGCGACGGTACATGAAGCCCAGGGCCGCTTTGGCCTGCTGCAGCCGTATATGCGGCCAATCTATCCAGGTGCGCGCATTACCGGCAGCGCCATTACGATTCTCGCTCATCCAGGCGACAACTGGATGCTGCATGTGGCCATTGAGCTGTGCCAGCCGGGTGATGTACTGGTGGTGGCGTTATCTGCGGAGAATACCGACGGCATGTTCGGCGATCTGCTGGCGACATCGGCGCAGGCACGCGGCGTGCGCGGACTGATCATTGACGCCGGTGTACGTGATGTGGCCGACCTCAAGACAATGAATTTTCCGGTCTGGTCGAAAGCCATCTCCGCCAAGGGAACCGTCAAAGCCACGCCCGGTTCGGTAAACGTGCCGGTGGTATGTGCCGGCTGCCTGGTCAACCCAGGCGATGTGATTATCGCAGACGACGACGGGGTCTGCGTGGCGCCTCGCAGGACAGCGGCGGATGCCTTGGAAAAGGCCAGACAGCGCGCAGACGGCGAAGAAGAAAAACGACTGCGCCTGGCCGCCGGCGAACTGGGCCTGGACCTTTACAACATGCGGGACAAACTTGCCGCCGCAGGGCTGGAGTACATCGAATGAAAGTCACCATGGTCGGCAATGGCGCCTTCTGCAAATAGAGGCCGCGATCCCCACCTGATGGTACAAAAGGACCTTCGCATTGGATTCGTTGGTTTTGGCGAAGTTGGCCAAGCGCTGGCCTCGGGGTGGCGCGATGCAGGCTACGAGGCCGAAATATTCGCATTCGACGTTCTGGACAAGACGCCCGAATTCAAGCAGTCGAGTGTTACCGGAGTAGATGGCCTGGCCGGCATCAGGGAAAGCGCCAATCTGATCATCAGTGCGGTGACTGCTGATCAACAACTGATCGTGGCAAGACAGCTTGGACGTCTTGGCGAAGGTACGGTGTATCTCGACGTAAATTCGGTAGCGCCCGGAAAGAAGCAGGTTGCCGCTGAAGTCATTGGTCCGGCCTACACTGACGTCGCTGTTCTCTCACCGATCCACCCCCATCGACATGGCTCGTCCATGTACGCCGCCGGCCCATCGGCCCCTGAGGTCAAAACAGCAATTGAGTCTCTTCTACCAAACTGTGCATTCATTTCTACCCGCGTCGGAGATGCTGCGCTCATCAAAATGATCCGTAGCGTCTTCGTAAAGGGGATAGAGGCGGTTACCACTGAATGCGCTATCGCAGCTCACACAACAGGGTTGGCCGAGCGGATCTATCCGTCGCTGGATGTCGTCCTGCGACACCACACAGCGAAAGATCTGACCGAGTATTCCATGGAAAGAGTGGCAACCCACGGCGCTCGTCGCTCAGCGGAAATGCTTGATGTGTGTGACACTCTGGTCGCAATTGGCGCACCAGACACGATGTCTCGTGCAACTGCGGCGTTTCAACGTATGGTGGGGTCGCTTGATCTTCGCAACCAACCCAAGGGCCTGGACGCCCTGAGTGAGCGCATCATGCATGCACTAAGCCAGAACCAGGAAAAGACGGTGGAGTAGTTTGCGGTTTGTCGATTGAGCGCTTCACGCTCGTCAACGTACAGCATCGGCAGCTCCACTGAACAGGTCGATCAGAATAACGACCCGGCCGGCCCGGAGATCGAGTGGTATCCCTGAAACTGAAGGATGCCTTCATAGCCCAGATTTCGGCCGATGCCCGAATCCTTGAAACCTCCGAACGGACCACGCCCATCCTGAGCGGTCGGCCCATGCGCATTCAGATAGGTGTACCCGGCTTCCAACTGGCGCGCGATACGCATTGCTCGATCCATGTCGCTGCTCCAAACCGAAGAACAAAGACCAAAGTTGGAAGCATTGGCCAAGGCAACGGCCTCTTCTTCCGATTCAAAGGACATGATCGGCAAAACAGGGCCAAATTGTTCTTCACGCACAACGCTCAACTCATGGTCTGGCTGATAAACCAGCGTCGGCTTCTGAAAATAACCCCTGGCGTAGAGAGCTTCATCGGGAACCTGACCACATTCCCGAATTTCGGCGCCCGATGCACGTGCCTCGGCAATCATGTCAGTCACTACCTTGAGCTGACCGGCGTTATTGACCGGACCCATATCCGTGTCATCCAAAAGCCCATCACCGACCACCATCCGCTCGCAAACCTGCGTCAGCCCTGCATCTGCGCAAGGCCACCGCCCTTGAACCGCACCAGCAACCCATCTACGACGCTCTTGGCATACATCCTGACGCCGGCGGCTTCGTCAAAACGGTCATCTGAACAAGATCAACTCCCCAAAAGGCGCTCATTGTAGTGCCTTACGCCAAATTATTTCCCCCTAACACAATGATTATTATCACTTTTAATTTCTCATTGGTAAACTTGGGTTAGGAAGTTCAGGCCGGGACTTGTAAACACTGTCGGCCAAACAGACCGCGAGAAGCTATCGAAACGCCGCGCCGGTCTTCGCCATCTGCCAATGGACAGCCTGCGCCGTGTTGAGTTCGATGGGGGAAAGCACCCCCGCGCCCTGGGAATCCGGGCTCCATGGGTCGCGAGTGCGCCGCGCCGCAACCATGCCATAGCCATAGTCCTGCGCCAACTGCGCCATCAAGAAGGCGCTGTGGCCACTTGTCAAGCCAGCGAGCACCAGTGGCGCACCAGCGAGAAGCGGCTGCATCTCGAACCAGAACGCCGAAAGATCGGCGTGATGAATCTCGCGCACGTTCATCGCGAAGTTTCGCCGCGACAGCCAATCGCGCGCTGAGCGAGGATGCGCGTCGGGTTCAAGCAAGAAGTAGTCTATGCGCCGCGACGCCGCGCCTTCCCCAGCCCAGGCGGGCAACGTCATCAAACCAGCGCCGATTGCGCTCATCTGGGCAAATTCTCGGCGCGTGATCATTCTTCCGCCGCCACCGGCTGCGCGAGGTATTGGCCGAGCCATTCCAGATCATCGTCCGAAACCTCGGTCTTTCGGAACGTCGGCATCGACTTCACTCCGTTGCGCACAAACAACTCGATGTACGCGGTGGTCAATCCCCCACGCTCGGTCAACAATGCAGGAATGGCGCCCTTGTACTTGCGCATCAGCGCCTCGGTGCCCGCCATCCCAGGGCCTGTGTCATGGCAGATGATGCACCACTGCTCATACACCTGCCGACCCCGCTCAATCCCCGTCGCCTTCTCCCTGGCCTCGTATCCGTAGGTTTCGATGATCCGCTCGCTTGAGCCGGCATCCTCCTGCCCGACCGCCGCGACAGGCGCACTCAGCGCCAGCGCCGCGCAGCAGAAGAAACTGCGCATCATGTGTCTTGTCTCCCTTGCTTCCAAACCCATCCGAATGGCACGAACGCGGGGCCACCCGCCGCACTTTCGACGCACCGAAACGCTCATGTCCGCAGGTGCCGCGGCCAGATACCGGACTTTCCAGCAGCAAGAACGCCGTTGGGATCAAGCGCATCCTTGATGGTTTGATGCAGCTTGAGAAGCGCCCCGTCGTTCCAGTTGAACACGCCCATGGTGTCGTCCTGAAACAGTGCGTGGGTGCGATACTCGCCCCAGCCGTGCTCGGCCGCCAGCGCGATCATCTGCCGATACAGCGCCACTTCGCGCGCGTTGACGTCCTTGTTCTGCGTGACGTTGAACCCCAACAGATAGATGAACGAGCGGTGGTACCAACCGATGGGCATGCGGCCAAAGAAGCCCGGCGGTTGTTTCTGACCCGCCTCCACCGTGGCGGCGTAAAACACATCCTGCGCCTTCAGCACACTCGCCGCATCCTTCGGAAGGATTGGCGCAAAGAACAGGTGCCCGGCGCTCGGCGCGTCCGGTGTGGACATCAGGTCGTTGAACATCGCCTGCATGGCAAAGCGATTGAGGCTCGGAATGCCGAGGTGCACCTTTTCGGCATGTCCGAAGGTATTGAGGCTGGCCTCCTGCTCTCGGCTTAGCGGAAAGGTCACGACCGGTCCATGATCTTCCGCCCAAGCGCCGGGAATGCGCAGGAACTGCTCCCGGCAGTATTCCCACTGCGCCTCGATCACCTTGGGCGGCCCATGAAACTTGATGTCGGCGCTCCAGAATCCGAGGCCGTTGTCGCGGCCGTACTGCTCCAGCTTGGCGGCATCTGGACGGCCCTTCACCGCCAGCAAGCGCATCAATTCACGATTCTTCTGGAACGCCATCATGGCTTCCGGAGGCGCCCCCAATGGCGGCCCCTGCACCGGCGAGCCGAAGTGGGTCATGCCATTGGCGATGCCTGAGTGCGTCACATGACACTCAATCTCGATCAGGCGATGCAGATCCTCGAACTTCGGCACGTAGACCATACCCGAGCGATACGCCTCGTGTTCCGGGCGCAGGTGAATCCCCATCTGCGTCACGACGCCGAAATTCGATTGCGAGAAGATGCCATCCAGATACGGGCCGAAACCGTAGTGAAACTCCGCCGAATTGGTGGCGTTGGGAATGGCGCCCATGCCCGTGCGCACCACCTCTCCGGTTGGCAGCACCACCTCCATGCCGCAATGATCGTGGAACCGGTCGCGCCCGTACGTGGTGGTGTGCGCACAACCATGATCCAGCGCGTTGCCGATGAGGCTGCCCCAGGCGGGGTCCATCATCTCCATCGACAGCTTGTAACCCTTCTCCTGGATGTGTCGATACAGATCGAAGAGCGTGACTCCCGGTTCAACGATGGCGTAGTGCTTCTTCTCGTTCACCTCGATGATGCGGTTCATGCGCTTGAGGTCCAGCACCACGCTGTCCTTGTAAATCGGCGCGGCTCCGCCGTAGCCAAGATTCTTGCCGGTGCTGAAGGCGAAGATCGGCACATGATGCTCGTTGCAGACGCGCATGATCGCCTGCACCTGCTCCGTGCTCTTGGGCGCAACGGCCGCGGAAGCCGTGAGGTCATCGGCTTCCCCCCAGCGCGGAGAGTATGAATCCTTGTAGAGCCTGGTGTCCTCTTCTTCAACAAACACCCACTCGGGGCCAACGACGCGTGCGAACTTGTCGAGCGCAACGCGAAACTCGGACTCACTCACTCCGGGCGGCGTCTGCATGCTTCTCCTCTTGTCCGTTAAAGCCAAGTGAAAGGTACACCTTTTATGCTTTCATTCGCCTTTCAAATCAGGCGGACACTGTCCAGTGGCAGGGGGAACCAGGCATTGAAGACCAAAGTGGTCATCGTCGGCGGCGGTCCCGCGGGCCTCTTGTTGTCGCAGCGCCTGTACCTGGAGGGCATCGACAGCATCGTGCTTGAGCGGCAAAGCCGCGCCTACGTGCTTGAGCGCATCCGCGCGGGCGTGCTCGAATGGGGCTCGGTGGAAGTCCTGCGCGACTCGGATATCAGCGAACGCATGGACCGCGAAGGACACGTGCATGACGGCACGGGCATCGTCTGGGGCGGCGAGCATCAGATGATGCTCGATACCCGCCGCTACGCCGACCGCCCGATGATGGCCTATGGCCAGACGAACATCACCGAAGATCTGTACGCAGCGCGAGATGCCACGGGCGCCACCATCATTGACGAAGCCGACGATGTGCGATTGCACGACTTGACCAGCCACTCGCCATTCGTCACCTTCGAGAAGGACGGGCAACGGCAGCGCATCGATTGCCAGTTCATCGCTGGCTGCGACGGGTTTCACGGAGTGAGCCGGCAGAGCATCCCGGCCGGCAAGCGCAAGGAGTTCGAGGAGATTTACCCCTTCGGCTGGCTTGGCATCCTGTCGCGGACACCCCCACTGAAGGATCTCATCTACGCGAACAGCAGCCGTGGGTTCGCCCTGTGTTCGCAGCGCAGTCCCATGCTCAGCCGCTACTACGTCCAATGCGAGCTCGACACCCCCCTCAATGACTGGCCGGATGATCGCTTTTGGAGCGAGCTCAAGGCGCGCTATCCCAAGGCAATCGCGGATTCAATAGTCACCGGTCCGAGCATCGAGAAATCCATCGCGCCTCTGCGCAGCTTTGTCTCGGAGCCGATGCGCCATGGCCGCCTGTTCCTCGCCGGCGACGCCGCGCACATCATGCCGCCGACGGGCGCCAAGGGACTCAATCTCGCCATATCGGATGTGTTCTATCTCTCGCGGGCACTGGCGCATCACTACCAGCGCCAGCGGGACGCTTACCTCGAATCCTATTCCGCAATGGCCCTCAGGCGCGTTTGGGGCGCCGCCAGGCTGTCCTGGTGGCTGACCAATCTGCTGCATCACTTTCCCGAGCGGGGCGAGTTCAACTTGCGCGCCCAGGAACAGGAGCTCACCTACCTCGCTTCATCAGAGTCATACATGAAGGCAGTATGCGAACAGTACGCCGGATTTCCCTTCGAACATTAACCACGAGGGCATCATGCTAAGAGGCAAGACAATCGTCGTGACCGGCGCCGCGCATGGCATCGGCGCCGCAACGTTGCGCATTGCCAAGGCACAGGGCGCCAAGGTGATCGGCGTCGACATCGCCGAGACCGCGGACGGCGCCGACCGCTTCGTACGGGCCGACCTGTCCGATCCTCAATCCATCGACTCGGCGGTGCGCGCAATCGGCGCTGGCATCGATGGTCTCGCCAACATCGCCGGTCTGCCACCTACAAAGGGCCGAGTGCCTGTCCTCAAGGTCAACTTCGTGGGCCTGTGCGCCTTCACCCAAGCCCTTGTCGGGAACTTGAACGACGGCGCTTCCATTGTGAATCTGGCGTCGCTCGCGGGATCTGGCTGGCCGCAGCGACCCGCCGCCGTCAGGCGTTTTATCGACGAAGCCGACTTTCACAACGTCGAGGCCTTGTGCGATGCGCTGGACATTGACGATCCGGGGGCCTACTTTTTCAGCAAGGAGGCGCTCATCTGCTGGACGATGCGGCATCGCTGGACGTGGCGTAAGCGTGGCATCAACATGAATTGCGTCAGCCCCGGACCAGTGGAAACGCGCATCCTGCCAGACTTTCTCAAGACGCTCGGAGAGCGCGCGGAAGAGGATGCGCGCGTGATGGATCGCCCTGGACAAACCCAGGATGTCGCGCCGGTGGTGGCGTTTCTGCTCTCCGATGACGCCGGCTGGATTCGCGGGGCGAACATTCCAGTGGACGGCGGGATGTCCTCGCACATCAACGTGAACTTGCACGGTCTGCAGGAGGTCAACCATGCCTGAAGTGAAGGGACTCGTCATCGGTGGCGCCGAGGTCGGCAGCGCCGGCAACGCCTTTGATGTCGTCAGCCCCATTGACGGTGCGCTGGTGTGCCGGGTAGCGGATGCCAGCCGCGATGATGCGCGCCAAGCGATCGACAGCGCGGCACAGGCGCAGGCCGCTTGGGGCGCCCTGCCATTCCAGCAACGCGCCAAGGTGCTCGCCAAGGTCGCGGATGTACTCGAAGCGCGTCAGAAAGAACTCGCCATGCAGCTCGTGCGCGAGGGCGGCGCCTGGATTGGCAAGGCGATGTTCGAGGCGGGGTATGCGCCGGGCGTGTTTCGCGCCGCCGCCGCAGCCACCTATGCGCCAACAGGCGAGGTGATGCCTTCGACCTGCAACAAGGTGAGCCTCGCGGTGCGCCGCCCGTTGGGCGTGGTGACCGCCATTTCACCATGGAACTTTCCGTTGCTATTGAGCTCCCGCGCCATCGCCTTCGCATTGGCGGCGGGCAACAGCGTGGTGTTGAAGCCTTCCGAAGAGACACCGGTCGCCGGTGGACTCATGTTGGCGGATGCGTGCCGCGAAGCAGGCCTGCCGGACGGCGTGTTGAACGTGATCACCTGCTCGCGGGGCAGCGTCACCGAGGTCGGTGACGAACTGGTGGTGAATCCACAGGTCAAGGCGATCACCTTCACCGGCTCGACTGCGGTCGGTCGCCGCATCGCCAGCCAAGCCGGAGCGCATCTGAAGAAAGCCTGCGTCGAGCTTGGCGGCAAAGACCCGATGCTGGTGCTCGAGGACGCGGACATGGAACGCGCGGTGAATGCGGCCGTGTTCGGCAGCTTCATGCATGCCGGACAGATTTGCATGTCCGCGGAGCGACTCATCGTACACAGTTCGCGCGCGGCCGAATTCACCGAACTCGTGACAGAAAAAGCACGCGGGCTGCCGGTGGGCGATCCCATGAAGAACATCATCGGCCCGATCATCAATCAGAAGCAACTCGACAATATCGTCGCGCAGGTGGAGGACGCCCGCGTCCAGGGCGCCCACATCCACACTGGCGGGTCACACGACGGCCTCTACCACCAACCCACCGTGATCAGCGGCATCGACACGCAGATGAAGGTGTGGCGCGAAGAGACCTTCGGCCCCATCGCCGCCATCATCACCTTCGAAGACGAGAACGAGGCCGTGGCCCTTGCCAATGATTGCGCGTACGGCCTGTCCTCGGCCATTGTCACGGCGGACGAGGCGCGCGCATTGGAACTAGCCGACCGGCTCGAATCGGGCATGACGCACATCAATGATTGTCCTGTGCACGACGAGCCGCACATCCCCTTCGGCGGGGTGAAGAATTCCGGCATCGGGCGGCACGGCGGGCGCTGGTCGATGGAAACCTTCTCGGAGACGCATTGGCGCACCATTGAGAAGGGACATCGCCAGTACCCATTCTGATTTCCAGTTGCAGCGGCCCGCCGGCAATCGACTGATGAGGTCAGCGTTCTCGAGCCGCGCACCGATGGCGCAATCCGTGCTGTTCGGCATCGCCATCTCGCTCAGCCTTGTGTGTGCGCCAAGCTCGGCGGAAACCGAGCTGACAGAGGCCGAGGTGTTGCTGACGCAGCGCCAGAGCGAGTTCGAGCAGGCGCTCATCGAGGTCGCCGATGGCGTGCATAGCGCGGTCGGATTCGGTGTCTCGCCAACGTCGATGATCGAGGGACGCACTGGCCTAATCATTGTTGACACGCAAATTGACAACAAGGCGGCCGAGTCCGTGCTCGCCGCCTTTCGCCGCATCACCGACAAGCCCGTGGTCGGCATCATCTTCACGCACGGCCACCGCGACCATACGGGCGGTGCATCGGTGTTCGTTGCGGATGGCCGCGTCTCTGGCCGCGAAGTGCACATCTGGGCACGGCGCGGGTTTGGCGAAGAAGCGCGTTGGTTGAGCGACGCCGGATTGACGATTCAGCGACTGCGCGGCGCGCGCCAGAGCGGTGTCCTGCTGCCTGCGGAGAAGCGCATCAACAACGGCGTGGCGCAAGCCTACCGCCCGCAATTCCCTCTACCGCCTCCGGTCGCCGCGACACACCTGCTCAAGGAACTGCGCCAAACGATCACGATCGACGGTGTCGAACTAGACCTCGTGGCCGCGAGCGGAGAAACCAGAGATCAGATGTACGTTTGGTATGCGGCCAGGAAGGTCGTCTTCTCCGGCGACAATTTCTACAAGTCCTGGCCCAACGTCTATGCGATTCGCGGCACCGGATATCGAGACATCCGCGCTTGGGCGGCGTCGATCGATGCCATGCTCGGCGAGCAGCCCGAGCACCTCGTCGGCGGCCACACCCGCCCCTTGTCCGGCCAAGCGCTCGTCGCCGACACACTGACCAACTATCGGGATGCGCTGCACAGCGTTTTCGAGCAGACCATCGAAGGCATGAACAGCGGCATGACACCGGACGAATTGGTCGAAGCGGTCAAGCTGCCCGAACATTTGGCGCAATTGGATTACCTCAGGGAGTACTACGGCAACGTGGAATGGGCCGTCCGCAGCATCTTCAGCGGATATCTCGGCTGGTTCGACGGCAATGCGACGAACCTGTTTTCCCTGTCTCGGCAAGATGAAGCCAAGCAGATGGCGGCCCTCGCAGGCGGAACCCACGCCTTGCACAGCGCCGCCAGGGAGGCCATCGCAACCAACCCGCAGTGGAGCGCTCAGCTATGCGACCACCTGCTGGCGCTTGATGGCGACGACGCGCGGGCGATGCGCCTGAAGGCCGATGCTCTGGAAGCTCTCGCGCGCAAACTGCTCACCGCCACCGGGCGCAACTACTACCTCACATCGGCGATGCAGTTGCGCGCCCGCGCCGACCTCGCCGAGCAGCGCGCAGCGCAATGAGTCACATGCGATGAACACGAGCAAACCCTACGACGACATTCCCGGCACCTACGTGATGGATGGCCGACACTGCATCAAGGGATACCACCTGAACATGTTTTGCATGTCGCTCAACCAGGAGAAAAACCGCGAGGCGTTCCGCCGTGACGAAAGCGCCTACCTTGATCGATTCGCCCTGACGCCGGAGCAGAAGCAGGCGGTGTTGGCGCGCGATTATCTCGCGCTGCTGCGACTCGGGGGCAACATCTACTACACCTTCAAGATCGCCATTTTCGACCGGAATTCCATGCAGTACGTAGGGGCCCGAATGTCGGGCGTTTCGGAAGAAGCGTTCAAGGCCATGATGATGAATGGCGGACGCCCGGTGGATGGCAACCGCTTTGCTGAGAAGGACCTGTGATGCAGTCCGCGAATTGTGGCGGATTCGAAGGACAGTGTCCGCGCCCCGCCGCTCTCGGTGACGCGCTGACTTTTTCAACAGGCTGCTGAGTCACGGAGCATAGCGACATGGCCAGAATCATCGCCGGCATCGGCACCTCGCACGTTCCCGCCATTGGCGCCGCGGTCGACCACGGAATGACCGCAGAGAGCTACTGGAAACCGCTGTTCGCGGGCTATGAGCCCGCGAGGGAGTGGATGGCCGAGGCCAAGCCAGATGTTTGCATCATCGTTTACAACGACCACGCCTCAGCGTTCTCTCTGGAGATTATTCCCACCTTCATGATTGGTGTGGCTGATTCGTTTCCGCCCGCCGACGAGGGCTACGGCCCCCGCCAGGTGCCCGTGGTCAAGGGGCATCCTGAGCTGGCATGGCACGTGGCGGAGCATTTGATCCTGAATGAGTTCGACATGACCATCGCCAATGCCATGCCGGTTGACCATGGACTGACCGTGCCGCTCTCCATCATGTTCGGTCAACCGGAGTCCTGGCCGTGCCGGGTGATTCCGCTGTGCGTCAATGTCATTCAGTATCCACCGCCGACCGGCAGGCGCTGTCTGCGTCTCGGGCAGGCCCTGGCAGGCATCATCGCCGAGTTCCCGCAAGACGTGCGGGTGGCGATCCTCGGCACTGGCGGCATGTCGCACCAGTTGCAGGGCGAACGGGCCGGCCTCATCAACAAGGCGTTCGATGTGGACTTTCTTGATGGCCTGTCGAACGATCCTGAACGGCTCGCCGAGATCCCGCACGTGCACTACATGCGAGAAGCCGGTTCCGAAGGCATCGAGCTGGTGATGTGGCTCATCATGCGCGGCGCGCTTGGGGATTCGGTGCGCGAGGTGCACCGGCACTACCACGTGCCCGCATCCAACACCGCCGCTGGGCTCATCATCCTGGAGCCAGAAGAAGGTTGAGCGCAGTTCCCGGGCCATGAGCTTTTCAGCGCACACATCAGCACACGACGGACAAGACGAATGAACGAATTCAAAGCAGGCTGGGCGCCCCTCATGGCAGCCACCATCGGCACCATGTGCGGGCTGATGACCATCACCAACTACAGCCAAGGGTTCTTCGTGGGGCCGGTCAGCGCAGCGTTCGGCTGGACGGAGCCGCAGTTCTTTCTTGGCTTCACCGTCATGATGTGCCTCGGCCTCGTCGCCGGCCCCTGGATCGGCGCCCTCGCGCCGCGCGTCGGCATTCGCGCACTTGGCATGAGCGGCCTCTTGGGGCATGTGATCGGCTACTTTCTTCTGTCCCTCAACAACGGCTCGCTGACACTGTGGTATCTCAGCTGGGCATTGATATCGCTCATCGCAGCTGGCTCCCTGCCAATCATCTGGACCACGGTGCTCAACGGCTGGTTCGTGGAGAATCGCGGCAAGGCCATCGGCATCACCATGGCGGGCACGGGCATCGGCGCGTTCCTCCTGCCGCCGATCGTGGAATTCTTCATCGCCAACTACGACTGGCGCGTGGCGTATCGGGCAGTGAGCTCCGGCGCGTTCCTCATTTCACTCCCCATCGTCTATTTCTTCTTCAAGGAGAAAGCGTTTACCGCCGGCAGCGAACGCGCCAACGCCTTGACCTGGGGATTCACGCGCAATCAGGCATTGCGCACTGGAAGATTCTGGATATTGGCCGCGCTGCTTACCAGCACCATCATCGTGATGGTCGGATTGTTGTCGAACTTCGAGCGCATCCTCGGTTCCAAGGGGATGGAGCGCGGCGCCATCGCCACTATCGCCGCAATCATGGGCGCCACGGTGATTGTCGGACGGCTGCTTGTGGGCTACCTGGTGGACCGATTCTGGGCGCCAGCCGTGGGCTGTGTGTTCTTTTCGTTGTTGATCGTCGGCATGCTGGTGCTGGTGAACTTCGAACTCAGCTTCTGGACGGGCATCGTCATCGCGTTGTGCGCTGGCCTGGCAGCAGGCGCCGAGCTCGACATGCTGGCCTACCTCACCAACCGCTACTTCGGCCCGGCACACTACCCAGCCATCTTTGGCGCCATTTTCGCCGCGTTTTCGGTGGGCGCCGGCTTCGCGCCGGCCCTCGCAGGCGCCATCGCGGAAAGTTACGGCTACGATGCCGTACTCATCGTGTTCGTCGGCATCCTCGTGGTGTCTCTCGGGCTATTCCTCGCGCTGGGCAAGTATCCTGAGCAGCAGTCGAATTGACCGCCGATCAGCGCCCTGGCCCGGATATTGCACCAGGGCGCTGATCAAATGGGCTGACTTACCGCGCCATTCAATGGGTTTTCTCCGGCCTCCGATTTCGACGCGCCTTCTCGACGACAGTTTGCGACGGCCCCTGGTGCAATATCCGGGCCGGCGCTATCCGGGTCAAGCAGTCGTCGCCCTGAACCAGCACCGCACCTTCAGGCCCTTGCCTTCGGAGCCTTCGGCAAGCACCAGCTGGCCGCCATGTCCAGCCATGATTTCCTGCACGATGGCCAAACCGAGGCCGGTGCCCGTGTGGTCATCGGCCACGCGATAGAAGCGCTCGACGATGTTCTCCCGCTCGCCCTCGCTCACGCCGGGGCCATCGTCCTCCACCTCAAGATACCCGCGCTCGTCGGCGACGCCCGTACGCACGCGGATTCGCACACGGTCGCCGCCATACTTTCGGGCGTTGTGCATCAAGTTTTCGATGACTTCGCCAACAAAGAACTCGATGCCCTTGACGGGCGCCGCCCGCAACGATGTCTGTACCTCGGCGTCGGGATACCGGTCCTGAAACAGCTCCACCCGGCGGCGCGCGATGTCCGCGAGGTTCACGCCAGCAAGCTCCTGGTTGCCAATGCCAATGCTCTCGGCGTGCGTCATGTTCAAAAGCTGTCCGCTCAGGCGCGCGAGCCTGCGCGCATTGATCTGCACCTTGCTCAACAGGCCGCGCGCCCGCGCATCTTCAATCTCCCGCAACGCGAGCTCCGTCTGCGGCAAGAGCGCGGCGATGGGGGTGCGCAGCTGGTGCGCCGCGTTCTCGACGAAACGCTTGCCAATGGCAATATGTTGGGCCAGACGGGAGAACAAGCTGTTGAGCGCTTCCGTCACGCCCATGAGTTCTGACGGCAGATTGTCGGTGGCGAGAGGCGATAGATCTTGCGAGTCGCGCGTCTGCACGTCGAGTTGCAGACGCTTCAACGGGCGCAGTCCGACGGTGATCGCAACAATGAGCACCAACGAGATCACGGCAATTTGCAACACGCCGGCAATCAAGTCCTGCGTGAACACATTCTCTCTCAGCACCTCGATGCCACGGGTGGTGTGCGAGACGGTCACGGTCAGCCAGCCAGTGTATTCGGAGCGTTCCACGTAATGCGTGAGCGCGGCGACGCGCACCGCTTCTCCGCGAAAACTGCTGTCGTAGAGTTGCAGTGTGCGCTTGGCCACAGCGGGCGACGGGGCGCCAGGCACATCGCCATCGCCCTCGAGCAAGTGTCCATCCTCAGCGAGAATCTTGCACTCCAGCTCATCGCCGGATTCCGCGTTGAACATGGCATCCATGGTGCCGCTGGCAAACCCGTCGCAGGACAGCGGGGAAAATCGGGCGACGCTCTCCACAATGTAGCGCAAGCGCTCATCAAAGGCCTGGCCGGTGGAAGAGTCTATGTACTGACTCGACCAAAACAGATTGGTTCCGACCAGGATTGGAATCGGAATCACGACGAACGCGAGCAGCCGGTTCCTCAGCGAATGCGGGATCCACGGCGTGGGCATCACCCCGCGTCCGCCTCCAAGGTATAGCCGAGGCCGCGAGTGGTCACGATGCGGGCGCCCGAGCCAGCGATCTTCTTTCGCAGTCGATGCACGTAGATCTCAATCGACGATGGGGCAACGTCGTCATCGTAGCTTGAGATGTGATCGACTATGCTGTCCTTGGACTGCACCCGACCCTTGGCGCGCACCAGCGTCTCGAGCACGGAACGCTCCCTCGGCGATAGATCAATCAGGTCGTCGCCGAGCCAACACTGGCGGGTGGTTTGATCAAACGCGAGGGCGCCGACCACAATCACCTTGCTGCGCACCTCTTGCTGCCGACGCAGCAGGGCGCGAATTCTGGCCTCCAGCTCGGACAAGTTGAAAGGCTTGACAAGATAGTCATCGGCGCCGCTGTCAAGGCCCCGTACCCGGTCGTCCACGTTGGCGCGCGCCGACAGAATCAATACAGGCGTCTCGTTGCCTTGGGCGCGAATGCGCTTGAGCACTTCCAGCCCACGCATGTCGGGCAGATTCAGATCCAGGATCAGCATGTCGTAGGGCACGCTGGAAAGCGCTGCCAGCCCAAGCTCTCCTCGGGGAAACGTGTCAGCCGACATGCCCATGCCCTCGATGCAGGCCTGAATCACCTCGGCGATATCCTCGTGATCTTCAATGACCAGAGCGCGCATGGGACTGCCGCCGGGCCCTAACGCCTGACTCGTTTCATGGACTGGCCCCTATGCGTGGCCGCAATGCAAACAGGTCGGAGATGTTGGGCGCTTTGGCTTGCACAGCAAGGTCAAGACACCGCGATCAAATGATCCGCAACTCGGTGCCCAAGCTGTTCATCATGTCGATTCCAGCATCCGTGATCAAAGCCGAACCGCCGAGGCGCACCTCGCGCAGAAACGGAATGGTGCGCGCCCCGCACTCGAAACTGATCGCCATGTTCGGCTCAAGCACCACGTCGCCGCCGCGAGTCGCCTGATAGACGGTGCCCCTCGGGCTCGTCTCCCCCACGGGACCGACCAGTCCTATCGGCATCAGTCCATGAATGTTCGGAAAGCCGTGATTCAACCCCGAGCCCTTGACAATCTGCTCCATGGGGTCGATCAATTCCGCAAAGGTGATGCCGGCGGCGGCGTGCTCAAGTCCATAGTCGAGCACGCGCTTGGCGGTGTCCGCGATCTTACGCATCTCCGGCGACGGCTTGCCGACACTGAAGGTAAGCGTGACCTGGGCGTTGGCGCCGGCATGGTGGAAGCCGATCTCAGTGGCGTGCACCTGTCCGGGGCTGAGCGTGCCGCGCGCCATGAAGGCCTCCACATCCACATCCATGCCATTGAGCACATAGAATTTGTTCATCTCTGCCCGCAAGACCTTGGCATCCATGCCGGCTTGCGCGAAGTCGAGCATGAACCGGTGCAATGCCTCACCCTTCGCCGCGGCTTTGCGCAAATTGGCCACCTGTTCGTCGCTGAGCACCATCATGGCGCGCGTGAACTCGCCGGTGATGTCCGTGAAACGCGCTTGTGGAACGCCAGCTTTGATGGCGCTCCACACACTGTAATCCCACAGCCCATCATGGAAGAACTCCGGCAGTCCGAACTGCCCAGGCGTGAGGCCGAGCACGCCAAGTTTTTTGTCCGCCAAGCCTTCCTTCTTCAGCCACTTGACCACGAGCGGTCCGGTCTCGCCTTCAAAGTGGCCGTCGCGCTTTTCGTTGATCCATTTCGGGCCCGGCAGCGGCAGCATGTTGAGCGCCACTGGCTCGCCTTCCGCCGGCATGATGATCACCGCAGGCTTGAGAAACATGGGTTCATTCGTGAGCCACTTCGCCCAGCCAAGAATGCTCTCGCCGCTGCGCGTTGGCGCCAGCAAGGCGTCAAGGCCCTGTTCCTTGAGCAGCGTTCGCACCCGCGCATGTCGTCGGTCACGCTCGGCCAGCGTGTAGGCGGACGCGGGCAGGTCCGGCTTGCCTCCGGTCGCGGGCATGGCTGGCTTGCCCTCAGTCGCTTCCGCTGCGCTGAATGCAGGCGCCGCCGCCAGCAACCCGGCGCCGGCGAGGGCCGCCGAGGACTGGCGCATAAACCGCCGGCGGCCGAGGCTTGCCGGAAGATCGAATGGCGTGTTGCTCATCTGCCTCTCCTATTGGGACAACAGTTGTCGTAGTTGATTCTTGAGCGCCTCGTAGTGCGCGCGCGCCTCGACGCCGAGGTCGGTCGCATCGTTCGCCAGAAGGTTCTTGCGCTCTGCTGCATCTGAAGGCAGATGATAGAGTTCCTCGGCCTTGGGGGTGACGATGAGCTTGTACGCCTCGTCGCGAATGGCGGAGCTTCGTCGACCCATGCCCATGTCGATGTCCGAAAAATTCCAGTTGCGCCTCAGTGCGCCTTTCTGTGCTGTGAGCTGACCCGCCAGCGACAGCGAATCGACGGCGTCTTCCGCCGGCGGCACATCGGCGAGTTCCAGCACGGTATTGAAGAGATCTACGGCATGGCCCATCGAGTCGTTGCGGACGCCGCTCGGCACCCCGGGACCAGCCGCAACGAACGGCACCCGCACACCCCCCTCATAGAGCGTGATCTTGTAGCGATTCGGCGTGCGCTCGTCGATGGAGCGCGCCCAGCGATCGTCGCCGTTGTCGCCGAACCAAATCACATAGGTGTTGGCGAGCATCTCGTCCGGGATGCCGTCGAGCAGCGCGCCGACCAGGCTGTCCATGGCTTCCACCTGCGCCTTGAAGTAGAGCGGCGCGTTCTCATCCGTGACGCCATTGGGATCAAGTGCGCGCAGTTCCAGAGAGCGAATGAGGTCCTCAGGCGGCTTATGGAATGGCTCGTGGGGATTGATCAAGCTGAACCAGACAAACCAGGGCTGCCCGGGCGCCACGCCACGAATCCAGGCGAGCGCCGTGTCCACCGAGTGCTGGTCCACGTAGCCTGTTTCCTGTCTGGCCACGCCATTCTCCACGTGCTGCCAAGCGAAGTTGCTGAACAGCGCACCCGCCAGCGGGCCTGAGAAGTAGTCGAAACCGGCGATGTTGGGATGCTCCAGCCAGCCATTGCCCAAGTCGGCGAGATGCCACTTGCCCAGCGCGGCGGTTGCGTAGCCAAGCGGCTTGAGGGCCTGCGGCAGGGTGAAGGCATCTGGCCGCAAGGCTGGCGGGGTCAGCGGAGGCTTGGCGCTCGGGCCAGGCCGCTCTCGCAGCCCAAACGGGCCGTAGTCCAGCTCCTTCGGCGAGCCTTCGGGCGCCTCGGGGATGGGAATCCCCATCTCATCCTCGTATCCCCACACAGGGCCGCTCACGCCGTGCCGGAAAGAGAACTGTCCAGTGAGCACGGAGGCCCTTGTCGGAGAACACACGGGTTGCGCCCAGAACTCGGTGAACAACATGCCGCGAGCGGCCAGCCGGTCAATATTCGGCGTGCGGGCGTTTCTTGGGTTGATCCCATAGCTTGCGAAGCTGTCCACGCCGAGATCATCCGCCACCAAGACAAGAAAATTGGGCTTGCCTGGTTCAGCCATCGCCCGTTCCGCGATGCAGCCGGCACACAGGGCGCAGCAGGTCAGCAGGAAGGAATATACGACACGCATGGAGCTCCCCAAAGTGGCTTGGAGCATAGAAAGACAGGCTTTCAATGCGCTTTCAGGGGCAACAGCCATGTCTCGGCGCCGTTCGCGGCATCCACCCGGATCACTCCACCTGCCGCTGCCCAGCGCGCTGTCGCGCGGCCTCGACAATGGCCGTGCGCTCTGCCGGGCCGTTGTCGGGCTCGGCGCTTGGCCGCAGGGGAAACTTCCAATCCTTCGGCGGCGGACGAAAGCCTATCGGCTGGCCGGCCGGTATTTCGTGCAATGCCGCGGTGAGCATTTCCACCCGCTGCGGCTGATTGACTGACAAGTCTCGCAGTTCAGAGGGATCTTCCAGCACGTTGTACAGTGCCCTGGAGCGCAGCCGATATCGCTCCGCAGGCGCGGCGCCGTAGGTGTAGCTGCCCACCTCCATCAGCTTCCATCCGTCCACCAGCACGCTGCTGATGTACGTGGCCGGTGTGCCCGGCGGACCGGGCAATATGATGGCGAAGGCGATGGGCTGTTCGCGCTCAAGCGCCGCATTCGCCAATACAGCGGACCAGAAATCGACACCCGGCCGCTGCTCGGACGAATCCGGCGGGGCACCGGCGAGCGTCAGCAACGTCGGGTACAGATCGTGCACGCTGATCATGTGCTGGCGCATACCAGAGGGCACCACACCCGGCCACCAGAGGACCGCGGGGACCCGAATACCACCCTCGTGATGACTCGCCTTGCCACCCTTGAGTGGCGCGTTGCTTGCCCCAAACTCGGGCTTGCCGCCGTTGTCGCTCATGAACATCACCAGCGTGTTGTCCGCATCAGGGCGACTTTGGATGGCTTGCATGACCTTTCCGATACCCTTGTCCAGCTCGCTCACCATGGCGGCGTAGCGGCGCCGGTTGACATCTTCGATGTGCGCATACTCAGCCACGGCCGCGTCGGGCGCCTGCAAGGGCGTGTGCGGCGCGTTGTAGGACAGATCCAGAAAGAACGGCGCATCGGATGTGTGAGATGCCAGCAGGCGCACCGCCTCGTCCGTCAACAAATGGGTGGCATAGCCCGGCTCACGCAGCGTTTCGCCGTTGCGCTGCCAATCCAGCGCCGCCACGAACAAATGCGTGTAGTAGTTCACTTCGCCACTCAAGAATCCATAGAAATGATCGAATCCTCTCTGATTGGGAAACTGTTCAGGATAGTGATCGCCAAGGTGCCACTTGCCAACCTTCCACGTACGATAACCCGCCTCTGAGAGGGCCTCCGGCAGCGTTTCGACGTTCAGTGGCAATCCAGCGTCAGACCACGGCGGAATCGGCTCTATCAGTCCCATCGTGCGCATACGCTGGCCGGATATCAGCGCTGCCCGGGTGGGCGTGCATGCCGGATAGGTGTAGAAGCGGTCAAGCCGCAGACCTTCAGCAGCCAAGGCATCAATGGCCGGCGTTGCAATTTCTCCGCCATTGAAACCCACGTCCGACCAGCCGAGATCATCGGCGATGACGAGCACGATGTTCGGCGGGACTGTCTGTTCGGCTGAGAGGGTTCCGTGCGGGACCGCACACACGACAAGCGGCAGCAGGCAGCGCATGATGCACAGCCGAAGCACGGAGGAGGCTGTCTGCCGGTGAGCGACCGAATCGACTAACATTGGCCGAGCCCCCTGCTTGTTGCTGGCGGAAGAAGACAGCCTTACGGAAAACATGCACCGATGCAAGCCGAATGAAAGCCGATTTGAGCACAATGTGCTTTCGATCAACTTTCGATTTGCCCTCATGCATCGGACATTCTTCCTCACGCCCTTCATCCTGTTGTGCACCGCCCTCGCAGCGGACACCCGCGAGTCGGGCGTGCTTGTGGAATCAGTCGTTCCCGATGAAATTGATGAGGGCTACCTGTTCTGGCACCAAGCGGACGAGCTGCGCAACGATGTCGAAAACGTCACTTTGCTGATGGATTCCGGCGGACAACTCGTGCATCAATGGGAAACGGATTTGACCGGCGGAGGCCACACCTCGTACCTGCTCGCGGACGGCGGGCTGTTGCGGATGGGCATCCGCGACGCGAGCTATGTCAAGGGGCAGCCCGTGGCGGCGGTGGATACGCTGCAAATCACCGACAAGGCCGGCAGGGCCATCTGGGAACTCAATGCGAAACACCTGCGACTGGGTGAACACAACGATCACAAGATCACCTTTCATCACGACGCAATTCGCCTGCCCAACGGCAACATCCTGGCACTCATCTACGAAGAGGTCGGCGGCGCGGAAGCGGCGGCGCTCGGCTGGCGGGCCGGCAAGGGCAGCACGGTGTGGTCGGACGGCCTCGTTGAACTCAAGCCGAACCTTGATGACGGCTCGCATGCGCTGGTCTGGGTCTGGCGTTGGCTGGATCACATGGTTCAGGACGTAGACCCCAATGCCCCGACGTTCGGTGTGGTCAAGGACAATCCACACAAGATCGACGCCCACTTCCCCAAGAGCTATCAGCCGCTGAACCTGGTGCGCCAGCATTTGAATTCAATCGACTACCACCCGGCGCTCAATCAGATCTTGGTGAGCGCCTTCATTTACAACGAGATTTGGATTATCGATCGCAGCACATCAACTGCCGAGGCCGCCGGCAGCACAGGCGGGCGCTGGGGCCGGGGCGGCGATGTGTTGTTTCGCTACGGCAATCCGGAGACCTACGGGCACGGAGAACGCAGCAAGAGACTCTTCGATAAGCAGCACGACGCCAACTGGGTGAAGCCGGGCTTGCGCGGCGCCGGCAACATCCTTGTGTTCAACAACAATACGCGACTCACGGCTCCGCTCACCCGGCCCGGCATGAATCGCGCGCAGACTGGCGCGCGGATGCAGGAGACGCTCACAGGCATCAGCCAAGTGATCGAGATTCAGGCGACCACCGCAGAGGACGGCAGCTACGTCGAAGGCTTCGGCGCCACCGAGGTCTGGCGTTGGCAGCACGACGCGTTCTTCGCACCGTTCCAGGGCGGAGCGCGCCGCCTGCCGAACGGCAACACGCTGATTTCGGACACCGTCGGCCGGCGCGTATGGGAGCTGAATCCGGCAGGCGACGTGGTTGTGCGCTACACGGGCTCGGCGCCGGTGTTCAAGGCATTCAAGTATTCAGCCGAAGACGCGCGGGCGTTGCTGGGAGGCTGAGCGCGCCGCGCAGTCCATCATGCGTGTGGTTTCGCCTGAAAGTCCCGTTGTGTCCCCCACGGCGCCAATGTCCAGTGGGCATCTTCAGCCCAGGGCCTGTTAACACTATGCTCACAGGCACCCATAGCGTTAACAGGCCCTAGCCCGGCGGCCGCATCAAGCCGGCATCCCAGGCCGACTCAAGCGCCCGCCACGTCGGGGGGCTGGTGCACCAAACCAAGCGGCAGCCGCCCGTCGAGTGAAAGGAAACAAATGATCCAGCGGCGATGTGTACCACCTCGCCCCGCCTCGCCTCCCGACTCGATCCTTCAGCACTCACGCGCAGGTCGCCCTGGACGATGAACAGCACCTCATCGAACATCACCGGAATCGGTTCCTTCGTGCCTTGACCTGCTTCCCAGGTGCCGACTCCGAGGCCCAGATTGTCGCTGTCGCCAATCACGATGCTGGAGAGGTTGCCATCGCCATCTTCACCACTCTTGGATTCGAAGAACGCCTTCAGCCCCCCATTGCTCACCTTCGCGGCCATCATCGGCCCGATGGGGCCGACTTCGGTGGTCTTGGGATCAAACACGGTAATCGCCATTGCGCCTCCTCAGTGCAGTTGGACGCGCAGCGAGGTCAATCCGTGCATCATCATGTTGTGGTTGTAATCTGGCGAGTGGTTCTCCGGCAGGCGCACGTTCGGAAAGGCAGCGAGCAACGCGTTGATCGCGAGCCTCGTTTCCAGCTTGGCCAGCACGTTGCCGAGGCAGTAGCGAATCCCCTTGCCGAAGCCCAGGTGCGACTTGCGGGATCTGCGCTCAATGTTGAAGACCAGTGGATCGTCGAACACGCTTGGGTCGCGATTGGCGGCGCCATTGCCAATGAACAGCATGTCGTTCGCCCGCATGGTCACCCCGTGCAGCGTGTAGTCCTCCGCCACGCGACGCACGATCACCTGCGACACGCCATCCACGCGAATGGTTTCATCAATCGCCTTTTGCACCAGCTGCGGGTTGTTCTTGAGCTTTTGCAACTGCTGCGGCGACTTGAGCAGCTGATGGATGCACAGCCCGATCAGCTGCAAGGTGGTCTCATGGCCACCGATGTACAGCTGCACGGCCTGGGGCACCACCTCATCCTCCGCCATCACCCCCGACTGCATGGCCTTCTTCAGCAGCGAGAGGACGGTGTCCTCCCCGTCTGGACGCAGGTCCCCGTGTTGCAGGATGTCGTTCAGATAGGCGCTCACCTCCCGCACCGTTTGTCCTGCGGCTTCCTTCTGCGCATCGATCAGTTCCGGAATCATGGCCTCGTTGAGCTTTGGCGCCCAGTCATGGAAGCGTTGATAGTCCTCTCTGGGCAAACCCATGATCAAGGACAGCACATCAATGGGAATGGTGTACGCGTATTGCTTCTCTATGTCGATCGAGGACGCGTCCAACTGTTTGAGTTTGGCGACCGCACCGTCCACCACCGCTTGAACCATCCGTTCCCGCTTCAGAACCGAAGGCGCCATGAAGAATTCCTTCAACACACCGCGAAAGCGCGAGTGGTCGGGTTCGTCCACGAACAGGGTGCGGGTGGCGTTCTTGACCTCTGGGTGCCACATGTTGGCGATGGGCATGTCTTGCAGCGAAAAATGCTCATCGTCGAGCAGCATCCGCGCACAATCTTCGTGGCGGCTGACGAACCACGTCTGCATCGGCTCAATCAGATACACGGGATGGTGTGCGCGCAGATAATCGTAGGTCGGATTCATGTCCTGAAAGAACTCAGGACTCATGATCGGCGGATGATTCATGGCGCTTGCGGAGCGGTCGGTGGCACAATCTTCTCATAGGACCAGTGCCAGCTCCACCAGAACGGGCGTGAAGAACGGGCGTGAAGCCAATAGAAAGCTCAGAAACCTACCATGAGGCGCATGTATGGCTTTCAGAGTGCTTGAATGAAGGAGCGTTCGACCTCGGACACGAGGGCGACGCGCCCGCGTTGAACACATGATGGGACAACGCGGCGTGTACGCTTCGGTGGGCACGTGTTTCCTGCTCTCGGGGTTCGCCGCACTCCTGTATCAGACTGCGTGGATGCGGCAGCTCTCCACCGTGTTCGGCGCCTCCGAACTGGCGGTGGCCACCGTGTTGTCCGCCTACATGGGCGGCCTTGTCCTCGGCGCCGCCGTCGCCGCTCGATTCATTGACCGAATCAATCGGCCGGTGCTCACCTACGGCGTGCTGGAAGGCGTCATTGCCATCACCGCGCTGCTCGTGCCTTCCCTGTTCGACTTCGCGGGCTGGATCTACGAAGCCCTCCTCGGCAGGCAAGCGCATCCGCCAGACGCTTCGGGTTGGGGGCAGAGCCTCTTCTATCTCGCCGCCACGTTCGTCATCCTGGTGGTTCCGACGGCTTGCATGGGCGCCACGCTGCCCATGCTCAATCGCTACGCGGTGCGGGAGGACGCGCAGATCGGACGGCGGGTCGGCGCGCTGTACGCGATCAATACCGCGGGTGCCATCGGCGGCACGCTGGTCGCCGCCTTCTACCTGCTGCCGACCGTGGGCTTGAACGGCGCCGTCTGGGTGGGCGCACTGATCAACTTCATCATATTCGCGATTGCCGCGCCGCTGTCGCGCACCGCCGCTTCGCCGCACATCAGTCCGCAGCCTGCCGGAGCACGGCCCAACCGCGCGCGCGCCGCTACGAGTGGGTTCGGTCGAGCGGGCATCATATTGCCGGTGATGCTGGTGTCTGGAATGGCCAGCTTCACCTACGAGGTGTTGTGGACGCGACTGTTGGCGCACATCCTTGGCGGCAGCGTCGTCGCATTCGCGACGATGCTGGCGAGCTTCCTCGCCGGCATCGCGCTGGGCAGCGCCATCGCCGCTTGGCTGGCGAAAGATCGAACAAGGGCGCAGATGGCGTTCGTTGTGTGTCAGCTGATGATCGCGGTCAGCGCCCTGGGCGTCTATGTCGGCTTGCAGGCCGGCATTCCAGAAGTCGCGGGCATGGGACAGAATGTGCTGCTCGCGATTGCCATCATGCTGCCTGCAACGCTGTTTATCGGCGCCACTTTTCCGTTGGCCGTGCGCATCTTCAGCGGGGGCGCAGCCGATGCGGCGCGGGCTTCGGCAAAGGTCTATGCGTGGAACACGGCAGGCGCCATCGGCGGCGCGATCATCACGGGCTTCGTGCTGCTGCCGCTGTTGCGCTACGAAGGTGTGGTGCAGGTCGCAACGGCCAGCAATGGCCTGCTGGCGCTGGCCATGGCGGTCACTCTCCGCAAACACAAACTCAGCTTCGCCACACTGAGCGGCGGCTTGCTGGCGGTGTTGCTCTTCGTCCAGCCCGCCGCGCCTGAAGCCCTGCTGCGGGTGTCGCCGTTGAACGACCTGCGCACGGGCGCACTCCGCTACTACGATGTTGGTCGTTCGGCCACCGTGCTCATGCTGGAGCGCGACGGGTACCTGTATCTGCGCACCAACGGCCTGCCGGAAGCCTCCATCGACATGCGCGGGGCACCGCCGGCAAAGCACACGCAGCGCCTGCTATCGACGCTGCCAATCATCGCGCGGCCGGAACTCGAACGCATGCTGATCGTCGGCTTGGGTGGCGGCGTGGTCGCCGAGTCCGTTCCCGCATCCGTGCAAGCCATCGACATCATCGAGCTCGAACCCAAGGTCGTGGCCGCCAACAGACACCTGGCGGCAGAGCGGCAGGAAGACCCGCTCGCCGACCCGCGCGTGCGCATCATTGTCAACGATGCCCGCAACGCACTGAGGCTCACGGACGCTCGCTACGACGCGCTCGTTTCGCAGCCGTCGCATCCGTGGACCGCCGGTGCCTCGCATCTGTACACGCGCGAATTCATGCGGCTGGCGGCATCGCGCCTCACGGACAGCGGCGTGTTCCTTCAGTGGATCAACCTGCAATTCGCCTCCGAAGCGCTATTGAAGTCGCTGGGCGCCACGCTGCTCGATGTGTTTCCGCACGTGCGCGCCTACCACTTTGAGCCTATGGTGTTGTTCTTTCTGGCATCAAAGACGCCTATTCAACCGGAGGCCGCACTCATTGCATCCGGCGCGCCGCTCACAGGCAACCCGCAGGCGTTCAGGCGCAAAGGGGTCGGGTCGGTGAACGACATGGTGGCCGCCTTGGCGTGGGACACGCCGGCGTTGCGACGACTCAGTGCGGGCGCGCAAGTCAACACGGACAACGATAACCAGATGGCCATGCGCTCCTTCGGCGGCTTCGAATCCAAGTCGCTCACGTATGAGCGGGTCAAGGCGCTCATCAAGGCTTTCGGACCGGTGTACGACGCCCAGAGCGACATTCACCGTCATCAACGCTCGGCGATCAACTTCGTCTACGTGGCCGAGCGTCTGGCGACGATGCATGCGCCGGAGCTCTCCACTGCGCTGCGCACGCTGCTGGAAGAATCCAGTCATCCCCAATCACCAGCCATCGCCGCGCACTTCTCACGCAAGGCGGGCAGGTCGAGATTGGCGGACCGCGCCGCGTTGGAGGCCTTGCGAAGGCAACCAAGCGACGCAATCGCCAGCTATCTTCTGTTTCAGGAGCGGGGCGAGCGAGTCACCGACGGTTCGCTGCCAGCACGGGTTCAGCCATACATCGACAACCTGTCCGCCGATGCGCTGGCCGTGCTCCGCAGCTGGAGCGCCTCTCGGCGCGGCGACGATGACGAGGCGCGGGCGCTCGACCCCGTGCTCGCCGCTGCCCCGCCCCATCAACCCTGGTTCCTGCGCGCCGCCCAGCTGCGGGTGAATTGGCGTGTGCAGGCGGTGCGTAGCGGTGAGTCGACGCGCCTGGCGGTCGAGGCCATGTCCATCATCGACGATGCCATCGCGCTGCAACAAGATCTCGACTTCTACGGAATGCGCATGGTGGCCTCGTTTCTTGCCGGGAATCACGACGCCACGGCGGAAACCGCGCGCCGCATGATTGGCTTGCTGCGCGACGACCTGGAATTCAAGCGGCTGAGCACCGAAACACCGCTTGCGCTGCGCGACCTCGAGATGGCCACGCGACGCCTCCAGTCAATCGCCGGCGGCCTCGACTCGGTGCGCGAAGCGGATGCCGTCGCCCGCTACAAGATCGACGATGTGGAGCAGCAGCTTGAGGCGTTGCGGCGGACTATCGAGCGCTGGACTGCACAGCGCGGAAATTACTGAGCGGTCCTTAGAATCCGCTCAGTGTTCCAGCCCGGATATTGCACCAGGCGCTTCCTCTACAGGCCAAAGTTGTAGCGGAACGTGGCTCCATACGTCATGGGCCGAGAGATATTGGCGACCGCCGTGCCGAAAATGCCCACCTCGCCCGGCTGGGTCTGCCAGTAGAGTTCGTCCGCCAGATTCCTGCCCCACACGGCCACCTCCCAGGCGCGGCTATCCGGAAAGACCGCCAAGCGCGCGTTGATGAGGGTGTAGCCGTCCTGCTCACGGTAATCGTAGGGCAGTTCGCTGGAGTATCGTCGAGAGCGATCATAGTCGTCGTACATGCTGAAGTCCGCCGAAATATCGGCCATCAGCCCGTCGGTCAGCCCGAACTCATATCCGATGGCGCCCACCAGGTTCCATTCGGGCTGACCATCAAAGTCAGTGTTCGAAAGGTCCATCGAGCGATTCGGGCACAGTCCCTGGCGAATCTCCGCCCGAAAACAGGCAGCGTTTTCGTACTCATCGAACTGTCCCTTGGCGTAGCTCATCCCAAGACTCATGCGAAGGCCAACAGTGGTGATGTAGGCGACCGCGGCCTCAAAGCCTTCGATGGTGCTGTCCGCTGCATTGACGAAGATGAAGTAGGTGGCGCCCGTCACTGGATCATCGAACTGCGAATTCACCTGCCGATTGGTGTAGGAGGTGGTGAAGAAGGTGGCGCTGGCCTGGCCACGGCCTTCGGCGAAGCTGAGGCGCCCGCCGATTTCGATGCTGTCGGCTTCTTCAGCCTCGTACTGGCCCTTCGTGTTGACGAGAAAGCTGGATGATCCGCGACTGAACCCGCCCGGCTTGAACGCCTCGGCATAGCGGACAAACAAGTTCACGTCATCGTTCAGCCGCCAGTTGACCGAGATCTGCTGGGTAATGTCATCCTCATCCAATTCCAACCCAGTGCCGCCCCAGCCATCGATCACCGCCTGTGGAATGCCTGCCGCCCGCAGTCTCGCTTGGCAATCATCATCGTTGGGCGTGTTGCCAAGGCAGCGGTCGCCGGCAACCATTTCGCCGAGCACACCAGACCATGTCACGCCTTGCGTGCCGTTCGGCGCCACGCTTCCCGGCGTCATGCCAGGTGGCGTCATGCCCGTGTTGCTGATGCGGTTGCCACTGGCATCGGAGATGAAGGAATCGACTTCCCAAAGATAGGCATCCTTCTGCACATCGTTGTAGCGGATGCCGTAGTCAATGGTGACGCTGTCGGTGATGTCGTAGGACAGCGCCCCGAACACGCCGAGATACTCGGCGTCTTCGACGTACTGCGAGGCGTTGGTGCCGGATGGCCCCATCGGATTCGGCAAAGCGGAAATGATGTCGGCGACGAAGTCGATTTGCTGATCCTGCCAGTACACGCCAGCCATCCAATCGAGTGGGCCGTCGCCGTCGCTTTGCACGCGCAGCTCCGTGCTCGTTTGCTCGAAGGTCTCGCCATTCGGAATCACCAAGCTGGCGAAGGGCGAGTAGTCAAAGTCCTGCACACGCAAGGCATCGTAGTCCGAGAAGCCGGTGAGGCTGGTCACCGTGATGCCGTTGGCCAACTCATACACAAGTTCAATCGCGGACGCCGAGCCCTCAATGTCGTTGCCGAAGTATTCGGGCTGCGCCACGTCCAGCTGGGTGAGGTCGAGATTGCCAACGGGCGCCATGCCCAAGCGGGCTGCGCTACTGGTGGCGCCAATGCTGATGGTATCGTTGTACGACCATTCCGCAAGGCCAGCCCTCTGAGCGTCATCGCAAAACACCAGCGGCGGAGCCCCGGCGAGTGCTGGGTCGCAGATGATGGCGTCCTGCGCAAATCCGTCGATGGTTTGTTCAAATTCCTCGTACTTGGCCCATAGCGAAAACTGTTCGCTAAGGTCGCCCGCGATTTGCAGCCGAAAAGCCGTGTCCTCGCCAGCGTTGCCATCATCTCCAGTGACGAACAGCTTCGTCCAGCCGTCGTTTTCGTTGACCTTCGCGGTGCCGCGCATCGACCAGGTGTCGGAAATCGGCACACTCACTGCACCCTCCACCTTGCGGTGCCCGATGTCTCCCAGCTCGGCCAACACATAGCCGTCCAACTCTGTGCCCGGACGCTTGCTGCGATAGCCGATGAGTCCGGCAATTGCGCTCTGCCCGAAATACACTGGTTGCGGCCCGAACAACACCTCCATTTGGTCAATGTCGTAGATGCCGGAGATGGATTGCAGTTGGCGGCCATAGTAGATCCCGTCATTGAACACGGCGGTGGCTTGCTCGAATCCCACATTGAAGCCCTCGTTTGAGATGCCACGAATTCTCACGGTGGCGCCGCTCTCGGTCTGTTCCACTGTCAATCCGGGAACGAAGCTGGCCGTGTCTTCAAGATCGTTAAATCCTTGTTCGATGAACTTCTCGCCGCTGATGACCTGGACGGAGAAGGGCACCTCATTCAGGGTCTGCTCCCGCTTCTGCGCGGTTACGACGATTTCTTCAATGACGATTGCATCTTCAGCGACGACCAAACCGGCGACGAGCGAAAGAGCGAACAGGCAGGCAAGAAGTGATGCTCCGCGCAACATGGGCCCCCTCTCCTTGTGGTTGATGACTTGTGTGCGTGCTGGGTATTCCGCTACCCGTTGAACCAAACTAGCGATTCAACCTTTCAACTATCTTTCAAGCCAACAGTGCCCTCTTCGAGGCGCTTGCGCTGCGGGTGTTTTTGTCGGGATGGGGAGATGTAGTGGAGCGGATTTGGCAGTGCGGGAGGATTGATTGAAGGCAGGGCAGCGGACTGGGGTGCTGGGGAGAGGTTGGAACGAGGGCCGATCGCGGGTAGATGAGAAAGGCTCTCAACAAGGGTGTGCTGCGGACAGGGGCGCGGCGTCCAGGGGCAGGCAGGGGACGGGTTGGAGCGGTTGGGGGTTGGCGCAGCGCTATCCGGTGTCTGCAAACGGGACCGGGCGCACGAGCGAGCGCATCCGTTCGTCTCGTCCCTCGACCACGGCGGCGACCGCCAGCGCCATCATCACCGCGAGCGCCAGCCCCATCCGTGTCTTCATCTTGGCCAGGCCGCGGATGAAATGCACCTCGAAGCCGAAGCTGCGGTCCAGGCGCGCGTTGATCCGCTCCAGTGCCGAGCGTCGGTTGTAGCCGCGTCGCCAAGCGGGCGAGCCCCAGGGCGTGGGGGTGAAGATGCGCCGGTTCGCGCGCTTGAGATCGATACGCACAATGCGCCCGAAGTCGCCCGCCTTCGAGCCGGACTGCGAAAGACACGCCGCCCGGCCCTCGCACTTCAGGTCGCAAGCCGCCGCCGGACACCGGTACTTCAGCGTCCCCCGGTCCGATTCGAACCCCTGGAACGCCATCGGGCGCTCCGTCCCTGTCGCCGGGCAGCGGCACGACACCTCGCCCCGCTCGCTGTACAGGATGTTGTCCGTCCGCTCGGGGGCCAGGCTGCGCAGGATCGGCTGCGCGGGATCGTGGTTCGGATCCTGCTTCTCTTCGCGCCACATCAGCCGAGTGTCAATCAGCGGCCGAATCCCGTGCTCGTCCCACAACGCCTGCTTCAACGCTCCGCCGTCATAGCCCCGATCTGCGCTGAAGTCCCGGCACCGCTGCGCCAGACCCGGCTCAGCCTCGAACAACTCCGCCAGCAGCTTCCCCACCACCGGCTGCTCCGAAGCCGATGCCCGCGTCACCGCAAAGGCCACCGGCAACTCATAGCGGGTGTCCGCAATCAGATGCAGACCGTAGCCGAACCAACTCTTGACCCGCCTCCAAGCGCGCCCCTGCTTGTCCACGCCCCGCGTTTCGTGCTTGCCCCAATCCGCGTCTGGATCCGAACCCTCACCCCCGGCGCCGCGGTTGACCCGCCCGGTGGAATGGCTCGCCACCGCCTTGCCGTCGCACCCCAGATGCACGCCGTAGTCCGGCAGCACCGCCAGCAATCGGCCACGCAGTTCGTCCACCAGGCCGCTGACCAACCCCTGCCTGTCCTCCAAGTCAATCAGGTTCCTGAGCAGGCGCGAGAAGTTCCACTCGTTCGGAACGCAGGGCAAAACCGGCGCCGCCTCCCGCACCACAACCGACCGACCCGTGCGCGCGTCCCGCTCGACCCGCGCAACCGGGCGGCCCTGCCGTGGCAACGGATTGAAACCGCACACCGACAGCAGCGACGGATTGCGGCGCAACTCCCGAACCAGCGACGCCACCGAGGCGTGCTGGAAAACCACCCCCGCCACCAAGGCGCGCCACATCGCGCGAACCGGAAAATCGTTCCTGCCCCGACCCCGCTTCGCCGCAAGCGCCGCAACCAACTCCGCGTCCGGCAAGTGCTCCAGCACCATCGACAGGCGTTTCAGATCCGCCAGCGGCTCGACAGCGTCCCAAGAAAAAAGTAAATTGTTCGGGCCGGTTGTCATGATCACCTCGAAGGTCGGCAATTGTTTGATTTACAACCACCATTTTGCCACATGACAACCGGCGCTTCCGCCTCCTCGGCTGCAACAACGAACCTTGGGGTGAAAATCCGCCAATTCGGGCCGAAACACCCCAAAATCGGGCCAAATCCCCGCTTCTCCGGGGGAATAAATTTTCGACGCCTCACATAACATCAAACCATTCAATCAATTAGAAACAGCGCAAGCGCCTCTCTTCGGGCCAGTAGAGGCGCGTGGGATTTTTCACCAGCAAGGCTTACCGCTCCTCGGCGGTGGTATTCTCAAGCACTCCTTGAGTCGCGGGACGTGCATTGATTATCGACTGTCACGGGCATTACACCACAGCGCCACAGGCCCTCGGTAACTATCGAGAAGCGCAGAAGGCGGCGCTTCACGAAGATTCCTCGGCTGTCGGCACGAAAGGGAATCCTCCAATTTCCGCCGATCAGCTGCGCGCCAGTCTTGAAGGGGCGCAACTGCAAATGCAAGCAGAACGCGGCACCGAATCTCCCCGCCCGCCGGCAATCCGAAGACGCTCTCCATTGAACATCCCGGCGGCGCCTTGGAAGTGCGGTTGGAGCTGAATCAACAAGGAGACATCGTCGCCGCGGGTGTGATGCGGACGGCGCGCCTGCTGTTCGACGGCGTGGTGATGGCGTGAAGGTTTGCATGGCGGGCGAGGGCGCGTTCGCCAACAAGCATCTGGATGCGCTGGCGCGCATTGACGGCATTGAGGTGGTGAGCCTCTGCGGAGGCGTCCCAAGTGCAACGCTTGAGGTCGCCGAGGCACGAGGCATTCCTCATGTGACGGGCGACCTCGCCGAATCCCTTGCCTTGCCGGAAGTCGATGCGGTGATTCTTGCCACACCGACACCCCTGCACGCGCAGCAAGCGATGCAGGTCATGCGCGCCGGCAAGCATGTTCTAGTCGAGATTCCCATGGCAGACTGCCTGCGGGATTCCGAGGCGATGGTGCAATTGCAGACAGAGACCGGCAGGGTGGCGATGGTGAATCATGTCCGCCGCTTCAACCCATCGCATCAGTGGATTCACAACGAGATCCGGTGCGGCGCGCTCAATATCCAGCAACTGGACGTGCAGACCTATTTCTTTCGCCGCAGCAACACCAACGCCAAAGGGGAGCCTCGCAGCTGGACCGATCATCTGCTGTGGCATCACGCCTGCCACACCGTTGACTTGTTTCAGTATCAAACCGGGGCGCCGGCATCGGTAGTCACCGCCCTGCAGGGGCCGATTCATGCGCAACTCGGCATCGCGATGGACATGGCCATCAGCATGAAGTCACCGCAAGGCGCACTGTGCACCCTATCGCTCTCTTTCAACAACGAAGGGCCGTTCGGCACGTTCTTCCGCTACATCTGCGATCACGGCACCTTCATTGCCAATTATGACGATCTGTTCACAGGTGACGGCGAACAGGTGGATGTGAGCGGCATCGCCGTCAGCAGCGACGGCATTGAATTGGCCAATCGAGAATTCTTCGCCGCCATTCGAGAAGGCAGGGAACCCAACTCGAGCCTCGCGCAAGGCTTGGGCGCCATGCGCACCCTTGATCGAATGGCGCGCCTGCTTGAAGCAGACGAACCCAAGTAGCCTCAAGTAGCCTGTTGAGAAGGTCAGCCCGTCACTTAGAGTGGCGGGACGTCGCGCTTCACCATGTCGGCGCAAGCGCAATCCGTCATCATCGACTTGCAGATACTCGCAGTCGTCCCACATCTGAACGCCCTTTATTCGCCAGATCAGCATGCTTGACCCACCCGCTTGTCACTCCGACGCCGCGCGCCTTGCCGGCCTTGCGCTGAAGCATGTGCAGACGCCGTTTGGCGGGGGAGAAATCCGGCTCGGTCAATCCGCCCCTGGAAGACATGCTCATGTCCACTCCCCATTCCGCCATGAAGCGATCGGTTTCCATACCCTGAGTGGCTCAGGCTCTGGCTCTGGTTGCCACCGCCTGCTTCTGTTAACTTCACGCCATGCCAGCCGCCCGAGAACTGACGCTGGACGGGCCTTTCCCGCTTCGACGCGGCCGTCTGCACAACCCCACCATCGCCTTTGAAACCCTCGGTCGATTGACGCCCGGGGCAGACAACGCGGTGCTGGTGTTCACTGGCCTTTCGCCCTCGGCGCATATCGCCTCATCACCGGAAGACCCTGCCACCGGCTGGTGGGAAGACATGGTCGGCCCTGGCAAGCCGATCGATACCCGCCGCTATTTCGTGGTGTGCATCAACTCCCTGGGCAGTTGCTTCGGCTCCACCGGCCCGGCCTCGGAGAATCCGACCACCGGCAAGCCCTATCGCCTGAGCTTTCCGGTCCTGTCGCTGGAGGACATCGCGAGCGCTGGCGCCTCGGTGCTTGATGCGTTGGAGATCGAGCGTGCGCATACGGTGGTTGGCGCCTCAATGGGCGGCATGACCGCGCTTGCCTTCACCTTGCTGTTTCCGGCGCGCGCAGAAGCACTGGCAAGCATTTCTTCGGCCACCCGCAGCTTGCCCTTTGCCATCGCCCTGCGATCCCTGCAGCGGGAGATGATTCGTCGGGACCCAGCCTGGCGGGGCGGCCAGTATGAATTCGACCAGCCGCCCGTGACGGGTATGCGCCTGGCGCGCAAGCTCGGCATGATCACGTATCGATCAGCCGGCGAGTGGGCGGAGCGCTTCGGGCGCGAACGAGCGACCCAGGAGCCGACCGGTGATTCGCCCTTCGGCATTGACTTCGAGATCGAATCCTACCTGGAAGCGCACGCCAACAAGTTTGTCGGCGCCTTCGACGCCAACTGCTACCTGTATCTCTCCCGCGCCATGGATCTCTTCGACGCCATGGATCATGCAACCGATGGCAACCCCTTCGGCAGGTTGCAACTCAAGCGGGCGCTTGTGATCGGTGTCGCATCAGACATCCTCTTCCCGCTGCAGCAGCAGGAAGCGCTCGCTGACGGGTTGCGCTCACAAGTGCCGGAGGTGGATTTCCGGCCGCTTGCATCCATACAGGGCCACGACTCCTTCCTGGTCGATATGGATCGCTTTCGTCCGGCGGTGGCCAGCTTTTTTAGCCCGGATATTGCACCCAGGCGCTGATTGACTCCACTTCAAGCCGCTTCGCGAGCTTCCCAGTCGCGCCGCATACGCTCGAGTTCTTCCCAACTCAAGTAGCTGGTAAAGCCGTCATCGTCAAAAAAGAGCACCGGACCATCGCAAATGAAGAGATACTCCGTATCCTCCAACGCGGTGGTTGCGCCATGCACCATGCCATTCGGCTCATAGACGAAATCGCCGGCATCCAGCGTGCCGTCGCGCACCTGAAGCTTGCCCTTCAGAATGAAGGTATAGGCGGCGCTCAGGTGCTTGTGCGGCGGCGCCACATAGCCCTTGTCCCACTTGAACAGCACGGCCCAGCGCCCGGATTCGGCGCCAAGCCAGAGAATCTTGATCGCAGCGCCCTGCTCCTCCATGGGCATCCATTCGGTTCTGGAAGCCGCCACCAGGCCATCCATGAGCTCGCTGTTCACCGGCGAAATGTCTTGCGGCAACGCCATATCCCTTCCTCCCGTTTGCGTGTGGTTGCCAGGCTCTGCCAGGCGCCGGATCAACGCCGGGCAGAACCGCTCAAGCGCCCACTCTACGCCCGAAGGATGAGGTGCGCCAGTCCGTGAACGCGCGCATCACGGGCATCATGCTTTGCGGTGGGCCGGGACGCCGGCTCGACGGCATCGACAAGCCGCTGAAACCATGGCGTGGCACGCCGCTCGCGACCCGGGTGGCCGAACGCCTGCGTCCGCAAGTTGAAACCTTGCTGATTTCTGCCAATCGCAACCTGCCCGTCTATCGTCGTCTGGCTCCGGTCGTGCGTGATCGCCTGCCGGGTCACGCCGGCCCGCTGGCCGGCATCGCCGCAGCGCTGCCGCATTGCCAGACGCCCCTGGCACTGATCTGCCCCGGTGATACGCCGTTGATTCCAGCAGACCTCGGCAATCGGCTGGCGCAGGCGCTGAACCCGGACGGCGAATCCGTCGCCGCCCCGGCCGCCTTCGTGCGCGACAACAACGGCCCCCATCCCCTGCATTGCCTCGCGTCGGTGGCCTGCCTCGACAGTCTGCACGCCTATCTGACGGACGGCGGGCGGCGCGTGGAGGGCTGGCTACGGCAGATAGGCGCTCTGGCTGTGGACTTCCAGGGTCAGGAAGCCTGCTTTCGCAACTTCAACAACCCGGAGGATTTTCGAGACTGACAGTCAGGCCTCCGACATGGCCGACTGCAGATAGTTCTCGATTCCCACCTTGCCGATCAGATCAAGTTGCGTTTCCAGCCAGTCCACATGCGCTTCCTCCGAATCGAGGATGCTGCGGAACAGGTTGCGCGACACGTAATCGGCCTCCTGCTCGCAGAATGCAATGGCCTCGCGCAGCACGGCCATGGCGTCCATTTCCAGCGCCAGATCGCATTGCAACATCTCCTCGGCATGCTCGCCGATGCGCAGTTTGCCGAGATCCTGAAGGTTGGGCAGCCCTTCCAGAAACAGGATGCGCTCGATCAGCGCATCGGCATGCTTCATCTCGTCAATGGATTCCTCATGCTCCTTTGCCGCCAGTGCGCCGAACCCCCAGTCCGCATACATCTTGGCGTGCAGGAAGTACTGATTGATGGCGGTGAGTTCGTTCTTCAGAACACGATTGAGGTAGTCAATGACGCCTTGATTCTGTGCTTTCATGGCGGTCTCCGGTTGGCAGGAGTCAGCATTGTCCCCTGATCGGGCCGGAAATTCAATTGCAACCAATTGTTTTATTTAATGAAAATTCCTATCATATGAAAAGAATATCGAATACGGAAACGCTATTGCAATTGCAAATTCTTATCATTTAAAGTGGCGCCATGTACGTATGCATCTGCCAGGCCGTCACCACGGAACAGATCTGCAAGGCGGTCGCCGCCGGCGCCAGGAGTGTCAACCATCTGGCTGAAGGCCTCGGGGTTGCCGTCAACTGCGGCGCCTGCCTGGAAGCTGCGCATACGCTGGTCGAATCACTTGGCCAGGCAGCGGACTCGGCCGAGGCCAAAGTCCCTCGGCAGGCAACCGCCGCCTGACCCACCCGTTCCCAACCAGGGCGGCGCCCCGCCTGTCGTTGTTCTGGTGACGGCTGCAAGGCTCTGTGCACGGCAATGGTCGCTGGCCCGCGCGCAGAGAATCGGGCGCAGACTGCCTGCTTCCTTGTCACAATTCCTTAACAATCGCCCTGGACAATGCAATCGCCGTCGTTCATCGACATCAGCGAGGTGCAGCCGCAGGCGCTCATGAGACACCCATCATCCACCCTGTCAAGCGCGATTCTGGCGCTCGCCGCCACCCTGCTCGCGCCCTGTGCGCAAGCCCAGGCCACGCGCGATTTCATCAGCATCGTCGGCTCATCCACGGTTTATCCCTTCTCGACGGTGGTGGCGGAAAGATTCGGGCGCAGCACGGATTTCCCGACTCCCAAGATCGAGTCCACCGGCTCTGGCGGCGGACTCAAGCTGTTCTGCTCCGGGGTCGGTGTCCAGTACCCTGACATCACCAATGCCTCCCGTCGCATCAAGCAATCGGAAATCGACGACTGCGCGGCGAATGGCGTCACCGACATCATCGAAGTCAAGATCGGCTACGATGGCATCGTCCTGGCCAACGTCAACAGCGCGCATCGCTATGATTTGACGCGCCAGCAGATCTTCCTTGCCCTGGCCCGGGACATTCCCGACGCCGAGGGCGCCAAGCTCATCCCGAACAACAACCAGACCTGGTCCGACATCGACCCGGACCTGCCCGATATTGCGATTGAGGTGCTCGGCCCGCCGCCCACATCTGGCACCCGCGACGCCTTTGTGGAACTGGTGATGGACGCCGGCTGCGAATCATTCCCGATATTCGAAACCCTGGATGAGGATGCACGCGACCTCGCCTGTTACACCATGCGCGAGGACAGCGCCTTCATAGAAGCCGGGGAAAACGACAATCTCATCGTGCAGAAGCTGGAAGCCAACCCAACGACGCTCGGCGTCTTCGGCTTCAGCTTTCTCGACCAGAATCAGGACAAGGTCCAGGGGGCCTTGATCGACGGCGTCCAGCCGACTTTCGAAAGCATTGCCGAAGGCCGCTATCCGGTGTCCCGCCCCCTGTTCAGTTATGTCAAGAAATTGCACATGGATGAGATCCCGGGCATGAACGAGTTTCTCGCGGAACTGACCAGCGAGGCCGCCTGGGGTTACTTCGGCTATCTTTCGGATCGAGGGCTGATCCCGTTGTCGCAATCCGAACGACAGGATGTAATCAAAGTTATTTCAGACAGAACCCACGTGAATCTGAGACGCTGACTTCGAGTTCAGGGTTGCACCGCACCGCTACTGAAGCCATCGAGCGTCCTTGATGCCCTCCTCCGCAGTCCTCATCACCCTGCTCGCGCTGACGGCCCTTGGCTACTGGCTGGGCCGGCGCCGATCCGTCACCGCGGTTGGCCAGAAGTACCACTCATTGCCCGGCTATTACGGCAGCTATGCGGCAATCTGGTGCGCCTTGCCGGCACTGGCCCTGTACTGCCTCTGGCAGCTACTCGAACCTGGCTTCATCCGCAGCCGGGTGCTGGCGGCGCTGCCAATGGAACTGCTGGCGCTGCCGGAGGCCGAACTCGGCCTGATCTACAACGATATCCGCAACGTGGTGCTGGGCAATATCGTCTCCGGTACGCCGAGCGAAGCAACCCTTGCTGCGGCGTCCCATTACGCGGCGCTGCACCGGCTGAGCAGTCTTGGCGCTGCCCTGGCAGCGTTCCTGGTGGGGCTGACCTCGCTGGGTTGGGCGTTGCGGCAGGTCAAACCGGCGCTGCGCGCCCGCAACAAGGTAGAACGGACCCTGGAGTATCTGTTGATGATTGCCTCGACCGTGGCGATCTTCACCACTGTCGGCATATTCCTCTCGGTGCTGTTCGAGGCGATCAACTTCTTTCAACTGGTCTCGCCGCTTGAGTTCCTGTTCGGCCTCTCCTGGAGCCCGCAAACCGCCATTCGACCGGACCAGGTCGGCTCTTCGGGCGCATTCGGCGCTGTTCCCCTGTTTGCCGGCACTCTCCTGATTTCCGGGCTGGCCCTCCTGGTGGCCGTCCCGGTCGGGCTGCTCTCGGCCATCTATCTGTCCGAGTACGCCAATGCCCGGATACGCGCCGTCGCCAAGCCGATGCTGGAAGTACTGGCCGGCATTCCAACGGTGGTTTATGGCTACTTTGCCGCACTCACCGTCGGCCCCATGCTGCGCCAGTTCGGAGACTTCCTCGGCCTTGGTGTTTCCTCGGAAAGCGCGCTCGGCGCTGGCCTGGTCATGGGCATCATGATCATTCCCTTTGTCTCTTCGCTATCTGACGATGTCATCAATGCCGTGCCTCAGGATCTTCGCGACGGCTCCCTGGCGCTTGGCGCCACCCAGTCAGAGACCATTCGCCAGATCCTCATCCCCGCCGCACTGCCAGGCATCGTCGGGGGGGTCCTGCTGGCGGCGTCGCGCGCCATCGGCGAAACCATGATCGTGGTCATGGCTGCGGGGCTCGCAGCCAATCTCACGGCCAACCCCCTGGAAGCGGTGACTACCGTTACGGTGCAAATGGTGACCCTGCTGATCGGTGACCAGGAGTTCGACAGCGCCAAGACCCTGTCTGCCTTCGCTCTCGGCCTCTTGCTCTTTGTCACCACCCTGGCGCTTAACGTCATTGCCCTGCGCGTGGTGCGCAAGTATCGGGAACAATATGAGTAAACCGCCCACCAGCCGGCAGGCGCCGGGCGCTGGCGGACGGCTGCTGGCGCGGCGCTACAGCCAGGAGCGCCGCTTTCGTCTGGCCGGGCTCGCCGCCGTGCTGGTCGGCCTGATGTTTCTTGCCTTCTTCTTCGTGACGCTCATCGGCAATGCCGCCTCAGCGCTTGTCCAAACCCACATCCTGCTGGAAATCGAGTTCGACGAGACCGCCCTTGATCCACAAGGGCAGCGCGATCAGCAGGCGCTCAGACGGGCGGACTATCAGGGACTGATCCGCAATGCGCTGCGCGAGCGGTTTCCCGAGATCAGGGATCGCGGCGAGTTGCGCCAACTCTTCGGCCTGATCAGCTCGGGGGCCGGGTTCGAGTTGCGCGACCGGGTGCTGGCTGAACCGCAGCTCATCGGCAAGACACAAGCGCTCTGGCTGCTGGCCGATGACGACGTGGACATGCTCATCAAGGGGCAGTGGGACCGTTCGGCGCCCGAATCGCAACGCCGCATCAGCGACCGACAACTGGCATGGATCAAGCAGCTGGAGGTGGAAGAGCGCGTGCAACGCCACTTCAATCACCGCTTCTTCACGTCCGGCGATTCGCGTGACCCGGAATTGGCCGGCATCTGGAGCGCCGTGGTCGGTTCCTTCTACATGCTTCTGGTCACCCTGGCGCTCTCATTTCCTCTGGGCGTCGCCACGGCGATCTATCTGGAGGAATTTGCCCCCAGGAACCGCTTGACGGATCTGATCGAGGTGAACATCAACAACCTGGCAGCGGTGCCTTCCATCGTCTTCGGGTTGCTGGGCCTGGCCCTCTTCATCAATCTGTTTGGCCTGCCGAGGTCCGCGCCCCTGGTCGGGGGTCTGGTGCTGACCCTGATGACCTTGCCGGTGGTAATAATTGCCGCTCGCGCGGCGCTCACGTCTGTGCCGCCGTCCATTCGCGAGGCCGCGCTTGGCGTTGGCGCATCGAAGATGCAGGCGATCTTTCACCACGTCATGCCGCTGGCCCTGCCCGGCATGTTGACTGGCGCCATCATCGGCATGGCGCGCGCCCTGGGCGAGTCGGCGCCGTTGCTGATGATCGGCATGGTGGCCTTTATCGTCGATGTGCCGGAGAGCCCAATGGATCCTTCGGCAGCATTGCCTGTGCAGGTTTATCTATGGGCCGACAGCCCCGAGCGGGCCTTCGTCGAACGGACTTCCGCGGCCATTCTGGTGCTGCTGGCCTTTCTCCTGGTGATGAACGCCAGTGCAATTCTGATGAGGAAACGATATGAGAGGCGTTGGTAACGGTGACTCGATCTTCAACGGAGAGCGCATGAACATGGCGGAAGACACAGAGCGCACCATCGGCGACTGTACGTCCGCAAACGCGATCATGCAGGCGCGCCATGTGAACGTTTTCTACGGTGACAACCGGGCGCTCGAAGACGTGAACCTGGATGTCGGCAAAAGTGAGGTCATCTCGCTGATCGGGCCCTCAGGGTGCGGCAAGTCCACGTTCATTCGCTGCCTGAACCGGATGAACGACACCATCGAGAACGCGCGGGTCGAGGGTGAAATCGTTCTGGATGGGGTGAACGTGTACGCTCGGGAGATGGACGTAGTCATGCTCCGGGCGCGTGTGGGCATGGTCTTTCAAAAACCCAACCCCTTCCCCAAATCCGTTTACGACAACATCGCCTATGGACCAAGGATTCATGGACTCGCCCCCGACCGAGAGACGCTGGACTGGATTGTCCAGTCCAGCCTCGAGAAGGCGGGCCTCTGGGTTGAGGTCAAGGACCGGCTCGACTATCCGGGAACGGGACTTTCGGGCGGCCAGCAACAGCGACTGTGCATCGCCAGGACAATTGCAGTCGGGCCGGAAGTGATTCTGATGGATGAGCCCTGCTCGGCACTGGATCCCATTGCCACTGCGCACATCGAGGATCTGATCAGCGACCTGAAGCAGAATTTTGCCATCGCCATCGTCACCCACTCGATGCAGCAGGCGCGACGGGTCTCGCAGCGCACCGCCCACTTCCATCTCGGGCGACTGATCGAGGTGGGAGCCACCGATCAGGTCTTTTCCGACCCGCAACATACCTTGACGCAAGATTACATCTCAGGTCGATTCGGCTGAACGGCGCCAGCGCCATCTCGCGCGCCACGACTGCCCCCTGTTTCGCCCCCTGCTTCAACGAGGAGAGTTACCACAATGAAACTTCGTCTGGCCTTCTGGTTCCCGTGTTGTTTGCTCGTTGCGTCAGCCCTTCAGGCCGAGAACGGCCCCGAGGCGGAAAGCGCGCAGTTGCAGGCCCGCATTGTCGCCCTGGAAGCACGGCTGGCGCAGGTGGAGGCGCGTTGGGGCGTCACCGCAGAAACGAGCTTGCCGGCGCCGGATACCTCAGCGCAAACCGCTGCCGCCGCCCCGGCTCAAGCGGTCGCCGCGGCAGCCGTTCCGGCGCCGACCTCCTGGACAGAAAGGCTGGAATGGGACGGTGATCTGCGCTATCGGCATGAAACCATTGACGAACAGGGGCTTTCCGTTCGTCATCGGCACCGGATGCGGGCACGCGCCAACGTCCGGGCAAGCGTCAACGACAAAGTGATGCTGCGCCTTGGGCTCGCCTCGGGCGGCGACGCCAATGACAGCGGCAATGTGAGCTTCGACAACGCCTTCTCCAGAAAGTCCTTCGGCCTTGATCTCGCGTATGTGGATTGGCAACTCACCGATCCTCTGACGCTGCTTGCCGGCAAGATGGCCAATCCCTTCATCCGCCCCGGCGGCTCGCATCTGCTGTTCGACGGCGACCTGCGTCCAGAGGGCCTGGCCTTCCAGGTCAATACCGGCAACCTCTTTGCAACCGCATCCGCCTTCTGGACGGAAGAGCGCAGCTCCGACCCGGATACCCTCTGGTACGGGGCGCAAGCGGGATATCGCGGTTCGCCGACAGAGGGCCTTGCCCTGACCGCGGGCGCCAGCTTCCACAAGCTAAGCCACATCCAGGGTCGGTCGCCCCTGTTCACGCCGGACAGAGGCCAGGGCAATCAGCTCGACGCGGACGGCAACTATCTCTACGGGTTCTCTCTGCTGGAATTGTTCGGTGAGGCGCGCATCGAACTCGCAGGCCTGCCGCTGCGGCTGTTTGCAGACTATGTGACCAACACGGAAGCCGACGCCCTCGCGGACGGTCTCGCATTCGGCGTCGAGTATCGCCACCGGTCTCCGGCAGGCGCCTGGCGCCTCGGCTACGCCTGGCAGGACCTCGAAGCGAACGCCGTCGTGGGCGCCTTCACCGACTCCGACTTTGCGGGTGGCGCCACCGATGGCAGCGGTCACACACTGAGGGCGAGATACGCCTTCCCGGATGGCTGGCGCCTGGACCTGCGCTACATCATCAGCGAACGCGGCAAGGCGAGCCCCAACCCGCGCAATTACAACCGACTACAGGCAGATATACGGTTCGATTTCTAACCCGGATACTGCAAGCTTGGACGCACGTGGCCCGGGCCCAGGGCACGCTGATCAATCAACCGCCTGATAAGGTCGCACCGCCCTGGTCGTTTCATCGCCACAATTGGCAAGCACCGAAAGCGGCTCTGCCGCCTGCGTGACACGAAACCGGAACGACTGGCCGGCGCAGGAGAAGGTCACCGCATGACCGGTGGCGTCGTCTTCGACGCTGACAAGCGCCAACGGTTCCGACCCTGACGCCGCACCCCTCGGCAGACGCCCGGACGAGCGCGCCAGCGCCTCGGCAGCCTGTGCCGCCTGCGGCCAGTTGCTGCGGCCACGCAGATGCTTGATCGACACCTGGCCCAGGGCGGCCTGCCGATGAAACTCCACAACCTCAGCCGCCTTGTCGGCATCGCTGCCGGTCGGCGCAGCCACACGACCGTAGAGCAGGCCATCCGGCAAGACCAGAACATTGGGTGCGAAACGGTGCCCGCCAAGATGCGTGACCTGCCAGACGCACTGGCCGGCCAGCTGACGCAATCGGTAATAGACGGGCAGGCCGAAACGGGCGCAGCAGGCGTCGCGTCGGCCATTGACGCACACGAAGAAGTGGGGCTCGCGCAGCAGCTCTCCCGCGCCTTCCAGAACCGACTCGACCAGCGGCGTTTTCGCCAGATCAGCATAGGCGCCACGCAACACCCTCAGGTCGCCAGCGTGATGCAGAAACAGCTGCACATCCGAATCTTCGATCTCGGGCCGACGAATGAACTGTGGCCGCACCTTCAGACCGAGTTCCCGCAACGCGCTGATGCCTGTATCCAGCCAGGCCCGCACATCCGGCGCCAATTCGTTGTGCTCGATCGCCCGCGCCGGCCAGGCGGGCCGATATTCCAGCAGCAACCAGACGTCCACCTCATCGGCCGTTCCGGCCAGCGGCTCATCCTCTGCCTGCAAGCAGCAATAGTTTCCGTTCGACATGCCAGCATTGAAACAGAAATTCGCGAGTCGGCACAGCCGCCCCCGATGCAATATCCGGGCTGGCGCGATGCGGTTGCGTTTGCCGGGAGGACTCGCTAGTGTCCCCTCCCCGCTTCGACACGGAGTCAGTCTGCCCATGCACCAGCAACCCAGGCGCGCCCGCCGCTGTCAGTTGGCCGTACCGGCCAGTTCCGAAAAGATGATGACCAAGGCGGCCGGCCTCGATATCGACCACGTCTTTCTGGATCTCGAAGACGCCGTTGCGCCGAACGCCAAGGCACAGGCGCGTCGGCTCGCGGTCGATGCGATCAACAGTCTGGAGTGGCGGCCGCGAACCGTTTGCGTGCGCATCAACGATGTGGAAACCGAATGGTGTCACGATGACATCATCGAAGTCGTCACTGGCGCCGGCAAACGACTCGACACCATCATGCTCACCAAGGCGAGATGTGCGGCCGAGGTGCGCTTTGTGCATCTCATGCTCGACCAGCTTGAAGCCAAGCTGAAGCTGCCACGGCGCATTGGCATCGAATGTCTGGTCGAAGAGGTGGAAGGCATGATGCAGGTCAACGAGATCGCCGCCTGCTCGGATCGTCTGGAATGCCTGGTGTTCGGCATGGGCGACTATTCCGCCAGCCAGCAGATGCAGATTCAGGCCATCGGCGCCAGCGGCAAGTATCCGCCGGACCTCTGGCACTACCCCCGCTATCAGATGACCATCGCCTGTCGCGCCAACCACATCGATCCGGTGGATGGCCCCTACGCCAACTTCCGCGACCAGGAGGGCTTCCTGAAGGAGGCCGAGCGCGCGCATGCACTCGGCATGGCCGGTAAATGGGCCATTCACCCCGCACAGGCGCCCTGGGCGACGGAGGTGTTCACGCCGAGTGCCGAGTCGGTGGCCTCGGCGCGCAAGCAGAAGGCCGCCTACGAAGCGGCCCTGGCAGAGGGCCTTGGCGCCATCCAGGTGGACGGCATGATGGTGGACGCCGCCAGCATCCGCATACTCGACAATGTACTGGAACGCGCGGATCTGATCGGTCTCTGACCCGGATATTGCGCCGGGGCGCTGTTGATGACCGAACACTATCTCACCGAAGAGCGCCGCATGATCCAGTCGCTGGCGCGCGAGTTCACGCTGAACGAAGTACTGCCCGCGGCCAACCGGCTGGATCCGACGCAGGGGCAGATTCCCGTAGCATTGCGGGACAAGATGGGCGAACTCGGATTCTTCGGCATCCAGATGGACGAAGCGCATGGCGGCCTCGGCCTGGGCGTCTTCGAATACTGCCTGGTCGCAGAAGAACTGGCCCGGGGCTGGATGAGCGTCGCCAGCATCATCGCCCGAGCCTCCTCGATGATGCGCATGGGCCACTGGCCCGAGGACAAGCGCCTGGAATGCACCGCCCGGGCTGCCCGCGGCGACTATCTGTCGGCGGTCGCCCTGTCGGAACCGAGCGTCGGCTCCGATCTCGCATCCGTCAAGTGCCGGGCAGTACTCGAAGGCGACGAGTGGGTCATCACCGGCAACAAGTATTGGTGCACCTTTGCCGATGGCGCCGACTATCTGCAAGTGCTGGCTCGGGCCGAAGGCTCCGACGATCCAGCCGAAACCGGGCTCAAGCACTTCATTGTCGAAAAGGAACGGGGCGCGCTGCCCGCCGGCTGCGCCGGCAGCCCGATCCCCAAGATCGGCTACTTCGGCTGGAACACATTTGAACTGGCTTTCGATGGCTGTCGCATCCCGAGAGCCAACATGGTCACCGCCGGCGGCGATGGCTTCAAGAGCGCGGTGCACTGGCTGAATGTGGCCCGCGCGCACACGGCCGCACGCTCGATCGGTCTGGCCAGGGGCGCCCTGGAAGACGCCATGGCGTATGCCGGGGAGCGGGTGCAGTTCGGCGTGCCGATCGCTGAATTCCAGGAAACGCGTTTCAAGATTGCGCGCATGGCGAGCGAGGTGGAAGCCGCTCGTCAACTCATGTACCACACCGCCACCTTGATGGACAACGGTGAGCGGGCTGATCGGGAAGCCGCCATGGCGAAGTGGTACGCCAGCGAGATGGCGGAGCGGGTGACGTCCGACGCCTTGCAGATTCTCGGCGGCGCCGGCTATACCAAACTGCACGCGGTGGAACGCTATTGGCGCGATGCGCGTCTCACCAAGATTTTCGAGGGCACCAGCGAGATTCAATTACGCATCATCTCCGACCGCCTGCTCGGCAAGCCGGCAAACCGGCAGACCGCCTGATCCAGAATATTGCGCCGCGGATCAAGGACCCGCCTCGTTCGGGTTAGCCGAAAGTCTCCGTCTTGAAGTCAACCAGGGCGCGCTCCTCGCTGCTGAACTCGATGCCTACCAGATGCACTGGTTTGCCACTGCCTGCGTGCTTCGCGGCGTAGCCGCGCGCCTTCAACTGCGCCAGCGCCTTGCCTGCCCCTGCCTGCTCCACCACCTTGAACTCGAACAGAAATACCTGCCCGCCAGCGCGCACCGACAGGTCCACACGGCCTGCTGCACTCGTATCCTCCGCAATCACCAAGGCCCCGGAAGCTGCACACCAGGCGTACACAATGCTCGCGTAGTAGCCCTCGTAGCGAGCAATTTCATTGCGCCTGTGCCAGTCGTGCGGGATGCTCGCAAACAGCGCCTCCAACTGCGCCTTCATACCCTCGAAGTCCGCTGCCTCCAGCGCGTCCATGAACCGGTCCCGGCTGTCCAGATCCCGCGCCCGCTCCCAGCCGATAGACGCCAGCAGGCGCCTGTTGAGCGCCATGCGGACTTCAAGGTTCGGGTAGCTCAGACGATAGCGGGTTTCCTCCCGCTGTCTCACCTCATCCACAATTGTCAAATAGCCCGTCTGGAACAGCAGCGCCTCGGTGCCGATTTCGTCAACATCAAACACCGACAAGAGTTCGGAAGGGGTGAATTTGCCGACCAGGTCCAGTGGGCCAACGCCGTGCGCCTTCAGATGCTCGATCAGAAACGCCGGCGAACCCGTCTCGAACCAGTGCGCCGCAAACTCACGCTTCTTCAGCAGCAGCAACACGTCAAACGGGTTGTACACCCGCTCATCGCCCCGCCAGTTGTAGCCGTTGTACCACTCGCGCACCCGCGCCCGATCCAGCCCTTCAAGCTCCTGCGCGAACACCGCATCCAGATCCGCCTCCGTGTAGCCGCAGATGGTCGCATAGTCAGGGTCCAGCGTGATGTCATCCAGGTTGTTCAGTTCCGAAAACAGGCTCACCTTGCTGAACTTGCTCACGCCCGTCAGAAACGAGAAACGGATGTGCGCGTCCAGCGTCTTGATGTTGCCGTACAGCGCCCGCAACTCGTCGCGGTTGCGGCGCGCCTGCTCGCGGGAACCATCCACGGCGGTCAGCGGGTCCAGGATCGGCTTGTCGTACTCGTCCACCAGCACCACCACCCGCTGGCCAGTCTTGGCGTGCAGGGCGCGGATGAGATGCCGAAACTGCGCTGCCGCCGAGCCGCCAGCGGTCTCGACGCCCGCCGCCTGCGCCTGAACGCTGACTTGCTCCAGGACGCTCTCGCGCAGTTGCTCCGTCGTGTGGAATCGGTCCCCACCGAAGTCCAGCCGCACGACCGGATGCGGCGCGTCCCAGTTCCAGCGCCCGTGGATATGCAGGCCCCGGAACAGCGGCTCGCTGCCCTCGAACAACTCCTGGATGGTGTCCAGCAGCAGGCTTTTCCCAAACCGCCGCGGGCGCGACAGGAAGTAGCAGGAACCCGATTCCACCAGCCGCTCGATGTGCGCTGTCTTGTCCACATAATGCAGGCCATCCTCCCGCAGCTTGCGGAAGCTCTGGATGCCGATGGGCAGGCGCGTGGGCTGGGTCATGGCGAATCAACTTGGCGGCCTTAGCCGACAGTCTCCGTCTTGAAGTCAACCAGCGCACGCCGCTCGCTGCTGAACTCGATGCCTATCAGATGGACTGGTTCGCCACTGCCCATGTATTTCGCCGCGTAGCCGCGGTCCTTCAATTGCGCCAGCGCCTTGCCTGCCCCTGCCTGCTCCACCACCTTGAACTCGAACAGAAACACCTGCCCGGCTACGCGCACCGACAGGTCAACGCGGCCCACCGCGCTGGTGTCCTCCGCCACCACCGAGGCGCCAAAGCCCGTGAACCACGCATAGACAATGCCCGCGTAATAGCCCTCGTAGCGAGCAATTTCGTTGCGCCTGTGCCAGTCGTGCGGGATGCTCGCAAACAGCGCCGTCAATTGCGCTTCGATGCCCGCAAAGTCCGCCGACTCCAAGGCGCGCCAGAACAAGCGGCGGCGTTCCGATTCCGCTGCCTGGGGCCAGCCGATGGACGCCAGCAGGCGCCTGTTGAGCGCCATGCGGACTTCAAGGTTCGGGTAGCCGAGGCTGTACAGCACCTCATTCCCTGCCGTCTCTTCCCCGAGAATCGTCAGGTAGCCCGTCTGGAACAGCAGCGCCTCCGGGCTGATGTGCTCTACATCGAACGCAGACAGCAGATCCGAAGAAGCTACCAAGCCATCCAGGTCCAACGGGCCAACGCCGTGCGCCTTCAGATGCTCGATCAGAAACGCTGGCGAACCCGTCTCGAACCAGTGCGCCGCAAACTCACGCTTCTTCAGCAGCAGCAACACGTCGAAGGGGTTGTACACCCGCTCATCGCCCCGCCAGTTGTAGCCGTTGTACCACTCGCGCACCCGCGCCCGATCCAGACCTTCAAGCTCCTGCGCGAACACCACATCCAGATCCGCCTCCGTGTAGCCGCAAATGGTCGCGTAGTCAGGGTCCAGCGTGATGTCGTCCAGGTTGTTCAGTTCCGAAAACAGGCTCACCTTGCTGAACTTGCTCACCCCCGTCAGAAACGAGAAGCGGATGTGCGCGTCCAGCGTCTTGATGTTGCCGTACAGCGCCCGCAGATCGTCGCGGTTGCGGCGCGCCTGCTCGCGGGAACCATCCACGGCGGTCAGCGGGTCCAGGATCGGCTTGTCGTACTCGTCCACCAGCACCACCACCCGCTGGCCAGACTTGGCGTGCAGGGCGCGGATGAGATTCCAGAACATCTCCGGCGGCTCGTCGCTTCCGACTTCCACACCGGCCTCCCGTGCCTGCGCCCGAAGCTGGTTGAGAACATTCCCGCGCAGCCGCTCCGTGGTGTTGAAGCGCCCACCACCAAAATCCAGCCGCACGACCGGATGCGGCGCGTCCCAGTTCCAGCGGCTGTGGATATGCAGACCCCGGAACAGCGACTCGCTGCCCTCGAACAACTCCTGGATGGTGTCCAGCAGCAGGCTTTTCCCAAACCGCCGCGGGCGCGACAGGAAGTAGTGCTTGCCGCTGTCAACCAGCCGCTTGATGTGTGGTGTCTTGTCCACGTAGTGGCAGCCATCCTCCCGAATCTCGCGGAAGCTCTGGATGCCAATGGGCAGGCGCGTGGGCTGGGTCATGGCGAATCAACTTGGCGGCCTTGGCCGATAGTCTCCGTCTTGAAGTCAACCAGGGCGCGCTCCTCGCTGCTGAACTCGATGCCCACCAGATGCACCGGTTCGCCGCTGCCTGCGTGCTTCGCGGCGTAGCCGCGCGCCTTCAACTGCGCCAGCGCCGCGCCCGCGCCGGCCCGCTCGACCACCTTGAACTCGAACAGAAATACCTGCCCGCCAGCGCGCACCGACATGTCCACACGGCCTGCTGCACTCGTGTCCTCCGCAGTCACCAAGGCCCCGTAGGCAGAGAACCAAGTGTAGAAAATGCTTGCGTAATAGCCCTCGTAGTTGGCGATCTCGTTGCGCACATGCCAGTTGTAGGGGATGCTCGCAAACAGCGCCTCCAACTGCGCCTTCATCGCATCAAAGTCCGCCGCCTTTAGCGCGGCCCAGAACCGGTCGCGGCGGGCCACTTCCCCCGATTCCGGCCAACCGATGGACGCCAGCAGGCTCTTGTTGAGCGCCCTGCGCACCTCCATGTTTGGATAACCCAGCTGGTATCGGGCCTCGTATTCGACCATCGTCTCATCAACAATCGTCAGGTAGCCGGTCTGGAACAGCAGCGCCTCCGGGCTGATGTGCTCTACATCGAACGCAGACAGCAGATCCGAAGAAGCTACCAAGCCATCCAGGTCCAACGGGCCAACGCCGTGCGCCTTCAGATGCTCGATCAGAAACGCTGGCGAACCCGTCTCGAACCAGTGCGCCGCAAACTCACGCTTCTTCAGCAGCAGCAACACGTCGAAGGGGTTGTACACCCGCTCATCGCCCCGCCAGTTGTAGCCGTTGTACCACTCGCGCACCCGCGCCCGATCCAGCCCTTCAAGCTCCTGCGCGAACACCGCGTCCAGATCCGCCTCCGTGTAGCCGCAGATGGTCGCGTAGTCAGGGTCCAGCGTGATGTCATCCAGGTTGTTCAACTCCGAGAACAGGCTCACCTTGCTGAACTTGCTCACCCCCGTCAGAAACGAGAAACGGATGTGCGCGTCCAGCGTCTTGATGTTGCCGTACAGCGCCCGCAACTCATCGCGGTTGCGGCGCGCCTGCTCGCGGGAACCATCCACGGCGGTCAGCGGGTCCAGGATCGGCTTGTCGTACTCGTCCACCAGCACCACCACCCGCTGGCCAGTCTTGGCGTGCAGGGCGCGGATGAGATTCCAGAACATCTCCGGCGGCTCGTCGCTTCCGACTTCCACACCGGCCTCCCGCGCCTGCGCCCGAAGCTGGTTGAGAACATTCCCGCGCAGCCGCTCCGTGGTGTTGAAGCGCCCACCACCAAAATCCAGCCGCACGACCGGATGCGGCGCGTCCCAGTTCCAGCGCCCGTGGATATGCAGGCCCCGGAACAGCGGCTCGCTGCCCTCGAACAACTCCTGGATGGTGTTCAGCAGCAGGCTCTTGCCGAACCGACGCGGCCGGGACAGGAAGTAGTGCTTGCCGCTGTCAACCAGCCGCTTGATGTGTGGTGTCTTGTCCACGTAGTGGCAGCCATCCTCCCGAATCTCGCGGAAGCTCTGGATGCCGATGGGCAGGCGCGTGGGCTGGGTCATGGTGAATCAACTTGGCGGCCTTAGCCGACAGTCTCCGTCTCGAAGTCAACCAGCGCACGCCGCTCGCTGCTGAACTCGATGCCCACCAGATGCACAGGTTCGCCACTGCCTGCGTACTTCGCAGCGTAGCCGCGCGCCTTCAACTGCGCCAACGCCTTGCCTGCCCCTGCCTGCTCCACCACCTTGAACTCGAACAGAAATACCTGCCCGGCTACGCGCACCGACAGGTCAACGCGGCCCACCGCGCTGGTGTCCTCCGCCACCACCGAGGCGCCAAAGCCCGTGAACCACGCATAGACAATGCCCGCGTAATAGCCCTCGTAGCGAGCAATTTCGTTGCGCCTGTGCCAGTCGTGCGGGATGCTCGCAAACAGCGCCGTCAATTGCGCTTCGATGCCCGCAAAGTCCGCCGACTCCAAGGCGCGCCAGAACAAGCGGCGGCGTTCCGATTCCGCTGCCTGGGGCCAGCCGATGGACGCCAGCAGGCGCCTGTTGAGCGCCATGCGGACTTCAAGGTTCGGGTAGCCGAGGCTGTACAGCACCTCATTCCCTGCCGTCTCTTCCCCGAGAATCGTCAGGTAGCCCGTCTGGAACAGCAGCGCCTCCGGGCTGATGTGCTCTACATCGAACGCAGACAGCAGATCCGAAGAAGCTACCAAGCCATCCAGGTCCAACGGGCCAACGCCGTGCGCCTTCAGATGCTCGATCAGAAACGCCGGCGAACCCGTCTCGAACCAGTGCGCCGCAAACTCACGCTCATCCAGCAGCAACAGCACGTCAAACGGGTTGTACACCCGATCCTTGTCCTGCCCCCGCCAGTTGTAGCCGTTGTACCACTCGCGCACCCGCGCCCGATCCAGTCCTTCAAGCTCCTGTGCGAACACCGCATCCAGATCCGCCTCCGTGTAGCCGCAGATGGCCGCGTATCTGGGGTCCAGCGTGATGTCCTTGAGGTTGTTCAACTCCGAGAACAGGCTCACCTTGCTGAACTTGCTCACCCCCGTCAGAAACGAGAAACGGATGTGCGCATCCAGCGTCTTGATGTTGCCGTACAGCGCCCGCAACTCGTCGCGGTTGCGGCGCGCCTGCTCGCGGGAACCATCCACGGCGGTCAGCGGGTCCAGGATCGGCTTGTCGTACTCGTCCACCAGCACCACCACCCGCTGGCCAGTCTTGGCGTGCAGGGCGCGGATGAGATGCCGAAACTGCGCTGCCGCCGAGCTGCCAGCGGTCTCGACGCCCGCCGCCTGCGCCTGAACGCTGACTTGCTCCAGGACGCTCTCGCGCAGTTGCTCCGTCGTGTGGAATCGGTCCCCACCGAAGTCCAGCCGCACGACCGGATGCGGCGCGTCCCAGTTCCAGCGCCCGTGGATATGCAGGCCCCGGAACAGCGGCTCGCTGCCCTCGAACAACTCCTGGATGGTGTCCAGCAGCAGGCTTTTCCCAAACCGCCGCGGGCGCGACAGGAAGTAGTGCTTGCCGCTGTCAACCAGCCGCTTGATGTGTGGTGTCTTGTCCACGTAGTGGCAGCCATCCTCCCGAATCTCGCGGAAGCTCTGGATGCCAATGGGCAGGCGCGTGGGCTGGGTCATGATGAATCAACTTGGCGGCCTTGGCCGACAGTCTCCGTCTTGAAGTCAACCAGCGCACGCCGCTCGCTGCTGAACTCGATGCCTACCAGATGCACTGGTTTGCCACTGCCTGCGTGCTTCGCAGCGTAGCCGCGCACCTTCAACTGCGCCAGCGCCTTGCCTGCCCCTGCCTGCTCCACCACCTTGAACTCGAACAGAAATACCTGCCCGCCAGCGCGCACCGACAAGTCCACACGGCCTGCTGCACTCGTATCCTCCGCAGTCACCAAGGCCCCGGAAGCTGCACACCAGGCATAAACAATGCTCGCGTAGTAGCCCTCGTAGCGAGCAATTTCATTGCGCCTGTGCCAGTCGTGCGGGATGCTCGCAAACAGCGCCTCCAACTGCGCCTTCATACCCTCGAAGTCCGCTGCCTCCAGCGCGTCCATGAACCGGTCCCGGCTGCCCAGATCCCGCGCCCGCTCCCAGCCGATAGACGCCAGCAGGCGCTCGTTGAGCGCTATCCGCACCTCCATGTTCGGGTAGCCAAGCCGGTAGCGGATTCCGCCCGTCCGTCTCGCCTCATCGACAATCGTCAGGTAGCCGGTCTGGAACAGCAGCGCCTCCGGGCTGATGTGCTCCACATCGAACGCAGACAGCAGATCCGAAGAAGCTACCAAGCCATCCAGGTCCAACGGGCCAACGCCGTGCGCCTTCAGATGCTCGATCAGAAACGCTGGCGAACCCGTCTCGAACCAGTGCGCCGCAAACTCACGCTTCTTCAGCAGCAGCAACACGTCGAAGGGGTTGTACACCCGCTCATCGCCCCGCCAGTTGTAGCCGTTGTACCACTCGCGCACCCGCGCCCGATCCAGCCCTTCAAGCTCCTGCGCGAACACCGCGTCCAAGTCTGCTTCCGTGTAGCCGCAGATGGTCGCGTAGTCAGGGTCCAGCGTGATGTCATCCAGGTTGTTCAACTCCGAGAACAGGCTCACCTTGCTGAACTTGCTCACCCCCGTCAGAAACGAGAAGCGGATGTGCGCGTCCAGCGTCTTGATGTTGCCGTACAGCGCACGCAACTCATCGCGGTTGCGGCGCGCCTGCTCGCGGGAACCATCCACGGCGGTCAGCGGGTCCAGGATCGGCTTGTCGTACTCGTCCACCAGCACCACCACCCGCTGGCCAGTCTTGGCGTGCAGGGCGCGGATGAGATGCCGAAACTGCGCTGCCGCCGAGCTGCCAGCGGTCTCGACGCCCGCCGCCTGCGCCTGAACACCGACTTGCTCCAGGACGCTCTCGCGCAGTTGCTCCGTCGTGTGGAATCGGTCCCCACCGAAATCCAGCCGCACGACCGGATGCGGCGCGTCCCAGTTCCAGCGGCTGTGGATATGCAGGCCCCGGAACAGCGGCTCGCTGCCCTCGAACAACTCCTGGATGGTGTTCAGCAGCAGGCTCTTGCCGAACCGACGCGGCCGGGACAGGAAGTAGTGCTTGCCGCTGTCAACCAGCCGCTTGATGTGTGGTGTCTTGTCCACGTAGTGGCAGCCATCCTCCCGAATCTCGCGGAAGCTCTGGATGCCAATGGGCAGGCGCGTGGGCTGGGTCATGGCGAATCAACTTGGCGGCCTTAGCCGACAGTCTCCGTCTTGAAGTCAACCAGCGCACGCCGCTCGCTGCTGAACTCCACCCCGACCAGATGCACCGGCTCGCCGCGGCCTGCGTGCTTCGCCGCGTAGCCGCGCGCCTTCAACTGCGCCAGCGCCTTGCCTGCCCCTGCCTGCTCCACCACCTTGAACTCGAACAGAAATACCTGCCCGGCTACGCGCACCGACAGGTCAACGCGGCCCACCGCGCTGGTGTCCTCCGCCACCACCGAGGCGCCAAAGCCCGTGAACCACGCATAGACAATGCCCGCGTAATAGCCCTCGTAGCGAGCAATTTCATTGCGCCTGTGCCAGTCGTGCGGAATGCTCGCAAACAGCGCCGTCAACTGCGCTTCGATGCCCGCAAAGTCCGCCGACTCCAAGGCGCGCCAGAACAAGCGGCGGCGTTCCGATTCCGCTGCCTGGGGCCAGCCGATGGACGCCAGCAGGCGCCTGTTGAGCGCCATGCGGACTTCAAGGTTCGGGTAGCCGAGGCTGTACAGCACCTCATTCCCTGCCGTCTCTTCCCCAAGAATCGTCAGGTAGCCGGTCTGGAACAGCAGCGCCTCCGGGCTGATGTGCTCTACATCGAACGCAGACAGCAGCTCCGAGGAAGCCACCCGGCCATCCAGGTCCAACGGGCCAACGCCGTGCGCCTTCAGATGCTCGATCAGAAACGCCGGCGAACCCGTCTCGAACCAGTGCGCCGTAAACTCACGCTCATCCAGCAGCAACAGCACGTCAAACGGGTTGTACACCCGATCCTTGTCCTGCCCCCGCCAGTTGTAGCCGTTGTACCACTCGCGCACCCGCGCCCGGTCCAGCCCTTCAAGCTCCTGCGCGAACACCACGTCCAGATCCGCCTCCGTGTAGCCGCAGATGGCCGCGTATCTGGGGTCCAGCGTGATGTCCTTGAGGTTGTTCAACTCCGAGAACAGGCTCACCTTGCTGAATTTGCTCACCCCCGTCAGAAACGAGAAGCGGATGTGCGCGTCCAGCGTCTTGATGTTGCCGTACAGCGCCCGCAACTCATCGCCGTTGCGTCGCGCCTGCTCGCGGGAACCATCCACGGCAGTCAGCGGGTCCAGGATCGGCTTGTCGTACTCGTCCACCAGCACCACCACCCGCTGGCCGGTCTTGGCGTGCAGGGCGCGGATGAGATTCCAGAACATCTCCGGCGGCTCGTCGCTTCCGACTTCCACACCGGCCTCCCGCGCCTGCGCCCGAAGCTGGTTGAGAACATTCCCGCGCAGCCGCTCCGTGGTGTTGAAGCGCCCGCCGCCAAAATCCAGCCGCACGACCGGATGCGGCGCGTCCCAGTTCCAGCGGCTGTGGATATGCAGGCCCCGGAACAGCGGCTCATTGCCCTCGAACAACTCCTGGATGGTGTCCAGGAGCAGGCTTTTCCCAAACCGACGCGGGCGCGACAGGAAGTAGTGCTTGCCGCTGTCAACCAGCCGATTGATGTGTGGTGTCTTGTCCACATAGTGGCAGCCATCCTCCCGAATCTCGCGGAAGCTCTGGATGCCAATGGGCAGGCGCGTGGGCTGGGTCATGGCAGCTCGGCTGGCGGACAACAGAGATCATCAACCGGCCAAAAGTACCACACTGCGCTGGCTTGCGAACGAACGCAAGGCCGCGACTCTCGGAAAATATCCGGTCGAGCGGACTGCAAGGCCCGTCCGATGGCTGCGCTTCAGTCGTCGATCCAGGCCAGAAAGCTGGCGCTGATGCGATTCGTCTGACCCACGTGCGTGTGCCGGGCCGGACGGGATTCGGGTTTCGGGAAGTGCGCCAGCCAGATGGGATCAAGGGCCGGTCGGCTGGCCGCATCCGGCACCCAGAACTCCATCTTGACAATGTGTCTCCAATCGCCTCCCGCCTCCGCCAGGATCAACCCTGCATGCCGGAATATGTTGGCGAACTGGTCGGTAGCCGTTGACGGCGTCTGGCGCGTATCCGGATTGAACGGCGCGATGACGCTTGAGGCCAGCAGCGGCCCGACGCGGCTCGCCGCCGGTATGGGGGTGCGATGGCTGAGCCCTGCGATTTCAATGCTGCGACGGGCGGACATGGCGCTTACTCGAATTGGACGCGGATCTGGCCCAACGGGCCGTAGTCGGCAATCACTTGATCCCCTGCCGATACCGCCACCGGCCGGGTGAAGGATCCTGAAAGCAGGAACTGACCCGGCTGCAAGCCGACGCCGTGTCGCGCAAATCGCCGGCAAAGCCAGCGTATCCCCTCTGCGGGATGCCCCATCACCGCGCCGCCGAGTCCGGTTTCCAGCACCTCGCCATTGCAGGCGACAAGGGCGCCGGCCCAGGCCAGGTCCAGCTCATCCGCTGAAACCCGCACGTCGCCGGCCACATAGGCTGCGGCCGCGGCATTGTCGGCAATGGTATCGAACACGGTTCTCGGCCGACCAGTCTTCGGATCCTGTCGCCAACTGCGGGCGGCGATGAGTTCCAGAGCCGGCACGACATAGGCCGTGGCATCAAGCACGTCGGTCCGGCTGACCGTTTCCCCGAAGAGCGGCTTGTCAAGCACGAAGGCGAACTCCGCCTCGATTCTCGGGTCGAGATAGCTGGCCGCCACAAGGCTCGCGCCATTGGCCACGGCCATCTCCGTCAACAGCACGCCATAATCCGGGGTATCGATCCCCATGGCCTCCTGCATGGCCCGAGAAGTGAGGCCGACCTTGTAGCCGGAAAGACTTGCGCCACGGGCATGTTTCAGCGCCAGCCAGGCGGACTGCACGGCGTAGGCGTCGTCCATGTCGAGATCAGGGTAGGCGGCGGTCAACGGCGGCGTCTGCACGCAGTTTCGTTCAGCCTCGTCGAGCCGAGCAGCGAGCTCGCGGCTCTGTTGTTCCGTCAACATTCAGACCATCTCCTCTGCCACTACCGGGTTGCTGAGTACGCCCAGACCAGGGGCCGTTACTTCCACGCGATCGCCAGGCTTCAGGAATCGTGGCGGTGTGAAGCTGACGCCAGCGCCTGTCGGCGTGCCGGTGGCAATCAGGTCGCCTGGCTGCAGGGGCGCGAATGTGGACAGATAGGCCAACAGGTAGCGGAAGGGATACAGCAGATTGGCCGTGTTGTCGTTCTGGCGCTCTTCTCCATTGACTTGTGTTCGTATCTGCAACGCCGTGAATGGATCCACCTCGTCCGCCGTTACCAGAAGGGGGCCGAGCGCGCCAGAGCTGGCGAAGTTCTTGCCCTGGGTGACATTGAAGCGTCCATGGCGCAGCCAATCCCGCACCGTGCCCTCGTTCATCAGCGTCATGCCAGCCACGAAACGGTGCGCCTCGGCCTCCGCGATGCGCCGACCCGGGCGCCCTGCGACCAGCACGATTTCGCCTTCGTAGTCGAGCTGCTCCGATTCTGGCGGCAAGAGAATCGGCTGCTCATGGCCGACCAGGGATTCACGGCTGCGCATGAATACGCTGGGATAGACCGCATCGGCGCGACCAAGGTCCGGCGCGTACTCCTGATCCCGATTGCGATAATTCATGCCGATACAGAGAATCTTCTCCGGGTTGGGAATCACGGGCAGGAACTGGATCTCGGTGAGGAGCGCATCGCCCTCGGCGCGCTCGGCCTCCCGCGCCAGCTCGCGCAAACGTTGCTGACGCAAGGCCGCCCGCAGATCGGGCAGTTCTGGATGGCGCGCGCCAAGGTCAATGACGCGGTCTCCCAGAACAGCGCCGAAGGATGCTCGACCCGCGAGCGAGAAGCTCAGAAATCGCATCGAAAACCCCGCCATCGCCGACCGGCTTGACGCGACCAGTGTAGGGGGCCGGTGACTGGCGCACAACACACGAGCCGCACGGACAACTTGGCTGCCTGCAACTGCCTCTGTACGCAAGCGCCTGGGCAAAGGCTGTAAAATACCCGCAATGTCCCTTCTCACTCCGACGCATCTGGCGCCCGGGGCGCTGCCGCAGCAACCGGGCGAGCGACGGGCCTGGCTTGGGCTTCATGGCAGCGCCGACAGTTATCATGCGGTATTGGCGGCGCAAGCCCAGGACGGCCTGGTGCTGGTCGCATGCACGGATGCAGCAGCAGCGGCCAGTATCGTTCAGGCGCTGCGCTTCTACGCCGGAGATTCGCTGCCAGTTCTGCAATTTCCAGCCTGGGAGACGCTGCCCTACGATGCCTTCTCTCCGCATCAGGACATCATCTCCGAGCGCCTGGCCACCTTGCAGAGGCTGCCGCGCCTGAAGCGCGGCCTGCTCGTGGCGCCCGCCGCAACGCTCATGCAGCGGCTGCCTCCCACCAGCTTCATTGATGGCCAGGTGTTGTCGCTTCGGGTGGGCGACAGATTCGATCTGTTGGCGCAGCGCCAACGCCTTGAAGAGGCCGGCTATCTGTCGGTGGAGACCGTAATGCACCGCGGCGAATTCGCGATTCGGGGCGCGCTGCTGGATTTCCATCCCATGGGCGCCAGGCACCCGCTCCGGGTGGAGCTGCTCGACGACGAAATCGACACCTTGCGCACCTTTGACGCAGAGACCCAGCGCACCTTGAAACGCGTGTCGCGGATCGAAGCGCTGCCAGCGCGCGAGTTTCCTCTGGATGCGGCGGCGATCACCCGGTTTCGCAACAACTGGCACAGCGAATTCAGAAGCCATACCGGCGCATCGCCCGTATATCAGGAAATTTCGCAGGGCATCGCCAGCAACGGCGCGGAACACTACCTGCCCCTGTTCTTCGACCGGGCGGCGGGCCTTGCCAGCCTGTTCGACTATCTGCCGCCGGGCGCTCTGGTGATCCAGCAGGCGGGCCTCAAGACGGCAGTCTCGGACTTCTGGGCGCAGTTGCACAGCCGCTACCAGAGCCTCGGCAGCGATGTTGAGCGCCCGATTCTCGCGCCGGACGCCATCTATCTGCCGCCTGAACACCTGAATCAGGCCCTGAAATCTCATCCTCGGGTGCTGCTGAATGATGCGGCCTACCGACACTCGGTGCAGTTTGCCAGTCGCCCGCTGCCGCCGCTGCAAGCCAATCCCCGACTGAATACGCCCGGCCAGGCGCTGATCGACCTGGTACGCGCCGAACCGGGCGTGCGGATTCTCTTCACCGCCGAGCGCGCTGGACGCCTGGCGCTGCTCTCCGAATTCCTGGACAAGGCCGGCATCAAGGCCACCGACTGTGCCAGCTGGCAGGCGTTCCTCGAAGGCGACCAGCGCTTCGCCATCACCGAGGCGACGCTTGACGCCGGGCTCTGGCTGGGCAATTGCCTGGTGGTGAGCGAGCAGCAACTTTTCAGCGCCCCACCCGGTAGCCGCAGCAGTCGGCAACGACGACAGGCGCGCGGGCTGAACGCGGAACAGATCCTGCGCAACCTTGCGGAGTTGTCGCCGGGCGCGCCGGTGGTGCATGAAGAACACGGCGTCGGGCGCTATTGCGGGTTGGAAACCCTGGACATCGACAACGCCGCCAGCGAGTATCTGGTGCTGGAATACGCCGAGGGCGCGCGCCTCTATGTGCCGGTGATGGACCTGCATCTGGTAACGCGCTATGCCGGTGCGGAAGCAGAATCGGCGCCGCTGCACCGGCTCGGCTCGGGCCAATGGGACAAGGCCAGGCGCAAGGCCGCCGAGAAGGTGGTGGACGTAGCAGCGGAACTGCTGGACGTGCAAGCCAGGCGGGCGGCACGCAAGGCGCCGGCGCTGAGAATTGACAACGCCGACCAGGAACGGTTCGCAGCCGCCTTTCCGTTCGAGTTGACGGCGGACCAGGCAAGCGCCATAGACGCTGTACTCGCCGACATAGGCTCGGAAAAGTCCACCGATCGCCTGATCTGCGGCGATGTCGGCTTCGGCAAGACGGAAGTGGCCATGCGCGCTGCTTTCGTGGCCGTACAGGCCGGCTATCAGGTGGCGGTGCTGGCGCCGACGACCCTGCTCGCGCAACAGCACTTTGATACCTTCCGCGACCGATTCGCCGGTTGGCCGATCAATCTCGATCTGGCCTCACGGCTGCGCAGCGGCAACGAGATGAAGCAAGTCGGACAGCGGCTGAGCGACGGTCGGATCGACATCCTGATCGGCACGCACAGGCTGCTCGGCGCCGATCTTGCCTTCTGCAAGCTCGGCCTGGCGATCATCGACGAAGAACATCGTTTCGGCGTGCGACAAAAGGAGCGCCTCAAGGCGCTGCGCGCTGAAGTCGATGTCATCACGCTCACCGCCACGCCGATTCCGCGCACGCTGAACCTCGCCTTCAGCGGCATTCGTGACCTCTCCATCATCGCCACGCCACCGGCTCGGCGTCTTTCGATTCTCACCTTCGTTCAGGAACGCCAGGATGCGCTGATTCGCGAGGCGGTCCAGCGCGAGCTGATGCGCGGCGGCCAGGTGTTTCTGGTGCACAACCAGGTACAGACCATCCTCCGGGCGGCAGACGAAACGGCGCGCCTGGTTCCGCAAGCGCGTGTCGGGGTCGGTCATGGTCAGATGCCGAAACGGGCGCTGGAAGCGGCCATGCGCGACTTTCACCAAAGGCGCACCAACGTTCTGGTGTGCACGACCATCATCGAAAACGGCATCGACATCGCCAATGCCAACACCATCATCATCGAGCGCGCAGACCGCTTCGGGCTGGCGCAACTGCACCAGCTACGCGGCCGCGTCGGCAGATCGCATCGCCAGGCCTACGCCTATCTGCTCACCCCGCACGCGAGTGCGATCACGGCAGACGCGAAGAAGCGATTGGCGGCCATCCAGGCAGCCGGCGAACTCGGCGTCGGGTTCGCGCTGGCGACGCAGGACATGGAAATTCGCGGCGCCGGCGAACTGCTGGGCCAGGAGCAGTCCGGGCAAATCGAATCCATCGGCTTCAATCTGTACGCCAACATGCTGGATCGGGCCGTCAACGCGTTGCGCGATGGACGGCGCCCGGAACTCGCCGTTCCCTTGCAGACCACAGGCCGGGAAGTCAACCTGCACGGGCCTGCGCTTATCCCGGAAACCTGGATACCGGACGCCCAGACTCGCCTGACCCTCTACAAGCGTATCGCTGCCGCACCGGATCAAGCCGCGCTGGACGACCTGCGCGACGAGATCATTGACCGTTACGGGCGCGCACCCGCAGCGCTCGACCACCTGTTTGACGTCACAGCCGTCAAGTTGCGCACCGGTCAACTCGGCATCACCCGCCTGAATCTCGGCGAAAGCGGCGGTCGCCTGCTGTTCGACAGCCATTCCAGAGTGGACCCGGCCGCTCTGGTGGCGCTGGTCAGCCGCGAGCCGCAAGCGTACAAGCTGGCCGACGGTGAAGCGCTGCATATCAATCGACCGATGCCGGACCTCGCCGCGCGAGTGCGCTATGCGCACGAGCTGCTGGATGCACTGGAGGCGCCAGTGTCGGCGGCGGGCCTGGCGGCTGGTTGAGCGCGCCCGTGCCTCGCCTCGGAACCCAAGCGCTGCGCCAACGGTCCGACGTTTACCGTGGCAGCATCTGGCTCCTGCTCGCCCTCTGCTCCAACCCGGCCGTGGCGCAAGCAGCAACAGGCGGCATGACGGGCTTCTTCCCAGACCCTGAGGAACTGGTGCGCAACAGGCACGCCATCGAAGTTGTGATCTTTGCCCACACCACTCTGGGCCCGGATTCTGCACGCGAAGATCTGGCGCGCCCCGAAATCGCGCCCTTGCCCTGGCAAGCCATCCGCTTGCAACAGGACGCCTCCTGGCAAGACCAGGCAATCACCGCCAACACCCGCGCCTGCCTGACCTTCCCGACACTGACCTTGCGCCCCCCGGAGACGGAAGCCAGGCCTGCGCCACCGCCGCAGATTGACCCGCAACTCGCGCCCCACCCCTGGCTCGACCTGATGCGGGCAGCGGCGGATGTCGAGCGCGAAAGACGCGGTGACGACTTTCGTCTGATCGAGCCATCCGCATTGACGCTCCAAGGCCTGGCGCAACGCCTGAAACGCGCGCCGGAAACCCGCTTGCTCTGGCACGGCGCCTGGATTCAACCAGCGATCGAGCACGGCAACGGGCAACCGATCGTCATCGCTTCAGCCGAAGGCGATGCAACGCAAGGACTGTTCGGCGCCCTGACAGTTACCGAGGGACGCTTCCTGCACTTTCTGGCGGATCTGCAGATGCGCGAGCCCGCGCCGGGCGCCGACTTCGTCCGCCTGACGGAGCGCCGAACCATGCGCCTTGGCGAACTCAACTACCTGGACCATCCCTGGCTCGGGGTCATCGTCCGGATCACTCGGGCAGCGCCGCCGGCGCGCCTTGACGCGGCCATTGCAGCCTGGCGGACGGCTGCCGGCGGGGAAGGATAGGCAGCGCCTCTCTGTTTCGCCCCCAACTGTTTCGGCCCAAACTTGACCGCGCCCGCTGAAACGAGGGAAGATGCTGCGACGAATCGGGGCAATTGACCAACACAAATCAATCTGGAGCTTTGCCCGCAATCTGTCCAGGGGCCCGACCACTTCAGAGAGGTCATGAACGGCATGAGTCCATCGCGCTCAAAGTGGCATGTCGAGGAGGCGCGGCCGGATCTTCCAGTAGCAGACGTTGAGAACATTCTCAGCAGCTACAACAGGCAGTGGCGCGTTGCCAACAAGAATCGGGCGCAAAGCCACGTGTCCATTGGTAGCCGTGAATTCGCAGACATCTTGCTCACCGAGATGCATATGGCGGAGATTCGCGGCGTGCGGGACGAGAGTACTCTCGATGTGGGGGACGCCGCGTACGTCGGGGTTACGCACGCCTTTGACGGCGACATAGACGTTGACAGCGAGCGACAGCGCCTTGATGAATCAAACGTTCAGATATGGAGTTCGCGCAGCCCGATTTCATTCGTCGCGACAAGGCCGGTGGGCTTTCTGAACGTGTTGCTGCCTGAAACCTGCTTGCACGACCGCGTTCCGGGCTTCTCCGGCGGATATGCCGTCATTTCCACCGATTGCCCTGCTGGTCATTTGATGGCCTCGCACTTGAAGGCCGTGTCAAGCGCGGCGAAGTCTCACGGCGACCTGGATGACCGCTGCGTTGCTGGCGCCATGGCGGATGTCATAGCAAATCTCATTCGGTGTTCCAGCCTTTGCATTCAGCCAGATCCACGGCGCGCGCGTCTTGGAGAAATCAAGCGCTTTATTGCAGACAACCTCAAGCGAGCAGAACTCAGTCCCCATACGATTGCCCGGGAGTTCGGCTTTTCGGTGCGTAGCCTGCACAAGCTCTTCTCCGAGCATGGTGGGTCCGTGATGCGGTACGTCAAGGAGCAGCGCCTGGAAGGATCGGCCAGGGATCTATGCGACCCGCTTCTGCACAGCCTCTCGGTTACCGAGATTGGCTTCAAGTGGGCGTTTTCCGATTCAGCGCACTTCAGCAATGCGTTCAAGACCAGATTTGGCCGAAATCCGTCCAGCTACCGCAAGGAACGCCTGAACCTTCCAACCAGGTAGTTCCAGCCCGGACCCTGTGCACGAAGAGCCAAGCGCTTCTGCGCCACTACGCATGCCGCCGCCATCTATTGCCGTTAGTCTTGACTGACGCAGCATGACTGCTCGGACAATCGGCGTAGAAGACAACAACTTAAACTGTAGAGGACAACAGGGATGGGCGAGTTCGAGGCGCAAAGCGTTCAGCAACAAAAAATTGTTGCCAGCTTCGAGGGAATGTTCAAGAACGAAGACGCGACGCCGCCTGACACCGTCTTTGATCACCGGATGGAACTCGTGGACGTGCCCACGGTGGCCACAGAGCGCTACACCAGTGAAGCGTTTCATGAACTCGAAAAGGAAAAGGTCTGGCGCAAGGTCTGGCAGGTCGTTGGGTGGGCGGAGGATCTTCCGGATTCCGGGGATACATTGGTCTATGACTGCGCGGGCATATCTGCCCTGGTGGTGCGCCAGACTGATGGTTCGCTCAAGGCTTTTCACAATTCGTGTCTGCACCGGGGCATGCGTCTGTGCGACAAGCCAGGCAACGCCACATCAATTCGGTGCAGGTTTCATGGTTTCAATTGGGACCTGAACGGTCGCTGCAGGCACATTCCAGAAAGCTGGGACTTTTCGCAGCTTGAACAGTCGCAACTGAGTCTGCCGGAGTTGCAGGTGAGCGTGTGGCAGGGGTACGTATTCGTCAACCCGGATTTGAAAGCTCCGCCGCTGTCGAGCTATCTGGGCGCCATGCCCGGGCAATGGGACGCCGCGGGATGGAGCTTGGCCAATCGCTTCAAGGCGGTGCACGTCATCAAGAAGATTCCGGCGAATTGGAAGGTCGCCCAGGAAGCGTTCATGGAGTCGTTCCATGGCGCCTCCGTGCATCCCGATTCAATACTGCCGGCAGCGCCGCTGGCTGCGATGCGACAAGATGTGTACCACGATGAGAAGCACTTCGCGCGCGGCGTTGGCGCTGCTGGCGTGCTGACAGGAAGCGGGGCTCCTGATCGGCGGGCCGAACAGAAAGCGGTTGATCACTGGATCGAGTACTACGCACCGGAATTCAAGGACAAGCGAGGTTACATCGTTGGGGATGGTGAAAGCGCCCGAGATGTCATCTGGCGTTTGACGGTCGACAAGACGAAGGCGGATCTGGATTGCGACATCTCGCATTTGAACAGGTTCAACGCCATAGACTATGTCTGGTACAACGTATTTCCGAATTTCATGCCCTGGCCCACGCTGGGATATCCGCTGGGATACTGGTTTCGCCCAGATGGGGGCCCAGGGAACTGCACAATGGACATCGTGCTGCTCCTCCCGTTCCAGGGGAAGCGGCCAACTTCAGCAACGCCGATTGTCGTAGAGCAAGGTGAGTCGTGCGAGCCGGCCCTGGGCGCGATAGGCGCAATCCTGGATGAAGATATGGCGAACATACCGTTGATCCAGCAGGGATTGAAGTCTTCGGTAACGAATCAAATCAATCTGGCCGGGTTTCATGAATCGCGCATTCGTCACTTTCATCGTACGCTGGGCCACTACGTTTCAGCCTGATGCCCGCTGATCCTCCTGCACACAATGCCAAGATCGTATGCACTGGCTCGCATGCACACGACGGTGCGTCTGGTCGAAAATCCCCGTTGGTAGCCAAGGACTGTTTCGGAGAGATCATGCGACATATACGGTTTTCTCTAGATGGGGCTCGACTCCCTGGCAGGATTTCTGCCACGACATCGCTTTCATTGTTGCTCCTGGCCACCGGATCGTGGGATGCGTGGGCTCAGAACGAATCGGTCCTTGAGGAAATCGTGGTGACGGCAACGAAGTCGGGCGCACAGAACCTGCAGGACTTGCCGATTAGCGTTGCAGCACTCAGCGGAGAGGATCTGGACAGTGCGGGAATCGCGACCACCATGGAGCTTCAGTCGCGCATTCCGGGCCTGGTCATCACCCGCAATACTCACTTGGGGCAGCCGTACATTCGCGGTGTTGGCAGCGATGTGGTAGGCCCGGCAATCGACGGAGCGGTATCGGTTTACGTGGATGGCGCCTACCAGGCTCGGGCTGCCAGCCAGATTGCGGCGCTGGCTGATGTTGAACGGGTAGAGGTGTTGAAGGGACCGCAGGGTACGCTGTATGGCCGCAACGCCACGGGTGGAGCCATCAATATCGTCACCAGAAGGCCGACGCGCGAGTTTTTCGCGCAGGGAGACCTGCAGTTCGGAAATCTCGGTCAGTTCGTTGCGCGTGGCTCGCTCAGCGGCCCGTTGCTGGGTGACCGGGTGTTCGGTCGCCTCAACGTCACCCGCAACCAGGATGATGGCTACACGGACAACATCCTGCTCGATAAAGCGGGTGACGATACCGACATCCTGCATCTGCGCAGCGCCTTGGAGTTTGTGCTCAGCGACCACGTGACCCTGGATGTCGCCGGTTACTATTTCGACCGAGAAACGCGTGCGCTGCCAAAAGCCCTGAACCCCGAAACGAACCCCAGCACGCTCCTCTTCGGGGCTACGGTCAACGACAACCCCAGGGAGGTGTTGCATGACATTGATTCTGGTCTTGGCGTTGAACAGTGGGGCTTGAACGCCAGATTGGTGTGGGATTTCGAAGGATTCACGCTCACGTCTGTCACCACCTTTGATTCTCTCGATGAAACCGGCGCTCTGGATGTTGATTCCACAGAAATCCCGCTGGCGCACAATGGAGTCGTCTGGCCGCGAATTGGTGAGGAATGGGGTGAAGATGCGGAGTTTTTTTCCCAGGAAATCGTGGTGAGCGGGGAATCGGGCAGGCTGCAATGGACGGGCTTGGTCAACTACTACGTTGCCGACGCAAAGACCAATGCCGACAATGACCTGCCGCTATTCGGCTTCGCAGGAATCTGGCAAAGCGAATTTGACAACGAGGCCTTCGGCACCGCACTGCAGTTGAACTATGCCTTGACTGACCAGTTCAGTGCGACGGTGGGCGTTCGATACAGCTACGAGAACAAGGAATTCGAGCGGAGTCAGGGGCTGGTTTCGGGCGGCGCGCCGTTGATTCTGGTCAGCGACGACTCCGACGCTTCCTGGAGACCCTGGACGCCCAGATTCGGGATCGAGTATCGCCCCAGCGAAGATGTCATGGTTTACGCGTCCGCGACACGAGGATTTCGAAGTGGCGGATTCAATCTCTTTGCCGCCCAAAGTGAATTCGACCCGGAGTTTATCTGGAGCTACGAGGCCGGCGTCAAGTCCACATGGTGGGAGGGTCGAATGCGCTTGAATGCAGCGGCCTTCTACTACGACTACAAAGACCTTCAGCTGCAGACTTTCCTCGCCGATCGCGGCGCTGGCGCCGCCGCCACGCAAATCGAAAATGCAGGAGAGGCAACGCTCAGCGGGCTGGATCTGGACGTCGTCCTGCAGGCAACGGAAGCGCTGATGTTCGAGGCCAGCCTCGCCTTTCTCCATGGAGAGCTGGACGAATGGGTAACTGTAGATCCTGATCGACCGACGGAAGGCGTGTTCGACCGCGACGGCAATGCGATGCCGCGAGCGCCGGATCTTACGGCCAGCCTGGCGGCGGAACACCGGATCGCTCTGGGTGACATCGGCTCTTTGACCCTGCGCGGAGAGTTCTACTATCGCGACAAGATCTACTTCACGGCTTTCGAGGATGCGCGTGTAGATCAAGGGGCGATTGAATTATGGAACGCGCGTTTGACCTTTACCGGCGCGAATGAACGCTGGTTCGTCGCGGCGTTTGGCCAGAATCTGGGAGACGAGGAATATCTCGAAAACGTGCTGACCGTGCAAGCGCTGATCGGCCAGATCGGCTTCTATGCCCCACCTCGAACCTACGGGATGCAGGTGGGATTCAAGTTGTAGCCTGGCACAGCAACTTGAGGCGGTGCGACACGGCGAGGCTGGAACAGACTTTCGCTGAACTCGCGGCTACGGGTACACGCTGGTGCTGGCCATGAAAACCCGACGGCGGAAAAACCAGCGATCTTCGATCTTTGCCAGCTCGCTGTGATAGATGCCCCCGAACAGCAGTCGGGATTCAACCTTCTCGAACCAGGTGTTGCCGTCCACTTCGTCGGCGCCGTCATCGTGGCAGGTTTGCACGGTGGCGTGCACCATGGTGCGAATCCGCGCGGCTGTCGGCGTCAGCTCGTCGAACACGGTCACGCTTTGCAGGTGAAAGCCGCACAACGCGTCTGGAAATCCCCCGTCTTCGCGGGCTGTCTTGATGACCTCGATCAGTTCGTCACGGCCGTTCGCGCTGAGGATCGGTTCGCTACGTGACGGCATGTAAACCGCAAACGATCCGTCATCCGTCCACAGGTTGAACCAGCTCTCCAGATCACCCGCGTCGTAGGCAAGCGAGTAGTGTCCGAGTAGCTCATGAATAGCCAGCTTGTCGGCGACCGTCGTTACATCTGCGACCGCTACGCCACCTGAATGGGTCATTGTGCGCTCCCTGCTTGTTCGAATCGCCATCTAACCGATAGTTGCCGCGATGGCGCAATCTCTCACGTTAGCGCTCTGGCTTCGCCAGGCATGGATTCGTGCGCAAGCGACCTTGTTCGTTCGTGCACGCTCACGCTTGCGGGAGTCTTGCAGGGATCAGTTGCGCACCGTAAGGCACGTCGAGGTGAGAGGTGGCTTCGTTGTACTTCACCGATCTCCACCTCGTTCACCCCAAATGTTCTCAATCACGATCAATTGGCTTCAACCTCTCCCGCAAGACATTTTTCGCGACCTTCTCCAGGGTTGCGCGTGGCAGTTCATCGACCACGTGCACCCGCCGCACCACCTTGAAATCCGGCAGATTGACGCGACAGTAGTCGATGACCTCTTTCTCGATTTGTGATTCGGTCAGGGTCGCCTCCTTGTCGCCACGAGTCACGAAAGCGACCGGAACTTCGTCCAGCATATAGTGAGGTTGTCCGACCACCGCACATTCGGACACAAGGCCTGTCTGCATCACGACCGCTTCAATTTCCGAAGCCGCCACGTTTTCGACGCCGACCTTCAACATGTCCTTGTCTCGATCGCAAAAGAACAACCAACCGTCATCATCCGCCCTGACGATGTCGCCAGTGTCGAACCACCCATCTTCGTCGAATGCAGCCGAATTCGCTTGCGGGTTTCGATAGTACTCCTTGAACAGGGAGACACCGCGTTCTCCTCGAATAAACAAGCGGCCTTTCCCGCCTCGCTCGATCAGTGCGCCGTCGTCACTGCGAATCTGAATTTCATATTCCGGCGCAACCTTTCCGATCGTCTGTGCCGGCCCGAGATCGTCCCGATCCACAACAATGCCTTGCGTGAGCGTTTCGGTCATCCCCCACAACCCCAGGGTATCCACCCCGAAACGCCTGCCGACATCTGGTAGATGCGCGCCAATACTCCAGAAGCGCATGCCATGTTCAGGAACAGGCTGCGCCATGATTGCCTTTACTGCGAACGGGATCATCGACGCCCAGGTGATTTCATGGTTGACGCAAACTTCCCAGAACCGCGATGCGGAGAATTTTGGCAGAACGACAATCGTGCCTCCCGACCAATGAGTTGCGAGCATCGAGTAACCCTGGGCGTTGGTATGAAAGAGCGGCATGTAGATCAGGGTGACGTCTTCCCGCTGCAAGCGGAAATGCTGCGCGGTTGTCCTTCCCGCCCAGACTCCGTTGGCATGTGTCCACAGGACTGCCTTGGGGCGGGAAGTAGTGCCGGATGTGAACTGAACGCTCAGATTCCTCTGCGGATCGGGCGGCGCTATCGATCGCTTGTCCTTGTTGAAGAGCGCTTCGAAGGGCAACGCCGCCGTCTTTTCGACGATTGCCGAGCTGTCCGCCCTCGGCTGCCCTGCGTCGTTGTTGGCGACTGCCAGAAAGCGAAGGTCCGGGCAGGCATCCCGGATCATTTCGGCGAACCTTGGCTGCGTCAGGCAGCAAACGGCTTCCGTCACCTCTGCAAAGTAGCTCAGGTCGCGCGCGACCGACCGGGTATTCGTTGACACGGCAACGGCGCCAAGGATCGCGCACGCATACCAGGAGAAGATGAACTCGGGCGAGTTGTCCATGTGCAGCAGAACAAAGTTGCCGGGCTCTACGCCTCTCCGACTCAATCCTTCGGCGAGACGACGGGACCCTGCAAACAGTTCTGCATAGGTAAAACGCTGCTCGGCCTCACCGAACGGGCAGAAGACAAGGCAGGTCTTGTCGGGCTGCCTTTCAGCCCATCGTTCCAGCATCCATGGAACATCCAGGCCATCGACAGACGTCCAGGCGCTGTTCACCGCTTGTTGCTCATGCAACTCGCCCGCGCAAAAGCGGAGGGTCGGGAAACATCAGCCCGCGGCAGTCCAGGTCGCAAGAGCACAGCGTGGCATCGTTCAACAAGGGCGCGACGATGGCGGCGCAGGTATTGCGCCGGCAAGTGAACTGATTGCCGCCAGACCACGGTAGTCGTTGGCAAATCCCTGCGTTTCATGAGAGGCCCCTGCCGACAGGTCGCCAGCATTTTGGGTTATCTCGCCCTGCATTGCCAATCTCTCGACTCTGCGACCTGTTCGTCCTGCGTGTGATCTGACAGCGATTTCGAATATGGAAATGAGCCTGGTGCTCGAATCCACCATCCACTGGCGCCCGGACGCGGATGTGGTGGTTCTCAAGCGTTTCGGGTCAAGTCCGAATGATTGCGACAGCCCGTCCGCCAGGGGTACTGGCCCCATGCACGCACTTTCAATCCACGGGCGACACCGGTATGCTGCCGCACTCGAATTCAACGGAGCGAAGCATGTCAGAAGCAGTCGTATCCGAGCCGAAGCCGGGCGCCACCGGGTTCCTGGAATCGCCGTTGGAACGGGTGCACCGGCTGGCGGACGTCATTCGCGAGGGGGGCGATGAAGCCCAGAATCAGCGCCGCCTGCCGGCCGAGACGGCTGATATCCTCATCAATGAGGGGCTGTACCGATTTACTCTGCCCACCGAGCTTGGCGGAGAGAACGCCAGCGTAAGAGAAACGATCGAGGTTCTGGAGGCCATTGCCGCCATCGACGGCTCCGTAGGCTGGAACGTGATGATCGGCTCCGAGATCAACGCCATCGCCGCCGGCGGCATGGACCCCCACATTGCCCGCGAAGTCTATCTGGACAATCCGCGCGTCATCATGTGTGGTGGCGGTGGGCCGGGCACTCAGCCTTCCTTTGCCGTGCCGCAGAAAGACGGCAGTTTCCGGGTCTCCGGGCAGACCACTTTCCAGAGCGGCTGCCACAATGCCGAATGGAGCTTCATGGCCGCCCCCATCGTGGAGAACGGCGAAGCACGCCTGAACGAAGACGGCACGCCGGTGTTTCGCATGTGGTTCCTGCATCGGGACGAATGGGAAATCCGGGACACCTGGAACATGGCCGGTCTGCGTGGCTCCGGCAGCCATGATGTATTCGCCGACAACGCCCTGGTGCCCGCACGGTTTGCCGAGGTCGATCTGTTCAGCGTGCCTGCCCACTACCCCAACCCGGTCTTCCGCATCCCGGTCGCCTTGCGCCTGTCATTCAACAAGGCAGCGGTGGCTCTTGGCGTTGCCAGGGGCGCCCTGGATGTTTTCTGCGACATCGCCCAAAACAAGATGCCGCTGCTTTCATCCTCCACCCTCAAGGACAAGCCCGTCGCCCAGTATCGAGTCGGCGAAGGCGAAGCCGAGTTGCGCGCTGCGCGCGCCTTCCTGACAGACAGCATGGACGATGTGGTCGATGAGCTGGCCGACGGCGCCGCCACACCCGGCGCCGAAACCACCAAGCTGGCGCGTCTCGCCTGCACTCATGCCGCGAACGTCTCGATGCGCGTCGTGGACAGCGTACACAATGCCGCCGGCACCACCAGCCTGCGCATGGACTGCCCGCTGGAACGCAAGCTGCGCGATGCGCACGGCTGCGCGACGCACCGATGGGTGGCCCACCCCCTGTACACGGAGATCGGCAAGATGTTCCTGGGCCATCCGGGGCTGCCCGAACTCTCCGGCGAAGGCGAGCCGCAGATCAGCAAGTAGTCCCGAACGCAGAACCCTGTTCATCACGCCCCCGCTCAGCACACCAAGGAGTGACCGATGGCAGCCTACTTCATTGCCCAGTATGTAGTGAACGATGCAGACCTGTACCGTGAGTATCAGGGGGGCGCCGGCCCCGCCGTAGCCAAGTATGGCGGCGAAGTGGTGGTGTTCGATGTCGCCGCTGCCAGCATGGAAGGCGAACCGCCGGGTCCGCAATCGGTCGTGCTGAAGTTCGAATCCGCAGAGCAGGCCCAGGCATGGTACAACTCCGAGGAATACCAGGCCGTTGTCGGCAAGCGACTGGCCGCCACCGAGGGCTTTGCCGTGCTCTCGCAGAGCATGAACCTCGGCTGATCAACCCCAGACTGACAGGAGACCTCGAATCGTGAGCAATCGTCAAAAGTTCTACATCAACGGGCAGTGGACCTCGCCCTCCACAAGCGCCACCATGCCGGTCGTCAACCCTGCTACGGAAGAGGTGATCGATGCGATCGCACTCGGCGCCCAGGCCGATGTGGATGCAGCCGTCGGCGCCGCCAGGGCCGCATTCGAAACCTTTTCCACGACCACGCGAGAAGAACGCATCGCCCTGCTGGAACGGATCATTGCCGCCTACAGCGCAAGAATGGACGAAGTGGCCGCCACCATCAGCGAGGAGATGGGCGCCCCCATGTTCCTGGCCAAGGCGGCCCAGGCGCCGGCAGGCGTCGGCCACCTGATGACAGCCCTGGAAGTGCTGAAGAACTTCCAGTTCGAGGAAGACGTCGGCACGTCGAGGGTGGTCAAGGAACCAGTGGGTGTCTGCGGCTTCATCACCCCCTGGAACTGGCCCATCAATCAGATTGCGTGCAAGGTAGCGCCGGCGCTGGCGGCAGGCTGCACCATGGTGCTGAAACCATCGGAAGTCGCTCCCTTCAACGCCATCCTGTTTGCCGAAATCCTCGACGAAGCCGGCGTGCCCGCAGGCGTATTCAATCTGGTCAATGGTGACGGACCAACAGTCGGCGCCGCCCTTTCTGCGCACCCGGATATCGACATGATGTCCTTCACCGGCTCCACCCGGGCGGGTATCGAAGTCGCCAGAAACGCGGCGCCCACCGTCAAGCGGGTGGCGCAGGAACTCGGCGGCAAGTCGGCCAACATCATCCTCGACGACGCCGACTTCCAGGCCGCCATTTCTCGGGACGTGTTCGGCATGTGCATGAACTCGGGCCAATCCTGCAATGCGCCAACGCGGATGCTGGTGCCGAGCGCGCGCATGGACGAGGCCGCAGGCATCGCGCGTGCGGCAGCAGAGAACATTCAGGTGGGCGATCCCAACGCCAGCACCACCAACATAGGCCCGGTGGTGTCGGAAACCCAGTTCAACAAGATTCAGGGGCTGATCGAGAGAGGCATCGCCGAAGGCGCCCAACTCGAAACCGGTGGCACGGGCCGACCGGACGGGCTGAATCGCGGCTACTACGTGAAGCCGACGGTCTTCTCCCATGTCAGCAACGACATGACCATTGCCCGTGAGGAAATCTTCGGGCCTGTGTTGTCACTGATCGGCTATGAGAACGACGAAGACGCAGTGCGCATCGCCAACGACACTGTATATGGGCTTTCCGGCTACATCTCGTCGGGAGATCCGGAGCGGGCCAGGGCCGTCGCTCGGCAGATTCGCAGTGGCAATGTCCACCTGAACGGCGCCTCGGTAGATCAGAAGGCGCCCTTCGGCGGCTACAAGCAATCCGGCAACGGCCGGGAATGGGGCAGCCACGGCTTCGAGGAATTCCTGGAAGTGAAGGCCATCCTCGGCTACAACGCCGCGGCCGGCTGAACCACTGGAACGGAACGGCGCCATGTCGGAGCAGACCGTCGCAGATCGCATCGCGCTGCAGGATGTGATGCTCAGGTACGCCGCCGGCGTGGACGAGCGGGATTTCGTCATGTACCGGGGCTGCTTCGCCGATGATGTGGAAGTGGTCGGATTCGGTGAGGAGACGGTTCGCGGCGGTGATGCCTGGTTGGCCTATGTCAAGACGGCTCTGGAGCAATTCGGGCCAACGCAGCACATGCTCGGCCCGCAGTTTGCCAGCATTGACGGAGACCGGGCGCATTGCCGCACGGACGTGCAGGCGCTGCACTATCTCAAGGATCAGCCTGATACCACCCTGACACTCTGGGCCACCTACAAGTCGGACATGCAGCGACTGGATGGCGTCTGGAAGATCGTGCGCCACGAGCTGGTGAGTCGCGGCACGCGCATTCAGTCTGATCAAGGGGCCTGAGCCGGAACATCGCTTCGGAGGCGGGCTGGGTCCAGCAGCTCGATCCAATGGCAGACCGGCAGGCCGGGTTCGCCGGACAGATGCAGTTGACAGCCAACATTGGCAGTCGCAACCAGATCCGGCGCTGTCGCCCGAATCTGCGTGAGTTTTGCCTGCTTCAGATCCGCAGCCATATCTGGTTGCAGCAGCGAATAGACGCCCGCCGAACCACAACACATGTGCGCATCCGCCAGTGACTGCACAGCATAGCCGGCACGGGCGAGCAGAGGCTCGACCAGCCCGGTCAAGCGTTGGCCGTGTTGCAGCGTGCAGGGCGCCTGCCAGGCTACCCTCAGCCCTCGGTCTGGCGTTGCCGCAGATGAACGAATTGCCGGCGGCTGAATCGGTTCGGCCTCGGTTCGCTGCACCGGGCGCCCGCCATCGGCAGGCGCCAATCCCGCTTCCAATTCCGTGGCGACTTCAGCGAGGTCCCGCGTTTTCGCACTGACTGCGCGGGCGATTGGCCCATAGTGCGGATCATTGGCAAACAGCCGGCCCAGGTCCTTGACCGTCACGCCGCAGCCGCTGGCCGAGGAGATGATCCAGCGTAGTCCCGACAATCGTGGCGCCAGCGCATCCAGATTGCGTCGCATCCAGGCGTGCGCCGAACCGGTCTGGTTCAAGTGCAGGTTCAGACCGCCGCAGCAGTGTTCGTTTGGCAAATAGCATACCTCGACGCCATGCGCCTCAAGGTAGCGCCCTGCCGCTGCCGTCGCCTGCGGCGTGAGTGCGGCCTGTACACACCCCTGCAAGAGCAGGGCGCGCCCCGCGCCTGGAGCGCCGGATGCAGGTAGCTGGCGCGCCGCTTGCGGCATCGGCGAGAGCGCTGGCCGAACCCGCAGCGGCGCTGCCCAGGCCGACGGCAGCAGCCAAAGAAACCAGCGCAGTGGTCGCACCAGAGCCGACATGCGCCGAGCCCTTGGCGCCAGCAGTCCGAGCAGCCAACGCAGGACGCGCTGCCCGGCGCTGCGCCCCGCTGCGCCGGCTGCCAGACGGCCAGTCTCCAGCAACTCGCCGTAGTCCACGCCGGACGGGCAAACCGTCTCGCAGGCGCGACAGGTCAGACAGGCGTCGAGATGCTTTCGAGTGGCGCCAGCCAGATCTGGCTGCGGCGTTTCCAGCAGATTCTTGATGAGGTAGATGCGCCCGCGCGGACCATCCAGTTCATCCCCAAGCAACTGATACGTGGGGCAGACCGCATTGCACAGGCCACAGTGGACGCAACGCCTGAGTATGGCGTCGGCGCGTCGCCCCTCCGGGACGTCGAGCCAGCGCTGGTCAAGTTCCGTGCGCATGAGTCAGGCAACGCAGACGGGTTGGACCCCACACCATCAATTCGACCCCTGGGGAAACATGCTGGCGAGATGGGGGTTGAAGATGTTGCGGGGATCGAAGGCAGACTTGATTCGGGCCATCAGAGCGCCTTCGGCGCCGGTCACCTGGGGCGTCGCCCGCGCTGGCTGCGCCTGCCCGCCGGCAGAAGCAGCATAGGCCGCCACCTCGGACTCCTGACGCGCCGTCCACCACCAACGCCTGGCGCCGGCCCAGTCCAGCAACCAGCACTCCGGAGCCCCGGGCGGCAAGGGCGCTGCGGGCGCGCAACGCACTTCCCAGAGACGGGCCTCCGGTTCGGGTGGTTTCTGAAAGAACGCCAGGGCGTGATCGCGCAGAGCAGTCCAGTATTCCGGGATCAATTCCGGCTCGCCTCCCAAGCGCTGCGCTGCCTGCCGCACACTGGCCTCGGCCCCGGCGAGGCGCAGGTGCAGGCAGCCGCTCTGATAACTCATGCCAGAAAGCGGCCAGGACTCCCGACATCTCTGCCGCATTTGCGCCAGCGCCTGCTCCGCCGACGCCAGACGCAAGCAAAGATGCCGCTCGGCTTCGGGCTTCGGAACAGTGCGCAGGCTGACCGAAAGCAGCGGGCCAAGCGTACCCCAGGCGCCGACCTGCAATCGGGACAGATCATAGCCCGCGACATTCTTCACCACCTGACCGCCAAACGTCAAAGCCTCCCCCAGCCCATTCACCATCTGCACGCCCAGCACGGCATCACGCAGGGCTCCCAGCCAGGGTCGGCCAGGGCCAGACCAGCCCGTCGCGACCGCGCCGCCAAGCGTGGCCAGCGCCGATGCCGCCGGTGGATCAAAGGGCAGGCGCTGGCTGCAAGCGTCCAGCTCGGCGACGATCTCGGACAGCGGCGTACCGGTGCGCGCCTGCAGGACCAACTCTTCCGGACGATAGTCGATCACGCCGCGGTGCCCGGCCAGAGTCAGTGTTTGCAGTTCCGGCGCACTGGCATGAGGCAGCCTCGAACCCTGACCAACCAGCAACAGAGCGCCACCCCTGACCGCCCTGGATGCGGACAACACTGCATTGACCAGATAGTCGGTCTGATCTGAATCTGATTCGGTCAAAACCGGTCCAGGGCGGCAAAGGGCAGCTTGCCGTCGTGTACGTGCATACCGCCGTGCGCCACGCACCGGGTCAGCGTCGGAATCGCCTTGCCCGGGTTCAGCAGACGCTCAGGATCGAACGCCTCCTTGACCCGTTCAAACTGTGCCAGCTCCGCCGGCCCGAACTGCGCGCACATGGCGTCGAGCTTCTCCACGCCCACGCCATGTTCACCGGTTACCGTACCGCCAGCGCGAACGCAGAGTTGCAGAATCTCGGTGCCCAGGGCCTCGGCCTTCTCCAACTGGCCGGGTTGATTGGCGTCATAGAGGATGAGCGGATGCAGATTGCCGTCGCCCGCATGAAACACATTGCCGACGGAAAGACCATAGCGGGCAGAAAGCGCCGAGATGCCCTCAAGCACTTCCGCCAACGCCCGCCGGGGAATCGTGCCATCCATGCAATAGTAGTCCGGCGCCAGACGGCCCATGGCCGGGAAGGCGGCCTTGCGCCCACGCCAGAGCCGTTCCTGCGCCTCGGCAGACTCTGCCCGGGAGATGTCATAGGCGCCGCAGTCATGGAAGAGGCGCTCCACATCCGTCATCAACCCGCGCACTTCTTCCGGCAGCCCGTCCAGTTCACAGAGCAGGATGGCTGCGGCCTCACGCGGATACCCGGCGCCTGCATGGTCTTCAGCCGCGCGAATGGTGAGATTGTCCATCAATTCGAGGCCAGCCGGCACGATGCCACCGGCAATCAACCCGGAAACTGCGGCAGCCGCGTCCGATAGCTGGCGGAAGGCCGCGAGCACAAGCTCCCGACACGGGGGAATGGGCAACAAGCGGACGACAATTTCTGTTACCAGACCCAACATGCCCTCACTGCCGCACAGCAGCGCCAGCAGGTCATATCCTGGCGGATCGAACCCCTTGCCGCCGAGACGCAAGGTATCGCCATTGATCGTCTCGACGGTGAGGCCGACCAGATTGTGGACGGTGAGGCCGTACTTCAGGCAGTGCACGCCGCCTGAGTTCTCCGCCACATTGCCGCCGATGCTGCACGCCAATTGGGACGAGGGGTCAGGCGCATAATAGAGGCCGTGTGGCGCCGCCGCCTCACTGATCGCCAGATTGCGTACGCCCGGCTCGACCCGGGCGACCGCATTGTCCGTATCCACCTCCAGTATTCGATTGAGCCGCGAGAAGCCGACCACCAGGCCGTCGCGCACTGGCCGGGCGCCACCGGAAAGGCCCGTGCCAGCGCCTCTCGGCACAACGGGTATCCGCATCTCCCGGCAAACCCTGAGCAAGGCGCGCACCTCGGCCACCGAGTCCGGCAGGGCGACAGCCCAGGGCGTCTCCCGAAGTGCGGTCAGGCCATCGGTTTCGTAGGGACGCAGGGCAGACGCCTCGGTGATGAGACGGCCAGACCCTGTCGCCGCCCTGAGCGCTTCCAGGGCCGCAGCGTCAGAACGAGCCGAAACTGCCGGTGCAGGCGCCATGTTCTAACCGGGGCCTGTTAACGCCAGGCTCACAGGCCCTGGTCCTCCAGGCCGTGGTGGTGTCGCAACTCGGGTCCCAGGGCCTCCTTGAGCGGGCCGAGCCAGGGCTCGAAATGGCGCCACTGCTCCAGGCCGGAGCTGTAGATGGGTTGGCGCACCTGCGCCGATGACGGCGTGCGCACATTGCGCTCCGTGCGATGAAACTCCAGGCAGGCCGGCTCGAATGGCAGGCCGCAGAAATCCAGCAGTCTGTGTACCTGCCCTTCCAGATCGGCCACCAGATCCTCGTGCTGAACGCGCAGCACAAAGCCCGGCAGCACTGCATCCCAGTGCGCCATCAGGCGCACATACTGACGATAGTAGTTGCCGATGTCCGTCAGGGAGTAGGAAAACTCCTGACCTTCGGCAAAGAGTTGCTTGAAGCCGCTGAAACAGCAGGCCATCGGATGCCGGCGCGCATCGATCACCTTGGCATTCGGCAGTATCAGCTTGATGAGCCCGATGTGAAAGAAGTTGTTCGGCATCTTGTCGATGAAGAAAGGCGCATCGCCCCGATAAGCGCGGGTATCGTCGATGAACTGCTGTCCGAATCGGCGAAAGTAGTCGGCCTCCAGCTCGGCCAGCACCTGCGGATAGCGCGGCTCACCCGCCACCTCCTCTCGCCCGCGCAGGCGCTTGGCAAGATTCAGGATATTGTGCAGCTCCATGGTGCCGTCCACCTGCGTGTGCGAGGCGAGTATCTGTTCGAGCAGGGTGGAGCCGGCGCGCGGCAGGCCGACGATGAAAATCGGGTCTGGCGCCGCCAGGCCCAGCCCCTGCCTCTCGGCGAAGAGGTCCGCCGTGCAGATGTCGATCTGGCTCTGCACGCGCGCTTCCAGGCGGGCCGGCCTGTGCTGGGTGGTCGGGCGCTTCAGCGCATTGCCTCGGTCATACCAGTGGAACGCCTTTTCGTACACGCGGCCTTGTTCCCAACCGCTGCCAAGCGCAAAACACAGTTGCACCCGATCCAGCGCGCCTGTGCCGGACGCAGCCTCCAGCGCCGCCATCCTGGTCAACTCGTCGTCGGTAAACCGATACGTCTTGGTATTGGCAAGACTCCACCAGGCATCCCCGTGATCCGGCTTCAGGGCGGCCGCTTGATGAAACAGCGCCACCGCCCCGTCAAGATCGCCGGCGGCCTGGAGTGCATGACCCAAGTGCATCGGATGCTGAGGGATTTTCCGGTTCCTGCCGCATGAGAACCCGGAAGCTCTCCTGAGCTGCTTGCGGCCGACCGGCGCCACTGTGGGCCTGGGCATGCAGCAGACGGATGGCGGGAATGTGCCCCGGGTTTTCCGCCAGCAATGCATCGGCCACTTCCACGGCCTTGCCGAACTTCTGTATCTTGACCAGCAGGTTGCCGTACTGTACCCGTGCGGCCTGATGCTCTGGCGCCAGTTCCAGGCAGGTTTCCAGCAGGAATTCGGCGTCTTCATGCACCTTGCTGCGGGTGGCGATCTCGGCCAGCAGCCGCATCCCCTCGATGTGCGTCTTGTTTTGGCGCAAGAAGTGCTTGCACTGGGCCTCCGCTTCCGCGAGCCGGTCTTCCGACAGATAGCTGAGCACGGCAATCAACTCGGGTGGCAGCGCCTGCAGATAGTCAAGCTGCTCCTGCACCGAGGCCAGCTTGTCCGCCTCGCCCTGTTCCTCATACAGGCGCGCCAGAGACTTCCAGCTATTGACCAGGCCAGGATCAAAATGGGTCGCCTGCTCAAAGGCGCTGCGCGCCTTGGCAAAATCACGCAAGGCCACGTGGTTGTAACCGGCCTCCTGATAGGCCCGCCCGAATCCCGGGCGGTCGCGGTCAATTGCCGACAGCGTCGCCAGCGCCTTCTCCCACTGATGCAGATGGCGTTGCGCCACTGCCAGGGCATAGCGGCCTTCGATGTCTTCCGGCGCCCGCTTCAGCCATTGCTGCAAGGTCTGCTCTGCTGAACCGACCAGGCCCTTGCCAAGCTGGCGCTGAGCTTGCGCCACCTCTGGCGCCAGCACGAATTCGGCAGCCTGATCGTTCACGGGATCAGCCAGATTCGGTGGGCGCAAAAAAGGCGAACCAGGGTTCGCCTTTTCTGTTGTCCGGCCAGCGCGCCTTGCCCGACTATCGCATGTTGCCCTGTCGCGCAGCGAAAGCCGCGCAGACCACTACTCAAAGTCGTAGGAGACCCGAACGCCAACAGTGCGCGGCCGCTGCACGGTCATGTGCGGGGTAAAGAAGCCGGCAACCTGGGCCACAGCTGCGTCTTCGTTGTTGAGATTGTCAACAAACACCTCTGCCGCCCAGGAATCCTTCTCCAGCCCTGCGCTCATGTGCAGTGTGGTGGAAGACGAGTTCACATAGCGCGAGCTGCGCGGCAGCGCAGCGGCGCCTCGGGCATTGCCCGGGCTGCCATCCAGCCCGACGGTGCCGAAGGTGTCATCGTAGTACTCGATCTCAAGCCCCGAGCCATAGCTATTGCCGGTGACATGGCGCAATGTGTCTTCCATGAACTCCGCGCTGCCGATGATGCCGGTCACGCTCTCGCCCCGGTAGTGGACGCTGGCCGTCACATAACCGCGCCCATCCAGCGCCGCCACGGGAAACTCGTAGCGTCCGCGCAGATGGCCGGCAAATCCGGCGGCAAATGGCAGCTCGCTGCCAACCGGCACGGCGATGCCCTGCAACTGGTCACTCAGGCTGGTGAGTTCCGTATCCAGGATGCTGAAGGCGCCGGAAATGGTGAGCGCGTCCGATACGGACCACTGAAAGTCCACATCCAGGCCCAGGCTCTCCGCATCACCCACATTCTCGATGAAGAAGAGGAAGGCGACATTCGATGGGTCAAAGCGGGAAACCTGCAGATTCTTGATTTCCGAGAAGAAGAAGGTAGCGTTCAGGCGCAGGGAGCGATCCAGCCAGTAACTCTTCATGCCCACTTCATAACTGGTCAGCTCGTCCGTTCGAGCCGCCGCCGGAACGGCATAATCTCTGTAGACACCCGGTTCAGGTGAATCGTGCCTGTTCGCCAACTGGCCCGCATTCCGGTTCTGGGTAGCCGGTCGATAACCCTCGGCATAGTTGACGAACAGCAGCAGGTCTTCCGTGGCCTTCCAGTCCAGGGTGGCGCGCAGGATGATGTCGTCTTCTTCGAGCGAGCCGTCCGATTGCAGGCCGCCAAGATCAATGCGGCCCTCCTTGATCAGCCTCAAGGTCTCGGCGTTGCTGCCGCCGCCCCGCCACACGTCCCGGCTGCCGAGGGGGCTCCGCGCACCCAAGATGACGCTGTCGTCACCGCCTTCGTTGTACTGACCGAGCAACTGCAAACGTTTGGTGACGTCATTGCTGAAGTTCGTGCCGTTACAGCGGCCATCCGCAGTGCGCAAGGAATGCGAGCCAATGCCGTAGCGGCAGCCGAACGAGAAGTTGGAGGCGCCCTGCAGCTGCGAGGTCAGGTCATAGTAGCGTGCGCTCAGCGACGCCGACACCTGATCCGTAAAGTCAAAGGCCACTTCTCCAAAAAACGCCCACTCCTCTTCCGTTCGCGTGAAATCGTTGAAGAAGACGGTAAACGGCGTCCGCGGGCCTTGTGCATTCACGCCCGGCGTCGGCAGGGATTCGTTGCCTAGCAAGAATCCGTCGCCCGAATTGTTGTTGTTGTAGCTGTTGATGTGCTCAGCAAACGCGTCGTTGGCGGACGCATACTGAAAGTCGCCGATGTGGTTGGTTTCCACATCGTTGTAGTAGATCCCGCCCAGGAGGTGCAGCCGCTCGGAGATGGTCGTGGTAAAGCGGAGCTCATGCGTCATGCGCTCGTTCTTGGTGTCTTCCGTGTACTGCTTGGTGGGATCGAAGCAATTGTTGGGATCGGTATGGTCGTGTAGATTTCCACTGCACAGGTAGTAGGCGATGTACCCGCCGCCATTGTTGTAGTGCGTATAGTCGATCACGCTATCTACGTCCCGGCTCAGATACCCCCCCGTGTACACCACGTCCAGGTTGGCCAGCCGACCGTTCAGCGTCCAGGTGGTAAGGCCGAATTCGTCCTTGTTGGTTTCTGGCGCAAAGCGGGCGGAATCGTCATCCGAATCGAGTTCCGGCGACACCAGAAAGCTGCCATCCACCTTCAGCGTCTGTGCGCTGTGCTGCAGCAGCAGATCCCAATCCTCGTTGATGTCAAAGGCCACGCCAACACGCCCACCCCGATAGGCGGCCTCGTTCCAGTCGTTCTTTGCGATGTGGAAGTTGTCCGTGCTCGCGACTGAATCGGCACCGGCCACAGCCGGGCCAAAGCCTGCGTTGTTGCGGTCGATCACCTCGGCACTGGGGGTAAAGGTGGCGGGCAGGTTATCGACCCAGCCGCCCTGGCTATCGCTGTACACCACTGCGCGCAAGGCCAGCCGATCAGAAAGTGGAATGTTGACGTAGGCATCCGCAGACGCGCTGTCATCGCCGCCATGCGTGTTGCCATACTTGGCGTTGAAGCCTGCCTCGAAGGCGTCTGTTCTCGGCTTGTTGGTGATCAGCCGCAGGTTGCCGGATTGCGAGCTGGCCCCGAACAGGGTGCCCTGGGGGCCGGAAAGCAGCTCGACGCGCTCGATATCAGCCGCATAGACATCAAGGTTGCGGCCACCAAAGGAAACCGGCTGCTCGTCCAGGTACAGGGCGACGCCGGGCGCAGAACCTTGTGCCGCGCTGATGGTGACGCTGGTCTGCTCGGTCGCGCTGCCGCGAATGTAGAGTTCCTTCTTGCCCGGGCCATTGCCGGTGTTGATGACGTTGGGCAGGTATTCCACATACTTGTCGAAGGTTTCCACCCGATATTCACGCAAGGTGTCACCGGTGACCGCCTGCACCGACAAGGGCACTTCCTGGGCCGTGGCCGAACGCTTGGTCGCGGTAACCAATATCTCCTCGAGTTCGGCTGCGTTGGCCACGCCACCGGCGGTGGCGGCAACGGCTGCAGAAATCGCCAGACTGAGCCGGTTTCGCTCCCAAACGCTTCTCTTTGAAGAACGCGCAATGCGGCGCTGCACGCGCTGGTGACGGCTGGACAAACTCATGGTTCTCTCCCTCTTCGGTTTGGGTTCCCGGTTGGGCGCCGCTCGCAGTTGGCGCCACGCATGACGGGCCATACTGTGACTGTGACTGTGCCTAGGCTACACCAATTCAGCGCTGATTCAAACACTCACTCACTCGCGCCGGCGCATATCGTCACGGTTCCATGCGGGAATCTGATTCAAGAGCCTCAAGAACTACACGATAGCCGCTCAGATATTCGGCTCGATAGCGGGTGATGTTCCACAGCGAGAGAAACAGGCAGCCGCCGAGAGCCGGGACCAGAAGCAGCCCTGGACCCATTTGAATCTGCTTCTATTCAGATTTGTCGCTGAATTTCCCGGCGCGGAGTTCCTCGGAGAGCTCCGCGATTTCCGTGAGTTGTTCTTGGACCACCCTGCTACGCCACAACTCATCAAGGTTGACATAGAGCCTTCCCCGGCGGTCCATGTGAACTTTGGGCCTGTCGATCAAGGTGTCGTCCGAGTGAATTGCCTGGTTGCTGTCCGCCATGAACTCCCCTTGATGCTTGCCCGCGCCGATTGGCCTGCACTCAGCCCGAAATCCCGCACATCTCCAAAGGCTAGGCGATGTCAAATTCTGTCCGCCAAACGAAAGCCCCGAGGCTACCGCCGGTTCGACACAATCCGCACCGTCTTCTTCCTCATCGCAGGCAAATTGAACTTCTCCAACCTCAACCCTCATGCCGCCTGAACCCACAAGAAATTTAGTAGAGTCCTCTAAAGTATCGGGCTATCTCACCATGTCATGGATCGGCTGGGCAAACATCCACCATCAACCTAATTCACACGGTGGCTTCAGTGTGGAATAGTAATCTTTCTTGATGTTCGTATTGCGCCTGTCTTCCCGAGTGCGCAAAAGAGTAGCTGGCATATAAATCAGGCGAGTCAACTTTGTATCGGGGCAACTGCAAACTGGTTCATCCAGTTCGCCACGTCGTGGCGCCGGACATCGGCGTTATGCAGAGCCCGAACGAACACGCCAAGCGACATCCCCGTTTCCTGGATAACGCTGCGCAATTCCCTGATGCGCGCACAAGCCAGAATCTCATGCAGCCAGAAACGCTCGATGCCGCTCGGCGAGTCGGCATAAAACGCCTGCCGCATTTGATCAGGCGTTGGCCTGTCCTCCTTTGGCGCCCCGGCCATGTAGGATGCAACCAACATCGCCAGGATTCCGTGTCCTCCATCCTCGGACATGGCGGTCGGCGTGTCGTGCCTGAACCATGAGTGCGGTGCGAGACGAACAGGGGCGTAGTCCTCAGCCAAGCGTGAAACGAGTGACCGTGTACGCCCCGGCTTGCTAGATCCTCCGATCAGCGCACCGTGCGGGCCAAGGCATTCGGCTTCGGGGTCCCGTCCGCTTTTAATGCAAAGGCGAAGTAATTCACGCTCGCTTTCGGCGATTCGTTCCTCTCGAGTCGGCACACGGACAAACTTGTCACTAGGCGGGCCTGCGGCATAGGCGGCGCGGACCGCATCCAAATCAAGGGACATCTTGGCCACTGTTCTTGGGTCTGTAGATGAGGTGTCAAGAACCGCGTCGGCGCACAGAGCATCGGCCACTGACCAGTCTCCGGCAAACACCGCCATGGCGATATGCCTGTAATACTCAACGTTCTCCGCGAGGGATGTCGTCCGCGCCACGTCGAAAATGGGGCATGCGCTTGACGATCTGCTTGCCCACTCCGGGGGAAGGCGCGCCAGTTCGCTCCGCAAGGCAGCGCAATCCTCATCGGTCATGGTGTTGAGCGCGACGACCAAGGCAGCCCTGTCAAGAACGGATGCCGCCGCAATGTCGTACAAGTCCCGAACCATGAACACGCCGTTGCTGATCATTCGGTCTTGTATCTTCCGAGAGATAACGAGTTCAGGCGGCTCAATCGCCACCGTCGATCCCGCCACCCTGTGCGGGAATGGGCGTTCGACATGAATTGGCGCATCCGCAGTCGATAGCGATATTTCGCCTTCAGGCATCAATATCTTGATGAATCCCCGCATCACGTCCAAGCGTGTAGGGCGAAGTGTGTCCCAAAGATCATTTTCAAGCGATGTCCGCAGTCCATCGTTCATGGAGACGGCTCGATAGGTTGTGCCGTCCATGAACAGGTCAACGTCCATGCTGTGTCTATGGCGCCAAGCGGCCGCGAGGGCGGTGTCTCCGCCCAAGACATAAGAGTTTGGGTTGAAATGCCTGCTAAACACAGGCTCCGCCAACTCAAATATCCTGTCTGCCCCTTCCGGTAGCGTACAATCCGTGACTTTCATGATGTTGCCCATTCAGCCTTTTTCAGACTCCTGAAGACAAAGTGCGAATCAGCCAGTATCCCCTATCGTTGGCGCACTACTCTTTTCGTGGACAACGCTTTTGCGCCGGAAATGGCGCATGTAGCGCATGGCTTGAAGAATGGGTGTAACGGGCAAGGGATCGTATGAGGCAGGTATAGTGGCTTGGTCCATTTCGGGCGATGACGTTTTGGCGAACAAGGATATCGAAAAGCGAGTCGGAGTCGATAGGATCAGGTGGCAGATTACCTGATTGCTTCATGTCATAAATGCCTTTTTGGAGTATTTCGATGATGTCTGTATCAAACAATTTATTTGGCGTTTCTGCGGCTTTGAGTGTCGCACTGACAGCCGGTCTGTAGTCGTTCAATGTCGAATTTATTCGAGCATCGTAATAATCACATTGTGCTTTTTTGAAGCGTTGTTCCAAAATGTCCGTATCCACGTCCGCAAGATGCAAGGAATCAGCGTCAAGCATGCCTTGGGCGATAGCGGACATGGCGCTTTGGAGATGATGCGGAAAGCCGTCTGATTCGCCGTAAGCCCAATCAGCGATAGCATCGCTATCGCATTCGGCTTCAAGGTGTTTGAGTATGACGTGGACGTATTCTTTGGACTCGGATTGGGAAAGGTTGCCCACAAACATCTCATTGCCATCAGCAAAGCGCTCACAGGCGCTTTCAATAATGTTGTCTGGAGTTTGGCCATCTCCGGCAAGGATCGGAACTATCGGTACATTACGGCCTTGCTGGAATTGGTGCAGCACGCGATTTATCGTGCCTTCCTGCCCATCAGAACCCACCACATGCTGTGCTTCATCGACGACGATCACCAAAGGTGGTTTATCCTTGATGCAAGCGTGCAAACATTCGAGGGTACCCCATGGTGCGCCGGAATAAGTGCGCTCGATAGAGTCTATATTGCTGTAGAGGGATTTATGCAGTCTGGTTAGGACAGCATTGAAAGATTTTTCGTTCTTGATTTCGGGTTCCCAGTGTTTCAGGATTTCTATGCATTGAGGTAATGCGGACTGATTGATTCGATCTGCGGGAAGTTGTGCTACGGCTTTGGCGACGGCGCAGACGATGGCGTCGGATTTATGAAGATGGCGTGCGCAGACGGGCGCCCATATAGCAGAATTGTTTTGTTCGGATCGTCGGCGGCATTCTGCAAGGAGTGCGGTTTTGCCGATGCCTGGCGGACCGGAGAGGCAAATGACACGACCTGCATGGCAGCCTTCGCTAGCAACGTCAATGTTATCTTCGATATTTTCGATTTCGTCTTTTCGACCGACAAAGACAGGTTCTGATTTTTTGTTGTCTTGGTGAACGTATTCGCATAGCCGTTTTCTTTGAACTTCGTTCAAGGGCATTGCTGTGATCCGTGCTATATCTTATTGAGTGGCAAGTCTGCACAGTAACACTGTTGCCTGAACGGATTCGCGCGCCAATGCCAATTCGTCCGTTAGCACAACCAGCTTCTTCAACCGAGCCACCGTTTCCGGCGTCAAGCGAGAATGGATCAAGGTCGGTGGCGGGAGCAGCATGGGCTGACTGAAAGGTGTCGGTTTACTAACCAGCCGAGTCAGTTCCAGCGAAATACCCGCCGCGTGATCATAGATACGGTCACCGAACTTCTCTAATCCGCACGAATCTGTTCTCACGTCTATCTCAAGCATCAGGTTCGGGATTTGGGCACATAAAATTCGTTAAATTGGCTGATCCCGTTGTACTGCATCAGCTGAAGCACTGTCTGCAAATTTCCCACTGTTAGATTTTTGCCCATTCCTGCAAAGAGCCGCACGTCCTTCAACTGCAGATCAAGCATGATCCTAACCCTTTCTAGTATTTGCTCGTCAGCTTCCTTGGGGGCTTATACGCTTAGCTAGTGCCTGCCCGGAAACTCATAAACATTTGATTCTATGCTGATAACGACCTGTTTTTGGTGGTGAAGAAGTTGCCGATGGGTTAGCATTCGGTGCGAAAGAGGCGTTTTTCGGCCCGATTCGGGCGATCTTCGAGGAGGCAGCATGCGAGAAGTGCAGAGGCGGCAGATGCAGTTTGGCCAGGTGGCGATCGAGGCCATCTGGCTGGACCCCAAGTCCCGGGACGACATCCCGGCGGTGCTGAGGGGGCTTCAGCACCTTTACGTGGAGCGGCGCAAGGAGTTGTTCGGTCTGCTGGAGTCGCACATCCTCCCTGGGACGGATCGGACGGTGGGCCGTCCGGGCATGGACCTGTGGCGGATTTTGGTGCTGGGGGTTCTGAAGCAGGGCCTTGGCTGCGATTTCGACCGTTTGCAGGACTTGGCGAACAACCACCGCACGGTTCGGGCGATGCTGGCGCACGGGGATTTCGCCGACGACAGCCGCTACGAGTTGCAGACGTTGATCGACAACGTGTCCTTGCTGACGCCGGAGTTGCTGTCGGCGGTGGGGAAGCTGGTGGTGGACAGCGGCCACGCGGTGGCCGGAAAAAAGCCTGGCGAGCCGTTGCGGGGGCGGTGTGACTCCTTCGCGGTGGAGACGGACGTGCATTACCCGACGGACGTGAGCCTGCTGTGGGACGCGATGCGGTGCTTGATCCGGGAGGTGGCTCGGGCGGCCGGGCGGCACGGGGTCGGCGGCTGGCGCCAGTGGCGCCATCTTTCGAACGGCGTCAGGTTGCTGTTCAACGGGGTGCGTTCGACGCGCCGCGCGAAGGGTCGTCTGGAGCGTGTGAAGGCCTACCTGGCGCGGTGCGGCGAGTTGGTCGGGCGGGTCGAGAGGACGCTGGAGGCCCTGCAGGCGGCAGGCGTCGCGGCTGCGGAGCTGGCTTGCATCCGGGGTCTCGCGGGTCACGTGCGCCGCCAGATGGATCAAGTGGAGCGCCGGTTGCTGAAGGGGGAGGCGATCCCGCACGGGGAGAAGGTGTTCTCGATCTTCGAACCGCACACGCGCTGGGTGGCGAAGGGCAAGGCGGGCAGGCCGGTGGAGTTGGGGGTTCCGGTGTGCGTGGTTGAGGACCAGTTCCAGTTCATCCTGCACCACGGGATTCAGTGGACGGGGGGCGATGTGGATGCGGCGGCGGCGATGGTGGAGGAGACGCAGGCGGTTCACCCGGATCTGCGCGTGTGCAGTTTCGACCGCGGCTTTCACAGCCCGGGGAACCGGGTCCGCCTGGACGGGTTGCTGGACCTGAACGTGCTGCCGCGCAAGGGGCGGCTGACGCAGGCCGAACGGGAACGCGAGTCCGACGCGGCGTTCGCCGCGGCGCGCCGGCAGCATCCGGCGGTGGAGTCGGCGATCAACGCCTTGGAGCACCGAGGCCTGGACCCTGTGCGCACCCATGGCGCCGACGGATTCGAGCGCACCGTGGCGCTGTCGGTGCTGGCGGCCAACCTGCACCGGCTGGGCCGGCTCCTGCGGGAGCGGGAGCGCCGGAGGCTCCGCCGCGCCGCCTGAGCGACCCAATCCCGACTGGCGACCGCCCCTGCCGGATGACCGGAACGGGCGGGTGTGCCCACCCGTGAGAAAAACCGGCTGGCCGGCAATTCTCGGCGTCAATTGCGCCGCCCCTGCGGGCCTAAGCGACGGCCGCCGCCGATCCGATGACTTGGCGCCCGCCCAAACAACTGTGGTCTTAAACAGGACCATCGCTAGGAAAGGGGGTTTTCTGGCAGACACTAGCTAGCCAGAGCGTTTAGCGCTTGACCGGTTTACGCAGGATAGGGCCGGGTTTATTTACGTTTGAGAAGATCGCACGGGCTGCCCGCTCGGGGGTTGCGTTGATGCGCGGGATGGGCTTCTCTGGGCGGCCTCGCTTCGCACCGGGCTTCCTGGCGGTCACGGCTATTTGCTCCCTTTCTGGAGGTTGCACGGGCGACAAAGCATCTGACAATTTTCACTGACCGTGCGTCCGCCCTGTGACCACGGATCGATATGGTCGCCGTCCATCTCGCCGATCTTGAATTTCTTGTTGCAGCGCAGGCAGATTCCGCCTTGCCGATCAAACGCTTCTCTCTTCATGGCGGATGTGAATGCACGGATGCTCAAATGGCTTTTGTCTCCGTCCAATAGATACGGCGTGGCCACGTTGGTGTCCCGGTAACGCTTCCTGTCCCGTCCTTTGGCGTCTGTCGTCTCGGTAGGGAATCGGTCTGAAGTGTCACGCTCATCCTCCGATGATCCCAAAACCCCACACTTCAGGCTCACTTCCCGTTGGAAACCCAACACCCCTTCAGGCTCATACCTCATTGGACAGGGCTGGATCTGGTACGGTATAGCATGGATCGTTCTCGGAAACGGAGAGTGGGCTGATGCAGAAGTGGTTGGTAACCGTGACGGCCATGATAGCTTGGGTAAGCCTGCCCGCCAATGCGGACGGAACGGAGTCGTCGGTGACGGATGACGTACTCGTCAGGATCATTGATGTGGGCGCAGGGCACGCCGCTGTGGTTCGCATGCCCAACCCCGAGAACTCCGATGATGCTTTTTATATGGTCTATGATGCGGGCTTTCGTGATTACGCATATTCAGGGGTGAAGTCCGTTGTTCCAAATGGCGAAGAGATTGACCTCATGGTGTTGAGTCACGCCCACGCAGACCACTTGGGTGCGGTCGATGAGATACTGTCTCGCTACAAGGTGAGGAAGGTCATTAGGCAGGGGTATCGACCGAAGAAGCACAAGAAGACTTGGGAAAGTGCGGACACTGCGATCCAGGACGCCCAAAAGTCGTCCGATACCGTGGTCATCGACCCCAGCAGTCCCAAGTTTGCACTTGGCGCCGAGTACAGGTTCGGTGAAGCCTCCGTGACCATAGTCTCCGGGTTCAAGCCACCGTTGCCAGAAGAATGGACGGAGAAATGGAACTGCTTGAAAAAAGAGAGTAAGCGGAATGCGGGAAGCATTGTCATCAGACTCACGTTCAAGGGAAAGTCCGTACTGTTTACCGGGGATGCGGTGGGTCGCTGCAAGGACGACGATCCTGACTCTGACGCCATTGCTACAGAGTGGTTCATGGTGGACAACGCGAGCGACAGACCGATCGATTCCGATGTGCTTATCGCGCCGCATCATGGGGCCGACGATGGAAGTTCGATGGATTTCATAAAAGCCGTGTCGCCGAAATGGGTGATTTTTCCTGTCGGCCATAAATATGAGCACCCAAGGGCCGCCACGGCCCGGCGTTATCTTGCTGCCGAAGTCATTGAAGCGAACATGCTGCGCACAGACCGGGGTGACGACGAAGGGCCAGAGGAATGGGACAAGTCTCGGATCAAGGGTTGCGAGGACAAGCACGGCGACGACGACATTGATGTGGTTATTCGCGCCAATGGTCAGGTTGATGTGGCGTACAGAAATCCTGGAAAGATCGACTGCTGAGGCCAGGACGCGCTTGGTCAAGCCTGTCAGAAATTCCGTGTTTGGGCAATTTCAGGCTGAATTCCTGGCGTCAGACGAACTCTTCACAAGCGTTCTCAGACCTTGCGTTTGTTGCGGTTCTGGTTTTGAAGAAAGTGCCTGCAACTCTGCTGTCCACCATGCGGTTGGTGATTCTCGGCGGCTCTGGACATATGGGAACTGGGAACAAACACTGGACTGTGCAATACGGGGGCATGAACGGTCATGGTGCGGTGGATTCGGACTTCCTGGCATCATGAGTGGATGTTTCCTGAATAGACCGAGGCGCCACAAGTTACACGTTTGAATTCGCCATTTGACTTGTTTGGGTCTCTGAAATTCCCGGTTCAAGCGCAAGAAGGTGCTTCCCTGGAATCTTTGACGCCTCGTAACTACTCGCCCCCTTGCCCGAGAACGGACGGCGTCTGTTGCGGCGGCGTCTTGATCATGTTCGCGGCGTTGCCGTTGAGAGCGATCTGGATGGCGGCGAGGGGATTGTAGCCTTGGTTGGCCATGGACTGGAGGTAGCTGGAGATTCGGCAGTAGGCGGCGGCGTATTGGGTGTTTCGGAAGCAGCCGGAGATTTTCTGCTTGACCTTGGCCATGCGGATATCGCGCTCCGCGCGGTTGTTGGTGAACGGGACGTCGGGGTCTCGGGCGAAGCGAAGGACCTCGGTTTCGTAGGTGGCCAGCGCCTCGCGGAGGTTCTCCGCGTCGGATTTGGCGACGCGCCCGCGTTGTCCGTCGAGTCGGGCGGGTGGCGTGGGGAGTTCCCGTTTGGCTTGGGTCAGGATGGTCCGGTAGCGTTTGCGCACGGCTTTGAAGGCGGGTTTGTTGAGCGCCTTGCCGTCGTGCTCGCGGACCTTGCGGCAGGTTTCGAGCAGGAGCTTGCCCATGCGTCTGGCCCAGGCGTGGCCGTGGGCGTCCTCGACGAAGGCGAGGTCGCGCAGCAGATGGGCGCCGCACAGGGCGTGCTCGCAGTTCCGGTAGGCGAAGTAGCTGGCCCAGCGATCGTGGATCAGGACGCCTCCGTAGCGGGGGATGACGTTGAGGTCGTCGATGGCGGCCCGGCCGCGCTTGCGGTGGATGAACTTCAGCGTCAGGTCCCCGGCGCCGACGGTGTGCAGCCAGTGGTTTTTCCGGTCGATGCGCAGGCCGGTCTCGTCAGCGTGCAGGGCGGGCATGGCGAGCAGGCGTTGGATCGCGGCGGCCTCCCAGCCGGCCAGCGCGCGGTGCAGTCGAGTTAGCCAAGCCAGCAAGGTCGCCTCGGCGACCGCGCGCCCGGTCAGGACCTTGAGGGTCTGGGCGGCCCGCTTCAACGGCAGCATTTGGGCAGCCAGCAGGTGCGTGGCGAAGGCCACGATGCCGTGGCCGTATTGCAGCGGCCCCGGCATGTCGTCGGGGAACCGGCCCTTGGTCTCGGTCCGGCAGCGCGGACAGGTCTTGACCTCGGCCTCGACGGTCAACTCGCGGGTCTCGAACACGATGTCCACCAGCACGCGCCGCTCATGGCCATCCGGGGCGACGCCCCCAAGGTCGCGACCGCAGGCGCGGCACTCGGCCACCGGCGCGGTCCGCTGCTCGACGACCAGTCGGTTGGGGCCGTCCCCAGCGGCGCCGGCCTTGGGCCCCTTGCCCTTGGCGCCGGGGCGCCGGCGGGCGGTCCCGTCCGGTTCGGCTTGGGAGCTGGGCAGCCCGGAGTTGCGCGAACCCTTCGGGGTGCGCCTCTCCATGAACACCGCCATCAGCAGTTGCAGGAGCGTCAGCAGGGCATCGACCAGGGCGCGGCTCTCGGGACTCATCCCGCCTTGCGCGCACAACTCCTCGAAGCGCCCCTGGAGCGCGTCGAACTCCGAGCGCAGCGACGCCGTGTTGACCCGCGCCACCGGCTACTCCGCCTCCACCGCCATGAGCGCCGCCAGCACCGCCAGCCGCTCCGCCGGCGGCATCGCCCGATAGCGCCGGCCCCAGCCCGCCGCCTTGCGCTTGACCGACTGGCGGTGCGTGAAGTTCCGGCCCGCCAAGCTCGCCCAGTGCATCCGGTCTGGCTCGAAGTTGAACCATACCTTCTCCGTCACCACACCGGCCTGGTTCATCACCTGCACCGACGCGCTGCGCCAGCCTTCAAGCCGCTCGTCGTAGAACGACGACGGATACCCCGACACCATCACCGCGCACGGCAGCGACCGCAGCAGACCGAGCAGCGCCGCGTGATCCGCGTCCTCGTAGTCGTGGCGGTAGCGCCGCGCCGACTTGCGCGTGCTCAAAAGGTACGGCGGGTCGCTGTACACCAACTCCGTCCCGTCGAAGGGATGTTCCGCCAGAAACCGGTGGCAACAACCGTGCACCAACTCCACCGGATAATCGCACTGGAATCCGGCCAAGGCCCGCTCGTCCAGATCGATCCCGATGTTGCGCAGGGCGCCGGGCTTGCGCTTCATGATCGCCCCGCCCCCGAGGTGCGTCTCAATGTAGGTGCTGTGCGGCGGCATCAAGGCAATCAGCGCCTGACACAGGCCCGCCGTCGCCTTGGAACCGAAATATGCGTTGCCCATGCCGGTGAGTGCTGTCGGAAAGCCCACACCATAGAACCGGCTCCCTATAATGTCAAGGGGGGCGAGTAGTTACGACGCCTCAACCAAAACCTGTCTCCATCGATCCTTGCAACTCGACTTCGCACCGAGCATGGTCATACGCCGTCATGGCTGCCAGAAGCGGCTGTGATGTCCATCTCTTGTGTTTCAGGTTCAAGCGCTTGGCACAGCCGCTTGGCGCACCCGCATATATCCGAATCTCTCTGACATCAAGCAGCATCATGTCACATGATCCGGCAGTATCTCCCGCACAAGCGCATCAACTTCCCCGAAAACCCCCTCTTCAGCAAGTCTTTCCCGTATCCGCCGCGAAGCAGCAACCTGGCCAGTGGGCAACGCCATTTCCGCAACAATGCCCTCTGCGCGCGACGCCAGACCAGCGAGTCGCTGGTGTGCGGGATCATCCGCATCCCAAGCTGGCACAGGCACGGCCCGCCACGGGTCCTTGTTGAAGTGGCGGCCGCTACTGCGGCAGGCTCGAAAAGCAGTTTTAAGCGCAAGCGCATTCAGCACGGCAACCAGATAACGCGCTTCCGTGATGCTATGCACGGGTCGCCTAACCCAAGTTTACCAATGAGAAATTAAAAGTGATAATAATCATTGTGTTAGGGGGAGATAATTTGGCGTAAGGCACTACAATGAGCGCCTTTGGGGAGTTGATCTTGTTCAGATGACCGTTTTGAGGAAGCCGCCGGCGTCAGGATGTATGCCAAGCGCGTCGTAGATGGGTTGCTGGTGCGGTTCAAGGGCGGTGGCCTTGCGCAGATGCAGGGTTCGGCTGTCGGCGCATCGGAAGGTGGCGGTGATGCGGCAACGCGAGGCGAGGCGGTTGCGCAGGCTGGTCCAGCTATGATGGATGTCGTTCACGCGCAGTTGTCTGCGCACGATCTGGACGAGTTGGTAAGCGATGACGGCGATGAACAGGTGACCCTCGGCGCGCTTCGGGGTCTGGTGGTAGATGGGCCGCAGTCCGAGTTCGGTCTTCAGGCACCGGAACACGGCTTCCAGGTCGGTGAGGGTGGCGTAGGTTCGCCATAGGCGTTGTGCATCCCAGTCGGTGAGATTGGAGCGCAGGCAATAGACGCCAGGGCGATCAGCCATGGAACCTTTGGCGGGATTGCGGGTCCAGGCGATGGACTGGACGCGCTCACCCTGGACGGTCAAGTCGAGCGAGTAGTAGCCGGCGACGCGTCGGTGTTGCGCCTTGAGCCGCCCGAGGCGTTGGTTGATCTGCTCGGGTTTGCGCCGGGCCCGGGGGTTGGATAACGCCAGCGCGAGTTTTGTCAATGCGGCTTCGTAGCGGGCGCAGAAGCGCTCGACCATGGCGCGCTCCTTCTGGGCGCGCTCCTCGGAGTAACAGTGCAGAAGGACTTCGCCAGAGTCTTCGCAGACCCTGCGATCCAGATGCAGTTGGCATCCCGAGGCGGTGGTGATGGATTCGGCGGCCTCGGCGTTGAACTCGCGCTTGCGCTTGCGGCTGACCACCAGATAGCGGTAACCGGCGTCACGCAGCCAGGCAATCTGCGCTTCGGTGGCAATGCCCCGATCCATGACCACCAGGGCGTCGGCTGGCGCGCCCAGGCCGGCCAGCATGCCTTGCAGCGTGGCGGGTTCGCGCACATTGCCGGCAAACACCCGAGAACGGCTGACAAAACCGGAGCCGTCCAACACCAGGCCGAGCGTGAGCAGAGGACAGTCGCTGCGTTTTTCCTTGGAGTGCCCGTGTCGGGCCAGGGGCTGGCCTGCGGCATCCCCCTCGAAGTAGGTGTTGGTCAGATCAAAAAGCGTCACCGTGGCGCACAGGCCGAACAGGTTCATGGCGCGCTCGTACAGATGCGATTCTATGGCGTCGCGGTGCTTCACCAGAGCGTCCGAGGCCCGGTACAGTTGCATCGCGCCCATGGACTCGTAGTCCACTCCCAGCAACTCGCCCAGGGCACTGTCCTGTGCCAGCCAGCGGTGCGTCTCGCGCTCGCTGGCCGGGTGCGCCAGACGACCGACGATCAGACCAGTCGCTGCCGAGCGCAAGGCGCCGTTGACGCCAAGCGTTTCCAGCAGTGGCATCAGTCCCGTCTGCTGCATGGCCCATAACCCGATCTGCTCAACGCCGACACTACGCGCACGGGCCAGCGCCATGGACTCCGGGCAGACCGCCACAGGGTCTCGTTCTGCGCCGGGCGCTGCGCCATGCCCTCGCGCCAACAGCAAGGCGGCAATGCGTTGCGCTTCGGTTTCGACGGTCTCGCCGAGGTCGTCAAACAGCCGGTGCTGTCCCTCAAGCAAATCCTCGATACGCGCGCACAAGCGCGGCCAGAGTTCCGGCTCGATCTCGAAGTGGCGCCCGAGGTTGAGCAGCGTGCGCTGACGCACCTTGCCGCCGAGACGCTCACTGTGCACCAGGCGAGTGGTGCTGTAGGTCGAACCATCCTTGGCTCGGCGGGTTTGCGTGCGGCGGATGAACATGCAGGTCAGGATTGGGTATGGGCGCAGGGTTGTCAATACCCAAATATACGATTATGGCACTACATTGAGATTTCCCAACGCACGAAAACAATAAATCAATGACTTACGTGCTCAAAACATCCAACAAAACCCCAAAACCCTGCCCAAACAGGCCCAAAATGACCCCGCCTTGGTAAACTTGGGCTAGCGGTTGGGACGCGCAGCGCCACTATGTGGTGATCCGCCGCCGCAGCCTGGGCGGCCAGCTTCTGCTGATACCGCAGCACACGGTGATCCTGGTCTCGCGCAACGACCTGCCCCTGGACGAGCTGGTGCGCCGCCACCGGGCCAAGCAGGGCCAGGAGAACGCCTTCAAGGGGCCGCTCATCGACCTGGGCCTGCACCACCCCCCATGCCGATCCTACCGGGCCAACCAAGCCTTCTACGCCTTGGGCCACATCGCCCAGGCCCTGCTTCGGGCGGTGCAGTTCACGGCGCTGCCGAAGGGCGCGCGGCGCCACGGCATCCGACAGGTCATCCGCCACGTGATGTGCGCCGCTGCGCACATGGTCCGCACGGCGCGCCGGATCGGCTTGCGCTTCGCCAAGACCAGCTTCCGGCTGGACTGGCTGTACCAGGCCATGACCACCCTGGAGGCTCGCGCCCCGCCGCCCGCAACGCCGGCCTGACCTGCCGAAGCCGCCCAACGCCGCCCTGCGACGGGGACGCGCTCGCGCACATCCCGAAACCGACCGTCCCGCAAGCGGGATCCGACATCCTTTTGCAACGCCCCGCCGTCCAAATGCGCCTGCGCTTGGCCCGCGCATGACGCTCCCCCCGTCCTCAGCCTCAAAATGACGCTGATCAGCCAGGATCACGGCCTTATCAGGGGATTAAGACAGTTTCTGTCTGCCACCCGCATCCATGACATAGAATGGATGTCGCCGTTCACTGGCGCGTAAGTCAGCTGGAAGGCGGCTTCGCACCCTTTCAATAAACGCATCCGGATCCGCGATATTGATCCATGTGCTGACGCACACCTCAGATGTCTGCACCATGTCTGCCGCACACAGTTTGGCCATGCCAGTATCCATACTTGCTTGCACACTGTCTGCATCAGCATCCGCTGCATCTGGCCAAAATGCGCCCATCACGATTTCCAATAATTGCCGGCGTTCAGGCATCGTGGCAAATGCGCGCACCATTTCTTCGTCCTGATCTGCCAATCTCGATGTTGCGGGGATGTCATACCTGACGCCTTCTTCCTGGACCCATCGGTTGATTTCGTGATGAAAAATCGAGTTCATGTTGCCGGTGATGAACAGTGAATTGCCTGATGCGAATGCCTGGCTGATGATCAGCGCATCCGCATCCATGGAAACCCTGCTTGGCAATGTTCGAGGAAAAGCGGTTTTGGGGAGGTTTTCCGCTATTTTTTGCGCCTTGTCTTTCATGTATCCATCAAATGTCATGTATTTGTACGGGCTTTTCTTGTCCATCAACTCCCGCCCCCACCACAAGCGCATTTTCCATCCCTTGATTTCGTTCATTGTGGCCTGGTTGTTGCTGCTTGTGTTTTTCTGATACTCCGCCTGCATCTTGTCTATGGCGGCATCAATTGGAAGCGATGTGTCCAGCATCTTGCCTGTGATTTCCCATGCAACCTGTGGGACAACATGCACCTTCATACCCCACTGTTCCATCCATGCGGCGCACAAACGCCTCTGTGTCACTTTTGATAGCCGATTGGTATCAAAGGCTATCCCTCCGAGGCGCATCTATCTCATCCGTTTTTTCATGATCGCCTTGTGCGTCCTTGGCAGCACTATCGTGCCAGCACGATATGCCTTGCGTACATGTGGGGCTATGGGCGGATCGATGATGTCTTCATCGAACGGATGAGTCTCGTACGGACTGATTCGATCATGTGCATGACCTTTGACACCATGTTCCAGAGACTTGGGTCTTGACGAGACTTCACCTGATTCGCATCCAAGTCTCGTGCTTGCAGGGACATCAGTCTCGGTGGCATCCCTTTCTTGTCTCATCGCTTGCGATGTCTTCATCGGGTTGTATGTGGTGCGTGTGGTGTCAATTTTGTCATGCGATGTTGCACAAAACAATCTTGGGGCGGTGTATCAGTTTGAATTCCAAGTCATTGCAGAGCATTCACATCCGCTATGGCACAGAGGCGCTTGCGCTGTTTCTAATTGATTGAATGGTTTGATGTTATGTGAGGCGTCGAAACTTTTCTTGGGACGCTGTCGAGCCGCTGTACGGGCTCAGTACCTTTCGGAATATCGAGATCGGGCAGTCATGTTGAGGTGAGAGGGCCAGCCGGACATCACTCACCCATTCGCGCAAGCAACGAAGCGCCGTCTTCACACTCGATCAGCCACTCTCCTGCCTCGTCCAGACGCTCCGGGTCAGAAACGCCCGCCAGCAAGACGCCGAAACGCTTCGCCGTATCGCCGCCAAACCGCAGCGCAACCTGACGCTCAAGCAGGGCGCGCTCCCGAGCCAACGCTTTCGCCTCGCCTTGGGCCTCGCCCTTCTCAAGTAGCTGCCGCTCCCATAACGTTATCTTCTCCCCCAGGTCAACCGGCTGTCGCACCACTTCGTCGGTCGATTCCCTCAGCCTGACCAGTTTCATAAGGCCACTCCTCCTCGTCCCCTATATCCGCACTTCGAACCCATGCCTCCAGCCAACGCTGCAGCACATCCAAAAGACTGCCATCTTCCACCCCGGAAAGCCACTGCAAACAGCGCTCCACTACACGCTTCAGGTCTTCTGGACTGGTCAGACCCTCGATCCACGCCAGCAGCGTCGCCGCATTGCCTTCCGGCAGTTCCTCACCCAACAGGGCCTGTTGATCGACCAGAACATAGCCGTCTCCCACCAGACCCATCGGCCCCACATGCGCGCCCAACGCTCCGGGCTTGCCGGTTTCACCCTCTGCCTGTGCTGATACATCCGCTGACGCTGCCTCCATCCCGCCTGGGCGCGTCAGGGCCGACAGGTTCAGCGGCGCATGCCACGGACTGGAACCGTTGTAGAGCGCAATCGGTAGCACTGGCGGGACCGGGTTGCTGGCGCTGAACGGTTTTTCCTTGTGCAGAGCAAGGTAAAGCAGGGTCGCATAGCTCTGCACTCGTGCGGCCATCATCCAGTCTGAGCGAGACTGAAATTCAAGCATCACCAAGACGTGGAGCCAGTGTGGTTCATCGTCTTTGTCGTCCGCCGACGGTTGCAAGGCGACCCGCCAAACCATGTCACCGAATCGCTGTTCCAGATTGTCGGTCAGATATTCACTGGGCAGCCGTTCCAGCGTATCCAGGCGCAGGCGACGCAGCATGGGCAACCGGTCTCCGAGCAGTTGTTCGAGCAGGATCAGCTGATCGCGGATCATGCGCGGGTGGGCGAAGGCGGCCTTGTAGGTGGCGTCGTGCTGCATGGCGACCACTGTGCACTGCGAAACCGGCCTTGCATGTGCGACATGACGCCAATTCGTGTGCGAAATCGACCCATTCAGGGCCAAGAGGAATTTCCTGGCGCCTACGCCGAATCACGAGGGCGCCGCGCCCATGACGACTTGTAACCCTGAAGTGATTCGATGTGCGCTGTGTGCGGGCTGTACGGGCACACAGGCGGACGTGGTATCCGCCCGCCTCAGCGTTGCGCATACGGCGGTGGGCGCTTGCCATGTTCGTCGTACAGGTCGAATTCCTCGGCCAGATCCTGCACCCACTGTATGGAGCCGCTGCGCGCCATCAGGTCTGCGCTCGCCAGCAGCGCGGAGACGCTGCGCCCCACGAACAGGGGCGTCTGCGACTGCGACAGGTCCATGCCGCGGGTGGCCGCCACATCCTGGATGAACTCGGTGGCAACGGAGCCTGGATAAAGCGCCACGGCGGCGACAGTCTTCGGCTCAAGCTCGATGGCCATGTCTGCGGTGAGGCGGTCCAGGCCCGCCTTGCCGGTGCCGTAGGAGCAGGAGAAATGGTAGTTCTGGCCACCGGGAGACGACACATTGACGATGGCGGCGCCAGCAGGGGCCTTGAACAACCAGGGCGCTGCATGCCAACTGGCCACATAGTGGGCGCGCAGGCCAATGCCGACCTGATCGTCCCAGATCTGAATGGGATGATCCCAGAAACCACCGCCCCAGGCTGGCGGATCGGGAATCTTGTACACATTGTTGACGAGATAGTCGATGCGCCCCGCCTCCTCGCCAATGCGGGCGAAGAGAGCCTCGATCTGCGCATCATCGCCGTGGTCGCAGGCAATGGCGTGGCCTTCACCGCCGGCTTCGGTCACCATGCGGGCCGTGGTGTCGATGGTGCGCTCGCCGTCACCGACCGTGCGCCCGGTGACGTAAACGGTAGCGCCCTGTTCACCGAGCGCCCGGGCGATGCCCTTGCCGATGCCCCGGCTGGCGCCGGTCACCACTGCTATCCGGTTGCTGTGCTCCGCCATGGATCAGGCCTCCCGGCGGCAGCGCCGCGAAATCTTGCGTGTTGACTGTGGCATGATGTCTCCTGCTGGCCGATGCGAAGGCGCAGTTTAACGCAAGCTGCCAGCCATCAAACGCGAAACGAAGCCCATGAATCTATTCGATCTGACCGGCAAGCATATCGTCGTCACTGGCGCTTCCTCCGGCATCGGCCATCACTTTGCCGGCATTCTCGCAGACGCCGGGGCGCGGGTGTCTCTGGGCGCGCGTCGTCTGCAGAAGATCAAGGCGCGGGCTCGGGCGTTGCAGGCGGCTGGCCACGAGAGCTTCTGTGCGCCTCTGGACATCACCCAGGCCAGCAGCATCGAAGCCTTCTTCGATGCTTGCGAGGCCGCATTTGGCCCCGTGGACGTGCTCATCAACAATGCCGGCGTCGAGGCGGGCGCCAAGACCTACGCCATGATTGACGAGACAGAGTGGGACCGGGTTCTGGACACCAACCTCAAGGGTCCGTGGATGGCGTCGCGGTCCTATACCGAGCGCGTGCGACAACACGGCCGAGGCGGTGGCAACATCATCCAGGTATCGTCCATCACGGACCGGCGCACCATCAAGGGACAGTTCCCCTATGCCGTATCCAAGGGCGGCTTGACGCGCATGACAGAGGTGATGGCGCTGGAAGCCGCCAAGGACGGTATTCGCGTCAATGCACTGGCGCCAGGCTACATCCTTACCGACGTCAGCCGACTTTTGCTGGAAGGCGAGCGTTCGACGGACTTCGTGAAAGGCATTCCCATGCGTCGATACGGCCAGTTTCTGGATCTGGACGGCCCCTTGTTGCTGCTCGCCTCGGACGCCTCCGCCTGGATGACCGGCTCGGTGCTGGTCGTGGATGGCGGCCATGCCTGCGCATCGCTTTGACAGGTGGGCCGCGTCCACTAAACTGCCGCAGATACGCCAATCAGCAAGAGGGATTCCCGGATGTCCGCACTCGCCGCAGCAGCCGCCAGCGACGCCGAGCAACTCGCCTACAGTACGCCCCTTGAAGAGTTCGACCCAAGCGCTCGGGATCTTTTCGAGAACGACACCCTCTGGCCCTGGTTCGAGCGGCTGCGACAGGAAGCGCCAGTGCACTACTGCAAGGAAAGCGAATTCGGCCCCTATTGGTCCATTACCCGCTTCCAGGACATCAAGGCAGTGGATACGCAACCGGAAGCCTTCTCCTCTGAAGACACGATCGTGCTGGCTGATCAGGACGAGGAGCTGCCGTTGCCAATGTTCATTGCCATGGATCCACCCAAGCATGACGAGCAACGCAAGACAGTGGCGCCATCCGTGGCACCGCGCAATCTGAAGACGCTGGAGCCGACCATTCGGCAAAGGGTGTGCAACATCCTCGACAGCTTGCCGGTAGGGGAAACCTTCAACTGGGTGGACAAGGTATCGATCGAGTTGACCACGCAGATGCTCGCCACCCTGTTCGACTTCCCGTTCGAGGACCGCTACAAGTTGACGCGCTGGTCCGATGTGGCAACGGCGACGCCAGAGATGGGCATCGTCGAAAGTGAAGAACAGAGACGAGTGGAGCTGCTCGAATGTCTGGGCTACTTCAATCAACTCTGGGCGGACCGCAAGGACGGCGCCGGCGGCAATGATCTGGTGTCCATGCTGGCGCAAGGGTCGGCGACCCGCAACATGGGGCCGCAGGAGTATCTGGGCAACCTGATTCTTCTGATCGTTGGCGGCAATGACACCACCCGGAACTCCATCTCGGGCGGCGTGCTGGCGCTGAACCTCTTTCCGGAACAGGCAGCCAGGCTTTGGGGCAACCCCGACCTGATCCCCAACGCTGTATCCGAGATCATCCGCTGGCAGACGCCCCTGGCCTACATGCGGCGCACTGCCGGCCGCGACCTGACGTTTCGCGGCCAGCAGATTCGGGCCGGCGACAAGGTGGCCATGTGGTATGTCTCCGGCAATCGCGATGAATCCGTATTCCCGAACGCAGACCAGCTGATCGTGGATCGGCCGAACGCGCGCAGCCATCTCTCCTTCGGCTACGGCATCCACCGATGCATGGGCAATCGTCTGGCGGAAATGCAGTTGGGCATCCTCTGGGAGGAAATCCTGGCCAGATTCCGGGCCATTGAAGTGGTGGGCGAGCCCGTTCGGGTGCCCTCAAGCTTCGTCAAGGGCTATCGCGAACTCCCGGTTCAAGTACACCGTCGATAGCCCGGAAAGTGCGTCAGCCCGGATGGGGCGCCAGCGGGGGCGCGGTGATGCGGCGCTCCTGGCGCCATGTTCGGAACAGGCTGACGCCCTGACGTTCAGAGACGCAACGGCTCGGCAACGTGGCTGGAATGTCCGTCCATGTCGAGCGACATGATGACCAGATCGTGCAGGTTGCCGGCGCGATCTTCAACGTGGTCGGCAAGTAGCGCTTCCGGCACGAATCCGAGCCGCCCGAAGGCAGCCTGTGCGCCGCTCTGATCCGGCGTCATGTGCGCCACCAGCTTCTTCAGGCCCATGGCGCGGGCTGCATCGAATATCTGGGAGGTGAGACTTCGGCCAAGCCCGCGCGAGCGATGACTTGCGCTCACGTTGATCCGGATTTCGCCTACGCGCCGCGTCCACCTGGCCACATGTTGCTCCACGGTCGCATAGCCCACCATGACGTCGTCAGCATAAGCGACCAGGGAGAATGCCTGGCCGGATTCGAGATTGGCAACCCAGGCGTTGACGTTGTCTGCTTCCGTGATGTCGATACGCAGAAACAACAGGTCCTGTTCAGGCAGTGAGCGGGCAAAGGCGATGACGGCCTCCCGGTCTGCCTGGCTCATCACCCGGATTTCAGCCGAGCCATTGCCGACCTTCACCGACTTCGGGTATTGCGCCACCAGAGATTGCAAGGCTTGCATGGTTATTGCTCCTGCTCTGAACCGGCTGCCTGACGCAGCGCCTGAAAGACCTCGTCCAGCTTTTGCGCCATCAGCGGCAGATCGGGCATCAGGCCGGGATCGCAAATCAAGCTGAAGTAGATCTGCCTGTTGTAGCTCATCACCGCCACGCCGTAGCCAAGCTGCCCACCAAGCATGAGCAAGGGAAGCATGTCCAGAACCTTGGCGCCAGCAATGTACTGCGCTACCTGAACACCCGGCACATTGGTGCAGGTGAAGTTGAACCCGGCCAGAGGCAATGGCAAAGGGCCAGGCGGCAGTTTCGGCGCCGGCAGCTCGGCGGCAATCGCGGTGGGGTCCCAGATCGTGCCAACCAGCTGGCTTGCGCCAAACAGAACCGGCGGTGGTGACGGGCTCATTTCCATCATCAGGGCCAGAGCTTGAGCCTCCTGACTCTGCTTGATCTGTTCCATTTCCCGGCGCACTGCCCGATACCGATCAGCCACCGGCATGGGCACGACCGAAAAGATCGGGAAGACACCCGAGACTCGATTGCCAAGCGCCCCGGCATCTTCCTCACGGCGGACATTGACCGGGCACATCAGGCGCAGGTGTTGCCCCCTTGTCGCCTGCTTGTGCTCCGCCAGATAACGCGCCGCCGCTTCCGCCACCAGGGTCAGCACAACGTCGTTGATGGTGCCGCCGAAGGCGCGTCGGATATCACGAAACTCGGCAAAGCCATAACGAAGCCAGGCCAGTTGTCGTTTCGGACCAACCAGGCCGGCGTTCCAGGGCGCCATCATCACCGGTTCAGCCGTGAAACGGGTGATGGATTCCCCGGCGCGACGCATCATTTCCTGTCCATGCTGCTGCCAGCCGCGCAGGCCCCGGGCAAGGCCGGCAGCTGCGTCGGTCATCTGCTCCTGCAGGGCTTCGCCAATCAGGGTAGCTGAATCCGGCAGGGGCTCCGGTTGCCAGTCGGGCGCGGGTTCCGGTTTCGCGGGTTCCGGTTGCAGATCGAGCAGGATGCGGGACAGATCAACGCCAGACGCGCCATCCACCATGGCATGGTGAACCATCTGCAGCAATATCGTGCGTTCCGGCACGCCGGAGATGACCCAGGTCAACCAGAGTGGGCGATTGCGAGGCAACAGCGGCTCTGCAAGCGCAACTGCCGCCTTGATCGCTGAATCAAGATCAACACCTGGTGTCAGGGCATGGGCGCGCACATGGTGATCAATACAGAAATCGGGATCATCCACCCATTTGGGATGCGCCAGATTAAACGGCGACATGACCAGGCGCTGGCGTAATCCGGGCGCAAGATGCAGGCGCGAGGCCACTTGTTCGCGTACAGCCGCAAGCGAAACTTCGCCATCCACCACAGAGATGGATGCCGCGTGCATGGGCGCCCGGCTGGTCTCGGCGTAGAGGAAGCTTGCATCGTGAGCGGTAAGGCGCATGCTCAATGGTCTCCGAGGCTCTGCGGCCTGAAGGGCCGTCAGCCGAATTCTGCCCTGCCGATGGATTCGGGGGGCATCAGGCCGTAGCGCAAGGCCAGCAATGTCAATTCTACATCGCTGGAGACCCCGAGCTTGTCGAAGATACGGTAGCGATGGCTGTTCACGGTTTTCGGAGACAGGTGCAGCCCCTCCGAAATCTCGCTGACCTTGGCGCAATTGACTACCATCAACATGATCTGCATCTCGCGCGCAGACAGACGGCTGAAGGGTTGATCATCCATGGGGCTGAAGGCTGAAACCGCGAGTTGCTGGGCTATTTCGGCGCATACATAGCGTTGGCCGGCGAAGACCTTGCGAAGAGCGCATTGCAGTTCCTGCTGATCCACGCCCTTGGTGAGATAGCCGCTCGCGCCAGCCCGCAGCATGCGTTCAGGGAAAGGATTGCTGTGGCAGGCCGTCAACGCCACGACTCGCACGTTCTGGCCGAGCCGAACGATTCGCTGCGCTGCCTCGAAGCCGCCTATGCCGGAAAGAAGTACGTCAATCAACGCGATATGTGGCAGAAATTCCCTTGCCAGATCAACAGCCTGCTCTCCGGTATCTGCCTCTGCCACGATTCGGAAGCCTTGATCTTCCGACAGCATTTTTGCAAGCCCCGTGCGGAACAATCGATGCGCGTCCGCCACAAGAATACGAATCATGACACTCCCCCTGAAAGAAATTATTTTTACTTACTTAGTCGAGAATAGCGGAACTTCTTTGGCCTGTGCCCGCAAAACCAGTCAGGAAGCCAATGTCGCACAGCAATTTGCGTGCATTCGACCAAGTGACGTCGCGATGATACCAGCCGGATTTCTGGCGCACGCACGGCCCGATCAGCCAAGGCGGATCATAACATCAGCGCTTATGCAAGGGGAAGGCGTCGCGGTGTATGGGTTCACTACTTTTAGGAATAAAGCGTTACCTGATATGTCTGGAACGCACCCATGTGGAAATGGCGGAGCGGACGGGATTCGAACCCGCGACCCCCGGCGTGACAGGCCGGTATTCTAACCTGCTGAACTACCGCTCCGACGCTGATGTGGTGGGTGTTGCAGGGATCGAACCTGCGACCTACGGCTTGTAAGGCCGTCGCTCTCCCAGCTGAGCTAAACACCCGAATCAGGAAGGTTGGCCAGTTTAGCCGTTGGCGGGTGCGTGTCAATTCTGCTTTCTGCCTCCTTCGCGAATCCGGCGAGCTGCAGTGCATTGTTGATCCGCACGTCAACCACGCGCTTGGCCGCGGAGGCCTTCAGCAAAGGACGCCCTCATCAGGGCCGCAATCCGGAT
>CBDATE010000005.1:0-4922 GCA_965199815.1 Pseudomonadales bacterium
GCTTGTAGGGCAGCGAGGTCAGAATGCCGGCGCCGTCGCCGGTATTGGGCTCGTATCCGATGCCGCCGCGGTGATCCATGGAGCAGTTGATCTGCCTGGCGTCGTCGACGATGCCGCGGCTGGCGCGCCCCTTGATGTGGCACACGAAGCCGACCCCGCAGCTCTCGTGCTCGAAACGGGGGTCGTAGAGACCTTGGGCCCGCGGCAACCCCGGACCCTTCCGAGCTGTCTGAATAGTCGTGTTCATCACCGTGCTCTCGACTAGACCTCTGACCGAATCCGAGCCGGCGGGAGCCATGCGCCCGACCGCGGCCGGGCGGCCGGGCACCTGGAGCACCGCGAGACGAGATCAGGAAGAAGTACCGCTTCCATCCGCCAGCGATAGGACGGATGTCCGACTCTGAACGGTGAGCGGTCAATGCGTCAAGTGCCGGCATTCGCCCCCCGCCGGACTGGACCCCTTTCAGCCCCCGTGTTTCTCGGGCGTGCACCAGGACCCGCAAAGACAGTGCCCAGTCCGACTACCCCCGGTCAGGTCGTGTCTCGAAGTTCCTCGCGCAGGCGGTCGAGTCTTGCCTGCCAGCAGCGGCCCGATGCCGCTTCGTAATGGGGATCGTTGATCCCCACCCGATACGCATGGTTCGGAATGCAGGACCAAGGGGACGACTCGCTGGTTTGGCGACCGAGCCAGGCGAACGCCATCGGATCGATGCGCTCGTCGTAGGACAGATCGGCGATGAGTTTCACCAACCGGAGATAGGCCGGAGTGTCGAAGTAGCCGTCCTGATCCTCCGGGGTCGGAATTCCGAGGCCGCTACGTCGGCGCGGGACGGTATCGATGCCGGAGTCCACTGTGTGGCGGAAGACCGCGTAGGCTGCGATCAACTCCCGTACGGTGGCTTCCTGGATGACCAGGGCCGTGGCGGCCGTCACGATGCGTTCTCCGACTTCAAGGGCCGCGATGTACCAGACGTCCACACCAGGATACGCTTGGGCAGCGTCGCGCAGCTTGCCGTCGGCTGTGACCAGCGGCGCTCCTTCGACCTCGGTACAGGCGAGATAACGGCGTCGAGAGTCGCCACCATGCCTGCAGGCTGTCCAGACCGGTCTCGACAATAGGTGCCGGTGTCCTGCGCTCACTACCGTCACGAGCGTGTCCTCGCTCAAGTCGCCGTCGAGGATGAACAAGTTCTCGGCCAGATCGCGTGCGGGCCAGATGAGCATCGAGTCACCGACGACGTTGCGGTGAGCGATCCGGCTCGTGCGGCACCGGCTCAGGACTGCGCATTGGCTCGTGAACGTGCTCAAGCTCCCCATGCGGCGAGTACCGCCGCGAATCCGACCGCGCCATTCAAGGACGGCGTTTCCTTCCCGGTCGCGAGGCGGAGCGCCATCGAAAATGATTCCGTCACCCGCGACGGCGGAGCGAGCTCCACAAGGTCGACGTCGGTGAACCATGCCACCATGCCTGCGCCCCTCGTCGTGCGCAGTGCAATCAAGGAGCCGGTGCGATGCTCGACTCGGACGCGTGCCGTGGCGCATCAAGAGCGGGGGTAGCCGCAGATGTCGGCACGGGGGCCTCGAATCCAGCACCCGGGGTCATCTGCGGCGTGGTGAACTCCGGCGTCTCGATGCGTGGCGTTGGCATGCGCTGCGCTGGGTCCATCTCCGCGACGTGGACCCTGCTCGGGACACGCTTGCGGCGCCCCGAACTCCAGAGCCGGGACTTGCAGCAGCGGCGGCTATCGCTTGTGTCGACTTGCATCGCGCACAGTAGCGGGTTGACAGCGCAGATTTTGATGTGCATCATATCGGATGTGATTCTTCCATTAATCAGAGGAGAGCATGATGAATGTCGTAAAATTTTCTCAATCGCTTCCAAAACCCGTTTATGACGCGCTTGAAGTCGAAGCGAAGCGGCTCGGCAGAGAACTGAACGAGCACATCCAGCGCGTACTCATCCAGCATGTCATCGACCACCGAATTATCGCCGCCGATGACGCCGAGCGTCTGCAGCTCAGACAGCACGTGATCGACCAATGCGTCGAAACCGCCAGGCAGCGCTGCCGTGACGGCCTCTTCAGTGAACACATCACCCTGGAGGCGATTAAGCAATGCATGCTCGACACCGTCTGGCTGCAGAACTACGCAAAGTGCATCGAGGATGACGTGTACAAGCACGGTAATCCGCTGAAGGGGCCTATCAACAGGGCCATCGGAGCCCAGATTCGTGCAGCCATCGGCGGAGTGGTCAAGAAGGATTCCAATGGCCGGAAGGTCATGATGAGAGTGCACGGCGAGATCATTCAGAGCTACACACTGTTCGACACCTTCGACCCCGAGCTCGTCCATGGTCCCGATGCCGCGACTGGACACGCGCCGTGCCACGGACCGGCCTCGGGTGACTCGCGCCTCGAAGGAGCACCCATACGATGACCGTCGCTGAAGGCAGGAGGACCGTGAATTTCAGAAGGCGTGCCCGCGAGCGCCAAGCGCGGTTCCGTGAAGAACGGGAGCTACCAGGACACAGACACCTGCTCGCCTCCGGCTACCAGGACGAAAACCTCTATCCGACGTTGCGAGGCGACAACGGAGCGTGCCGATTCTTCGAGGTCCGGAACATCAGGTGGTGGCAAGACGCAAGGAACGGCGACGATTCCAAAGGGCAGCGTCCGACTTGCAACATGACGAGCTCGCAGATCGCATGCGTGAATTTCCTTCTGCCCTTGACCGAGGTGTCCGAAGCGCTACCCGCGATGCTGCGGGCCGTGGACGACGACGTGACGGGCCTCGTGCCGATCGAGGATCAGCACACCCGAGCGCCGGTCGAGTTCGAATGGATCGGACTCGGTCATGCGCTTGAAGGCCCGAGAGTGAAGACCCGGGGCGCGAATTCAACGAGCGTCGACGCCTTCATGATCGCCCGGACCCGTACCGGGCGGCGGCGGGCCTATCTGATGGAATGGAAGTACGCCGAGGAATACTGGTGCAAGAATCTGGGGGAAGGAAGCAAGGGCGAGAAGCGGCGTTGCAGATATGCGCGGCTCTACGACGAATTACCGAATTTCAACGGCAAGGCTCCTCTGGGCGCTTGGCTCTTCGAACCCTTCTACCAAATCATGCGGCTTCGCTTGCTAGCCGACCGGATGGTCCGCGATTGTGAGCTCGACGTATCGGAGGCGAAGGTGCTGGTCGTCGTGCCGGAAGAGAACCGGGCCTACCGGGAACGGGTCACGTCGCCTTGTTTCGCCAAGATGTTCCCGAACCAAATCGTCTCGGACATCGTGCGCGAGACGCTCGTCGATCCCGACAGCGCCTATGCGACGGTTTCCCAATCGACTCTCGCTGACGCGGTGCGCGAGCACTCGGGAGAAGGGGTGGCATCGTGGAGTGCCTATCACCGAGATCGTTACGGTTGGTGACGTGGAGACATTGCTGCTCCTGATTCCTATTTTTTCCAAGCCGAGCTTATTGTATCACTGCGCCATTTAAGATTATGATTAGTAATGGATTTTAAGTGGAACGCAACCCAGTGCAGTCCCAGAAAGGCATCCGCTTGAACGAATTCCTATCTCTACGGCACCGAAGACCAATGCTTCGACACCTTCTCTCAATGACGCTTGCCCAACGGCTTCGCCTGCCCCCACTGTGGCCATGACCGCTGCTGCCAGTCGAGCACCCGCAAGCTCCAGCAGTGCAACCGCTGCCATCACCAGACCTCCATCACCGCCGGCACCCTCTTCGATTCCACCAAGCTCCTTCTCACCGCGTGGTTTCAGGCCATCTACATGACACAGGACAAGGAGGCTCGGCGATGAAGCTGCACCGCTATCCGGGCATCTCCTACAACGCCGCATGGCGCATGCGACACAAGCTGATGCGGGTGATGATGGAGCGAGACCGCGAGCACACCCTCACCGGGGTGTAGATCTAGAACTGACATTAGCTATATGACATAAGTGGTCGAATCCCATAGATTCATGGAAAGCGGCCCATCGCGGAAACCCTGAAATACACGCCCTTCCGTGACACGTTGGCAGCAACGTGGGAGATGCGCAGGGGGAGACGGGGCAGTGATCCTCTGGAACACTGTTTGGACGCCATTCCACACACACACCAGAGGGCTGCCCCAATGCCAGTCTCCCATAACGCACAGCGCGAACCCAACCGGGCCGATGTCTGGGCCGTGCTCGAGGCGCTCCCCCATCGCGTCGGGGAGCTCCTGATGCGTCGTGAATCTTCCCACGAGCTTGACTTCGAGGCGTTCGAGCAGGCACTGCACGCACTGTTCACGCAGGCCGAGTGTGCGGCGACGAGTGAGGCACTGGAGCGCCACGATGTCGACCTGCCTCATGTCTTCATCGACGGGGAGAAGCATCACCGGGCGTTGCGAGGCGAGAAGACCTCCCTGTGTGCGGTCGGCCCGGTGACGGCGATGCGCACGCCGTATCGGGCGCACCCGGGCGAGCGGGCGGTGGCTGCGATGGAGCACCGGGTCGGCATCGTCGAAGGGGACTGGACACCGCATGCGGCGCGTCAGGGCGCGATGCTGACCGCGCACTTGGTGCCGCGCGGGGCCGAGGAGGTGCTGGGGGCGTTGGGCCACATGATGCCGTCGAAGAGCTCGCTGGACCGACTGGCGAAGGCGCTCTCGGCGCGTTGGGAGGCACGGCGTTGCGAGTTCGAGACGCGTCTGCGCGAGGACACACTGGAAGTTCCGGACACCGCGTGCACCGTGGCGGTATCGCTCGACGCGGTGATAACGCATCGCGCAAGTGCTCGGCGACTTCCGCAATCACCGCCACCGCATGGGCGATGCCGAAGCGAAGGACCAGGGGCTACCCATCGGCTCCGCAGTGGTCGAGGCAACATGCAAGACTCTGGTCACGCAACGTCTCAAGCGTTCGGGCATGCGATGGAGT
>CBDATE010000006.1:0-13243 GCA_965199815.1 Pseudomonadales bacterium
TAGTCCACATTCGCGGTGGCTGTGCCAAGACCGGTGGGCTCAAAGATTTCCACACTCACCGGCTCGTCGCTCGCTGGACTCAAACTCACCGTGAAGACCATGTCCCCAGAGCCTGCATTGCCCTCGGTCACGCGGCTATCTGCAATGCTCAGGAGTAACGGCGACTCGTTGTCCACAATGGTGCCCGTCGCCCTATCCCGCGAGAAGCTGACACCAACACCGGACAAGTTGCTCAGGACCACCGTGAAGCTTTCGTCTCCTTCATATATGCTATCGTTGCGGAACGGCACACGGAAGGTCTGGCGGGTCTCGCCCGACGCAAACGTCAACGTCCCGCTGCTCTCCGTGTAGTCATCCCCATAGCCTGTCCCATCGGTGGCACTGCCCTCTCTGGTCTCGTAATCCACAGTCACCGCACTGCCGCTTGCCACGCTCAGGCTCACTTCGAAATCAAGCCAGCGACGAGGGAATTGGTCCTCGCCCACGCGGGCATCCGCAATGCTCATGACCGGCGCCTCCTCATCGTCCTCAATGGTGCCCGTCGCTATGGCCGTTCCCAAAGTCGCACCGGACGGATTGCTGAGGGTCACCGTGAAGGTCTCATCTCCCTCGTACAGTTCATCATCAATAATCTCAATATGAATTTCATTCAGATTGGACCGGCTGCCCGCTATGAACACCAGTGTGTTGTTCTGCTGCCTGTAGTCGTTCCCCGAACTCGCCGTGCCGCTCGAAGTGTAGTAGTCCACCGTCACCGCCCGACCGCTCGTCTCGCTCATGCGCACATCAAAGACCATTCTTCGGGTGCCAAAACTGGATTCTACCGCCCGGGCATTCGCAATACTTATGCTCGGGAGAGCATCGTTATCCATGATGGTTCCCGCCGCCGTCCCCGCGCTTGACGAAATCTCGGCGTTCCGCGCATTGTCCAGACGAAGGCTGAAGGTCTCATCCACTTCATCCAGAGCGTCGTCGTAGACGTTCACGCGGAAGGTCTGGCGGGTCTCGCCCGCCGCAAACACCAGAGTACCGGATACCCCATAGTCAATTCCGTAAGTCGCCGTGCCCGAAGGAATGATGGCGTTGACGTGCACCCTCACCTCGCGCCCACTCGCCGGGCTCAGGGTCACCGCACCGTTGATCCCACCGGAGTTTTCAGCCCCGCTTAAGGCGGTACTCTCGAACGCCAGTATCGGCAACGCATCATCATCAGCGATGGTGCCGATTGCCACGGCGTTCGCAAAACTCGCGCCAGACGGATCGCTCAGCACCACCAGAAAACTTTCGTCATCTTCGTCCAGCGAATCCGCCAGCACGGGCACGGTGAGGGTCCCACTGGTCTCGCCCGCGGCCAGCGTCAGAGCGCCGCTCGCCGTCGTATAGTCCGCCCCCGCGGTCGCCGTGTCATCCTGAGTCGTGTAACTCAGGGTCACCTCCTCCCGGCTTGCATCGCTCATCGTCACCGTGAAGGTGATTTCGCTGTCGCTCTCAGCCACGCCGGCATCCGCGATGCTCAGGCTCGGCTTCTCATCGTCGGTGAGGGTCAGTTCGACGCTCCGAACCGATACGCCGGTGTCTTCCACTACCGTGCCGCTCACTTCCAGTGTCTCATTGCCTTCCAGCTCATTGTCATTGGTCGGGGTGAAGCGCAGAATGCCGCTGACGCTGTCATCGCCGGGATAGAGCACCAGGTCGGTCGTCTGCGTCGTGAAGTCCGACGGCGAGGCCAGATGTGAGCCCGAAGCCGGGACGCTCACCGTCACCCGCACCGTCCGCACGGCGCCAAAGCGCGTGGCGCCCTCCACGGTGGCCGTCACCCGCAACTCGAACTTCCCCGAGCACCCCCGCATTCTCCGCCACCGACGTATGCGCCGGCAACAACTTCAGCGCAATGCCGTCCGGCGCCGCATCGTTGTCCGCTATCGTCACCGGAGTCCGCCAAATCGCCGTCGGCGGCACAACATTGAGCGGCACCTTGCGCAGGTGCACGTCGAAGGTCTCCGCCGACTCGTCCTGATTGTCGTCTACGACTGCCACCGTCAGAGCGCCACTGGTGTCGCCGGCCGCAATCGTCAGAATGTCCCTGACTGAAGTGTAGTCCGCGTTGGCCTTGGCCGTCCCCTGCAACGTGATGTATTCCACCGTCATCGCCTCCCTCAGGGCGTAACTCAGCGTCGCCCTGACCACCGCATCGGCACCGCCCTCTGTCACCGAGAGCACGGAATCCGGCGCAATGCGAATTAGTGGCAATGGTCTGCCTGAAGCCATCGCCGTGGCCGTGGACCGTATCGTGCCATCCGTCACCAGCGTGTCGACTCGCACGATATAGACCGTGCCATCCGTGTCCAGACCCGTGATCTTGTAACGGTAACCGCCCAACGTGCTGGTGGTCGCCACCCGCGCTATATTGCCTGGCGGGAACTCGCCCGAATCACGCTCCCGCCAGCGCACCTGATAGCCATTCGGTTGCGCGTCGGCCGGAGCCCAATCCACCTGCAACACTCCGGCTTCGCGCAGTCCGGCCACCCTCAGGTTCTTCGGAGCCGTCGGAGCCACCCCCGCGACCTCGCTCACCGCATCTGCACCCGGACCGTCATTGCCTTCTGCGTTCCTCGTGTATACCCGCACCACGTACGTCGTCCCGTCGGTCAAGTTGGATATCGTGTACGACGTGCCCGACTCCACCACGGCCGAGTTGAATGGCAGAAACACGAATCCATCTGCCCGCCAGCGCACCCGATAGCCGTGCGGGGCCGCCGTCGCCGCATCCCAGATCACATCCAGTCGGCGCGAACCGCCTCCCATCGCCCGGACATTCGACGGCGCCGTCGGTGTCGGAGTCACCAGAAGCTGGAAGTCCTGAGCCAACGTGCCGCCGCTCTGGCCGTCGTCCGCCGTCACCTTGATGGTCGCACTCCCTTCCGCGACCCCGGTCACCGTCACTGTGTCATCAGACACCGACACCGTGGCAATTCCTGGATTGTCGCTTGCCGCCGTGTAACTCAGGGTGCCTCCGTCCGGGTCGCTGAATGCGCCAGACACCGACACCCGCCGATTCGACCCGCGATCCACTACGACATCGCCAAGTTCGCGCACTGCCACCGGAGGACGGTTCAGCGGGGTCCCCTGCTCGACCTCCGACCAGGGGCCTGCCTGTGAGTTTTGCGGTGCTACAGCTCGCACCCGTACATCGTAGGCAAACCGAGCATTCAAATTCTCAATGACATGCCCTGATTGCGCATTCGATGCCGTGGTTCCGGCGGCCCAGCCCTGACTGGCTGACTTCCATTGCAGTGTATAAAACGCATGAGCACCATCCACGTCCGGCCAAGTCACGGTGAGTTGCCCCGGTCCCGGTGTCAGCGTCACTGACGGTGCCGCCAACTCTACCGCGACATCGAAACTCCCTTCGGCTGTGCCGCCCCGACCGTCGTCCGCCGTCACCGTGATGCGTGTGGTGCCCAAGGTTCCCAGTCCGCGCAACACCACATTGTCGCCAGTCACTCCGATCACCCGAACCACGGAACTGCTGCTCTTTACCGTGTAGGTCAGCATGTCCCCATCCGGGTCAGTGAACGCCCTGGATACGTCCACATCCTTGTTGCCCACATTCGGGGGCAATGTCGTGTTTACCTCGACCCGTTGCTGCGCGATTTCGCCCGCAATGAACATCGGTGCACGATTCGTTCTTGCCTCTATGGTCGCCGTTTCACCGGTCTCTTCATAGAGTGAACCATCTCCCTTAGGCTGCACTGAAATCACATAAGTAGCCGCGGTCAAATCTGTGAAACTCGCACTCGGCCCAATCACTGTCTCCATTAACGCCTGACCGCCACGATCTTGCCGTCCCACCATTACCACATAGACTTCCGCTCCAATCACCGCATCCCAAGTCACCTCCATGGAATTCATGTTCGGGTCGTCATCAAGCCACCTTGATCTTGCCGCCAAATTCGCCGGCGCAGCCAGATCTCGAGCCTGCACGGTCACTGTAAACGTCTCCGTATCAGTCGCCGTGCCATCCGATACCACTACCGTAACGGTCGCCGTGCCAGCGCCCTGTTGCGTCACCCAAACCACACTAGCACCACTCTTCAGATCAATGGCCTCAATCGGCATCACCGTCACCACTCCCTCATCCGACGAACTCGCCCTGTAAGTCAGTGCATCATCATCAGCATCCGTCGCCGACACTGTCACTTCCAACGGCGGACCGTGCATCACCATCTCCCGCTCCGATCCAGTCGGAGCCGTAATCATCGGCGCACGATTGGCAGGGTCCTGTGCCATCGCCGCCACTCTCACCACCAGCGAGGCCGCGGCCGTCCTGTCCGGCGGGCCCGTCATTGTGATCGTCAGCGTCAAGGTCACCGACTGCTCGCTCGTGGTCGCCGCAGGCGCCGTCCAGGTCGTCGCGGCCGCGCTTGCATCTGCAAAAGTCCCCACCGCCGGCGAGGCCGCCCATGCGAAAGTCGGGTTGTTGCCGCCCGTACCCGAACCGCTCAGGGTCACCACCCCGCCTCCGGACACTTCCAGACGGTCAGCACGCACCGACACCGTCGGCTCGGCATCCGTCCCTGGCGCCACCGGCGTCGCCGCCACCCACGCCGCAGGACTCTCCATCGCAGGACTCTCCATGTTGAGCCGCCTCACGGCCCGAATCCCAAACCGATACGCCGTCCCGTTGGTCAGACCCGTAATCGTGTGCGTGGGCCTGGATGTCAGCGCATTAAAGCCGGGGACCACCACCCAAGTGCTCCCATCGTCCCGTGATACCTCGTAGCCGGTCACACTCGGATCCGGGTGAGCCTCCCATGTCAATTCCGCCTGTCCATTACCAGGCGTTGCCGTCAGCCCGGTCACGGCCTCCAATGGCTCAGGCACTCTGGCCACATTCACGGAAGAGAACTCCCCTCCGCGGGTTGCGCCGCTATTGTCCAGACCGGCCACCGCCCGCACGTAAATCCTGAGACTGGCGCTATTGTCAATGCCCGTCAGGGTGAAACTCCGGGTCGCCAAACTGCTTTGCGGAACATCCGTCCACCGGGGACCCCTCAAATACTGATACTTTGTCACCCACGGCTCCGCCGTGTCCGGATCACCCCAACTCAGCGTCACTGTGCCGTCGCCCCGCGTCGCCGTCAGACCCTTCGGTGCTGCTGGCAACGGACCCGGAATGGTCGTCGCGCCTCGCGAAGTCCGACCCGCGACCCCATTGCGCAACGCCCGCACCCGGAACGTGTACGCCGTCCCGTTGACCAGACCCGACACCCGAACCCGCGGGTAGTGACGATTCATCGTGCTCTGCCAGCTCGCACCGCCGTCTCGCGTATATTCGTAACGCAGATCGTGCCCGGAATCAATCTCCCACCACAGGTCCACCCCTCCGTCACGCGGCGCCGCACGCAGGTTCTCCGGTATCGGCACCCGCACCGGCACCACCGATACCACCGTCGGAGCCCCGTTTCCTTGCGCATTCACGGCACGCACCCAGAATGTGTATCTCTGGTGGTTGGTCAGTCCGGTTACCACATGACGCGTCGTCCCCGGGCCGCTGTCGGCGATGACCTCCCAATTCTCACCACCATCAATGCTGTATTCGTATCCGGTGATCGACGAATTCTGCGGATTGTTCCAGATCAACGAAATCTGAGTATCGCCCGCCTGCGCCCGCAAACCCTCTGGCGCGTTCGGTGCTCGCGCCTCTATCGTCACACTGGTAATTCGAGCATACGCAAATCTGGTGGGCTCACTGTGTTCCAATTCGACTGTGAAAATACCGAAGCTTGTAATCTGGTGATCGCCCGTAAATCTCAGCCGGAGGGTGCCACGACCCACAGGAGGACGATTATTGGCCGGCACAGTGAAGGTGCAGAATCGGCGGCATGGTCCCGCCGTTCGACTATAGACCCGTGTCACCCCTCCACTTGTCCAGCTCAAACTTGATGTCTCTTTTGCTACGGTTACCACATCTCTGAAAACCAGGTATACCTCTCCTGAGATGGAAGCAGCCATGTCAAGGCCCTCCTGGGTCAGTTCATAACCTCGAATCGTCAGCAGGCCGGTATTCGTATCAAAGGTGGCGGTTGCCGTCGTTACCGGGATGCTCTCCGTCTTCACTGCCAAAGTTTCTGCCGTGCCCATGGTCGCATAGTTCGTACCATCACCCGTGGCACGCACCGCAATCGTGTAACTGGTTTCTGCTTCAAGTCCTGTAAATGTCGCTGTCGTCGTCCCACTAGCCACAGTGCCGGTCACGGTGACCGAAGTGTCTGAAACCTTGGTTGCCACCGCCGTGTAGTCGGTTGCTCCAGGCACCGCAGCCCAGGTCACCGAAACTCCAGTCTCCGACAGCGTCCCCGGCACTACCCTCAGTTGGTCCGGTGCCGGCAGAGTACCCTGCATCACCGGCGGGAAACTGATACTTGCCGTGGCACTGACGCCACTCGCCGTGGCGGTCACCATCACCGTGACCGCGGAGGCATTGATAAGCTGGCATTCGCGATGCTCAAAGTCGGCCCCGTGGGCGTGGCCAGCACCTGCGCCGACGAGCCCACGGCCACGTCATTCGCCGCCCGTACCAGGAACTGGTACCACTGGCCGTTGGTCAGGCCCGACACCACATGACGCGTCGTCATCGCATCACTGCCCGCAATGTTCGTCCAGATTTCGGCTCCCGTGCGCCACAACTGGTACCGCATGACTCGGCCGCCCGAAGCCGGCGCCTCCCACGTCAGCGTCACCTGCCCATTGCCCGCTTCGGCCTGCAGATTCTGCGGCATCCCTGGCACCGCTTCCGGAGTCGCCATCACCTCTGTCGAGGCTGTCCCAGCACCCTCCGCATTCAACGCCCGCAACTCGAACGTGTACTCCTGACCGTTGGTCAGGTCCGTCACCCGATAGTGCAAGCTCCCGCTCGGGAAGGCCTCCCACGAACCGCTGTCCAGCCTGTATTCGTAACCCGTGACGCTCGCATCCGTCGTCCGCGTCCAGCGCAACGTCACCGACGCGACTCCGGCCTCTGCCACTACACCCTCCGGCGCCGACGGCACCGCCAACGGCACCGCTCGCACCGGAACCGACGGCGCCCCGACACCCGCCGAATTCACCGCTCGCAATTCGAACGCATACGCGGTCCCGTTCGTCAGACCGGTCACCCTATGGCTCATCGTCGACGCATCGCTACCCGAAATCACCACCCACGAATCCCCAAAGTCTGCTCCCGTCCGGGACCGATACTCGTAACCCGTCACGCTCGCATCCGTGGTCCGCGTCCAGCTCAACGTCACCTCGCCGGACCCCGACTCAATCTCCAAACCGTCCGGCGCCCTCGGCGGCAACAGCGTCGACACCACCACAGTGGCCGTCCGCCCCGTCGGGTGATAGGTCGTGCCGTCGCCCGTCGCATACACCGACACCGTATACGCCCGGCTTGGCAACAGATTCGCAAACGCCGCCTCCGTACCCGACACCGTGCCCTCAATGGTCGCGCCGTCCGTGACCGCTGTGGCCACATAGCCCGTCGCATTCGACACCGCGGTCCATTGCACTGTAAACGACGAGACCCCTCGCGTCCCACTCTTCGCCGTCAGACCGTCCGGTGCCGGCAACCGACCCAGCGCACTCGCCGTCGCCGCATTCGACTCCGGACCCCTTCCCAGCGCATTCAACGCCCGCACCTGGAACGTATACGACGTCCCGTTGCTCAGACCCCTCACCACATGGCTGGTGGTGTCCACGTGGCTATCCGGCACCGCCGTCCAGGCCCCGTTGCCTTGCTTGTACTGATAGCCCGTCACTCTCTGGCGACCGGCGTGCGACCACATCAACTCCACCGCTCCACTATCTTCTCCCGCACGCGCCCTCAGGATGGGCTCCACAAACGGCACCACATTGTCGGTGAACACCGCTCTGAAATCTTCCCGCGCCTCGTCGGTGCCGCCCGTCACAATGACCCGCACAGTCACGACCACTCCCACTCTCCGTCCCGGGTTGGTGATCGTCACCTCGCTCGTCCCACTCACCAGATCCGTGGCCTCGGTCGGCTCCACCCGGATTCCGTAGGGCAACCAACCGACCGGCTCCACCCGATACCGCAACGCGGTGGTGCTGTCTCTATGGGTCGCCGTGACGATGACGCCCCTGCTGGCCGTCGGGAACTCGGTGAAATCAGCAATCGGGCTGATGCTGATCGGGTCGTCATCGTCAATGATGGTGCCGGTCGCCGTCCCCTCTGTCGTGGAGATGACGGCATTGGCAGGATCGCTCAAAGTTGCCGTGAAGATCTCGTTGCCCTCACCCGTCTCATCCCCAGTAATCTGCACCGTGATGGTCTTGCTGATGTCACCCGCCGCAAACGTCAGCGTGCCGGTAGTCGTCGCGTAGTCCGAATCCGCCGTGGTGGCCGCGTTCGTGCCGATGCCATCCGCAGTGGCATAGGCCACCATCACCTGTTCGTCGCTCGCCGGAGTCAGAGTCACCGTAAAGACCAGAGGCGCGGTGCCGCTGTCGCCTTCAATTAAGCTGGCATTCGCGATGCTCAGCATCGGCAGAACCACATCATCATTCGTAATCGTGCCGGTCGCCTCGCCATCTTGCAACGTCACACCGGACGGATTGCTGAGGGTCACCGTGAAGGTCTCGTCACTTTCAATGGCATCATCCCCAGTGACCTGCACGGTGATGGTTTGCACCGTCGCGCTCGCCGCAAACGTCAGCATGCCGCTGGTCGCCGTGTAGTCCGAGTCCGCCACCGTGGCCGTACCATCTGTGGTGGCGTAGTCCACCGTCACCGCCTCACTGCTCCCCTCATTCAGCGTCACCGTAAACACCATGTCAACCATGCCGGTGTCGCCCTCATCCACACGCGCATCCGCAATGCTCAGAGCCGGCAACGGCCGCGGAACCACAGTAGCCGTCGAGATCCCCCCCTCACCCGCCGCATTCCGCGCCCGCAACTCGAACACATGCACCGCCCCGTTGGTCAGACCCGTCACCTTATGACTCACCGTCGTCGCATCACTGTTCGGAATCGCCGCCCACGGGTCCGTGAAGGCCGTGCCCGTCCGATACCGGTACTCGTAACTCCTGATGCTCCGGTCCGTCGTTAGCGTCCAGAGCAAGGTCGCCTCGCGGTCGCCTGAGGCGATGTTCAGACCTGCCGGTGCCCCCGGCAACAGCGGCGGAATCCGCACGACCAGCGTGGCCACTCTGCCCATGGGGGCGTAACTCGTGCCGTCGCTCGTCGCACGCACCAAAACCTCATACGTCGAACTGGTCGTCAGGCCTGTAAACGCCGCCTCCGTGTCTGTCCCCGTAACTGTGCCCACCAGATTGCCGGACAATGTCGCCGTGGCCACGTAGCCCATCGCATCCGGCACGGCCTCCCACTGCACCTCAAACGACGTGGCGTCCTGCGTCCCCAGCTTCACCTCCAGACCCGTCGGCGCCGGCAACAACGGATTCGGCGTCGCCTTCGCCTCCGCATGCGGCCCATAGCCGTACTGATCTTCGCCCAGAGCCCGCAACCCGAAGGTGTATTCCACCCCGTTCGTCAGCCCCGTAATCCGGAACTCCGTCCCGTTCCGACCGATTCCACTCGCATCCGACCAGTCCCCGCCATCCACTCGGTACTCGTAGCCCACAATCTGATCATCCGTCGTCTGCGTCCAGCGCAACGTCACCTCGCTGTCTCCCGCCTCGGCACGCAACCCCGCCGGCATCACCGGACCCATCACCGTCGCCATCACCGAACTTTCCGCGCCAGCCTGACCGTTGCTGTTCCTCGCCCAGACCGCTATCGTGTGACTTCCCGCAGGCAGGTCCACCGTGAAGGATGTCGTCCCCGCAGTGCTGCCCGACACAGGAATATCGGACCCGCTGCTGCCTACCCGGTACGCATAACTCAAATCGCTCCCCACTCCGACCGAGGAACGAGCCCACTCCAACTCCACACGATTTCGGGCCACGACCGCTCCCAGACCGGACACCGCCGGCGGTGCCCCCGTCAGTGCCGCCGGAGTCACCGTCACCGCATCCGACTCCGTCCCTGCACCCGTCTCATTCCTCGCCCGTACCCGGAACGTATACTCCTGATTGTTGCTCAGCCCCGTCACCGTATGGCTCACCGTGTCCTTGCCACTGTTCGGGATCGCATTCCACGCCCCGCCATCCTGCTGATACTCATAGCGATCTACCTTCTGCTCGCCTCCGTGCAACCACCTCAACTCTGCCGCTCCATTGCCAGAATACGCCGCCAGATTGTCCGGTTTCTGCGGCGGCACCGTAAAGGTGAAATGCGCAATGAACAGTTCCTCCGCCGTCTCGGTGCCATCCGTCACGAGCACCCGCACCCGAACGAACCCAGCCTGCGCCCCAAAGTTTCTTATCGTTACATCGCCGCTCCCATTCGTCATGTCCGTAAACTCACGCGGTCCCACGGTGAGTTGGCGCGGCACACTTCCGATGGTCTCTGCTTTGTACTGCAACGCCTTGCCATCATCGTGGGTCGCCCTGACGGCAATGCGCCGGGCGATACGAGAAGGAATTGCTCTGAAATTCTCAATCGCACTGATTCTGATCGGCGAGGTGTCATCACCGATGATCGTGCCGGTCGCACTCCTTGACACCGGCCTTGCTCCGCGCGGATTGAACAAATGCACGGTGAAGGTTTCGGCACCTTCCTTGACCTCATCTCCGATGATCGGCACAAAGACGCGAGCAACATCAGTGCCGCCAAGCCTGTGCCACGTATACACCAGCGTGCCACTGGCCGCCGTGTAGTCCTCACCTGCGGTGGCACTGCCATCTATCGTGACGTAATCCACCGTCACTCCTCCGCGAGGTGTCTCGCTCAAGCTCACCGTGAACTCCATGTCGTATGTGCCGCTGCTACCTTCAGTTAGGCTACTCGGCGCAATGCTCAGCGTCGGCAGACTTTGATCCGCATCATCATCCGCAATCGTGACCGTGGACGTCCCCGCCGTCGCGGAAATGCTGGCGCCCTCGGACGGATTCCTCAGAGCCACCGTGAAGGTCTTATCCAGTTCGGAGTCCATATCTCCGGTGACCTGCACAGTGAAGGTTTGCGTCAGCGTGGTCGTGCTCGCTGCAAACGTTAGGGTGCCGGTCGCCTCCGCGTAGTCCGTACCCGCCATGGCCGGGTTCGCGCCGGTGCCATTGGCGGTGGCGTACTCCACCGTCACTTCCTGACTGCCCGCACGATTCAGCACCACCGTAAATATCTGGTCAGTCGGCCCGCTGTCGCCTTCGCCCACAAACACGCGGCTCGGCGCGAGGCTCAGGGTCGGCGACTCATCATCCACAATCGTGACCGTGGCCGTCCCGGCCGTCGTGGAGATCTCTGCATTGGAGGTGATTACATTGAGCAAGGCCACCGTGAAAGTCTCATTCTTTTCAGCGGCATCATCCCCAGTGACCCGCACGGTGAGTGTCTGGCTGGTGTCGCCCATCGCAATCGTCAGGCGGCCAATGGCGATCGTGTAATCCTCTCCCTCGGTGGCCGTGCCCTCCTCGGTGGCATAGAAAACGGTCACCGCCTGATCGCTCACCGGGCTCAGCGTCACCGTGAAGATGCTCTCCGCAGTAGAACCGCTGGCACCTTCGGCCACAGACACGGTGCTCGGCGCGATGCTCAGAGTCGGCAGAACCACATCATCATTCGTAATCGTGCCGGTCGCCTCGCCATCTTGCAACGTCACACCGGACGGATTGCTGAGGGTCACCGTGAAGGTCTCGTCACTTTCAATGGCATCATCCCCAGTGACCTGCACGGTGATGGTTTGCACCGTCGCGCTCGCCGCAAACGTCAGCATGCCGCTGGTCGCCGTGTAGTCCGAGTCCGCCACCGTGGCCGTACCATCTGTGGTGGCGTAGTCCACCGTCACCGCCTCACTGCTCCCCTCATTCAGCGTCACCGTAAACACCATGTCAACCATGTCGGTGTCGCCCTCATCCACACGCGCATCCGCAATGCTCATAGCCGGCAACGGCGGATTCGGCGTCGCCTCCGCCTCCGCATGCGGCCCATAGCCGTACTGATCATCGGACTCGGCGGCGCCCATTGCCCGCAACCCGAAAGTGTATTCCTGTGCGTTCGTCAGTCCCGTAATCCGGAACTCCGTCACGAATCTGTTGACCCCGTCCGCCAACGACCACTGCCCGTCGTCCACTCGGTACTCGTAGGCCACCACCCGAGTATCCGTTGTCCCCGTCCAGCGCAATGTCACCTCACCGTCTCCCGACTCGGCGCTCAGATCCGCCGGCGCCGCCGGCCCCATCACCGTCGCCGTCACCGTGCTTCGTGCACCGTCCGCGTTGTTGCTGTCCTTCGCCCACACCGCTATCGTGTGTGTCCCCGCAGGCAGACCCACAGTGAAGGACGTCGTCGCCGCATCGCTGCCCGCTACAGGCATATCGGACCCGCCGCCCACCTGATACACATAACTCAGATCCGCCCCAACTCCGACTGAGGAGCGCGTCCACGACAACTGCACCTGATTCCGATCCACCGCCGCTTTCAGACCCGACACCGCCGCCGGCGTCCCCGACAGTGCCGCCGGGGTCACCGTCACCATCGCCGAAGGCGTCCCCGGGCCCGACTCATTCCTCGACCGCACCCGGAACGTATACGTCTGGCTGTTGCTCAGCCCTGACACCACATGACTGACCGTACTGATGCCGCTGTTCGGGATCGCCTTCCACGCCCCGCCGTCCTGCTCATACTCATAGCCCGTCACCCGCACCAACTGATCGCCTCCGGGCACCCAACTCAACTCGGCCGCTTGATTGCCCGAATACGCCACCAGATCCTCAGGCGCAGGCGCCGCCACCACCAGACTGAAATGCGCCCTGAACTGTTCCTCCGTCGTGTCGGTGCCATCCGTCACGATCACCCGAACCCACACGACCCCTCGCAACAGCCTCGGGTTCCTTATCGTCACCACGCTCGTCCCGCCCGCCAAGTCCGTAAGCTCACTCGGGGCCACAGTTACGAAGCGCGGCACACTCCCGATCGTCTCCACCCGGTACTGCAACCGCGACTGTTGGGTCGAATCAGAATGGGTTGCACTGACAGCAACGCGCCGGATGCGAGGAGGACGCTCGGTGAAATCTTCAATGGAGGTGATGGTGATCGGCGAGGCGTCATCATCGGTGATGGTGCCCGTCGCCGTCCTGTCCGTCAGCCTCGCTCCCACCGGATTGGTCAGAACCACCGTGAAGG
>CBDATE010000007.1:0-85732 GCA_965199815.1 Pseudomonadales bacterium
ACCTGTAACGCATCTATATCCAGGCCCGAGTCGGTTTCGTCGAGGAGCGCGAGGTACGGGTCGAGCATGAGCATTTGCATGAGCTCGTTGCGCTTCTTCTCTCCACCGGAAAAGCCCTCGCTGACACCGCGGCGCAAGAACTCCGCATCGAGTGCCAGTCGCTCTGCCTGCCGGCGTGCCTCGCGCATGAAATCGGCGGTTGACAGGGGGGTTCGTTGTTCGAGACCATCGGCCGCGCGCTTGCGGTCCACGGCTGCCTTGAGAAACTCCATGTTGCTCACACCGGGGAGTTCGATGGGGTACTGAAAAGCGAGAAACAGGCCGCGTCGTGCGCGTTGCTCGGCATCGAGTTCCACGATTGATTCGCCATCGAGCGCAATCGAGCCGCCTGTGAGTTCGTACCCCGGCCGTCCGGCGAGCAGGCTTGCCAGCGTACTCTTGCCGGAACCATTGGGGCCCATGAGCGCGTGCACCTCACCCGCATGTACATCAAGATCAACGCCTTTGAGAATCTCGCTGCCGCCGACCCTGGCGGTCACCTTGCGCAGTGTGAGCATGGAATTAACCGACGGCGCCTTCGAGACTGACTTCGAGCAGCTTGCCCGCTTCGACGGCGAATTCCATTGGCAACTGCCTGAAGACATCTCGACAAAAACCGTTGACGATCATGCTGATGGCATGTTCGGCATCAATACCTCTCTGCTGACAGAGAAACAACTGATCCTCGGACAGCCTGGAGGTGGTGGCTTCGTGCTCGAGGATGCTGCCTCTGGCCTGATTTTCCATGTAGGGGAAGGTGTGCGCACCGCACTCGCTACCGAGTAGCAGGCTGTCGCATTGCGTGAAGTTGCGCGCGCCCCTCGCACTCGGTGTCATGCGCACCAGCCCGCGGTAGGCGTTCTGGCTACGCCCGGCGCTGATGCCCTTGGAGATGATGGTGCTTGATGTGTTCTCGCCGATATGGATCATCTTGGTGCCGGTATCTGCCTGTTGATGATGTCGCGTCAGCGCTACCGAATAGAACTCTCCGACGCTCTTCTCGCCACGCAGGACCACGCTTGGGTATTTCCAGGTAACAGCGCTTCCGGTCTCCACCTGTGTCCAGGAGATGTGCGAGCGAGCGCCCAGACATGCCCCCCGCTTGGTCACGAAATTCAATATGCCGCCGCGTCCCTGTTCATCGCCCGGATACCAGTTCTGTACTGTTGAATACTTGATTTGTGCGTCTTCCAGAGCAACCAGTTCCACCACTGCGGCGTGCAATTGCCGGTCATCGCGCATGGGTGCCGTGCAGCCTTCGAGGTAGCTCACATAGCTGCCCTTGTCGGCGATTATCAGTGTGCGTTCAAATTGTCCGGTGTTGCGCTCGTTTATACGAAAGTAGGTGGAAAGTTCCATCGGACAGCGCACACCTTCCGGTACATACACGAAGGAGCCGTCGCTATAGACGGCAGAATTCAGGCCGGCGTAGAAGTTGTCGGTACGCGGCACCACCGTGCCGAGATACTTGCGTACCAGCTCGGGATGGTCGCGTACAGCTTCCGATATGGGGCAGAAGATGACACCGGCGGCACGCAAGCGCTCGCGAAAGGTGGTGGTGATGGATACGCTGTCGAACACGGCATCCACGGCAACGCCCGCCAGCGCCTCCTGTTCGTGCAGCGGGATGCCCAGTTTCTCGTAGGTTTCGAGAATCTCCGGGTCCACCTCGGCAAGTGATTGCGGTGCGTCACTGCGTGATTTGGGGGCGGAGAAATAGGATATTTCGTCAAGGTCAATGGGCTCGATATCGAGTTGTGCCCATTGCGGGGGTGCCATGGTGCGCCAGTGACGATAGGCAGCCAGGCGCCAGTCAAGCAGCCACTCGGGTTCCTGCTTGCGATGCGATATGAAGCGTATGACTTCCTCGGAAAGGCCGGGTGGCAGTGTGTCCGACTCTATGTCGGTCACAAATCCTGCCTGGTACGAGGACGCGAGGCCCTCGGTGACATATTCTCTGGCGTCTGCCAAGGTACAAATGACCGGTAGTAATCAATTGACTATTGTACTCCGCCACGCCGTGCGCCGATGAAGTGACGGCGGCGGTCAGGTGAAATCCCGATACTTGCCGAGCAGGAGGAGCGGTACGGCACCTATAACGAACAACACGGAGGCGAGCATGAGCATGCCATCGTAACTTCCTGTGGCCTCGAACCAGCGCCCGAAGACTGCCGGCCCGAATCCCGCGCCGAGGGCGAAGAACCCGTAGAGAAAGCCATAGATGGCGGCGTAGTGGCGCAAGCCGAAGTAGCGCGACACGAGATAGGCCATGAGGTCGTATTCCACGCCGGCGGCTGCGCCGAGAATCATGATGGCGGTGGCGGCGAACAGGAACGACAGATCCGGCTGTGCCAGCATGAATGTGGCGAGGGCGGGCAGGCTGAGAATCACGGCGGCGACCGCAGGTGCCCACAGATAATCGAGCAGGAAGCCGCCCAACACGCGGCCAGTGATGACTGCGATTCCGATGAGGCTTGCCAGGGTGACTGCGTCCTGGGCATCAAAACCCTTCTGTCCGAGCAGGGTTTCGAGGTTCGGAATCGGACCGCCAACGGCAAACGAGATGGGGATGAAGGCGTAGGCGAGCAGCCACAGCCGCCAATCCTCGAGCGCCTGCCTGAGGCTGAGTCCGCCGTGCGCGATGGTCGCACCTTGCCCGCTGTTCAGCGCCTTCACCTTGTGCGCGACCCGGGGATCCGAGGTGTCGCGGAACAGGAGCCAGGCGATTGGCCAGGCAATGGTCAGTGGCAGCGCACCGACACCCACATAGGCGAGCCGCCAGCCGACAGTTTCGATGAGGAAAAACGCCCACTGTTTGGCGATGAGGCCAAACAGGCCAGTGCCGATCAGTGCCAGACCCAGCGCCAGCCCGCGGCTCCTGAAAAACCAGTTGTTTACCGCTCTGGTCCAGGCAATCGGCAGGGTTCCGGCACCGGCGACGGCGAGCACCGTCCAGGTGGCCAGATACTGCACCATCGAGCCTGTGAACAGGGAGAAGGACATCATGGACAGGGAAAAGCACAGGATGGAGATCAGTACCACCCGACGCGGCCCGTAGCGGTCGGTGAGTACCCCCACCAGCGGGCTGGTGAACACGGCTGCTGCGGTGAAGATCATGAGCGCGGAGAAGATCTGTCCCATACCCCAGCCGAATTCCGCTGCCAGCGGGGCGGCAAACACGCCGATGGTGTAGAAGGGCAGGGGTGCCATGCCGAGACCTATACCTATGGCGGAGGCAACCACCACACCCCAGCCAACCCGAAACTCGGCGTATTTCGAAAGCAGGCTGGATTGGTCGTGTGTTGCTGTCGAGGTCATGGTTTCGTGTGCTCCGGGGTTGCCTGACGTGCTCAGCCTTCGGCGAGCAGTGCTCTCAGATCGTTGAGCGCCGCGTTGGTGCGCGACACATAAGAGGCCATCACCAGGGAATGATTGGCGAGCATGCCGAAGCCGCCGCCGTTCAGGATCAGCGGGCTGCGGAGCCTCTGCTGCGAGCCTTCGAGTTCACGAATGATCTGCGCCAGGCTCACGCGCGCATTCTTGTCCTCCAGCACCTCGGCGAAGTCGATCTCCACGGCGCGCAGCAGATGCAGCAGCGCCCAGGTCTGGCCGCGCGCCTCGTAGAAGTGGTCGTCCACCTGATGCCAAGGCGTTTTCAGGTAGGTTTCATCGGGTGCTTCGGTGGCCTGTTGCGCGGAGGCATCACCGGCGAGTGCCAGATCGAGCTGCGGCTTGCCGACGCTGGCACTCAGGCTTTGCGACAGGCTGCCGAGCCGCGAATCCACTGCCCGTAGCCAGGCGCGCAGGTTGTCGGCGCGCGCATAGAACTGCGCCTCGGGCGCGTCCCGGTCGGCGAGGCGCGACAGGTAGCGCCGCACGTGATTCATGCCGGTGCGATATTCACTCTCCGAAGCCGGGAACAGCCAGCTCGCATTGTCGTAGAAGAACTTGCCCTCGGCTTCGGCGAGCTGCGGGTCTTCGCTGGATTGGCTTTGCGAGCGACTGAAGTCGTGGCGCATGGCGCGGCTGAAGTCTCGCACCTGAACGAGTACGCCAAATTCCCAGTTGGGGACATTGTCCATCCACCTGCCGGGCGGTGCGATGTCGTTCGAGAGATAGCCGCCTCTGGATTCGAGCAGGGTGCGCACGAGCTCCAGGCCAGTGGCGGTGGTCACATACCCGGTAACCGGGGTGTGCCCGGAGGCGCGCGCCATGCTCAGCGCGCGTTCTTGCACATCGAACCGGGGCGGTTCCCGATCCCACCACCACCAGAGGAAGAGTACTGTCAGCAGATACACGCCGAGCAGGCTCGCCAGTGCGCCGCCGAGGGCACCGAGTCGCTTGCAGGCGTTCTTGCCGCGCTCGATGAGAGCCAGATTCGGCACACGCATTGTCGGCATACGAAAGCCCGGCAGCTTCTGCCACAGGCGCGTGAGGAAGGTGTGTTCAGAAGGCATGACGGGTCATGGTGTGAAGATCAGGATTTCTACCCGATAGGGTGAGGCCGTGACTATATCAGCCCGAATCCGTCGCTCCCCTTCCGATTGCGACAGTTGTTCATACACCCAGCGACCAAGCGCATCACTCGGCACAAAGATGCGCACCAGCCGCCCGTTCGCGCGCGCATCGCGGCCAAAGGCAGCCAGTTCGGCGGCCAGCTGTGCCGAACGTGTGTCGAGTGCCTGCCGGTCGAGGTTCAGGCGCTGCCGCTCGGCGCTTTGCATGCGTTCCAGTTGCCGCTCGACACGCGTGATTCCGGCATGCTCGGGCAGGATCCGTTTCGCGCGCGCGATGAAAGTGCGCGCAGTTGGGTAGGCATCTCTGGCCAGCGCCTGTGCGGCAAGTTGCAGATACCGCTCGACGATGCGCTCGATGCCATCTTGTGCCCGCTTGTAGTCGGGGCGCAGTGCGAGCGCCTTGCCGAACCACATGAAGGCGTTGTCGGATTCGGGTGTCAGCAGGCGGTCTCCTTGCAAGGCCGCCAGGCCGCGATCAAGGTAATCCTGCGCTTCTCTGATGACGGCCAGCGAAGGCCCGCTCGGCTCCCGGGCCTCAGTCGCCGGAGGCGCAGGCTCTGGCGGGGGCGGCGGTGCGGAGGGTGTACAGGCGTTCAGGAGCAGCCCGAGGGCGAGGCAGACGAGGGTATATGCATGGCTGCGAAGACAGGCGCGGGAAGAACGCATCGGCCTCGGGGTGGCGCTCGGTGAGCGCCCATTGTGGCACAGACCTGTACATCGTCAGGTACGCTCCGGGGGCACCGAAGTGCGTCAGCATCAGGGAAACTCTGTTATTCAGAGTTTCCCTTGTCAGACCGTGCCGAAGTCGAATTCGTGCAGGCCACACTCTCGCTTGAGGCCGAAAAACCGTGTTTCCAGCGGGTCATCCACTTCGTGCAGCGAGCGCGTGGTGTGATGGTCGCCGATGCTCACGAAGCCCTTGTGCCACAGCGGGTGATACGGCAGGTGATAGCGCTGCAGATACCTGTGCACCTCGCGGTCGTTCCAGTCGGCAACAGGATGCACCTTGAAGCGCCCCCCGGAGTGGCTCAGCACGGGCGCGCTCGCCCGCGTCGGTGATTGATCGCGGCGCAAGCCAACAAACCAGGTACCCACTTCGAGCGTATCGAGGGCGCGCATCATGGGTTCCACCTTCACTTCCCGGTTATAGGCTTCCAACCCTTCCGGGCCGGCTTCCCAGCGCTTGCCGTGGCGCGCTTCCTGCCAGGCCGGTGAATGCGGCGCACGAAACACCTCGAGATTCAACTCGAGCCGGTCAGTGAGTTCGTCAATGAAGCTGTAGGTTTCGGCAAACAGGTAACCGGTGTCGATCAGGATGACCGGAATCTGCGGAGCCTGTTGCGTCAGCATGTGCAGCGTGACGGCGGCCTGGGCACCGAAACTCGAACTCAGCACGTGCGCCCCGGGCAGTTTGTCAAGTGCCCAGCGAACACGCTCTTCAGCACTCATGCGCTCGAGTGTCTGATTGGTGTGCTGGAGCGAGAAGCCGGTATTGCCGAAACTCATTGGGGGTACCTCCGCCGCAGGTTCAGGGGGGGATGTGTTCATGACCATGTGCGTCTTCATGAGCCTGTGGTTCCGTTCTCGAGTGCCGTGCGGTGACTGAAGTCGCCGAAGGATTCACCGGGTGTCCGTTCGCGCGAGAAGCGGCGCAGCAGGCCTTGAAGATGTTCCAGAATCCTTGTCTCGTCGGCATTTTCCAGCACCATCTGATTCATGCGATCACCGAGTGCGCTGCCGCCGAGCATCAGGTTGTAGTGGCCGGGTGCCTTGCCAATCAGCGCGATTTCAGCCACGTGGGGTCGCGAGCATCCGTTGGCACATCCGCTCAACCGAACGGAAATCGGTTCGTCCGACAGACCTTCTTCGTCAAGCACGGCCTGCAGACGCGCCGAGAAGTGTGGCAGGTATCTTTCCGCCTCGGCAAAGGCCAACGGGCAACTCGGAAATGCGACGCAGGCGAGTGCCTGCTGGCGCATGCGAGAGACACCGAGGAGCGTATCGAGGCCGTGTTCTTCGAGCAGCGCTTCGATGACGGGACGCTGCTTCGGAGGTATGCGCGCAATCGCCACATTCTGGTTCGGGGTCAAGCGAAAGTCGCCGCGATGAACCCTCGCGATGGCGGCGAGGCCGGTGGCCAGTTGGCAGGTCGTATCGTCCCGGATTCTGCCTTCGGGAATGAACAGCGTCAGATGCCACAAGCCCGAAGCGTCCTGGCACCAGCCGATATGGTCACCACGATGCGTGAATTCGTACGGATGGGTGACGGACAGGCTGAAGCCAAGACGGGCGCGCAGTTCGTCCCGGAACCAGTCGAGCCCCCGTTCATCGATGGTGTACTTGAGACGTGCGCGCTTGCGATTGGTGCGGTCTCCGAAGTCCCGCTGTATGGTCACCACCTGCTCTGCCACCGTGATGGCCTGCTCGGGTGTGCAGAAGCCGATGAGCTCGGCGAGCCTCGGGTAGGTGGCGGGTTCCCCGTGCGTCATGCCCATGCCGCCACCCACACAGACATTGTAGCCAAGGAGTTCTTGCCCTTGCGACACGGCGATGAAGCCGAGGTCGTGCGCGAACACATCCACATCGTTGATCGGCGGCACGGCCACGGCAATCTTGAACTTGCGCGGCAGGTAGGTGCGGCCATATATGGGTTCCGCCTCTTCTTCGCCCGGCTCGAGTTTCCTGCCGTCGAGCCAGATTTCCTGATAGGCCGTGGTGCGCGGTGTGAGATGCCGACCGATCGCACAGGCCATCTCGCAGGCATGTCTGTGTGGCGTGGACAGCTCTGGCAGTGATGAACACATGACATTGCGGTTGACATCGCCACAGGCCGCGAGGGTATCGAGCAGGCAGGCATTGATACCGGCCATGCTGGGCTTGAGTTCTCGCTTGATGATGCCGTGCAGTTCGAATGCCTGCCTGGTTGTCAGGCGCAGCGGGCGCGTCGCGTATTGTCTGGCGAGAGCATCCATCGCCAGCCACTGCTGCGGGGTAACCTGACCGCCCGGTACCCGCACACGAATCATGAAGCTGTGTGCAGGCTCGAGTTTCTGCGCCAGACGTTCGCCGCGCAGGTCTCGGTCATCCTGCTGATAGAAGCCGTGAAACTTGACGAGATGAGTGTCGTCTTCAGCGAGTGCACCGGTCGCCGCATCCGCGAGGCTGTCCTCGATGCTGCCGCGCAAACCGCGGCTGCGCTCCTTGATGTGTTCGACCGGAGTGGCTTGTGTGGACATTGGCGAGTTCCTGGGTGGGAGCCGAGCTGGCAAGTGCCTAATACAGGTCGCGTTGATAGCGACCGGCATCGCGAAGTTCTGCGAGTCGCGCCTCGGCACGCTCGCAGCCGAGCGCACCTTCCGATGCCAGCACCCCGAGGATGGCGGCGTGTACGTCTTCGCCCATGCCGGTGGCATCGCCGCACACATAGATGTGTGCACCTCGTTCGAGCCAATCATGGAGTCGTCGCCCTTGTTCGGCGATACGGTGTTGAACATACACCTTGTCCGCGCCGTCCCGGGAAAAGGCGAGGTCCAGATGATTGAGCATGCCCTGCCTTCGCAGGTCGAGCCATTCCGACTGATACAGGAAGTCGGTGAAGAAGTTTCGGTCGCCGAAAACCAGCCAGTTTGCGCCCGTGTGACCGTGCTCCCTGCGATGCTCCATGAAAGCCCGGTAGGGAGCGACACCGGTGCCGGCACCGATCATGATGATGGGCGTTTGCGCGTCCTCCGGCAGGCGGAACTGTTCGTTGCGTTCGAGATGTACTGCAAGCGTGTCTGCGCCGCGCGCCATGCAGGTTGAAGCCGCCCCCCAGTGCATCCGTCCAAAGCGTTCGTATTGCACCACGCCGACTGTCAGATGCGCTTCATCGGGGTTGGCATCCGGGCTCGAAGCAATCGAGTAGAGGCGCGGCGGCAATTCGCGCAATGTGTCCGCCAGCATCTGCGCGTTCCATTCGATTGGGTAGTGGATCAACAGGTCGATGACCTGATGGGTGTGCAGGAGGGTGTGCAGGGCATCGCGATCAATGCGCCGGGCTTCGAGCTGCGGATGCTGTGCCGCGAGCGTCTTGATGAGCGGCTGGCTGACAGCGGTGACCTCCAGATGGCGGAGAAGCGATTCCTCGAGTGTCAGGGGCTTGTCGTCAATCACGACCTCGGAGGCGCTGTCAAGCTGGAGCACATCAAGAATCTGTGCGACGACTTCAGGTGGGTTCTCGGGCAGAACACCCAGCGAGTCGCCGGGTAGATACTCGATACCGGAGCCTTCGAGATCGAGTTCGATATGGCGCACCTCCTTGCTCGAACCCCTGCCGGTGATGCGCTGATTGACCAGTACGCGGCTCGTGAAGCTGTGCGGTGCTGCACTTGCCATCGCACCCGGGACGGCATGCAGATGCGCGATGCGAGCAGTCGGTGCCTGTGCGCGGTTCTTCGCGGTCTGCAGGGCGCGCAGCGACCAGGCTTCGGCTGCAGTGCGAAAGTTGAGGTCGCAATCCACGCGCTCGAGTACGCGCTCGGCACCGAGAGCTGTCAGCCGCTCATCAAGCCAGCGACCGACTTCACAGAAATCTGCATAGCTGGAGTCGCCCAGGGCCAGTACGCCATATTGCAACTTGGGGAATTGTGGTGTCGTGTCCGCTGCGAGGAAATCGAAGATCGCCTGGGTGCCCTCCGGCGGGTCGCCCAGCCCATGCGTCGCCACCACGAAGAAGGCGCGATGTATTTTCGCGAGGCGATGTGGCTGAAAGCCCTTCAGGTCCTGCAGGCGAGCGGCCATGCCGACTTCAGCCAGATGTTGATGCAGTGCTGCAGCCACCTGACGGCTGTTGCCGGTTTCAGAGGCGAAGAACACCGTCCAGAGTTCATCCTTTGCCGGTGGCTGGGCGATACTCGCAGCCGCTTCAGCTCCTGCTGCGGGCGCGCTGTGTGCAAGCGCCGCGAGGTATCCGCTCGTCCAGATGAGTTGCTCGCGTTCGAGACCGGACACCAGCGCACGAAGTTGCACGAGCGTGTCCTGAGTGACGGGTGTGTCTTGAGTGGCGGGCGCTTTTCGGGCAGGCAGGTTCATGCTGACACCGCTTCGGGAAGTGAGACGGGTGAGTGTTCGTGAGCGCGCTCTGTTGGCGGTGACCTCAATTTCAGGCTATCTCCAACGAACAACATGGCCGGCGACCTGATTCCGTGTGCCTCGCCGATATCGGCTATATCAGCGAGGGTGCCTTCAAGAACGCGCTCATCCGGGGTAGTGCCTTGCTCGACGAGAATGGCTGGCGTGGCAGCCGACGCACCCGCGGCGATGAGTTGTCTGGCAGTGGCCCTCAGGCGGTGCATACTCATGTACAGCGCGAGCGTCTGGTCGCTGTCGGCGCAGGCGGCAAAGCTCGGCACACCGCCCTGTTCAATCACGCCGGTAGCCAGGATGATGCGGCTCGACACGCCTCGGTAGGTGAGCGGGATGCCGGCAGAGGCCGCACATCCCTGTACCGCCGATATGCCCGGAACAATCTCGAAGGGCAGGTTCGCAGCGCTCAAGGCGCGTGCTTCCTCGCCGCCACGACCGAAGATGAGCGGGTCGCCACCCTTCAATCGGCAGACCTTGTAGCCTTTGCGCACCAGGCGCACCAGCATGCGCGTTACATCGCGCTGGGTATGGGATTCTCCCGGTGCCTTGCCCACGCAGACGCGCTTTGCGTCTCTGCGCGCCAGGTCGAGCACTGCCTCGGAGACGAGCGCATCGTGCAGCACTATGTCGGCTTGTGCGAGCAGCTGATGGCCGCGCAGGGTCATGAGCCCGGCATCTCCGGGGCCTGCACCGACCAGCCAGGCCTCACCTTCTCCGGAGAAGACCCTGCCGGTGCCGAGCAGTTGCTTGAATGCCCGCCTGGCATGCGTCTCTCGACCGGCGAGCAAGTGGTTGGGTATCGGGCCGGAGAGAAGTTTTTCCCAGAAGCCGCGCCGTTCGTCAAGCGCCTTGATGCGTCTCTTGACTTCTGTTCTCCAGTGCCCGAGTTGCCTGGCCAGCACACCGAGCCTTGCTGGCAGCAGGGCTTCAATCTGTTGCTTGATGCGGCGGGCAAGCGTCGGTGACGTTCCACCTGTACCTATGGCGATGGTCACCGGGTGTCGATCAACTATGGCTGGAAAGAGAGCGGTGGAAATATCTGGCCGATCCACCACGTTGCACCAGAGTCCACGCGCATCGGCAGCCGACTTCACTGCACGATCAACCCGATCGATTCCGGTGGCAGCGATGACCAGATGTTGACCGTCGCACATGGAGGCCGTGAAGCCTGTGCGTATGAGGTCTATCTTGTGTGCGGATGTGTGTGGGTCGAGCGTCTCGAACCAGTCATTCATGTGCGGGGCAACCACCTTGAGCTCGGCACCGGCGCGCAGCAGCAAGCGCGCCTTGCGCTCGGCAACGCTACCGGCACCGACGAGCAGGCAGGACCTGGATGTGAGATCGAGAAATAGCGGGAGCTGTTCCACTCGGGTGTCGCCAACCGAAATTGCACACCTAGTGTATAACAAAAAACGCTGTACGTATCTTTTTTCTAATAGCTAAAAAGAATAGAAAGCGAATGTCCCAGACTTGTACCCAGACTTGTACAATGATGGCATTCGTTTGCCAGATTGAGACACCCCAATGTCGCGTACGCTCATCCCCATGCTGGTATCCAGCAAAGTCCCGGGCAAGACCCTCGTGAACACAAGCTCGGTGAAGACAGTTTCGCGCCAGATTTGTCGCGAATCCTGTCACCACTCTACCCCCCCCCCCCCCCCCCCCTCTCGTACGCACCTCCCTCATCACCCTCTTCGCTTGCCTCACCCTGAGCGCCGCTGCACACGCGCAACCCTCCCTCAGCATCACCCCGGTCGCGGGCAACGGGGTGACGGTCTCATCAAGCGATGCACAGCGCGGTGAGATAGACGAGGATGCCACCTCCGGTGCGGTGACCCTCGAGGTCACCCTGTCCGAGTCCAGCACCGAGGCGGTGACCGTGGCCTACGCCACGGCGGACCTCTCCTCCACCGACACTGCCGTCTCGTCGAGCAGCATCGACCCCGCCACCGCAGGTGCCGACTACATCGCGGCCTCGGGCACCCTGACCTTCGCGGCGGGCGAGACCCGCAAGACCATCACTGTGGCAATCAGCGACGATGTGAACCGCGAGCGGGATGAGCTCTTCAAGGTCGGCCTGAGCAGTGCGACGGGGGGCGCGAGCATCGCCACTACCGGGTCGGAGGCCACTATTCTCATTGATGACGACGACCCTCGTCCGAAGGCGACCATCACCGCCTCCGTGCCGGGCCTGACGAACACCGGAGCGCCGGGCGCGACCAACGAGACCCCGGAGGGGTTCCTGAGCGTGGCGGAGGGCGACAGCGGCAACACCGACATCATCTTCACGGTGACGCTGGAAGGGACAGACTATGTGGACATAACCTTCGCCGTGGAGAGTACGGATGGCAGCGCTACCGGCAATGAGGACTACAGGAATGTGGGGTCGCGATCTCTTCCTGTCTTCGTCGATATCGCGGCAGGGCAGACCACAGGTACGTTCACGCTGTCGGTCTTCGGGGACGAGAACTACGAGCCCGACGAGACCATGTTCCTCCGATTCGTTAATAATTTTGGCGTGAACATCACCAACTCCGCCGCCGATATCTTTATCGTCGAGGTCACCATCACCAACGATGATCCGGTGATGGCCACTTCGGCATCGAACCTGCAAGCGCGCCCGGCCGGTTCCGGCAACCTGGCCGTCTCCTGGTCACCGGCCTTCGGTGCACCGAACGGCTACAGTGTGCGCTGGCGCAAGGCATCCGAGAGCGACACCGCCTTGAGTGCGGTGAACACCGTCACCGCCACCTCCTACACGATTACCGGCCTGGACAACGACACCAGCTATCACGTGCGATTGGACACCCGCAACCTGGCCAACGATGGCATAGCCTCGGGCACGAGCCTGACCACCGCTGCCACCCCCACGAGCGGGGCAGCACCGACGGTGACCGCCATTGCCAACCAGAGCGCACGGGTGGGTCAACCCTTCGAGGTAGATGTGGATGCCACGCCGGGCACGGCAGGCGACAGCCTCCAGTATCAGGCCGCCTCCAGCGCTCCGGCGGTGGCGACGGTGACCCCCACGGCGCTGACCGCCCACGATGCCAATAGTCAGGTGACGGTGACACCGGTGGCCGCAGGCACCGCGACCATCACGGTGACGGTGAGCGACGGCACGGAGGTGGACACAGAGACCTTCAACGTGACCGTCTCGCCCTCCCTCAGCATTGCCCCCGTCGCGGGCAACGGGGTGACGATTCCATCGAGCGATGCACAGCGCGGTGAGATAGACGAGGATGCCGCCTCCGGTGCGGTGACCCTCGAGGTCACCCTGTCCGAGTCCAGCACCGAAGCGGTGACCGTGGCCTACGCCACGGCGGACTTCTCCTCCACCGACACCGCCGTCTCGTCGAGCAGTATCGACCCCGCCACTGCGGGCACCGACTACACCGCGGCCTCGGGCACCCTGACCTTCGCGGCGGGCGAGACCCGCAAGACCATCACCGTGTCCATCAGCGACGATGTGAACCGCGAGCGGGACGAGCTCTTCAAGGTCGGTCTGAGCAGTGCGACGGGGGGCGCGGTTATCGCCAGTAGCGGGTCGGAGGCCACTATCCTCATTGATGACGACGACCCCTTTCCGAAGGCGACCATCACCGCCTCCGTGGCGGGCCTGATGAGCACCGGAGCGCCGGGCGCGACCCCCACGACCCCGGAGGGGTTTCTGAGCGTGGCCGAGGGCGACAGCGGCAACACCGACATCACCTTCACGGTGACGCTGGAGGGGACGGACTATGTGGGCACAACCTTCGTCGTGGAGAGTACGGATGGCAGCGCTACCGGCAATGAGGACTACAGGGATGTGCCCTTGGGTTCCGTCATTATAGCGGCAGGGCAGACCACAGGTACGGTCACGCTGTCGGTCGTCGGGGACGAGAACTACGAGCCCGACGAGACCATGTTCCTCAAATTCACTCATAATCAACTCGCGGACATCACCAATTCTGCCTCCGCTCGCTTTCTCGTCGAAGTCACCATCACCAACGATGATCCGGTGATGGCCACTTCGGCATCGAACCTGCGAGCGCGCCCGGCTGGTTCCGGCAACCTGGCCGTTTCCTGGGACCCGGCCTTCGGTGCGCCGAACGGCTACAGTGTGCGCTGGCGCAAGGCATCGGAGAGCGACACCGCCTTGACTGCGGTGAACACCGTCACCGCCACCTCCTACACGATTACCGGCCTGGACAACGACACCAGCTATCACGTGCGGCTGGACACCCGCAACCTGGCCAATGATGGCATAGCCTCGGGCACGAGCCTGACCACCAATGCCACCCCCACGAGCGGGGCAGCACCGACGGTGACCGCCATTGCCAACCAGAGCGCACGGGTGGGTCAGCCTTTCGAGGTGGATGTGGATGCCACGCCGGGCACGGCGGGCGATAGTCTCCAGTATCAGGCCGCCTCCAGCGCTCCGGCGGTGGCGACGGTGACCCCCACGGCGCTGACCGCCCACGATGCCAATAGTCAGGTGACTGTGACACCGGTATCCGCAGGCACCGCGACCATCACGGTGACGGTGAGCGACGGCACGGAGGTGGGGACGGAAATCTTCGATGTGACCGTCTCGCAGGTGACCCTCGGCTATTCGGCACCGCCGCCGACCTTGACGGTGGATACGCCCATCACGGCGTTGACGGCAACGGCGGCGGGCTTCGGCAGCGCGACGGTCTCCTACGCGGTGACCACAGGTACGCTGCCCGCCGGGCTGAATATCAGTGCCACCACCGGGGCTATCACCGGTACGCCGACGGCGGCAAGCACCAGTACGGCGAAGGTGACAGTAACGGCGACTGCGGGCACCGGCATGGACACGCAGACGGCGACGGCGGACATCACCTTCCCTGCGGTGGGCAAGGGCACACTGGCGAAGCCGACGAATCTGGCGGTGAAGCCCAACAGCAACACGCGCACCGGCTTCACGGTGACCTGGGATGCAGTGCCCAACGCCGCGGGTTACACGGCGACGGCAACGCCGAGCGGTGGGTCTGCGGTGACCGGCACGGTGGATACAACGGGCACCAACCCGGAGGCGGCATTCACCGGCTTGACGGCGAACACCGCCTACACAGTGACGGTGACGGCCACCGGCGATGCCAACTATTCAATGAGCGAGGCATCGGATGGGTTCGATGTGACCACGGCGGCCAATCAGGTTCCGACCGTGGGCACCGCGATTCCCGACCAGACGGCGACGGTAGGTACGACCTTCGAGTACAGCTTCCCGGCTGGCACCTTCAGTGATGCGGACAGCGACAGCCTCACCTACACGGCCCAGCAGACGGACGGCACCACGGATAGCGCGCTGCCGACCTGGCTGACCTTCACCGCCAGCGAGCGCAAGCTCGCGGGCACACCGCAATCCGGCGACATCGGTACGCTGATGGTGAAGGTGACGGCAAGCGACGGCATGGGTGGTTCGGTGAGTGACACCTTCAACATTGTGGTGTCGGTGGCGGACACCGCCCCCGCCTTCGCGAGTAGCGCGACCATCGCGGACAAGACCTTCACGGTGGATGCCGAGATCACCGCCTTCACCCTGCCGGAGGCGACAGGCGGCAACGGCACCATCGGCTACGCGCTGACCCCCGACCTGCCGACGGGGCTGAGCGTAGATACCTCCACGCGCGAGGTGAGCGGTACGCCGACGGCAGCAGCGAGTGCGGCGACCTACACCTGGCGGGCTTCGGACAGTGATTCGAACACCGCGAATACGGATACGGCGGCGCTCACTTTTAGCGTGACGGTGGGCAAGGCCACGCTGGCGACACCGAGCAACCTGATGTTGAAAGCGAATACGCGGAGCAAGACCGGCTTCACGGTGATTTGGGATGCAGTGACGAATGCAACGGGCTACACGGCGACGGCCACGCCGAGCGGTGGGACTGCGGTAACCGGCACGGTGAGTGTGCCGAGTAGCGGCCCGGAGGCAGTGTTCACCGGCTTGACTGCGGGAACGACCTACACGGTGTCGGTGGTGGCCACGGGCAACACGGCCAATTACGAGGCCAGTACAGCCGCGACGCTGAGTCAGGCGACGGCGGCCAACGCGGCACCGACAGTGGCCAACGTGATTCCCGATCAGACGGCGACGACAGGTACAGCCTTCAGCTTCACCCTCCCGGCGGGCACCTTCAGTGATGCTGACAGTGGCGACAGCCTCACCTACACGGCCCAGCAGACGGACGGGACGACGGACAGCGCGCTCCCGACCTGGCTGACCTTCACCGCGGGCACAGGTGTCTTCTCGGGTACGCCGACATCCACGGACACCGGAACGCTGTCGGTGAAGGTGACGGCGAGCGACGGCACGGATTCGGTGAGCGACACCTTCGATATTGTGGTGTCGGTGGCGGACACCGCCCCCGCCTTCGCGAGTAGCGCGACCATCGCGGACAAGACATTCACGGTGGATGCCGAGATAACCGCCTTCACCCTGCCGGAGGCGACAGGCGGCAACGGGACCATCAGCTACGCGCTGACCCCCGACCTGCCGACGGGGCTGAGCTTGGATACTGGAACGCGCGAGGTGAGCGGTACGCCGACGGCAGCAGCGAGTGCGGCGATCTACACCTGGCGGGCTTCGGACAGTGATTCGAACACCGCGGACAGCGACAGCAGCGCGCTGACCTTCATGTTGACGGTGAACAAGGCCACGCTGGCGACACCGGTGGTGACGGTTTCGGCGCAGGACGGGAAATTGACGGCCAGCTGGGGAGGAGTAGCGAACGCGGCGAGTTACGAGGTTGAGTACAAGCAAAGCACATCGGAGACTTGGCTGAACAATGACGACGACACATCGCCGGCGGAGATTGACAGTCTGACCAATGGCACGGAATACGATGTGCGTGTGCGGGCGAAGGCGGCATCAGCTTCGACGAACTATGAGGATAGCCCGTGGTCGGAGGTGAAGAAGGGGACACCGGTCGAGACGGATGTGGCACCGAGCTTCGGTAGCGAGACTATTGCGGCGCAGACCTGGACGGTGGGTACGAATGTGGACCTGACCTTGCCAGCAGCGACGGGCGGCAACGGCACACTTACGTACACGCTCTCTCCCGACTTGCCAACGGGCGTGAGCCTGGATGCGACAACGCGCAAGGTGAGTGGCACACCGACGGCGGCAGCGACCGAGGCCACCTACACCTGGCGGGCTTCGGACAGCGACAGCAACACGGCGAACACGGATACGGCGGCGCTCACTTTTAGCGTGACGGTAGGCAAGGGAACGCTGGCGACACCGACCAACCTGGGGCTGAAGGCGGGTTCGCGGAGCAAAACCGGGTTCACGGTGACTTGGGATGCGGTGTCGAATGCGACGGGCTACACGGCGACGGCTGTACAGGGGAGCAACACCTTCACCGGCGCGGTGACTGGCACCGAAGCAACCTTTACCGGGTTGGCGGTGAACACCACCTACACGGTGTCGGTGGTGGCCACGGGCAACACGGCCAATTACGAGGCCAGCACAGCCGCGACATTGAATCAGGCGACGGCGGCCAACTCGGCACCGACAGTGGCCAACGCGATTCCCGATCAGGCAGCGACAACAGGTACGGCCTTCAGCTTCACCCTGCCTGCGGGCACCTTCAGTGACGCGGACAGTGGCGACAGCCTCACCTACACGGCCCAGCAAACGGACGGGACGACGGACAGCGCGCTCCCCACTTGGCTGAGCTTCACCGCGGGCACGGGTGTCTTCTCGGGTACGCCGACATCCACGGATGCCGGAACGCTGTCGGTGAAGGTGACGGCGAGCGACGGCACGGCTTCGGTGAGCGACACCTTCGATATTGTGGTGTCGGCGGCGGACAGCGCCCCCGCCTTCGCGAGTAGCGCGACCATCGCGGACAAGACCTTCACGGTGGATGCCGAAATCACCGCCTTCACTCTGCCGGAGGCGACCGGCGGCAACGGCACTATCGGCTACGCGCTGACCCCCGACCTGCCGACGGGGCTGAGCTTGGATACCTCCACGCGCGAGGTGACTGGTACACCGACGGCAGCAGCGACTGCAGCCACCTACACCTGGCGGGCTTCGGACAGTGATTCGAACACCGCGGACAGCGACAGCAGCGCCCTGACCTTCATGTTGACGGTGAACAAGGCCACGCTGGCGACACCGAGCAATCTGGTGCTGAAAGCGAACACACAGAGCAAGACCGGCTTCACGGTGACCTGGACGGCAGTGACGAATGCGACAGGCTACACGGCGACGGCCACGCCGAGCGGTGGGTCTGCGGTAACCGGCACGGTGAGTGTGCCGAGCACAGGCCCTGAGGCGGCGTTCACCGCCTTGACAGCGGGAACGACCTACACGGTCTCGGTGGTGGCCACGGGCAACACGGCCAATTACGAGGCCAGTACAGCCGCGACGCTGAGTCAGGCGACGGCGGCCAACGCTGCGCCGACAGTGGCCACCGAGATTCCCGATCAGACGGCAACGACAGGTATGGCCTTCAGCTTCACCCTCCCGGCGGGCACCTTCAATGACGCGGACAGTGGTGACAGCCTCACCTACACGGCCCAGCAGACGGACGGGACGACGGACAGCGCGCTCCCCACTTGGCTGGGCTTCACCGCGGCCACGGGTGTCTTCTCGGGTACGCCGACCTCCACGGATGCCGGAACGCTGTCGGTGAAGGTGACGGCGAACGATGGCACGGCTTCGGTGAGCGACACCTTCGACATTGTGGTGTCGGTGGCGGACACCGCCCCCGCCTTCGTGAGTGGCACGACCATCGCGGACAAGACCTTCACCGTGGATGCCGAGATAACCTCCTTCACTCTGCCGGAGGCGACAGGCGGCAACGGCACCATCAGCTACGCGCTGACCCCCGACCTGCCGACGGGGCTGAGCTTGGATACATCCACGCACGAGGTGAGCGGTACACCGACGGCAGCAGCGGCCGCGGCCACCTACACCTGGCGGGCTTCGGACAGTGATTCGAACACCGCCAACAGCGACAGCAGCGCCCTGACCTTCATGTTGACGGTGAACAAGGCCACGCTGGCGACACCGAGCAATCTGGCGCTGAAAGCGAACACGCAGAGCAAGACTGGCTTCACGGTGAGCTGGACGGCAGTGACGAATGCGACGGGCTACACGGCGACGGCCACGCCGAGCGGTGGGACTGCGGTGACCGGCACGGTGAGCACACCGAGCAGCGGCCCGGAGGCAGTGTTCACTGGTTTGACTGCGGGAACGACCTACACGGTGTCGGTGGTGGCCACGGGCAACACGGCCAATTACGAGGCCAGTACAGCCGCGACACTGAGTCAGGCGACGGCGGCCAACTCGGCACCGACAGTGGCCAACGCGATTCCCGATCAGGCAGCGACAACAGGTACGGCCTTCAGCTTCACCCTGCCTGCGGGCACCTTCAGTGACATGGACAGTGGCGACAGCCTCACCTACACAGCCCAGCAGACGGACGGGACGACGGACAGCGCGCTCCCGACCTGGCTGAGCTTCACCGCGGGCACGGGTGTCTTCTCGGGTACGCCGACATCCACGGACACCGGAACGCTGTCGGTGAAGGTGACGGCGAGCGACGGCACGGATTCGGTGAGCGACATCTTCGATATTGTGGTGTCGGTGTCGGACACCGCCCCCGCCTTCGCGAGTAGCGCGACCATCGCGGACAAGACCTTCACGGTGGATGCCGAAATCACCGCCTTCACCCTGCCGGAGGCGACAGGCGGCAACGGGACTATCAGTTACGCGCTGACCCCCGACCTGCCGATGGGGCTGAGCCTGAATGGGTCCACGCGCGAGGTGAGTGGTACACCGACGGCAGCAGCGGCCGAGGTCACCTACACCTGGCGGGCTTCGGACAGTGACAGCAACACCGCCAACAGCGACACGGCGGCGCTGACCTTTCAAGTGACGGTGGTGGACGCGGCACCGGTCATCACGCCGACGCAGGTGAGCAACCTGCAGGTGAGTGCGGGTGACGGGTCGCTTGATGTGAGCTGGACGGCGGCGAGCGTGGCTCCGAACGGCTACAGCGTCCGCTGGCGGGAGAAAGGGCCGGGCAATACGCTCACGCCGGTGAACGACAGTGGACGGGTACTTCCTTCACGATTTCCGATCTGAGCAACGGTCAGGAGTATGTGGTGCGCGTGGAGACGCGCACCGTAGCGGATGACGGCGTACAGGGTGGCACAGTGGTTACGGCCACGGGAACGCCCGTGGAAGATGAGTCGGTCGTCACCCCGACGCAGGTGAGCAACCTGCAGGTGAGCGCAGGTGACGGGTCGCTCGAGGTGAGCTGGACGGCGGCGAGTGTGGCTCCGAACGGCTACAGCGTACGCTGGCGGGAGAAAGGGCCGGGCAACGCACTTACGCCGGTGAACAGGGTGACGGGTACATCCTTCACGATTCCCGATCTGATCAACGGTCAGGAGTATGTGGTGCGTGTGGAGACGCGCACCGCAGCAGATGATGGCGTACAGGGTGGCACAGTGGTGACGGCCACGGGAACGCCTGTGGAAGAGGAGGTCGCACCGCCACCTCCGCCCACGCCCACACCTCCGGTAGTTGATGAGCGGGGCCTGCCGAGGGTGAGCATTGAAGATGCGTCAGCCATGGAGGGGGATGATCTGGAGTTCCGTGTGACGCTGTCCAAGGCAGTGCGGTATCGGGTGAAGGTGTACTGGGCGACGCGGCCGGGAACGGCGCGGGCGAATCGGGACTATAAGTCAGCGGCTGGTGCGGTGGTGTTCAGGCCGGGCGTGACGGAGCGCAGGATTCGCGTGGAGACGAGAGAGGATGATCACAACGACCCGGATGAGACGATGCAGGTACGCCTGTCGAGTCCGCGCGGGGTGTTGATAGCGGATGGCATAGCGACTGGCACGATAAACAACTGGGATGCGCTGCCGGTGGCGTGGCTGGCTCGCTTCGGGCGAGCGATGACGGAGCAGGCGCTCGAGGGTATTGAGCAGCGGTTGACAGCCCCGCGGGAAGCGGGGACGCAGGGCACTGTGGCCGGGATGACGCTTGATTCGCTCGGGCTGTTTGCTGACGGGGCGAGTGCCAGGCCGCCTGCCGGGGATGTCTCGGGGGAAGGCTCAAGGGAGATGCTTGGTGGCGACCTGCTGACCACGAGCAACTTCACGCACACGGGTGCGATGGATGAAGCCGGTGGCAGCCTCGCCTTCTGGGGTCGGGGTGCGCGCGCGGACTTCCGCGGACTCGACGGTATGGTGAACCTCGATGGTCAGACAGAGACCGTTACTCTGGGAGCGGACTACGCCAGAGACCAGTGGCTGACCGGTGTCATGTTGACGAGCAGTCGCGGCACTGGCGGGTATCAGGGCGTGGCGAGCGGGGAGGTCGAAGTCTCTCTGAACGCAGCGATACCCTATGGGTCGTACCGGTTCTCGGATCGGCTGGATGTGTGGGGCGCTGTCGGGCGTGGTGCGGGTGCACTGACGCTCACGCCGGAGGGTGAGGGCAGCATCAAGGCTGATCTTGACTGGAGCATGGTGTCGGCTGGGCTGCGCGGCGGGCTGTTCGGGGCGGCGGGGCATGGTCCGGCAGTGACGCTGGTATCGGATGTGCTCTGGTCGCGCACCGGGTCAGGCCGAGTGGAAGCCGGTGAGGAGCATTCGAGCCTGGCCTCGTCCGAGGCAGATACTTCGCGGCTGCGGCTGGGTCTCGAGGGGAGCTGGGCGGTGACGCTGGGGAATATTGGTGCGGTGACACCGAAGCTCGAAGCGGGAGTGCGTCATGACGACGGCGATGCCGAGCAAGGCTTCGGAGTGGAAGTTGGCGGCGGTCTGGCGTGGACGCTGCCTGCACTTGGGGTGACCTTTGATGTGTCCGGTCGTACCTTGGTGACGCATGAAGACGATGGTCAGGAAGCGCACGGGTTCTCGGCGGCGCTGAACTTTGATCCGAGCGCGGCGAGTACGCGTGGCTTCACGCTGAACCTGCGTCAGGACATCGGCGGGCCGTCAAGTGGCGGGGTACAGGCGCTGTTCGCCTCGGAGCTTCCCGGTATCGGCGGCATGGGCGGCGCTGTCGGCAGTCGCTGGACGCTGGAGACGGCGTATGGACTGGCGGCCTGTGATGACAGGTTCACGTTGAGCCCGATCTTCGGCCTGGCTGCTTCCGATACCTCGGTTGACTTTCACCTCGGCTGGCAACTGATGCCGGAGCTCAGTGAAGATGTGCTGAATCTCTCGCTGACATTCAAGGTCACGCGCCGCGAACTGCTTGATGTGGGGACTGTCAACAGTATTGACAGCATCAGCACACTGGAACAGGGCCCCGAACACGGAGTGCACATGGAGGTGAGTGCTCGCTGGTAGGCACGGCACTGAATCTGGCAGCACATCCATGTGCCGCACGGGAAACTCCGTTATTCAGAGTTTCCCTGAGTGCCGGGCTCGCCACGAGGTCGGGCGTACACCTTGAGTCCTTTCACTGCGGTGACCTGCAGCATGTCGTCCTTGTTGACGTTCGACTCCGGGATTCCGGTCCATACCTCCCCGGCGTAGAGCACCTTGCCTTCCTTGCCTGCATCAATAGCCGACAGGGCTTGTACCTCTTCACCCAGCATGCTCTCAGTGCCCGAAACGCCTCTGGTACGCAAGGATTTCAAGGCGGCTCCGCTGATGAAAGTGACCAGAAGGAGCATCACCGTGGCAATGCCGATGAGCAGGCCAATGGAGACATCAAAGCCCGGGACTTCCGTATCGAGCAGGAATATCCCCCCGAAGATGAAGGCCACGGCACCGCCGAAGCCGAATATGCCGATCGTGGGAGTGAAGAATTCGGCGATCATCAGGCCAATGCCAAGCAGCATGAGCGCCAGTCCGGCGTAGTTGAGTGGCAGCATCTGCATGCCATAGGCGGCCACCAGCAAGAAAATGGCACCGACCACGCCGGCCACGCCGGAGCCGGTGTAGAACTCGGCAGCCAGAGCGAGGCTGCCGAAGCTGATCAGCAATACGGCCACGCTCGGGTTGGTGATTACCGCGAGCAACCTGGCTCTCCAGTCAGGGGTCACCGTTTCGATGGTCGGATTTTCGATGGCCAGCTGGTGTTCCTGGCCGTCACTGGTCTCGTATTTCTGACCATTCACCTGCTCGATGAGTTCGTCGAGAGTCTTGGCGACAAAGTCGATTACCCCCTGTTCCAGCGCATCGGATGAAGTGAGGTTCACGCCTTTGCGCACCGACTCTTCGGCCCAGTCGGCATTGCGCCCGCGAAGTTCGGCGAGACCGCGGATATAGGCGACTGCGTCATTGAGCACCTTGCGCTGCATGGCTGTGGCACCTTCAGGGGGTTCGCTCTCCTTGTCGGCATCGGCATCCGATACTGCCTCCTTGTCCGGCTCCTGCTCCTCGTCTTCGGTCTGTTCGCTTGCGGATGTCTCGTCCGACTCCTGTACACCCTTGTCGGACTCATCTTCCCGAGATGCGTTCGGCGCATCTTGCGAGTCATCCTGACCCGGGGAGGGAAACGGGAAAGGCGAAGGTTGCGGAGAAGGTGATTCCGGGGCGAGCATGTCCACAGGCGTTGAAGATCCCATGTTGGTGGCCGGTGCCATGGCGGCAAAATGGCTCGCATACATGATGTAGGTGCCGGCACTTGCCGCGCGCGCACCAGACGGAGCGACCCAGGTAGCGACCGGCACATCCGAGGCCAGTATGGCCTTGATCATGTCGCGCATGGCGGCATCGAGCCCGCCCGGTGTGTCGATACGCAGCACAAGGAGCGATGCGTCACGCTCATTGGCATCTTCCAGAGCATCAGTGAAGTAGCTCGCCGAGGCCGGGCCTATGGCATCCTCGAGCTCCACGACCACGACCAGATCCTCCTGGCCGGTCTCCTGACCCACGCTGAGGCTTGCCAGCAGGCCGGATGCGCCCAAAACGATCAGCATGAGCCACAGCAGACATCGCCGACCGCTGCTGTACGTTGCCTCAATTCGCCGCTTGATGCTCATGCGTCGATTCATGGTGTGCTCCGAGAGTGTTCTGTGACATCTGCACAGTACCTTAACAGACTGACCGCATCAGCCTGCCAATTTCCGGCTTCGGCCTGATTTGTGGTTACGTTGCGGGTCGTGCTTCACGAATCCGGTGAAAAATCGCGCGCGCCAGGTATTCGCGTACGACCGATCGGAAATCTGCGTCCTGCATCAATCGGGATGAAATCTTCTCGTTGCCTTCCATTCGTTCAATGAGGAGCATGTCCGGAGGATTGTCAAAGTAAGCAGAAAAATCCGCAAAATTATTGGCGTGTGCAGGGAATGGACAAGCGTACGCTGTTTGAATGCGAATAGCAGATCTCTTCCGCTTCGGTCTTGTTCGTACTGACGCACCGCATCTGCTGCTCTCTGACCGGTCAGCGGGTTCTCGAGTTCGGCGGTGACTACCGGGATGCCCTCTCGAAATCCATTTCAGCATGGCCCGATACAGCTTTTGACTACCTCGAAAACAGGTAGTTGACATTGAGCTTGTGCAGCATGGAAAAAGTGTCTTCAAATTCGACGGAGAAGGCATTGCAAACATCAGGCAACTTGATTTGGGCGCGCGACTCCGGGCGTGACTGTTCGTTGGTGACGACGATATTTCCGGTTGTACTGGCAAAAGCGACCAGCCAGCCGTCTGCTCCAGTAGCGAACTTGGCCTTGGCCTCGTCATGATATTGAGCGTGACGGGTCACCCACAACATGACTTCGCCAAAGGCATCAATGACCTCAGCGCTATCGCATCCCAGGAAGAATTCCGTCGGGACGGACTGTTTGACCCATTGCACCAGATCATCGTCGGGGCGGCCCTGGAGCAATTCCTGCTTCACTCGATCAATGCTTTATATATGACCCAACGAATGACAATACAGGAGACTGTCCCAGAATCCCGAACATATCCGGAACGCGTAGTATCGGTTCTTCGCCGTAATCAGCACATCCGAATCAATGAGGTAGCGGGAATCAGGATTCAAGGCAGTGGCAATCCGAGCTTGTGTGCATAACGCTGGAAAGTTCCGCCGTGCAGGCTACAAAGATCATATGCTTCCTTGAAGCCGATTCGTCCTTCTTTCGCCGAGCGGATCACGTGAGAGGCAAACAGGCGACCGACTCTCGCATTCTGATTGTTATAGAAATCTCCGCCGCCTGTGCTCGCCTTTTTCTTGCGCCGCTCAGTGTGCATGTAGTCTTCATGGAAGCTGAAAAACTCGGCACGGTCCACCAGCCCCAGATCCATTGCGCGCCGCCCGACCACGATTGGGCTGACCTTGAAGTGCCTGGCTTGCTCTTGAAAAGACACAGCGATATCGGTGCGCCTTTGCCAAACAATTCGAATCTCCGCGGCAGGCACGAGGAACTCCGCCGCGGCCTGATCGCAAAACCGCTCCACTTCGCCATCGCCGGGATGCAGTTCCTTGAAACCGGATAGACCATCGCCTGCCTCTCCCAACCAGAGGTGCGCCAACTCATGCGCCAGCGTGAACATCTGAGCAGACTTGGCATCCGCGCCATTGACAAAGATGAGCGGCGCGTAAGTATCGCTCAAGGCAAAGCCTCGGAACTCATGCACATCAAGCTTGCGCCGGGTATTGTTGCCCACGATGCCATTGATCACCGCCATGATGCCGAGCGACTCGATGGAGATTCGCAGTTCTCCCACCGCAGCCATCCAGGTGGACACCCGGTGCGCCCAGCCATCATTCAGCCCAACCATACGCCGCATTTCCCGACCCACTGCCGCCGGATCATCCGATAGTTCAGCGGAGCCAACGAAGCTCAGCGGTTCGATTCCCGCCTCACGCTGCTCCTCTCGCAGCCAGGCTTGACGACGCTGCATGAGGTGCATGGTGTCCATCAGTTCCGGGCTGATGCCTTGGGGATGCCGACTCTCGACGGTACGGTAGTCGGCAATCGGCAAGGGCATCTCGGGTGGCTCGCGGAGGAACAGGAACCCGAACGGGACGCGAGTAGCCTTGGCGAAGTTCTCCAGCTGCTTCATTGTGGGCTGGACATCCCGGGTTTCCCAATCGGCCAACTTCGGGAACTTTCCTTGCAGGTCCGCTACACCAAGACCGGCCCGCTCTCTCGCCCAGCGAAGGATTTCGGGGCTGACTGCGATGCGCTCCATGATCAGGAATGTTACAAGAACTGCTGACAGTTGCCGCCGGAGCCGGGCTCCTGCTCGTTATTCACCCGAGGCCCTTTGCCGCCAGCCACTCGGGGTTCCACAGGCTCGACTGATATCTGCCCCCCGAATCACACAGGATGGTGACGATACGATGTCCAGGACCCATGAGACGCGCGGCCTGTACAGCGCCGCACAGATTGATGCCGGTCGATGAACCGAAAAACCAGCCTTCCCTGACCAACATCCGCTTCACCATGTGCAGCATGTCGGTATCAGTCACCTGAACGGCATCGTCTATACGCGCCGCAGCCAGGTTGTCGGTCACGCGGCTGTTGCCTATGCCCTCGGTCACCGAGGGCCCCTGGCTCATCACCGGCTCGCCGGTCTTGACCCAGGCATGGAGCGCACTGCCCATGCAGTCCGAGAGCACAATCTGCACAGTCGCATTCTGTGCCTTGAGGTAGCGGCCCGTGCCGGCGATGGTGCCGCCCGTGCCGGCGGCGCAGACAAAGGCATCGAGCGTTCCGTCCGTCTGTTGCCAGATTTCTGGCCCGGTGCTCTCGAAGTGCGCCTGGGCATTGGCGAGGTTGTCGAACTGATTGACCCACACGGCATTATCAAGCCGCGCCGCATGGCGACCAGCCTGCTTCTGGTAGTTCATTTCGTTCTTGTAGGGCGCTGGCGGCACGAGTATGACCTCGGCACCGAGTGTGCGCAGCAGTTCCACCTTCTCCGGCGACTGGTTGTTCGGCATGTAAATCAGGCAGGCATATCCACGTGCCTTGCACAGGTGCGCAAGCCCTATGCCGGTGTTGCCGGCGGTGCCTTCCACCACCGTGCCGCCCGGTTTGAGGGTGCCTTCAATTTCCGCCTGGCGCACCATCCAGAGTGCGGCCCGGTCCTTGACGGAGCCGCCGGGGTTGAGAAATTCGGCCTTGCCGAGGATTTCGCAGCCGGTTTCTTCGCTCAGTGTTTCCAGGTGAATCAGCGGCGTATCTCCCACGGCCCCGACGAATCCCTTGCGTACGCTCCCCGATTCGCGCACGACGAGCGGCTCCCGAGCCGCTTCGAAGAAGTCTGTCTCCTTGCTCAAGTTCAGATACATACCGGTCAAGCGAACGCCAATTCTACCAATCACCTCCTGCCTCATGCGATGATGAACTCCATGAGTTCGGAGTACTTGCAAGCATGGGGGTGGCCGCCGGGGTCGTGTAGTGCAGGCGCGTCATGCAAATCGAGCGAGCCTGCGCCAGAGTCGGCGCAAGATGTCGAGAGCGGGCGCATCCTGCGCGAGGAGAGACGGCGGTTGCACGTGATGACCGAGCGAGGTGCCCGTCTTGCGGCGCATCGGGGTGCCGACTTCTGTGCGGTTGGAGGTACGCTCGCCGTTGGCGATTGGGTGCAGCTGACCCGAGATGAGCAGGCCACAGACCTTGCACAGGTGCGGCATCGACTGCCGCGCGCAAACGAACTCGTGCGCCAGACCAAGGCGGGCACACAGACCATCGCCGCCAATGTCGATCATGCTTGGCTATTGGTTGATGCGTCGCGGGAACCGAATGCGGCCGCCCTCGAGCGGTATCTGATTGCCATTGAAGCTGCCGGGGCGAAACCGGCTCTCATCATCAGCAAGATTGACCTCGAGCAAGAGTGGCAGTCGATGCGTCTCGAATTGACTGATCGATTCCCGGATGTGCCGGTGCTCGGCGTGAGCGCACTCAGGGCAGTGGGCACAGACACCCTCTCGGAGCACATGCACAGGCGCGCCACCTACTGTCTCCTCGGCAAATCAGGCAGCGGCAAGTCAACGCTCCTGAACGCCCTGGCGGAGCGCGAGGTCGCGCGCACCGGCGAGGTGCGCACCCGTGATCGCAAGGGGCGGCACGTGACTACGCACAGGCAGTTGTTTCGCCTGCCGAACGACGCGCTCATGCTCGATATGCCGGGTATGCGCGAGTTTGTGCCGGTAGCGGAGGCGGGCGAGGCACCGAAGCGATTTCTGGTCATCCGCGAGTTGGCTGAGGATTGTCGCTTTGGCGACTGCCGACATCACCTCGAGCCTGGCTGCGCTGTTCAGAAGGCATTGCGTGAAGGACGCCTGCCCAAATCGCTGCTCGACAATTACCATCGCTTCAACGAGGCCCGGTCGCGCCGATTCCGAGAGCCTTGCAGGAATCAGTCAGGTGCAGGATGACCGCCGCAGGTACGCACCACATCCTCAATCTGACGGCAGAGCTTCTCGAGTAGCGGTCGGTCGGTGCCACGCACCACCAGTCGCGTACCATGCCCGTACTTGTCGGCAAACGGATAGCTGCCTATATCGACCTCGGGATGCTCCGCCTGCAACTCGCCGAGACCTGTGGCGATGCTGCTCTCGGAAACATATGCCTTCACCGATGCCGAGAACACCCTGTCTCCGGTTCGCAGCTTCCCCTCGAGGGTCGCCAGCATGTCGCGCATCACGCCCGGAATACCGGCCATTACATAGACATTTCCGATGTAGAACCCGGGCGGGCCTTGCGGATTCTCGATAAGCCCGGCACCATCGGGGATCATGGCCATGCGCAAACGAGCCTTGAGCACCTCTTCGGGAGAGCCCCGACTGTAGCGGCGGATGATCCCGGAAATGGTCTCATGCTCGCTGAGCGGTACGCCAAATGCCTTGGCGATACAGGCTGCCGTGATGTCGTCATGAGTCGGCCCTATACCGCCGGTGGTGAACACATAGTCATACCGCTCGCTGGTTTCGCGCACGGCGGCTACTATCATCCCCTCGTCGTCGGGAATGACGCGCGCTTCAGCGACGCGAATGCCCCACTTGCCGAGTTGCTGTGCAATGTCGCGCAGATTGCTGTCCTGTGTGCGACCAGACAGGATTTCGTTGCCGATGATGAGTACGCCGACATTGACGACTTCGTTGGACACATGAGCTCCGGAGGTAGGCAAGGGCTTCAGTATAACGGTGTCTGCATCCCATCGAAGTGAGCTACAAGCCAGTTCGGTCTGGCTGATTCGCTCATCGGGAGGTGTCGGTATCCCGGTTCCTCATGGCTTCTGCGGAGCGCACCCGGCGCGAGCCATTCCAGGCATTCACCGGCCCGAAGGAAGCGACCTGATTGCCGTTACCATCTCGCAAGGCACCACGCTCACTCGAAGTGTAGGACACTTTCACGCTGTCTCCGGCGTAGATGATCTGATCGGGAATCAACTTCACACTGGCGCGGCGAAATTGAACGGCGAGTTCCAGGGGGATGTCATTGACGACCACGCGAAACTGCGCCGCATCAGGCAAGATGCCATCGACCGCGAGCAGCGGCTCGCTGTAGCTGGCAAATATGGCCGTTCCGTACCAGGGGACTGACACCTCCTGCAGCCTGGGGGAGCGATCTCTCGGAGTCACGCTGGCCTGATTCGAGGGGCCACTGAATAGCTCGGCGCTGCGCGCGCGTATCTCGAACACGTAAGGGGTTTCATTCTCGATGTCGTGTGAAATCACATGGCCGGTGGCGGGAGGTTTGACGACTGACATGTCGGTCCATCTGCCAAAGGTGCCCGAGCGCGACTTCTTGCGATATTGATAGCCGGTGACCTCGCTTTGCTGGCGGCGATTCACTTTCCAGGAGAGGGCGACAAAGGCATCACCCGGCCAGGCGATCAGATGTTCGGGAGGGAAGGGCATTGCGCGGCGATGGCGAGGTTCGGGGAGCCCGTGCGGGTGCGCTCCAGCGCGTACCGCCTCCAAATCCGAGGCGGCCTGGACACAGGAGCAGCCCGAGAGTGCCAGTATCAATGCCAGAAACGAGCCTGCGAAGCCGCTCACGAGAGATGTCTGTCGGCAACCGGATGTGTGCTCTTGCGTCGGACGAAATGTACCTGCGGGAGTATCTTGCCGCATTCAGTCAATGCTCACGCGCAGAGCATCTCGTACTGAACTCCCGGACGGGTTGATTGGGGGCAGGTTGAGCGACCGAGTCATCAAAAAATCATGCGCAAGACGCTTTGTGCGACACAGGCTGGCTTCTCCGAGTGCTCAACTTCGACGGTCAATTCGTTGACGGCTTCGAGCATGTTGTCTCCCTTGACCGTCACCTCGAGCAGCCTGGCGATGGTGCGTATGCGTGCGCCCACTGGCACCGGACTCGGGAATCGCACCTTGTTCCAGCCCATGTTGATGCCCATCTTTACGCCATCGAGGGGAGGAATACCCGTACCTTCGCCTCCCGGCAGGAAGCTCATTACCGACATGGTCAGTTGTCCATGCGCGATGGTGGTGCCGAAGGGGCTGGATTTGGCGCGCTCCTGATCGACATGAATCCATTGATGATCCATGGTGGCATCAGCGAAGGCATTGATCCGCTCCTGCGTGATCTCGAACCAGTCGCTCGGCGTACCGGTCTTGCCAATGCGGGCATCAAGTACGCTCCTGGCGTTCATGAGAGCTTGCTGGGACATGGGGGTTCCTGTGCGTTGGTGGTGGATAGCATACTCTACCGGGTTGTCTGGGCATGTCGCTCAGATGCCGTACAGATCAGCGCGCTCGATGAGGTTGTCGGCGATGCGAATGCTGGCCGCATCCACCATCTCCCCGTCAATCGTGATGGCACCTGTGCCTTCTGCCAGGGCCTCCTGATAGGCAGCGCGGTGCTTGCGCGCGCGCGCAACGGCATCGTCATCCGGCGTGAAAATCTCCATGGCGGGCGCAATCTGGCTTGGATGAATCGCCCATTTGCCCACCATGCCGAGGGTCAGACAACGCTGACATTCAACGCGGTAGGTTTCCGTGTCCTTGAAGTTGGCATAGGGCCCATCCACCGGATCCAGGCCATTGGCGTGGCACGCCACAATCAGTCGATACCTCGGATAGTGCCAGATATCAGGCGGATAGTCGCCCGAACCACCAATCGATGGCAGGTGCATTTTCTGGCTCGCGGCATAGTCGCCCATACCGAACGTCAGGGATTCGAGCCTCTCTGACGCACTGGCAATCGCATTTACTTGTGCAATGCCTTCTACCTCTTCGATCAGACATTCGATGCCGATGCGTCGCTCGAGGCCGAGTTTGGCTTCGAGTTGCGTCAGCAGGTGATGCACAAACATGACATCCTGGGCAGACTTCGTCTTGGTGAGCATGATGGTGTCGATACTTTGCCCCGCGCCGGTGACGACTTCGATAATGTCGTCGTGGCAGTAGCGGGTTTCGACATCGTTGATGCGTACGCACAGGGTTTTCGCCAGCCAGTCGTGTCGGTTGACGGCTTCCACGATCATGCCTCGGGCATCGGCCTTGGCGGCGGGCGCAACGGCATCCTCGAGATCGAGAAACACTTCGTCCACCGCAAGGCGAGAGGCTTTTTCGAGCATGCGCGGGTTGCCGCCGGGGACGGACAGCAGGCAACGGCGAGCCCTTCGGGGTCGGGATTGCATTCGAGTCATGGGCCGGTCATTCGATTGGGAGGTCGTCACAGTGTACGGGAACGCTGGCCTTGTCACCCGTTCCGGCTGCCGTGGCTCAGCCTGTGAAGGCCGCAAGCGGGCAGGCGGTGGTACACTTCCGGCATGAAAGGTTTCGGCTTTGATTGGATTGTGCGTGGCGGTCGTCTGCTTGATGGAACCGGTGCGCCCGGCTACTCCGCTGATGTTGGAATCAGGGATGGGCGCATCTGTGAAATCGGGCGTATTCGTGCGCGCGGTGCACGTGAATTCGATGCCGACGGTGCCATAGTGACACCCGGATTCGTGGATATTCACACCCACTATGACGGGGTGGTGACCTGGGGCGAACGCCTCATGCCGTCGAGTCATCACGGCGTGACCACGGTGGTCATGGGCAATTGCGGTGTCGGCTTCGCGCCCTGTCGAAGCGAGGATCATGAATGTCTCATCGAACTCATGGAGGGCGTTGAGGACATCCCGGAAGCCGTGCTTTCCGAGGGCTTGCCCTGGGCATGGGAGTCCTTCGAGGAGTATCTGGATTTCATCGCGATGCGCGCCACCGACATGGATTTCGCCGCCCAGCTCCCGCACGGTGCCTTGCGCGTGTTTGTCATGCGCCAGCGTGGCGCGGAGGGCGCACCCGCGAGCGTGGATGAGATTGCCGAGATGCGCACTCTGACGAAGCGCGCTGTTGAAGCCGGTGCCATTGGCGTGAGCACATCGAGAACACTCAATCACCGCAGTTCCAGCGGTGCCCCCACGCCTTCGCTGAACGCCGCGCGCGATGAGCTTGTCGGCCTCGGGATGGGGCTTGCCGATGCCGGCGCAGGGGTGTTTCAGGCGGTCTCGGACTTCAAGGACCCGGATCAGGAATTCGCTCTGCTCGCTTCGGTGGCGGAGGCGAGCGGCAGGCCGCTGTCCGTCTCTCTGGCACAGGGTATTTCGCTGCACGGCAATCGCTCGAAAGACTACTGGCGGCTCATCCTGAAGCGGATTGCCGAGGCGAATCGGCGCGGACTGTCCATGCGCGCGCAGGTAGCGCCTCGCGCCATTGGCGTGACACTCGGTCTCAATGTCACCATGCACCCATTCATGCTCACCGGGCGTTGCAGGCGCATCGCTCATCTGCCACTGGCGGAGCGCGTAGCGCAGATGTCGGGCGCGGAGTTCCGCGCCGAGGTACTGGCCGAGGCTCGCGGCTGCATCGAACATCCCTTGCAAACCTTCATCGGTAATTTCGAGCGCGTGTGGGAACTCGACGAACCGCCGGACTATGAACCGGGCCAGGAGGCAAGCATCGCGAGTCGCGCGCGTCGCTCCGGGCAGGTGCCCGAGGCACTGATGTATGACCTGCTGATTGCCGAGGGCGGGCGCAAGCTGTTTTATTCACCCTTTGCCAATTACGCGGAAGACTCGCTTGACTGCTGTCGAGAGATGATCCTCGATGAGCACTGTGTCATGGGACTGAGCGACGGTGGTGCTCATGTGGCAACCATCTGTGATGCGAGCTTCCCCACCTTCCTGTGCACTCACTGGGGGCGCGACCGAACCCGCGGTGATTTGATTGATCTGGCGCAACTCGTCAAGGCGCAGACCCGCGACACGGCGCAAGCGGTCGGGTTCACGGACCGTGGTGTGCTTGCCGAAGGATACAAGGCGGATCTGAACATCATCGACTTTGACGCGCTTCGGGTGCTGAAACCGGAAGTGGTGTTCGACCTGCCGGGTGGAGGGCGTCGGCTCGAGCAACGTGCCAGGGGCTACCTGGCCACCTTCGTCACCGGTGAAATGACCTATGAGCAGGGGGCGGTCACGGGCGCTTTGCCAGGGCGCCTGGTTCGTTCCTGAACGAATCGCCCGACTGTACGCGTTTCAAAGGCTGGAAGAAGATGCCCGGTGCGCTCCTGAGTGGTGAGTTCGACAGCGTGGAAACCGTGCTCTCGGCCATTGCCGAGGGAGAAATTGCGGTCGTCGTGGATGATGCCACGCGCGAGAATGAGGGTGACCTCATCATGGCGGCTGCACATGCCAAACCGGCACAGGTCGCTTTCATGATCCGCCACACCAGCGGCATCCTCTGTGCACCGCTCACTGAAGAAGATGCCAGGCGCTTTCGCCTTGATCCCATGGTGGCGCACAACGATGCACCCATGAGCACAGCCTTCACGGTATCAATCGATTACAGGCACGGGCTGACTACGGGCATCTCGGCAGAGGAGCGGGCGAATACGGTAGTCGCTCTCACCAACACCAATGCTTCACCGGAGGATTTTGTGCGCCCCGGGCATATCTTCCCGCTCATCGCCAAACAAGGCGGAGTTCTGGTGCGTTCCGGGCATACCGAGGCCGGTGTTGATCTGGCTCGTCTCGCGGGCTTGCCGCCTGTGGCGCTACTTGCAGAGGTGGTGCACGATGATGGTGCCGTCATGCGGTTGCCTGCGCTGCGGGAGTTTGCCCGGGAGCATGGTTTGCACATGGTGTCCATCGCGCAGATTATCGAGTATCGTCAGCGACGTGAAAAGCTGGTCACTCGGGTGCGGGACTTCCCTATCAAGACACCCATTGGGCCGGCGCGGGCTTTTACCTATCGCACCGAATTCGAGGATGCCGAACATGTGGTAGTGGTGTTCGGGCGCATTGACGCTTCCGCGCCGGTGCCGGTGAGGATTCACCGCGAAAAGCTGGTGGATGACATCTTCGGGTCACAGTCCCGTCATGCACAGAATCTGTTGACCGCATCGCTCGGGCGCATCGAGGCGCTTGGCGGTGGCGTACTCATTTATCTGCGTACGGGATTCGTGGGTGTGCCGATGGAACCCATGAAGGGTGAGCGTGAAGAACCCCGGGATGCCGAGCGTGAGCGAACGCGCGACTGGCTGGAGGTAGGGGTAGGTGCACAAATCCTGCGCGACATGGGGGTGACGCGCATTCGACTCATTACCGGCAGACCCTCGGCACACTATGTGGGCCTCGAGGGGTTTGGATTGCACCTCGAAGAATATGAGGTCATCGACGGTTGATGCGCGTGATGCGCCGCTGAGGCTCACCGCTTCAGCTCGGGTTTGTCGCCTCGGGTTCAGGCGCGTCGCCTCAGGTTCGGGCGCGCCAGACTATTCCCGGCTAACTGCTTTGTGATGCCAGCTTGTGTTGCAGGGCTTCGAGTACTTTCTGCGGATGGTCAGCCGCCTTGGCGACTCGCCGCCAGTGACGTTCGACCTTGCCGTCGGGACCAATCCAGACGGTGGAGCGAATCACGCCGGTCGTTTTCTTGCCGTACATGATTTTCTCGCCGTAGGCACCATAGTCAGCCATCATGGACTTGTCCGGGTCGCACAGCAGGGTGAAGTTGAGGCTGTGCTTGTTCGTGAACTTCTGATGCGCTTCGGGGCCATCAGGCGACACGCCAACGACGCTCGCACCGAGCTTGGCTATTTCTTCGTTCAAGTCGCGGAATCCACAGGCCTCCTTGGTGCAGCCCGGAGTGTCGTCGCGGGGATAGAAATAGAGGACGAGATGCTTGCCTGCAAAGTCTGACAGGGCGACCTGATTGCCGTGGGTGTCCTGCAGGGTGAAGTCTGGTGGAGCCGCGCCTTCTTCGATAGCCATTGATGAGTCGCCTGTGTGAGGGCGGTAGATGATACCGAGCCAACTGGTCTTGGGGCAAGCGGGGTGTCAGGAACAAATGCGTCGTAAGGTCGTTGGCATGATCAGCATGTCGATATACTGTGTACGAGAAGCGGCCGAAGACGCTCCGGACAGCTGTTGTTTGGCCAACTCACCGGACTACAGCATCGACAGACCATGAAGAAGAAGCTTCCCATCGGCATTCAGACCTTCCGAACGATTCGCGAGGAGGGCTACTACTATGTGGACAAGACCGCGTGGGCGCAGCGGCTACAGGCGGAGGGTACGCATTACTTTCTGTCGCGTCCGCGACGCTTCGGCAAGAGTTTGTTCCTGGACACGTTGAAGGAACTGTTCGAGGGCAATGAGGAGCTGTTCAGGGGGCTGGCCATCCACGGGGACTGGGACTGGTCGGTGCGCTATCCGGTGGTGCGGCTCAGCTTCGGGTCGGGCAACTTCAAGAAGCCTGGGTCCGTGTGTACAAGCCTGATGGCGCAATTGGATACCGCCGAGCAGAAGATTTCGGTGGAGCTGCGTTATGACACGGCACCGGAGCGCTTCGGCTACCTGATTCGCACCCTGCATGAGCACACGGGTCAGCGCGTGGTGGTGCTGGTGGATGAATACGACAAGCCTATTCTGGATGCACTGGAGGTGCCGGAGGTGGCGCGCGCCAATCGCGATTTCCTGCGTGGGCTCTACGCCGTCATCAAGGACAGCGACGCACACATCAAGTTCACCTTCCTCACAGGCGTGAGCAAGTTCTCCAAGGTCAGCCTGTTCTCGGGGCTCAACAACCTGAAAGACATCACCCTTGATCCGCGCTATTCCGCTATCTGTGGCTATACCGATCAGGAGTTGGATGAGGTGTTCGCTGCGGAACTGCCCGGTCTCGACCGGCAGGCTATCCGCGACTGGTACAACGGCTACAACTGGCTTGGCAAGGAGAGTGTGTACAACCCCTTCGATGTATTGCTGCTGTTCGACTGCCACGAATTCGATTCCTGGTGGTTCGAGACCGGTTCTCCGACCTTCCTGATCGATATGCTGGTCAAGCGCGGGGTGAGTCCACTGAAGCTGGACGGCATGTTTGCCGACAAAAAACTGCTGTCCACCTTTGATGTGGACGACATGGCCACCGAGGCGCTGCTGTTTCAGACGGGGTACCTGACCATCAAGGATGTCGATCAGGACGAGGACGGCACTGATTACCGGTTGGGCTATCCGAATCGTGAGGTACGCCTGAGTCTGAACAAGGCGCTGCTGGAGCAGCTGACGGGGAGGAGCACTCACAGTGCGGACGCGAAGCGGTTGCGCGAGCTGCTGGCGGCGGGCAACACCGATGGACTCGAGGCGCACCTCAAAGCCTTCTACGACAACATTCCGTACGAATGGCACACCAACACCAACATGGCTCGCTTCGAGGGATACTTTGCGAGCGTGTTCTATGCCCATTTCGCGGCCGCTCTGGGTTCTGCCACCATCACGGTGGAGGACAGCAGCAGTCGTGGGCGGGCTGACCTGACGGTACGCCTTGCCGAACGGGTGTACATCTTCGAGTTCAAGGTGGTGGAGCGAGCCGGGGCAGGCGCAGCCATGGCGCAGCTGCGTGAGCGCAACTATGCGAACAAGTACCAGATGCTCGGCAAGTCGATACATCTGGTAGCGGTCGAGTTCAGCAGCGAATCGCGCAATCTGGTGGGGTTCAAGGCAGAGCGGGCGTGACCTTGGTGATTTACGGTATCGACAGACCATGAAGAAGAAGCTCCCTATCGGTATTCAGACCTTCCGCGAGATTCGCGAGGAGGATTACTACTACGTGGACAAGACCGCGTGGGCACAGCGACTGCAGGCGGAGGGGAAGCATTACTTCCTGTCGCGTCCGCGGCGTTTCGGCAAGAGTTTGTTCCTGGACACGTTGAAGGAACTGTTCGAGGGCAGTGAGGAGCTGTTCAGGGGGCTGGCCATCCACGGGGACTGGGACTGGTCGGTGCGCTATCCGGTGGTGCGGCTCAGCTTCGGAGGAGGTGACTTTGATGAGCTCGGGTCCGTGCGTACGAACTTGATGGCGCAATTGGATACTGCCGAGCAAGAGGCTTCGGTGGAACCGCGCTACGACACGGCACCGGAGCGCTTCGGCCATCTGATTCGCACTCTGCACAAGCACACGGGTCAGCGCGTGGTGGTGCTGGTGGATGAATATGACAAGCCCATTCTGGATGCACTGGAGACACCGGGGGTGGCGCGCGCCAACCGCAACTTCCTGCGCGGACTCTACGCCGTCATCAAGGACAGCGACGCACACGTCAAGTTCACCTTCCTTACGGGCGTGAGCAAGTTCTCCAAGGTCAGTCTGTTCTCGGGGCTCAATAACCTGTGGGACCTTACTCTGGACCCGGACTACTCCGCCATCTGTGGCTACACGGACCGCGACCTCGATGAGGTGTTCGCCGCGGAACTGCCCGGCCTCGACCGGCAGGCTATCCGCGACTGGTACAACGGCTACAACTGGCTTGGCGAGGAGAGTGTGTACAACCCCTTTGATGTGCTCAAACTCTTCCGCGCCCGCACGTTCAAGCCCTGGTGGTTCGAGACCGGTTCTCCGACCTTCCTGATCGATATGCTGGTCAAGCGTGAAGTCAGTCCGCTGGAGTTGGACGGCATGTTTGGCAGCGAGGAACTGCTGTCCACCTTTGATGTGGACGAAATAGCCACCGAGGCGCTGCTGTTCCAGACGGGGTACCTGACCATCAAGGATGTTGATCAGGACGAGGACGGCACTGATTACCGGTTGGGCTATCCGAATCGTGAGGTACGCCTGAGTCTGAACAAGGCGCTGCTGGCGCAACTGACGGGGAGGAGCACTCACAGTGCGGACGCGAAGCGGTTGCGCGAGCTGCTGGCGGCGGGCAACACCGATGGACTCGAGGCGCACCTCAAAGCCTTCTACGACAACATTCCGTACGAATGGCACACCAACACCGACATGGCTCGCTTCGAGGGATACTTTGCGAGCGTGTTCTATGCCCATTTCGCGGCCGCTCTGGGTTCTGCCACCATCACGGTGGAGGACAGCAGCAGTCGTGGGCGGGCTGACCTGACGGTACGCCTTGCCGAACGGGTGTACATCTTCGAGTTCAAGGTGGTGAAGCGAGCCGGGGCAGGCGCGGCCATGGCGCAGCTGCGTGAGCGCAACTATGCGAACAAGTACCAGATGCTCGGCAAGTCGATACATCTGGTAGCGGTCGAGTTCAGCAGCACATCGCGCAATCTGGTGAGATTCAAGGCAGAGCGGGCGTAACCTTGGTGATTTACGGTATCGACAGACCATGAAGAAGAAGCTTCCTATCGGCATTCAGACCTTCCGAACGATTCGCGAGGAGGGCTACTACTATGTGGACAAGACCGCGTGGGCAGCAGCGGCTGGAGGCGGAGGGTACGCATTACTTCCTGTCGCGTCCGCGACGTTTCGGCAAGAGTTTGTTCCTGGACACGTTGAAGGAACTGTTCGAGGGCAATGAGGAGCTGTTCAGGGGGCTGGCCATCCACGGGGACTGGGACTGGTCGGTGCGCTATCCGGTGGTGCGGCTCGACTTCGGAGGAAGTAACTTTGATGAGCTCGGGTCCGTACATACAAACTTGATGGCGCAATTGGCGCGTACCGAGCGCCGGGCGCAGGTGGTCGCCGAATCCGATACGCCCGCCGAACGCTTTGCAGATTTGCTGGAAGCCCTGCACAAGCACACGGGTCAGCGCGTGGTGGTGCTGGTGGATGAATATGACAAGCCCATTCTGGATGCACTGGAGACACCGGGGGTGGCGCGCGCCAACCGCAACTTCCTGCGCGGACTCTACGCCGTCATCAAGGACAGCGACGCACACATCAAGTTCACCTTCCTTACGGGCGTGAGCAAGTTCTCCAAGGTCAGTCTGTTCTCGGGGCTCAATAACCTGTGGGACCTTACTCTGGACCCGGACTACTCCGCCATCTGTGGCTACACGGACCGCGACCTTGATGAGGTATTCGCTGCGGAGCTGCCCGGTCTCGACCGGCAGGCTATCCGCGACTGGTACAACGGCTACAACTGGCTTGGCGAGGACAAGGTGTACAACCCCTTTGATGTGCTCAAACTCTTCCGCGCCCGCACGTTCAAGCCCTGGTGGTTCGAGACCGGTTCTCCGACCTTCCTGATCGATATGCTGGTCAAGCGCGGGGTGAGCCCGCTGCGGCTGGACGACATGATTGCTAACGAAGGGCTGCTGTCCACCTTTGATGTGGAGGACATGGCCACCGAGGCGCTGCTGTTTCAGACGGGGTATCTGACCATCAAGGAGGTTGATGAGGACGAGGGCAGCACTGATTACCGGTTGGGCTATCCGAATCGTGAGGTACGCCTGAGTTTGAACAGAATTCTGCTGGAGCAGCTGACGGGGAGGAGCACTCACAGTGCAGACGCGAAGCGGTTGCGCGAGCTGCTGGCGGCGGGCGACACCGATGGACTCGAGGCGCACCTCGAAGCCTTCTACGACAACATTCCGTACGAATGGCACACCAACACCAACATGGCTCGCTTCGAGGGATACTTTGCGAGCGTGTTCTATGCCCATTTCGCGGCTGATCTGGGTTCTGCCACCATCACGGTGGAGGACAGCAGCAGTCGTGGGCGGGCTGACCTGACGGTACGCCTTGCCGAACGGGTGTACATCTTCGAGTTCAAGGTGGTGGAGCGAGCCGGGGCAGGCGCAGCCATGGCGCAGCTGCGTGAGCGCAACTATGCGAACAAGTACCAGATGCTCGGCAAGTCGATACATCTGGTAGCGGTCGAGTTCAGCAGCGAATCGCGCAATCTGGTGGGGTTCAAGGCAGAGCGGGCGTGACCTTGGTGATTTACGGTATCGACAGACCATGAAGAAGAAGCTTCCCATCGGCATTCAGACCTTCCGCGAGATTCGCGAGGAGGGGTACTACTATGTGGACAAGACCGCGTGGGCGCAGCGGCTGCAGGCGGAGGGGAAGCATTACTTCCTGTCGCGTCCGCGACGCTTCGGCAAGAGTTTGTTCCTTGATACGTTGAAGGAACTGTTCGAGGGCAATGAGGAGCTGTTCAGGGGGCTGGCCATCCACGGGGACTGGGACTGGTCGGTGCGCTATCCGGTGGTGCGGCTCGACTTCGGAGGAAGTAACTTTGATGAGCTCGGGTCCGTACATACAAACTTGATGGCGCAATTGGCGCGTACCGAGCGCCGGGCGCAGGTGGTCGCCGAATCCGATACGCCCGCCGAACGCTTTGCAGATTTGCTGGAAGCCCTGCATGAGCACACGGGTCAGCGCGTGGTGGTGCTGGTGGATGAATACGACAAGCCCATCCTGGATGCGCTGGAGACACCGGAGGTGGCGCGCGCCAATCGCAACTTCCTGCGCGGGCTTTACTCGAATATCAAGGCTTGCGACGCACACATCAAGTTCACCTTCCTTACGGGCGTGAGCAAGTTCTCCAAGGTCAGCCTGTTTTCGGGGCTCAATAATCTGAAAGACATCACCCTTGACCCGCGCTACTCCGCCATCTGTGGCTATACCGATCAGGAGTTGGATGAGGTGTTCGCTGCGGAACTGCCCGGCCTCGACCGGCAGGCTATCCGCGACTGGTACAACGGCTACAACTGGCTTGGCAGGGAGAGTGTGTACAACCCCTTTGATGTATTGCTGCTGTTCGACTGCCACGAATTCGATTCCTGGTGGTTCGAGACCGGTTCTCCGACCTTCCTGATCGATATGCTGGTCAAGCGCGGGGTCAGCCCACTGAAGCTGGACGGCATGTTTGCCGACAAAAAGCTGCTGTCCACCTTTGATGTGGACGACATGGCCACCGAGGCGCTGCTGTTCCAGACGGGGTACCTGACCATCAAGGAGGTTGATCAGGACGAGGACGGCACTGATTACCGGCTGGGCTATCCGAATCGTGAGGTACGCCTGAGTCTGAACAAGGCGCTGCTGGAGCAGCTGACGGGGAAGAGCACTCACAGTGCAGACGCGAAGCGGTTGCGCGAGTTGCTGGCGGCGGGCGACACCGATGGACTCGAGGCGCACCTTGAAGCCTTCTACGACAACATTCCGTACGAATGGCACACCAACACCAACATGGCTCGCTTCGAGGGATACTTTGCGAGCGTGTTCTATGCCCATTTCGCGGCTGCTCTGGGTTCTGCCACCATCACGGTGGAGGACAGCAGCAGTCGTGGGCGGGCTGACCTGACGGTACGCCTTGCCGAACGGGTGTACATCTTCGAGTTCAAGGTGGTGGAGCGAGCCGGGGCAGGCGCGGCCATGGCGCAGCTGCGTGAGCGCAACTATGCGAACAAGTACCAGATGCTCGGCAAGCCGATACATCTGGTAGCGGTCGAGTTCAGCAGCACATCGCGCAATCTGGTGAGATTCAAGGCAGAGCGGGCATGACCCCCCGTATTCCGGTTGGTAGCCGGTCGGAAGCATATTCCCGATGCGTCATGTTGGAGGAGAGCCGCTGCCCGAGGCCAGTGCCCCGCTCGCCCGAGTTTCGTGGTCGACAAACTGGAGCTGATGGAGCGTGGCATAGAGTCCATTCTGGCGCAGCAGTGTCTCGTGCGAACCAATTTCCTCGATGCGTCCTTGATGCAGCACCATGACGCGGTCGGCTTCCTGAATGGTTTGCAGTCGGTGCGCGATGAGGATGGAGGTGCGGTCACGCGTCAATTCTCTGAGTGCGGTTTGAATCAGGCCTTCGGTTTGCGTGTCTATGTTGGATGTGGCTTCGTCGAGGACGAGAATTTCCGGGTCTGCCGCGAGCACCCTGGCAAACGCCAGCAACTGCCTCTGTCCTTGCGAGAGATTTCGGCCGCGTTCCGAGAGTTCAGTGTCGTAGCCGCGTGGCAACTCACTGATGAATCCGTGTGCGCCCACCCGCTCCGCAGCCTGCCGGGCATGTTCTCGCGTCACCTTGGGATTGGAAAGCGCGATGTTGTGATAGACGGAGCCGGCAAAGACATGAAAATCCTGTAGCACCACGCCGATGCGTGTGCGCAGGTCGCGCGTGTGCACCTGATTCAGGTCTATGTCGTCAAGGAAGATGCGCCCGTCTTCAAGGTCGTAGAAGCGTGCGAGCAGCCGGATCAGAGTGCTTTTGCCGGAGCCGGTCGGGCCCACTATGGCAAGCGATTCTGCGGGCGCGATTGACAGGGTGATGTCATGCAGCACTTGCGGGCCGCCGTAGCTGAAATCGAGATGGCGAAACTCGATGCGCCCTTCAAGTCTGGCGGGAAGTCGGGCAGGTTGCCGAGGTTCGTGTATGCGCTCGTCCCAGTCGAGCGCCTGGAATATGCGTTCGCCGCTGGCCATGGCGCGGAACAGGAGGTTGGTCTGTTCTCCGAGCATGACGACGGGGTAGAACAGCATGTCGAGATAGCGCGTGAAGAGAATCAGCGCGCCGAGCGAAATCTGTTCCTGAATGACGGCACCTCCGCCGTACCAGACCACGAAGCCCACGGCTGCGGCCGTCAATGAGTCGATAAACGCGTGATACAGCGTCTCGATGCGCATGGAGCGCGTTTCCCATTCGAGGTTTTCCCGGTTAATCTCCTGATAGCGTTGCAGGTTGGCCTGCTCGCGCCGCGAAAGTTGTACCACTGCCAGTCCGGCGAGATTTTCCTGCAGGTTCTGATTCAGCGCCGAGACGCTCTGGCGCACCTGACGAAAGAGCACTCTCGAAGCGCGTCGAAACAGGGCGGTGACCAGGCCGACCAGAGGCAGGACGCACAGCAGCAGGAGCGTCAGCCCGGTATCGATTGACAGCATAATGACCAGTGCGATGAAGAAGGGCACGAACTCGCCGATCAGGCTGCCGAGGCCGCGAAAGGACTCGAACAGCGCTTCGATGTCGTTGGTTACCCGCGTCATGACGCGGCCAACCTTGACGTTGTCATAAAACGAAGCGGGTCGCGTCAGCAGGTGCCTGAAGAGATCCCGCCTGAGATCGCGCAGGCCGCCGAGCACACTGTGTGTGAGCGTCATGGTGTGTTGATGGCGAAGCACCGCCCAGGCAAGTTGCAACAGGCCGTACAGGAGGCAGGCTGCGGCAATCGGCGACCACCCGAACAGCCGCGATATCCACTCGCTGAGCCACAGCATTCCGAGCGAAGGTGTCTGTTGCGTACCGAGGATGATGTGGTCTATGACTACCACGGTCAACACGATGGGCATGAGCACCGCACACAGGGAGGCGAGCAGCACCAGTAGGGTGCTCACCAGAAGCCTTTTGCGATAGGGCTCGAGCCAGTGCCAGAGCCGCGCGAGCAGTTTCAGGTTCAGCAGCTCGCCGGAAATATCGGCCTCGAAGACGGAGTGGTCGTGAACCCCGGTGCGATCATTCATGGCGGTGCGATTGCTCATGTCCGGGTGCTCACCTGTTCCCACACCGAATCCACATCCTGCCGGCCTTCCCGTTGCAGCATCTCCAGTGCGGCGAACAGCCCGCCCCTGGCGAGCAGCCCGGCGGGTGAGCCGAGTTCGACGATGCGCCCCTGATCGAGTATGACGACGCGGTCTGCATGTCGGGCGGTGGATACCCGATGCGATACCAGCAGCGTGGTCTTGCCATGCCTGAGCGTACGCAAACCCGCCAGAATGCGATCTTCCGTTTGCGTATCCACGCTCGCAAAACAGTCGTCGAGAGCCAGCACCGGGGCATCGCGAATGAGTCCGCGCGCCAGCGTGGCGCGCTGCTTCTGGCCGCCCGACAGGGTCGTGCCACGTTCGCCGATGATCGTGTCCATCTGCTCGGGAAGCTCGCGTATGGTGTGCGCAAGCGCAGCTGCCTCCGATGCCTGCCAGAGCGCATCATCAGCCCTGTTCATGTTGTCATAGGTGAGGTTGTTTCGCAGCGCCTCTGCGAACAGGAAGGCATCCTGAGGCACGAGTACCACCTGCTGCCTCAGGTACGCCAGTGGATAGTCACGCAGCGCGTGGCCATCGAGCAGGATGCTGCTCTCGCGAGTGTCGAGCAATCGCACCAGCAGACTGAGAAAGGTGGACTTGCCGGCACCGACGCGCCCCATCAACGCGATGATTTCCCCTGATGCAATGTCGAGAGAGAGGTCATCGAGCGCTTTCGTGCGCGTTCCCGGGTAGGCGTAGCTCAGATGTCTGACGCTGATGTGTCCGCGAATCTCCTGCGGTGTGCCTGCTTTCGACTGATCGGGAATCTCCGCATCGAGATCGAACACCTCGAACAGCCTGGTGGAGGCCACCGCGCCGCGCTGAATCAGGTTCACGAGGAATCCGGCGACACGGAAGGGTTGTACGACCATGTTGAGGTACATCACAAAGGCGAGCAGCGTACCGATACTGATCTCTTCGTTGAGCGCCATGGTGCCGCCAACGCCGAGCACGATGAGCGTGGAAATGGCGGCGAGACTCGGCATCCACGAGGTCATGTGCGAGTTGATCGCCGCCTGCTCGTGGAATGCGTCGGCATAGGCCTGGTTGGTGCGTGCGAAACGGGTGAGTTCATGCTCTTCCTGCACCATGGCCTGAATGGTACGTATGCCGGAGAGCGACTCCTGCACATGCGCGCTGAGGTCTGACAGGCGCTCCTGAACCTGTGCCGAGGCGATTCCCATGCGTCTGGAGGCGTACCAGGCGTGAATGACGACAAACGGCAGGGGAGGCAGTACCGCAAGCGTGAGCAGCGGCGACAGATAGAGCATGTAGCTGAAGCCGACCAGCGTGGCAAACAGCAGGATGACCAACAGGATGGTGCCCATGGAGAAGAGTCGCTGGAGCAGCGCGATGTCCGCTACCGCGCGCGTCATCATGTCGCCAATAGTGTGCCGGTTGAAAAAGTGCACCCCCTGCTGCTGCAAGCACTGGTAGAAGCGTTCACGCAGGTCGAAGGCGACGCGCAGGCCGACGAGGCGCACGGTCATGCGCGCGCAGCTGACCACGCCGAATCGTCCGAACACCGCGGCGAAGATGGCAAGCACCAGCAGCGCCACATCCGTGTTGCCTGCGGACAGTCGATCAATCGCGCGCGCGAGCAGCAGAGGTACGCTGCCTTCAAGCACACGGGCGACGAAGAACGCCGAGATGCCGAGGATCAGCAGCCAGCGATTCTTGACGACATAGGTACGCAGCCGCAGGAGCGATCTCAGCACTCGGCGACTTCCGGATGCTTGCGAAACGGCACATGCTCCAGAAGCTCATGCAGGTGTTCCTCGATGTGCGCGCGCTCGTGCTCGAGGTAGCTCTCGAGCGCGGTGCGCAATCCCTGATGGGCAATCCAGTGTGCGCTGTAGGTAAGGCTTGGCACATAGCCACGGGCGATCTTGTGCGCCCCCTGAGCACCGGCCTCAACTCGTTCGAGACCGGTGGCGATGGCGTAATCGATGGCCTGGTAATAACAGGCTTCGAAGTGCAGAAACTCGTGATCTTCCACGCATCCCCAGTGGCGTCCATAGAGCACGGTGTCGCCAATGAAGTTGATCGCGGCGGCAATTTCGCGGGTGCCGCGCTTGCACAGGACGAGCAGGATGGACTCGGCCATGCGCTCTCCAACGAGGCTGAAGAATTCTCTGGTGAGATAGGGAATACCCCACTTGCGCGAGCCGGTGTCGAGATAACAGCGATAGAAGAAATCCCAGTGCGCCTCGCTGAGTTCACTGCCCGTCAGCCATTCGAAGGAAATGCCCGCCGCCTGTATCGCGCGCCGTTCACGACGAATGTTCTTGCGCTTCCTCGCTGACAGGTCGGACAGGAAGTCTGCGAAGCTTCCATAGCCTCGGTTCTGCCAGTGAAACTGCTGGTCGATTCGTTGCAGCAGGCCTTGTTGGCCGAGTTCGTGCCATTCGGATTCGGTCGGGAAGGTGATGTGAAGACTTGATGCCTTGACCTGGCCCGCGAGCTGCCGTGCGGCGGCGAGCAGGCTTTCATGCAAGGGGCTGACGGGCGCGCCGGGGCGGATCAACAGGCGACTGCCCGTAGCTGGCGTAAAGGGTACGCTGCACTGGAGTTTCGGGTAGTAGCGTCCGCCCGCCCGGTGCAGCGCGTCCGCCCACGCATGATCGAAGACATACTCGCCCTGTGAGTGACTCTTCAGATAGAGCGGCATCACAGCGCGAACCGTTCCTTCTGCGGCTGCGTCGCGGGCCGATTGGTGATTGGCGTGAGCGACCAGATGCACCGGTTGCCAGCCGGTTTCTGCGCTCACGCTGCCGCTTGATTCAAGCGCTTCGAGAAAATCCCAGCGCAGGAAGGGATTGCCTGTGCGGGCAGGCTGTGCAGGGTGCTTCTGCCGACAGCTCTGGCTCGCTTCGCTGGCGCAGATATCCCACGCCGCTCTGGGAACTTCAGCAAGTCGTTGAACGACCTGAACGCTGATCGGCTCCGTCAAGGGTGACATATTGTGGCGAGGCATCGGGTAAAACGCTGTAGCTTAGCAAAGCAGTTGCCGGTGAGTGCCCGGGTTGCACACATAAGTTGATACTTGGTATGTTCTGATCAAGTCCATCCGTGGACTTGATCAGATTCGCAAATCAGAAGTACGCTTCTGATTTGCTCGCAGATTCAATGCCTTACGGCACTGAATCTGGCGGCACATCCGTGTGCCGCACGGGAAACTCTATTTTTCAGAGTTTCCCTATCGAGAGTCGCTGGCCGGATTCTGCGGCTATACTCTCCATGCTGATCCCGAGACCTTCCCGCAGGACGGCACAGGCTGATACAGGACACGAGCGTCGATTCGCTCCATTCACGACATATAACCGGAGAATACTTCCATGGATTTACAGTTGAAAGGCAGCAAGGCATTGATTACCGGAGGTTCCAAGGGTATCGGGCTGGCCATTGCCGAAGCCTTTGCCAATGAAGGCTGCCATGTCGCCATCTGCTCACGCAGCCAGAGCAATGTGGACTCGGCGTTGGCGGCGCTGTCCGGCAAGGGGGTGGCGGTGTATGGCGATGCCGTGGATATTGGTGATGCCGACGCGCTCGGGAAGTGGGTTGGGGCTGCCGCCGATGCACTCGGCGGCATAGATACCTTCGTTTCCAACGCTACCGGCCCCGGCGGTGCGGACGAAAACGCCTGGACGGGCGGTTTGACGCATGACATCTTCGGGTTGACGCGCGGTGTCGCGGCTGCGATGCCTCATCTGCAACGCTCGCAGAATGCCAGCGTAGTCGCTATTTCCTCGACTGCGGCGCTGGAGAAGTTCATCGCCGCCATGCCGTATAACGCCATGAAAGCGGCCGTCCTGCAACATGCCGGGGCGCTGGCCTTCGATCTGGCACCCAAGGGAATTCGCGTGAACTCGGTCAGCCCCGGCCCGATCTTCATAGGGGGCGGTTCCTGGGACCGGATCAAGCAAGGCATGCCGACTCTCTATGAGAGCACACTGTCGCAGATTCCACTCGGGCGCATGGGCACAGCGGCAGAAGTCGCGGCGCAGGTGGTATTTCTGGCGAGTCCACTGGCCGGCTTCACGACCGGCACCAACGTGATCGTGGACGGGGGTCTCACCAAGCGCATTCAGTTTTAGGCAGGCTCATGAGCACAGCAAGCATTCAGGTGTACATGGTGGTCGCGGGCGACTACCACGATATGGATTTTGCGCGACTCGAACTGCTCGGGTTATTGGCGGAGAACCAGCGCATTCGCGTCCATGTGGCAGAAAACTACCATGATCTTGATGCCATCAATGCCTGTGACTGGCTGCTCACCTATACCTGCAATCTTGTTCCCGAGGTCCGGGAACAACTCGCGCTGCGCGACTTTGTCGCTGGCGGCAAGAAATGGTTCGCCCTGCACGGTACCAACTCCATCCTCCGGTTCCTCGAAGATGGGCGGGTTGACAGCCCGGAGTCCGCGCCAATTTTCATGCAGACGCTTGGCACCCAGTTCATCGCGCATCCGCCGATTCAGCCCTTCAAGGTGCATCTGGCAGACCCGGAGCACGAGCTGGTGCGGGGTATCGCAGAGTTCGAAACCGACGATGAACTCTATCTGTGTCGTGTACACGGGCCGCTGCACACGCTGCTCGATACCCGCTTTGTGGGCAAGGCGACCGGCTTTGTGGAGGAGGACTGGAGCGAGGATGTCTCGCATCCCGTCTATTACATCAAGAAGATCGGTGCTGGCGAAGTGCTCTACCTCAATCTCGGCCATTGCCGTGGCCATTACGACATGCAGCCCGTCATGGAGTATTACCCGAAGATCGAGCGCGGGAGTTGGGAGAAGCCCGAGTACTACGAACTCCTGCGTCGCGGGATGGACTACTGTACCAAGGGAGTGGTCTGATATGAACAGGTTTCGGTTTGCGGTGCAATCCTTCCACGCCGAGTCGGCGAAGGACTGGACGGAGCAGGCGAGAAAGGCGGAAGCTCTGGGCTATTCGGCCTTGCATCTGGCCGACCACCTGTTAGGTCCGGGGCCGGCCCTCGAACGCGCCAATCACCCGCCACAGACGCTCGCCGCGGTGCCCGCCATGGCGCATGCGGCGGCTGTCACGACACACCTGAAGATCGGTTGCCGGGTGTTTTGCGTGGACTATCATCTGCCGGTGGTGCTCATCAAGGAAGCCATGACCATGGATCTGCTGTCAGACGGTCGCCTCGAACTCGGATTGGGTGCCGGTTGGGTCAAGGAAGAATATCAGGCGCTCGGAATACACATGGATTCGCCCGGTGTGCGTATCGACCGACTGCAGGATGTCATCGCAGGCCTGAAGCGCTGGCGAGAACCCGGTCTGATGAATATCGACAACGCCACGCTGAGCTGGAAAGACTTTGAAGGTATCCCCAAACCCGTCTCCCGGCTGCCGCTCATGATTGGTGGGGGCAGTCCGAAAATCCTGCGACTCGCCGGTCGCGAGGCAGATATCGTCAGCCTCAATTTCAATAACCGCAGCGGGACTATCGGCGCTGACGGTGTGCGACTTTCCACTGCCGCGGAGACGCAGAGAAAAATTGCCTGGGTTCGTGAGGGTGCCGGCGAGCAATTCGCGCAGCGAGAACTTGAAATCGGGGCCTACTTTACCTTCGTCATGGATGCGGTGAAGCCGCTGGTGCAGCAGTTTGCTCGGACATTCGGGCTTGAAGAAGCAGAAATGCGTGCCCATCCGCACGCGCTTTTCGGAAGCGTTGATGGCCTGTGCGCCGAGCTCGAGCGTCGCCGTGAATGCTTCGGCATCTCCTGTGTGACCGTACCCATGGATGTGGCAGAAGCTTTTGCGCCTGTTGTTGCGCGACTTGCCGGGCGTTAAGGTCTCATGTGCGCCCGGTGTCGGGCGCTCGGCCACCAAAGGCAGCAAGCAGCGGGAAAATGAACGGCAGCCCGCCATCGGAGCGAAATGCCCCGCCGAGAAAGGCATCAAGGACTTGCCTGTTGTCATGCAGCAGGCACCACAGCACTTCCCTGGAGGAGAAGACAAGCCGCACATCTGCTCGCGTGTCTGACGCTATGTCAGCCCGTCCTTCGGCAATACTCAATGTGCATTGACCAGACGCATGCTCGCGGCTGTCCGCCTCTCCCGCCGCCTTCTCCCCCCAGACAAAGGTCACGCGCAACGATAGATCAGGCACTCCGTCCGGGTTGAACTGATCGCGCAGGAAATGCGCCACTTGCTTGGGCGAGGAAGGCATCATCAGCGCGTATAATACGCACCTCGGGTCGTTCGTTGAACCTGCGGCCTGCCCATCCCATCTTGTCATCCCTGTCTCTTGTCAACCTGACTGAGACAGTACCCGGAGTGTTCACCACATGAAATTACGCGAGACCGCAACTGCTTGCCGACGCTTGTCCATTGTTGTCGCTACATCCCTGATAGCCTGGCAAGTACCCTTCGTCCTGGCCCAGGATGCGCGGACCGATCAGCAGCAAGCTGACGAGGGTCTGGTTGAAGATTTGCTGGTCATTGGCTCGCGCAGCCCCGGCCGCTCGGCGGCCGACTCCGCGGTGCCGATTGATGTCATTGCCGCTGAAACACTCAACACCATCGGCAACAGCGCAGACATTACCGACAATTTGCGCGCACATGTGCCTTCTTTCAATGCCTCCATCGCGGCCGGTGACGGAGATACTTTTGTCCGCCCGACTTCGCTGCGCGGCCTGGCACCCGATCAGACGCTGGTACTGGTGGGCGGCAAGCGTCGTCACCGGGCGGCTCTGATTGCCGAGTTTGTCCCGGCCGCCGGCAAGGGGGCACAGGGGCCGAACATCGGCATGATTCCATCGATTGCCATTGACCGCGTTGAAATCCTGCGCGACGGTGCAGCCGCGCAATACGGATCGGATGCGATTGCCGGTGTCATCAACTTCGTCATGAAGGATGCCGATCAGGGCGGTGATGTACGCGTACAGTACGGTCAATTCTACGAGGGTGAGCAATCCCTGTCGGTCGCAGCCAACGGTGGATTTTCCCTGTCAGGACAGGGGTTTGTGAATGCAAGCCTTGAATATGTAGGCAACGAGGCACTGTCGCGCGGCACACAGCGGCCCAATGCGCAGGCGCTCATTGATGCCGGCATCTCCGGCGTGGGTCAGGATACGCCCTTTGATGACGCTCCTCTGGTGCAGACCTGGGGTCGGCGGGAGACCGAGGCTGCGCTCCTGTTCATCAACGCCGGGTACGCGCTTTCCGACACTGCCAGCCTGTACTTGCAGAGTAATTACGCGGACACCTTCGGGCGCTACAGGTTTGTGTATCGGTTTGGCGATAATCCGGCAACAGAAGCCTATGATGCCCACCTGACCCTGAAAACCCTGCATGATGTCTGGGGATATGACGGGTTGCCACAGGGCTTCACTCCGTTCTTTGATGGCGAGCAGGAGGATTTCAGCCTCGCCACAGGTATCAGGGGAAGCCTCGCCAATGGTCGCACCTCCTATGACATGAGCCTCAACTACGGGTTCAATGCAATTGATTTCACCCTCAACAACACCATTAACCAGAGTCTCGGCTGGATGCCCGGGTCGGAGCCGCAGCGCGATTTTGATGTGGGTGAATTACAGCAGGAAGAAATCAGTCTGAACGCCGACTTCACGCGGCAAGTCTCTCCCGGGCTGCATCTTGCCTGGGGTGCAGAGTGGCGTCAGGAAACCTTCTACATCATTGCCGGAGAGGTGAATTCGCGAATCGGCCTCGGCTCGAGCGGGTTCAAGGGATTCGAGTACAGCGATGCAGGTGATTTCTCGCGAGATAACTACGCTTTCCATGCAGAACTCGAGCAGGATATTTCCGATGATCTGCTCGTGCAGTACGCCCTCAGGTTCGAGGACTTTTCGGACTTCGGCAGCACCACCAACGGCAAGGTCGCGGCGCGCTATCACCTGAATCCTGTTGCCACCCTGCGCGGCGCGCTCTCGACGGGCTTTCACGCGCCCACCCCGGGACAGGCGAACATTCAGAAGGTCAGTACGGTGTTTGACGGCAACAGTGGCCTGCAGGTTGAGCAGGGTCTGGTGCCGCCAGAGCATCCTCTGGCGCTGGCGGCTGGAGGCGCACCCCTCAAGGAGGAGGAGTCGCTCAATTACAGCCTTGGGCTGACGCTCAATCTCGGCGAGCGAACCACCCTGACGAGTGACATCTATCTCATCGAAATCGATGATCGCATCTACAAGACGGTTACCATACCGACAGTCGATCCACTCACCGGTGTCGGCTCGAATGTCTCCTTCTTCACCAATGCGCTTGATATAGAGTCCTCGGGCATTGACCTGATTCTCGGCACCGCGTTTGACTGGGGCGCGTCCGGCGTGACCACTGATCTGAGCTTTGCCTACAACCATAACAGCGTCGAGGTGGTCGGCCAGTCCGCGGTCGGAGGCATACTGCCGGTGACCGATGCCGATGTGGAGGATATCGAGGAAAGCTATCCGCAGGATCGTTTCGTGGTGACCGGCAATACCCTGTTTGGTTCCAGGTGGAATCTCATGCTGCGCCTGAACTACTACGGGGCGCATTACGATGAACTCGGGCGCATCGGTGGCGTTGATGGAAGTGCGTCAAGCAACAGGATTGGCTCCAGTATCTATCTGGATTTCGAGCTCGGTTACGAAGTCGCTGCCAACGCACGCCTGACGTTCGGTGCATCCAATATGTTCGATGAGTACATTGATGAATCTCGCAACCCCCATGCAAACCGTCTGAGTGCCGGCATGCCCTATGCGCGCCGCACCGCCGCGAACTACGAGGGCGGCTCCTGGTATCTGCGCGCCAATTACAGCTTCTGAGACCCGCTCCGCGCCAGACTGTGCCCAGACTTGTGCCCAAGCTGTGCCCAGATTGTGCAAAGCCTCCGCAATCTGGCGTAGAGTAGCCCCCCTCATTTTGTGCGACACTGAATCTCGTGGAATATGTTTTCGAATTCCTGCTGTTTCTCGCCAAGGCGCTGGTGGTGGTCGCGGCCATTCTGGCGGTGGTCGGCTATGTCGCATCGATGCGCATGCATCGCCACTATCCGGGGCGCAAGGGACACCTCGAGGTCACCACTCTGAACGCGGAATTTGATGATCTCGAAAGCACCCTGCGGATGGCAGCGGAGACCACCAGCCAGGGGTCCAAGCGCGCCAGGAAGCAGCGCAAGCGTGATGACAAGAATCGCCAGAAAGGGCGCAGCGCACAGGATGAGACGCGCAAGCGCATGTATGTGCTGGATTTTCATGGCGATGTAGGGGCCACCCGGGTCGAGCGTCTGCGACGCGAGGTCACCGCGATGCTCACCTTTCTGCAGGCTGACGACGAGGTTGTTGTGCGTCTTGAAAGCGTTGGTGGCACGGTGCACGGCTATGGACTGGCGGCTTCCCAGCTGCAGCGGGTTCGCGATGCGGGTGCGCGCCTGGTGATTGCCGTGGACAAGGTGGCGGCGAGTGGCGGGTACCTGATGGCCTCGGTCGCTTCACACCTGATTTCGGCACCCTTTGCCATTCTGGGCTCTATCGGTGTGGTCATCGAGCTTCCCAACCTCAACCGGTTACTGAAAAAGTACGATGTTGACTATGAGCTTCTGACCGCCGGAGAGCACAAGCGCACACTCACGGTTCTCGGCGAGAACAAGCCGGAGCACCGCGTCAAGGTGCAGCAGGAACTCGATGAAATTCATGGGTTATTTGGCGATTTCCTGCAAGAAAACCGTCCCCAGATCAGCTTCCCGCAGGTTGCTACCGGTGAGACCTGGTTCGGTCGCAAGGCGCTTGACCTCAAACTGGTCGATGAGATTCTCACCAGTGACGAGTATCTGCTGCGCGCACGACACGATGCCGATATTTTCGAGGTGCAATGGGTCGATGACCGCAGCCCCTTTGCACGGCTCGCAGCGCGCTTCGAAGAGACGGCATCTGCGCTTCTCGCCAGATTCCGTGCCCTCTGAAGGTAACTCCGAATAACATCGAGGAGTAGAGAGCATGAGCTGTTTCAGCGCATTGCAGGTGACCAGAGACGATGCCGGACGCTTTCATCGCGAGCTCGTGGAACTGGACACGGCGCTGTTGCCCGACCATCCCGTGCTCATCGAGGTGCAATACTCCTCGCTGAACTTCAAGGATGCCTTGTCAGCGACCGGCAATCCCGGCGTTTCCGGAGTATTTCCGCATGTGCCCGGGGTAGATGCAGCCGGCGTGGTGCTCGACTCGGGCGATGAGCGGTGGGCTGTCGGTGACCCTGTAATCGTGCATGGCTTCGACCTCGGCATGAACACCTGGGGCGGGTTTGGCAGCCGGATTCGGGTGCCGGGCGAGTGGGTACTGCCACTTCCGCAGGGCCTCACGCTTGCAGAGAGCATGATTCTGGGTACGGCCGGATTTACCGCAGGTCTTGCGATTGACAAGCTCGAATCGTTCGGCATGTCGCCTGACGGCGGGCCGGTGGCGGTAACCGGCGCGACTGGCGGTGTGGGGTCTGTGAAGTTGCTTGCCGCCCTGGGCTACGAGGTGGTGGCGGTGACCGGCAAATCCGACCGTGCGCAATGGCTTCGGTCCTCGGTGCTGCGCGGGTGATGAGTCGCGATGAGGTTCTCGAGGGTGGTGAACGGGCACTTGGCAGGCCAATCTGGGGGGCGGCACTTGATACGGTGGGTGGCTCATTCCTGTGGAACTCAAGTCACTCAGGTACGGCATGAGTCTTGCCGCCTGCGGATTGGTTGGCGGGGCAGATATCCCGGCCACTGTGTTTCCATTTCTGCTCCGGCATGTGAATTTGCTGGGCATAGATTCCGTGCAACTTGCGCTTGATGAGAAGCGCAGAATCTGGTCACGACTCGCCACTGAATGGAAACTGCAGGGTCTTGATGAACTCGAGCGCCCCTTGCGTCCGGACACGCTCTCCGGTGCCATCGACGAGATTCTGGCCGGTCAGATGGTTGGCCGTGGCGTACTCCGTCACGGGCACTGATGCCAGGTTCGGGTGCCCGAGGAATCTGGGGGGCGGCACTTGATACGGTGGGTGGCTCAGTTCGCTTTGACCAGCCCTGCGCTGCGGGGGGCGGCGGTCATCCGCAGGATCGAAGCGGAGCGGAGAACCCGCGCAGCGGGTTGACTTTCAAGTCACTCAGGTACGGCATGAGTCTTGCCGCCTGCGGATTGGTTGGCGGGGCAGATATCCCGGCCACTGTGTTTCCATTTCTGCTCCGGCATGTGAATTTGCTGGGCATAGACTCTCTACCGTGGAAGAAACGCTACATCCGGAGTGCAACTTGCGCTTGATGAGAAGCGCAGAATCTGGTCACGACTCGCCACTGAATGGAAACTGCAGGGTCTTGATGAACTCGAGCGCCCCTTGCGTCCGGACAGAACGACCCGCGTCGCCCAAGTACCCAGATCATGTTCTCTCTTAGCAGACGAATGTCGCTTCGGCGTGTACACGTGCCATCGACGTGCCCGTCGCGGCAGGTCGAGATTCTGCCAACGCAACAAAGTACCCGGTCAGATGGTTGGCCGTGGCGTACTCCGTCACGGGCACTGATGCCAGGTTCGGGTGCCCGAGGAATCTGTGGACAAGCGCCATGACTTGAGGGTACAGTACTACCCACTTGACCCAGAGTAAGTACATCCGCGTGAAGGTTGTCTGCCATCCTCTCCCACCTTGCCCGATGTAGCCGGGTGCTGCGTTTTTTTGTCTGTGAAGCCAACCGATATTCACAATCCCGACTACTTTCACAAGGTGGTCGATTGCCAATGGGCGTGTCCGGCACACACGCCTGTTCCCGAATATATCCGCCTGATTGCAGCCGAGCGCTACACCGAAGCCTACATGCTCAACTGGGATTCGAATGTCTTTCCGGGCATCCTTGGCCGAACCTGCGACCGCCCCTGTGAACCCGCGTGCCGTCGCGTACGCACCGAGGAGAAGCCGGTCGCCATCTGTCGGCTGAAGCGCGTGGCCGCCGATTACAAGGGCGATATCAGCGACTATATGCCTGCCATTCCGAAGAAGAAAAACGGCTTTCGTATTGCCTTGCTTGGCGCAGGCCCGGCTTCGCTGGCGGTGGCGAGGGATCTCCTGCCGCTCGGATACGAGGTGCATCTGTTCGAACGAGACCCTGCCGGTGGCGGCATGATGCGCACCCAGATCCCGGCCTTCAGATTGCCGGCTGATGTGCTCGAGGAAGAGGTGGACCTGATTCTCGATATGGGGGTGCATTGCCATTTCGGGCATGAAGTCACGAGCATGAGGGCCATGCTGGACATGGGCTTTGATGCCTGGTTCGTCGGCACGGGCGCGCCCCGAGGCCGCGACCTGAACATCCCCGGGCGCGAGGCCTGTGATGCACACATCAGCATAGGTATCGATTGGTTGTCGAGTGTGGCCTTCGGGCACACCACATCGATCAGCGGCAAGGTCATTGTCATGGGTGGCGGGAACACGGCCATGGATTGTTGCCGAACCTCGAAGCGTCTCGGTGCCGAGTCGGTGCAGGTGGTGGTGCGTTCCGGGTTCGATGTCATGAAGGCTTCCGAGTGGGAAAAGGAAGAGGCCATACTCGAAGGCATACCGATTCTCAACAACCGTCCGCCCAGAGAGTTTGTGCACGAGAACGGCAGGCTCAAGGGTGTCTGGTTCACCTGCATCGAACAGGTGGCGGACGAAAATGGGCGCCTGAAATCCATCCCCACCGGAGAACCCGATGTGTTTATCGAGGCGGACCATGTGCTCATGGCCATTGGCCAGGAGAATCACTGCCCCTGGATCGAGCGCGACCTCGGCATCGAGTTCGACAAGTGGGATTGTCCGGTGCTTGATCAGGTGACCCTGCAATCAACGCATCCACAGGTGTTCTTTGGTGGAGATTCGGCCTTCGGGCCAGAGAACATCATCTGGGCATCGGCGCATGCACATCAGGCCGCCATTTCCATTCATCTCCTGTGTCAGGGCAAGGACCCCAAGCAGGATCGACCACCGCCCGGTGTCAACCTGATCAGCCAGAAGATGGGGGTGCATGAATGGAGCTACGACAGCGAGCATGACCCATCACAGCGGTATTTCGTACCGCATTCGAGGCTCGAAAAGACGCTCTCCAACATCAAGGTTGAAGTCGAGCTCGGGTTCGATGCCAGTCTGGGCCAAGACGAAGCACAGCGCTGCCTGAATTGCGATATGCAGACGGTGTTTACCGACAAGCTGTGCATCGAATGTGATGCTTGCGTGGACATCTGCCCCATGGACTGCATCAGCTTCGTGCGGAACGGCGACGAGGATGAATTGCGTACCCGTCTGACTGCACCGGCCGAGAATTCGGAGCAGGACATCTATGTTTCCGATGCCTTGCCGACCGGGCGCATCATGGCGAAGGATGAAGATCTGTGTCTGCACTGCGGCCTGTGTGCGGAGCGTTGCCCGACCAATGCCTGGGATATGCAGAAGTCCGTCTTTCACTTGCCGCAACTCGGCAGTTACGCCGAATAGTCCGGCTCTCTCTCACGCTTGCTTCGCCTTGCCTTCAGGGGTGCTTGCCATATGACAGCGAAGCAGCCTGGGCGGGAGACCATCTATAATGACTTCGTGATTCGCTTCGCCAATGTCAATGGCTCCGGCTCGGCGAGTGCGAACGGCATGTTTGCCCATGCGATATATCGCATGGGTGTGCCGGTTACGGGGCGCAACATCTTTCCGTCCAATATCCAGGGCTTGCCGACCTGGTTTGACGTGCGCGTCAGCGAACAGGGGTATCTCGGGCGGCGGCAGGAGGCTGACATTGTCGTGGCGATGAACGCCCAGACCTACGCAGAGGATGTGGATGCGCTCGCGCCCGGCGGCTATCTCATCCATGACAGCAGCAAGCCCATGGCGCAGTCATTGCGCGCGCACGGCAAGGATATCAAGCATATCGGTATTCCCATCTCGAACCTGCTGGTGCATGAGTTTGCGGATCCGAAGCAACGTAGCCTGTTCAAGAATATCGTGTATCTCGGTGCTCTGGCCGAGATGCTTGGCATCGAGATGGATGTCCTCGAGCACATGGTGGATGAGCAATACAAGGGCAAGGACGCGCTCATTCAGCCCAACTATCGGGCGCTTGATATAGGCAGCGCCTATGCGCGCGAGTATCTGAATCAGCCACTGCATTTTCGGGTGCGGCGCAGCGACAAGGTAGGGAAGCGCATCATGGTGGATGGCAATACGGCGGCGGCGCTCGGCGCGCTCTATGGCGGAGCAAGCGTTTGCGCCTGGTACCCGATCACGCCCTCGACCTCGATGGCGGAGGCATTCGAGAAGTACGCCGCCAGTTACCGCAAGGATGCCGAGACTGGCCAGTCGATGGCGGCGATCATTCAAGCCGAAGACGAACTCTCGGCCATAGGTATGGTGATAGGCGCGGGCTGGAACGGCGCGCGCGCCTTTACCTGCACCAGTGGGCCGGGCATTTCGTTGATGAACGAATTTCTCGGGCTCGCCTACTTTGCCGAGATCCCGGCCGTGGTGTTCGATGTGCAGCGCGCCGGCCCGTCAACCGGTATGCCCACGCGCACACAGCAATCGGACTTGCTGCTCTCGGTGTACGCATCGCATGGCGACACCAAACAGGTGGTGCTGCTACCGAGCACATCGAAGGAATGCTTCGATTTCGCGGCCGATGCGTTTGATCTCGCTGACCGCTTGCAGACACCCGTGCTGGTGCTCTCCGACCTTGATCTTGGCATGAATGATCACCTGTCGGAACCGTTTGCATGGGAGGAAGGACGCATGTATGACCGTGGCAAGGTGCTGAGCGCGGAGGATCTGGACAATATCGATCAGTTCAGCCGCTACCTTGACGTGGATGGCGATGGTATCGGCTATCGCACCCTGCCGGGGGCGCATCCATCCAGGGGCGCGTTTTTCACGCGCGGTACGTCGCGTGACGAGCATGCCACCTACACCGAGATGCCGGAAGCCTACATCCGCAATATGGAACGCCTGCTGGTGAAGTGGGACACGGCGAGAAGCCTGGTACCGGCAGCCGAGATCGATGCGAGCGGCAGGGAGTGTGGCCTCATCTACTACGGCTCGACCGAGGCGGCCATTGCCGAGGCCCTGGATTTGCTGGCCAGGCGCGGCATAGCCCTTGATACCATGCGCCTGCGGGCAGTGCCTTTTGGTGACGAAGTAGCGCGTTTCATTGCCGGGCACGACATCCTGTTCGTGGTCGAGCAGAATCGCGACGGACAGATGCGTCAGCTTCTGGTATCTGAATGCGGGCAGCAGGGGGTGAATGTCTCCCGCCTGCATTCGATACTGTACTTCGGTGGCCTGGCTATTTCGGCGGGCGAGATTCACGATCAGGTACACGCCTGGTTCGAGGAAGAGATGCGTGAACCTGCGCGTCCGCGTGTGCTGAGGTTTTCATGAGGGCCTTGATGATGGGTTTGGCAAATCCTGCGGCAGGGGATCTGGCGAAGTGACCTTTGTGGCCAAGCCGCTGACGCGGCATCCAGCACTTGGAGTCAACGAACTTGGCCTGACGCGCCGCGACTATGAAGGCGCGGTGTCCACCCTGTGCGCCGGCTGCGGGCATGATGCGGTGAGCGCAGCTGTCGTGCAAGCCTGCGCCGAACTCGGGCTTCCGCCACACAGGTTTCTCAAGGTGTCGGGTATCGGCTGCTCGTCAAAGACACCGAGCTACTTCCTTGCACACTCGCATGGCTTCAATTCTGTGCACGGGCGCATGCCCTCGGTGGCCACCGGAGCGAGTCTCGCCAACCGGCAGCTGTATTGCCTCGGTGTCTCCGGCGACGGCGACAGCGCATCAATTGGTCTCGGGCAGTTTGCACATGTGGTACGCCGTCGCATCAATATGCTATATCTCATTGATAATAATGGCACTTATGGACTGACCAAGGGGCAATTTTCCGCTACCAATGATCTCGGCTCAACCTCCAAACGCGGTGCGCCCAATCTCTATGAGCCGATTGATCTGGTCACCATGGCATTGAATCTGGGCGCGACATTCGTGGCCAGGAGCTTTTCCGGCGACCGGCGGCAGCTGGTCGGATTGATCAAGGCCGGTCTCATGCACCGGGGATTTGCCTTTGTGGATGTGATTTCGCCCTGCGTGGCGTTCAATAACCACAGTGGGTCAACCAAGAGCTATCAGCACATGCGCAGTGTGCAAGGCGAGGTGGTGAGCGCGGACTATGTAGCGCCCCAGGCGGAGCTTCTTGCCTCCTTCGGCGAGGGCGAGAAACAGGATATTCCGATGCCGGATGGCTCCATCCTGCGTTTGCACAAGCTGCGCGCGGACTATGACCCGCAGGATGCTGCGCGTACAGTGCGGTATATCAGTGAGCGGCAGCGTGAGGGGGAGGTGGTGACCGGGCTGCTCTATGTGCAGCCGGACGCGCGCAATACCCATGACATACTGGATCTGGTGGAGCGGCCGCTCAATTCCCTGACCGAGGAAGATCTGTGCCCGGGCAGGGAGGCACTTGAAGCGATCAACGAGCGGTTTCGTTAGCCATGCGAAATTGTCGCCAGGAGAGAGGAGTGCGGGTAATGGAGGGAGAGGGAGGCTCGCCTGCTTTTGTCACTGTTTTGAATCGGATACGCGATGACACTGCCACATCTTGACGATTATTTTCCCGACTGGAAGGAGCGTGAGGCGCTTGCCGAGGCGATGATTCCGATCATCGGCTCGCTCTATCGCCGCAACATTGTGTGCTATTGCTACGGACGCGCGTTGCACAGCAAGAGCGTGATGCAGATCATGAAGACGCATCGCTATGTTCGTCAGGTGGCGCATAACGAACTCTCCGAGTTCGAGAGTTATCCCTTGCTTGAAGCCTTGTCGCGGCTTGACCTCGGGCCGTCGCATGTGGATGTGGGCAAGCTCACGGTGCGCTTCATGGAAGAGAGCCAGGCCAATGGCACATCGCTTGATGCCTTTGTGCGCAGGGAGTGTGCGGCCATCATCGGGCGCCATGTGCCGCCCATCGAATCGCCACAGGATGTTGTGCTGTATGGGTTCGGTCGCATCGGGCGATTGCTCGCAAGGCTTCTGGTCGAGAAGGCAGGCAGCGGACAGCAGCTGCGTTTGCGCGCCATTGTCACGCGCAGGGAAGGCTCGGACGACCTCGACAAGCGCGCCGCGCTGCTGCGCCGCGATTCGGTGCATGGGGCGTTTCTCGGCACCATTCGCGTGGATGAAGCGAACCAGTGCATCATCGCCAATGGCAACGTGATCAAGCTTGTTTATTCGGATGCGCCGGAGCAGGTGGACTATGAGGCGTATGGCATCTCGAACGCCATGGTGATTGACAATACCGGGGTGTGGCGCGACCGCGAGAATCTGGGTCGGCACCTTGAGGCCAGGGGCGTGGCGCGCGTGATTCTCACTGCGCCGGCCAAAGGTGGTATCCGCAATGTCGTTTCCGGTATCAATTCCCGGGATGTGACGGAGGATGAGCGGCTGCTTGGTGCGGCATCCTGCACGACCAACGCCATAGTGCCTGTGCTGCGGAGTATGCATGACCGGTTTGGCATCGACCACGGACACATAGAGACCGTGCACGCCTACACCAACGACCAGAACCTGATCGACAACTTCCACAGGAAGAACCGCCGCGGACGCGGGGCACCGCTCAATCTCGTCATCACGGAAACCGGCGCTTCAAAGGCGGTGGCCGAGTTTCTTCCCGAGTTGCATGGCCGACTTACCAGCAATGCCATTCGTGTGCCCACGCCCAATGTGTCGCTGGCGATTTTCAATCTGGCGCTGCATGCCGAGACCTCGCGTGAGGAGGTCAATGACTACCTGCGCAACGCCGCCTTGCATTCGAGCTTGCAGCGACAAATCGACTATACCGAGTCCGCAGAGGTGGTGTCGTCCGATTTCGTCGGCAATCGCCACGCCGTGATTGTTGATGGTGGCGCGACCATTGCGGACGGCAACCGGGTGGTGCTCTACGGCTGGTACGACAACGAGTTTGGGTATGCCTGTCAGGTGGTGCGCGTGGTGCAGAAGTGGGCAGGCATCAAGTATCCGTTGATTCCCGAAGATGTGGCGGACACAGGTTTTGGGTAAGACTGGCACCGGCGGCAAGGACTTGCGCACGGCTTCGGCTTCGCGCACAGGGGGTGGGTCGGCTGTGGCAAGGCCGGGTTCGGCACATTCCCTGACAGGCGACGGGTCTATCCTGACCATGGTGACCTCGCTCGAAATGACCGAGCGGCCCACGCGCACGGAGGCTGCTCGTCGGCATGACGAGATCTCTGGCATCTGGCGCGCGCAGCCGCCGAGCATCGCGTATTACCGGTTCCTGTATCACCAGGTCGGCGAGCCCTGGTACTGGCATCTGCGCAGAAACATGTGTGACGAGGTGTTGCGCGACATCATCGAACATCCGCAGGTGGAGGTGTATGTGCTCTATGTGCGTGGTACGCCGGCCGGGTATGTGGAGCTGGACAGAAGAGTCGCTGGCGAAACCGAAATCGTCTATCTCGGCCTCATGCCCGAGTGCATTGGTCGCGGCCTGGGGCCTGCGCTGCTCGATTGGGGAATTGAGCGCGCCTGGCGTGGGCAGTGCCGCCGCGTATGGGTGCACACCTGCTCGCTGGATCATCCTGCAGCGCTGGCCATGTACCAGCGTGTCGGCCTGCGCGTGTTTCGACGCGAGGAAGACCCGGTGCCGGTGGAACATCTGGAGCGAGCGGGATTCGATTGGCGGGCGCTGGTAGCGGGCGGGGGCTGACGAGGCAGGCACTGGTAGCAGGCGCTTGGCTGATGAGGCAGGCACACTCGAGGTTCAGCTCTCGCCGCCCTTAATCGCGCTGCATCAGGAGGTGTGCGCCGCTCAGTTGGGCGAGCGCCAGCACATGAGCGTCGTTGGATTCAATATCCCCGGACGCTTTCAGTTTCCGGGCGCACCGGTCGATGGAGTGCTCGTCGTACAACAGGTGGAGCACTCCGCGTTGAGCAGCAACACTGGCCCACTTGCGATACCCTTCGCTACATCCTTCGAGTTCGCGAAGCTGCTTGCCTCCTGATACCAGTGTGCCTTTGCCGGACTCGAGCCAATACCAAAACGCTGAACCTGCTTGCGTTTGTGTGCCACTAAATACCTCGTGCGCCACATTGGCATCAATGATCGCGCACATCAAATAATGCTCAACTTCTGTGGCTCCCGCGGCTCCTGCGACGTTTCCAGACCGATCGGCTTACTTCGGCAAGAAAGAACTGCCCATAGCTCGGTGGCGCACCGAGCACATTGCCTTCCTTGTCGAGTCTGAGCGAATGGATTGTGACATCCAGGTCCTTCTTATCGAAGTAGAGGATGGACACATCCTCAGGGCGTAGTTGTCCCTCGCCATCCCGGACATCCATGCGTACCCGATCAAGCAGATAGTCGCTGTGCGTTTCCACGATCAGTTGGCGACGCGCGTCGGCAATTTGGCAGAACAGGCTGCCCAAGGCTGCCTGGGCGCTGGGATGCAGGTGGATTTCGGGTTGCTGTAGCAGGAACGCGGGGGTGTCTCCGCCCTGCAACAATTCGGTGACCACCGGCAATACCTGGCTCACTCCATACCCCATGTCAACAAGATTTCTTGGGGGACCCTTGACTTGCTTTCCCTGTTTTCGCACCTGCACCTGAAAAGGCTCTGTGCCACGCTTGCCAAGTGGCCGAACGAATATCTCGTCAAACAATCCTGCACTGTGCCCGAACTTTTCAAGTTCATTCTTCAGCTTCTTCCAGTCCTCTTCCTTGTGGAAGACCATGTCGGCGAACAGCGTGGGGATGTAGCTGCCTTCAGGTTCAGGAGCGAGCTTGTGAGGGTCGTAGGTGCGACGAGGCCGAAACCGCACCGGCGCACTGGCGAACACAGGTCTGCTTTGGCTTCGGAAGCCTCGCACATTCACGCTCGACAGGAGCTGTCTGGCGTCGTCGATATCCTCTCTGGTTGCGGCGGGAGATTTCTGCAAGGATTTCCAGGCACCATCAGTAGACCCCATCCTGAGTGCGAGGGAGAGGGTAACCACGAGATCGTCTTCATCGTTGAATGGCTTCTCACTCCATTCCCAGCTACCTCTTGATGTCCCGAATCGAACCAGAGGCGATGTTCCGTCCCGACTCTCGGATTCCGCCCAGCAAGTGCTCCCATTCTCGATGCGGATGCGAACAGGAACTGGCGCTGGCCCACGCTTGCGAAAGTGCGCTCTCAGGTGTGTCGTTTCCGTATTCGTAGTTCGGCTCAACCCGCCAAAGAACTCATCGGCTCGCCCGGCCTTGCCGCCACGGTAGTGAGCAATGTCGTCATAGCTGCCGAGGTCGTAGGGTTTCTTTGTGAAGTCAGGTATGCCATAACCAGACTCGAGCTCGCTGAGCACCCGCACCATGGCGAGAAAGGATGTTTTGCCGGTGCTGTTCTCACCCACCAGCAAGGTCAGAGGCGCTAACCGCGCCGTCTGCCGATCGCGAAAACAGCGAAAGTTTTCCACCGTGATGCTGTCCATGATCATCATTCTAACAACAGGTTCTCGTGCGCGATACTTGTCAGCGCAAAGTGGAAATCAGCGGGGTTATTCCCGAACACGGACGCTTGTGTAGCCCTTGGCCGTGTTCACTTGAGGTGGTCGGGGTTGCTCACGAGGCAACGAACAAGACATTACTGCCACTGCCGAGCCATTCTCCTGAGCCACTCTGATTCATCGACAGCTACGCGACTCAGCGAATCCGCGAAGTTCTGTGCAATCCGCTGAGCGAACTCGGCCTTGAGTTCGCCGCGCCACTTGTATCGCTTGCCGCAAGTATCGGTGAACTCGAAACCGTCCTTGCAATCTCGCGATGCTGCGATTACCGCGCCGTTTCCTGTCATCGGCTCGAATTTGCGAAGCACCCAACTGGCCGAATCACGTTCGATTCCCAGCCGCTTGAATGTAGAGTGTTCTTTTTCAGTTTGCTTGCTGTCAAACCTTCAGTTGCCAAAATGATGGTCTGCTCCAGATCGAGTTCCTTGTTCCCGAACTTGAACGACCCGCTTTCGCCCTGTTTGCACCCTATCCAGCCCTCCACAGCGTCCGTGCCTGCGGGAGATTCCTCGGCTACGCCGTTATCCATGAGGCCGCGAAGCTCCTCGGCCACATGATTCACAAACTGGCGCTCCGCGTCCTCCGGGTTGGGAAGAGACGCCCTGTGGGCAAGAAACGCCGGGTCCAGTTTCGCGCTGAACTGGTCCAGAACCTTGTGCGCGCCTTCCCGTACCGCGGTCAGCGAGGCGAGCGCGATGCCGGGAAGCAATCCCTCGGTCATCGAGGCAAAGTCCTCCACGAGTCGCTTGGGAAGATCATCCTCTGCGACGCTTCTGCCTTTCAGGCGCGAAGCCAGGTTCACGTCAGACTTTGCGTAGAGAACTACCCGGCCATGCCGATATGCAATTTCCGTCGAGTCCTCGCGCTCACTCGGGGCGAGCTCGGCTTCCTGCAGTTCGGTGAATACATCCGCACAGATTTCCTCCAGTCGCGCCTCGCCGGTGTAAATCGCTATGAGCCGCAGCGAGTTGCTATCTACTCTCTCGTCCAGCAAATCCCGGAGCAATCTCAGCGTGTGTTTGGGTTCACCATCCTGCAAGAGCCAATCGAGAATGACGATGTCGGCCTGCCGCATCGTTTCCATCGTGGAGTCCATGGGCCCGACCACACCGCAGATGATGCCGAGTCGGGAAAACGAGTCCGTGATGGAACGTGCGTCCAGAGTATGCGTTGACCTGCGATCGGTCGGGCTCGGTTCATTCTGGCGCAATGTCTGTGTGCGTCGGCTCGGCACCACAACTTCCGTCGCTGGCCCACTGCCCGGAGCCATAAACGCCTCGTCGTCCACCACCACCGCTGTCTGCAGAAAACGCCGCGCAATACAGCGGCCACGATTCCTGAATTCTTCCGCCGACCCCATCAATTTTCTCCTATGCCCTGTGCCCTGTGCCCTTGTCTGTAGGTATCACGCCGAATGTCGCGCCTCCGCCTCCGTCTCCGGCAATCAATTGCAGATCGAACTTGACCCGGCGCAAGGTTTCTCGTCCGATGTGCAATCCCATGCCGCGGCCACCGGGCTTCCGGGTGAAGCCGAACTCGAAGATCGCTTCCCGGTCGCGGGCATTGACACCCGGCCCGGTATCCGCAACAAGCAATGCGCCGTCGCGTTCGTCTAGTCGGATGCGCCGCTCATGCTGCGAATTCTGTTGCGATAACCAGAAGATAGCGTTGTCCAGCAAGTTCACAAAGACGGGGTAGAAGCTCGAAGGGAAGCCGACAATCCTGGCGTTCGCGAAAGCACCGCTTGCAGTCAACGTTATATCGTGGCGCGCGAGACGCGCTCGGAACAACTCCTCGAGGAAGTCTCGAATCTCGAAGCCGCGTATCTCTACCGCTTTCCTGTAGAGGCGGCGTTGCAGCGGCGTGAAGAGCGTCAGGTAGCCGTCGAGATGATCGAAGCTCGTTCGGATGCTGTCGTGCAACTCCCTCAATCCCTCGTTCGCATCGGCCCACGCCTTCAGTTTTCGCAAGCCGTTGCGAACGGAGCGAATCGTGCCCGAAAACTCGTGATTGATGATCTCGATGGCCATTCCCAGCTGCACCAACTGTGCATCGGCCTCGGCTTCCTCTTCGAGCAGGAGATTGCGCTGCTCGATGGCCATCAATTGTTCGGCCGTTGAACTCTCGCCCGTTACATCCACGGCCCGAAGCTGCTCCAACACCGAGTCCAGCAACGCTTTCTGCTCCTCCGTGACCTTCAGCACTCTGGTCTCCAGCGCATCCCTCACTTCCACAAAAAGCTCGTCGGACATTGTCGAGAGATCGGTGCGCTGAATCTCGCTCAGCACCTCCCGCAACTCTGCATCGACGGTCTTCAGAGATTGCCCTGCCACCGCGCGCGCTTTTGATGCGACCTTGTCCGCCTCCACCCTCACTGCCTGGCCCGACTTGCCGGTAGTCCTTCGTGCCTCCTGTTCAAGGCCACCGAGTGCAGCTTCCGTCCTGACGCGGCGATCAAGCGACAAGGCGGCTTTCTTCGCCTCTTCGCCGATCAGGCCATCGATTGTCTTGCGCGCAGGTCCGAACACATTCTCCTGAAGCGATGCGAACTCCGCGTTGTACGCTGTCCAGTCGCGAAGCGTGTCCTTGCTCAGCCCGATTCGCGGACGCGATATACGGTAGCGCGCCTCCAGTTCCCGGATGTCCGCTTGCACTCGATGTTCGAGTTCGAGGACTTTGCTCGCCGCCAGCTCGCTGTCCCCGATAGCACAGGCGGCCCGCAGCTCCGTCTCCACACGCTCCTGCAACACCAGGACCTGCTCCCGAGGCTCGTCTTTGCCGAGCTGGTCGAAGAACAGGTTCAGGCGATCCTCGAACACCTTCTTTCTTTCCGAAACCTGTCCCTTTCTCTGTCTCCTTGCCGCGTCTTCTCGTGAAAGCCCGGCCTTTCGCAGATTGAATATCTCGGAATGCACCCCCTCAGAGCGGAAAAAGTCTGCCGCCATTTGCAGCAGGAAATTCTGAAGAATCGATCGAAACTGACGATAGGCCTTGTTTTCCTGGAACCCTTCACGTCCTGCCTTTTCCAGCAGCCTGGAATTCTTCACCACATCGAGCTCTACTGCCCCGAACATCTTGCGATGGGAGAAGTAATAGTAGGCAGCGCCCTTCGTCCGCCTGAATTCTATGTCCAGCCAGTCGTAATCGGTGTCCCCGTACGGCAGCACTCGAATCCCGTTGCGGTATATGTAGAGCCCTCCCAATTGTTCGGTCTTGGCCGCCAGTCTCGCGTGTTCCTCGTGCGGGATCGTCGAGTGTCTGTTTTCACCCTCGAAGGCAGCAAAGTCGATTGAAAACGGACCACAAAGAGTGGGAGTGCCGTGTGCACCGCCCCAGGAGATGATGTGCTCGGCGGTCGTCTCGCCATAGATCGAAATCTCGCCCCGAAACTGGCCGAACTCGTCGAACTCTCCACCCATCCGGTGGTCCGCGTTCTCGAACTCGTCCGGGGTGAAGAACTCATCTTCGGCAATCAACTCGTCGGACACCTCGTCCGACTTGTGATCCCGAAACGCGGTGCGAATCATGGGCTGCGAACTCGGCATCATGGTATTGCCGAAGCCGAGTAATGCTTTCTTCAGAGGCGCTGCCTTGCCCGTTGCGGAATCTCCGTCGATATCATCCGCAAGCAGCGGCGATGTTGGCTTGATGATGAACTGCGTTCCGCTGTCGTTTCCGCCGAGCGACGGCTTTCCGAGCCAAGAGTCAATATCCTGCGGATCAATATCGAATTGCTCCAGTTCATCCCCGAGTTTTTTCAGCAAGTCTGGCTCCACACGGCGACCGACAATTTCGGCGCTCGCACGAAATTCCCTTACCATCTCGGCTATGTCCCGAGCCGAAGGCAGTGTGCCCGCCGCGAATGAGCGCAGAGGGATGTCGATGTCCTCCAGATCAATGCCCGGCCATTCGAAGATGCCCCAGTTGATGAAGGCCGCGGTGAGTTCGGACGCGCCACCGTCGATTTTCGCGCGCGTCAATACCAGGAGCTGTGCACCGATGGTCGCGATCGCGAGCCGTCCGATTCCCTTTGCCCCGAGCATCGGGCGCGGCTTCTTGCCGGGGTATTGCGGTGGCGGGCAGTCGCGACTGAACTTGCTCTCGGTGCCGATTGTCAGCCATCTCGTTACAAAGTCGTCCCGACTCATCCCGATGCCGTCGTCTCTCAGGACAAACAGGCCATCCGAGCGGTAGTAGTCGATCTCCACACACTCGGCATACGCGTCGTGTGCATTCTTGAACAGCTCGCTGATTGCCGTGGGAATACCGGCAATCTGTTGCCTCCCAAGCATATCCAGTGTGCGGGCGCGCGTCTTGAACCTGGACATTACGGCAGTCGTCCCATGTCTCTCAGGTGCTTGATGAACTGACGGCCGATCAGCTCCGCCAAACGCACCGGCACGGCGTTTCCGATCTGTCTCGCCATTGATGCCATACTGCCTTTGAAGACGAAATTTTCGGGAAATGTCTGCAAGCATGCCGCTTCTCGAATACTGATGGCCCTGTGCTGTTGCGGGTGGCCGAAGCGCCCGTTCGAGTAGCTGGTGCAACGTGTAGTCAGGCCGGAAGCGGGAGCATCCCACCGCATTCGGCCATATACGTCACTGTAGCCCGAAAAGCTCTTGTGACATGCGAGTTGCAAGGGCTGTGGCCAATCCCGATTGCCTCCGCCTTCGGGCGTTATCCTGATGCGCTCCAGATTGCGCGGCGAGAGACGCGCTGCCCGATGATTGGGTACTCTCCTGTGTGCTTCCCCCGCTTCGATGGGCGGAAGATGAGAAATCCAGTCTCGAACAGTCTCGTATCGCTCGTGCGATGTTCCCGGACCGTGAGTCTCGTCCGGCAGGCGAATGGCACCATGCCGACTCCCCATCAGGATGAGGCGACGGCGGCTTTGCGGAACTCCGTATTTCGCCAGCTTGATGGGTCGATACGCCATCTCGTATCCGGCTGTCTCGAGTTGATGCAGGAAGTCGCCAAAGGGTTCACTGGCGCTGCTGAGCTTCTGGAGTCCCGGAACGTTTTCCACGAACACCAGATCTGGTCGACAGACTTTTACAAAATGTGCAAAGCGCGCAAGCAGGGGTACGCGGCTGTCCTTGTCCGGATGCGGTCGCTGCGTGTTCTGGTTGCTGTACGGCTGGCAGGGTGCACAGCCGCTGAACAGCACCGGGGTTGGCTTGCCCGCATTGATTCGCAGCCGGACTTCCTCTGTGCTTACATCCTGAACATCCGCACATGCAAAGTGTGTGTCGGGAAAGTTGGCCACGAAGCTCTTCCTTGCGTCGGCGTCGTGGTCGAGTGCGAAGGCAATTTCCATGCCGACATCCCGAAACCCGCAACTCGCACCACCGCAGCCAGAGAAGAAGTCGTACACCTGAACAGTCATCGGATCATTCTCGCAGGTACGCATGCTCAGCGCACCTGCGCCTCGCATATCCGGTCGTTTGTCGAGGGTTTGCACAGGGAAACTCTGAATAACAGAGTTTCCCGTGCGGCACACGGATGTGCCGCCAGATTCAGTGCCGTAAGGCATTGAATCTGCGAGCAAATCAGAAGCGTACTTCTGATTTGCGAATCTGATCAAGTCCACGGATGGACTTGATCAGAACATACATAGTACAAGCACCGAGAGGCGGTCGGGGGAATTCAGACGGCTCGTACACTGCTGATGCAGTCGCCTGTGCTACCCTTTGCCGTCCTGTTCACAAAGGGTTTCACCCTATGCCTCTCGAGTTTCCCGATCTTGGTGTGAGTTTCGATGGCATGGTCGCGACTGTGGAAATTCAGCGCCCGCCACACAACTTCTTTGATTTTCAGCTCATCGAGCAACTCGCCGATGCATTCGAGCAACTCGGCGAGGACTCTGCCTGCCGCGCCATTCTCCTGGCCTCTCAGGGCAGGTCATTTTGTGCCGGTGCCAATTTCGGTCGCGGACAGGATGATCCCGAGGCTGACAGTCAGTTTGTACAGCAGGGATTTCGTGATGACACTACCGGACGCCTGTATCGCGCGGCGGTGCGCCTGTTTCGTAGCCCGAAGCCGGTGATTGGTGCCATTCAGGGGCCCGCCATCGGTGGCGGACTCGGTGTGGCGCTTGTGCCGGACTTTCGTGTGGTGAGTCCCGCCGCGCGCTTTGCAGCGAACTTCGTCAAGCTCGGCATCCACCCTGGATTTGGCATCAGCGTCACCTTGCCGCGCATCATCGGTGTGCAACAGGCGAACCGGATGCTGCTTACGGGATGCCGCGTGAATGGTGAGGAGGCACTGAAAACAGGGCTCGCTGACAGACTGGCCAGCGCGGAGACCTTGCGTACCGAAGCGATACAGTTTGCCAGCGAGATCGCCGAGAACGCGCCGCTCGCGGTCGAGGCTGTGCGCGCAACACAAAGAGACGGGCTCGCCGATGCGGTGGCGAAGATCACCGAGCATGAGCTTGCCGAGCAGCGTCGCTTGCAAGCCACGGAAGATGCCGCGGAAGGTATTCGCGCGGTGGCGGAGCGACGCGCGGGGAACTTTCAGCGACGCTGAGTATGTTTGTGACAGGCCCGCATAACACAGAAGAAACACACAAGGAACAGGAATGAAACTCGGAAAGCTCGGTGTGTGGCAATTTCTCGATGCGTTGCCAGCCACGCAAGCCGCCGAAGCAGCGAAGCGTGTACAGGATATGGGGTATGCCGCACTCTGGATTCCCGAAACCACGGGACGACATCCATTTGCCATGGCCTCCTGGCTGCTTGCCAACACCTCGAACCTGATCGTTGCGACTGGCATCGCAAACATCTATCACCGCGAACCCGGTGTCACACTGGCCGCGCAGATGACGCTGGCCGAGCAGTCGGGAGGGCGCTTTCTGCTCGGCCTTGGCGTATCGCACAAACCCCTGGTGGAAGGAGTGCGCGGCCTGCATTATGGCAAGCCGGTGGAGACCATGCGTACCTACCTGCAGGCGATGAGCACATCGCCGTACACCGGAGTTGCTCCTGAGGCACCGCCACCGATCGTGATCGCCGCTCTGGGGCCGAAAATGCTGGAACTCGCTGCGGAATCCGCGGATGGTGCACATCCATACTTTGTCTCGCCCGAGCATACGCGCGAGGCGCGCAGGATTCTCGGGGATGAAGCCTGGCTGTGCGTCGAGCAGAAGGTGGTGTTCGAGACCGACATGGAGAAGGCGAGAGCCGCCGCCCGAGCCGCGTTTCGCATCTACTCTTCGCTGCCGAACTATCGCAATAACTGGAAGCGCATGGGATTCGCGGATGCTGACCTTGACGATGGCGGCTCGGATGCCTTCCTCGATGCCACTTTTGCCATGGGGGACGTCTCGCGGATTGTGTCTCGGGTGGAAGAGCATCTGGCGGCCGGGGCGAACCATGTGTGCGTACAGGCGATTTCCGCCACCGGTTCCCCGGGAATTATCGACTGGAAAGCGCTCGAAGCCGTTTCCGCAGCACTCCTGTAGTGCTTGATAAAGCACTACACTGAAACCCCCGCTGACAGCAAATATCTACAGGAGAGGTTCAATGCGTGCAGCCGTCTTTCGTGAAGTGAATACACCGCTCGAGATCGAGGAAGTCAGCGTGGACAAGCCGCGCGCACGTGAGGTGCTGATTCGCACCCGAGCGAGCGGCATCTGTCATTCCGACCATCACTTCTACAAGGGCCTGTACCCGTATCCGTGCCCCACGGTGCTCGGTCACGAAGCTGCAGGTGTTGTCGAGCAGGTGGGTGAGGGCGTATCGTTCGTGAAGCCGGGAGATCATGTCATCACCTGCCTGTCCGCCTTCTGCGGGCATTGCGAGTTCTGCCTTGCGGGAAGGATGTCGCTCTGTCAGGAACCCGAGTTGCAACGAGGTATGGATGTGCCTCCGCGCCTGTCGCAGGGCGGCGAGCCGATATTTCAGTTCCTGAATCTCTCTGCTTATGCGGAACAGATGCTGGTGCACGAGCATGCGCTCACCAGGATTACTCGGGACATGCCCTTCGATCGGGCCGCGCTCATTGGCTGTGGCGTTATCACCGGCACGGGCGCGGTGTTTCGTACCGCCAAGGTGGCTCCCGGCGAGACGGTTGCGGTCATAGGCTGCGGCGGTATCGGCCTGTCAGCTATCAATGGTGCTGCTATTGCCGGTGCCGGACGGGTCATCGCCATAGATCGCGTCAGCAGCAAGCTCGACCTGGCGACGAAGATGGGTGCCACTGATGTGATCAACGCCAGTGAAACCAACGATCCGGTTGCATTGGTGCGTGATCTCACCAAGGGAGGTGTACATCATGCAATCGAGGCTATCGGCCTCAAGGCAACGGCAGAACAAGCCTTTCGCATGCTCAGACGTGGCGGGACGGCGACTATCATCGGCATGATCCCGGTGGGGGAGATGGTCGAGTTGCATGGCGTTGATTTTCTTCAGGAGAAGCGCATCCAGGGCTCCATGATGGGCTCCAATCAATTTCGCACGGACATGCCACGCCTGATCGACTTTTATCTCAAGGACAAGTTGCAGCTTGATCTGATGATCTCGAATCATCTGCGCCTTGAAGACGTGAATCAGGGACTGGCAGCACTCGAGTCCGGCGAGACCGCGCGCAGCGTGATGCTGTTCGATTCCTGATGTGCCGCCTGGTTCATATGGTCTGATCGCGATTCAAGCGTCACTCAGGGCGCGCAGGGTGATGGTGCCGCGTGCGCCGGAGCGATATACGCCAATCACGGCATCCTTGCGAGAGCCTTGCAACTCGCGCAGCAGATCGTGAATGTCTCGTACCAGCGAGCGATTCACGGAGGTCAATATATCTCCGGCGCGAAATCCCGACCGCCAGGCATAGCTGCCACGCTTGATGTCGGTAATCAGTACGCCGAGGCTGGTCGTTACCCTGGCGTTTTCATCGACAAAGTTCTGCAGGGTGGCAGCGCGAAAGCGCGCGTCCACGCGCTCGCCCTCGACCGGATTTGCATCCGGCGGCCTGATGAGTACCTCGAGTTCGAAGCTTTGCTCATCGCGCATGAGTTCGAGGTTCACCGTCTGGCCCAGGATGAAAAGCCCCGAGCTGCTCGCATAGTCCGAAGTATCCCGTATCGCCCGTCCTTCAATGGTCAGCAGCAAATCATCGGCATTGATGCCGACAGCATCGGCAATGCTGCCGGGAGTGACGCGCCTGATACGCACACCCTGGATGGTCGAAATGCCCAGCGCCTCGCGTTCATCAAGAGTGATGTCTTCAACCCAGATGCCAAGCTGACCCCGATGCACACTGCCGCTGGCAATAAGTTCGCGGGCAATGCCGTAGGCAAGGTTGCTCGGAATAGCGAATCCGATGCCGATACTCCCGCCGCCCGGCGCATAGATGGATGTGTTGATGCCAACAAGTCTGCCTGCCAGATCAACCAGCGGACCGCCCGAGTTGCCGGCATTGATGGATGCATCGGTCTGAATGTAGTCCTGAAATTCGCCTCCGCCCGAGCCTCGGCCAAGTGCACTGACAATGCCGGAGGTCACGGTGGATTCGAATCGGAAGGGGTTGCCGATGGCAAGCACAAAGTCGCCCACCGCCAGCGTGTCCGAGTCGCCGGGTTCGATTTCGCTCAAGCGGTTGGCCTCCACCTGTAGCACGGCCAGATCTATCTGTTTGTCGAATCCGACGATGTCGGCAGTTATGACGCGCCGGTCTTCGAGGTTGATCTGAATCTCTTCGGCGGATTCGATCAAGTGGTAATTGGTGAGGATATAGCCACGCGCCGCATCGATAATCACCCCGGAGCCAGCGCTCTGCATACGTTTTTCGGTTCTGGGTCGGAAATAGCGACCCCACACCGGAGAATCAAGCAGACGGCTGCGAATCTGTACGGTGGCGTAGGTTTCGATATTCACCACCGCGGGGACGACCTGCTCGACCACCGGTGCCAGGCTCGGCAGCGGCGTACCGTCTGCCAGAGTGGTTGGCAGGGCGGCGTGGGACGAAAGCGAGAGCACAAGCGCGGTGCACAGCAGGACAAGGCGGCCCGGCACACCGAAACCCGGCACACCCAGACCCGGCACACCCGACGGAGAGCAGGGAGCGGGCGCAATGGAGCGGGTGAGCGGAATCGAACCGCCATCTCCAGCTTGGGAAGCTGGGGTAATAACCACTATACGACACCCGCCTGTGCATGATACCTGTTCGGGGAACATGATATGCCGTGTGTACACGTGCAGTACAGTATGCCTGTTCTTGCAGTGGATTGAGAATGACCGGTCTCCGGGAGGGCTTCTGTTCCATGATCCTGGCACGACCTCGACGCATATTGATTATCGGCATGCTCTGTGCTGCCTTGACTGCCTGTCAGGGTGCGCCGCTCGTCAGGCCCGAGCGCGACCTGTCGCGCGACTATCAGGCAGAAGTTTCCGAACTCCGGCGTTTCGTGCGCGCCCGGTGTGCACAGGTGGATAGCGAGGCGGATGCTCCTGAAATCCGCATCAGGCGCATGCCGAGCGAGGTGCTCGTGAGCATTGCAGCGATGTGTGAACCTGGCGGAGTGAGCATTCGCTGCATCCTTGTAGCCGGGCCGGACGCTGTGCCTGTGTGCGCCCGGGACGGACGCTGATCGGGTTCGGGCACCTATGCGTACCAGACTGACCTCGATGCCTATCCGGCGGCATCCTGATTCTTCGCTGAAAACACGGTTAACTTAACCTCATGCTGGTGCCCTATGCTGGTGCCCTCGATGCCTATCCGGCGGCATCCTGATTCTTCGCTGGCAGCGGCACATCTGCCGGCGGCGTGATGCGCACCGAGCGCACCAGATGCTCTCCAACCTGCAATGTCTCGATTCGATAGCCGTCGATCTTGATGCTGACATTGGCATCGGGGATCAGTTGCAGGCGCTCGAGTACCAGCCCATTGATGGTTCTCGGCCCGACAATCGGCAAGTTCCATTCCAGAGTGCGATTGACCTCTCGCACCAGCGCCTTGCCATCGATAATCCAGGAACCATCGTCTTGCGGAAAGATTTCGGCAAAGTTGGACGCGAGGTCGCTGGTGAACTCGCCGACTATTTCTTCGAGAATATCCTCGAGCGCGACAAGCCCCTGCACATCGCCATATTCGTCCACGACCAGTGCCAGACGCTCACGCTTGCGCTGGAAATTCACGAGTTGCACATGCAGGGGGGTGCCCTCGGGCACGAAGTAGGGTGCATCGCAGAGTGCAACTATGTCTTCCTTCGAGAAGGATTCACTTGCCAGCAGACGATTGGTCCTGCGCATGTGAAAAACGCCCTTGGTCTGATTCAGCGAACCGTTGAAGACCGGCAGGCGAGTGTGCTGGCTCGAGGCGACCTGAGCGGCTACGTCGCTCAATTCATCCTCCAGATTCAACCCGTACACTTCGTTTCTTGGCACCATGATGTCGTTCACACTGAGCTTTTCGAGTTCAAGGATTTGCAACAGCATGACCTGGTGCCTGCTGGGCAGGGTCGAGCGCTCGAGCAGCACGGTACGCAGCTCGTCCATGCTGAGTTTCTGATCGGCCGTTGTGCGCTCGCGGTCTGTACCGAGCCAGCGCAGGAGCAGTCGAGCCACGCTGCCAACGCTGCGCACGAAAGGGTAGAGCGCCTTGAGCAGCGGCTCGAGGATATGTACCGACACAAACGCGAATCGCTCCGGGTTTTGCGCAGCGAGAGTCTTGGGCGCTACTTCTGCGAAGACCAGGAAGAACAAGGTCAGCGCAATCGGGGCGATCAGCAACCCGGCATCGCCGAAGAAGCGCAAGCCGATGACCGCGGCTACCGTGGCGGCAATGTTGTTGACCAGATTATTGCCGATCAGGATGACACCGAGCAGGTTTTCCGGCTTGCTCAGCATTTTCTCGGCTTTGCGGGCGCTGCGATTGCCTTCGTTGACCGCGTGTTTCAAGCGGTAGCGGTTGAGACCGATCATGGCGGTCTCGGAGCCGGAGAAATACGCCGACAGCAAGGTCAGCAGGAGTAGTGTGCCAAACAGGATGCTGGCCGAAAACTCGGAAATATCCACGTACAGATCTTGCAGGTAATTCGATGAAGTGCCGCCGGAATCCTGATCAGAAGTGGTCAGGCACCAACCAGTACCTCCAGAAGAAACTTGTTGCCAAGATAGCCACCGGCCAGTAATCCAAAGGCAAGCAGTGTCCAGGCGGTCGCTGTCCCGCCGCGCCAGCCGAGAAATTGCCTGCCAATCAGCAGGCACAGAAAGAGTAGCCAGGCCAGCAGACTCGGCAGTATGTGCTCGCTGCCCATGCCCTGATCTTCGCCGATTGCGAACCAGGCACCGAGCAGGATGCCGCCGGAGATGAGCACGAACCCCGCGCCGACCAGCTTGAAGAGCATGGTTTCCATGGTTTCGAGCGGCGGCAATATGCGCATCAGCGCCGACACGCGGTGTCTGCGCATGGAATGATCGCTGAGCAGCACCAACAGGCTTTGTAGCGCACTCATGAACAATACCGTATAGCCAACCAGAGAGAGAAGTATGTGCAGAGCGAATTTCGGTTGGCTGACATCGAGCGGTGCGGGGCTGCCTTCAAGCAGCAGCGAACAGGCGAGTGCCAGCGCGCTCAGGGGCAGCACCACCAGCAACAGGCCCTCGACCGACTCTCGCAAGAGTAGCAGGATGGTGGGTAACAACCAGAAAATGACCGAGGTGGCCATGAAGAAACCGAAGTCAAGGGTGCCATCGCCATGGATCTGCAATGCAATGGTAGTGCCATGGAAGACAATGGCAGCGAGAGTCAACAGCTTGAGCCTTGTCGATCCCGGGTGCGGTACACCCATCATCCGCCAGGCGATCAGACCGCCCGCGCCATAGAGCGCAATCGCCAGTATGCCGGAGAGGGTCGGGAGCATATGCAGCACGAGTCAGGCCAGAGCACAGTCGTCGCTATAATCTTCACTCACGATTGCCATCAGGGTCAACTATTTCTCATGCTCGAAAATCTGACATCTCGCTTTCAGCGCATTCTGGGTGGGCTTGGGCGCAAGCCGGTGCTCACCGAGCGCAAGGTTGCAGAAACACTGAAAGATGTGCGTATGGCGCTGCTCGAAGCGGATGTCGCGCTTGGTGTAGTGCGAACCTTTACCGCCGAGGTACAGAAAAAGGCGGTCGGCAGCAGTCTGGCGAGTGGTGTCACACCGAGCGAAGGCCTGATTCGGATTCTTCGCGAAAGCCTGCTCGAGTTGCTTGGAGGTGCCAACGATTCGCTCAACCTGCGCGCCACGCCGCCTGTGGTAGTGCTTCTGGCAGGTGTACAGGGGGCGGGCAAGACCACCACGGCCGCCAAGCTCGCGCATCTCCTCGAGTCGCGAGACAACCAGCGCGTCTCTCTGGTCAGTACCGATGTCTATCGACCTGCCGCGCTCGAGCAGCTCGCGGTGTTGGGCCGCGAGGTGGGGGTCACGTGTTATCCGGCATCTGCGTCGGAAACACCACTCGACATCGGCAAGCGGGCGCTGCAGCAAGCCCGCATTGATGCCCGGCAGGTGCTCATCGTCGATACCGCAGGGCGCTCGCAGCTTGATCAGGACATGATGCAGGAGATTCAGGCCTTGCATGCGGCCCTGTCTCCAACCGAAACCCTGTTTGTGCTTGATGCCATGGCCGGGCAGGACGCAGCGCGCACGGCCGCCGCCTTCCACGAGGCGCTGGCACTCACTGGAACCATTATCACCAAGGCTGATGGTGATGCGCGTGGCGGCGCCATGCTCACCGTGCGCTCACTCACCGGTCGCCCCATCAAGTTTGTCGGCGTGGGCGAGAAGATGGATGCGCTCGAACCCTTTCACCCCGAACGCATGGTATCGCGCATTCTGGGTCAGGGCGACCTGGCTACCCTCATGGAAGAAGCAGCGCGCAAGGTAGATCAGAAGTCGGCGACGCGCGTAGCGCAAAAAATCGCTGGTGGCAAGCGTTTCAGCCTGCAGGATTTCAAGGATTCGCTGGTGAATATGCAATCCATGGGTGGTATCGAAAGTCTCGGCAATTTTTTGCCCATCCCCAGGGAAATGCTGGCGCGCAGTCAGCAGAGCATGGACCCGTCGGTGCTCAAGCGCAGCATTGCCATGATTGATTCCATGACACCGCACGAACGCCAGTTCCCGGATGTGATCAACGGCTCCAGAAAGCAGCGCATCGCAAAGGGCGCGGGGGTTGATTTTCGTGACATTGCGCGGATGTTGCGCCAGTATCGGCAGATGCAGAAGATGTCGCAGAAAGTCGGGCGCAAGGGGTTTCAGAAGAAGATGCAAAGAGCCATGCAATTACCGGGTCGTGGCCCTGGAGGGTAGGTCAGGGAACAGCCCCAAGTATGTTCTGATCAAGTCCATCCCAAAGCAGGAATCAGGCGGCTTATTTGTGTTTATAATATCCTTGTAATGTTTGTGGCTCCTCAATTTTGCTCGCGAGCAGGGTCACTGCCACCGCAAACTGAACCATGTCCGTGAGCGCATCAACCCGCCCGTCGCAACTCTCGCGCCGAAAGTTCACGCTCGGTGTCGCCGCCAGCGGAGCACTCCTCGGCCTTGCCGGTCGCGTCTCGGCAAGGCAATCAACCGCCTCGCACGAAGTCCTGATTCTTGGTGCCGGACTGGCCGGTCTTGCCGCGGCGCGCATACTCGGGCAAGCCGGGATGGACTTGCGCATACTCGAAGCACGTGAGCGAGTAGGTGGTCGCGCCTACACGCTCACCGAGTTGCCGGACCGCGCCGAACTCGGCGGTGTCGAGATTGGCAATTCCTATACCCGCATTCATGCGCTGGCACGCGAGTTCAACCTCGAAATCGCACCATCAAGCTATCCTCGTGGCACCACGATGCACTTCAACGGCACAACTCTGGGTGCGGAAGATTGGCACGATGCGAACATCAATCCACTCGCAACCCGTGAGCGCTCGCTCCTCCCGACGAGGCTCGAGAGTCACTACCTGAATCCGGAGAATCCGCTCACCAGGGCCGCCGATTGGGATACCGCCGCGGCCAGGCGATTTGATCGATCGGTTGCCGAGGTGTTGCGAGAACGCGGTGCGTCCGAAGCCGCCATTCGTCTCATTGACATTGCCGCCACAGCAAACAGCGTCGAACAGATCAGTGCGCTGACGCGCTGGCACCGGGCGCTGCTGTTTCAGCACGAAACCGGAGTTGGGCGTCTTGCACCTGGCGCACAGGCCCTGCCGCTGGCCATGGCGGCAGATTTCGATGCGCGGCAGCTGCAACTCGGTACCGAAGTGCGGCGCATCTCGGTACATCCCGGGGCTGTGTCGCAGCAAGCAGCAGGTGCAAGCGGCTCACATGCGAGGTATCCCGTCGAGGTTGAAACCAGTCGCGGCGAGCTCCTGCGCGCCAATCAGGTGATATGCAGCTTGCCGGTTCCCGCACTTCGCCGCGTGATAATTGACGCGCCGATTGCAGAGGTGCAGCGCGAGGCCATCGATCGACTGCAGAACACCAAGGTGCACATCGCCCTGTTCGACAGCGAGCCTTTCTGGGAAGAGGACGGCCTGCCGCCCAACATGTGGACTGACACCCTGCTTGAACGCATGTTCCCGCGTGTACACAAGGACACCGGCGAAGTCATGGGTCTGAAGATGTTCGTCAACGGCAATGGCAGTGACGCGCTCGATGTCATGGACGACAGCACCTTCGAATCTCTTGCGCTTGCCACCATTGCGCAGATACGTCCCGCCTCCCAAGGCCGGGTGCGTCTGGTTTCACGGTATAGTTGGACGAGCGACCCCTTTGCGGGCGGTGCCTACATCGAATGGCCACCCGGCAAGGTGGCCGCCTATCGCAAGGCCATGCAGGCAAGGGTCGGCCCGCTGGTGTTCGCAGGTGAACATGCCGCCGTTGATGCGCCCGGAATGGAAGGTGCTGTGCGCTCTGGTGAGCGCGCCGCTGAAGCAGTGCTGGCCGCGCGCGGCGCGACGTGAATCAGCGCATGTCAGACCCGCACATCAGTGTTTGCCGTGTTTCCGGGCAGTCCCGATTCTTCATCATCACATCTCGAGGATTTTCTCATGTTGCTTCGCTCCAGCCTCTTCGCGCTGCTCACCGGCGCACTCCTTGCCTCGGTTGCCTCGACCGCGCTTGCGGCTCCCCTTGACCTGACCAATCCCGGTGATGCGCTGCAAGTCCAGCGCAAGGTGTTGTGTTCACGGGTTGATGGCAAGGCGACAACCTTCTGGTGGCACGGGCGCGCCTATTCACGACGCCAGGGTGAACGAGACCGTCACCTGTTCAATGTCGAGGGCATGAATGTGCGCGCCTGCGTCGGCGATACTCATCCCGAGCGTGGCGAAGGCTATCGCATGGTGTCTCGCGAGCTGCTGATATATCGTGACCCCGAATCCGGCGAAACCCTGACTACCTGGGACAATCCCTGGTCGGGTGAGACTGTCGAGGTGCTGCATGTGGCGAATGATCCGGTCAACCACAGCAGCTACGAAGTCTCGTGGAATGGCGAGCCATTCGAGTGGGGAGGCGAGATCACCGAAGGTCAGTGGCGCATGAATATCACCGTGCCGCTCTATTATCCCAACCCGCTGGCTTCCGCCTACGAGAAAGAGATCGGCGGCACGTACCACGCCACCGAGATGTTCAATTTCTTCGGTGACAATGTGGATGCCCTGCTTGACCCCAACACCCCCGAGGTCGGTCGCCAGGTTGGCTGGGCGCGCATCTCGGACTGGCTGCCCTGGATGAAGATGGCCGGGCGCGAAGGTGTCATCTACATGCACACGGCGGGGCTGCGACTATCCTCCTGGGATGCCCTGCCGGAGAGCATGAAATCCGAAATCGAGGCGCATTATCCTGAGTATCGTGAGCCGCCCCCGCTTGATGATGAGCGTCGCAATGTGACCAGCTGGCTCTATTACCAGCGTGTGGCCGAGGGCGACGAGAAAGCGCCGGAGCGCGAGTGATCGAGCCTGCGGGCAGGCTTGCCTGGGCACCGGGCGGGTTCGCGTACACAAGCCTGTGGAGACAGCGTCGCGGCGGTTCCTGACGCGCATTGGTGCGCGAGCGCTGGTGTGCGCCCTGCTGCTCTGCTTGCCCTTCGGTGCGCGCTCGGAGCAGGCGCTCATTGCCGTGGCCACCAACTTCGCGCCTGCTTTCGAGGTTCTCGTGTCTGCTTTCGAGGCGACCGGCGGGCATCGCATAATCATGGTCGGCGGTTCCACTGGCAAGCTGTATGCACAGATCATGCGTGGTGCGCCTTTCCACGCCTTTCTGGCCGCAGATCAGGAGCGACCGCAGCGCCTGCTTGAATCGGGCAGGGCGGTCGCGGGCTCCGGGTTTACCTACGCGCACGGGCGGCTGATGCTCTGGAGCCGGGATGCCGGTGCCATCGACGGAGACCTTGCCGAGACCCTGCGGTTTGCGAGCTTCCGGCACCTCGCCATCGCCAATCCACGCACTGCGCCCTACGGTGTCGCGGCGCGCGAGGTGCTCGTGACCCTCGGGCTGATGGAGCGGCTGGAGTCGCGCCTGGTGGTCGGGGAGAACATCGGTCAGGCGTTTGCATTTGTCGCCACCGGCAGTGCCGAATTTGGTCTGGTCGCCCGCTCTGGCGTACTTGGCCAGGCCGTGCACGGTAGTCGCATGGAGGTGCCGGCACATTTGCATGGCGCGATTCGTCAGGATGCCGTGTTGCTGCAACGGGGCAGGACGAACCCGGCTGCACATGCAATACTGGCATACCTGCAAGGTCCCGAAGCCAGAAGCACGATTCTGGCCATGGGCTATGAGTTGCCGATACTGCCCAATGCTTCCCCCCACTCCTGATGTCTGATCTCACGCCTGTCTGGCTGTCGCTGTCGCTGGCTGCGGTTACCACGCTGATCCTGTTGGTGACAGGTACTCCGCTTGCCTGGTGGCTTGCGCATACCCGGTCGCGGGCCCGCCCGCTGGTTGAAGCCGTCACCGCCCTGCCACTGGTTTTGCCACCCACGGTGCTCGGGTTCTATCTCCTCATTCTGCTCAATCCTGCCTCCTGGATTGGCAGCCTCTGGCTTGACATGACTGGCGAGACGCTCACCTTCTCCTTTGTCGGCCTGGTGGTGGCATCGATCATCTACTCCCTGCCATTCATGGTGCAGCCCCTGACCAGTGCTTTTGCCGCTGACGGGCGCAGCCTGATGGAAGCGGCGGCGAGTCTGCGCGCCTCGCCTGTCGATGCCTTTTTTCGCGTCGCCCTGCCGATGTCGGCGCGTGGCTTCGTTACCGCTTCCGTGCTCAGCTTTACCCATACGCTCGGCGAATTCGGTGTGGTACTGATGGTCGGGGGCAACATTCCGGGAGAGACGCGCGTGATCTCCATTGCCATCTACGAATACGTCGAGACGCTCGATTATGCCGAGGCGCATCGGCTGTCGGCGGGTCTGCTGGTGTTCGCCTTCGCGGTTCTGGTAGCCGTCCATGCCATGAACCGGAGGCATCCGATTCGTGTCGGCTGATTCACTCAGACTCGATCTGACGCTTGCTCTCGGGGATTTTTCGCTGACCCTCGAGGAATCCTTGCCTGCACAAGGCGTAACGGCGATCTTTGGGCCGAGTGGCAGTGGCAAGACGAGTCTGTTGCGGGCGATTGCCGGATTTGAAACCCCCGACACTGGCCACATGGCGCTGGGTGACGAGGTCTGGTTCGACAGTGAGCGAAAGATTAATCAGCCCGCTTGCGTACGGCCGGTCGGATTTCTGTTCCAGGACCTGCGGCTGTTCCCACATCTTGACGTAGCGGGCAATCTCGCCTTTGCCGAACGCAGAAGTCGGGCAGTACCGGTCGGCTTTCGGCGGCACGATTTGATCAGCATTTTCGAGCTTGGCCCCTTGCTGTCTCGCCGTGTGACCCGGCTGTCGGGAGGCGAGGCGCAGCGAGTGGCACTGGCGCGTACCTTGCTCACGAAGCCGAAACTGCTGTTGCTTGATGAGCCACTGTCAGCCGTCGATCAGTCCCGCAAGGCCGAGATTCTTCCTTATCTTGACCGCGCTCTGACCACGCTTCGCATCCCCACGCTGTACGTGAGTCATGATGTGGACGAGGTGGCGCACATTGCTGACCGGGTTCTGGTACTGACCGCTGGGCGGGTGGCCATGCGGGGCAGCGTGAGTGAGGTGATTGCACGTTTTGATATGGCTATTGCTGATGAGCGGTATGGGGCCAGTGTGCTGATTGAGGGGCAGGTGGATCATCATGATGAACGCCTGGAGTTGACGCAGGTAGATATTGGCGGTGAGCTGCTCGCCATACCGGGCGAGGCGGCCCTCACGCCTGGAAGCCGTGTGCGGCTGCGTGTTCGTGCGCGCGATGTGGCTCTGGCCACCGAGCGCTCACAATCGATCAGTATCCGCAATCAGCTTCCCGGCATCCTGAAGACATTGCAGCCGGGGCCAGGGCCCGGTCTGGTCGAAGCGAGCGTCGAGCTGCGTGGCTGTGAGGTGCGGGCATGTCTGACCCATGCCGCAGTGCTGGATCTTGAACTCGCTCCCGGTATGCAGGTCTTCGTACTCGTCAAGAGCGTTGGCCTCTCGGTGTACTGACCGCGGGGTGTGCGCGGGTGGCCAGGGGCAGAATCGAACTGCCGACACGAGGATTTTCAGTCCACTGCTCTACCGACTGAGCTACCTGGCCCTGAATGTATATGGAATATCGGTGCTTCCGTGCAAGCGCGGGCGCACATCGAGAATCGGCAAGAGCGCGAATTCTACCAGAGGATTCGGACGGGCGAGGTCGAGGCGGAGCGTTGTACCCGCTTCCAGCACATCAGGGAGCACACCTTCATGAATCCGGCGGCGCATAGCCTTCAGCTTGATCCACTTCCCGGTTGTCAAAAAAGCGCTCCATCTGTTCGTTCAGGTAGCTTCTGGTGGATGCATCGCGCAGGTTGAGAAACTTTTCGTTGATGAGCGTTGTTTGATGCTTCATCCAGGCGTTCCAGGCTTGTTTGGATATCGTCTCGTACAGATGTTGGCCCTGTGCACCGGGCATCGGGGGGGCATCAAGCCCCTCGAGTTCGCGGCCATATTTGCGGCAAAGGACGGTGCGCGACATGGTGTTGGTGTGCAGTTGGAAAGACTTCAGTGTACCTCTCTCCAGGCAGCAGGGGACACACACCTGATGCAGCAGGGGACACACACCTGATGGGGATTACACATATGATGGGTGGGTGCACCTGACGGGGACACACACTGCAAAAGGGACCATGACTTTGAAGAAGCACAAAAACGCTGGCCGCCGCCCCTCACGTTCGTCAAAGGACGGTAAGGCAAGAGGCGGCAAGGCAGAGCACAGGCGAAGGAAAGATCGGCGACTCGAGTCGGCAGCAGGCACCCTTGCTCGTCGTGAGCAGGACAACGAACTGGCAACGGGTGAGCTGGTGAGCGGATTTCTCACGTGCAGCGATGTCCGTGGGCATCATGCGATGTCGGTGTGGCTTGAATCCGAGCGTTCGGATCGCTCCTGGCGGGTATTCCTGCCGAGTCGGGTGCTGCAAACTCATGCCGAGGGCGACCGTCTTCGCGTCAGAATCACGTCTATTGAAGATCGGGACGGTCGTCGCCCGTTGGTGAAAGGCCGAATCGAAGATGTCATCGCCACACACGATGATCCCGAGCGAGCGGCGAAAGGGCTGATGAGCGCTTACGGCATCAGCACGGACTGGCCGCAGACAGTGCAGCGCGAAGCAAATGCCCTTCATGAAGATGCAGTTGGCAGCGCGCAGCAAGTACGAGACTGCGAAACTCTCCCATCCACCCGTCGCGACCTTTGCGCGCTCCCTCTGGTAACTATCGATGGCGAATCGGCGCGCGATTTCGACGATGCCGTTTATTGCGAAGCGCTTCATACCGGCGGCTGGCGGTTACTGGTGGCGATTGCCGATGTCAGCCACTACGTCACCCCGAGCAGCGCCATGGAAGCACAGGCGCGGCAACGCGCGACCTCGGTGTATCTCCCCCAACATCTGGCCCCCATGCTCCCGGAAATCCTGTCGAACGATCTGTGCTCTCTTGTCCCGAACCGTGAACGTGCAGTGCTTGCGGTGGATATGCGCGTCGCCGAAGACGGTCAGGTGCAGGATTTCATGTTTTTTCAGGGTCTCATGCGCTCTGCAGCCAGACTCACGTACACGCGCGTGACCAAATTTGTCGATTCGGGCGAAGCGACTGGCCTCGAGGACACTGTGTGTCGTTCGCTTGAATCTCTTGAACAGTGTTATCAGGCTTTGCGCATGGCGCGCGAAAAGCGTGCGGCGCTTGACTTTGATACCAGCGAGGCAGAACTTGATTTCGATCAGGGGTTGGTGCGTCAGGTGATCCTGGGCCAGCGAGGTGTCTCGCAGCGCATGATCGAGGAGGCCATGATCGCGGCCAATGTCTGTGCCGCCACCTATCTTGATGAGGCCGACCTGCCGCTGCTGTTTCGCGTCCATCCGCCTCCGTCTGGCGAGAAGCTCGAAGCCTTGCTGGATACGCTCGATGTGTTGGGTGTGAACATTCGCAACATCGATCCTGATCGACTGAACGCGTTGATCCAAAAGCTTTCCCAGCGGATATCCCCCGAGCTGCTCGCAACCATCGTGCTGCGCTCCATGCAGCAGGCCGTTTATACCCCGCTTAATCAGGGGCACTTCGGCCTCGCACTGGAGCGATACGCCCACTTCACTTCTCCCATCAGGCGCTACCCGGACTTGAGCGTACACCGCGCCATCAAGCACAAACTTGGCCAGACATCCGAAGCCGAACTGAGCCTCGAATCCTTGCGCGATTTGGGTGTCTGGTGTTCGCAGCGGGAGCGTGAGGCCGAAAGTTGCGAACGTGACGTGCGCGCCTGGTATCTCGCCGAATATGCACATC
>CBDATE010000008.1:0-10854 GCA_965199815.1 Pseudomonadales bacterium
CTCGCGGTCGAGCAGTTGCACATCGGCGGTGTCGAGCCCGAATCCGTGGATGCACTGACCGCACGACTGCTCGCGGTTCCCGGAGTGATCGAGGCCGTCGTGGTATCGGAGGAGGGCATCGCCTGGCTGCGGGTCGATCCCCGGCATCTCGATCGAGGCACCCTGCACGTGATCGCTTCAACCCCCTCGTGAGACATCTTGCCCATGATCGCATCGCGCAAGCGGCGCCCCGGCAATCGGTCCATCGGAGCACATCGCCCGTGAACGGGACGTTTGCCGACATCACAAGAGCACTTGGCGCAATACGATGTCGTCGGTCATCTCGTAGAGTACCCTTCGGAGCTTCAAGCACGGGCCCGGAGCCGCAAGGTGAGTGAACGACGTGCCGCAGCGCTACCGAAGTCGCTGCGTCCACAGTCGGGAGGCGGGGACAGCGTGGGCCTGGAATCGACCTGCACGTGACAGGACAAGGAGGTAATTGCAATGGCCAGAGGCGTCAACAAGGTAATTCTTATCGGCAACCTCGGTGGAGATCCGGAGACACGCTACACGGCAAGCGGCAGCGCGGTCACCAACATCCGGATCGCGACCAGCGAATCCTGGCGTGATCGACAGAGCGGGGAGCAGCACGAACGCACCGAGTGGCATCGTGTCGTGTTCTTCGGCCGACTGGCCGAGATCGTTGCCGAGTACTTGCGCAAGGGCTCGCAGTGCTATATCGAAGGGCGGCTCCAGACCCGCAAGTGGCAGGGGCAGGATGGTCAGGATCGATACACGACGGAGATCGTGGCATCCGAGATGCAGATGCTCGGCGGCCGGGGAGCGGGCGGCGGTACGCCACCGCCGAGAAGACGCAGCGAAGAGCCCGCCTCCGCATGGCCGTCCGGAGGGACCTCGGGCGCGGGCTCGTCGCCAAGTGCACCGGGGAGCGGGCCACCCGCCGACTTCGACGACGATATCCCATTCTGAAGCGCACCTCCCGGATTTTGCAAGGTTTGGAGAGGCAACCCACTATTTTGAATAGGGATTCACGCGATCGAGAGTGTAAAGTCTCGATCGCGAAAGCCATCTGTAGGGGACACCTCCGAAAAGTGTGAAGTTTGGGGTGCCGAGCCAGCGGATGAGCGACCGAATCAGACAGACGACATGGGGCACCGGCGAGCGCTACTGCATGCTCGTGGACGCCGACACCGGCATGCCCCCGTGGTACCCCCCGATGCTGTTCATCACCACACAGCTCAGGCAACGCTGGACACTCGGTCGCGACCATGGAAGCGGCCGTGCTCGGGCACGTCGACAGCTCGACCACCGCAATCGACACCACCCGATTGGCGCGCAGCAACGCAACCTGGTCGCACGCACATGGAGCTGAACGCCCGATGGCCTGGTACACCGAACCCGTCAACCCCGCATGGGAAGTCCTCGAACGCATCGTCCCGAGCGAATGGCTCCGGATCGAAAACGACGATGAACAAAACATCTACATCACGGCCTTGAGCGCACTGAACCTGCCTACAGGACCGCTGGGCGACTGGCACGACATATGCTGGGCCCCGCCCGCCGGCTCACAGCTTTCCACACGAACCCGGACGAGCGAAACATGCTGCCGATTGGGAATGCGGCTATGGGACAGAGACGAGCTGATCGACGCACGGGAAGCACTGCGGTCCCTCGGACACCCTGACGGCAATCGCGACGCCCCCGTATGGGCCGCAAGTCACGTAAGGGCCGTCGCCGAAATGGTCATCGACAGCCTGACCAAGCACGGGCAAATCATCAATCCCGACGTCCGAAGCGCCAGACGATGGCTCGCACGGGAACAGCGCGAAACCTGCGCACGCATGCTGGAGAGAGCGATGCGGACACTCGGCGAAAACGAGCACCTGGACGCATGGACGAACGCACTGCGCGAACACAGGCCCATGACCCACGTCGACTGAGCACCACCATGAAACCGATCCACCCGACACCCCAAATCGCAGCGATCGAACTCCGCCTCGAATGGATGCTGAAGAGCCTGCTCGCGGAAAGCCTCCGGCACAGAACGCCGATCACGATGCCGATCCTCATCGGAGGGACAGCGCTGCGGAGAGCCTACCGCCTGACCCGACCATCGACCGACCTCGACTTCGCCGTGAGAAGTGAAAACGAAATGACAAGGGTCCGCAACACCATCACCCGACTGGCACGCAAGAAGTGGCCGAAAGCGAGAACCCGGTTGCGCACCGACGGCGAAGAAGGCTGGCGCGTCGAGGATGAACAAGGCACGACACTGTTGCACATCGGTGGACTGACGATGGGCAGCGCAAGCCTCGACCTCGCCTGCTGGACGCGCGACACATGGACCCTGCCGATCGGTCGACTCGCGACAATGAAAATCAAGGCAGGGACCGAGCTGAGGCACAAGGCACGCGACCTCTACGACATGGGGTTCATCGCCGAGAACTACCCCGGCGAAATCAACCAGCGGCAAGCCGAATCCATCCGTGAAGAAGGGTTCGAAGCAATGCGGCCAAAGAGCAAACGGGCCGACGACTACGAACACGATCAGGTGCTCCACATCCAGAGCCTCACGCAAATGGGCCAGGACGTCACAGAGGCCGCGAACGAAGCGTTGCTGCACATCCAGGGAGCGAGGGAAGGGCAATGGGAAAACCAGTCGACAGCAGCACTCGGACTCGCGCATGCCGTCGACACGGACCCGCTCGGCAGATGGGAGGTTCATCGCGAAAGCACCGCCGGACACATGCTCTGCGTATGGCGCGCGCCCAACGGCGAACCGATGTGGCGCGCCATCATGGAGAACGAGCACCGCACCCGCAGAATGCTCGCCCAAGCGAACCTCGAACACCACCCGGCCATGCGCCCGAGACCAACAACCGATGCGTCCACGCACCGCGCAGCCGACGCTGTCGCTGCAAAGGTTCACTTGCCGAGCGAACGCGCGCGCCGCGCCATGGCCAACAGCCGGCAGACCGACCACGGACGCGGCCGAGACGACTGACGACCGCGTTGAGTGCGCGGAGCCGCCCCGAGCGCACACGCAGCCAGGGCGAATAGCGGGGCTTGAATAATTCACTTGACAAACGGACCCACGGCAAATTTGTTCTTGGTCGACCTCAATCGCCGCTGGCCAGCGTAGGTCTTTGATGCAGAAATTCTTTCTTTGGTCGGCGACGGCCTCGGGCCAAGCCGCTCCCAATTCATGCAACTTCTTGAATTCATTCGATGCGGTCGAGAGAACAAATCAGCCTTGCAAACGGACCTGAGGAGCCTTGACACAGGCACAGAAGAACCTCTTGTCCAGCGAATTTCTTCAAGCGTACAAACAATTTCTTGATCTGACAGCGCAAGCCTCGCACCCGTCGGAAACGCCGTTCGGCATCCAGTACGGCAGCGCCGACCCAACGCTGAATCATCTCCCCGCCGCGCCATCGCTTGACGTTTCGGGTATATCGCTCGACCGAGCCGTCGAGATTCTCGATGGCGTGGGTCGAGCGCACGGTGCGCTCGCCAAGGCGCCGGTCAGTCCCAGGCGCACGACGGTGAGGGTCTCGGTGAGTCCCTCACGCACCGAGGCGGCGGCACCAGGGTGCTCGCGCTCGAGCGCACGCGGCCCAAGCGGTGAAGGCGCCGCTCGCCGAGTGCCGCCGAGGGGCTGTCGATGCGCCTCGCGCAGGCAGCGTGCGACCTTCGCGTGCCGATGCTCGGGCAGGTGAGCGAGCACATTGCGCCTCTTGTGCACTTGGCAGCGCTGCACCACGGCCCACTCGCCGTAGGCATCCGCAATGGCGCGGCGCAACGCCTTCGCCCCGTCGATGACGAACAGCACCGAGCGCTCGGTGGGCAGCCCCCGCTCGACCCGGTCGGCGAGCAGAGCGCGCGTCACCGCCGTATTCTCCGTCGAGCCCTCACGAAGGGCCCAACACGTGCTTCGTGCCTCGAGAATCCACACCTGACGCTATCAGCACGCAGTGCTCATGGAAGTGCTTCGCGTCGATGAACACCGCCGCGATGTCGAGCCCGGCCAGAGGGCGCGACAGGAACTTGCCCATCGGCTTTCGCGACAGCGCCACGAATCGGCGCGAGAGCGCGCTAAGCGAGGTCCCTCGCTCACCCATCGCCTCGGGAATCGGGTCCAGCCGCTTCGGAGAGTCTCGGGTCGACACCCCCGCCGCGACCGCCGCCATCGTGTGCGCGTCCATCGCGTCGCTCGACGCCGCCCACTGAACGCTCGCCAACGCCACCTCGCCCTCGCAGCTTCGCACCCGAAGGCGCGGCCGCTCCACCTGCCGACCCCCAAGCGTCACCCGGCTCGCGGTGCTCCCCCCGCGCCAACACCGCCGACCCGCCTGATGCCGGCCCTTCGCACCACACAACGCCTCCTGGTCCGCCTCCCTCATCGCCCGCAACACCTGCTCACCGGTACGGATGCACAGCGCGTGAAACGCCTCTCGGGCCTCGCTCGGCGCCCCCAGCACGGGTAGCGGGACCTCGACCGTCAGCGACTTCCCGACCGAGGCTTGGCTTTCATTCCCAAGACTGCGATTCTTTGCCATGGTGGCTTTTCCTTCGTTGGTTTGCACCCCTGTCCTGCCACAGGACAGGTGAAGGAGTCGCCACCTCTCTCAGAGAGAGTTCAGCAGACTATGGGACATTCCCAAGGGCACTGACCATGAGCATCTTCCGCTCCGCGCTCGAATCACTTCCATCACCCGAGCGAGCCTATTCCGGTAGCCCGCCACCTGACAATGGCCTGGCAGACGTCTCAATATTCGGCTCAGTGGTATATGAGCGCCGAGTCACAGTCGTCGAAGAGGAACAAATCGGTCTGGCATCCGTCTCGGTAGAAGCTGCGCGTGCCGCGCGGTGCCCGCATTGCGGGTGTTAGCGAGATGTATCGACATGGATTGTGGTGCGGCTCCATCACATGGCCTACCAGATGCCCGCGTTGCGGCGATCGTGTCTTCTTCTTCCAATGCAATTGCGGATCACGGGTGTTCTTCGACAAACTGGGACCACCCTGGCCGCTTCATGATTGCTTTACGTCCTGGACACGCGGCCTGACTCGTCATCGGGGCCCAGGTGGTGCCGTCACTGTCGAATTGTCGTCGCACGTTACAGTCCATCGGCCGCCACTCCACATTGATGACGAAGTTGTAACGCAGGCAAGACGACGCCAGCAACGACCCGATCCTATTGTTGTGGTGCCTGCGGGATCGGACGATCAGGTAATTTCTGTGACCGGCGTGATTCGAGAAATACGATCAAATGTTGACCCGCTAAAGTCCTTCAGAGTGACGAATTCGACCTTAGCCGTAGCGTTCCTCGGGCCTCTGGGTACCGGAGATTGGGGGAAAGTGACGATTCACTCTCCTTCTCCGAATAAAGATGTCGCGCATAGCTATACGGCTTGGATAAGAACTGGCGAGTTGGCCACACCCGAGCTTTCAAGAGAAATCCCCGTCCATGTCGCGTTGAGCGAAACCTACATTGCGGGCGTCAGTAAGAATATCTGGGTGTGCAATGAGATCGAGATCCTGTAAGCGGCCAAAGGAAGCCGTTAGGGGATGTCCCGTTCGCTGTTGAACTTTGAAGGTGGCGAGCTCCTGAGTTCGGGATTCTACGCGGCCTTCCGAGATGATTTGAAGTGGCCGGAAGGGTTGTCCAAGACGATCATCAGGCGCGACATGTCACGGAAGCCTCGCACCCGTCGGAAACGCCGCTCGGCATCCAGCAGAGCGGCGCTGACCCAGCGCTGAATCATCTCCCCGCCGCGCCATCGCTTGACGTTGCGGGTGTAGCGCTCCACCGAGGCGTTGAGGTTCTCGATGGCGTTGGTCGAGCGCAGGGTACGCTGCAAGGCGCCGGTCAGCCCCAGGCGCACGACGGTCAGCGTCTCGGCGAGCCCCTCGCGCACCGAGGCGGCGGCACCGGGATGGTCGCGCTCAAGGGAACGAGCCAGATTGTGAAGACGCCGCTCACCGCGCGCCGCCGAGGGGCTGTCGAAGGCCTCGCGCAGGCAGCGCCCAACCTTCGCGTGCTGGTGCTCGGGCAGGTGAGCGAGCACATTGCGCGTCTTGTGCACTTGGCAGCGCTGCACGATGGCCCGCTCGCCGTAGACATCGACAATGGCCCGGCGCAACGCCTTCGCCCCGTCGATGACGAACAGCACTGAGCGCTCGGTCGGCAACCCGCGCTCGACCAGGTCGGCGAGCAGAGCGCGCGCCACCGGGGCATTCTCCGTCGAGCCCTCGCGAAGCCCCAGAACGTGCTTGGTGCCCTGAGAATCCACGCCCAACGCTATCAGCACGCAGTGCTCGTGGAAGTACTTCGCATCGATGAACACCGCCGCGATGTCGAGCTCGGCCAGAGGGCGCGACAGGAACTTGCCCATCTGCTTGCGCGACAGCGCCACGAATCGGCGCGAGAGCGCGCTGCGCGAGGTCCCCCGCTCGCCCATCGTCTCGGGCATCGGGTCCAGCAGCTTGGGAGAGTCTCGGGTCGACACCCCCGCCGCGACCGCCGCCAGCGTGTGCGAGTCCATCGCGTCGCTCGATGCCGCCCACTGAAAGCTCGCCAGTGCCACCTCACCCTCGGGGCTTCGCACCCGAAGGCGAGGCAGCTCCACCTGGCGGCCCCCAAGCGTCACCCGGCTTGCGGTGCTCCCTCCACGCCAACACTGCCGACCCGCCTGATGCCGGCCCTTCGGACCACACAGCGCCTCTCGGTCCGCCTCCATCATCGCCCGCAGCACTTGCTGACCGGTACGGATGCACAGCTCATGGAACGCCTCTCGGGTCTCGCTCAGCGCCCCCAGCACGGGCAGCGCAACCTCAACCGTCAGCGACTTCCCAACCGAGGCTTGGCTTTCATTCTTGGGACTGCGATGCTTTGCCATGGTGGCTTCTCCTTCTATTGGTTCGCACCCCTGTCCTACCACAGGACAGGTGAAGGAGTCGCCACCTCTCTCAGACCAAGTTCAACAGACTATGGGACATCCCCGCCGTTATTCTGATCGGGAGCCCCGTCTGGTTCACTCGCCGCTCCCCACCACAGGGAGGCGAGCGGACCGATGAGGCAAACAGGCGGTACGAGAGGTCGGGCGCGGCGTAGCGCCGTGCAGTGGCGGAAGTTGGTCGAGCGATTCGAACGCTGCGGCCAGACCCGAGGCAAGTTCTGCGCGGCGAACGGATTGGCGCTGAGCACATTCGACCAATGGAGGCGCAAGCTGGGCGAGGCTCAGGCTGTGACGGACGAAGCACACCGCGAAGCGGTGTTCGTGGAGCGGACGGACCCGGCACCGGCGCCGGGGAGTGCGACAGCGCGAGGGACGGGGGCGTGGGAGGTGGAGGTAGAGCTCGGTGCGGGGGTGGTGCTGCGGGTGCGCCGGGCAGTGCCATGCCGAGCGCCCTGTCGGCGGGTCGCATCGGGCTGTGCACCCAGCCCACCGACATGCGGTGTTCATTCGATGGATTGTCGGCCCGGGTACGGCGGTCGTTGGGTGAGGAGCCGACGAGCGGTCAGTGGTTCGTGTTCATCAATCGCCGTCGCACGCTGCTGAAGATTCTTGCGTTCGACACGGGCGGGTACTGGAGATGGAGCAAGCGCCTCGAGCAAGGTCGGTTTGCGTTGGGTCGGGGTGCGAAGGAGCGGAAACGGGAGCTGAATCGCACGGCGTTGGTGGCGCGGTTGGAAGGCGTCGATATGGAGATGGTCCGCCAAAGGAAGCGCTACCGGCAGGCTGCCCGAGTGGGTCGAGAGTGGGTAGAGTGCGGGTGTGTTCAGTGCAAGAGGGCGTTTGCCGGTGTCGGCATTCGACGTTGCAAGGCTTGAGGAGGAGAACGCGCGGCTCGGCGTTGCGCTGAGTGATTCGTACTCGGTGCTTACGAAGACGAAGAGTGCACTTGAGCAGTTGCAGGCGCAGTACGATGCACTCGAGCATGAGCTCGAGTGGTTCAAGCGCCAGCTCTTCGGGCAGAAGTCGGAGAAGCGCCTGGAGTTCGACGACGAGGCGCAGCTCCACCTCCTCGCCGGGCTCGGGGTGGAGCAGCCGCCCCCGCGCGACGATGGGCCGACCGAGACCGACGAGCGTCGCGCGAAGGTGCGCGATGCGGCGGTGGCCGAGAGCGGGCTGCGCTTCGGTGCTGAGGTGCCGGCTCAGACCATCGAGATGACGGACCCGGCGATCGAGGCGATTCCGGCAAGCCGAGCGCGAGGTCATCGGCGAGAAGGTGAGCTATCGGCTTGCGCAGCAGCCGGGTAGCGACGTGGTGCTGAAGGACGTCCGCAAGGTCGTCAAGCGCCGCGAGACCGAGGCGATGCTCACCGCCGCGGCGCCGGCGAACGTGCTGAAGCGCTCGGGCGCCGATGTGAGCTTCCTCGCTGCGATGCTCATCGACAAGTTCGCCTGGCACCTGCCGTTGTATCGTCAGCACCCGCGTCTTCTCGACGCCGGCATCACGCTCAGCCGCTGCACGTTGGTGAGCTGGGCGAGCCGGGCCATCGACCGGCTGGGGCCGATTGTCGATGCGCAGAGTGCGCATGTGCGCTCGAGCCGGGTGCTGGCGATGGACGAGACCTCGCTCGAGGCCGGGCGCGAGGCGAAGGGCAAGATGCGTAGAGGGTGGCTGTGGCCGGTGGACGGGAGCAGTGACGAGGTGGTATTTCACGACGCCCCGTCGGGGGATGTCCCGTTCGCTGTTGAATTTCGCGAGGTGGCGAGCTCCTGAGTTTGGGATTCTACGCGGCCTTCCGGGATGATTTGAAGTGACCGGAAGGATGTTCCAACACACTCATCAGGCGCGGCATGTCACGGAAGCCTCGTACCCGTCGGAAACGCCCTTCGGCGTCCAGTAGAGCGGCGCTGACCCAGCGCTGAATCATCTCCCCGCCACGCCATCGCTTGACGTTGCGGGTGTAGTGCTCGACCAAGCCGTTGAGGTTCTCGATGGCGTTGGTCGAGCGCAGGGTGCGCTGCAAGGCACCGGTCAGCCCCAGGCGCACGACGGTCAGCGTCTCGGCGAGCCCCTCGCGTACCGAAGCGGCGGCGCCGGGATGGTCGCGCTCGAGGGAACGCGCCAGATTGTGCAGACGCCGCTCACCGCGTGCCGCCGAGGCGCTGTCGAAGGCCTCGCGCAGGCAGCGCCCGACCTTCGCGTGCTGGTGCTCGGGCAGGTGAGCGAGCACATTGCGCATCTTGTGCACCTGGCAGCGCTGAATGACGGCTTGGTCGCCGTAGACATCCACGATGGCCCGGCGCAACGCCTTCGCCCCGTCGATGACGAACAGCACCGAGCGCTCGGTGGGCAGCCCCCGCTCGACCAGGTCGGCGAGCAGGGCACGAGTCACCGCCGTATTCTCCGTCGAGCCCTCGCGAAGCCCCAGGACGTGCTTGTTCCCTTGAGAATCAACGCCCAACGCTATCAGTATGCAATGCTCGTGGAAGTACTTCGCGTCGATGAACACCGCCGCGATGTCGAGCTCGCCCAGAGGACGCGACAGGAACTCGCCCATCTGCTTGCGCGACAACGCCACGAATCGGCGCGAGAGCGCGCTGCGCGAGGTCCCCCGCTCGTCCATCGTCTCGGGAATCGGGTCCAGCAGCTTGGGATAGTCTCGGGTCGACACCCCCGCCGCGACCGCCGCCAGCGTGTGCGAGTCCATCGCGTCGCTCGATGCCGCCCACTGAAAGCTCGCCAGTGCCACCTCACCCTCGGGACTGCGCACCCGAAGGCGAGGCAGCTCCACCTGGCGACCCCCAAGCGTCACCCGGCTCGCGCTGCTCCCCCCGCGCCAACACTGCCGGCCCTCCTGATGCCGACCCTTCGGACCGCACAGCGCCTCCCGGTCCGCCTCCATCATCGCCCGCAGCACTTGCTGGCCAGTGCGGATGCACAGCTCATGGAACGCCTCTCGGGTCTCGCCCAGCACCCCCAGCACGGGCAGCGGGACCTCGACCGTCAGCGACTTCCCGGCCGAGGCTTGGTTTTCATTCTTGCGACTGCGATGCTTCGCCATGGTGGCTTCTCCTTCTATCGGTTCGCACCCCTGTCCTACCACAGGACAGGTGAAGGAGTCGCCACCCTCTCTCAGACCAAGTTCAACAGACTCTGGGACATCCCCCCCCGTCGCGCGCGCACCGTCACGTTCATGCCTTTCTCGGCGAGTACTGCGCCACGCTGCTCAGCGACGGCGACGAGGCGTATGCGACCGACACGGCGCCCCGCGCAGGTGACCCACGCCTTGTGCTGGGCGCATACCCGGCGACACTTCGAGCGGGCGAAGGACTCCGAGCCCGAGGCAGTGGCCGAGGCGCTGGCGCTCATCGGGGCGATGGACGGCCACGAGAAACAGCTCCGCGCCGACGCACTCACCGGCGAGGACAAGCGTGCTTACCGCCAGACCCACACGCGTGCGGTGGTCGAGACCTTCTGGCGCGGGTGCCGAGCGCAATGCCATCGTCCCGAGCGGGTGCCGAAGAGCCCGCTGGCCAAGGCGTTGAGCGACGCGCAGGCGCGCCGCGCAGGGCTGGAGGTCTTTCTCGACGACCCCGAGGTGGCCATCGACACGAATCATCTGGAGCGGGCGCTGCGTCTGATCTCGCTGGGGAAACGCAACGGGCTGTTCGCTTCGAGCGAGGTCGGCGCACAGCGCGTCGGCATCATCCAGAGTCTGCTGGTGACGTGCCGGCTGCACGAGGTCGATGCCTGCACCTACCTGGTCGATGGGCTCCAGCGCATCAGCGTGCATCCGGCCAAGCGCGCCATCAAGCTCACTCCGCGAATGTGGAAGTCGCTGTTCGCCGACGCCCCGATGCGCTCGGACCTCGGTGCGCGCCACCACGACCCGCCA
>CBDATE010000009.1:0-4952 GCA_965199815.1 Pseudomonadales bacterium
AGGAACTCGAAGGGCGCCATGAACGAGACGCGCTCGTCCACGCAGGGCGGTAGGTCGGCGCAGTCGAACTCGTCGAGCCGCTGGCCCTTGTAACGCGCCTCGACGTCATCGCGCCAGCCCGCGCCGATGCACGGAAAAATGAGTCAGCTCGTGTTGTCGAGCGGGCGCAGACGCGTCCCGTCCAACTTCCATCGTGCCAAGGGACTCGGATCGTGACGTAGTGGGGCGGCGGGCATCGGCGGCAAGGCTTGTCATGACGAACCTCCTCGCGAGGATGGGTTCAAGCCAGCGGGGGGATGCTTCCAGTCGCTGGCGTTCGCTCCCGAAGCGTCGTGGCGCTCCAGAAACGCGCCAATGTCGTCGATTTCGAGGAATACGATGGAAGCCTGCGGCTGCCCGTGGGTGTGAAAGACCTGCCTGATATGAGCATTGCTCCGGGGCCAGTATGCGTTGCTCCCGCCATACTGCCCGCTGTTGGCGACGATCACGAGCTGGAACATATGGTAACCTGATTACCACTCAAGCTAAGTCCAACTTAAGCAGCCGCTCCGGCATCGGCGGCGTCCTCAGCGCCACATAGACCAGTCTCGGGATCATGTCGGGCAGGTCGAAGCGACGATTGAACCGATACTCGAACTCCGACAAGTAACGTTGTGCATACTTGGGACGAACCGCATGGTAGGTGCCGCGCAAAGCATTCTTGATGTTGCCGAGAATCGTGTTCACCCACCGGAATTCGGGGTGCTCGACGCTGGCGCGTCCCCTGCCGACCACGCGCCTGTCATGCTCGCAGCCCGCGGCGGTGACACCTTGAAAGCAGGCCAACCCGTCGGAGAGCACCCGCGTGCCGGCATCAAGGTGGTGCTGCGCCCAAGCGACGATTTCGGTGAGGCGGAAGCCCTCGACGACGGTCAGCTTCACGCGCAACGGGTGGCCTTCCTCGCTGGTCTCGACGGCAGCGACAAAGGGGGTTTTGCCGGGTGCGCCCCGACCGCGCTTGCCTCCACTGCGCTCGCCCCCGAGGTAGGCATCGTCGAGCTGGACCTGTCCGGTGAGGGTGTACTCGCGGTCTCGCTCCATCATCACCTGCATCAGCTTGTGTCGCATGCGCCATGCGGCGTTGTAGGAGATGCCCAGATGGCGGTGCAGCTTCATCGCCGAGCATCCTTTCTTGTCCTGTGTCATGAAGTAGATGGCCTGAAACCACACGGTGAGGGGGAGCTTGGTGGCCTCGAAGAGGGTGCCGGCGGTGATGGAGGTCTGGCGATGGCAGTGGTTGCACTGCTGGAGCTTGCGGGTGTTCAACTGGCAGCAGCGGTCATGGCCACAGTGGGGGCAGACGAAGCCGTCGGGCCAGCGCCATTGATAGAGGGCATCGAAGCATTGGTCTTCGGTTCCGTAGAGTGAGAGGAATTCGTTCAAGCGGATGCCTTTCTGGAACTGCACTGGGTTGCGCGGCATTGGAACCTCCTTACTAATCAGAGAATTAGATGGCGTAATGGTACGATAAACTCTGCTTAGAAACAATAGGAATCAGGTATGGTAATGCAGCGCAAGGGCCATCTGGTCGAATGTCTTGACGTCCTTGTTGAGCGCCGGGATCGCCAGGACATCCGACTCATCCTTGAGATCCGCAGCCAAGCCGAGGTCCGTAGCGTCATAGCAGACGGCCGCGGTCAGCCAGGCAGACCGGTCACCGGCCGGCTCAGCCCACGGATAGCCGATCAACCACTGACAGGGACGAAATCCCTGCAGCCGTTTTGCACTACCTCCGTTGAACATCTGCTCATTCGGAGCAAGATGCGCCTTCCCTTGGCGGCGAGTCCTGATCTGAAGCCCGTAGGCGTCCGACCACTCCGGAATGACCCACAGGGCTGAGTTAACCAGTGGTTTCCCCGATAGAATCTCCTCGTAGGTCAGCCCGGTGAGTATCATCGCCCTGTGAGCCCTTGCGAAAGGGATCAGATGAGTACGAACGTCCTTCGGATGAACAGCAAGCTCGGGCAAAATCAGCCAATCGAGGCGCCCATCACTTCCCTTGTGCGTTTCTCTCAACGTCAGCATGCGCTCCACCGCCGCCAGCGCTGCAGACAGGTGATTACGGTGCCTTCGTCGAATGACGGACTTGCTGAGCGCCAAGTCTGTGTCCTGGAAGTCATCGGCCGCCGGGATAGCCGTCTGGACTACGCAGGCACGTAACGGTCTCTTCACGTTCGTCTTCGTCGGTCGCTTGGCCAACAGCGGCAGAATCAATGTGCGGGTAGCACTACCGCGGCGCTGCTCGATATCGGCGATCCTCCGGCGAATCTGTGTCTTCGCCTCTTCGATGCCCTGCTCGACCCAACCGAACTCGGCCAGGGCACGGCACCCCGGCCAGCGCAGGAGCGCCAGGAGGAATCCTTCTACCCAGTCCGTGATCGGAAGCCAGTCGTCTCCGAAGGCCGGCTGCCCGCTGTAGAGGCCGTACAGCCGCTGATACCAGTGGCTCTCGGCCGCGCGATAGAAAGGCCCGCTCTCTCTCCATGTTGGATTGCGGACTGGACGCGTGAAGTCCGGCTGCCCAGACAGGATGAAACGCAACAGGAAACCGAGCTGGAAGCGCCACCGCTCACCGGTCTCACACCATGCGGGCACGGCGTACAGGGAGCCCGATGCGCCAGTCCTACTCCCCATGATCCGTAGGACTTTCACGTCAGCGACCTTTTGGTCCTCGCCGAGATTCAGCACGACCTGCCCTGGTGTGATCACATCGGGCGGAGAATCCTGCTGTTCCCACTGTTCGAGGAAAGCCATCGCGAAGCGCAAAAGGGCGAGTTCGTTGCGCAGAGAACCGCTCGGGTGCGTGTTCCGAACCGCATTTGCCAGCGTGTCGCGGCCGCTGCCAGAAACCTCCGAAGCCCGGGAGAGGTCCTCGCGGACCCGAGCAGAAAGGTCGTCGAAGAGAGCATCCGTCTCGGCATCCATGAGCTCGAGAAGAAACGACGGGTCCCTCCGAGCAAGCTGCCGCTTCCGCGGCGGATTGAGGCCAGGCCGCGTTAACTCGACGGCCCGCGCTCGATCCACGAACGCACGTCTGGCGAGAACCGCGAGCGTCGCGAAATCCGAGTTCCGGAGGCGTTCTTCTTCACCGCGCAGGAATCGGATCAGCTTCCAGTAGTCCCGGGTCTCGGACTTCTTTCCCGTGCGCGCGACGGGCACCTTGGCGGGGTCGCAGGCAGCGAGGAACAACAACGCCTGCTGTTGGAGATACCAGGGAATCGTTCGCCTAGGCAGGGCCAACAAGCGAACGGCCTCCCTGAGAAGCTCCTTCCGGTAGGATTCGAGGTTGATCGTCGATGGGAGCGATTCGGTGTCCGCCACGAGGCCCGTCTCCGTAGCTCCCGCGCGCAAGACTTCAGCGAGGCAGTACCAAGCGACACGCTTCGGCACCATTCGGCGGTGTCTCTTCTCCGTGAAAGGACGGAGAAGTGAGAGGACTTCGCGCAACAGCTCCACATCCGGCCAGAGATCGAGGCCGATCCGGAGCAAGCGGACGTTCGATGGATCGTCGATCCACCGTTGAATCAGACTCAGCGCAAACGCTCTTGCATCCTCGTCCAGCTCGCATCGCGTACGCGCCACGCGCAATCGCCCGCCGGGCGGGGTATTGTCCCTTCCTATCGCGGACTCGTCCGGCGTGTCGTCGTGCTGGAGCAGCGGCCTGATGGAACGGAACGTGTTTCGATATCGAGCAGCGCCGAATCTGGCGACCGTCTCGTCCCGCACGTCCGGGGCCGGGGAAAGCCGCCAGCCGCTGTCATCTCCAACGCTGAGTGCCTCCTGAGCGCGCATCAGGCCCTGGATGGAGTCGAGGATCTCTTCGCCCCCGAGTGCATCGAATCCCCCCGACACCGCCGACTGGATGCGGTTCATCTTCGCACTCTGCCGCACCAGCGGTCGTTCGTCGCCTCCGAGCGCTGCGATCTTGGTCTTCTCGGAGGACAGCGCGAGGCCGGTCGCATTCTCTTCCAATACCTGACTCAGCCATCTGGAGACGGTCTTCTCAATGTCATTCGATGAGCCATCTGGGCTCTGATCGATCGCGATCAGGACACGCAAGTCGTCGACATACCGGCACACGTCCGCCAGCAGAATCCCGGAGGCGATCTCGGTTCCGATCACCGCGCGCAGCGCCTCATCGAATGGCAGCAGCACAACGTTCGCAAAGAACCCGGAGGCGACGAGGCCCTGCGGTAGTGCCACCCGCGTGAAGTCCTCCAAGCCCGCCTGCTTTGCGTAGGTCCGGACGTCTCCTCTTTTGTCACGGGAATCCCAGTCCCAATCGAGCACGGACGCCGCCAGGGAGAAGAACGCCGGGTCATCGTCATCGCGGCGAACCCGATCGATCGCTTCGGCAAGCAGATCCGGGCGAACGCGGTCGTAGAACTGCCGAAGATCCGCATGGACGATGTAGACACGTTTTCCCTCCGCTGCTGGAATCGACTCGGCCACGACTCCCGGCCGGGCGAGGAACGTGCGGTAGTCCTGATAGTAGGCGCGGTAGAGCTTGGCGGATCCCCACCGATGGCGCAGTCCGCTACCAATGGCGTCGCAGAACAGACGGTTGCCGTAGGAAACCACCTGTCTTCGCGACTCCTGATCACGCGTCGACCGCCGCGGATCCCCCTGCCGCGTCTCGACCCGGTCGGCGAGACAGAGCATCAGCGCCGTCGCTACCACTTGGTCGGCTAGGCTGACGTGGGCGAGCGGTCGAAGCCGTGGCCGGGTCGCTCCCTTCTCGGGCCCCCACACGCCTTCCCGCACTCTCCAGCGCTGACTCTTAGGCGCCAGAACGATGCGCAGGGGATCGTTCTGCCAGCTCTCTGGAGACTGCAAACGTTCGCGCAGTTCGCCGAGGAACGCCGGCAGGTTCACGGCCGTAAGATCGAGATCAAGTGTGTCGGAGAACCAGT
>CBDATE010000010.1:0-142399 GCA_965199815.1 Pseudomonadales bacterium
GCCCCCGACGGACCAAGCCTGATGAGGGGGGGGGGGGGGGGGGGGGTAGGTCTGGGTCTGGCACAGGTCTGGCGCGAAACTGTGTTCACCAAGCCTGTGTTCGCCAGAATATCCTTGACGAAGGTCTTGCCCGGGATTTTGCTGGATACCAGCATGGAGATGAGCGTACGCGACATTGGAGTGTCTCAATCCGGCGAATGAATGCCGTTATTGTATAGCCTCGGGAAATCCTGGATTCAACCCTGAAGGGCAACGCTCCTGAAGTTAACGAAGGCCGGGCGACATCAGCGGGACGCGACAGCCCCCGAGGCGGGTGCCTCGAGGGCCGTACGCCGCAAGATCTGTCACACAGGGATCAGGCGAGGTCGAACCGGTCGAGGTTCATCACCTTGTCCCAGGCGGCGACAAAGTCAGTCACGAACCGGACTTGTGAATCCTCACATCCATAAACCTCCGCAATGGCGCGAAGCTGCGTGTTGGATCCGAAGACAAGATCCACCCGGGTACCAGTCCACTTGAGGTCGCCTGTGGCGCGGTCGCGTCCTTCGAACACATCATCAGCATCGGAAGCTGCCTTCCAGACAGTGCCCATGTCGAGCAGGTTCATGAAGAAATCGTTGCTCAGCACTTCCGGTCGATCAGTGAAGACACCATGACCAGACTGTTCAAAGTTCGTGTTCAGTACGCGCATACCGCCGACCAGCACCGTCATCTCGGGAGCTGTCAACCCCATCAGCTGCGCCCGATCAACCAGCAACTCTTCGGCTGAAACATTGTATTGACCGCCGAGATAATTGCGAAATCCATCCGCAGCCGGCTTTAGCGCGGCAAAGGAATCGACATCCGTCTGCTCCGCCGAAGCATCCGTGCGACCCGGCGTAAAGGGAACCGTTATCTCGTGCCCTGCCGCCCGCGCTGCCTGCTCGATGCCGGCACAACCGCCGAGCACAATCACATCGGCCAGCGACACGGCCTTTCCATTGGCCTGTGCGTCGTTGAACTCCTGCTGTATGCCTTCCAGAGTGGCGAGCACGGATGTCAGCTTGCCCGGTTGATTGATTTCCCAGTCCTTCTGCGGGGCAAGACGTATGCGCGCACCGTTCGCTCCCCCGCGCATGTCGGAACCACGAAAAGTCGATGCCGAAGCCCAGGCGGTCGAGACCAGATCGGAAACAGAGAGTCCCGAAGCGAGAATACTGGCCTTGAGGCCCGCGATATTCTCTGCGTCAATCAGCTCGTGAGTGACGGCAGGAATGGGGTCCTGCCAAATGAGCTCTTCCGATGGAACTTCCGGACCGAGATAGCGACAGCGGGGACCCATATCCCGGTGCGTCAACTTGAACCAGGCGCGCGCGAAGGCATCCGCAAGCTCATCCGGGTTCTCATGGAAACGCCGCGAGATGGGCTCGTAGATGGGGTCCATGCGCATGGCCATGTCTGCCGTGGTCATCATGGGAGCGTGTCGCTTCGACGCATCGTGTGCATCCGGCACGGTGTCCGCGCCATCGCCATTCACGGGTTTCCATTGCCAGGCACCGGCAGGGCTTTTGGTCGCTTCCCACTCGTAACCGAACAGGGTGTCGAAGTAGCTGTTGTCCCAGGTCACCGGCGTGGGTGTCCACGCGCCTTCAATGCCACTGGTGATCGCATCGCCAGCCTTGCCACTGCGGAAGGTGCTCTGCCAGCCGAGACTCTGCGCCTCGATGGGAGCACCCTCGGGTTCGGGACCGACATGCGCCTCGTCCCCGGCCCCGTGGGCCTTGCCGAACGTGTGTCCACCGGCGACCAGTGCGACCGTCTCCTCATCATTCATGGCCATGCGCGCGAAGGTCTCGCGAATGTCGCGACCGGATGCAACCGGATCAGGATTGGCGTTGGGGCCTTGCGGGTTCACGTAGATAAGACCCATCTGCACGGCACCGAGCGGATTCTCGAGATCCCGGTCGCCGCTGTAGCGCTTGTCACCGAGCCATTCGCTCTCGGTTCCCCAGTAGATATCTTCTTCCGGCTCCCAGACATCCTCGCGCCCGCCACCGAATCCGAAGGTCTTGAATCCCATCGACTCCAGAGCGCAGTTACCGGCCAGAATCATGAGGTCGGCCCAGGAGAGCTTGCGCCCGTACTTGCGCTTGATCGGCCACAGCAACATTCGCGCCTTGTCAAGGTTACCGTTGTCGGGCCAGCTGTTGAGTGGTGCAAAGCGCTGCGTACCGGTGCCGCCGCCACCACGGCCATCGCCGATGCGGTACGTGCCGGCGCTGTGCCACGCCATACGGATGAAGAGCGGCCCATAGTGACCATAATCGGCTGGCCACCATTCCTGCGACTCGGTCATGAGGGCGTAGAGATCCTGTTTGACCGCATCGAGATCAAGGCTCTTGAATGCTTCCGCATAATCAAATGCCTCGCCCATGGGATTGGACTTGGCAGAGTGCTGGTGAAGCACACTGAGGTTCAACTGGTTCGGCCACCAGTCGCGGTTCGATGTACCGCCACGGGCAGCACTGCCTTTGGCTTCGTGCATAACCGGGCACTTGCTTTCGCTCATGAATTTCTCCTTGACGTGAGTTTCCCTCAATCAGCTTTCCTGACTGCGGGGAGCATCATAGGTGGTATATTTCATCGTGTATAACGATTATTATTGAACAATGCAATCGTAGATTGCGAATGTATTCGTTCCGCGTCTCCCGAAACCACAAACTGTGTGAGTCCGCCCGATGAAGCGTCTGCCAACCATGAAGCAGCTCCAGTATCTGGTGGCGCTGGCTGACACGCGACATTTTGGGCGCGCGGCAGAACATTGTCACATCACTCAATCAACCCTCAGCGCTGGTATCCGTGATCTGGAGGCGGTGCTCGGAACCCAGGTTGCGGAACGTTCCAACCGGCATGTGTTAATCACGCACATCGGCGAGCAGATTGCCGAAAGAGCCAGGACGCTGCTGCGCGACGCTCAGGAGGTCATGGATATGGCCAGCGTGGGGCGCATTCCGATGACCGGAGAGATGCGTCTCGGGGCGATTCCGACAATCGCTCCCTTCTACCTGCCACGTGTCTTGCCGGCACTGCGCGAGATGTTCCCTGAACTGACTATCTACCTGCGCGAAGAGCAGACAGCGCAGTTGCTTGAACGCCTGGAGGACGGCGAACTGGACGCTGCGCTGATTGCGCTGCCCTGTGATACCGGAGACCTTGCCACCGAAGTCATCTTCGAGGACGAGTTCCTGTTCGCCTGCGGCCATACACACAGGCTCGCCGATGCCGACGAGGTGTCACTCGATGCACTCGAAGGCGAGCGTCTGCTGCTGTTGGAGGAAGGTCATTGCCTGCGCGGTCACGCACTCGATGTCTGCCAGATAGGTGACGAGACGGCGCGTGCACAGTTCGAGGCCAGCAGCCTGCATACGCTGGTGCACATGGTCGCAGCGGGTATCGGCGTGACCCTGGTACCGCGCCTTGCAGTGGATGCGCATATCGCCTGGGGCACGGATGTCTCACTGGCGCGCCTTGCCGCGCCCGCGGCGCGCCAGATCGGCCTGGCGTGGCGTACAGGTTCATCGAGAGCCGAGGAATTTCGTTTGTTGGCAAGCATACTGAGCCAACTGACTGACAGCGAGTGATGCGGTGATGCGATTCCCGCCGTACAGCCATTGATCAACTGATCAGCGCCTGTGTTAGAATCCGCAGCTGCGCTAACCGCAAGCGAAGCGCAGGGAAGTGGTATGAACCTGTAGATCGGAGTTCGAGATGCGTTGATTCGCGCGATTGAGGCCCAAGATGTCCATGCGGAAAGTCCCTGAGACTTGACCGAAGACTTTGAGGGTGTCCATGACGGTCTGTCATGGCATGGCCTGTTGGCCAACGCCTTGATGAAGCGTCAATCCTGAACTCGTGGGCGTCCAATGGTCGCCCATTTTATTGTCTGCAACATTGATCAGAGCACAACTCGGGGAATGCAGCGTGAGATTGAGCGCAACGAGAACTGAACAAAGGCTCGGGGAACTGGTGTCCCCGATTCTGGAGTCGCTCGGCTATTCCTTTTGGGGGCTCGAGTGCAAGGGTCGCGGACGCGCGTCAGTTGTGCGCCTGTTTATCGACAGTCACCCACCCGGCGGCACCGTCACCATCGAAGATGTGGAGCGGGTGAGCCGCCAGGTCAGTCTGCTGTTCGATCTCGAAGACCCGATTCAAGGCTCGTATCACCTCGAGGTGTCCTCGCCCGGCATCGACCGGCGCCTGTTCACGCTCGAGCAGTGCCAGACCTACATAGGCGAGCGGGTGCAGCTGCGCCTCAAGGTGCCTTGTGACGGGCGGCGCAGCTTCTCCGGGCAACTCACCGAGGTGAGCCTTGATACGGGCATGTTCACCTTCGATGAAGACGGCACAGCGCACAACTTTCGTTTCCACGAAGTGCGCGACATCAATGTAGTGTGGCAGGCATGACGTACTTTCCCCCAATCCCTCATCAACCATCGATGCATCGACAATGAACAACAAGGAAATGCTGGCCACAATCGAGTCGATGGCGCTCGAAAAGGGTGTTGCCAAAAAGGTCATTCTGGAAGCCGTAGAGCAGGCGTTGGCGATTGCCATCGAGCGTCTTCATGCGTCAAGGAATCCCGAATCCGGGGATGCCGAATTCGAGGTACGTATCGATCCGGCGACCTGTCACTACAAGACCTGGCGCATCTGGCGTGTTATCGATGAAGACGCAGGTGAAGAGATCGAAAACCCGGATGCGGAGCTTACGCCGAGTGCGGCAAGGGAACTCGATGCAGCACTGGCGGCTGGCGATGTCCACCGGGTTGAGGTGGAATCGGTTGATATCGGGCGCATTTCGGCACAGACAGCCAAGCAGGTGATAGTGCAGAAGGTGCGCGAAGCGGAGCGCCAGCAAGTCGTCGAACAATATGCGTCGCGCGTTGGTGAATTGGTGACCGGCACCGTCAAACGCACCAGCCGCGACAGCGTGATTCTGGACCTCGGTGGCAACGCCGAAGCCTTCATCGCCCGCAGTCAGCTGATACCACGAGAAACACTGCGCATGAACGACCGCGTTCGCGCGCTTCTCGAGCGCATCGAAGAAGACTCGCGCGGCCCTCGCCTGATACTCACACGCACCACTTCCGAGATGCTGCGCCAACTGTTTCGCACTGAAGTCCCCGAGATTGCCGAAGGGGTCATTCGCATTCGCGGCATTGCGCGCGACCCCGGCTCCAGAGCCAAGATGAGCGTGAGCACCAACGATTCCCGCATTGACCCGGTGGGTGCCTGCGTCGGTATGCGCGGCTCGCGAGTGCAGGCGGTGGCGGGCGAACTCGCCGGAGAGCGCATAGATGTGGTGCCCTGGCACGAGAGCCCGGCGCAACTGGTCATCAATGCCTTGTCGCCCGCGGAAGTGGAATCCATTGTTGTGGATGAACAGGCGCATGCAATGGACATAGTAGTGGCCGAACACAATCAGGCACAGGCCATTGGCAAGGGTGGGCAGAATGTGCGTCTGGCGAGTGAACTCACCGGCTGGAAGCTCAGCATCATGACCAGCGAGCAGTTTGAGCAGAAAGCGAACGAGGAGGCAGAGCGCAATGTCGAGTTCTTCAGGGAACAGCTGAGCGTGGGCGGTGATGTTGCCGAGGTGCTGGTGGAAGAAGGATTTTCCAACCTTGAAGAAGTCGCCTGGGTGTCGCTCGAGGAATTGGCCAATCTGCCGGGCTTTGATGCGGACATCGCGGCCGAGTTGCAAAGCCGGGCACAGGAAGCACAGCTTGCCGCCGGACTCGAAGCCGGTGGTGCGGGTGTGCCCGCAGAAGATCTGCTGGCGCTGGAAGGGATGGACGAGGAACTGGCCTGGGTGCTTGCCGGACAGGGCATTGTGACGCGCGAACAGCTTGCCGAGCAGGCGGTCATCGACCTGCTCGATGTTGTTGAAATCAGTGAAGTACGCGCCGGGGCCTTGATTATGAAGGCGCGCGAGCACTGGTTCAGTGAAGAGGAATCTGCCAGCCAGGCTCAGGCCCGGGCGTAGTCGCGAGACAGGGGAAGAGGACGCAAGAGGATGATGGAGCGCGCAACCCGAACGGAGACAGGAACCGTACGCGACCTGGCTGGAATCTTGAAAATGACTCCGGATCGTATGCTCTCGTTCTTGCGTGATGCCGCCTTGCCACATGCAAACGAGGCGGATACGGTCACCAAGGAACAAAAGGCCATCCTGCTGCGTCACCTCAAATCTCGCACCACCGGTGCCCAGTCGGGGGCATCCACGCCCGTGAAACGACCTGCCCCGGCTGTTGCGCCCAGGCGCCCGACCGGCATGATCAATACCTCGGCGCGCTCGCCCAAAGTGCGCTCACCGAGCGTGAAGGTGAAAACCAAGAAGGGCAAGGTGCTGGTCAATCGTCCCGCCGCGCCGGGTGCCGAACCTGTATCGGCCGCACCACCGCCACGCGAGGAAGACACGCCGCCTGCGATTCGGGATGGCGAGGGCACTGCTGTCGACAAGGCCCCGAAAGCAGCAACGCGTGGAGAAATCACGCGCATTCGCGAAGAAGAAGAAAGCCGCAAACGTGCGGTTGACGAGAAGGCTGAAGCCCGGGAAGCCCGCCGTGAAGCCGAGGCCGAAGAGCAGCGCCAGAAGGAAGAGGCGGCGCGCAAGGAAGCAGAAGTGCGCGCAACCGAAGAACAGCGCCTTGCAAACGAGGCAGAGAAGACGCGCGGTGAACAAGCAGTCGATGCTCCTGATCAGGCGCAGGCATCAGAGAGCGGCAAGGATGCCGATGCCACTCGTCCCGAATCCACCGCGGAGCAGACGACTGCGCGCAAGTCGCGCAGTACAAGGACGGAGAAGGTGAAGGTAGCTGACAAGCAGACCGCCAACAAGAGCATCGCCGAGGAGCAGGCGAGAGCCGTGGCTGCCGAGCGCAATCAGGGCCCGAAGCGTCGTGGTGGCAAGACCGCGGGCACCGTCAAACCAGGCATTGATGACGATGAATTCGGCGACGGCAAGGCCCGTCATCGCAAGATTTCGCTCATCAGCCCAGCGAAAAATCGGCGCACCAGGCGCCCGCCCCGGCGAGTGAATCACCAGGGCGGCGAGTTTCGACAACCCACCAAAGCGGTGGTGCGCGAAGTGGAGGTGCCCGAAACCATCACCGTCGGAGAACTCGCGCAGCGCATGTCCTCCAAGGTCAGCGATGTAGTGAAAACGCTGCTTGATCTCGATGTGTCCGCTTCCATCAATCAGATGCTCGATCAGGAAACGGCGGGGCTCGTTGCGGAAACATCCGGGCACAAGGTCAAGTTCGTCACCCACGATGCCGTAGAGCGTGAACTCGATGATCTGCTTGCTGTCGAAGGCACACAGGAACCCCGCCCGCCGGTGGTCACGGTGATGGGGCATGTAGATCACGGCAAGACCTCGCTGCTCGATCGGATTCGCAATACGCGGGTGGCATCGGGTGAGGCCGGTGGCATCACGCAGCACATAGGTGCCTATAACGTCGAAGCCGGGGACAGCAGTATCACTTTTATCGATACCCCCGGCCATGCTGCCTTCTCGGCCATGCGTGCGCGCGGTGCCGGCGTGACCGATATCGTGGTGCTCGTCGTGGCGGCAGATGACGGTGTCATGCCGCAAACGGAAGAAGCGGTGCAGCACGCACAGGCGGCCGAGGTGCCGATTATCGTAGCCATCAACAAGATCGACCTCGAAGGTGCCAATCCCGATCAGATCAGGAACGAGCTCGCCAGTCGCGGGCTTGCTCCGGAAGAATGGGGCGGCGATACCCAGTATGTTTCGGTATCTGCAGCCACGGGGGAAGGTATCGAGGAATTGCTTGAAGCCATCCTGCTGCGCGCCGAAATGCTCGAACTTACGGCGGTCACAGACATGCCTGCACAGGGGGCGGTGGTCGAATCCAGGCTTGCTCGCGGGCGCGGTCCGGTGGCAACCCTGCTGGTCCGGAATGGTCAACTCCAACGCGGTGATGTGGTCATCGCCGGGCAGTGCACCGGACGTGTGCGGCAACTCATTGACGATGCCTCGCAGGTGGTCAATCAGGTGAGTCCGGCCATGCCGGTGGAAGTGCTTGGGCTATCCGGTACGCCTGAAGCCGGCGCTGATTTCTGGGTGGTCGAGAACGAACGCAAGGCGCGTGAAATAGCCGAGTTTCGCTCCAAGCGTACGGCGGAGCAGCAGGCCGTACGCCAGCAGGCAGCGCGCATGGATGTGCTGGCGAGCTTGCAGGCGGGCGAACGGGTGCTGCTCGGCGTGGTTGTCAAGGCCGATGTGCGCGGTTCTCTGGAAGCGGTGCTTGGTGCCCTGAATCAGCTTGGCAATGACGAAGTGGGCATGAAGGTGATCGGCAGCGGTGTTGGACCCGTCAACGAATCGGACATAACCCTGGCCATGGCCTCCGATGCGATGGTACTCGGCTTCAATGTCAAGCTCGAAGCCAGTGCCAAATCCGTGCGCGAACGGGAAGGGGTGGAGACACGCTTCTTCTCGGTCATCTACGAGCTGGTCGATGAGGTGCGCGACATGCTCTCCAGGCTGCTCGCGCCCGAGGTCAGGGAATCGGTTCTCGGCACCGCCGAGGTGCGCGAGGTCTATGAATCCCCCAAATTCGGCCATGTCGCCGGCTGTCTGGTGGTCGATGGACAGGTCGTGCGCAACAAGCTGGTGCGCCTGTTACGACAAGACCGCATCCTGGCGACCAGCCAGCTGCATTCCCTGCGTCGCTTCAAGGATGATGTCGCCCAGGTGGCCAGTGGTACCGAGTGTGGCATCGGGGTGATGGATTTCAAGGACATCAAGGTGGGTGATGTTCTGCAAGTGTATGAAGAAGTCTCGGTCGCGCGCGAGTTGTAGATGGGCTTCGGGATGAATGTGCGATTGGCAGGCGGGAGATGCATTGATGCGCGGCTTTGATCGCACCGAGCGGGTGGCGCAAACCCTGCGCCGGGAACTGGCGCACGTGTTGTCTTCAGGCACTGGCGATGCGCGGCTCGAGCTCCTGAGCATCAGCCACGTGAAGGTGAGCCGTGACCTCGGCTATGCAGATGTATATGTGGTGTCGCTCAAGGCGCGCGACGAGGCCGAGCGCAACGAGTTGGTGCGCGCACTGGCAAGCGCTGCCGGATTTTTGCGTTCGAGCATCTCGACACGCCTGTCATTGCAGAAAACCCCCTTTCTCAGATTTCAGTACGACCCCCTTCCGGAATTCGGCCCCAAGCTCGAAGCCCTGATCGAATCGGTCGCGCCAGTTGCTGACCGGGATGCCGACCCGGATGTTGGCTCCCACGCTCAGGATCATCCGGGCATCAGGGATGTCCTCTGATGCGCAAGCGCAAGGGCCGTGCTCTCAGCGGTGTACTCGTGTTTGACAAGCCGCAGGGCTGGACATCCTCTTTTGCCGTGCAGCGCGTGAAGCGCCTGTTCGATGCCCGCAAGGTGGGTCATACCGGAAGCCTCGATCAGCTTGCCACCGGCGTGTTGCCGTTATGCTTCGGAGAGGCCACCAAACTCTCCGGGTTCCTGCTCGATTCCGACAAGAGCTATGACGTGCGGATTCGGCTCGGCGTGCGTACCGATAGCGGCGATGCCGAAGGCAAGGTGATAGCGACGCACGAACTCGCTGACCTTGCTATCACCGAGAGCACACTGGAAGCCGCGCTTGCTGCCTTTCGTGGTGTCATCGAGCAGGTGCCGCCCATGTACTCGGCGGTGAAGCGAGACGGGCAGCGCCTGTACAAGCTCGCGCGCAAGGGCATTGAAGTGGAACGCGAGCCACGGCGCATTGAAATCTATCGGAACGAATTGGTTGAATTCACTGGCCGCGAGCTGCGCCTCGCCATCGATTGCAGCAAGGGCACCTATATTCGCGCGATTGCCGACGATCTTGGCGAACAGCTTGGTTGCGGCGCACATGTCGTGGCTTTGCGTCGCGTCAAGGCCGGGCCGTTCGAGTTTGCCGATTGCGAGACATTCGATGGCCTCAGGGAGCGCAGGCTTGCAAGCGACCAGGCGTTACTGGCAGCGCTCAGGCCGAGCGCAAGCGTGGTTCGCGCCTTTCCGCCCGTCACCTTGACCCAGGCCAGCCTCTGGCATGTTCGCCATGGCCAGCCGGTGATGGTGCCACACGCGCCGACCAGCGGGTGGGTTCGTCTGCACGAGGGCAGTTTGGGGGATAATAGCTTCGTTGGCGTTGGCGAAGTACTTGCAGACGGTCGCATCGCGCCGCTGCGCATAATGGCCGCCAACGCATCGTCATGATGAGCAGTATGCACTGCGAGCACACGGGGGAGCGGGCATCAATCCCGCTCATCACGCTGCACCCATAAGTGGCAATTCGTGAGCTTGCGTCCAATCACAATCTATGGGAGTTCATATATATGGCAATGGATGCCACACGCAAGGCAGAGGTTATCAAGGGATTTGCCCGCGACGACCATGACACCGGATCTCCGGAAGTTCAAATCGCGATCTACTCGGCGCAAATCAACGCCTTGCAGGATCATTTCAAGACACACAGGAAGGACCATCACTCACGGGTCGGGTTGATCCGCATGGTGAACCGGCGGCGCAAGTTGCTCGATTATTTGCGCAAGAAGGATGTCGCCAGATACCGGGATGTCATCAAGCGCTTGAAGTTGCGTCGTTAGCCCGAGCGAGCCCTGGCCGCTTGCCCCCTGTTGTTGGCGGCCCTGGGGTCGGCCTTGACATATTGTCGAGACGCAACGCATACACAGCGCATATGTTGGCCGCCGAGACGGCTGGCCGCTATCGAATCCGCAATACACGCATACCCAACATTCGTACAGAAAAGAAAAGGAGATTGAATTGAAAGCCAAACGAGTCCGGTTCCCGTACGGAAACCAGGAAGTCACACTTGAAACAGGACGCATTGCGCGCCAGGCCGATGGTGCGGTTCTCGCTTCACTTGGAGACACAGTCGTGCTGTGCACGGTGGTGGCATCAAAGACACCGCGCCCGGGCGCGAACTTTCTGCCACTGACCGTCAATTATCAGGAAAAGAGCTACGCTGCGGGGAGAATCCCCGGCAGCTTCTTTCGCCGTGAGGGGCGCCCGACCGAAAAGGAAACGCTCACCTCGCGATTGATTGACCGTCCCATCAGGCCCCTGTTTCCAAAGGGATTTCGCCACGACATACAGGTGATCTGCACGGTGGTCTCATCGGACCGGGAAACCAATCCGGATGTGCCGGCGATGCTTGGCACATCTGCTGCGCTGGCGCTTTCCGGCGTACCCTTCCAGGCACCCATAGGTGCGGCGCGTGTCGGCCTGGTGGATGATGCCTATGTGCTGAACCCCGGCTATAGCCAGTTGTGCACATCGCTGCTTGACATGGTGGTGGCTGGCACCAGCGACGGTGTGCTAATGGTGGAATCCGAAGCCCGCGAACTCTCGGAAGATGTCATGCTTGGTGGCGTACTGTATGCACACGGCGAGATGCAGGTGGCGATTCGTGCCATCGAGGCGTTGGCCGAGCAGTGCGGCAAGCCGGCCTGGAGCTTGCCCGATGAACCCGATCTGACGGAACTCGAGGCGCGCGTAAAGGAACACTGTGCCGCACCCCTGGCGAATGCGTATCAGATCACCCGGAAGCAGGAACGTGTGCAGAGTCTGCGGCAGATTCGCAGTCAACTTGGTGAAATCGCAGGCGAGCAGGTTGAAGAAGCCGAGTCGATATTGTCTTCGCTGGAACGCGCTACTGTGCGTGAGCGCTTGTTAAGTGGTGCGTCACGCATTGATGGCCGTGACCTCGAGACTGTGAGACCTATTGATATCGAGGTCGGCTGGCTTCCCAAAACGCACGGCTCGGCGCTCTTCACGCGTGGCGAAACCCAGGCGATGGTGGCGGCCACCCTTGGCTCACTGCGAGATGCCGCGCTTGTCGATGCGCTCGAAGAAACCAGCAAGGACATCTTCCTGCTGCACTACAACTTTCCGCCCTACAGCGTTGGCGAAACCGGCATGATGACTGGCCCCAAGCGGCGCGAAATCGGACATGGCAGGCTCGCCAAGAGAGCCCTCGTGGCGGTGATGCCGGAGGAGGCGGACTTCCCCTATACCATCCGGCTGGTCTCCGACATCACCGAATCGAATGGTTCGAGTTCCATGGCCACGGTGTGTGGTGCCTCGCTTGCGCTCATGGACGCAGGTATTCCTCTCAAGCGTCCGGTCGCCGGAGTCGCCATGGGTCTGGTGAAGGAGGATAATCGTTTTGCCGTGCTGACCGACATTCTCGGCGATGAAGATCATCTGGGCGATATGGACTTCAAGGTGGCCGGAACGCAGGAAGGCGTGACCGCCCTGCAGATGGATATCAAGATTGATGGCCTGACCGAAGAGATCATGGAAGCCGCGCTCGGTCAGGCGCTGAGGGCGCGACTGCACATTCTCGGCGAGATGGATCGGGTACTGCCCGAATCTCGTCCCGAGATCAACGAGAACGCGCCTTCGCTCACGATAGTCAAGGTGCACACTGACAAGATTCGCGACATCATTGGCAAGGGCGGTGCGACTATTCGCTCCATCGTTGATGAAACCGGTGCCGAGATCGATGTCGAAGACGACGGCACGGTGCGCATCTACGCCGACAACCAGCGTTCACGCGAACTGGCGGTCAACCGGATCAATGAGGTCTCCGCCGATGCCGAGATCGGCAAGGTCTATCCGGGCAAGGTGATCAAGGTGGTCGAGTTTGGTGCCTTCGTGAACATCCTGCCCGGCAAGGACGGACTGGTGCACATCTCGCAGATTGCCAACAAGCGCGTGGAGAAGGTGACCGACTACCTGACGGAAGGCCAGGAGGTGGATGTGCTGGTGACCGAGATAGACCAGCGCGGGCGCATCAAGCTCACCATGCGCGATGTCGATCAGGCGGAGTAGGTTGGTGCCTGGTTGGCCCGATATTCGGGCTTGGCATGTTCTGATCAAGTCCATCCGTGGACTTGATCAGACTTGTTCACGCGTAGCGCAAGGCTATATCATGCTCTCCGGACGGGAGTTTAGTGAGGCTCACTTTGACCAATTCGCAACAAGATCTGGAGTCATGGCTGGAGCGGTTACGCAAGGAGCATCGCTCTCTGGACGAAGAGATTGAGCAACTTCTCGCCCAGCGGGAACCGGATACGCTCAAGGTACAGCGTCTGAAAAAGCGCAAGCTGCAACTCAAGGACTCGATCACGAAACTCGAAGATGAACTCATCCCAGATCTGAACGCATGAATTCGCTTGCGCAGGGCGCACCGGTTCAGGCATCGCCTCTTCTGACAGTCGCTATCAGTTCGCGCGCACTGTTCGATCTCGAAGCCAGCAACAGGGTGTACGAGGATGATGGCGTAGAGGCCTACAGGTCGTATCAAATCGAGCACGAAGATGACGTGCTCGATCCGGGAGAGGCATTCGAATTCGTCCGCAAGATGCTGCTGCTGAATGATCGGCTCGCACACCCCCTCGTCGAGGTCATCCTGCTTTCACGCAACACAGCCGATACCGGACTGCGGGTGTTCAACTCGATAGAGCACCACAAGCTCGGCATCACGCGTGCCGCCTTCTGTGGTGGCGAACCTCCCTGGCGCTACATTCAACCCTTCGGATGCCACCTGTTCCTGTCCACCGAGGATATTGATGTCGCGCAAGCCCTTGAACAGGGTATCGCCGCAGCCAAACTGCTTCCGTGGCCAAGGGATTGTGACCGCGATGATGTGCTGCGCATCGCCTTTGATGGCGACAATGTACTGTTCGCCGGGGAAGCCGAGAGGATCTATCTGACGCAAGGTCGAGAAGCCTTTGAACGCAGCGAGGCGCAACTCGCCGAACAGGCGCTCCCCGACGGCCCGTTCAAGCCCGTGCTTCAGGCCATCCATCGCATGCAGCTCCAGTTCGACCCCGAGCAGTGTCCGATACGAACCGCGCTGGTGACCGCGCGCTCGGTGCCCGCTCACGAGCGCGTCATCCGAACCTTGCGAGAGTGGAAGATCCGCCTTGATGAATGCCTGTTTCTCGGTGGTCAGGACAAGGGACACTTCCTGAAGGCGTTCAACGCCGACATCTTCTTTGATGATCAGCCCGGCAACTGTGCCTCCGTGGCAGAACTCGGACTGGCCGGTCATGTGCCGGCTGGCGAACAACGCTCGAAAATCGTCGAATCCCTGACCGGGGAAGGTGACTCGACCGGGGAAAGTGACTCCGCGATACCCGAGAGTAGCGACCAATGAAACTGCAACAACTCAGGTACCTGCTGCAAATCGTGCATCAGAACTTCAACATATCGGCGACAGCGCGAAGACTGGGCACTTCCCAGCCCGGTATCAGCAAGCAGATTGCCGCTCTCGAAGAGCATCTGGGTGTGCGCGTCTTCGAGCGCCAGGGGCGTCAGATCACCGGTTTGACACCTGCTGGCCGAGACATACTGCCGAGGGTGCAACGCATACTGCAGGAATCGGAGAATATCGAATCGCTGGCGGCCGAGCATGTCGGCAGTACCACAGGCAGCCTGTCCATCGCCACCACGCACACGCAGGCGCGTTACACCCTGCCCGATGTCATCGAGCACTTTCGCAGGCAGTTTCCCGAGGTGTCCTTTCACATGAAACTGGGGGCCCCTGTGCAGATTGCCGAGATGGCCATGTCGAGAGAGGTGGATATGGTCATTGCCACCGAAGCGCCACACTTCTTTCAGGGCATGGTGATGATGCCTTGCTACCGCTGGGGACGATCCGTCATCGTCCCGCAAGGCCACGAGCTTGCTCGGCGTGGTCAGTTCACCCTGCAGGAACTGGCCAGTTACCCGATCGTTACCTATTCCTTCGGCTTCTCGGTCGGCTCGCCGTTGCACACGGCCTTCGCCAGCGCCGGACTCGAACCGAAACTCGCATTGACCGCAACTGATACGGATGTCATCAAGACCTACGTGCGTCGCGGGCTCGGTGTCGGCATCATCGCCAGCATGGCTTACGAAACCGAGCAGGACAGGGACCTCGAGCACATCGACAGCTCGCATCTGTTTTCCCTCTCGACCACCTACATCGGCTGCGTTCGCGGTGCCGAACTGCGCGACTTCGGGTTCGAGTTCATTCGCCTGTTCGCTCCGCACTTGACGCGCACTCTGGTGCGCGCCTTCCGTGAGGCCAGCAGCGACCGGGAACGGAGCAATATCCTGAGTGAACTCGAACTTCCCAGACGGTAAGCCTGAAACAGACGCAGCGCGCAATCAGAGCGCACGTATAATCTGCGTATCGTCACTGTTGCCGCCTTCAGTCCATGTCCGACTTCGACTTCCCTGATACCTTGCCCGGCCAGGTGGATACCATCGCCCTGTTTCCACTCGGCCTTGTGCTCTACCCGGGATCATGGCTCGAATTGCGCATTTTCGAGCCTCGCTACCATGCGATGATCGCCGAGTGCCTCGCTGCCAACAGCGGATTCGGCATAGTCAGAATCGAGCAAGGCGGAGAGTCCATGAGCGAGCCCGATGCACGCCAGCCAGCGATTTCGCCTGTGGGCACCTTCGTGCAGATTGTCCATCATCAACGGCTACCCTCTGAACACAGACTTGTGCGCGTACAGGCAGGACGCAGGTTTGAAGTGCTCACAACCCACGAGCAGCCGAACCGCCTGCTGATGGGTCGAGTGAGCTGGCTCGAGGACGAAGAAGTTGCGGCCATTCCGCCGAAGTTTGCCAATCTGGTCGAAACCCTGCGCCATATGGTCTCGACAGAGCCGCGGGTGGAGCACGCAATAGACTTCGAGGATGCCTCGCAAGTGAGCTGGTGGCTGACCCGCCTCAAGGTGAGGGATGTCGATGTGGGGCAGCAGATACTGAGCCAGAACAATCCACTGGATCGGCTTGAATACATCGACCGGATCATCGCTCTGGAGGGTGCTCCCTGAAGCTCCTGACGACCATGCCACGAAACACATGCCCACACTGATGAGCGAAGACTCCGACAGCCAGGTCGCAGACTATGTGCGCTCGCTCGGTGTGCGCGCGCGGGCTGCCTCACGCGAGCTTGCCACCCTGCCCGCGCACAAGCGCACACAGGCGCTCGATGCCATGGGCGAAGCCTTGCATGACGCGCGCGAGGAGGTGCTCGAAGCCAATCGGCAAGACCTCGGGAAGGCGCGTCAGCGCGGTATTGCCCAACCCCTGCTTGACCGACTCGGCCTCAACCAGGCTGGCATCGAACACATGCTCAAGGCACTCGCAGAAGTGCGCGAGCTGCCTGATCCCGTCGGTCGGGTGTCCGACATCGAACGCAGGCCCAGTGGCATCAGGGTCGGACGCATGCAGGTACCGCTCGGCGTGGTGGCGATTGTGTACGAATCGCGCCCGAACGTCACGCTCGATGCCGCCAGCCTCTGCTTCAAGTCCGGTAACGCCTGCATTCTCCGCGGCGGGACGGAAGCCATAGGTACCAATCGTTTGATTGCCTCGTGCATCACGCGCGGGCTCGAGGCTTCCGGTGTCAATGCGGACGCGGTGATACTGGTTGACATCACCGACCGGGCGGTAGTCTCCGAACTTGCGCGTCTCGAAGACCATGTCGATGTTCTGGTGCCACGCGGAGGCAGATCGCTCATCGAACGCATCAAGCGTGATGCCAGGGTAGCTGTCATCAAGCATCTGGACGGCGTATGCCACCTCTACATCGCCGCGGATGCCGATGCCGAAATGGCACTTGAACTCACGGTGAATTCCAAGACGGAAAAGTATGCGATCTGCAACGCGCTGGAAACGCTGCTCATCGACCACGAGGCCGGGCAGCAGTTGCCGACAATCGCTGCGGCCTTGCAGGCAAAAGGCGTGGAACTCAGGGGGTGCGAACGCTGTCGCGCGCTGGTGCCGGACATGCTGGAGGCGAATGAATCCGACTGGTACGCGGAGTATCTCGGGCCACAACTTGCCGTGCGCATGGTGGATGGCATGGACGCGGCCATCAGGCACATACACACATACGGCTCCGCGCACACCGATGCCATAGTCACCGAGGACTACCGCAAGGCAAACGCGTTTCTTGCCAGCGTTGATTCCGCTACCGTGATGGTGAATGCTTCCACGCAATTTGCCGACGGCCACGAATTTGGATTGGGCGCAGAAATAGGCATCTCGACGGACAAGCTGCACGCGCGTGGCCCGGTGGGGCTTGATGGCCTCACGAGCACCAAGTTCATCGTGCTCGGCGAGGGACAGATTCGCCACAGAGTATGAAGGTACCGCAGCGCGGACGGGCTATGCGTGTGCTGTTCGGAGGCAACTTCGACCCGGTTCATCACGGCCATGTGGCTGTCGCAAGACACCTTCGCGACGCTGGTGCCGAAGTATGCATGCTCATGTCCATCAACCCGCCGCATCGAAACGCCCCGCTGGCATCACGCGAGGACCGCATGGCAATGTTGCGCCTCGCCTTCAATGGCGAAGCGGGCATTCGCGTCCTGTGCACAGACGAAATCTGCCAGTCGCCCTACACCATCGACCTGCTGCGGCAGGTTCGCACCCGCATTGGCGCAGGCGCACCGCTTGCCTGGGCGATGGGATTCGATCAATACGCCCACCTGAATAGCTGGCGTGAGTGGCGGCAACTTGTCACACTGGCGCATCTGGTGGTATTCACACGACCGGCTGCCGATATGCAGGTGCATCACGAGGTGCACACCGAACTGCAACGCCGTCACTGCGAATTCGCGCAACTCTTCAGCGAGTCCTGTGGGCGGGTCACACAGGTAGCCAATGCCCCCCCGGATGTGTCTTCTTCGGAAATCAGGACATGCCTGAAAAGACGCGGAGAGGTGTCGGCCATGCTGCCGGAGCCAGTGCTGAGATATGTACAATCCAGGCATCTCTATCAGGAGAATCAGGAGGCCTCGGCAGAGCTGAGCGCATGACAACCGACGAGCCAACAGGACAGCACTCACCCGAGGAATTGCGCGATCTGGTCTTGCGCCTGCTCGATGATCGCCAAGGCACTCATCTGGTGGCAATTGACGTACGTAACGCCGCCAGTTTCACCGATTACATGATCATCGCTACTGGCAATTCGAATCGACACGTCAAGACACTGGCACAGCACCTGATCGAGGAAACCAGAGGGCTCGGCATCGAGCGGCTTGGCGTGGAGGGTCTGGAGAGCCTGGATTGGGTGCTCATTGATCTCGCTGACGTGGTAGTGCATGTCATGCGCGATGCCACACGCAAGTATTACGACCTCGAACGCATGTGGACCCCGGCCTCGGAGCACGGCGAGGATTCGGCTCCGGAGACACCGGCACCGTGATCAGTGCTTCTGCACAAGGGCCGGTTATCGAAACCGGGCAACACTCGCTGCGCGTGCTGATCTTCTTCGTCGGCATGGTGTTGCTGCTGTCGCTGCTGCTGTTCCGATTCGTGCAGCTGCAATTCATCAATCATGACGACTATGTCCTGCGAAGCGACTCCAACAGGATTGTCGAGCAACCGCTGGAGCCTGTGCGTGGCGTGATTTTTGACCGTGATGGTGTGCCGCTCGCAACCATGCGCTCATCCCGAACCCTGTCGATTGTTCGCGAGGAGGTGCCTGATCTTGATGGTCTGCTCGCTCAGTTGCAGCACATGTTCACACTCACCGAAGCAGAGCTCGACGGATTCAGCCAACGCATGCGAGAAAACCGGCGTCCCTACGAACCAGTGGCGCTGAAGTTCGATCTGACGCTGCCGGAGCAGGCCATGATCAGTGTCGATCGCTACCATCTTCCCGGAGTGCGCCTTGAATCAAGGAACCTGCGTTATTACCCGTTTGGCGACCTGTTTGCGCATGCGGTCGGGTCGGTGCGACGGATCAGCTCCGATGACTACACGACCATCGAGCACACCAACTATCGCGGTGCCCAGTACATAGGCAAGCTCGGCCTCGAACAGCAGTACGAAACCAGACTGCGCGGGGTTCTCGGTGCCGAAACTCTGGAGGTGCGTGCTTCCGGGCGCGTTACTCGTCAACTTGCAGCGCGGCCACCAGCCAAGGGCAAAGACCTGCACACCGAACTCAGCATGGTGCTGCACGAAACCGCGTTGCAGGCACTCGGAGAACACCACGGTGCGGTGGTCGCCATTGACCCGCGCAGTGGCGCGATTCGTGCGCTGGTCAGCACCCCGAGCTATGATCCCAATCTGTTCATTACCGGGCTGAGCGCCGAACAATATCAGAGCTTGACGGCCGATCCCCGAGGGCCGCTCTTCAATCGTGCCACCACCGGCCTGTATGCGCCCGGCTCCACGATAAAACCCATCATCGGGCTCGCCGGGATTGCCTCGCAGCACACCGACTGGCAGCGCAGCCTGTGGGATCCGGGCTTTTTTCGCTTGCCGGGCAGTTCGCGTCAATACCGCGACTGGACCTGGCGCCCGGGCGGTGTGGGTGGGCACGGAGAGGTGGACCTGCACCGAGCCATATACAGGTCCGCGAACACCTACTTCTTCGAGCTGGCATCACGTATGAAACCAGAGCAGATCAGCGGCTACCTGTCCGATTTCGGGTTTGGACGAACCCTGAGTCTTGACATACCGGGTGTCCTGCCCGGGCTGGTGCCAACGCCCGAATGGAAGCGCACATACAGGAATGATGAATGGCGGCCCGGCGATAATCTCAATCTGTCCATCGGGCAGGGATACCTGTTGGTTTCACCCTTGCAGCTTGCCACGGCCACGGCCATTCTCGCCAACCGGGGGCGACTGATTCGACCCTATCTCTTCAGCGGAGCCCATGCAGCTGCCGGGAACGCAGGCTTGGCGACACCGATTCTCCCCTCGCCAGGCCAGGAAGACTTTGAACGCATGGCCGAGGCCATGAAGGCCGTCGTGCATCGTGGCAACATGGGTTACGGTGGCAACGGCACGGCCTGGGCCTACATTGGCATGGACATCCCCTATTCGATGTCGGGCAAGTCCGGCACGGCGCAGGTCGTCAGACAACAGCAAGGGGAATATGTTACTTCCGAAGATCTGCCTGTCGAGAGTCGTAATCACGCCTGGTTTGTGGCCTATGCGCCGACCGAGGCACCGAGCATTGCAGTTGCCGTGCTGGTCGAGCACGGTGGCAGCGGCAGCGAAACGGCAGCACCGGTTGCGCGCGCAGTGATTGATGCCTGGATGGCGCAGGAAGCGTGATGTCCCCCCCGCCCCCGCCCCCGCTTGTGAGCATCTGGCGCTCGTATCAGCACAGCGGGCAGGATTACTCACGAGGACTCGACCTGACCCTGTTCGGCATCCTGTGTACCATATTGGCGCTCGGTCTGACGGCGCTGTCGAGTGCGGCGCATGCCTCGCCACACCTGCTGGCAAACCAGCTGGTGCATGTCGTGCTGGGGTTCGCCTGTGTGCTCGTCATTCGTCACATCAACCCGCAACTGATTCAGTTCTGGACACCCTTTGCCTATGTGGCCCTATTGCTGATGCTGGTGCTGGTGCTCGCATTCGGTGATGTGGTCAAAGGCTCACGCCGATGGTTGGGGATTGGCGGCTTCAGCATGCAGCCGTCCGAATTCATGAAAATCGTGCTGCCCGCCATGCTCGCATGGTTGTTTGCCCAGCAACAGATGCGCCTCGGGTTGCGTCAAATCGGGTTGAAAACCCTGCTGGTGCTGCTCGCTGCGGGACTGGTCATGGTGCAGCCGGATTTGGGCACCAGCGTCATCTTGCTGCTGATTGGCGCTTCGGTCATCGTGTTGGCGGGTGTCTCACCAAGGCTCATACTGACAGTGGGCGCACTGGGGCTACTCAGCGCACCCCTGCTGTGGATGCTGCTCAAGGACTATCAGCGCCTCAGAATCATGACCCTCTTTGACCCCGAGCGGGACCCCCTTGGAGCTGGTTGGCATATTATGCAATCGACCACCGCAATCGGTTCCGGCGGGCTTCTCGGCAAAGGCTTCAGGCAAGGCACTCAGTCGCACCTCGAATTCCTTCCGGAGCGCCACAACGACTTTATCGCGGCAGTGATAGGCGAGGAGTTCGGTTTTTTTGGAATACTCTTGCTGCTGGTGCTCTACCTCCTGCTGCTGGGGCGGTGTCTGCACATATCCATCCAGCTTGAAGATGCCTTCGCCAAGCTGACGGTAGCCGGGATTGCCGTGGGAATCTTCACCTGTGTGTTCGTCAATCTGATGATGGTGTGTGGATTGCTGCCAGTCGTCGGAGTGCCACTGCCCCTGATCAGCTACGGCGGCACTTCCATGCTCGCCACCATGATTGGCCTGGGCATCATCTTCTCCCTCTACGCTCATCGGAAATAATATTGTGCACAGAATCGCTCGTCTCGCCATTATCCTGATTCCTTGCGCCTGGGGCCTCGCGCCCTGCGGGTTCACGGAGTATCTGCAACGACCGGAAGCACAGGCGTTCATTGATGATCTGGTACGTGAACATCAACTGGAAAGAGCCGGGCTCGAGCAGGCGCTCAGCGAAGCCACGCGCAGCGAATCCGTCCTCGAAGCCATATCGAGGCCCGCCGAGCGGCGGCTTCCCTGGTATGAGTATCGCGAGATCTTCCTGCAGCCCGTACGCGTACATCGCGGCGTACAGTTCTGGAAGAGCAACCGCGAGCCTCTCGAGCGCGCCCATGCGGAATATGGTGTACCTCCGGAGGTGGTGGTCGCCATCATGGGGGTCGAGACGGACTATGGGCGCATCATGGGGTCATTCAGGGCGCTTGATGCGCTCGCTACGCTCGCGTTTGACTATCCTCCGAGAGCGGACTTTTTTCGCAAGGAACTCGGGCAGTTTCTGATGCTTGCCGAGGAAGAAGGCGGCACCGCAGAAGACTATGAGGGCTCCTACGCCGGTGCTCTTGGCATGGCGCAGTTCATGCCGTCGAGTTTTCGCGCCTATGCAGTCGATTTTTCCGGCGATGATCGCCGCGATATCTGGACGAGTAGCGAGGATGCGATAGGCAGCGTCGCCAATTACCTGGCGGTGCATGGATGGTACCCGGGAGGGCGCGTGATCCTGCCCGTCACGCTGAACGAGGAGGCTGATCCTGCGAAACTCCGGTTTGAGGGCGATTTCAGGGAAGCGCCCACACGGGCACACCTTGAAGCCGGTGGCGTGGTGTTTGCTGACCCCGACTGGAGCGCAGTAGGCGATGAAGTGCAACTCATGCTCGTCGAGCTCGGGTTCGAGTCTGGCCCGGCCAACTATGCGGGATTCAATAATTTCTACGTGATCACCCGCTACAATCGCAGCCACATGTACGCCATGGCTGTGCACAGGCTCTCGCAGATGGTGCGTGAAGAGATGGATGGCCAGGCGGGGTGATGCGGACGACATACCTGAAGCTGGCGAGTTACCGGTCAATGGACTGTACGCGCCTTGTTTGCGTACACTGCTACCCACACTGAAGACATCCCCCGCGAGGAAGACGCATGGCAGTTGAAAAGTTTCCCGTAGAAGCGAGCCACATCCTGATGTTCGCGCGCAGCGTGGGCGATGAAAACCCGATTTACTCGGATGAGGCCTACGCCAGCACCTCGGAAGTCGGCAGGATCATCGCCCCACCCACCTTTGCACAGGCGAGCGCCCAGTTCGACCCTGATTATTTTCTCAGGCCCAAACCCGGCCAGCCCTGGTTCGGCTCCGGGAAGGAAGCTACCGGCATCAAGCGCGACTCATCGGGTTCAGGTGGCGGTGCGGGCGGTACCAGCGGCGGGCTGCATGCCGAGCAGCATTTCGAGTACCACCGTCATGTGTCGCCGGGAGATGTGCTGACGGCAGAGGTCAAGCCCGGCAAGACCTGGGAGAAAGTCGGGAAAAGGTCGGGCAAGTTGATCTTTTCCGAATCGATTACCGAGTACCGGGATCAAAATGGCGAACTGGTCATCACCGCGCGGGGCATCGGAGTACGCACCGAGCGACCGGTGGATACATAGGCCTGTCACCTCCTCTGGTGCAGTTACGCACCTCGACAGGCAAGACTCGGGACACGCGACAAGGGCACACAAGAAGGGCAGAATCATGGCACTCAAGGCAAGTGAAATCAAGGTCGGGGACACCTACTCCGAACGACTCGTTGAAGACCTCAAGCGTACACAGATCGTGCAGTACGCCGGGGCATCAGGCGACTACAACCCACTGCACACAGACGAGATTTTCACCACCCAAATCGCCGGCTATCCGTCGGTATTCGCACACGGCATGCTGACCATGGGCATGTCAGGTCGATTGCTGACCAACTATGTGGGTGATGGCCGACTGACCAGATACGGTGTGCGCTTCACCAGGCAGGTGTGGCCGGGCGATACGCTTGATGCGACGGCCACTGTGGAAGCCGTTCATGATCAGGACGGGGAGCATCTGGTAGATCTGTCTCTGGAGACCGTGAACCAGAACGGGGAAGTAGTGCTGTCCGGGACTGCGACCGCGAGAATCGATCCTTAGGTATGGTCTGTCATTCCGGGTTTTCCTGAGCGAAGTTCTCGTAGAAGAGCCCGTCGTAGAGGATTGCCGGGGCGAGCAACGCACAATCCCGCTGAGACACCCCTGCTCGTCGCATTTCGTCACGCCAGCAACCACGCACACGCTCCACAATTTGCTTGAACAGCGCCTCGGCCTCGAGCGTACTCAAGAGAAAGCGCCCATGCCCGCTTAGCAGGTTCACTTTGTTTGCGAAACGTCCGAATCGCCCACACTGCATGGCGAGGTCGCGCCGTTCCCGCGCCACGACCGGCGATGGCATCAGGTCGAACGCAGGGCTCAATCTCCAGGGGCGACCTCTTGCAACCAGCGCGTGATTGCGCGGATGGTCGTCAAGGTTGGACACCGCTGCGTTGAAACACATGCGAGCGAACAACTCGCGCAGGTCTTCTGCGGCTTGTGCGCTCGCACGCCGAACTTCATCGGCAAACAGGAGATATGACCAGGAATCGCGCTCGCCGACCCTGTCGCCACACCTCAACAGCGTGAGCGCACTCACCATGCGATGGCGGTGATAGCCGCGCTCGGCGCCGCGCTCGGCATTGACATCGCGGTCGAACCGCTGCACGAGGAGCACATCACGGCCGCCAATCTTCTCGATGCGGCTCGGCGGGACGCGCAAACCGCATGCCTTGGCAAGAGTGAGCATGCCCTGCTCTACCCGTGGATGGTTCCAACGGTCGCCACTACGACCGAACTTGGCAATCCAGAGGCCTTGCGCATCTTCAACCACAGCTTTTGGGCGCGCCCCGCCAATGGACGTACCAAGCAAGACAAGCTCTCTGGCCTGCACAAACTCGGCACTGGCGCTGTTCTCAACACCTCGAATGACTGCATCCGCCGCCCGCTGCAATCCTTCCAAATCCAGTGTTCGGTTGAATCGTTGCCGCGCTCCAGGCGGTGTTTTGCCCGCACCAAAACCCAAGGCACCCGCACGATCATCCGGCCCATGCATGAGATAGTCGAACTCGGTGAGCCCAGTGGAGTGGACATTGCGCTCGATCAGACAACGCCCCCAATAATCCGGCATGGCATCGCGAATTGCACCGAAGAACCCGTCCATTCGGGCAGTTTCACAGACTCCGCCTACCAGCCGAAGCTCAACCGGATCAAATTCGACAGCGTTCCTCAAATCCCGATACGAGCGCCCATACACGAACTCACCCACATGCCCATCCCCGGTATCGGTACGCCTGAACCTGCCTGCCGTCACGAATTCCACCGTGCCGGGCAATACTATGTACGCAAAGCAGCTGCGCTCAGAAGTCATCGCTCAGCGTTCCTGGCTTGCGGGCCCTTTCAGGCCCGCGGATGCGCTCCAAAGTCTTGCCCTCCTCGTCACGGTCGGGAGCACCCACTTCGCGCATCTGGCCAAGGAGGCCCATCACCCAGAGAGCACCGAGATAGATTGAGATGCCCGTCGCTGGCTTGCCCCTTTCTGCCTCGGCGACCACAAACCGCGAAACACCCATCCGCTCGGCGAGTTCAACCTGCGTCATATTGCGGCGCAGCCGCGCAGTGCGGAGGTTTCGCCCCAGGGTAGTCAAAGCCTGTTCAACTGCGGCAGGCGGGGATTGAGAGATCTTCGAAACCCTTGGCATGTGCTTTGGAATGATTGTTATGTGTCTTTATGTTGGAAATATACAACATTACTGACATGCCTTCCGTGCCATGCCTTCCGCATTGAATCTACATGACCTTGGCGCGGTTCACCACCCTGAAGCTGCCGCGCACAACCCGCCCCTTGTTCCCTGTCACAACGGCAAGTGTTGGCCAATGTAGCCAATTTCAACCTGCCTCGTACCCGCATCAATCCTGAGGTGAATTCGAATGCCGCTACCGACACGGGCATGAAGATAGAACCCCTGAACACACCCCGAAGCGGATTTGAACTGCCGCGCTTTGCGTAGTCTGGGGGTGTTCATGACAGATGCGGACTCAGGAGTCACCTTGCTGCACCAGCTCGGTGCCGGATCGTGAGTCCATTTTGCAGCCGACTTGTCAAGTTCAGCGAGTTTGCGCCTTATAGGTCGGATGTGACTGGCGTTTTGCATCAAGTGCTGCTCGACTTCCATCCCGAAGAGCAGCGCAGAAAAAAGTTCTCCACGGCGCGCCCATACTTCCTCCGGAGCTGCGCTGGTTAGTAATCCATGCTGATGGCGCTCGATGATCGCAGTCGCATGACTCGACCGACTGAGTTGGTCAACGCATGCTTCATCAGGCTCTATGTCGCCAGAATCGAGAAGTTCTTCAAATTCGACATGCAGACGATCCCTGTCCCAGAGCGGTTCCGAGGGCAAGCCCACCGCTATCGAGTCGTTGATCGCGCACACCAGTAACGGCGATACATCGGTCGCATCCATGCATACGCTCTCGCAAGCAAGCAGGCGGTTGCGAGCCTGAATATCGAGTTCTGCGTCGATCGGCACCTTCTGCGCCAATCTCATGAGAAACGCGTGAGTGTCACGCGCTTCTTGCCGAAGACCGAGAAAGATGCTGTACAGGGATTCGCCGGAAAGGCACTCGATTTCTGCCGGGCTCTTGGCCATCCGCAGAGATTTGTGCGCAACGCTCCGGCGTATCAACTCGCCCATACCGCGCGCGAGATCAATCAGTTGCTGATCAACTCGTCCCCGCTCCGACACGACGACGCTGGCATGATTCAGGACCATTTCACGCATCGACGATCTGTACTCCGGTGTGTCAGTCTTTCGGGGCGAGAAGCCGGGCGAGGTTGTCCTCGTGCTGATCGAAGAATCCTTCAGGCCAGTGCGACAATCGACCATCCTCCTGCAATTCGGGAGAAGTGACGCGGGTGTGCGAGCCGTCCCTCTCGAAGTAATGGAGCGCTACCTGATCCGGTCGCAGTTGTCCCTCTCGCACAGCGATTCGAACCCCATCAAGAAAGTGATCGCTGTGCGTTTCCGCAATCACTTGTACGCCTGCACACGCCGCTTGAGCAAAGAGTTCGGCGAGCCGGGTCTGGCCTCGCGGGTGCAGGTGTGCTTCGGGATTTTCGATGACACACAGGGAACCGGGTTTCGCGAGCAGCGCCGTCAGCACCGGCAGGGTGTAGGACAGGCCGAACCCGACATTGGTAGGACGAAAGCTGCGGGTGGCGATGTCCTTGCGACGAGCAAACGAAAATCCGGCAACCAGCATATCCGCCTGGACAATCCTGTCACCGATTTTCAGTTGTGCTCCCGGACTCACCACAGTCAACCAACGATTGATGATCGCAAGCAGCCGCCCGCCATCATCAGGAGTCGAGCGAGGGTCATTGTCGGCTAACGCCTCCTGCTGCTCGCTCAGATAGTTCATGACGAACTCTCCGCGCGCCCCCAATTCCCCCTGTCTCGCCATTGACTCCGAGCGAGAGTAGGACTTGCGCGGACCGATTCTCTCGGCATTGACGTACAGCAGGTCGCCACCAAAAGGCGGCTCCTGTATCGACTGGACTCTTTGCTCGGATGCACCCGTTGAAGCCGCGAGATGATCTCCGCGGATGCCCAGGTCCGGGTGCGCCTGAAATGTCATCTCCCAATCAGTAACCTTGTCCGAGAACGCAAGTCCGAACTTCAGCGCATCGCTGTCGGCATCTTCATGCAGAGCGTCTTCGATGTTGCCGATCTCGACCAGAGCGCCGTTGAGTTCAAGTCTTGGTGGATCTTCGAGCAGCGCACGGGCCTGCATGGACTGACGCAACAGGAGCAGAGATTGCAACACACTGCTTTTGCCCGTGCCATTCAACCCGGAGAGAATCGTCAGAGGCGCACAGGGAAGCGAGAGCGCCTTGAAAGCCTTGAAATTCTCGAGCCTGACGAGAGTGATCACGCCAGACACTCCCTGATCAAATCGTCAACGCGACCAAATCTGGTTTTCACCCGCTTGTAGTCTCCCGTGGTGTTGGAGATAGCCGCCACATAGTCCTGATCGCCCATCAGGCGGAAGAGCCCCTCTTGCACGGCTTTCCTGTTGCTCGCGAGGCGTACGCGTTGATCCGGTGAAAGCCGCGCCAGGCCAACGCCCCAGACTTCAAACAGCGCCTTGTTGATGGGGCGCTTTCTGTCTTGAAGACTCGAGCGTTTTCGAAACGCGTAGTCCCCGAATAGCCTGTGAGCCGTGCGCATCGCATCCCGAAAGGCTGTTTCCATCCACTCACGCTCTTCGGAATTGGTTCGATTTATGCGCTCCATGGTGCGATTGAGCCAAGGGTCAAGGTCATCGCTTACCCCGTATTCTTGCCAACGGCGCGGATAGAAGGACAGGAAACGTAACACACACTCCTGATCTGCCAGGCGACTTGATCTAACAGATCTCTGAGTCGCTTTCAGAAAGTCCTCGGTTTCGGCCAGGCGTTTGAGGTATTTCAACACCGGACCTTGGGAATGGAGCGCATGCCTGATTTCCTGGCGTGTGAGTTGCATACCTCCGGTGTTGATGCGACTGAAAATATTGAAGGTGACCTCTCCGGGTGTCCCCGGCTGGATGACGTTCACGGATAGCTCCGTTTCATCGATTCTGCGCTGCATGTTCCGAGGCAGGTCTCCGTACGTCATTCCCTCGAAGTCCCTCAAATATTCCAGCCCCTTGAGCTTGAAGCTCGCTCCCGAGACAAACTCGAAAATCGAGGTCGTCCTTTGCAATCCGTCAACGACCGACCAATCGTCATTACTATCCGCAGAAAAATAAAACACGGGAATCGGAATACGCAGCAAGAGTGATTCAATGAGTCGGCTTTTTCGTTGTCTATCCCATATGCCCTCCTTGCGCTGAAACTCCGGCCGAATGATCTCCTTGTTCTCCATTCGTGTGACCAACTGGCCGATTACAAGCTGCTTGTGCAAAACCTGGATTTTCTCCGGGTCGAATGGCTTGCGAATGGGCGCATCGCCTTCATCTTCACTCTCAACGCCATCTTCTTCACTTGGCAGGTTATCCAGATACCGATCCTGTTCATCTCCCAGTGAATAACCGCCCATCACCTTGACGTGCCTTCGCCCCTCATAGGGACTCTGGTGCCCCAGGGAAGCCGCCCACTCCTGTGGCGAATCGAATCGAGCGGCTCGCTCGCCCTTTTCTTCAACGGATCCATCAGATCGCAGAATCGCAACATGATTCTGGCCACCTCGCTTCGCCCGACATTCAATCGACGAATTCGGCTTCAGATAGCCACTCTCCAACATCTTTTTCAATGTCTTCAGATCATCCATTTCCCTGTTCTCACTTATTGCTTGCATTCCACGAAACCCGCAGCCCTACGTATGTTCTGATCAAGTCCATCCGTGGACTTGATCAGATTCGCAAATCAGAAATGCGCTACAGCGGGCACTTCCATGTGCCCGCCCCTGCGGGCGGCTCCGCCGTGCATTTTTGCTGTCCTGCAAAAATGTCAGCGGGCACTTCCTTGTGCCCGCCCCTGCGGGCGGCTCCGCCGTGCATTTTTGCTGTCCTGCAAAAATGTCAGCGGGCACTTCCATGTGCCCGCCCCTGCGGGCGGCTCCGCCGTGCATTTTTGCTGTCCTGCAAAAATGTCAGCGGGCACTTCCTTGTGCCCGCCCCTGCGGGCGGCTCCGCCGTGCATTTTTGCTGTCCTGCAAAAATGTCAGCGGGCACTTCCATGTGCCCGCCCCTGCGGGCGGCTCCGCCGTGCATTTTTGCTGTCCTGCAAAAATGTCAGCGGGCACTTCCATGTGCCCGCCCCTGCGGGCGGCTCCGCCGTGCATTTTTGCTGTCCTGCAAAAATGTCAGCGGGCACTTCCATGTGCCCGCCCCTGCGGGCGGCTCCGCCGTGCATTTTTGCTGTCCTGCAAAAATGTCAGCGGGCACTTCCATGTGCCCGCCCCTGCGGGCGGCTCCGCCGTGCATTTTTGCTGTCCTGCAAAAATGTCAGCGGGCACTTCCATGTGCCCGCCCCTGCGGGCGGCTCCGCCGTGCATTTTTGCTGTCCTGCAAAAATGTCAGCGGGCACTTCCTTGTGCCCGCCCCTGCGGGCGGCTCCGCCGTGCATTTTTGCTGTCCTGCAAAAATGTGCTGATTTGCTCGCAGATTCAATGCCTTACGGCACTGAATCTGGCGGCACATCCATGTGCCGCACGGGAAACTCTGTTATTCAGAGTTTCCCTACTCCCCGAGCAAGACCGCCTTGGCGCGGTTGACGACCGCGGCCAGATAATCGGAACCGCCAAGGTCCGGGTGCAGTCTTTGCATGAGCTGCCTGTAGGCAGCGCGCACTTCCTTGTGGCTCGCACCTTCGTTCAGTCCGAGGATTCGCAGCGCTTCATCCCTGGTCATGTGGCCACCTGCCACCCCGTCCGAGTGAGGCTCATCCTCGTCCACTGCGTCCGCCCCGTCTGCCTGGTCTCGCCAGCCCGCATGGTGTCGGTCCAGCCAGGCATCAAGCAGGCGCAGGGAGTCCGCCGAATCCTTCATGCTTTGCCTGAGCACCAGCAACTGCGACCAGTCAAGTTCACTCAAATGCTTGCCGAGATGCTCACCGAGAAGGATTTCGCCATCCATGTGGCCGGTTGCATGATCGAGCGTCATACGCAGCCAGGTGCTGCGAACCTCGCTGGTTCGCGCTCCCCCCTGAGCGCCGCCAAAATCGCCCGCGCGAAAACGGCTCACAAGGGCGCTGATCAGTTGCATACCTATAGGGGCCAGGCCACCGAGCAATGGTGCCCACCAGACGGAGGGGAATCTGAAGCCGAAGAACAGGATGATGAGCACCGCCAGGAGTATGAACCCGGTGATCACGTACCTGTTGTAACCACCAGCCGAAGCGCCCGAACCTGATGCCTGGGCGGAACCTGAGGTCTTGAAGCGACTGATCAGGTAGCGCGTGACAAGCACGGCGAGGAGTCCGAGCAGGATGATCGGGATCAGCATCATGGGCGCGGACTCGGCAGTTGCTCGAGCACCTGACGGGCAGCGTCGGAGCCTTCCCGTTCCAGCAATTCGCGCCCGCCTACCGCGAAACTGACTGCCGCGCCCAAAAGCCGCCGCAGGTGTTCGGCGCTGCCGGAAGCAAAGGGAAGATGCGCGCCGCCCGTGAGCCTGGCGATCTTCGCGAACACCATGCTGGCTTGCGGGACATGTCCTTCCTGCAACAGGATGACCGGCGTGTTGAGCAGCGCCAGCTTGCCAGCGAGCGCGAGCACCTCATCTTCCGGCTCCTCGAAACAGTCTCCGACGAATATCAGCGCCTTGACTGGCTGCGTTGTGGCCTCGCGAGCAGCCTCCCGGAGCAGCCTGCCGATTTGCGTCATCCCGCCAGCACAGGACACGCGCTGCATCAGGCGAAGCAGCTTGCGCTTCGAGGTAATCCAGGGGCTCTTCCTGAGCTCACCGAGTCCACGGTAGAAGAGCAGCTGCACCGCGACCTCGCCGACTTCGCGCGCGGCGAGAAAGAGTTCCGAGTGCAGCGAACAGGCCATGTCCCAGGTAGGCTGCCGACTCGCTGTGGCATCAAGGGCAAACATGATGCGGTGCGTCTCCTCCTGACGGCGTGAGCAGGTCGGCAACCTTTTCGCCGTATTCAGGAAAGCATCTATGTCCTTGCTATTTTGACTGACAGGTGGACGCGCCATATGTTGCGACATGAAAGCGAGGCAGAGAGGTACAGAATACTGCACCAATCCCGCGCTCAACTCAATCTCGCAAATGTCGCGACATCGGGCGCGCCGCCGACCGCGAGGCGCGCGCGGGCACCGCGGGTGCCTGTATGCTCGCGACTCTCTCCTGCGCCGACCGCGAGGGACACTATAGACACAGCCTGTGGAGTATCAGGGCACCGCGAGGGGAAGTGATACACTTCGGGAAATGCTGCAAGGATGCAGTTGCAACGCACAAAGGAGGTCGCCATTGCCTGTTCCTGACTTTCAATCGCTCATGCTGCCAGCACTCAAGGCACTGGCTGACGGCACACCAACACCAATCGCGGAAGTCCGCGATCGCGTGGCCTCATCGGAAGGGATCAATCTTGCAGATCAGCGCGAGATGCTACGAAGCAATCGACAACCCATCCTGGTAAACCGTGTGAGCTGGGCGATGACCCACATGGTGCATGCCGGCCTGCTGGAGCGAACCCGGCGGGGAGTGAAGCAAAGAGCGCCACGCAGTATCGATTGAAACCGAAGGGGAAACACCTGTTATCCCAGTCACCTTCTCACATCGACCTGAACCTGCTTCAGGGGTATTCGGATTACGCCACATGGAAAGGCACATGGTCGCAACCCATTCCCGCAAAGAATGCACCTTTCACACCAGCCAACGACTTGAGTGAGACACCAGAAGAAAGGCTGGAACATGCCGCGGAAGAATTACGAGCGTTGGTGGAAGAAGAAATCCTGCAACGTGTTCGGGAAGCAGAACCAGACTTTCTCGAGAAGACAGTCGTCGATCTGCTCATTGCAATGGGTTACGGCGGGGGCGATATCGAACGAGGTCGAGTGACAGGGGGCTCGGGTGACGGCGGTATTGATGGCACCATTCGCGAAGACGCACTCGGTCTGGACGAAATTTATCTGCAGGCCAAGAAATACGGAGACGGCAATTCTGTCGGCGAAGGCGACCTGCGTAATTTTGCTGGTGCCATTGATGCCGCAGGCACCCACAAGGGGGTGTTTGTCACCACCGCCGGCTTCACCCGCGCTGCAAAGGACTATGTGCAGAAGATCCCGAAACGCATCATTCTCATTGACGGCACTGCACTTGCCCGCCTGATGGTCCACTATGGGGTCGGTGTGCGAACACGCAGTCAATACGAAATCAAACGTATTGATGAAGAGTATTTTGACGAGAACCCTCTGTGAGTGCCTCGAAACGTTCAGCAATCGCAGACCGGGAGTACCCGCGACACATCCGCTCGCCCGTACCCTTCTGTAGCGCCTCGTCGCATCGCAGACAGCAGGCTGATGTTCAACGCAGCGTGTGAGATTACCCCGCTCGCACGTACAATACGCGCCTCGTATTCCTGAATTGACCGTGGCTCCCGATCGGGTGCCAGACCCCCAGCTACACACCATGAGCAACTTCTTCGCATACGGACTCGGACTGGCACATCGGGATGAGGCGGGTACGCTTGATGTCTGGTTTGCCTTTCTCGGCTGTGCCGAGCGGCGCGCACCCGCCTTTGAAGCGCTCCTGCACCGGTACGCCACCACCGAAGTCACGCCCCTGTCGCAAGCGCTTGCCGGACAAATCCGGGCGACTCCGGATGCTGAAACAGGGCACCTGTCAGACTTTCTCTCGGCGCTGCCCGCCGCCAACAAAACGGGCCAGGATCAGCTCCTGCCCGTCATCGTCTGCCTGCGCGAGGATGCGCCCATCAAGACAGTCGAGGCAGCGTATCTCAAGCTGCACCTGCTCTCGGCGCGCCTCAAGCGGCCCAACAGCATGAATCTCGACGGTCTCTTCAGCACCCTGCCAACGCTCGCCTGGACCAACCTTGGCCCGGTACGCCCGCACCGCCTGCCAGCCCTCATCCTGCGCGAACGACTGCATGCCCGCACGTTGCAGGTGCGCTCACTGGACAAGTTCCCGGCCATGACCGACTATCTGGCACCCTCAGGTGTGCGTATCGGTGATGCCGCGCGCATACGTCTCGGTGCCTATCTCGGAGAAGGTGCCACCGTCATGCACGAGGGATTCGTCAATTTCAATGCCGGCGCACTGGGCCCCAACATGATCGAAGGCCGCATCAGTCAGGGCGTGGTGGTCGGTGCACACTCGGATCTTGGTGGCAGCGCCAGCACCATGGGCACCCTCGCGGGCGGCGGCACGGTACGCATCTCAATCGGTGCCCAGTGTCTGATCGGTGCCAACGCCGGCACCGGCATTTCGCTCGGCGACCGCTGCACGATTGAAGCCGGCCTGTATATCACCGCTGCAACACCCGTTCGCGTTCTCGACGCAAGTGGACATCCGGCAGGACAGGTGAAGGCGCGCGAGCTCTCCGGGCAGAGCGACCTGCTGTTCCTGCGCAACGGAGCTACCGGCAGCGTCGAGTGTCGCAGCAACCGAACCGCCATAGAGCTCAACAAAACCCTGCACAGACACAACTGACCACACAACTGACACGCGCAACGGCTCGAGCAGCCGCTGCCCGAACGGAGTACCCGAGGCAATGCACAGATTCACGTGCGAGGCACAAACATGAACGCCCTGAATATCGCCAAGAAATTGATCGCGCGACGCTCGGTCACGCCGAAGGATGCCGGTTGTCAGGAGCTGATTGCAGAACAGCTTGAAGGCCTCGGCTTCGAGACCTGGTCTCTGCCCTTCGGCAAGGTGTCCAACCTGTGGGCAAGGCTGGGTAGCGAACCCCCGCTGTTTGTCTTTGCCGGCCATACAGATGTGGTTCCCCCGGGCCCGCGAGAAGCCTGGGACAGCCCGCCCTTCTCGCCGAGGGTGCGAGACGGCTATCTCTACGGGCGCGGAGCAGCGGACATGAAGGGCGGCATCGCCGCCATGCTGGCCGCCACCGGGAACTTTCTGCATTCTGGCGAGATGCGCGGGTCTCTCGGCTTCCTCATCACCAGCGATGAGGAAGGTGATGCTCTGGACGGGACACTTCAGGTCATGCATGTACTCGCCGAAGAAGACGAACTGCCGGACTATTGCCTGGTCGGGGAGCCTTCTTCAAGCAGGCAGGTCGGTGATACCCTGCGCCATGGTCGGCGCGGTTCGATGAACGGGCGCGTCACGCTGTTCGGCGTACAGGGCCATGTGGCCTACCCGGAGGCGGCGCAAAACCCGATCAGCATGGCCGCGCGCATTATCCACGCCCTGAACAGCGAAACCTGGGGCGAGGACAGTGACGACTTCCCGGCCACGCATCTCGAATTTTCCAACATCTCGGCGGGCACCGGTGCGAAGAATGTCATCCCCGGCAATCTGCAACTGGACCTCAACTTTCGATTCTCGCCATCCGAGGATCATGAGTCGTTGCGTTGGCGTGTCGCAGAGATAGTTGGCGAACAGTGCGAAGACTTCGAGATCGACTGGATGGTAAGTGCCCTGCCGTTCCTGACCTCGGATCAGGACTTCACCTCGAATGTGGCGCGCGCCGTACAGGAAGTGACCGGCATCACGCCGAAGTTCGACACGGGAGGCGGTACCTCGGATGCGCGCTTCATTGCCGCACACGGCTGCCCGGTCATGGAGCTGGGGCCTTGTAACGACACCATCCACAAGGTGAACGAGCGCATCCGTGTCGAAGAACTGGACACGCTCACCAATATCTACACCCGCATCCTGGAAATCATGCTGCGATGAACCTGCGAGTCATCTGCGCCTATTGTGCTTTTGGACTTGTCGCGTTCTGTGCGGCCTTGCTCTGGCAACTGCCGGCAAGCCTTGTGCCGAGGCTGCTGTACGCATCCCCGCAAGGGCAGTCATTCCAGCTCGACAGTGTCGAGGGCAGCTTCTGGCAAGGCACGGCGCACCTGTCGATAGACGGCATACACCTCGGCAGCCTGGATTGGCGTGTGCCACCGCTGCCGCTGCTGGGTCTATCGCCGAGAATCGACTGGCACCTTGAAGGTTCCAATCTTTCAGGACGCATCACCGTGACGCAAGCGTCCACGATCACCGACCTTGAAGGCAGCCTTGATCTCGTACGCATCGCTCCGGTCTTGTCGCGCTATGCTGTGCACATGGAAGGCCACTTGCGATTCGATGATTTTCGTCTGGAGACGCGCGCACAAACGGCAAGTCTGGCGGGTCAGATCGAATGGAGCGGCGGAGATGTGCGTGTGCGTATCGGCGACTGGCAAGAACGACAGGCACTCCCGACCATGCGTGCAACGGCAACCGAAGCGTCACGCATGGTTGTTACACTGCGCGATGATCAGACCCACACCCATGTACTTGCCGGAGAAATCCGGCTGCTCGGAGATGGTTGGGTGAAACTTGGAGCCACTGGACATCTGACCAGACGATTCAACCCATCGCTGGCGACGGGCGCTGACCCGGATGCCATTCTGGTCTCGGTAGAAGAACGGATTCTGTAACCCGACACACAGGCCACAACCCGCCTGGGCAGCAAGCAATCAACCGGAAAAGAGTCACTCGCACATGCACTCTGCGCTCAGCATCAAGAACCATGTCAGCGCCGCCTGGCACAGCCCGGACAGGCTGATGAAACTGTCGCGACTGGCTGCCCGAACGATGAGCCTGACGCTCATCGTGCTGATCGCCTGGCTGATTGCCTCGACCCTGCTTGCATTGACCTTGCCGCGCGATTCGCTGCAAACGCCCGCAGACCCGCGTACACCGCAGACACCGGCACCTGATGCGGACACGCTTGCCGAAGCTGGCAATCTGTTTGGCATCTGGCAGGAGCGCACAGACGCTGTGCCGGTCGCACACGCCGAGGTGCCCACGGAAACCAGTCTGCCGCTCCGCCTCATCGGTGTGTATGTCAGCGCGTCTGCCGAGCGTTCCGCCGCGATTATTGCCAGAGGCAGTGAACAGGGTGTGCGTTATGTCGTCGGGGAGCGGATTCCGGGTAATGCTGTGCTGGCTTCGGTAAACGCGAACAGCGTGATGCTGACGCGAGCCGGGCGAACAGAGCGCCTGAGCTTCCCCGATATTGACGCAGACAACGCCATCAGGGCGCACGAATCCCGGGCAAGCGAGCCGCCACCCGATGTCGCACCGCCCATCGCGCGCACACAGCTCGGGAGCACACTGCCCGAGGTTTCCAGTCTGGGGGAGAAGATCGAAGAGTACCGGTCGCTCGCCACCCGTAATCCGGACGAAGCTCTGCAGCGGCTCGGGCTGCAACCGGTGAGCCAATCCGAAGCCAGTGGCTATCGGGTGGCCGACCTGCCGGATAATCCATGGGTACGGCGCACCGGATTGCAGGATGGCGATCTGGTGCTCTCGGTGAATGGCCGTGCAATCGGTGACCCGCAGCTTGACCGATTGGAAATCGACAATCTGTTCGCGGAAGGTCGGGTACGGTTGGAGATTCAGCGCGGTGAGCGACGATTCTTTGTGGACACCACACTCGCCCGTTAGCCATTTCATCAGCATGCAACTGACACCGAGACATCTTCTCTGCGCGCTGCTGCTCGGTACAGCTGCGCTCATGCCAGCGGTGGCGACCGGCGAAGAGACCTGGGAGATGAACCTGCGCGGTGCGGATATACGCGAACTCATCGGCAAGGTGTCGGAGATCAGCGGACGCAACTTCGTGCTCGACCCGCGAGTGCGCGGAGAAGTGACGGTCATAGCACCGCAACCGCTCGATGCAGATGGCATCTACGAGCTGTTTCTCGCGGTGCTCAGGGTGCACGGCTTTGCCGCCATAGACTCGGATACGGGCGTGAAGATCATTCCTCAGGCAACCGCCCGGCAATCGATTCCGCTGACCGACCCGGACACCCTGTCTGGCGAGGACCTGGTCACCGAAGCCCTGTCCGTGATCAATGTACAGGCCAGCGGCCTGGTGGACATACTGCGTCCGCTGGTTGCCCAGCACGGACACATCTCGGCCGTGGAAAGCGCCAATGTCATCATCCTGAGTGATCATGTGTCAAATCTGACGCGGCTCAAGAAGATCATCGAGGAAATCGATGTGGCCGATGAACTCGATATGCTGGTACTCCCGCTCGAACACATGTTCGTGGGCAATCTGGTGGAAATCCTGCAAAGGCTCGCGCCGGAAACGCTCGGACAGGTCGGCTCCGGCCCGCAGCGAGTGCAGCTCATTGGCAACAGCTTCAATAATTCGCTGGTATTGCGGGGCAAATCCAGCGCAGTAGCACCAGTGCTCAAACTGGTACGGGAGCTTGATCAACCGGGGCGCGAAAACGGTGCGCCCGAGGTGCATTTTCTGCAACATTCCGATGCCACCGCAGTCGCGGAACTCTTGCGTGAACTCACCCCCACACCCAGTGGGGAAGATGCTACCGTGGATGTCACTATCGGCGTGGATACATCAACCAATTCGGTAGTTGTGCGCGCTGACCCACGAGTGCGGATGGAACTTCGCCAGGTGATCAGGCAACTGGATATCCGGCGGCCGCAGGTGTTGATTGAAGCGGCAATCATTGAAGTGTCGGTGATCGATACACTGAAAGCCGGCGTTGAGCTGGCGGTGGCCGATGGTGAGGGACGCTCGGTGCCACTTGCCACCACGGCGCTCGATGCCACGCTCGCGCCGCTCTTTCGGGGGGTGTTGACGGATGAGAATGCCTCACGCGTTGATCCGATTGCAACGACAGCCGATGTGTATGGTGCGCGCCGGGGTGCATCCCTGGCCGTGGCGCGACTCGATGCGAGTGGCATCAGCTTCGCCGCCATGCTGCAACTACTCGCTACCAATACCGCCGTCAACCTGCTGTCCACTCCGAGCGTGGTCACGCTCAACAATCAGGCAGCCAGCATCCAGGTAGGTCAGAACGTGCCTTTTCTGACCGGCACCTTTACCACTACCGCAGACGGTGCCAGCAACCCCTTTCGCACCACCGAACGACGCGACATAGGCATCACGCTTCAGGTCACGCCACAGATTAATACCGGGGATGCCCTGCGTCTCGAGGTCATGCAGGTGGTGGAAACCATCGAACCGGTGGCGACTGCGACGGTGAACGATATAGTCACCAACAAGCGCGAAATATCCGCGACCATCCTGGCTCAGGATGAACAGACCATCGTGCTCGGCGGCCTCATTCAGGACAATTTCGAGAGCATCGAGCGCAAGGTGCCCTTGCTTGGTGATATTCCCGTCCTGGGTCGGCTGTTCCGCTCGGATTCGGATACCCGTCGCAAACGCAACCTCATTGTGCTGCTGCGACCAACGATCCTGCGCGATGCCTCAGGAGTGGCGCAAGCCACCAGACGCAAGTATGAAGGTGTATTTGAAGCCGAACTCGAAGCGGGTGATGTGCCGTCAATCGAAGGCGTGTACGAGGGCCTCATGCGTGAATCCGAGGCATTTGCAGAGGATGCGACCGAGCAATGATGCCGGGGCGACTGATGCGTGTGTCCTGAAGGGGTGCTCTTCTTGTCCGGGGAAAACCCGACGGCATAGGGATGTAGGGAGGGAGGTATGCCGCCGGGCGAACCCTGAAACTCAATCTCGAATCAGCTTGAATCGGTGTGCTCGGGTAGTCGAGCTTGATTCCTGCTGCAATGCAATTGGCTACTATAAACTGATTCGAGCGTGAGTATTTACTTGAGTTGTGAGTGTTACGCACATGTGTGCAAGAACTGTCTCTCGCCAGTGCAACTTTTTGAACACGCATCGCAAGCCGGATATTCTCCGTTTATGCACATGTCATTCACATGATTGGCACACGATTGGCACACGATTGGCACACGATTGGCACACGATTGGCCCGGCGATTGCTGTGCGTATCACTTCTGAACACCGCAAGCTGATCCGGGCAGTGCCCGTCAACAACTTCATGCCCCACCTTTTTCAACAACATAGACATAGAGTTCGGCTTCTTGCGAGGCGTACAGCAAGCGGTGTCCGAGGAAGTGGCAGTAGTCGGAGAAATCCTTGCGGGTCGTTGGGTCGGTCGCGGTGATGCGTATGCGCTCACCAACCGACATGTCACGAACGCAGTTGCGCAGCAGCATGAGCGGCTCCGGGCAGGTCAACCCCCTGGCATCGAGGCTTCTTTGCGTCATCTGCTGTGTTGTCGGCGTATCTTGCATCAGGATATGGAGTAATCTCTCACTACATTCAACCAGACAGACATTCGTGCATACATGTCCCCGGATTCAGGCAAGGCTTCGGGCAGCGCTCCTGCTGGCAGCCTGCATCGGCAGTCAACAACTATACGCGACACCCGATACCGAAACGCGCATCGAGACAGCGCGGTTTGAGCTTGCTTCAGCCCTGGAGCGTACCAGAGAGCAGATTGCGCGCCTTGAAGGTACAGAAGCCATCGCGCCTCTCGAGCAGGCTATTCGTGGCTTCGAGATACAAATCTTCAGAGATGCCCCGGAACTGGCAGAAGCCTGGATGTGGCTTGGCGATGCCTATCTGCAAGCCGAGCAGATACAGGCCGCGAGCAATGCCTACGAACAATCGATTCACATCACGCGTGTGAATCGCGGACTGTTCACACTGGAACAGCTTGAAACCCTGTACCGCCAGGCCAGGCTGCTTGAAACCACTGGCGACCTTGATGGTGCCACCGCGCGCGAAGAATACGCTCTGGTCCTGCAGCGACGACAATTCGGGCGTACCCCCGAACTGGTTCCGAGCCTGAATCGTCTGGCCGGGTGGTATCTCTCGCTGTCCGAACCTGTGCGTGCACGCCAGTTGTACGACGAAGCTATCTCGACTATGGAAAGTGCCCCCGACAAGCACGACACAACACTCAAGAGCGCGTTGATAGACTCCCATGTTGGTATCGCGAATGCCTATCGTATGGAGCGATTCCCTCCTGACGGCTTCTACGAAGATGAGGACAAGGAATTCAACTGGCGGGCGGGACAGCGGCAACCCGCCAAATTGAACCTGTCTCACGGTCTGTATTTCGCGCCGGCCAATCGCGCCCTGTTGCGTGCCGAGGCTCTGCTGGCACCGCAGGCCGATGCTTCCGATGCAGCCAGATTGCGACTGTCAACAGTCAGAATCGCCCTCGGAGACTTGAACATGCTGTTCGAGCGCTGGGGCAGCGCCGAACAGTGGTACAAGTCCGTCTTTGCACTCTGGGAAGGCTTGCCAGAGGGCGAGCCACAGGAGACCGGGCAAACTCTGGACGAGAGACTGCACACCTGGTTCGGCAATCCGGTTCCGCTGCATCTTCCCCTGCCAAAGGATATAGGGCGGGTCAAGGACTACCCACCGGAAAGGATTGGCATCGGATCGATTACGCTCGCTTTTTCACTGTCTCCGCAAGGCAAGGTCGAACGTATCAAGACGCTTGACATGGAGCCTGACCGGTTTCGGGACCTGCGTTTCCGGCGTATCCTGCGTGAATCGCGCTTTCGTCCGCGCATCGAGCAGGGTGTAGCCGTGAGTTCTGAAGAATTCGTCCATCGCCACGAGTTCCTGTACGTGACGCAGGATGCGTCAGGCGCAGAATCGGGCACTGCGGATTGACATACTGTACGTATAATCAGACTCTCGGAATACACGCGTTTGCAGACGGCCAACCAGGGAAAACCACTGCGTGAGAGGCAGCCTCGATATGTCAATCGAACCACTCCGAACAAGAGCACCCGCGCTCCTGCTGACCCTGCTCATGGTCATGCTGATCAGTGCCTGCACTCCGCAATCGAGCAGTTCGCCCCCGGGAGTGCCCTCGCTACCCTCTGCCGGCGGTCAGGCTGGTAGCCCTCCCCCCGGGGGAGGCCCTGCGGGTGGTGGTGCGCCTTCGGCTGGCGGGGATGCGGGTGGTGGCAGCTCCGGCGAAGGCGGCGCAACGAATGCCGGTACGCCGTCCGGCAGCGCGGATGGCAGCGCTTCCGGCGGAGGGAGCTCCGCTGGAAGCATGCCATCTGGCAGCGCTTCTGGCGGAGGGAGCTCCGCTGGAAGCATGCCGTCTGGCAGCACTTCCGGAGATGGCGGACAGGACGGTGCGCAAAGCTCATCCAATGGTACGCAATCATCCTCCGGAAGCGGACAGCCGACAGCAAGTGCCTCCGGCAGCTCGGGAAGCCAACCGGCGGGGAGTGGCGCTGCGTCAGCCGGTGGCGGTACAGGTGGCGGTGCAGGTGGCGGTACGGGTGGCGGCGGGACAGTTGGTGGTACAAGTGGTGGCGGCGGTATTGGCACAGGCGATATCGGCGGTGCCGCGGCCATTTTCAACAAGGCGCTCGGCGACTTTGACGGTGTCATCCTTGCCGGTCAGCGACGCGGCGCATCCACTTCGGGCACAAGCGGCGAGCTGCCGGGCAGCAACGCCGGCAACAGAACAGGATCAGGCTCAGCCAGGCAAGGCACTGGTACGATTGCCGGTGCCCGCGGGAATTTCCCCGGCGGCACACAAACCACAAGCCGCGGCATGGGCTCGGGCGGGAGCGGCAAAGCTCCGCGTGGCAGCAACGCGACAGTCGATGATATCCCGCCCGATATTCCGGTTGCCGACGATGATGATGTCCTCGCACGCCAACTGCGGGAAGCCGCCATGAACGAGCAGGACCCGGAACTTCGCGAAAAGCTCTGGGAAGAGTACCGACGCTACATCAAAGGCTGAAGATTGACACATGACTCACAGTCACTGGAGACTACCAACATCATGAACCCCTCGCGAATCTGCCTCGTCCTGTCGCTTGCCATCCCGCTGCTCGCCATGTCTCTCGGCGGCTGTGCGACCACGGCCGAAGTGCGCCGGGTGGACATCACTCCGGCGAAGCAGAGTCCGCAGCCAATTGACGAAATGCGCCTGCTCGATGTCGGCATACTGCACTTTCAGCCGAACATCCCGGAGGATTTCGACGAGCAGATTGAAGACAACATCATGCCCGAGATTCGCCGCGCCGAAGCCTATTTCCTGGCCTATCAGCAAAAGCTGGTGCTTGAAGGCACAGGCAATTGGGGAGCAGTGCGCGTACTTCCGCGGCCGAGCAACGCAGTCGATGTCCTCCTCGAAGGGCAGATCGATGTTTCCAATGGCGAGCGACTGGCGGTGCACGCCAAGGCAACCGATGCCACCGGACGCATCTGGCTGAACAAATCCTACAAGGCGCTTACCAGCCGCTATTCCTACGGGAACAGGCAGGGCGAACAGATAGATCCCTACCACGGGGTCTTCCGCGAGATCGCCGACGACCTGCTCAAAGCCATGCTGGAACTGCGCGATGAGCAGCTCGACCGCATCAAGCTCGCGGGGGAATTGCGCTTTGCGCGCGACTTCTCCACGGAAGGATTCGGCGACAACATCAGCATCCGGCGCGACGGACGGGTCACCATCAAGCGCCTGCCCGCCGAAGGCGACCCGATGTTCGCGCGGGTGCGCGAGATTCGCAAGAAGGAACATCTGTTCATCGACACCCTGGACGAGTACTACGGTCAATTCAGCGACGAAATGTCAACGGCCTACAACGAATGGCGACAAGCTTCCTTCGAGGAGGTGTATCAACAGCAGGCGATGAAGCGCGAAGCACTGACAGAACTCATCGCCGGTGCCGCGCTGATTGCCGGTGGCATCTACGCACAGACGAGCAGCAATCCGATTACCACAACCTCCGGGGCGGTGGGCATGGCAGGCGGCGCGGGGCTCATCAAGAGTGGTCTGGACAAGCGCGCCGCGGCCCAGATTCACTCGGAAATCCTGGCGGAACTCGGCGAGTCCGCGGGCGAGTCCATCGCCCCGCACACGATCGAGCTGGAGAATCGCACCATCTATCTGACAGGCAATGTCGAGGCACAGTACGAAGTCTTTCGCGAGGCCCTGCGTCGCTTGTACTTCGAGGAAATGGGACTGACGCTACCGGAAGAAGCGGCTGACTCGGACGTACAGGCAGAGCGCCCGCAACCCGAGCAGGTGCCAGAGACCCCGTACACCGGCTAGACCAGATTGCGTCCTGCGGCGCAGACTCCGGGCCGCCACCGGCAGCAAATGTCTGATTCTGAAGTCATCCAACCGCGCAAGGTACAGCTCGGTGCCGACACCTCGCTGGTGCCCGGATTCAGGTTCAGGTACATCTGGGTGACCCTGGCCGTGGGTCTCGCAGCCTTGTCCCTGACTGCGCTCATTCTGTTGGCACCGGAAATATCACGCGACCCGCCGCCGCCACCTCAGCCACAGACAGGGGCAGCGCCGATGGCGGACAGAGGCGAGCTCTCCACCCCCTTGCAGATGCAGCGACACGAGCGCGCGCTCGAAGAGGCGAACCGTTTCGTCAGGCAATTCACGGAACTCGAAATTGAACTTGAAGACGCATGGAATGTGCGCGCCTGGGGCAAACAGGCATTCGAAGCGGCGGGGCAGCTGGCAATCGAAGCCGAACGCGCCTTTTCCGAGCGAGACTACGAATCGGCAATGACAGGCTACACGCAAGGTGTCGGCGCGCTGGAGAACATGCTCGCGAATGCGCGCTCGAACTACGAACAGCAGGTGCAGATCGCCCTTGATGCACTCGCCGAACGCGATGCCGAAGCGGCCAGTCAGGCGCTCGATGCGGCCGCGCTCTATCAGCCGGAGGCCGCCATGATCGAGAGTGGTCGGCGACGACTCGCGCGGCTTGATGAACTCGATGCCCTGCTCAACCGGGCATCCGAGGCAGAGACCGGCGGCAACTACGGCGAAGCCCTTCGTCTGGCCGAACAAGCGCGCGCCATGGATCCGGGTACGCGAGGCATCGCCGACATCATCAGCCGCTTGCGCCAGGCGGGCCTTGATGCGAAGTTCAGGGCGATACTGGCAGAAGGTTATACCGCTCTTGATGGCGAGGACTTCGAGAGCGCAGAAACGGCCTTCACGGCGGCGCTCGCCCTGATTCCGGGTGACCCGGCGGCTCGACAGGGACTCGATCAGGTGCTGACCAGCCGCTCGAACTCGCGCATCCGGATCGGGTTGGCCGAGGCGACGCAAAAGATCCAGGCAGAAGACTGGGAAGGCGCAATCGAGGCACTTGAACAGGTGCGCCAGATCGATCCCAACCTGAGCGAAGTCAATGCAGGTCTCCTGAATGCTCGCAGTCGCAAGGCGCTCGACGAGGCGCTCGACGAAGTGCTGCGCGACCCGGGGCGGTTGGCCGATGAGCGCCGCTTCACGCGCGCCAGCACACTGCTGAGCGAGAGTTCACGCATCGAGTTGGCCGGGCCAAGGCTGAGCGCACAGCGCGAGAAGCTTGCCGAGTTCATCGACATCGCCTCCGGAGAAGCCAGGGTCACCCTCTTGTCCGACGACAAGACGGATGTGCGCCTGCAATACCACGGAGACCTCGGTCGATTCAGGCAGCGCGAGATGATTCTGCGACCTGGCCGCTATCTGATTCAGGGCGGTCGTGACGGCTACCGCGATGTACGCTTCGAGGTTGACGTAGCGCCCGGTGAGCAGCGCATCGAAGTGCTGTGCGAGGAGCCGGTGCGCTAGCCTGATGTTCGCATCCAACTCCGGCACCATCACGCCAACCCCCTACCGGGCAACGCACAGACCGAACGCCGGGCGATTGCTGCGCGCCTGGCTTTTCGCCGTCACGCTCGCTGTTGTTGCGCTACTCATCGGCCTGGCAAGCTGGTTCCTGTTCACCGCCAAGCGCGTCGAAATTATCGTGAGCGAGTACAGCGGGGCCGCTATCGAGCGCCCCGTCGAACTGGCAATACGCGGAGGCCTGTCCCTGCCGCTGGGAAATCTCAGGCTCATCCGCCGAGGGACGTACCAAATCAGGATTACCGCCCCCGGTTATCACGATTTCGAGGATGACCTCAGCATCAAGGCAGGCTCGCGACGCTTCGAATACCGCCTGGAGCGGCTGCCCGCACAACTGAGCGTGACCTCCGAGCCGAGTGGTGCGCGCATTCGCCTGGGCGAGACCGAGCTCGGCACAACGCCTCTCTCCGATGCCCCGGCAGCGGCCGGTACCTGGTCGCTGTATGCCGAATTACCGCTCTACCGGAGTGTGGAGAAAGAGATCGAAATCGAAGGGCTGGACTTGCCGCAGCAACTGCACATCGAACTTGATCCGGACTTCGCGCGTGTCAGCCTGAGCACGATTCCGAGCGGTGCCGAGGTGCTGGTGGATCGGGAAGTACGCGGCATCACGCCGCTGGAACTCGACCTTGCGTCGGGGACACACACCGTCCTCTTGCGCAAGAGCGGCTATGCGCCGAGGTCCGAGCGGCTCGAAGTTGTCGCCAATCAGGCACAGGAATTGCGTGACCTGCGTCTGACCAGGGCATCCGCGCGACTGCGCGTGGAGACCACTCCCGAGGGCGCAGTGGTGTTTCTGGGCGACGACTATCAGGGACTGTCTCCCTTGAACCTGAGCCTGGCACCGGAACGAACTCAACGCCTGCGCGTACGCAAGATCGGCTACGAGGATGCCGAGCGCAGCCTCACGCCCTCACCCGGCAGCAACGAGACGATTCGCGTCGAGCTGGTCCGTTCGCTCGGCGCGGTGGTGGTGCAGGTCTCACCCGGAGATGCCGAACTTTTCGTGGACGGAAGCAAGACCCCACAGGCCAATACCCGCCTGGAACTCTCGGCCGAGCCGCATCGCCTGGAGTTTCGTCGTCTCGGCTACGAACCCGTGGTGCGCGAAGTGCTGCCGAGACCCGGCTTCACGCAGCGTATTGAAGTGCGCATGCTGACGCTCGAAGACGCGCGCATCGCCAGGCTCAAGCCGGAAATCACCACAGCAGCCAATCACAGGCTGGTGCTTCTCCAGCCCACGACCATCGAACTCGGTGCCTCCCGGCGCGAGGCCGGACGGCGCGCCAACGAAGTGCTGCGCGAGGTGCCGCTCACGCGCGAGTTCTATCTCGCCACTACCGAGGTCACCAACGCCGAGTTTCGTGCCTTCGCTTCCGGCCATCAGTCGGGCACACATGCCGGACATTCGCTCGACGGCGACACGCAACCAGTGGTCAACATCAGTTGGCAGGATGCCGCGCGCTATTGCAACTGGCTGTCCGAGCAGGACGGCCTGACACCCGTGTACACAGTGCGCGGGGCGAATGTCGAAGGCTGGGACATGCGCCGAAGCGGCTATCGGCTACCGACCGAGGCCGAGTGGGCCTGGGCGGCCCGCTATCAGGGAGATGCACAGCCGCTGCTGAGAATGCCCTGGGGCGATGCCGCGAAACCCCCGGAACGGCACGGAAACTACGCCGACACCTCGGCCACCTATGTCGTCAGCCGGGTGATTTTCGGCTACAACGACAATCACATTGTCAGTGCGCCCGTGGCCAGCTTTGCCGCCAATCAGCACGGACTGTTTGATATGGGCGGGAATGTCGCCGAGTGGGTACAGGACTTCTACGAACAATCGCCGACTCGCCAGCAGCCGCCGGATGCCACGGGCCCGGACGAGGGGGAGTACCATGTCATACGAGGTTCGAGCTGGATGCATGGCTCCGTCAGTGACCTGCGACTTTCCTACAGAGACTATGGCGAGGATGGCCGCTCCGACCTCGGCTTTCGCATTGCCAGGTACGTAAACTGATGGTCAACACAGGATTCGCATTCATGTTGGGCGTGGCGTTCAGCAGCCTGCTCCTGATAACGCCTGTGTCGCTGCGGGCGCAGACGCAAGATCAGGATCAACAAACGGTACCGGGCGCGGTTATTGCGCCGCAACCTGCAGGAGATGATGAAATCGATCCGGCAGGCGAGCCGCAGGAGGACGATGAGGACAGCACGGCTCAGCAACAGGCCCCTGCAGTGCTGATCGAAGATATTATCCCCTCCGAGATGATCTCGGAGGATCTGGCGGTGGACTTTCCGATAGACATATGAAGTCAACCACACGCACAGAACTGCTCTTCCAGGTCAGCGCACTGGTGATTTGTGCGCTTCTGGTGCATCTGGTGTATGTGATCCTCATTCGCCCGAGCGCCGATGCCATACTCGAATCGCAAGCCGCCCTGGCGGCCGCCGGGCAGATGGTCGATACCCCCAGATCCATCTACGTCATATTGCGCGACTTCGAGCAGGAGGCGTGCTTCATTCTCATGTTCTGGTCTTTCGCCATCATGGGATTCAAGGCCAGAATCGCTCTTGCGGAGCGTTCGCTGCTCGCTCAGGATCTGATCGGCGTGGTAGAAGGCGTGAGCATCCTGCCCGGCGATTCGCGCAAGTTTCTGCGCCCACTCGAAGCCCTGCCGGGACAGCAGCGCGAAGCACTCCTGACGCGCGCGCTCATGGCCGCTCTGAGTCGCTTTGCCTCGACGCGAAACGTGCAGGATGTATCCGAATCCATGCGCTCGATTTGCGAAAGCGAGGCCGAGCGCCTGGACAGCGAACTCGCCATGGTGCGTTATATCGCCTGGGCGATTCCCTCCATCGGCTTTATCGGCACGGTGCGCGGCATTGGCGAAGCTCTGGGGCAGGCGTACAAGGCGGTCGAGGGAGATATTGCCGGGGTCACGGCATCACTCGGGGTGGCATTCAACTCCACATTTACTGCCCTGCTCATCAGCATTCTGGTGATGTTCTTTGTCTATCAGTTGCAGCTCGTACAGGAACGACTGGTGCTTGATGCCCAGCGCTACTGCGATGAGCGGCTGATTCGTCACATGACCGTTCGTGAGTGAGCCACGGGTGACTGCCAGACCCACCCTGAAAGTGCTTGATCTCAACGACTGGGAGCTTTCCCTGTACGGCGAGCGGGAACCCGGAGGCGCGTGGGAACTGGCAGTACAGGCACCCGGCTTTGCCATGATCGATGGCAAGAACATCCACTTCGGCGAACAGGCGATGCAGACGCACCGGCGCACACCGCTTGGCTCGTACGCCGCCTACTGGCATCGAATGGACGCATCGCCCCTGCGCTCGCGCAATCGTGAAGTGCGTACCGGTGCCGACCTGGTCTTCCATCAGCTCAGGTGCCTGATTGCCGAGAGCGAGGGTTCGGGGAGCACGGGAAGGGGAGATGTCTCCGCGTCGCGGACAGTGATCACGGTGCCAAGCCACTACAGCAAGGATCAGCTCGCAGTACTGCTCGGCATTATCGAGCAGACGAACATTGCGCCGGTCGCGATGGTCGATAGCCTGATCGCAGCCGGGGCCACGGACCCGGCGGACTTCATCATCGATCTGTCGTTGCACCAGATGACCATCGTCCGCTCCGAGGTCTCGCCCGAGCTGGTGAAACGCGTGACGGTGGAATCGGTACCGGACGGCGGCTTGCTGCCACTCCTCGATGCCTGGCTGGCGCGCATTGCCGACGAGTTCGTGCGCGAGACGCGGTTTGATCCGCTGCGCATCGCCGACACGGAACAGCAGCTCTGGTCGCATCTCTACGCCTGGCTGAGCGGCGAAGTGAGCGCGCGGGACCACGGGCTGCATCTCGAGGTCAGCAACAGCTCCGGGCATTGGCACGTGAACTTTGATACCCGCGAGCTGGAGCGCATGACCGCGAAGCTGGTGCAGGACGCGGTGGCACTGTGCGCCGAGGTCGAGGATGCCGCGCTGCGAGTCAGTGCGCGCGCGGCGCGCATACCGGGGCTCGTCAAGGGTATTCGCGAGGCCGGGATCAGGAACTGCGCGACGCTCGCCGCGGATGCCGTCGTCAGGGGCATCGCGGGCAATGCGGATGTGCCTGGACAGGACAGCCAGGCGGGCATCAGATTCATGACGGCTCTCGAGACGGTGGAGAACGACGCGACGGCTGCCGGGCTGAATGCGGGGACACACACCGACATGGGTGACATGGGTGCGGGGACACACGACAAAAGCGACGGGGACACACACCGCCCAGGCGAAACGCGCCCATCGGCACCCACGCATCTGGTCTATGCCGGCGCGGCCTACGAAGTGCCCGACGGAGCCGAACTGACCACGCTGATCAGCGCATTTCCGGAGAGCGACTCATATCGTCTGGTCAAGACAGCTGATGCCATTCACTTCTACCGCATCGGCGAGGATGCCGAAGAGCCGGTGCAATCGCTCGGCTGCGGAGAGGTCTTTGCCACGGACGGCGGCAACCTCCTGGCCATCAGGCTCGCGTGACATGGCGCGCAGGAAGCTGTCAACTTTCTCCATGTCCTTCCTGGACGTGATGTCCTGCGGGCTCGGTGCCGTCGTGCTCATGTTCTTCATCCTCAATCACGAGAGCATTCAGGCGTTTGCCGAAGACAATGAAGTCCTGCTCGCAGAAATACGGCGACTCGATTTCCTCTCGCAGGAAAGCGACATGAGCCTGTCCGATCTCGAAAGCGCCATCGCCGAGATCGAACAGCAACTCGAGCAGACGCGCGCCTCGAAGGAGCAGCTCACGGAAACGGCGGAGCGCGATCAGGAGTCCCTGCAGCGCATCACTTCCGGCCTCGCGGCAGAAGAGTCGCGCGTCGAGACCCTGGCGAGACAGGTCGAAGCGCAAAAACAACAAGTGGAAGCCCTCGAGCGGGATGCACAGGATGGCGGCGGCACTTCACTGCGCGAACTCGAAGGCGAAGGCAGCCGCCAGTACCTGTCCGGCATACGCATGGACGGTCGGCGCATCGTGGTCGCCATAGACACCTCGGCGAGCATGCTCGATGAAACTCTGCTGAACGCGATACGCAGGAAGAACATGCCCGCCGAGCAGCGCCGGACATCCGACAAGTGGATGCGCACAGTGCGCACCGCGAACTGGATTGCCGCCTCGCTCCCGCTGGAGAGCCAGTTCGAATTGATCGTGTTCGCAGAAACAGCGCAGGCAATCCTGGGCGAAGCTCGCTGGCGACCCAGCGCAACCGGCGATCATCTGCAACGCGCCTTCGACGCACTCGAAGAGATTGCCCCCGAGGGCGGCACCAACCTGGCCGCGCTGATGGATGTGCTGGACAGCCTGTCTCCGAAACCGGACCGCGTATTTCTGGTGACTGACGGGCTGCCGACCCTCGGCCGCCGTACACCTCGGCGCAATACCATATCGGCGCGTGAGCGGCTGGAGTTATTCCTCGATGCCGTCAATCGCGTGACCCCCGGTATGGCGTTCAATATCATCCTGCTCCCGCTTGAAGGAGACAACGCGGCGGCCGGTGCTTACTGGGAACTCGCGCGCAATACCGGCGGCTCCTTCCTGTCACCATCGGTGGACTGGCCATGATGAAACGCAGGGAAAACGAAGACTTTGGCATGCCGTTTCTGGCCATGATCTGTTGTGGATTCGGTGGCCTGCTGCTGCTCCTGATGGTGGCCGAGACCTCGGAGACGCGCATCAACGAACAATCCGTAATCGACCTTGAAGCCCGCGTCAACATGATGCGCGATGCCCTGCTCGATTCGCGCCGCGACTCTGACCAGGCCAAACTGACCTTCTCCGACATGCAGTCGGAACTCGACCGGGAGTCGCGAGCGCTTCGCGACTTGCGCGCACGCATCGCGAGAATCGAGCAGGAGCTCGAGGCAGCGGACGAGCAGGCATATCAACTTGCCGAACAGGCGCGCGGTCTGGCGAAGGCGCGCCAGTCCCTGACTGAAGAGATGCTGGCGCTTCAGGTGACAGGCGGAATCACCGGCACGAACGCCATCGGCGGCATCACCGCCGACAGTCAATACATCATCTTCGTCATCGACACCTCGGGCAGCATGTTCAGCTACGCCTGGGAGGGGGTGCGACGCAAGGTGGGAGAGGTGCTGGCGGTGTACCCGGAAGTCAGGGGCATTCAGGTGATGAATGATATGGGGGACTACATGTTCCGCAGCTTTGCCGGGCGCTGGATGCCGGACTCTCCGACCGTGCGCAGGCAGATAGTTGACCGACTGTCATCCTGGAATCCGTTCTCCAATTCAAGCCCGGTCGAGGGTATTCAACGTGCGATTTCCACCTTCTTCGACCCCGAACTGGAGATTTCCATTTATGTGTTCGGAGACGACTTTCAACAAAACAATTCCATCCAGGGAGTTGTCGATGCCGTGGACCGGGCCAATCGCGAGAGTCAGGAAACGGGCCGTCGCCGGGTGCGCATTCACGCTGTGGGCTTTCCCGTGCTCTTTCAGCCAGACGCTCCGCAACAAGCGCGCATCAGCGCGTACAGGTTCGCCGCGCTGATGCGCGAATTGACGCAGCGAAACCTCGGTGCCTTTGTCGGCTCTTCGGAATTGCAATAGAGTGTGCCCATACATGGAGTGCGCCCATAATGCCCCGATTCGGAAAATTCAACATGGCTTCAGTGCGGGTTGTCGGCCTCCTGATGCTGGCGGGCCTCATCACAGCCTGTGGCGGCGCGCAGGTACAGATGCAAAGCAGCTATCCCCCGCCGCTGGTGCAACCGGTGCCGGTACATGTCGGCCTGCTGACCGATGATGCGTTCGCGAACTATCAGCACACGGAATCCATCGAGGGGTTCGGCGACTGGAGTGTGCTGGTCGGCAGCGATCAGCAACACATGTTCGAGCAAACCATGCGCGGACTCTTCGCCCGATTCTCGCAGGTGAGCGGCATCGGCCAGACGGCGATGGGCGCTGAACTCATCATCAAGCCAGAGGTCGATACGTTCGAGATCAGCATTCCCGGACAGTCGCAAACCGAGTTTTTCGAGGTTCGCATCGTGTATCAGATACAACTTCTCGAAACGCAGGGGCAGGAGGTGGTCAATTGGACACTGTCTGCTTATGGCCGCTCCGATGTGCGCAACTTCCGCAGCCTCACGGGTTCGAACTCCGGGGCCGCACTGGCGGCCGCCACCAGAACGGCACTGCGGGATGCGTCAGCCCTGATCGCGCGCCAGCTTCCGCTCCTGCCGGAGATGAAAACCTGGTTGGCGGAACGCGCGCGTCGCGGCGAATCATCTGCTGGCGAGGTATCCGGCGAGGCGACCGGCGAATAGCCCGCCCACGGGCCTCCCCGTCACGGTGTGTGTCGCCTTCGCTTGACGAAGGGCGTACTATCTACCATCATCGTTGCAAGCGTCGGGTCGTCCCCGGAAGGTACTGATGAGAAGATTTCTGTGCATCGCCTGTCTTGCCGGGATCATGACAACCCTGACGGGCTGCGTCACCTCGAGCGTTCAAATCATCAGGGAGGGCGACACCGGCATTGACGGGCAGGATGCCGTGGTGGTACTTGGCAAGAGTCAGCAGACCGCCGGCCACGAAACCGAGATCGAGTATATCGGCTGCGTCGGACGCTCCCTGCTACGCGCCGACACACCGTTTCAGGTGATTTCCCAGAACGATTTCAAGGATATGACCTTCCCCTGGTTCGAACCCCGCTTTGCGCCGCGGGAGGTCAGCGAATTCAGTGCTCTCATTGAAGAACCCATGTTGCGTCAGCGTATGGAGTCTCTCAGTGTGCGCTACATTGTCTGGATTGAAGGCACCACGGAAAACACGGGGTCGGGCGGTGGCATGACCTGCGCGGCATCACCCGCCGGGGCAGGATGCTTCGGCTTCGTGCGCTGGGACAAGTCCTCGCAATACGAAGCCTCCATCTGGGATGTCAGGAACAACACGACCGTCGGCAAGATCAGCGCTCAGGCCTCGGGCACATCATTCATGCCCGCCGTAATCGTGCCTGTGCCCATGATTGCGCCGGTGCAGTCAAACGCCTGCAACCAGATGGCTGATCAGATCGGGGAGTTTCTTGCCGGGTGAAGGGGCGGTCGAGGTTGTCGAAGCTCACACCAACAGTGGGGCAATGACCAGAGAGACAATGGCCATCACGTTGATGAGAATGTTCATGCTCGGCCCGGAGGTGTCCTTGAACGGGTCACCGACCGTATCGCCCACCACGGTGGCGGCATGGGTGTCCGAACCCTTGCCGCCAAGATGACCCTTCTCCACATACTTCTTGGCGTTATCCCAGGCACCGCCAGCATTCGCCATAGTCAGCGCGAGCAACACGCAGCCGAGCAATCCGCCACCAAGCGCGCCACCTAGCGCCTCCGGGCCTATACCGAACCCGACCGCCGGTGGCACACCCACGGCGATCACGCCCGGAATAATCATGCGACGCAAGGCTGCTTGCGTGGCAATATCGATACAGCGCGCGGTATCCGGCTTCCCCGTGCCCTCGAGCAGGCCGGGAATCTCACGAAACTGGCGACGAATTTCGTTCACCATATCCATGGCCGCATCGCCGACTGAAGTCATGGTCAATGACGCAATGAGAAATGGTGTGATGCCCCCGATAAAGAGCCCGATGAGCACCTTGGGGTCACCCAGGTGCAACGAAAATTCACCCTGTATGTTGCTGATGGTTTCAACATAGGCCGTGATGATGGCCAGCGCAGCCAGCGCAGCTGCTCCTATGGCGAAGCCCTTGCCGAGCGCGGCGGTGGTGTTGCCCACTTCGTCGAGTGAATCCGTGATCTTGCGCGTCTCTTCCCCAAGCCCGCCCATCTCGGCAATGCCGCCGGCGTTATCAGCCACGGGCCCGTAGGCATCCACCGCCATGGTCATGCCCACAGTGGCAAGCAAGCCGACGGCGGCGATGCCAACGCCATAAAGCCCCGCCAGTTCCGTCGAAACCCAGATGATGGCGCATATGGTCAACAGTGGTACGACGACTGACTGCATGCCGTTGGCAAGACCGGTGATCATGACGGTGGCGGAACCCGTCTGGCCCGCCTCGGCGATCTTGCGAATGGGTTTCGCCGAGGTGTAATACTCGGTGACCAGTCCGATGATGACACCGCCCACGGAGCCGAGCAGCACTGCCTGCCAAACCGAGGCGCTGGCATTGCTCAGATCCACAACGAACCAGGCCGCAACAAGGAAGATGACGGGAGTGCCTACCATGCCGATCCTGAGCGCCTTGGCGGGATTTGCCGACGAGAACGCGCGCACCAGAGCGATGCCCAGCACCGAACAGACGAGCCCCACCGAAGCGAGCATGAGCGGCAGAAACATGAGTATTTCCTTGCCCCTGTACTCGCCAAGGCCGGGGGCGATAGTTTCCACCGTCGCTGCACTCAAGGTTGCAGCGATAGCGATAGTGGCAATCATGGAGCCGCAGTAGGACTCGAAGATATCCGAACCCATGCCGGCCACATCTCCGACGTTATCGCCGACATTGTCGGCAATCACACCCGGGTTGCGCGGGTCGTCCTCGGGAATACCGGCTTCGATCTTGCCAACCAGATCCGCGCCCACATCGGCACTCTTGGTATAAATGCCGCCGCCGACGCGCGAAAAGAGCGCTACCACCGAAGCTCCCATGCCGAAGCCGTGAATGTTCTCGGCAGTGTGCGGGTCTCCACCAAAAAACAGGTACACCGCACCCAGACCGAGCAGGCCCAGAGCGGCAACGGCGAGCCCCATGATGGAGCCGCCAAAGAAGGCGACGGACAGTGCGTCCGACATGCCTCGGGTGTGCGCCGCTGTGGTGGTACGCACATTCGCGCGCGTTGCGGTGTACATCCCCAGCCAGCCAGCCAGTGCCGACGAAAGCGCCCCGGCAAGGAATGCCAGTGCCGTTTCCGGACCCAGAGACCACCACAGGATACCCAGAAGGATGGCCGCGAATATGGCGAGATTCAGATACTCCCGGCGCATGAACACCATGGCGCCTTGATGAATCGTCTCGGCGATGTCCTGCAATGCCTGCTCTCCGGCTGGATAGCGTCGCACGAGAAAATAGATGACCCCCGCAACTGCGAGGCCAAACGCACCGACAAGGGGCGGAACTAGTTCTATCTGCATGGTTGTGATCACCGTGAAAGTGCTGGCGAGTCCGCCAGGGTCAGGTGGAATGGGAAAATGAATAGCCCGCAATTTTAGCATGAGGACAGAGGCGAACTCCGAACGGGGAGCTCGTTCACTAGATATGAGACCGAGGGGCGGGCGCGGAAAGGGAGGATACGGCGACGGGGTTTCCTGATCGAGGGACATATGGGGCCGGATGTTGTTGTATCCGTACCTGGCGAACGACTTCGGCGACGGTGAGTTCGCCGCCGAATCCGCCCCGGAATTCGATACGAGATGTTCGACACAGCCGTTGAGCGCGTGGCGGGAGGACGAAGAGCGGGAGTTTGTTGTGTTGGCAGGCTCGTTCGAACTCGGCCATGAACTCGGAGCCGGCTGAAGGGATTTGATCCACGAGTAGTCATCGAGCAGGGCGTTGAGGAAGCGGCGAGCGTTGTAAGCGGTGGCGGACGTGAAGACGCGGCAGAACATGATCTTGGTACTTGGGCAGACGGCCGGAACTCCTTGAGTGTTTTGCCGTCGCGGGAGATGGACATGTGGTCGATACAGACGAGTTGGCCGGGTGTGGAGGCGCGCATACCGGAGGGGAGGCGCTTGGCGTGGCCGTGGGCGAAGTTGCGACGCTTCTTGGGTTTGGTACGACCGCGGAGGAAGGCGCAGGGGCGTATATGGCCGAGTGCAATGCCTTTCTTCAAGATGCGCCCGATAGTGGACTCGCTCAGGAGGGTACCTTGATGGGCGAGCACGATGTGCAGCCTGGCCTTTCCCATAGACTTTTCCTACATAAGAGGGGAACTTGCGACGCATGTTCCAGACTGCCCACGCGGTATCGCGTGTCCACTCGTGTCCCCGGGACGAGCGCGGCTTCCTGCTCTTTGCGGCGAGTGCGCGGACTCCGCCATCCCGGTAGCGTTTCTTCCAGCGGTCCAGCTGTGGAGAGTCGCCCTCGACCAGCCGATAGCATCAAGTGGTGGCCTCGGAGCAGCCTTCGGAGCGAATCGGAGGTACATCCCGGATCGGTCGAAGGCATCCGCGTGACTTCGTCAAATTTTCTCTTGGAGTAAAATTGCATCGTTCGGTACCCTTTCGGTTGTAAAAAAGAAGTCAGTATCCGAACCGTCGCCCGGATGCTGCGTGTGCGTGGCATCCGGGGGTACCGGCGCAGATGAATCGCTGCGCCCCTTATTGGACAGGATCGTTCAAGGAGTCCTCGTCGAGATGAGGTGTGGTTTGGGTCAGGGCTCGAGAATCAGGTGACGCAGAGTGATGGATTTGGGCCGGGTACTCTTGCCGAGGGGCTGTGTGAAGTCAGGAAGGAGTGAGGTGGTCGGGAACGCTGCGGGGGGCGGCGAGTCATGGCCGGAAGCGAACTTCCGGCCATGAATGACCGGCGTATAACTGCCAGTTTTCAGGGCACTCCCTGAAAGAAATCAATCAATCCTTACCCAGGCTCCGCATCTGTTTGGACTAGTACAAACGGGGAGCTGGTCAAGGCAGGGGAAACTCTGAATAACAGAGGTTTCCTATGCCCCCAGCGCTGCATTCAGTTGCCGTTGCCAGGCATCCTCATCCACCACCCTGAAACTCACCACCTTGTTGCGCATGGCGGGCACGAATTCCGCCCAGTCGGCCCTGCGGGCATGCTCGCTACACAGATCGAACACGGAGCGCTTGTATTCCGTGTTGGCCGATTGCCCGAGATGCAGCCCCTTGGTCTCCAGAACATACACCCGATGGAAGGCATCGCTGGAATTTTCCTCATCGGGTCTCAAGGTGACGATGAAATCTGCGTAGATGCGGCCTCGCTGCCAACCCTGAACGTAGTAATCCTTGCGGGCGCGGTTGCGGTACCAGAAGAACAGGCGCTCCTGACGGTCCAGATAAGTGGCCACCTTGCTCTCCAAGTCGTTCAGGTCATCCTCCGCGGTCCAGTCGAACAGGCTGCGCTGGTAGGGGGTGCCGTCCTCGCGATTGGCTTGCTTGGCCGGTGGCACTTCGATGGCGGCGGGCAGTCGATGGAAGCTCAAGTCGTCCATCACCACCATGAAACGCATCAGACCGGAATCGAGCAACTCGCCGAACACGCGCTCGGCGAGGCGGTCACGTTCTGCGCCAAGTCGCTTGCGCATTTCTTCCAGTATGAAGAGTGCGTTCGCCGCCACCTGCTGTTTGGAGTGTCTTTCCAGCAGCTTCCCGAACACACGGCGAGCCAGATCATGGCCCCGCCACGGATTGGGCATGACATCGAGCAAGTGGTGCGCCGCAAAGTAGAAATCCATCCCGTCACCCCTGGTGACCGGGCTTTCAATCCTGTCCGGCTCAGCGAGCAGAGGTTCCCGAGCCAGGCCCGCCCGCAGTGCCAACTCGCGGCGCTCGCCGTGTTCCAGAGGAAGGTCGTACAGCGGAGACACATCCACCTCGTCCCAAGGCACCTTCGAGAGAATGTCCGCCTCGTAGTACACGAGCCGCCACTTGCCCTGGTCCTGAATCATGAAGGCTGGCAGCACAAGGTCCCGGGCCGCTTGTCCAAGGGGCTGGCGCGGCTCATGCCGAACGAGGCCGGCTGGCCGGGCGGAGGCATCCTCGTCCAACTCGATATGTCCCTCCAGGCCATGCAGACCCTCGAGACCAAATCCCTTGCGTACATCCTTCAGCAGATCGTTGCCGCGGCGATGGAAGCAGAAGACATAGCTTTCATCCAGCGAGCGGACATGGGTCTTGCGGGCAGCTGGCTGCCGCAGAATTCGGCCAACCAGCTGCGTGAGGGCGTTGCGGGAACCGGGGTTGGTCAACAGGCACAGGACATAGGCAAACGCGCAATCCCACCCCTCCTGCAGCGCCTGCCTGGTGATGATGTAGCGAATCGGACAATCACGAGACATCAATCCGCCGACTTCGTCCACATCCTTCAGTTCATCGCGTTGGCTGGTCTTGACGGCGATGTGCTCGCGCCGGATGCCCGGTACCCTGATCAGGTACTCGCGCACATCCTCCGCATGAATCAAGCCTGCCTGTCGCTGCTCGCGCCCGGTGCGCTCGACCTGAATCACACAGATTGGCCTGATGTAGTGCCCGCTCGCTGCTTCATAGGTACGCGCTTCTTCTTCAAGATAGTCGCGATGGGTGAGCGCGGCAAGCAGGGTCTGACGCCAATCAACATTGGCACTGTTGCGGATGTGCAGGTCGAGCTTGATCATCTCTTCGGACAGGAGGTCGCGCCCCGACACTTCCACCAGTATGTTGGCAGTCTCGGGCGGCGTGGCGGACAGCTCGACGATCATGCAGGGGTTGAACCCCTCGAGCGTCGCCTTGGCACCGGGGCTGTACGCCTTGTGCCCCTCATCAAGAATGATGAGGGGCTGCAACAGGCGCAGGGTGTTGCCGAGCGAGGTCTTGATTTGACGCTCCCAAAGACCCGCGCCGCCAGCACCGCCATCGCCGCCAGCACCGCCATCAAAGGTGTCGAGATTGGGCACCTCTTCCAGCAGTTGTCGCTGCCCCGCCAAGTCGTCATCGTCCGGAAAGAAGCGCTCGAAGCCGGCGCTGTCGCGAAACATCCGCAAGGTTTCCTTGGTCATGCGATTGGCTGACGGCAGCATGAGCATCAACACACACAGATTCTCGCGCACATCAGCAGGATTGAAGCGGCTGTTCTTTTCCAGCACCAGGGTTCGGCCAGCAGAAGCCAGATCAAGTTGCTGTCGGTAGGGATGGTCGCGGTCCTTCAGGGCACCCAGGGTTTGACGGTAGATCTGCGTTGTCGGAACAACCCACAACACCAGCCCGGTCTGACGGCGCAGGTAGTGAATGTTCACCAGATCAATGACCTTGATCGCAAGCAGTGTTTTGCCCCCGCCGGTCGGGATCTCGAGGCAGAAAGATGGCAGCGGTCGGCCCAGAGCGTCACGACGTGACTGATAGGGACGCCCGGGTACAGCCTTCAGCCAGGTACTTCGCGCCCAATCGTAATCCGGGTCCACTTCCAGCAAAGGCAGCGCTTTTTCGCGCCACTCCCGCAATCGCTCAAGGTAGTTCTGAACGGTCTCCAGAGCGCGCTTCTGGAAGTCCTTGAGGATCATGGCGCAAGGGTCTCCACTGCCTCGTAAATCTCGAACGGCAGCTGCTGGAAGACGATGCGGTAATAATGCAGAAAATCCGGGTCCATGTACTTGGTAGGGGCAAACACCAGCTTGAGCCGATCACCTTTCGGCAGCTTCCTGGCCACTGGCAGCGACAATGCGAGGTTCTTGAGCGCCTCGACATCATCGGCATAGATCAGGAAGAGATCGTAGAGTTTGCTGCGGCCGATGAACCAGGTGGATTCATCGACTTGCGTCGGGTCGAACTCCTCGCCGGTAGCGGTGAAGAAGATATAACTCGCGAGCTTTTCGTAGTCGGGCAAGCTGGTGCCGTCGAGGATGGCTTGGCGGCGCATGGGTTCGCCGAGCTTGAAGTAACTGAAGGTGCCGCCCAGCCCGGCCTTGAGCAGGGGATCCCTGGCGGTTGGCACACCCTGAATCACGCGACGCACACGCTCCGCGGTGATGTTGTCCGCGTAGTCCTCGCATTCGATGAGCACAAAGCGCCGGTTGCCGCCATCCTCCTTGTTGAGCGCCAGCACCGCGTGGGCGGTGGTGCCGGAACCGGCGAAGGAGTCAAGGATGATGGAGTCCTTGTCGGTGGCGATCTCGAGGATGCGCTTGATTAATCTGGTTGGCTTTACCGTATTGAAAACATCTTCCGACTTTTGAAATTCCAACGCCGCCACAAGTTCCTTCTTCGCTTCCTGAGTGTGTCCAACATCTTTGTGAGGCCAGAGCGTCTGGGGCACGACTCCGCCGCGCACATCCGACAAGTAGCGCTTGAGGCGCGGCATGCTGTTATCCTTCGCTCCCCACCAAATGCGACCGTCGTGATCGAGTGCTTTGAACTTGCTTGCAGAGACTTGGAAGTACCTGCCTACTGAGGGTGAGAATGTCTTGCCGGAAGGGCTTTCAACCTCATAGGTACCCGCGCTGTAGTGGTTTCGGGCAGTGAGGTCGCTGGAAGACCAGGGGCCGCGCGGATCGTCATCGGGATTACTGTAGCGACGGTTGGCTCGTGCACTTCGCTCCAGCAAGTTTGGCATCCAACTCTCTGCGTGTCGGGAATAGATCAAAATGTGATCATGATCTTCCGAAAAGTGCCTCGCAGAGTTTTTGGGTGAAAAGACCTTTTGCCAGACGATATTGGCAACGAAGTTCTCCTCCCCAAACACCTCATCCATCAGGCATCGCAGCCGATGCGCTTCGTTGTCGTCAATGGTGATGAAGATGGCTCCGTCGTCGGTGAGCAGTTCCCGCAACAGCTTCAAGCGTGGCAGCATCATGCAGCACCACTTGTCATGTCGGGTCAGATCATCCCGGTCCACCACCTTGCCGAGCCAGTCCTGCATCATGGGTGAGTTCACCCGGTCGTTGTAGGCCCAGCCCTCATTGCCCGTGTTGTAGGGCGGATCAATGAAGATGCACTTCACCTTGCGGTGATGGGTTGGCAGCAGCGCCTTCAGCGCCGCAAGGTTATCGCCGTGGATAATGAGATTGTCGTGCAGGCTGGCCTTCTCGGACAGACCCTTGGCCTTGACCGGCGTGAGTTGGTGATAAGGCACCACCAAGTGGTAGTTCTCGACAAAAACCTTGCCTTTGAAGCCGAGGCTGGTCACGCACCGATTGTCCCTGAATTTGCCCATCATTAGACAGGAACGCAAAGCACGGAGTCAATGCGTTCGTGGTCGTTCACCGGTTTTGGGACGTAATGCCTCGCCCGCGGCGCGTCAGGGTTCTTCGTTTTTCCGCTGGCTCTCGCCCGCGTCCCCGAAGCCGCCTCCACCGGGGGTGTGCATGACGATGGCATCGCCCGCGTCAAGAAACACGCGCTCACAACCGCGCAGCGTCTCCACGCGCCCATCGGCGCGACGAAGCTGATTCACTCCGCGCGCCCCCGGGCTGTCCGCCCGCGAGTCCCGGCGGTGGTGTCTCGCGATGGCTGTTGGGCTTATGGGACAAATTTACGGTCAAATTGACCCATCGCGATTAGGCGAGGTTGAGAGGTATGTGCGGGTGTCGTTAGAGTACGGATCCAGACTACAATCAGGAAATGTGAAATCCGATACCATCATCAAACTCGTTGCTGGGTACCCGTCGCACGAATTTGTTATAGATCGAACCGAAGCGCGAGAACTTTTCAATAGGATTGACAAGCCTACTGACGAGTTGGAAAGGCTCTGGGATACGCTTTCCAGTATCAAATCAAAAGCAATTCGATCCGGAGAGAGTTTCACACGTTGCCTCAGCAGGAACGAAATGACTCATGAACATGAATCTGAAGGAGATGCAAGTGAACCGAAATCCGCTGAAAAATCGGGAACTACAACAAGAAAAGATAGCTCGAATGCGCAGTCAAATGACGGACAAGTACGATCCAAACCTGCCAAAAAGCGACATACACTCCCTTCGGACGCTCAAAACACCAACTGCAAAAGAGGTGATCAGAGCAGGGTAGCCTGAAGATGTGATTCCGATTCGCTGGACAGTTCGGTGGCGAGAACGAGGCATACTCGGGTTGGTTTTGAAACCCCGGTAGCCTATTGCTGGCTACTCGCTTTCCCGCTGGCTCTCGCCCGCGTCCCCGAAGCCGCCTCCACCGGGGGTGTGCATGACGATGGCATCGCCCGCGTCAAGAAACACGCGCTCACAACCGCGCAGCGTCTCCACGCGCCCATCGGCGCGACGAAGCTGATTCACTCCGCGCGCCCCGGGCTGTCCGCCCGCGAGTCCCGGCGGTGGTGTCTCGCGATGGCTGGTGAGCAGGTTGATTTCCATGGGACGCAGGAACTTCAGGATGCGCAGCACACCGTCGCCGCCACGAAACCTTCCCGCGCCACCCGAACCGCGGCGAATTTCAAACCGCTCGAGCAGCACTGGAAATCGAGATTCCAGCACTTCCGGATCCGTCAGGCGGGTGTTGGTCATGTGGCTGTGCACGGCATCGGTGCCATCAAACCCGCATCCCTGATTATCGATGCCGGCACCCGTACCGCCGCACAGGGTTTCGTAGTTCTGGCAGTGCACATCGCCCCAGATGAAGTTGTTCATGGTGCCCTGAGCAGCGGCGCTCACCTGCAGCGCGGCGAACAGGGCACTGGTCACGGCCTGACTCACCTCGGTATTGCCGGCCACCACAGCGGCGGGGTACTCCGGGGAGAGCATGGAGCGCTCGGGAATCACCAGCTCGATGGGTTCGAGGCAGCCCGCATTCATCGGGATGTCCGCATCCACCAGAGTGCGAAAGCAGTAGAGCACCGCGGCGCGGGTGACCGGGCGCGGCGCATTGAAGTTGTCGCTCTGCTGCCCACTCGTGCCGGAGAAATCCACCGTCACTCGCTGTCGCTTGCTGTCCGGGCGAACAGCGACGCAAATGCGCCTGCCCGCATCAAGTTCGAGGCAGATACTGGCATCCCGCAATGCCTTGATAACGCCGCGAATGGATTCAGCAGCGTTTTCCTGCACATGGCGCATATAGGCTTGCACCACATCAAGGCCATACATATCCATCATGGACAGCAGCTGTTGTGCGCCCTTCGAGTTGGCGGCCGCCTGCGCCTTGAGGTCGGCCATGTTCTGCGCCACATTGCGTACCGGATACTGCGCGCGCGTGAGCAGGTCACGCAGCGCCTGCTCCTGAAATTCGCCCCGGCGCACCATCTGAAAGCACTCGATCAACACACCTTCCTCGATAATGCTTCGCGCATCGACGGACGATGACCCCGGAGAGAGTCCGCCCACATCGGCATGATGGCCGCGGCTGGCGACGAAGAACAGCAGTTGCGTCCCGGTCTTGTCGAAGACGGGAGTTACCACCGTGATGTCCGGCAGATGAGTACCGCCGTCGTAGGGCGCATTGATGACGAATACATCGCCCGCCTCGAACCGGCCACGCCGTGACCTGATGATGCTCATCACGCTCCTGTCCATGGAGCCGAGGTGCACCGGCAGGTGCGGCGCGTTGGCTACCAGCGCCCCGCTGGCATTGAAGATGGCGCAGGAGAAGTCGAGTCGCTCCTTGATGTTCACCGAGTCTGCGGTTGCCTGCAGAGTCACCCCCATCTGTTCGGCGATGGACATGAAGAGATTATTGAAGATTTCCAGCATGATCGGGTCGGCGCGCGTTGCCAGCAGCTTCCTCTTGGGCGAAGGCTCATGGCGCATGAGCAGCAGATGTCGCCGACTGGTCATTTCCGCGCTCCAGCCAGGCTCGACCACGATGGTGCCAATGGACTCGACGATCAGCGCCGGACCCTTCAATCGCTGCCCGGGAAGTATCTGTTCGCGCTTCACGACGGGCACATGATGCAACTGGTCGCCAGAAAAAAACTCGGCGTGTTCGTGCACTTGAATATCGCTGGTCTCGAGCGCCGCCTCGGGTTCGGATTCCATTTCGTCGGCAACAAGACTTTCCACCTCGATTGCCTCGATTACCAGGCGTTTGTCCGAGGACACGAAGCCGAACCTCGATCTGTGTTCCCGCTCGAAGGCTTCGCGCAGTTCGCGCTCGCCCGTCGCAGGGACCACCAGTGCCGTATCGGTACCCTGATACCTCAGGTGTACCCGACGCTTGACGGTTATGCGCTCAATTTCCACACCCTGCACCGTCAGTTCTTCTCTGGTGCGCTCAATGAGAGACGTGAATCCTGCCGAGAGCTGGCGTTCCACATCCTGTGCAAGCACTTCTTCAATCGCCATCTGGCGATGCGCACCCAGGCTCGCAAGTCCCATCCCGTAGGCAGAGAGGACACCCGCAAGTGGATGCAAGAGCACGCGCTCCATACCCAGAGCATCCGCGACCAGGCAGGCGTGCTGACCACCGGCACCACCGAAGCAATTGAGCGTGTAGCGCGTGACATCGTAGCCGCGCTCGGTGGATACCTTTCTGATGGCGTTGGCCATGTTTTCGACGGCAATGCGCACGAATCCTTCCGCCACCTGCTGTGCGCATCGCCCATCGCCGAGCCGGTTTGCGAGCGCCTGAAAGGCCTGCTGCACTGACCCCCGATCGAGCGGCTGCCGCCCGTCCGCGCCAAACAGATGCGGAAAGTGCTGCGGCAGCAACTTGCCGAGCATGAGGTTGGCATCGGTCAAGGCGAGTGGCCCCTGATTCCGATAGCACATGGGTCCCGGGTGTGCACCGGCGGACGCAGGACCGACGCGGAAGCGCCTGCCGTCATAGGTGAGCAGTGAGCCGCCGCCGGCGGCGATGGTGTGTATGTGCATCATGGGTGCACGTACGCGCACACCGGAAACTTCCGTTTCAAAGGTGCGTTCAAACTCGCCCGCATGGTGGGAAATATCCGTCGAGGTGCCGCCCATGTCGAATCCGATAACCTGCTCACAGCCAGCCGCTCTCGATATCTCGGCCATGCCCACGACACCACCCGCCGGCCCCGAGAGAATGGCATCCTTGCCGGTGAAGAGGCGCGCATCGGTGAGGTCCCCGGAAGACATCATGAACCTGAGTTTCGGCATCCTGTGCTGCCCGCCGAGCGCGTTGATGATGCGCTGCACATAGCGAGCGAGAATGGGGGACAGGCAGGCATCCATGACGGTGGTGTCGCCACGGCTGATGAACTTGATCAGGCCGCTGGTCTCGTGGCTGGTGGAAACCTGCGAAAACCCCAGTGTGCGCGCCAGTTGCGCCACCTGCTGCTCGTGCCGGGGAAAATTGAAGTTGTGCAGAAACACGACGGCGAGTGCGCTGATCCCTTCCGCCCTGATGTCGGTGAGCACAGTGCGCACTTCGTTCATATCAAGCCGCTCCAGTTCCTCACCTGACGCGCTCATGCGCCCGCGTACGCCATACACGCGATCAAAGAGCATTTCCGGCTTGACGATATGTCTGTTGAAGAGTTCCGGCCGGTTCTGATACCCGATGCGCAGAAAATCCTCGTGGCCGCGGTTGGTGACCAGCGCCACCCGCTCGCCCGTGCGTTCGAGCAGGGCGTTGGTCGCCAGGGTGGTGCCCATCCTGATCTCATCGATCTGCTCGGCGGGGATGGCTTCGTCGGGTGCGAGGCCCATGAGCACACGAATCCCCTCGACGGCGGCATCCCTGCCGCCCCCGGTCTGCTCAGAGAGCAGCTTGTGGTGCAGCAGCTGACCGCTCGGTGTGCGCGCCACCAGATCGGTGAAGGTGCCGCCGCGGTCGATCCGGAAGCGCCAGCGACCTGTTGCAGTTTCTCCGGGCACTATTGCTGAGTGGTTGAAGAAGGCCGGACACCACGCACACCGGGGAAACTCCGCATGACAGAGGTTCCCGTGCGGCACATGGATGTGCGAATCCGATCAAGCTCACGTATGGGCTTGATCAAGAAGATGCATCGCCCGGAGGCGTGATGTCGAAGTGAGTGCGCGGGAAATGCGTCATGATCGGCCCGGTTTCGGGTGTCGTGCGCGCGAGCACGATTTCGCTCGAGCCACATGCCACCAGTTTGCCCTCGACGGGTATCTTGCCGTAATCGTCGGGTGTGACGGTGACGCGGTCTCCGAGCGCGATACCCGAGGGCAGCATGGGCTCGATATCCGGCAGCACAGGTGCCATGGCGCGCGCATGTTCCAGTGCCTTCTCACCGGAGCTGCCGGTCATCTGTCCGTATCCAAAGCTGGCGACACGCTCAAACCAGGCATTGACTGCGGGATAGCCCGCAGCGAGCGAGCGGGTGCCCGATGCGGTTTGCAGCGCCCAGAGCGTGAGATACACGGAGAAATCCGCGATGGTTGGACGCTCGCCGAGCAGGTAGGGGGTGTCGAGAGAGGCTTCGAGTTCAGTCATCACCTGAGTGAATCGCTGCATGGTGACCTCGGGCGACGGCATGGCCATGGTTCCGCCCGCGGAGAGTTCCGCGCGGTCGGCGAGGAATCCCCTGGCCTCTTCCGCGGGAAGGCGGGCCAGCATCTCCTGCACGGACTCGGGAGCGCCGAAGCCGAGCGCCACGCCGATGAGGAAGAACTCGCGGTCTGCCCAGTCAACGATGCGCGCGGAGGCGAAGCTCTGCCCGAGCACCTCGGGTGCGTCGAGATGGCGCGACAGCCCCCTGACGATCACGGCGGTGTCGCAGTAGATGTTGGCACCGATCTGCAGGCAGGGAATGCGCCGATACCCGCCTGTGAGCGGCATCAGCAAGGGTCTTGGCATAATGGAAGTGGTCTCCACCGAATGCCAGGGGATATCCAGATAACCGAGCAGCGAGCGAATCTTCTCCGCGAAACGCGATACGGGGTAGTGGTGCAGGAAGACCTGTGCTGACATATTGAACTCCTGATATGTGATGTGTTCTGGCGGCTTTGGTGAAGGGTGTCAGTGTACAAACTCATTCGACAGGACACGGCCTTGCCGAACTATCGTGTAACCAATGCAACCAATGTATCCAACGCTGGCAGGGTCTTCAACCCTGAGCGGCCTGATGCCCACCGCACCGGAACATACGTAGTGTCCCGTTCGCGCATTCTGCGCCTGGCTGTGCCGGTCATGCTGGCGCAAGCTGCAATTGCGGCCACCGGCGTGGTCGATACCGCCGTCATGGGACTGTATGGCGACAAGTCAGACCTCGCTGCGGTCGCGATTGCCAGCGTCGCTTTCAGCTTCATCTATTGGGGTTTTGGTTTCCTGCGCATGGCAACCACCGGACTGGTTGCGCAGGCGTTGGGGCGCAGGGACGGTGCGCAAGCGCGGGCGACCCTGCAACGCGGAGTATTGCTCGGTGCCGCCTTCGGGCTGTGCATCCTTGCGCTGTCTCCGATCCTGCGCCTTGGCGTGTTCGCACCGTTCGGGGCGGAGCCGGATGTGGTGATGCTGGCCGATGGTTATTTTGCCGCCCGCGTCTGGGGCGCACCGGCGCTGCTGACCCAGTATGCGATCACCGGCTGGCTGCTTGGCACCGGGCGCACCGGAGCGCTGCTTGCGATGCAGATCGTCATGAACGGCGTGAATGTCCTGCTTGATATCTGGTTCGTTGCCAGCCTCGGCTGGGGCCCGGCCGGGATTGGGGCCGGCACGGCGATTGCCGAATGGGTCGCGCTCATCTTTGCTGTCACACTGATCTGGCGCAGCCTGAAGCGCGAGCAGGGGTTGCTCGATCGCACCGCCCTGATGACGCTGTTCAACGCCAATCGGGACATTCTCATCCGCACACTGGCGCTGCTTTTTGCCTTTGCCTGGTTTGTCCGATCGGGAGCGCAGATCGGCACGGCGCAACTGGCCGGGAACGAGGTTTTGCTGCAATTCATTACCGTCGCCGCCTTCGTGCTCGACGGGTTTGCCTTTGTTGCCGAGAAAGAGGTCGGCGAAGCTTACGGCGCCCGCAGTGTTCCGCGTTTGCGCCGCGCCATGCGGCTCACCACAGAGCTGGCACTGGCGTTTGCCGTTGTGATCAGCATCACGTACCTGCTCGCGGGAGCAGCCATCATCGAGCGGTTTGTCAGTGATACGGAAGCTCGCGGAGTTGCGCTGGCGTATCTACCGTATTGTGCAGCTGTACCGTTGCTCGGTGTCGCGGCGTTTCAGCTCGATGGCTTTTTTCTTGGTGCGACCCAGGGTCGGGCGATGCGTAATGCGGCAGTGGTGACGACGGCGGCTTATGTTGTGCTTGATCTCGTCCTGAGGTCCGCTTGCGGCAATACCGGAGTGTGGCTGGCTTTCCTCGGCATGTATGTATTCCGCGCCCTGGCGCTCGGCTATTACCTGCCGAGCCTCGTGCGCGCGACAGCAGATTTGCGATCCCGCAGATCAGCCGCTTGCCGGACATGAAGACAGTCCGGGTTTGCAGTACCCTGCAATACTGCTGTAGTCCACGAGGGTGTACATGACCTGGCTGCTGATCGGCCTGCTGTTTCTGGCCGCCTTTGGCCCGATTCTCTGGCTTTTGCCGAATGAAGCTGACAAGCGACTGTCGCGGCTTCGTACGCAAGCCCGGCGCAGGGGTCTCAGCGTTGAATTGGCGAGATTGCCGGATCCGCGCCCTCGTGCACAAGACCGCGTGAGCAGTGGCGGCGTGATCAAGCAACCCGTGATCAGGTGCGCTGCGTACAGAATGGCTATCACTCGCCCGCTACAGGACTTGCAACCCTGGCGCGTCGTGCGCGGTGACCCCGAAGCCGAGATGAGGCTGCACGGCTTTCTCGATGATATGCCTGACGGATGGCTTGCGGTCGAGCTCGACCGCCATGGCGCTTGCCTGTATTGGCAGGAAGAATCCGGCGATTGCCTGCAACATGACGGGCAGCATGACAGCCAACTTGATGCCGTGATCAAACTGCTCAGCGGCTTGATCGGGACGGCTGTCAATAGCCAGCCGGACCAGTCGCTCGAACCTGCCAACCTGTCCGGGAAGCGCACGGCCCGGACTTGATCAGAACGCACCTCGGTATAGTAGGACGCTACCAGCAACGATCAAGGTATGTTTTCATGCAACCACTCGCAGGGGGGCCGCTCACAGGCACCAGATTCATCGAATTGGCCGGCATAGGCCCAGGGCCTTTCTGCGGCATGATGCTCGCCGATATGGGCGCGGAGGTCATCAGCATCGATCGCATGGCAGCAGCGCCGCGGCGTGAGAAAGATGTTCTCAAACGCAATCGGCGTTCACTTGCGGTGAACCTGAAGCGGCCCGAAGGCGTGGCGCTGGTGCTGAAACTTTGCGAGCAGGCGGATGGTCTCTTCGAGGGGTTTCGACCGGGTGTCACCGAGCGACTCGGCCTCGGCCCCGAAGAGTGCATGGCGCGCAACGCCAGGCTGGTGTATGGACGCATGACGGGCTGGGGACAGGAAGGTCCGATTGCCCAGGCGGCCGGGCACGACATCAACTACATCGCACTGTCGGGCGCTCTGCACGCTATCGGTCGTGCGGATGGGTTTCCCGTGCCGCCGCTCAATCTTGTCGGTGATTTTGGCGGTGGCGGCATGTTGCTGGCATTTGGCCTGGTCTGTGGCGTACTCGAGGCATCGCGCTCGGGACGCGGGCAGGTGGTGGATGCGGCCATGATTGATGGCGCGTCGGTCCTCATGAGCATGTTCTACGGCATGCTCGCAAGCAACCTGTGGAGCGATGAGCGTGGTCGCAACCTGCTCGACACAGGGGCGCACTTCTACGATACCTATGAGACAGCTGACGGCAAGTTCGTGTCCATCGGTTCGATTGAGCCGCAGTTTTACGCCGAGCTCTTGCGTCTGGCTGAACTCGACCCGGAAGTCTTTGGCGAGCAGATGAATACCGGACGCTGGCCAGAACAAAGGGCGGCGCTCGCCGAGGTGTTCAAGCAGAAGACGCGCGACGAATGGTGTCGGATCATGGAAGGTACTGACGTGTGCTTTGCCCCGGTGCTGTCCTTGCGCGAGGCACCCGAGCACCCGCACAATGTGGCGCGCGGTGTTTTCGAGACGCATGATGGACTTGTGCAACCCGCTCCGGCACCGCGCTTTTCAAGAACCCGGGGCAGTATTCACAGCGCACCGCGCTCTCCGGGCGAGGACAGCTTCGACGTATTGCGAGATTTCGGCTACCACGAAGAGGAAGCCAGGGCGCTGCTTGATGCCGGTGTCATAGGAAGCAATCGGCCTGGCTGATCGTTCTGGCATTCGCAAGCAGGCTGATGATGCGGCAGACGACATGGCACAGCGAATATCGCCGTTCGCTTGAAACTCCCGAAGCCTTCTGGGAGGAGCAGGCAGCGCAGCTTCCCTGGCTTCAGGCCCCGAAGCGGACCCTCGGCAAGGATGCCAATGGTGTTTATCGCTGGTTTGCGGGCGGAAAGACCAACGCCAGCTGGCTTGCCATCGACCGGCATTGCGATGCCGGGCGCGGCGCGGACACGGCGCTCATCTACGACTCGCCGGTGACGGGGCAGATGCGGGCGTTCAGTTTCTCCGAGCTGCGCGAGCAGGTGTCGCGAGTGGCCGGCCTGCTTGCATCACTTGGCGTTGCGCCTGGCGACCGGGTGATCATCTACATGCCGATGATTCCCGAGGCCATCATCAGCATGCTCGCCTGTGCGCGCATCGGGGCGGTTCATTCGGTGGTGTTCGGGGGCTTTGCCGCACCCGAGTTGGCGGCGCGCATTGATGATGCGGCACCCAGTGTGCTGCTCGCAGCCTCCTGCGGTATCGAGTTCGAAACGCCGATAGCCTACATGCCACTCATTGAAGCGGCACTCGGGAGCGCGCGGCATCCGCCCGAGCGCTGCGTGATCAAGCAGCGTGATGTGCTGCGCGCTGAACTCACGCGCGGGCGAGACCTGGACTGGGACGAGGCGCTCGCCGGCGCCACGGCGAAGGACTATGTGCCGGTCGATGCTCTCGACCCGCTGTACATCCTGTACACCTCGGGCACCACCGGGCGGCCCAAGGGCGTACTGCGCGACACGGGCGGTCATGCGGTTGCGCTCAATTACAGTATGTCCACGATTTACGACAGCCATCAAGGCGATGTGTTCTGGGCGGCTTCCGATGTCGGCTGGGTGGTCGGGCATTCGTATATCGTATATGCGCCGCTCATTCGCGGGTGCGCGAGTGTCCTGTATGAAGGCAAGCCGGTGCGCACACCGGATGCCGGGGCCTTCTGGCGAGTGATCGAATCGCATCAGGTGCAGACATTCTTCGTGGCACCCACGGCATTTCGTGCGGTGCGCAAGGAAGACCCCGATGCCAGCTTGCTTGCGCACCATGACATATCGAGCCTGAAGAATCTGTTTCTGGCCGGGGAGCGCCTTGATCCGGCCACCTTTCACTGGCTCGGCGAACACCTTGATGTGCCGATCATCGATCACTGGTGGCAAACCGAGTCGGGCTGGCCCATCTGCGCGAACCCGGCGGGGCTGGGATTGGTGCCGCCGAAGGCGGGGTCTGTCAGCCTGCCTGTGCCCGGCTACGACCTCAGGGTGCTCGACGATCAGGGCAATGCCTGCGAGACCGGCCAGGAAGGGCAGATCGTCCTGGCTGAACCCCTGCCTCCGGGAAGTCTCTATTCGGTGTGGGGCGATCATGACCGCTATGTCGAGTCCTACTGGAGCGATTTCACTGGCTTCTATCTGACCGGCGACGGCGGTTATCGCGATGAGGACGGATATGTCTTCGTCATGGGGCGCACCGATGACGTGATGAATGTGGCCGGGCACCGGCTTTCGAGCGGCGGGCTTGAAGAGGTGATTGCCGCGCATCCGGCAGTAGCGGAATGCGCAGTGGTGGGTGTTCGGGACGAGACTCGGGGACAGGTACCGCTCGCCATAGTGGTGCTCAAGGACGGCGTGAAAATCGATGAGCAGGCGCTGGAGGGCGACCTGATTGCCAAGGTGCGCGCCGAGGTAGGCGCGTTCGCCTGTTTTCGACGCGCGATTGCGGTGCCGCGCTTGCCCAAGACCCGCTCAGGCAAGATTCTGCGTCACTTGCTGAGAAAGATGGTTGATAGAGATGACTGGACCATGCCAGCGACCATCGAAGACCCGGCAGTTGTTGATGAACTGCGTCAGCGGGTGGGGTAGCACCAGGTACATTACATCAACCAACCCAAGTCCCGGCAAGCACTTCAGCCTGCTGAAGCACAGTCCGCACGGCGGAGGCTTGCAGGTCGGGCGGATAGCCGTACTTGCGCAGGATGCGCTTGACCAGAACGCGCATTCCGGCGCGCGCCTGTTCACGATGTTGCCAATCCACGGAGGCATTGGCTTTCAGGCTGCTCAGCAACTCATGGGCGATGACGCGAAGTTGCGCGTTGCCCATCACATCGACCGCGCTTTCGTTTTCGGCCAAGGCATCGTAGAAGGCGACCTCCTCGTCGCTCAACCCCTCTTCCGCACCGCGCTGGTGTGCGGCGCGGATGTCCCTGGCAAGCCTGATCAGTTCCTGAAGAACCTCCGCCGTGGTGATGGCGTTGCTGTGGTAGCGGGCGATGGCTTCCTCCAGCCTTTGGGAGAATGCGCGGGTCTGCACGACATTGATCTGGCTGCGCGAGCGAAGCCCGCCGTTGATGAGTTTGCGCAGTGCCTCCATTGCGAGATTCTTCATCTCCATTCCCTGAATCTCGGCGAGGAACTCGTCGGAAAGGATGGAGATGTCCGGCGCATTCACCCCGGCTGCTTCGAGAATATCGACAATCTCGGTCGAGACGATGGCGCGGCTGACGATCTGCTGCACGGCGAGGTCGCGTTCGGCGGAGGACTTGCCGGTGCCGGGCGCACTCTTGGCAAGTGCTGCACGGAGCGTCTGGAAGAAACCCACTTCGTCCCGGACACAACGCGCCGCGTCGCTGGCGGCGGCGAGCGCGAAGGCTTTGGTGAGATCCAGCACGGCATCGTTGAATCGACACCGGACACGCTTCCTGTCTTCTTCGTTCGTTTCCCGCGCCGCATCGCATTGCTGCATCGTGAGAACCCATTCCATGGCGTTGGCCAGTGCGGCGAGCCGCTCCTGCGCCGACCCGACCAGACCCTTTTGGTAATCAAACCCGTGGAACATGGCGCGCAGAATATCGAGTGTATCGAGCATCACTGCGACAGCTTCGGCTTCGTCGATGCCAGCGTGCTTCCGGTCGCCCTGTGAGTAACGACCGAGGGCCGTCTTCAGGTTCTGCGCGATGCCGATGTAGTCCACCACCAGCCCGGCCGGTTTGTCGCGGAACACGCGGTTGACGCGAGCGATGGCCTGCATGAGGCCGTGCCCCTTCATCGGCTTGTCAACATACATCGTATGCAGGCTCGGAGCGTCGAATCCGGTCAGCCACATGTCGCGCACGATCGCCAGCCCGAATGCGTCGTCCGGGTCCTTGATGCGTTTGGCGAGCAGCTCCCGCCGAGTCTTGCCCCCGATGTGAGCCTGCCATTGCTGCGGGTCTGATGCCGAACCGGTCATGACGATCTTGACGATGCCTTTCTCGTCGTCGTCGCTGTGCCAGTGCGGGCGCAGCCTGACGATCTCGCGATAGAGTGCGACGCAAATCCGGCGGCTCATGCAGACGACCATGGCCTTGCCGTCCATGCCGACGACGCGGCTCTCGAAATGCTTGACCAGATCCCGAGCGACGAGTCGGAGGCGCTTCTCCGCGCCGACGACCGCCTCGACATTCGCCCATCTGCGCCTGAGCTGCTCCTGCTCGCCTTCGTCCGCATCTTCCGTCAATTCGGCTATCTCGTCGTCAATCCCGGGTTTCTCATCTTCATCAAGTTCGACGCGCGCGAGACGGCTCTCATAGTAGATCGGTACCGTTGCGCCGTCCTCGACACCGCGGTTGATGTCATAAACATCTATGTACTCGCCGAATACAGCGGGCGTATTCACATCTTCCTGTTCGATCGGCGTACCCGTAAAGCCGATGAAGGATGCGTTCGGCAAGGCATCGCGCAGATATTTGGCAAAGCCGTAGGATATTTCGCCGCTCCTGTGCGCCACCCTGGCGCGGAATCCGTACTGGCTGCGATGCGCTTCGTCGGCAATGACGATGACATTGCGGCGCTCGGTAAGCATCGGGTAATCGACTTTTCCATGCTCGGGCGAGAACTTTTGAATGGTGGTGAACACCACTCCGCCGACTGGTCGGGAGAGGATTTGCTTCAGGTTTTCGCGGTTATCTGCCTGCTGTGGGGTCTGGCGTAGCAGATCGCGGCACATGGAGAAGGTGCCGAATAACTGATCATCAAGATCGTTGCGGTCGGTGACCACCACCAGTGTCGGGTTTTCCATGGCAGGATGGGCGATGACCTGTCCGGCATAGAAGGCCATCAGCAAACTCTTGCCGGAGCCTTGGGTGTGCCAGATGACACCGATGCGCTTGTCGCCCTGTTGCTGCGATTCGATGACGGGCAGTCCGTACTTCGCCGGTTCATCGCGCAGCTCGTGGGCGAATCTCGGCAGTGCGCTCAAGGTGGATGCGACGGCGCGGCGCACGGCATGGAACTGGTGATATCCGGCGATGATCTTGACAAGCCCTGCCCCGCTATCCGCGAACACGGTGAAATCGCGAAGCAGACTCAGGAACCGTCCCTTGTCGAAAACGCCCTTGATGAGGGTTTCCATCTCGGGTGTTCCCTTTGGGTCGATAGTGGTGCCGTGCACGGTGCGCCAGGGCATGAATCGTTCGCGATTGGCCGTGAGTGAACCGAGACGCGCCTGAATCCCGTCCGAGGTCATGAGTACCGCGTTAAAGCGGAACAGCGAGGATATATCTCTCTTGTAGGTCTGAAGCTGATTGAACGCGCCTTCAAGGGTGGCGTTTTCGTCTCCGGGGTTTTTCAGTTCGATGACCGCCAGTGGCAGGCCATTGACGAACAGCACCACATCGGGTCGGCGGTTGCGATGTGCTTCAATCACCGTGAACTGATTCACGGCAAGCCAGTCGTTGGCACAGATGTCCTCGAAGTCGATCAGTTGCGCCGAATCCCCGCCGATGCTGCCGTCCTCGCGGGCGATCTCGATGGGCACACCCTCGATCAGGTAGCGGTGCAGACGGCGGTTTTCCTCGATAAGCGAAGGGGTTTCCGTTTGTCGCAGCTTGCGCAGGACTTCGTCCCGTGTGTCAGTGGGCAGATGCGGGTTGAGTCGTTCAAGCGCCGCGCGAAGCCGACCGATCAGCAGCACTTCATCGTAGCTGACGCGCTCCGCCACCGGGCTTTCGGGAGCAATGTCCGCGCCGTCCGTCACGGTATATCCGAGTTCTTCCAGCCACCCGAGCGCGGCGTTCTCGACCTCTCCCTCGGTGATGAGCATCATGAAACCATCCGCAGAGGACAACGCAGTGAGATGGTCAACATCGGGCAGAGGCTCCCTGAAGTCAGGAGTGCGCCATTGTCCTACATGGAAGAGTCAATTTCCGGCTCGTGGTTCTGAATCACCTCGGAGATGGTCGAGTTGCGCGATCGCGGAACGAACGCGCCACCTCGCGCAGAATGGGCGCATCTGCCTTGCCGAAGCGAACAGGCGCACCTGAAATGTTTGATGGTCTTGTGCAAGCCCACAAAACTTCTATATCAAGAGATGTAAAAGGTTCGATGATCTGCACCAAGGCCTCGCACAGGTTTGCGCTTACCCCTTCGGCTACAGCTTCTCCAAACGCGACTCCATCGCCGGTGGCGACACTTTCGCTCGCCTCTCGCGCCGCTGCCAGCGCGCCAATCAGACGTCTCGTCAAACGCCGTGCGATGGGTGCCTGCCTGTCGTCGGAATCTGGCAATAGCGTCGATATTGCCGGTGCGATCTCGGGGGTCAGCAAAGTCACCGCGAAACTGCCCTGATCTGTCTGGCCAAGACGCATCCGCTTCATCAGATCGGTCGCCTCCCGATTCGCGCCCACACGATAGACATTCCGCGGTTCGCCCAGCGAACACGCCGTTGCAAGCAGTAGGTCGCGGGCACCCGAGACGAGCCTGACACCATCTTCGATCCCGATACTCCCGTCGTCGCCTGCGGCAGCGCGTATACGTATGATGTCGCGGTCGGCAGTCGCCAAGTGCCGGTACACCGCAAGCTCATCCTGATTGATGACCTGTGCGAAAGTCTTGACGAGCGCCCCCACAGCACTGGCGTAATCGCCGAGTTTTGTCGTGCGCGGAATGATGATATCCGGCAAGTTGTCGCCAACATAGACGGACGAGTGGGTGCGATAGGGTTCTCCCTGATGCCACCCTCTGGCGTGTGCGTAGGCAGCCAGCGCAGCAGGTGATATTGCGCGAAGGGCATCCGCGTCTCTTATGCTGACCTGCATCAGGCGACCAGCCGAGGCTGCCATTCGTGACGGGCAGACCATGGAATGGGTACCACATTGTAGTTACGCATGGCGTTCATAACGTTATCGGAAACCCCTTGCTCCGAATCGTTCAGCACTGCACAGGCTTCTGCCTCGGCAGATCGTGTTTCCTTGATGTCCATCCATGAGAATGCCATGGTCTGCGCCGCTTCTCGATTCGGACGATTGATGGCGTGAAGAAAGCGCTCCGGTTGAGTTCTCGATTTCGGAATCACGAAATCGAAGCGATGGTCGTAGCCGCTCTTGCCCGTGAACTTGACGCTTGGCGTATAGCGGATTTCTGATAGATCCAGCCATGCGATTACATGTTCGTGAAACAAATTCGCGACATTTGAGGAAGCCAGATAGAAGAGGTCGTTGATTGCGAGCATGGCCTGCACAAGATTGTGCTTCCGCAAGGCGAAATTGTCCGCAGACGCATTGACCTCGAGCGCTTTTCCATTTGATTGCACACCGAAACCGTTCAGTGTTGTTCTGAACAGGGATTCGCGCTTTGGACTGTTGATCTTGCACCCGGACATCTCGAGGTCATCAAGAACATAGCCATCATCCGTCAACACATAACCGCCGTTCACGCGCTTGGCGTAAATCCGGAGATAGTCGTTATGCCGGTCGAGGTAAGGCGTGGTGACTTCCACGCAGTCCGCAAGTTTTCGCAGATGCGTTCTGTCACGAAGCCAATGTGAGTACTGATCGAGCAGCATCTGAATGTCTTCAATCATGCAAACACCCTGTACCGGATCAAATAGTGCCTGATATATCTGGGCCAATACTGACTCGCCTCAATCCTCGAACGGTCGGTATTCAAGCAGGGATGAACGACCCATGATGTCAACGATGGTGACCGACAACTCGGTGCCATACGCGTCGGTGAGTCTCATGGGCTTGCCTACGCGAAAAGTCACCGGCTGTTGCCGCCCTTGCTCGACCGCAATGTTGTTCGCGTAGATATAGGTTCGGTTAGAGGTGTCAAGAATGGGATTCAAGCGTCCCCGCAGGCCGGGGAGATTCCCCGTGCCTTGATCGAAAATGGCGGCACCGCCAGGCTCAAACGGCTCAAGTTCGAGCAGCAGGCCACCCTGGCTGGGTGTCCACGCTCGTTGCAGTCCAGCTCTGTACCCGGAGCCGGCGGCATAGACGGTCATTGGCAAGTGTGTCGTGTAGAGATCAAGCGCCGCCTCGCCAGCATTGTCGGTCACAGAGCGCACCCAAGTCTTGTTGGGGAAGAGCGCGAGAATCTCGATACCTGCGAGAGGTTCCCCCGCGGAATGCACCGTGACCGTCGCGTCGGCGGGAACGAGTTCCAGTCTCGCAGCCGGGATGTGCAGCAGCAAGCTTGATTCATCAATCATTTTGTATTCTGGCGGTGCGCCGGCAATCTCTCGAGTCTTCCTGCGAATGAGCGACACGCCGTCTCCGCGGCGTTCCATCAGGTATTTGCGAGCACCCGAGCCCGGCACATTGGCGACGGGTATGCGACCAAACACGGAAGCGATGGCCTCGTTGCGAGTCACCTGACTGGCCTCCATACCTTCGATGGTCATACCATTGGGAAGCTGGCCGGGCGACTCGATTTCCAGGCGGTCCTTGAACATGGAGATTCGAATCCTGCGCTCGGACATGGAGTAGTCGCGGTGCGCGACCGCGTTGACCACCGCCTCGAATACGGCGGTTTTGCTGTATTGCGGGATGTCCTCTCGTTCCGGGGTTTTGCGCGCGGCAACGCGCATATTGCGAACGACGAACTTGACCGCGTCGGCAACCTGATCAGGAAGCGGCCCGACGATTTCCTGCGCGTCCAGCTGACCGGAGGCGCGGTCCTTCCCGCGATAGTGTGTCGCCACGATAGTTGCTTGCGGCAACCACTGCTGCGGGGAAGGGGCGCAGAGCAGTACGCCAGCCACGGTCGCGTACACCGATTCAGCATCATCAAGCGCCAGCAACCTGAGATTTCGAAGGGCTCGTTGCGGATCCGCCGCGCCCTCCACACTGATGAGCGGCTCCCACAGGCGTTCGCCAAGTGTTTCGAATCCGGTCTCGGGCACGACCTGCTTGTCGAACCAGAGGTAGCGGTTTTGTGCGCGATTCTGCGCCAGCCGCAGGCGCTCGGCGCTCTGAAGGCGGCGCTTGGTTGCGCCAACCCGCATGAAGGCTTGTCCGCGCCGTTCATGTATCGCTTCGCCGCGCGGCACAACCACCATCACGAATGCCTTGCCATCGAGTTCCCGGTGATAAATGTCGATGCGCAGCGGTGGCTCAAGCTTGTTGGTGCTGACTTCCGCCAGCAGGATTTATCGAGCTCTGGCCATCCGTTTTGGCGACATGCCCTGAATCGTTCCGTCGTCGGCCACCCCGCACAGCATAATTCCACCGTCCGCATTGGCGAACGCGCCGAGTTCATCCGCGAAACTGTCTCTGCTCGGGCTCGTCGGCTTATCGCCTTTGAATTCGATCTGTTTGAATTCCCAGTGGCTATCCTTGCCCAAGCGAAGTTGTCGGCGGATTTCTTCGTCCTTTATCGAAAACCAGTCACCGACTTCATCTGCGACGGTCTCGACCGTGTGGCTGCGTGAAGTAAACCACAGGTCGGAAACGCGCAGAGCCGCCTGAGCGACCAGAGTGACCGCTTCCCCCAATGCATTGATTTTTTCGATTTGAAGCGTGAGTTCCCCACGGTTGAGACTTACCCCCAGTGTTTGGCACACATCCGCAATCAGGCGTTCCTGTTTCGATGACCTCTGCGGGCTTGTCGTTTGCAGGCCAAGCCATCCCAAGGTCTCGCCAAAGTCCGTAACGCTGTAGTGCGTCCCGCAGTCAATTACATGAACCTCGATGAGCCCGCCATCTGGATACATCAAAGGTGTCCTCACCCGGATGTCCCCGCGGGGTGCCTTCGCGCACTCGAATAGCGAAGGAAGCGAAGCTTCTATTGTCGCGTACAAGTGGTCAGTACTCATGACGGCAGTTCATCCTGAATAGCCGGATGGCTCTTTTTTCCAACGTGAGAAACCTTCATGTCCTGATGGATATCCCGCTGGATTTCGCTCTCTTTTTGTTGCTCTTGTTTTTCGCCTGATGCGCGGACCAAATATCGTCAATAGATTCAGCTTCCAATGTGAGCCTGACCTTCTCAATAGCCTTGCATGAGTATCTTTTGTAAGTCGAGGCACCGATCTTGAACTCCTTATAGCATTCACCGTCCTTTCGAAGGCTTATGTGATTAGCGATCGCACCCAACCTGGGTACTGTCAGACCAAGTTTTTTGGCAAGATCGGTTGCACCTAAACTGTAATGATCGAGTTCATTGACTCTTCGTATTCCAACAACAGCTTCGGTTCTTTCGTCCTCCTGTAACAGACTCACGGGGGTTCCTTCGTTCTTTGTTAGCCGCAGATTCAGAGTCGACCCCTCGCCTCCTGTCGCGATATTGATGGATGCAACTCCGGGAAAGATATCCCTGCCATGCTTTTCCTTCTGCGATGCGATCACAGATCTTTCTTAATTCTGAGTCACCGGGCTGTTCGTCGTCACCTGCTACAGCACCCTCCAACACGGAGAGGCTTCTTGCCTTTGCAATTGCATCCATTTTCCTTCTGGTTCCCTCGACCAAGAGTTGCTGTATTTCTGCGACTTCTGTCTCGAACAATGTCGATAAATCCTTGGGCGCGGTTGTGGAGACGGGGAGGACGCGTTCGGGCAGTTCGAGCAAAAGGCTGCTCTCGAATATATCGTCATGAACGTCACGAAAGAGCGTCACACCCGCCTGAGCATGGAAATAAAGCAGATGCTCGGATATATCGACAATGTAATGTTGAGCTGCGTTTCGCTGCCCGTTAATCACTTGCAGAGCGAGCGCCTGCTCATCGGTTAGAAACTTGATTTTCCCATCGGTAAGGCATTTTCTCACGCAATCACTATAGCTAATAGTCTGCTTTTGGCGCGGCTTACGAATCTTTCCCTGCCTTTGCAGGATCGCTGATTTGAGAAGCATTTCGAAGGAGTGGTGGAGCAAGATCAGCACGGCCTCTGTTCTGCCATCCGACGGTCGATTGAACTCGATTGATAGCAAGCGCGTTTATGCCTTTCGCGAGTCGGCGAACTTCCTTTTTCCGTCACGGCCTGTGGACTCTTTCAGCGTCCGGACACGGATTTCGCCGGATATGAGTTTGGGGAGGAGGATATCTCGGGTTTGAGACAGCGTTCTCGCTTCACGACGGTTTGAGAGTAGTTGATCAAGGGAATCGATCTTCGAACAGTTCGAGCAGCAATGGGTCTTCAAGCACCTTGCGAGTTGCAGGGCTTTCGGCGGAACGCGCTGATGACTCTTTGATGTCCCGGTGACCATGGCAATCATCTTCCTCCTGAAGCCTTCGCATGAAGAGGAGTACGAATACTGCGGGTCGCAGGCGAGATAGGTGGCAAGAATTCGGTAGATGCTACCTGTGGCACTTCCCCTTTCGCGTTCGGCAGCCAACTCTTTCGATTTCCGGATTCAGTTTGGAGAGGAGAACTGCGTTCTCTGGCACCATCATCGAGTCGCGATATCAAGTGATGCTCGTTTGCAGCATCAAAGGATGGGATGCTGTAGTGCTCGGACGCCCCGGATCAATCGAGATTATTGCAAGTGATGATGTGCGAGATCGTTCAGGGTAAATGCTGTCCACCCCTCCGGCTTTCCCTCGTCGTCGAGGGTGTCGGGGAACAGGTTCCACAGTTCGGGCGGGAGGTAGGGGCTGCGGCCTTCCATCTTGGCGCGGGTGGGGCCGAAATCGACGAACCAGTCCTTGAAGATGGCCCGCGCCATTGCTTCAAGCGTCGCGTTCATGCGCCGGTTCAACTCGATCTTGTCGTCCAGTGTGCCGAGGATGTGGGCAATGGCGCGCTGTTCGCTGATAGTAGGCAGCTTTACAGGCATCTCCGTAAATGACCGAAGTCTGAGTGACTTTACGGTTGATCCCACGGCTACCCGCTCCCAATATCTCCTGTTATCAAGTAGGAGGTAGTAGAGGAATCGTGTGCTAACGGCAAGTTCGTCAGTTGAAGTGACTCGATAGGCCCGCTGATGTAGATCGAACTTTCCGCTGAAGTATTCAGGCACGAACTCCCGACCCTCGCCTGGGACAATAACTGCTTGACAATCAAAGAGATACTTCGAGCTTCGCTTCACGGTTGAAGATCTGTCAAAGAGGGGAAACTCACCGTCATCGACTGCGTCTTGCCGATTGCTCTTGCCCGTCCCAATCATGGCAACTTGACCGAGATTGGTTCGTCTCCATCTAGAAAGGGGAACATTCGGTCGGTGAACAACCACATACTCCCGCTCGATCACCTTCCGAAAGCCGTTGGACGCTCTCCCCCAATCGACAACATCGACTTTGAAGGGGAGGTCGGATTCGCCAAACGCTTCGGCCAGCGCCGAGCTTGCGCTCAGTGGAAGCGGCTCATCGCCCAGAATTGCGAGATCGAGGTCGGAGTATTCCTTCGCCGTCCAGGTGACACGGGATCCGAAGGCCCATACCGCTCGGTCCGGCACATGTTGCCGCAAGATATCGCGCACTATGTCCCAATAATCAGGCCGAAGGTCGATTCGCGGCATCGGTTCGCTCATGTCAGACATTCACGCAGCCTGTCTCTCAAGTAAGCCACCTCTCTGATGAAGTGCGGAATGACACTGACCACTTCCAGTGCGACATCCTCGTCGTAGGTATGGCTGGTTTTCCTACGTATTTCACGAAAGCCACGCCAATCCGGCCAGTCTCCGAGCAGCAATCCTCGTTCGTTTCCGGTGCGGATCAGATCCTGAAATGTCATCTCATCGAACTGCTCCGGGTTGGCGGAAGCATATTCAAGATAGCGTTTCAGAATCTTGTGGCCGAGCTCATACGTGAACTCGAAACGCTGGACCAGACCATCGCGAATCCGGATGTCGCTCGTATCGGCCAGGTATCGCGCCAAACCTTCTTCAAGGCGTTGAATCGCCCGTTCGAAGGGGGCAGTCTTGAGTGTATTGTCGAAGGACATGTCGTTATTCGCTTGAGCAACCTGATTTGCGGAGCCGGTTGTAGCTCACCTGTGACCTACAAACGGTTTTGTGGTTCGTTTTATCGCAAAAATGACCCACAAACTCCTTTGTAGGTCATCTATGAGCATCAAAATACCTTTCTCCCTTCAGCAGCGTTCAACAAATCCGGGAATACCAGCACCGCTGCTCGACTCCCTTTCCCCTCGACCAGTGTTTTGACGATACTCGCGTCGCGCAGAACATGCAGTATCCGTTTTGCCGAGGATTGAGGAATACTTGATTGTTTCGCGAAATCGGTACTGCAGAAGATCGGGCACTCGAATATCCAGTCCAGCGCGTAGATGGCGTATTGCGAATGGGTCAGTTGCACGACACGATCCTTCAAATTGTCGTAAAGCCTGCGAATCTCCCGCGCCTTGGCCAGATTGTCTTCCGCCTGCCGCGTCACGGCTTCAAGAAAGAATTGGCACCAGCCCGTCCAGTCGTCATCGCGGGACACCCGCAGTAGCCCCTCATAGTAGGCAGATCGGTTGGTCTCCAGCCAGGCGCTGATGTAGAACACCGGTCGGGCAATCAGCCCGCGCCGCCAGAGAAAAAGCGGCACGAGCAAGCGACCGAGACGCCCGTTGCCGTCCAGAAACGGGTGCAGCGCTTCGAACTCGGCATGCAGCACTGCCAGTTGAATCAGCGGGTCGGGCACCTCGTCATTGTTGATATAGCGCTCCCAGCGAGCCATGGCATCAGGCAATCGATCCGCCGAGATGGGGACATAGGATGCGGTGTGTATGTCGCTGCCGGGCGGGCTAATCCAGTTACGGATGCGACGCAATTCGCCCGGGTCCTTGTTTGCGCCGCGCACTCCGGACATGAGCACACGATGCGCCTCCTTGATCACGCGCAGGCACAGGGGTAATTCCTCGAGCATCTGTTCCGAGACCCGGAGTGCTTCACGGTAATTGATGATCTCCACGATGTCGGCTTGGCGCTCGGCGGACGCGGGCGTTTGCCCCGCCTCGTATTCCAGCACTTCGCCCAGAGTGGCTTGGGTGCCCTCGATGCGCGAGGAAAGTACCGCTTCCCGCATCAGCAAGGGAGCCACCAGAATGCGTGGATTCGGCACCGTGGCAAGCGTACCGTCGTACCGCGCCAAGGCCGCGCTTGCCTGACCGATCAGCGGTGCCAGCAAGCGCCAGTCGAGGCGCTCTTCCGGCGGAAATGCCTCTTGCTGATACTGTGCAGCGCTCATGAGCTCTCCCGAAAGCCGAGACGCTCCAGATTTTCGGCGATGGCAGCGTCCAGCAGCGCACCTTCGGCCTGCTGCTCGCGCAGTTCGGCCACGAGACGCTGCATCCTGTCGGCAAAGGGTTCGCCATCATCCTCTGCGGGCGGGGCACCAACATAGCGCCCTGGAGTCAGCACATGACCGTGCATGCGCACCTCCTCGAGCGACACGCTCTTGCAGAATCCCGGCTCGTCCTCGTAGGTTGGCGCATCCGTCGCGCCACGCCAGGCGTGATACACATCGGCGACCCGGGCGATGTCTTCTTCGGAGAATTCCCTTCGGGTTCGATCAACCATGTGTCCGAGCCTGCGAGCGTCGATGAACAGCACCTTGCCACGCCGGTCGCAGCAGCTTCCGCCAATTTGGGGGGGGGGGGGGGGGGGGGGGGGATTCTTGTTGCGCGCCAGAAACCAGAGGCAGGCCGGAATCTGCGTCGAGTAGAAGAGCTGTTCGGGCAGTGCGATCATGCAATCCACGATATCGGCCTCGATCATGGCGCGGCGGATATTGCCCTCGCCGGATGTTGTCGTGGACATGGAGCCGTTGGCGAGCACCACGCCCGCCGTCCCATTCCGCCCAAGATGATGGTAGATGTGTTGCAGCCAGGCGTAGTTGGCGTTGCCCTTCGGCGGTACACCGAATGCCCAGCGGGCATCCTCGCGCAATCGCTCGCCTCCCCAATCCTTCACGTTGAACGGCGGGTTGGCGAGAATGAAGTCGAACTTCAGGTCAGGCAGTTCGTCCTTGTGAAAGCTGCCTTCGTTGTTCCAGCGAATATCTGCGTCGATACCGCGCACCGCAAGGTTCATCCTGGCGAGTCGCCAGGTTGTGTTATTGCTTTCCTGCCCATAGATGGCTATGTCGCCAATACGCCCACCATGTTCCTCGACGAACTTCCTGGATTGCACGAACATGCCGCCGGAACCGCAGCAGGGGTCATAGACACGGCCCTTGAAGGGTTGCAGCATTGCAACCAGCAATCGGACGACGGACGCGGGTGTGTAAAATTCCCCGCCACCCTTGCCTTCAACACCGGCAAAGGCACCGAGGAAGTACTCGTATACGCGCCCGAGGATGTCGCGTGAGCGGTGTATATCACTCGTCATGCCGATTCCGCTCACCAGATCGATAAGCTCGCCGAGCATGATCGTGTTCAGTGCCGGTCGGGCGTATTCCTTGGGCAGCACACCCCTGAGCGAAGCGTTATCCGTTTCAAGTGCCTGCATGGCATCGTCGATGTCCTTGCCGATCGTTGGCCGCCTGGCATGCTCCTGCATACGCGACCAGCGGGCGGCCTTCGGCACCCAGAAGACGCTGTCGGCAAGGTACTCTTCCGGGTCTTCGGCATCGGCCAGAGGATCTTCAAGCAGCTCTGCCCGTTTGGTCTCGAAGACATCGGAGATGTACTTGAGAAAGATCAGCCCCAAAGCCACATGCTTGTAGTCCGACGGCTCCATGTTGCCACGCATCTTGTCCGCCGCGGCCCAGAGCTGCGCCTCGAACCCGAGGTTGGCATCGCTGGTGCCCCTGCCGCCACTCGCGCCAGTGTCCTTGCCTGACTTCGCCTGTCTTGCCATGTGCTCCTTCGCAGGGCCTGTCTGCCGAGTCACCTTATACTATGTGTGCACTATGAAATAGACCCTTCCTCGTACAACTGCACACAACTCCACACAACTGCGATACTCCCGTGCCGAATCCCATCTATCTCGACTATGCATCCACGACACCCGTAGATCCGCGGGTGGCGGACAAGATGGCGGCATGCCTCGGCCGTGAAGGCAACTTCGGCAACCCGGCCTCGCGCACGCACAGCCTTGGCTGGCAGGCCAGTGAAATCGTCGAGGAGGCGCGTTCCGATCTTGCCACGCTGATTGGTGCCGACCCGCGCGACATCATCTGGACATCCGGTGCCACCGAATCCGACAATCTGGCCATCAAGGGCGTGGTGGAAGCTTCGCAAGCGCCCGCAGGCCACATCGTTACCAGCCGCATCGAGCACAAGGCGGTCGTGGACACCTGCAAGCACCTCGAATCGCTCGGACACAGGGTCACCTGGCTCGCGCCCGACCACGACGGCCTGATTACCCCCGCCATGGTCGAGCAGGCGATGGCCGACGACACCTTGCTGGTGTCCATCATGTACGCCAACAACGAAATCGGCACGGTCAACGACATCCCCGGCATCGCGCAGCTGTGCCGCGCCCGTCAGGTACCGCTGCATGTCGATGCGGCGCAAATGGTCGGCAAGCTGCCGATTGACCTCGGCAGCGTCCCCATCGATCTGATGAGCATATCCGGCCACAAGTTCTACGCCCCCAAGGGGATAGGCGCGCTCTATGTGCGCCGCGGCGCGGTGCGCCTGAGCGCGCAGATTCACGGTGGCGGCCATGAATTTGGCATGCGCTCGGGCACATTGGCCACGCATCAGATACTCGGCATCGGCGAGGCGGCGCGCATTGCACACTCCGAGGTATCGCAAGAAGCCTGGCATCTCACCCACTTGCGCGAGGTCTTTCTCGAACGCATGGCGGCGCTCGAAGGCGCGCACCTCAATGGCAGCAGGACGCACCGGCTGCCGGGTCTGGTCAACCTGTCCTTTGAAGGCGTGGACGGCGAAACCCTGATCAACGCCCTGCCGGGTATCGCCGTCTCCAATGGCTCGGCATGCACCTCGGCGAGCGTCGAGCCTTCCTATGTGCTCTCCGAACTCGGCTTGCCGCGCAATCTGGCGTTCGGGTCGGTGAGATTCAGCTTCGGGCGCTTTACCCGCGAGGAAGATCTCGTCATGGCGGCCGAGGAAGTAATACGCGTGGTGAGAGCACTGCGCGCATGAGCCCAGCTTGCGGGTATCGGGCGCTACAGAATTTCGTGCGCCGTTTTGCGAAGCGCAACGCCTCGCGAAGCGCAAAATTGGCGACCGCGCTTCCCGCTTATAATGTGCGACTGATCAAAACCGCTACGTCTGGCCAGGAGGATGCTTCACAGTGTCGATACAACGAACCCTTTGTATTATCAAGCCGGATGCTGTCGCGCGTAATCTGATCGGAGAAATCATTGCGCGCATTGAACAGGCGGGATTCACGCTCATCGCTGCGCGCATGGAACGACTCGACGCTGAGCGTGCCGGCGGGTTTTACGCCGAACACCGCGACAAGCCGTTCTTTGCCGGATTAATCGAATTCATGACCTCCGGTCCTGTCGTACCCATGGTGCTCGAGCGCGACAACGCCATTTCCGAGCTGCGCGAGCTCATGGGTGCCACGAACCCGCAGGATGCCGCGCCCGGCACCCTGCGCGCCGACTATGCACAATCCATCGACATGAACAGTGTGCATGGCTCTGACTCACCGGCATCGGCAGAGCGCGAAATCGCCTGCTTCTTCGAGCCGAATCACATGCACATGAGATGACACACGCTCCCGTTCATCTGTTCGATATGAACCGACCGGCTCTCGGACAATTTCTCGAGGGCCTGGATGTCGCCCCTTGGCGCGCGTCGCAGATACTCAAGTGGCTCTATCATCAGCGCGAGCTCAATCCGGAGGGCATGTCGAATCTGGCCAAGCCACTGCGCGCCAGAATCGCCGCCCTGACGCGATGCGAGCTTCCCGAAATCATCGAAGAACGGGTGGCGGCGGACGGTGTGCGCAAGTTCCTGATGCGCCCCATGGATCTTGCCAGAGACCAGGCAATCGAGACGGTGCTCATCCCCGATGGCAAGCGTAATACCCTGTGTGTGTCCTCGCAGGTCGGGTGCGCTCTGGGGTGTGTCTTTTGCGCGACCGGAATGCAAGGCTTTTCCGCCAACCTGAGTACCGCTGACATCATCGGCCAGGTGTGGCTGGTGGCCGGAAGACTGCGCGAACTCGGAGACCCCCGAGGCATTACCAACGTCGTCTTCATGGGCATGGGCGAACCCCTGCTCAACTTCGAGGCGGTGATGCGCGCTGTGGATATCATGATCGACGACTGCGGCTTCGGGCTGGCCAACCATCGCGTGACCGTCAGCACCGCCGGTGTGGTGCCGGGCATCAATGCCATGGTCGGTCGCACCTCCGCGTCTCTCGCCATCTCGCTGCACGCCGCTGACGACGCACTGCGCTCGCAACTGGTGCCGATCAATCGCAAGTACCGCCTGCCGACCCTCCTGTCGAGCGCCAGGGCGTACCTCGATTCGTTGGGTCGGCGCAGGCGATTGACCATGGAATACACGCTGCTTCGAGATGTCAACGATGCGCCTGCACAGGCCCGGGCGCTCGTCCGGCTGCTCGCGGATGTGCGCTGCAATGTCAACCTGCTGCCGTTCAATCCGGTGCCCGGTTCCGGTTTTGAACGCCCGAGCGAGCGCACGGTGCGCGCATTTCAGCGTGTGCTGCTCGATGCCGGGTGCTCATCCATCGTGCGCCGAACCCGAGGCGACGAGATCAACGCAGCTTGTGGCCAGTTGGTGGGCGGGCTGAGGCCGAACAGGCAGGCGTTGCGCCGCTTTGCGCGCGAATCCGCGCCGGAACCACTAGACCTGCTGGCGAGCACCGTCTGATGGAGCAAGCGGATTCGGCCAGGCACGATGCAGCTCAGGCACCCGAGAAGAGTGCCATCGAGGTAGCAGCCGAGGCGTTTCGTGCGGCCAGAATCGAGGCCGGGCTGACTGAGGATCAGGTAGCCGATGCACTCAAAATCACGCGCAAGCGGGTCATGTGTATCGAGCGAGGCGATCTGGGGGATCTGCCGCCGTATATCTACGTCAAGGGATATATCCGCGAGTATGAACGCATACTGGGGCTGGAACCCGGAAGCATCGGACAGCTGTTTGTGTGCGCCCTGAAAGAATATGCACACACCATCAAGAAGCCGACGCCGACTATCGGGCAAAGCTACGCATCGTTCGGTCAGCGCGTTTCCATGTTCCTGCACACACATCCTGGCCGCGTGTTGACCGGCATCCTGCTCATCGCTCTGGCCGGCATCGGAAGCATCGCCTGGTGGCTGTTCGCCACCTGACGCACAGCACATTCATCTCGTGGCGCAGTTTCAATCCATTCGCGGTATGCGTGACCTCCTGCCGGATGAGTGTGACATCTGGATGCGCGTCGAGCAGGCCGTACAGGCATCGGTGCGCGCCTTCGGATATCGCGAGATTCGGCTGCCTCTGGTGGAGACGACAGCCCTGTTCGAGCGCAGTGTGGGCGATGCCACCGACATTGTCGAAAAGGAGATGTACAGCTTCGAGAGTCGCGATGGCGAATCCTTGACGCTGCGCCCGGAAGGCACCGCGGGCTGCGTACGCGCGGCGCTGCAACACGGGCTGGCTTTCAACCGCATTTCGCGACTCTGGTATCGCGGCCCCATGTTTCGCTACGAGCGGCCACAGAAGGGCCGCTATCGCCAGTTCGAGCAGATTGGCGTGGAGGCTTTCGGTATGGCAACACCGGCGCTTGATGTGGAACTGATCGAGATGAACCGCAGTTATCTGCAAGCACTCGGGTTGGCTCGCCAGGTCAGGTTGCGAGTCAATTCACTGGGTACGCCCGCCTCGCGTATGCATTATCTGGAGAAGCTCGGAACCTACTTCGAGTCGCGCATTGACGAACTCGATGCCGACAGTGTGCGTCGCCTGGAGCGTAATCCGCTACGCATTCTCGATAGCAAGCACACCGCGACGCGCGCTGTAGTTCGCGAGGCGCCGCGTATTGCCGACAGTCTGGATGCTGCCTCGAAGCGGCACTTCGAGACAGTGCTCGATTTGTTGACCGCCTCGTCAATCGAGTATCAGGTCGATCACGAGCTGGTGCGCGGACTGGACTATTACACACATACCATCTTCGAGTTCGAGACCGACAGGCTCGGTGCCCAGGGTGCTGTCTCTGGCGGTGGCCGATATGATGGGCTGGTGCAGGCTCTGGGTGGGCGACCTGCACCCGGTGCGGGGTTTGCCATAGGCATGGACAGACTGGTGCTGCTGTATCGCGAAGTTCATGGCGAGCAATCTGCATCGCGCCCCGGCATCATTTACTGTGCGAGCGTGGATCCGGAGAGCATCGCGTATCTCATGGGCTGCGCCAACCGGCTACGCCAACACCTGCCCGATTATCAGGTGATTTTCGATGCCGCTGGCGGCAAACTGGCCACTCAGCTGCGCCGTGCCGACCGGGAAGGCGCGGCCTGGGCGGTGATTGCCGGTGAGACGGAGCGTGACAGTTCCACCCTGACGCTCAAGCCCATGAACACGGTAGGCGAACAGCAACGCCTGTCGTATGATGCGCTTGTAGCTCACCTGCGTGAATCCACATCCAGCGAGCTTGCGGCTGTCGGCAACTCGACCGTTTATCAACACACTTGAACCGCGTATTGGCCATGGTAGATCTGTTGGAAGAAGATGAAGTCGTTGATCGAATACGCGAGTGGTGGCGCAAGAACGGCCTCTCACTGGCGGGTGGACTGATCCTGATCGTCGCGGGCTGGTCCGGTTGGAACTGGTATGACGCGCGTACCGAAGAACACGCTCAGGCAGCGTTCGATCAGTTTTCGCAATATGTCGAGCTGCGTACGGCGGGAGAGGCGGACGGTGAAGAGGCTCTGGAGATTCTTGCGCTGCTTGACGGGCAGTATCAGGGCTCCGGGGCGCAGCTCCTGAGCCTCTTGTATCGCGCTGGTGATGCGGTGGCGGAGGGCGAACTCGCACAGGCGGTGGGATACCTTGAAGATGTACTGGAGGCAGCGCCGGGTGGACAGGTGGAGACGCTTGCCGCGCTGCGCCTGGCACGTATCCATATTGCACAAGATGCGCTTGACGAGGCGCAAGCGCTGCTTGACAGCACTGACGGGGCGGGGTTCCTGGCCATGAAGCAGGAGCTGCAGGGCGACCTGCATGCATCGAGGGAGGATTGGGACAGCGCGCGCGCCGCTTACCAGGCCGCCCTCGAATCCGAGGAAGCGGCTGAACTGCAGGACACCTGGCCGTTCCTGTCCATGAAAATCCACGCTGTTCAATCCGCGGATGACGATCCATTGATGGTTGCGGTTGCTGAAGGCGAGGATGAAGACGTATTGGGGAGCGTCGCAGATGCCGACGAGGTCGGTGCTCCGGTTACCTTCGAGGTGTCGAGAGATGAACAGGGGGAGATGGTGTTCACACCGACCGGGGATCAGGAGGGGTCTGATACGCCGAATGTCACTCTCTCCGGAGTGGAGGATTCGGATGCCTCCGAGCAGGCGGATGTTGGCGACCAGGCGCAAGCCGACGAGCAAGCCGACGCTGATGACCAGGAAGAGGAAGCGTGAACATGATGCGATTATCGATGCACACCAGACACACCCGATACCGGGGGCACGGGCAGCTTGCGTCCAGAGTACTGCGCCTGTGCGCCTGTGCATTATTGCTCGGCCTGCTCTCCGGGTGTGCGACGCTTGGCAAGCTCGAGTTCTGGGGCAACGGTGATGATGATGTCGAAGCTCCCATGCCCTTGCCCGAGATCGAGAGCGAGGTTTCGATCAAACGCGCCTGGAGCGCGAGCGTCGGCAAGGGACTCGGCAAGAAGTATGCGCGCATCACACCGGCGCTACTGGCTGACCTGATCATCGCCGCGGATGCTTTCGGCACCCTGGCGGCCTATGACCGTTTCAGTGGCAAGCGACGCTGGCGCACTCGCATCAAGGCCCCTGATGAGGGCTTCGGATTCGGCCTCGGGGCCAAGCGCGACAATGCCTTTGTGACCGCAGGCGTGGCGGCTGGCGAAGGCGTTGCCGTCATTGGCACGGCGAACGGCGAGGCAATCGGGCTGGATGCAGCCACTGGCCGTACCCTGTGGCGAGCCGAGATGTCGAGCGAGGCCGAAGGTCGGCCAGCTGTTGGCAGCGGACTGGTGTACATCATGGCGGTAGATGGGCGATTGGTGGCGCTTGATCTCCTGACTGGAAGGGAACGCTGGAACCACGATGGCGAGGTGCCGGTGCTGACGCTTCGAGGCGGCGGTCAGGTGAATTACGTGGAGGGCGTTGTCTATGCACCTTTTGCCAACGGCAAGCTGGTGGCGTTTGATGCCGAGGATGGCGAGATTCGCTGGGAGCATCGCATGAGCCTGTCTCAGGGGCGCTCCGAATTGCAACGCATCATTGATGTGGATAGCGGTGCGCTGGTGCTTGGCCGCTTTGTCTATAGCGTGAACTACAACGGCAATCTCAAGTCCTTGCGACGCAGCGATGGCACCAGCGTGTGGGAGCTGGATGTTTCCAGTTTTCAGCCGCTGGCTACCGGCTACGGCAATGTCTATGTGGTCAACAATGAAGGTGCCCTGCTCGCAGTTGATCAGCGCGAGGCCAGCGTACTCTGGCGGCAGGAACGCTTGCTGCGCCGCGAGTTGACCGCACCGGCAGTGGCCTCGAGCTATCTTGCAGTCGGCGACGGGCAAGGCTATCTGCATCTGGTGGCGCAATCGGATGGACGCATTGTGGGGCGCGTCAAGGCCGGTCGCGCACTGTTTTCTCCGCCCGTGTTCTCCGATGGACTCGTCTATTGTTACGATGGCGGGGGTCGGCTCAGCGCCTTCAGCATTTTGTAGCGTGATTCGGCGTGTTCAATGATGCCTGTTCGGGGACCGCGAACGCTCGCGCTGGTCGGGCGTCCAAATGTTGGTAAATCAACGCTCTTCAATCGCCTGACGCGTACGCGCGATGCCCTGGTGGCTGATGTCGAGGGCGTAACGCGCGACCGGCGTTTCGGGCGTATGCAGCTTGACGATGCTGTCTGTACGGTTATAGATACGGGCGGCTTCGGCGGTGAGGATGCGTTCGGCCCGCTGGTCGACGCACAGATCCAGGCAACGCTCGAGCGTATCGACCTGGCACTGCTGCTGCTTGATGCCAGAAGCGGCCCGCTCCCCGGCGACTATGCCTTGCTGGACCAGCTCAGGCGCGCCGAATGCCCGGTACTTGGCATCGCCAACAAGTGTGATGGCGTGGATCTTGATGCCGTCCTTGGGGGCTTTGCCGAGCTTGGGCTGAAGGATGCTGTGCTGGCAATTTCGGCGCTGCGCGGCACGGGGCTCGGGAAACTGCGTACACATCTTGGCAGCGAGCTTGGCCCCGGCGATGCCCTGCCGAGCCCGGGAGACGGCATTCGCGTGGCGATTGTCGGCCGCCCGAATGTCGGTAAATCCACTCTGGTCAATCGTCTGCTCGGTGAGACGCGGCAGTTGGTCTCCGACATGCCGGGTACCACCCGTGATGCCATGGAGATGCCTCTGGAGCAGGATGGTGTCCGCTACCTGCTCATCGACACGGCCGGTATTCGCCGCAAGGGCAAGGTTTCGCAGACAGTCGAGAAGTTTTCCGTCGTCAAGTCGCTTGAAGCCATCAATCGCGCCGAGATTGTCCTCATGCTGGTGGATGCCAGCGAGGGCATTACCAGCCAGGACTTGCATCTGCTCGAGTATGCCATCGAGGCCGGCTGCGGCGCGGTGCTGTGTCTCAACAAGTGGGATGCGGTTGATCGGCATACGGCATTGCAGCTTGCCTCGGAAACCCGGCGGCGGCTCGGCTTCGCACCCTGGGTGCCGGTACGAAAGATTTCCGCCTTGCGCGGCGACAATATTCGTGCAACGCTGAAGTTCGCCAGGAAGATGCATGATCTGCGCAATGTCGAGATCAAGCCAGCCAGGATGACCGGCATATTGCAGGCGGCGCAGCGGGCAGTGCCTCCGCCGCTGGTGTCTGGCAGGCGTGTCAAGTTGCGCTATGCCCACAAGGTCAGTTCACACCCGCCGCGCATCATGATTCACGGCAGTCGTACCGGAATGCTTCCGAACCACTATGTGCGATATCTGGAGAAGGTGTTTCGAGAGGAACTCGGGCTTGTGGGGTCGCCCGTACAGTTCAGTTTCAAGGATGCCCCCAACCCCTTCGCCGGTCAGCGCAACGAGCTGTCTCGGCGCCAGCTCGCCAAGCGCCGCCGCCTGATTGCGCATTCACGACGCAAGTGATTCAGGGGAGCTGTGGGGAGCTATAACTCGAGCGCAATTTCCGGATCCACGCGCACTCCACCAACCGACAGCGTCCAGTGCACATGCGGCCCGGTGGCGCGCCCCGTGGCCCCGACCTTGCCGACAAGGGCACCTTGTGCTATCTCCTGATCCTGTTCAACCAGGATTTCGCTCATGTGTCCGAGCATGGAAACGATGCCGGCACCGTGATCGATCATCACCAGAAGCCCGCTGAAGAAGAAATCACCGGTAAGCGCCACCTTGCCCGCGGCCGGGGCGATGATCGATGTGCCGGTGGGCGCAGCTATGTCGAGCCCTGAATGCGGACTGCGTGGCTGGTCGTTGAAAAATCGACGTACGCCGAACTCACTCGAGCGCCGCCCCTGAACGGGCTGCTGCATCGGAAAGGGGAGCGCTTCGAGATCGCTGAAGGAGTCGTACACAGCTTTTTGTCGCGCAGCTTCGCGCATAAAGCGCGCTATATCCTCGGGCTCCGGTTCGACCTTGCGCTGATCGGCGATCTGCAGGCGCTCCTCACGATAGGTACGCGCCTCAACTTCAATGTCGAGCACTGTTTCCTTGCCGTCTGTATCGACAAGCACTACCTCATGTGCGCCCGGCTCGGTGTCCATGTGCACGGGGGTCAGTACCAGGCCACTACTCGTGACCGGCAGGCGAACCTGCCCCAGGCGGGCGGATGCGAGATCGGTACGCCCCGTGTGCAGGATGCGAATACCTCCCTGCTTGATGAGATGCTCCTGATTGTCTGCGCCATCGGCGGCGGTCGCCAGCAGGCCGAGACAGAGCCAGAGCGGTAGCAGAGAGGATGTGAACAGTGAAGAAGGTTTCATGGTAGTCATTGTGATGCGGGGGATGAGGGTGTGTGAATACCCTGCACCTGAACCTCGAGCTCGCCATCGGCGAGGTGAGCGCGCAGGGGTTCATGCAGGGTCGCCTGATTGACGAGGGTGACGGTTTGGCCGTAACGCTCTCCAAGGATACCGGGTCGCGTCAATATTGCATAGCCGCGTGCCAGGGTTGCGGTTGGGCTCAAGGCTTCAAGGCGTGTCTCGAGCGCGGCAAGATTTGTTGATGCGCTGCGGCGCAGACTTGTCTCGGCGCGATCGAGACGCAGCTGTGCATCGGACAGGTCGCGGCGAAGGCGCGTGATGCGAGCCGTCGGATCTGCGCGACGCAATCGCCCGCAGGCATCGTCCAGGCGCTGGCTGCGTCTCTCCTGTCCAAGCATGAATACACGAGCGAGCCGCTGATCACACTCGTCAAGGCGTTGCAATCCTTGCTGCACAATCCGTCTCGGGTTCTTCGCCGCCAGCCGTTCCGTCCATTGTCTCAGTCGATCCTGCTTCAGGTGTTGCACTTGCCTGCTCGCCAGGCGCGCCATGTGACGCAGAAGATCGGTGATGTGTGCGTTCACCTGCTGCAAGTCCGGCGTGGTCAGGGCGGCAGCGGCGGTCGGTGTTGCGGCGCGCTGATCGGCCGCCAGATCGCTGAGCGTAGTGTCTGTTTCGTGACCTATACCGGTGACCACTGGAATCTGGCAGGCGGCGACGGCTCTCACCACCGGTTCGAGATTGAAGGCCCACAGATCTTCGAGCGAGCCGCCGCCACGCGCGAGCAACACCAGATCCGGGCGCGAGACACCGGATTCTGCGGGCCATTTGGCCAGCTTGCGAAATGCTTGCAGGATGTCCGGTGCGGCATTCGCACCCTGTACGGAGACCGGCAGCAGGGTGCACTGAAACCCGGCGCTACGGGTGCGCAAGGTCTTGAAGATGTCCCTCAAGGCGGCTCCGGATGGGGATGTTATAACCGCCAGGTGACGCGCGAATTGCGGCAGGGGACGCTTGTTCTCGGCCTCGAACAGGCCCTCCGCGGCGAGCTTCTTGCGCAAGGCTTCGAGGGCGAGCAGCAGTTCACCGGTGCCCGCAAGCTGCATGTCGCGGGCAATGGCCTGATAGTTGCCGCGCGCTTCATACAGGCTGATGCGACAGCGGAGCCTGATTTGCGCCCCGTCCGTGGGCGTGAACTTCAGCCGCTGATTGTCACTCCGGAACATGACGCAGCGCAGTTCCGCATCTTCATCCTTGAGGGAAAAATACCAGTGCCCCGAACGGTAGGATTTGAAGCCCGACACCTCGCCCTGAATCAGGACATCGGGGAAGCTGCCCTCGAGCAGATTCCTTGCCAGCGCGTTGACCTCCGAGACCGAGTAAACGCCGTGATTTTGTCCTTCGAGTTTCATGCTGGCGGAATGCGCGTGACAGGCGCGATAATGCCAAGTGTACAAAAGGAGCACAGGATATGTCTGACCGAACCATAGTGATCACCGGTGCCGCGGGCGCGCTTGGTCGCGTTGTGGCGGAGCGGTTTCGCGCTCATGGCGATACCCTCGCGCTGCTCGATCTGATCGAAACGGATCAGCATGCCGAATACTTCGCCTGCTGCGACCTGCGTGATGCCGAGGCCTGTCAGGCGCAAGTCGAGCGTATCCGCGATCGTTTCGGGCACATTGATGTACTGCTGAATATCGCTGGCGGGTTCGAGATGGGCGAACCTGTGTATGCCACGCGTACGGAAGTCTGGAAACGGATGTTCGACATCAATGTATGGACCATGATCAACATGGTACAGGCCGTGGTGCCGGTGATGCGTGCACAGGGACGCGGCAAGATCGTCAACATGGGTGCGCGTGCGGCGCTCAGGGGGTCGGCCTTGATGGGTGCCTATGCTGCCTCCAAAAGCGTGGTGATGCGCCTCACCGAAAGCCTCGCCGATGAGCTCGGGGAGGACGGCATCAACGTCAACTGCATTTTGCCCAGCATCATCGACACGCCACGCAATCGACAGGACATGCCGGACGAGGAGCATGCTCGCTGGGTGTCCCCGGATGCGATTGCGCACACCATGGAGTTTCTGGCATCCGAAGCGAGTGATGCCATGCATGGGGCGGCCCTGCCGGTCGATGGTCTCTGCTGAATCCCTGCGCTTGCCTTTGGGGTGCTGCCAACGCCAAATGACAGTATGGTGCAGGTCAGGCGTACAATTGCCCGTTATAAAACCGAGACTCGCCAGTGACCACTCTCCGCACCTCTGAAGCCGAACGCGCCCGCACCTTGCCCGGGGTTTCCGTACTCATGCTGCCCGCGCTGCTTGCCGCGCTGCTGGCGGCCTCGCCGACGCAGGCCGAGCTCCCTGATTTTGCTGATCTGTTTGAAGAGAACGTAGATTCGGTGGTGCACATCACAGTGGTGAGCGAAGGCAGCGATATGTTGTCGCGCCTGAGGCAGCGCATCCCCGAACAGTGGCTCGAACGCAGGTTCGGCCCCCTGCCACGCCAGGAGCCGCCCCTGCGACGCGGCCAGGGGTCGGGCTTCATTATTTCCGCGGATGGCTATGTACTCACCAATAGCCATGTGGTCAGTGAGAGCGACGACATTGGCGACATTACCGTCAGGTTGCATGACCGTCGCGAGTTCAAGGCGGAGCTTGTGGGCTCCGATGAGCGCGCTGATGTGGCCTTGCTCAAGGTGGATGCAGAGGACCTGCCAGCTGTCCGACTCGGCGATTCCGACAGCTTGCGCACAGGTGAATGGGTGTTTGCGATAGGTTCGCCTTTCAACTTTGAATTCAGTATCACGCATGGCATCGTCAGCGCGCTCGGGCGCACATCCACTGCTGGCAACAATTCCTATGTGCCGTTCATTCAGTCGGATGTCGCCATCAACCGTGGCAATTCGGGCGGGCCGCTGTTTGACCTCGATGGCCGCGTCGTGGGCATCAATTCCCAGATTTTCTCGCGCTCCGGCGGCTTTCAGGGCATCTCCCTGTCCATTCCCATAGATGCGGCCATGGAAGTAGTCGAACAGTTGCGCGAGAATGGCAAGGTGTCGCGAGGGTTTCTCGGGGTGACGCTTGATTCCGGGCTGTCTTACGAGGTGGCCAGGAGTCTTGGGCTGGACCGACCGCGTGGCGCTCTGGTGACCAATGTGCTGGAGGACACGCCGGCAGAGGAGGCCGGAATTCAATCGGGTGATGTCATCCTCTCGGTTGATGGTGAGGCGGTGGACCTCTCCAGCGACCTGCCGTTCATGATTGGTCGCAAGCAGAGCGGAGACACGGTGAAGCTGGAGATCTGGCGTTACAAGCGTAAACTCGATGTCGAAGTCACCCTCTCCTTGCTGCCCGATGCGGATGAGGGGCAAGACGATGAAGTGCAAGATGAAGAAGAACTCGAGCCGGGTGTGCTCGGCCTGGCGGTGACCAATGTGCCCGTGGAGATCAGTCGGCGGCTGGATATAGACGGCGGCGTACTGGTGCGCTCCTCAACCGGCCTTGCCAGAGAAGCGGATATCCTGGCGCGCGATCTGATCATCGAGGTGCAAGGCGCACCCATAGGCGATGCTTCCGACTTCAGGGAGGCCGTGCGCGCTCTCGAGGCCGGAGAGCATGCGAGTTTTCTCATCATGCGTAACGGCATCCGCACCTACAGGGCGATTCTTCTACCGGAATAAGTGGTATCAGACCCTGCATTCCTGCACTCGTCACACTCGGGCATGGCTTGCGTCCGCTCCTGAACGCTCCTTCAACAGGTGCTGGTGCGGCCGGTGTGCGCCTTGACCGCGCTCGCGCACATACGCAATTTTTCGATCATTGCGCACATTGATCACGGCAAGTCCACGCTCGCCGACCGGCTGATCGAGCGCTGTGGCGGCCTTGCAGCCCGCGAGATGTCCTCGCGAGTGCTCGATACCATGGAGCTTGAACGCGAGCGCGGGATTACCATCAAATCGCAGAGCGTCAGCCTGCGCTATGTGTCCGCCGCAGGCAGCGAATATCAACTGAACCTCATCGATACCCCGGGGCATGTGGATTTTCACTACGAAGTCTCGCGCTCACTCGCTGCCTGCGAGGGTGCCCTGCTGCTCGTGGATGCTGCCCAGGGTGTGGAGGCGCAATCGGTAGCCAATTGTCTGGCCGCGATCGAACAGGATGTCGAGGTACTGCCGGTGCTCAACAAGGTGGACCTTGCTCAAGCCGAACCGGAACGGGTGGCAGGGGAAATCGAGGCGCTCGTGGGTCTTGATGCCAGTAACGTACTCGGTGTCAGCGCCAAGACCGGCCACGGCGTGGATGAATTGCTGGAGCGGCTGGTAGCCACGGTGCCGCCGCCCGAGGGAAGCCGGGAAGGCCACCTGCGCGCGCTGATCATCGACTCCTGGTTCGACCAGTATCTCGGCATCGTCTCGCTGGTACGCGTGATGCAGGGCAGCCTGCGCGCTGGAGAACAGGTGCTGGCATCGTCTCTTGGCCGTACCCACGAAGTAACCGAAGTCGGCGTTTTCACGCCCAGGCGTGTGGCGCGTGAGGCGCTCATGGTGGGTGAGGTCGGCTATGTGGTGGCGGGCATCAAGGACGTGAAGGGCGCGCCCGTGGGCGACACCTTCCTCAGTCCGCTGGATCCGGACCCGCAGCCGCTGCCGGGATTCCAGGAAGTCAAGCAGGTGGTGTACGCCGGGTTGTTTCCGGTCGATTCGGATGATTTCGAGTCCTTTCGCACCGCCCTTGATCGCTTGCGGCTGAATGATGCTGCGCTCTTCTACGAACCGGAAACATCGGACGCGCTCGGGTTCGGTTTTCGCTGCGGCTTCCTTGGCACTCTGCATATGGAGGTGGTGCAGGAACGGCTCGAGCGCGAGTACAACCTCAATCTCATCAGTTCCGCTCCAACGGTGCTCTATGAACTCGAGATGACCTCCGGTGAGGTGATACAAATCCAGAATCCGTCCAATATGCCGGAGCCTTCACGCCTGAGCGAGATTCGCGAGCCGGTGGCCGAAGTCACCATAGTGACCACTCGGGAGACGGTCGGCAAGGTGATGAATCTGTGCGTCGAGCGACGGGGTGAGCAGGTGTCGCTCGACATTCGCGGCTCACAAGCCGCGCTCGTATGGCGATTGCCGATGAGCGAGGTGGTGCTGGATTTTCATGATCGATTGAAATCGGTGACGCGCGGCTTCGGCTCCATGGATTATTCGTTCGCTGGATTTCAATGCGAGGATCTGGTGCGGCTCGATGTACTGGTCAACGGCGATGTGGTGGATGCGCTCGCCATGATCGTGCATCGGCGTGTGTCCCGGCAACGCGGGCTGGAGATGCTGTCGCGGCTCAAGACACTTATTCCACGGCAGATGTTTGACGTAGCGCTACAGGCCGCGATCGGTAATCAGATCATTGCACGCCAGACGGTGAAGGCGCTGCGCAAGAATGTCACCGCCAAGTGTTACGGGGGCGATGTGACGCGCAAGAAGAAGCTCCTGAAGAAGCAGAAGGAGGGCAAGAAGCGTATGAAGCGGCTCGGCTCGGTGGAGATTCCACAGGCCGCCTTTCTTGCTGCGCTCGCGCGCGACGATTCCGGGTAGCACATACCAAGTTGATACGCTGATGCGCTGACTCGTGTGCACTCACAAGCGGTCTCGCCAGTTCTGCACACACGTGTTGACGCAGATGAGCAGTCCGCGCCTTGGGCTACAATACGTTTATGGACATGGATTTTACCTACGTATTGACCATGGCGACCCTCATTGCGCTCGCCATCTGGCTGGGGGACCTGGCGCTGCGTCGGGTGGCAGCCAGGCTCGGCCGGCCGATGGCTCATGAGCGTGGGGTCATCGTGCAATACGCACGTTCCCTGCTGCCTGCGCTCGCTCTCATCGTGGTGGTACGTGGTTTTTTGTATGAGCCCTACCAGATTCCATCCGGCTCCATGGTGCCAACGCTGGAAATCGGCGACTTCGTTCTGGTCAACAAACACTCGTATGGCGTACGTCTGCCGGTCCTCGGCACCAGGGTATTTGATGTGGGAAAACCGAAACGCGGCGACGTGATGGTGTTTGTGCCGCCGCATGACGACCGCTACTTCATCAAGCGAGTCATCGGCTTGCCGGGAGACCGCGTCGTTTATGCCAACAAGTCGCTGTTCGTGAACGGAGAACGTATCGCGCAGCGGCTTGTCGAGCGAAATGGCAGTATCCAGGCATTCGAGGAGTTTCTCGGCGAAGAGGTGCATCGCATTCACGCTTCCGGTATGCAACCGGCGCGTTCGCGCAGAGCCTGGTCGGTTCCGCAGGGGCATTTCTTCGTGATGGGGGATAACCGCGATTTCAGTGAAGACAGTCGCTTCTGGGGGTTTGTCTCGGAAGACAAGATAGTCGGCCGGGCGGTGGCTATCTGGGCGCACAAGGATGCTGGGTGGCATCTGCCGACCTTCGCGCGCAATCGCCTTATTTAGTGTGGGCACCGGGCATCATACTTCGGGTATCCCGGCACCATCAGCCGTAGCAGATGTCGCGGCGCTGGAAGCCGCGCTCGGCTATTCCTTTGACGATGCCAGTATGCGCGAAGCCGCGCTGCTGCATTCGAGCGTTGGCGGACGCGACTTCCAGAGGCTCGAGTATCTTGGCGATGCGGCGCTTTCGTCAGCGATTGCCTTGTGGCTCTATCAGCACCATCAAGACTGGGATGAGGGGCAGCTCACTGTTGCTCGCTCCGCTCTGGTGCAGCGAGGGTATCTGATTGATATGGCGCAGAAGATCGGTCTTGACAAGCACCTTCGGGTGTCCGGTTCCCTGGGTTCGCCTGACTGCCGGGATCATCCGGTGCTTGCGGATGCCTTCGAGGCCTTGCTCGGTGCCGTACTGCTCGACGGTGGCACCGAGAGCGTGGCGGCGGTCGTCGAGCATCTCTTTGATGAACAGGACCTCGAGCGGGATTGGGCAGACTTCGGGCATCCAAAATCGTTGCTGCAACAGTGGTTGCAAGCGCGTGGTCTTGATTTGCCGGAATATCGCGAGCGGGCGCGGCGGGGCGCAGATCATGCGTTCGAATTCGAAGTCGAGTGCCTCCTCGGGGCATCAAAGAAGCCTTTTGTCGGTACCGGTCGCAGTCTTCAGGCGGCTGAAACCCAAGCCGCCCTCGAGGCACTTGAACATCTCCGCCTTGCAGCGTCGCAATGACTTCCATGTCACCTGCAGCTGCAAGGGAATCTGCAAACGAACCTGCCGAGCAGGCAGCGACTCGCTGCGGCTATGTGGCCGTCCTCGGACGACCCAATGTCGGCAAATCGACGCTTGTTAACCGACTGGTGGGCAGCAAGATCAGTATCGTCTCCAGAAGACCGCAGACTACCCGACACAAGGTACTGGGCGTGGCAACCCGGGGGTGCTACCAGGCAGCCTATGTGGATACGCCGGGCCTGCATCAGGATGCCAGGCGAGTGCTGAATCGGGCAATGGTTCGCAATGCGCTGGCTTCTGTCGAGGAGGCGGATCTCGGTCTGTTTCTTGTTGAAGGCACGGGTTTCAAGGCTGAGGACCGGGTGGCCTTGCAGCGCGTGATGAAGAGCGCTTCGTCGCGTTCCATGCCATGGATATGCGGTCTCACCAAGTCTGACCTCGTGCGCCCGCGGGAAAAGCTGCTCGAGCGCATTGCCGAACTTGATGGCATGAACGAGTGGCGGGCTATCGTTCCCTTGTGTGCACGCAGAGGACAGGGCGTGGATGACATACGGCATCTGGTCGAGCAGCACCTGCCCGCCGGGCCGCACCTGTTCCCGGGTGATCAGATCTCTGATCGCTCCCTGCAGTTCATGGCATCGGAACTGGTTCGCGAGCAGCTCATGCGTCAGCTTGGTGACGAGGTGCCGCATCGCACCGCCGTACGCATTGACGAGCTTGATGAATCTGCCCCGCGGGTGCGCCTCGCAGCGTCCATACTCGTGGAGCGAGACGGCCAGAAGGCCATCGTCATAGGTGCCAAGGGAGAGCGTCTCAAGTCCATCGGCAGCAAGGCGCGGGTCGGACTGCAAAGCCTGTTCGGGAAACAGGTGAACCTCAAGCTGTGGGTGCGTGTGCGCCCCAACTGGTCCAATTCCGAGAGAGACATCAGAGCACTCGGGATCAATGAAGGCTGAGAAGGTTGAGCGGGTCTTCGATGAGTCGGCCTATGTGCTGCACACCTGGCCGTATCGGGAATCCTCGATCATTCTTGATGTCCTGAGTGCGCATCATGGCCGCGTTCGACTGCTTGGACGCGGCGCGAAGCGCTCGAAGAGCGGTGTTCTCAGGCCGTTCAGTGAACTCTCGGTGTCCTGGTCGGGTCGTTCGGACTTGAAATCTCTGGGCGGCCACGAGTTGCGGCACCACAGGTGGCTGCAGGGCGATGCTCTGGTCTGTGGCCTGTATGCAAATGAAATCACCCTGCGCGCCTTGCGGCGCTACGGTGCCGAGGAGTTTCTCTTTGCCGCCTATCAGGAGCTCATGGCAAGGCTGGAACAGGCGCAGGCCGGCGGCGCTCCGCTTGATGCGCCACTGCGTCGGTACGAACTCGAGCTTCTGGCCAGTATTGGCTATGGTGTGAACCTGGCGGTCGATTGTGACGGGTGTGCAGTGCAGATCGATCAGTGGTATCTGCATGATGCGGACGCGGGGTTTCGTCTGTCGGCCTGTGGCGACCAGGCGTATTCGGGCGCGGTGCTGGCCGACATTCAGCGCCGGGCGTTTCAGGATGTCGAGGTGCGGCGCGCCGCCAAGCGATTGGTGCGCAGCGCCCTGGCCCCACATCTGGGGCCCGGCCCCCTGATGAGTGCGGGGCTGCATTTCTGAAGCGTTATACTCAAGCATTCCCACGCCAGCCCGGCGCGTCAAATATCCATGAATATCATCTTGTTGGGGCCGCCCGGTGCCGGAAAGGGTACCCAGGCGCAGTTCATGTGCGAGACCTTCGGATTCCGTCAGGTATCGACCGGAGACATGTTGCGCGATGCCATTGCGGCGCGAAGCGAGCTGGGCGCACAGGTCGAATCCATCCTGGCGGCCGGGGCGCTGGTGTCGGACGAGATCATCATTCATCTGGTGCTGGATCTGCTGGCTACTTCTACCGGAGGGCATCTGTTTGATGGTGTGCCACGGACGCTGGTGCAAGCAGAAGGATTACGCGCCGCCGGGGTTTCAATCGATCTGGTGCTGGAGTTCGATTTGTCCGACGACCTGATTGTCGAGCGCCTGACGGCGCGGCGTGTTCATCCGGGTTCCGGACGGGTCTATCACCTTCTGTTCCGCCCGCCGCAGACAGCGGGCAAGGACGACCTGACCGGCGAACCGCTCGTGCATCGGCCAGATGATCAGGAAGACACGGTGCTCGAGCGCATCAGAGTCTATCGTGAGCAGACGGCACCACTGGTCGAATACTACGAGCGCGCCCACGCACAAGGACTCACCCGTTTCGAGCGCGTTGGCGCGATGGCTTCCATGGAGGTAGTGCGTACGCGCGTGGAGGAAGTGGTGCGGGGGTGTCTGGCGATATCGGAGTAGAGGCTGTGGGGCGGAGAAACAGGAAGTCCGGACGGAGTCAATAGCTGCTTGTGCGAAGTGCGTTCAGTTGCTGCTTCTGGCAGGCATAGATGCTTGCTGGGCCATCCTTGTATTTGCAAGCATCTATGATTTCCTGCCGCTCGAAGGAAGTCAGACCGGATAGATTGGGTTTCGTCCTTATTCGTTTCAGTGCGCTCAGTTGCTGCTTCTGGCAGGCATAGACGCTTGCTGGGCCATCCTTGTATTTGCAAGCATCTATGATTTCCTGCCGCTCGAAGGAAGTCAGACCGGATAGATTGGGTTTCGTCCTTATTCGTTTCAGTGCGCTCAGTTGCTGCTTCTGGCAGGCATAGACGCTTGCTGGGCCATCCTTGTATTTGCAAGCATCTATGATTTCCTGCCGCTCGAAGGAAGTCAGACCGGATAGATTGGGTTTCGTCCTTATTCGTTTCAGTGCGCTCAGTTGCTGCTTCTGGCAGGCATAGATGCTTGCTGGGCCATCCTTGTATTTGCAAGCATCTATGATTTCCTGCCGCTCGAAGGAAGTCAGACCGGATAGGTCAGGTCTGGTTCCTCTGGATCTTGAACTCGTTGGAGAGTCATGGCTTTTTGCTACCGCAGTGGTTGAAGGCGTTTTCGGACTTTCGATGTCGAATTCGGTTTTGGCCCCTCTACTGCGTGCCGCACGAACTTGAGGGGATGGAGCGGAAGCAGTTGCGTGACGTAATTTATCCAACAAGGGTTTACTGACTTCTCCATCGACTGTTAGACCGTGCGCCTTCTGAAAAGCTCTTGTTGCAGAAGCTGTTCGTTGGCCAAAATCACCGTCAATCGGGCCGGGGTCGTATCCAAGACCTGTCAGGAGTTGTTGAACATCTCTGGTGTATGCCCTGCGAATGGCCTTCGCGATAATCTGGCTTCGATAGGGTTCTACATCACGCTTAGCCCGCGACAGGGTCCCCTGATAGTAACGGTAGTTTCCACAACGGTTGTTGGAATTGGTAACCTTCCGGTTGAGCTTTGAGATGTCTGAGTCGTTGAGGTTGTCGACAACATCTCGTATTGCTTCAATGCGAATGCCTTCCCGAACGCACCAGCGAATCTGCGGGACTGAGAGCAGGTTACCGGTGCCGACTGAAGGCTCGACATACCGCAATTCGGTATTTCGCGCTGGTCGAGGGGCTTCGGCTGGTCGAGGGGCTTCGGCTGGTCGAGGGGCTTCGGCTGGTCGAGGGGCTTCGGCTGGTGGAGCGGAGCTTCCGGGAGGTGTGCTGTAGTTTTGTGACGGAACGAATGAACTGGATGAGGGCTCTTCTTTTCCTTCTGAAAGCCGGTCAAGATCTTCCAGTATTTGCGTCAGCCTGGCACTGGATGAGGGCTCTTCTTCTCCTTCTGGGATGCCGAAGAGCACAGCAATCGCGATGCCAACACTGACAACAAAGCCGAAAATCCATTTTCCGCTTGAACCGGTGCTCTCCCCGCCAGAGATGGCCGCTTCCGTTTGGGTCTTTGTGGGTTCGGCGCTCTCGCTGAGGTTGGTGGCCAAGTCCGAAAGCCCGGAGAAGCCTTTTCTGCCCTTGTGGTTATCTCCATCCATGCGTCTTGACCTCTGCCTGTTTGCAAACAAAACGCAGCTTCCCAGCCGCCTTTACCGAGAGACGGGTGCCTTGACTGAAGCCGGTGTGCACAGCAAGTTGCGGGTCGATTTCGTCAAAACCCCAGTCTTTTTGCAATGCCATCAAGTGTTTCCGCATCCGCACAAGGGTTCATCCGTTTCGAGCGCGTTGGTTTCCATGGAGGCGGTGTGTGCGGGATTTATTAATTCAACCTGGTTACCCGGACAGGTTTATTTTCTCCTTCGATCAACATGTAGTAGGCAAAACCCTTTTTGAAGATGGTTACATCCGGATTGAACTTGATAGAAATAGATAGCCTTGACCCGCGTTGTTCCCAGATTTGACCATTTGTTAAACGCACTATGGTGTCTCCATCCCAACCTTCCCACATTCCATCGACTCCGGACTCAATGTAATCTGAACTGGAATTCCTTGTAGAGGATGAAGGAGTCTTGGGGGACCCTCCTGCCACTCTCGTAATGTCTATCTTTTTGCCATCAATAATCAACACGCTTTCTTGTGAGCACACGATTACGGATGGGTAGTATTCATACATATATTCATATGAATGCCGTACTTCCCATATCGACTGGTCTGATAAAACAAACACTTCCCCATGATTGCCCATGAAAGGGGTGGGTTTTTGGATCGTAAGCGACTCACAGGCGAAGGCCCAAGCCGAACAAAATATTCCTGAAAAAAGAATCGCGAGGACTGCCTTGATTTTCACTTGTTTATTCTCCTTGATGTAGCCTGAGCTCGCTGGAGAGCCAAGGCTTCTTGCTGAATGAATTGTCGCGCACAGCGCTTTAGCTGCCAGGTTATTCAACCATTGACACCCACTTCTCTGAACCTCTCCGGTGCGATTGAAACCCTCTATCGCGTCGCCTCGCGAATGGCTTTCGCGATAATCTGGCTTCGATAGGGTTCTACATCACGTTCAGCCCGCAACAGGTTCCCCCGATAGTAACTGTAGTTTCCACAACGGTTGTTGTAATTGGTAACCTTCCGGTTGAACCTTGATATCTCTGAATGGTTGTCGACAACATCTCGTATTGCTTCAATGCGAATGCCTTCCCGAACGCACCAGCGAATCTGCGGGACTGAGAGCAGGTTACCGGTGCCGACTGGAGGCTCGACATACCGCAATTCGGTATTTTCCGCTGGTCGAGGGTTTCGGCTGGTGGAGCGGAGCTTCCGGGAGGTGTGCTGTAGTTTTGTGACGGAACGAATGAACTGGATGAGGGCTCTTCTTCTCCTGGAATGCCGACGAACACAGCAATCGCGATGCCAACATGACAACAAAGCCGAAAATCCATTTTCCGCTTGAACCGGTGCTCTCCCCGCCAGAGATGGCGGCTTCTGTTTTGGTTTTTGTGAGTTCGGCGCTCTCGCTGAGGTTGGTGACCAAGTCCGAAAGCCCGGAGAAGCCTTTTCTACCCTTGTGATTATCTCCATCCATGCGTCTTGACCTCTGCCTGTTTGCAAACAAAACGCAGCTTCCCAGCCGCCTTTACCGAGAGACGGGTGCCTTGACTGAAGCCGGTGTGCACAGCAAGTTGCGGGTTGGTTTCGTCAAAACCCCAGTCTTTTTGCAATGCCATCAAGTGTTTCCGCGTCCGCGGCAGTCAGTTCGGCAAAATCAACCACTTCAGCGAACACTTCCTGCAGCATTTTTATGAGTTGTTGCGAGAAGTCCAGCTTGCCGTGCTTGTTGAACAGGTGAATCGCCAGGTCGCGAACTTTCCCTGCAACGCGCTGGCTCGCCTCGTGAGAAAGCCCTCTGCTCTTGATGCTCACCTGAATCGGCTGTGCAACGGTGTCCCAGTTCCTTACAACCCCAATGAGCTGGCTTACCAGATGGGCTATCTTCGAGTGGGACTTTTTCATCTCCACAGCTGCCCCCAAACGCTGGACGAGGAGATATATGGAGCTTTCCTCTTTATCAAGGAATTCCTGAGCTTCTGCTTCATACGAGTCAACGAGGTCGTCTATCAGGATAGGCCCCTGTTTCTCTCCGGTGTCAGTTGCAGTCTCAACGGCGAGAGTAACGGCCTTCACGAGTTCTCTCGGCCACAGGGTGTCAAGGGCTGATTTGATGACTTGGCGGTAGTGCTTTCGTCGCTCCTGGATTTCCGCTTCGACGATAGCAGGGTCAGCTACTTGTGAGAAACCGGAAACAACCCGTTCTTCATTGATAATCGTGCGCAATGCTTCGGGGTCGATGCCCTCGAACGCCGAGGCGATTTCGAGAATCCATCTTGCTGCGTCATCGGCGCGCTGACCGGGCAGGTGGGCGAGACCTGCTGCAAGCAGGTTCGCGCGGGCAATTGATGATAGCTTGTCAACAGCGAGCAGCTCCATTGGCGAGGATTCGAGGAGCGATAACACTTCGTTCACCTTTTTGGGGCCTATGCCCGGCAGCCAGGCGATTTCCGCAGATAACCGCCTTCGCGGGTTGGTCAAGTTCGAGCGCGCCTCCATGACTGCACTTGAATCGACAATCAGACTGCGCTCATCGGCCAATTCCATGATCCGCCGACGGTTATCGCGTGGGCTGGCAGTCAGAATATGAAAAGGATTCTGTAACAGGTCCATACTTCCCCCGGTTATTCGTCGTCCCGGACGAACCCGATGCGCCTGCCTGCACTTTTTGTGTTTCTGGGCAGACTGGTTACTGCGGCATCAATGCTCTCCTGGTCGATTTGTACTTTCCCCGCCTTGGCTGCGAGCCGACCGGCTTCACGCATGACAAAAGCCGAATCCGAGAGCGCCTTGCCCGAGAGCGCGTTGACGACATTGTTCAGGTCAAGGTCACCTGATGTCGGCAGTGTACTCAGCAAGGAGTCAATCAGAGACGAAACCTCTTCCCTTGAAGGCATGCCAACTTCCACGACATGGTCGAAACGTCCGCGGCGCAGAATAGCCGGATCGATCATCTCGATCATGTTTGTCATGGCGATTATCAGCACCTTGTTCTTGTTGGCCTCGGGAATGCGTCGGAGGAACTCGGCTACCTCTTCAACATGATGCAATCCTGACGAGCTGCCAGACCTTCTGTCCGCCAGAAACGACTCCATCTCGTCAATGACAACCACAGATGGAGCGTCATCAGTCGCCATATCGAAAACCTTGGCGATCTTCTTGCTGGTTTCGTGAATATAGGGGCTGCCGACACTGCTGGAATCAATCGAGTAACTGGGCCAATCGATAAACTCGACAAGCCGCTCCACGGCGAAGGTCTTGCCACACCCTGGTGGCCCGTGCAGGACGATTGCCGATGGAAAATCGATACCCAAAGCCTGATATTTCTCCGCATTGAAGATGATGTCGATGACGTGTTCATTGAAAAACGCCTCGAGCCGGGGGCGTCCCGGAAGGTTGAATACCTTGGGGTCGCTCGTATCTCCAGGTGATTTCGGCTGTTCAGATTCAACGGATTTCGAAGCAGCAGTGGTCCTGGCATCGTCTCCGGAGCGAGAAGCAGGCTTGCGCCTGGCCAGTAGCCCGGCATCTGCAGGTACGGTAAATCCGGCCGCGGTTATGATTTCCGCCAGGTCGTCGGCGGGCATCCAGCCGGCCAGACTGGTCAACCGCCTGAAGGATTCAGTTGATATCACAACTCCGCCAGTAATCCATGTGCCCAGAACCACCTCATCATCTACATGGGGGGTCAGTGTCCAGCCCGGGAGCAATCTGGAATACTGCTCCACATATACGGCATCATGGAAAGATGCATCCCGAGAGAACTCACGGCTCTCCTTGAGAGCGCATGCAAAGGCTATTGCATCGACCTTGCTTTCCGGGGAATCTCCATTCTCGACAGGGGTCAGCGCGTACTTCTTGTGGCTGCTCAGGCAGTGAAATGATTCGCCCCCGAGCGAGACATCTTCAAAAAGAGCTTCGTCAAGAAGCCCGACCTCATTCCATTTCTGCACTGGTTCTGTGTGTGCAAGCAGGATGTTGTTCGCGCCGGTGGTAGCGAAAATCTGCCACTGATCTGCTGAATAGAGCATCCTCCGGACTTTGGATCCGTCCGGCAATTCATGCCCTTTGGGGAGCCACAAATCCTTTGTCATGCATCATCACCTGATAATGTTGGCCACATCCAGCATTTCGCTATCGGTGCTGCCACCAATCCGAATCGTTGACAGTTCGGCAGCTACGGAGCGAAGCTTCTCAATATCGTCCGAGCGCATGAATTGCTTGCCGGCTTGGGCGAGTTGCTCAAAACGTGGCTTGTCGGCAAACAGATGCGGCGAATTGACCAGTGATTTGAAGTATCCGACCACAAACCAATCCTTCCGCCACAGGATCTGGAAGTTTTTCCCTCTCAGCTCATCAAGGTGATGCTCGAAATCACTGTCGTTTCGATCGATTGAGCGTTGCGCCGTCTTCGCCAGATTGTCGAAAGTTGATGCTTCTGATGGACGAGCATGCTGCCGGACATGTGCATCAAAGTAGGATGTGATGCCGTCGAGGTCTATCTGACGAATTTCCTTGAGGTGCTTCTTGCGTATCTGGGCAAGGATCCGTCGCGCTTCGTACACCTTTTCCATGGCCTCCTGAGATTTTTCACTCTCGGCTTCCTCGGGGTCGAGGGAGACAGCGGATTCGAGCTTCCGCCGTGCTTGAGCCAGTTTAGGGTCGTCAATTGCATCGTTGATTTCGTCGATACGGGTGAGAGTCTTCTGGCCTTCCTCAACAACCATGGTGGCGGCCGCGGTGTAGTCGAGCTGCCCCTCCTGACGAGAATAGAAATTCTTTCCGGAATGGAAGACCCCACCTATTGAGGGTACGGATACTTCAACAATAATGTTGCCGGAATCCAGAATTTCATACTCGCATTCCAGATCGGCACCGGCTGGAATGACACCGTCTTCAAAATCGGATCCGGCAATCTTCAAGACACCGATGGGGCGGTTGTCGGTGATGGGGTCTTCGATGTCACCCTCCCAAAGCGCAAAGTTCAGTGAGCCAGCTGACCCCGCCTTGAGTGATTCGGCAGCTTTGAAGGTTTTGTTCCCCTTCTTCGGCAAGGAGTCGCCGGATTTCACCAGATATTCCAGCACCTGTGGGCCGCCAATCTTATCCAGAACGGCAATGGCGATTGAGTGTGAGGCCGGGACGGCATCAACAGTAGCGGCAGTTCGGGTAATAACAATACTGTCCTGTTCCAAGGTAATGGGCCTACCCGCTGCATCGAACACGAATACCTTGAAAGTGTTTTCACCGGGTTTTGTCAGGCTGAGGTCGAGAGTTGCGCCGTGCTCGAGCGGCATGCGGCCAGAGGTCCAGCCGGTATCGGCGCTGTCAATCTGAAATTCTGCGCCGGGTACAGTAGTGTCACTCGTCAATTGCACTGCGATCTTGGCCTGGATATCCGGGGTGCGGGCAATGTAGTTGAAAGACACTTTCAGCCCACTTTCGGAAGAAATCTGTCCACGAGTGCTCTTTCGAGACCGGCTCCGAGAGCTCCAGTCAATCGATTCCGCAAACAGGCTCGCACCTTCCGCTACGGCTATCATCGGGTTTACGTCGGTGCTTCCCCGAACGCCGAGCTCGAAGGCGACCTTGTCGCGCAGCATCTTGTAGTTGGTCGGGCCGCCAACAAATACGATGTGCTCCAGATCATGCGAAGCAAGGCCCGCCTTGTCGAGCGTCTCTCGTGCAGATTCAATTGATTCATCAATACGTTCGGCAATCAGCTTGTCGTAGGTATCACGCTGCAGGGGGATGTCGAGATAGATTTCGTTGCCGTCAAGATCTCTCACGCGGGCTTCGGTTTCCGACAGGCTGATAATCGATTCTTCGCGCGCCGAAAGCTCAATCTTGGCGCGTTCGGTCGCCCAGTTGGCAAGCCGAAGGAGCGACTTGTAGCCGGGGTTCACGGAAAAATCTTCCGGGAGATTGAAGTTTTCCAGCAGCCAGGGGCGCGCCACGTTATCAATGAGTACGCGGTCGAAGTCCCGACCGCCACACATGGCGATGCCGCCGTGAGCAAGAAGATTCACCCGCCCGCCGAGGCTCTCGGCAATGGCGATATCCAGCGTACCGCCACCCAGATCGTATATCAGGAACATGCCATCGGTATTGCGTGCGCGCATGACACTCATGACCGCAGCCACTGGTTCCTGCATGAGCGCAACCATGCCAAGATCGGCCTTGTGCGCGGCCTGCATGGTGGCATCCTTCTGCATCTGGTCAAATGCCGCCGGGACAGTGATTACGGTTCCTGTATCCGGATCATTTCTGATTTCTTCAGACAGATACCCGAACATGACGCGCAGGACCTCCGCCGAGCATTCTTCCGGGGTCATCGTCATGTTGACCGCCGGAAAGTTGATTGGCGTACTTGTGCCCATCACCCGCTTGAAAAGCATCGCAGAGTTATCAGGGCTCTGTGGTGCCATGTTGTAGGCGTTAAAGCCAATTTGCTTGTTGCCGCGCCGGTCGATATAGATGGCCGAGGGAGTCACATCGTTTTGTTGAGGGCTCTTCCAGACCCGCGTCTCGGAGCCGTTATACGAACAGATTGCGCTGTTTGTTGTGCCCAAATCTATGCCGACAAAATGTTTCATGGTTCCCTCTTCATCAAAGTGACGGTGCCCGTCTTGACTATCCCTTTCGGCCCCATGATGATCGGTTCGAGCATCTGATCGACAATCAGACAATCCTTCTCGTCGAACTCGTCGATATTCAGGGGCGTGGCAGCCATTCCAGCGTCGAAGACATGCCCCTGAACATTCTCCAGTCTCAACCCCGCTTGTTCCAGGGCCGACTCGACTTTCTTGACGAACCAGCGGAGCTTGCTCTCATATTTCTTCTGTTCACCGGCATCAAGCTCCGACAGCAGGCGACCAAACACCCGAGCGAAGCGCCAGGATTCGACCGCCATATCGATGACGGCCTGCCGCATGGTATCAGGAGTTACTGTGGTCTGCTCAAGGTCTGTCATCCGCGTTGGTTCCATTGGTCACTATCCGGGAGATTGCACAAGGGAAACTCTGTTATTCAGAGTTTCCTTAGGTATGTTCTGATCAAGTCCATCCGTGGACTTGATCATACTCGCAAATCAGAAGTGCGCTTCTGATTTGCTCGCAGATTCAATGCCTTACGGCACTGAATCTGGCGGCACATCCATGTGCCGCACGGGAAACTCTGTTATTCAGAGTTTCCCTGAGGCAACCTTGGTATGGACAATATTGCACACTCTTTGGCTCAAAAGGTGAGACAGTCTCTTGGGTCAGCCCGCCAGAAGCCCATGAAACGGTAACACAGGCACCTTGGTGCCAGCTCTGAGTGCGTGTGCGCCGGGTTCGAGTCGAATCAGGCAGTTGGCATTTCGGAAGCTGCCGATGCGATTCGAATCCTGACCACCGGTCGGGCGCACCCAGAGCCCTTGCTCATCGCGCGTGAATTGTGCGCGTTGATACTCGCTTCGGTTCTGCGGGCGGGATGTGCGTACGCTCAGTCTGGCCGTGAACTCGACCGGCGGTTCAGGTTTGGCACCGGCCAGCTCGAGGATGGCGGGTGCCACGAACAGAAGGAAGGTGACGATTGCCGAGGCCGGGTTGCCGGGCAGGCCCATGAACAGGCATTCACCGATGCGGCCAAATGCAAAGGGTTTGCCGGGTTTGATGGCGACGCGCCAGAAGTCAACAGTACCGAGTTTCGACAGCACGGCTCGCACCAGATCGGATTCGCCCACCGACACGCCGCCCGAGGTGATGAGCATATCCTGCGTCTCGGCTGCCTCGGCAAGCGCGGATTCAAGCGGCGCAGGTGCATCGGGCAGTATGCCGAGATCATGGATGTGCACTGGGAGCGGAGCGGCGAGACTGCTCAGCATGAGTCGATTGGACTCGTAAATCTGGCCGTGGCTGAGAGCGGTGCCCGGTTCACGGAGCTCGTCGCCAGTCGCAAAGATGCCGACCCTGGGGCGGCGAAACGCCTGAAGATGGCGAACGCCACAGGCGGCAATCCAGCCGAGGTCGAAGGCGCGCAGGCGCGTTCCGCGCGCACACAGCAGCCCGCCCTGCTGAATGTCGTTGCCGATGGCGCGAATGTGGCGGTTGGCCGACGGCCTCTCGGAGAACTCGACTACATTGCCGTGCAGGTGCGCCTCTTCCTGCACTATGACCGTATCCGCGCCTGGGGGTATGGCGGCACCGGTGAAGATGCGCACTGCACCGACTTCAAGGCGGCCCGGCCATGGCCGACCGGCGAGGCTTCTGCCGACAACTCTCAGGCGGTAGGGCGGGGTGCCACTGAATGTGGGGTCACTGCTTGATACCGCATAGCCGTCCATCGCCGAGTTCGCGAAAGGCGGCAGGGATATGGGAGCCTCAATATCTTCCGCCAGCACCCGGCCAAGGGCGCACGACACCTCCAGCCTTTCCGTGGCGGTTACTGCGTCTATCCCTTGCAGGAGTTTGTGACGGGCTTCTTCGACGTTGAGCAATGGTCACCGGGTTGTAGTTTGCGTGATCTGCAGGGTAAGGAAAATTCTCAGTCCGCCAGTAATGTTCGAATGCGTCCCACGATGTTCCTGGATATTAATGAGAGATGGTCTTTGGCATCCTCGGTCAGCAAGCCAGTGTGTGCTACCGCGTTGCGTACCGGCTTGTAGTTCACGACATCTCTCACCAAAGAAGCGCTCTTGCCCGCATTCGCATCGCCTTGAACTTCAATCGATTTCGCCATGTGCTCCATGCCGAGATAACTCAGATCGTCGTTATCCTTTCGGATGCTGAAACTTATGTTCGCTGCCTCCTTGCCTTCTTGCTCCCGCTGTCGCCATCGATTGACCTCTCTCTGTGCATCTCCCGATAGAGGGATGTCTTGGCAAGCAATGTATTTCCGGACAAGGTTCTCGGACAGGAAAGAGTTCAGGTAAGCGGATATATTGAAATCGGCATCTGGCTCAAATTCGGCTAACCAGGCATCAACCTGGTCTTTATTTGCATCATCCTCTTTCAACCTGTACTTGTTCTTTACCTCGGAATAGAAATTTTTTCTTGCTCGGGCTTCTTTTGAGAGACGCTTGTTCTCATCATCCCCATCTTTTCCACGCTCAAGACGCAGCTTGTCCCATTCGTCTATTATTCGCGGCAAAGCCTCGCGCTTCAGGTAGTCCAGCAACGATTGGAAATGTCTGTCATCTTCCATGATGCCCTCGCGACTGCTTGTAAACGGATCTCGACCGGGAGCATCCATCTCGTCGAAGTGCAACTGACCATAGAGGTAGCTTTCCGGGATTCTTTGGGTCGGGATATGCCGGATGATATTCTTCTCGCGTAATCGACCATTCACGAAGATATCGACTGTAGCTCTCTGATCTGTGCCAGTAATCTTGAGGTCGCGAGGCTTGGCGACTGTGGCCAGAAAACCGGATACATCGAGTGGCGTTTCGAGTCGGGTCGGCTCTGCGAATTGCCTGTCAAACATCCTTGTGTACTCGTCTGAGTAGCCATTAACGACCCAGCAGAACTCGGTATTTTCGGCAAGATCTTTCAGGTCCTCGACTGTTACCGGAGTGCCATTTACGTGGATCGTGAAGCTCTCATCAATAAGGGAGAAGCGGAATGTCATTGCGATGAGCTTTCGAAGTTGATCGATTGAATTTCGAATGTGTTCTCTCGTGTTGGCGAAGTGGATGATGGTCCCGTGTTGATGGCCGTCGGTCAGTTCTCGAGTCAAGGAAAAATCGGGCTTTTCAAGCTGGTACTGGTCCGCTCTCAAATCATCCTTGATCGCTTCGTCCAAGCCGCTATTGTCAATAATGCCGCCAACATAATCCGTCTTCCCGGTTTTCGAGAAGATTGAAACCCTGTCGGCGCAGGACAGCAAAGCGAGCTTGCCGATACCCTTCGCACCGATATATGGCCGACCAGAACTGGTTTTGTGTTTCCCGTCCTTGCGTTTTGAGTAACCTACAGTGAGGAATTTGTCCTGAAAGTCGTTTGCGGTCATCCCCTTGCCATCATCCTTCATGAAAAACGAGGAGTTTTCTCTGTCGACCGTAATCCAGATATTCTTGGCATCAGCATCCCAGGAATTGGAAACGGCTTCGCCCAAGACCGTAATAAAGTTTCGGTACAGTTTGCGGCCAAGGTGGTTGAGAACCTCAGGGAGACCGCGAAATGAAAATCATTGGTATCAAGCAATTTGACTGCTCCCGTAGTGAAGTTGCGATATCTTTTTTCCGATAGCCTTTCCCAGCTTGACGGGCACGGCGTTCCCGATCCAGCGCCCCAGCTCTTTCAATGAGGGCGCTTCCGAATTCGGAAGAAATTGGTAGTCGGGTGGGAAGGACTGAAGAATGGAGGCCTCACGCAGAGAAATTGCTCTGTCTTGTTCAGGGTGCCCGAACCTTCCGTTGCCATAGCCGTAACATTGGGTTGTGATGGTTGGGGACGGTGCATCCCATGTCATCCGCGCGTACACGCTAGAGTAGGTTTTGCCAGTTGGGCGTCGATGGCACATAGCGAGGAGTTCTTTGGGCCAGTCACGCCAGGTTCCACCAGGCTTTGATGCTCTAATCCGCTGAAGGTTCAGTTTTGACAATGAACTGGTAACGTGGAGTTTGTCGTTGGGGTCAGCTTCCCCCGCGGCCAGCTTTGGCAAATTGCCAATAGCTTCCTTGACAGATACGGTTGCAGTGCTCGCGGCTGTAAGCGGCACCGCAGTCCGATTTTTGGCGGCAATCAAAACGAGCCGCCGTCTTCGCTGTGGCACTCCGAATTCTTCACATTTGGCGACCGTCCATTCGACCGAGTATCCGGCGCACCTCAAGATTGATACGAGCCTCTGAAATACTCGCCCCCCTTTATATCGTTCAAGTGCAGGAACATTCTCCATGGTCACAAAATCGGGAGCGACCTGAATGGCCAGATTCGCGAATGTCCCCACGAGGCTCCATTGAGGGTCCTCACAATAGCGCTGTTTGTAAGTAGAGAAGGGCTGGCATGGAGCGCAACCGGCCAAGATAGTTGGGCGTTCACCAGAAAAATGCACCTGAATCTCGCATGAAGTGAGAGTTGAAACGTCACGAGCATGGAAGGAGGCGTTGTTGTTGCTTTCGTAAGCGAACTTGCAACGTGCATCCATGTCGTATCCTGCCTTGATTTCGAAGCCTGCCTGGAGCAATCCGTGACTAAGTGCTCCAACTCCGCAAAATAGATCAACCACCTCCCCAAACGGCTCGAGACTCTTCTTTTTGTCGTTGTTCATGGAAGATCTGTGTGATGGTCGGTTAACTTCTCCGCTCGCCCGAGAGCTCCAAACCCCTGCGAAAAAAATCCCGCTCTACCGTCAACTCTCCTATCCGCGCATACAGCATCTCAACCAGCTTCTCCTCCTCCCGGCCTGGCTTCTCTATACCACCACGCTGAAATACCTCTAACAGCCCATCCATGGCCTCCGATTTCCACCTCCCAACCTGGCTCGGATTCATACCATGCCGAGCCGCCACCTCTCGCGCAGTTCGGTCACCGCGCATCACCTCTAGAACGACCTTGCGCTTGAATTCTGCTGTGAACTTCCTTCTCTTCATTGTCAGTCTCCTCGAGGTCAAAACATACCTTGGCAGACTGTCCAAATTCCCGCGACCACTTCTGAAGAAGGGATTAAGACCCACATGAGTATGAATGCCAGCAGTTCAATCATCCAACTCGTTTCGGGCCCACTTTTTCAGCTTTTTTGCGCTTCGCCCTTCCATCCTGTTGGCTACCATCATCAAGCCGACGCTTCCAGCCAACAGCAAGAGTGCAACTATATCTTCAACCATCATTGCTTGTCTCCTTTTGTTATGTTCTGATCAAGTCCATCCGTGGACTTGATCAGATTCGCAAATCAGAAGTGCGCTGTAGCGGGCACATCCATGTGCGGGCTGACGATCCTTGTCCTCGCCAAGCGAACCGTCGCCACGCCGAAGCTATCAGCCGACCACGACTATCAAGACACTCAGAATGGCCGTCGCAACGCCAACCAACCCCACCATTGACAGCAACAGACGGGTTTCGCGCTTGGCAGCATCGGTCTTGTATTCCGCATCGCGCTTGGCAGCATCCTTGGCGAGCTGCACAAGTTCGGCCTTGTACTCCGCCGCGTCGCGCTTGGCAGCATCGGCCTTGTGCTCCGCGTCGCGCTTGGCTGAGTCTTCTGCCAGCCGCGCGATGTCGGTCTTGTACTCTGCTTGCATGGTTTTCATGCGTTCCTCCAGCACCGCAAGATCACGGCTCAGTTCATGCTCAGTCATGGCTTAACCCTATAACACACCGGTGGCACCGGTCAACTGTTGTTGTGTACCTGTTGTGCCTACCAGCGAGCACTTACTTCGATCTGCACTCCGTGCTCGGGTCTTGCTCGAGAACTTGTGCGGGCTGACGCTGACGCTCCTTGTCCTCGTCCTCGCCAAGCGAACCGTCGCCACGCCGAAGCTATCAGCCGACCACAACTATCAAGACACTCAGAATGGCCGTCGCAACGCCAACCAACCCCACCATTGACAGCAACAGACGGGTTTCGAGCTTGGCAGCATCGGTCTTGTATTCCGCATCGCGCTTGGCAGCATCGGCCTTGTACTCCGCATCGCGCTTGGCAGCATCGGTCTTGTACTCCGCGTCGCGCTTGGCAGAATCTTCTGCCAGCCGCGCAAAATCGGTCTTGTACTCCGCATCGCGCTTGGCAGCATCGGTCTTGTACTCCGCATCGCGCTTGGCAGAGTCTTCTGCCAGCCGCGCAAAATCGGTCTTGTACTCCGCATCGCGCTTGGCAGAGTTTTCTGCCAAGCGCACAACATCGGTCTTGTACTGCGCGTCGCGCTTGGCTGAGTCTTCTGCCAACCGCGCAATGTCGGTCTTGTACTCTGCTTGCATGGTTTTCATGCGTTCCTCCAGCACCGCAAGATCACGGCTCAGTTCATGCTCAGTCATGGCGTAAAACTACAACACACCGGTGGCACCGGTCAACTGTCGCTGTGTACCTGTTGTGCCTACCAGCGAGCACTCGCTTCGATTTGTACTCCGTGTTCCGGACCGTGACCCAGCGTACCGATGCTGCCGACAGTCCCCACATCAAGCAGCTCGCGGCGTGTGACCTTGAATGTCAGCGAGAAATTCAGCGCGTCTTCACTGAGCTCCGGCACCAGTTGCCAGCCCAAGCTATAGTCAACCGAGGTATCGGAAGCAGTCAGGCCGAAGCTCGGGCTCAGCGTGAACCTGTCGCCGTAGGCCGCCAGTCCGTAGGCCGTCTCCAGCGTCCAGCGACTGCCAGCAGCGCCACCGCCCATTGATCCGCCGCCCATGCCCATCCCGCCAACGCCGGGAAGCTCCGAGGCGAACAGCGCCTGTACCCCGCCACTCGACGGCCCGCCGATGTCCTGACGCAGGTTCAGCATGAAGCCGCGCGTACTCGCCGCACTCGGATCAAAGTTCAGTGCCGCCGAGAACCCGTGCGACTGCTGCCCGGCGTCCTCATGCGTCACCAAGGTACGACCAGACACATCAAGTGTCAGCCCAAGTGCGGGCAGCGTCCACGCCAGACCACCACCGACTTCCACTCCGAAGCCTTGCTCGGCATCGCCGTCGTCATGGCGCACTCCCGCTTCCAGCTTCGGTGTCACCGCACCAATATTCCCGAGCGTCACTGCCCAACTCCCCTCGATACCCAGCCGCAGCCGCGAAGTATCTGCCTCGGACGAGGCCAGGCTCGAATGCCCCTCACCGGCTTCCACTCGACCCGACCCAGTGCGCGACCAGAGCACATCCGATACCAGCGTCACTGCCGGACCATGTCCCGCCGCCCCGAACAGTCCGCCGCGCAGCCCAGCCGACACCATGCTCCAGTCGAGATCAGCCTCGATACTGCCCTCGCCCTCCGGCGTGAGCGTCAGTGCACCCGTACCACGCCCGACAGCGCCCCACACATCCAGCCGCTCCGAGAACCGGTAGGACCCATAGGGTATCGCTGCGTTCAGGGAGACTTCGACCTCCCCGCTCGCCACGCCTTGATACCCGCCAGTCCCGCGGCTTCTCGTCAGCATGACACCGGTCAGCCACTCATCTCTGGCGTAGTCCGCACCCAGGGTGGCGGTTTCTGTCTGGCCATCAAGGTTCACCAGACCGTCGCGTCCGCGGAAGTCCGCGCGGGCACCCCGACCCCAGAAGGCAAGGCTGCCACCGGATTCATCCATCGCGCCTGTGTGCGTGAAGTTGCTCGTGGTCAGCAGACCGCCGCCGAAGGGTGAGCTTGCGAAGGGTACGCCGCCTTGACTTGATGCACCAGCGCCAAACACAGGCGAGCCATCAAGCGGGGTGCTGTTGAAGTAGCTGCCGAAGGACACGCCGCCAAGCGTCCCCCCTGAGGCATTCCCTGAGCCTGGCCCTGAGACCTCCCCTGAAACTTCTCCCGAAACCTCCCCGGCAGGCGGCCAGGCACCTGCCCCGTCAGCAAACAGTCCGAGCGAATCAAGCCTCATCCCGGCCACAGTGCCCTGCGTCCCCGCTTCCCGCGGAGCCGTCAACCGCTGCTCGACACCCCCGAGCGCCTGCTCCGTCATCGCTCGCCCGAAGCGCGCCAGCCATGCCACCGGCAGCGCATCCCAGTTGTTGATCGTGCCGGTCGCGATACCGTCTCCTATCAAGGTGCCGCGTGGACTCGACAAGCGTACCTGCATCGTCTCGCCCGGGTCGTTGTGATCATCATCCAGCGTCTCCACGCGAATCCTGCGCTCCGTCACGCCCGGCTTGAACACCAACGCACCAACCGCTGACCAAAAGTCCTGATCCGCCCGCGCCGTCCCCGGCCGCGTCGCCCAGTACACCTTCACCCGATGCTGCACTGCCTTGGACAACACCACCCGGAACACCAGATCATCCCCCTCCATGGCCGACGCATCTTCAATATTCACCCTCGGCAAACTACTCCCCGTTGACCGTATATTCCTCTTCGCGTCAACACGCAACCGGAAGTTCAGCTCCGCCGTGTCGCTGCTCGCCGTGTTCGAATCACTGTCCGCAACCCGCCAGGTGTAGGTCGCCGCACTCGCGGTCGCCGTCGGTGTCCCGCTGACCACACGCGTCGAGGTGTCCAGCGTCACTCCTGTCGGCAAGTCGGGGGTGAGCGTGTAGCTCAGCGTCCCGTTGCCACCCATCGCCTCCGGCAAGGTGAGATTCACGGGCGTGTCCACCCTCCAGATCTGATCGGGAATGCTGGTGTCGGACGCAAAGGCAGGCGCGCTGTCCGTCTCCACCGGCGTTCCGGTTGCGGTCACATCCGTACCTGCCTGCACACCGTCATCCGCCGCGTTGCGCGTATCCACACGCACCTCGTACTGCTGCCCGTTGGTCAGGTCGGGAATCGTGAAGGAGGTACCGTCCACCTCGTTGATGGGTGACAGAGCGTTGCCCGACCCTTCCTCGCGCCAGCGTACGCTGTAGCCGTTCGGAGCCACGCTCGCTGCCGTCCAACTCACTTCAAGCAACCCGTCGCCCGCAGTCACTTGCAGGTTGCTGACCGCGGTCGGCGCGACCGCACTCACCGTCAACTCGAAGCTGAGCGCCGCCGTGTCGCTGTTCGCCGTGTTGCCGTCGCTGTCCGCAGCCCGCCAGGTGTAGGTCGCCGCACTCGCCGCCGCCGTCGGTGTCCCACTGACCACGCGCGTCGAGGTGTCGAGCGTCACACCCACTGGCAAGTCGGGGGTGAGCGTGTAGTTCAATGTCCCGTTACCGCCCGTCGCCTCCGGCAAGGTGAGAGCAACACCCACGCCCACTGTCCATGCCTGATCGGGGATGGTGGTGCCGGACGCAAAGGCGGGCGCGCTGTCCGTTCCCGCCGGCGTACCGATTGTTGTCACCGCCGTACCTGTCTGTATGCCGGTATCCGCTGCATTGCGCGTATCCACACGCACCACATACTCCTGACCGTTGGTCAGATCGGTAATGGTGAAGGAAGTGTCCGTCACCCTGTTGACGGATGTGAGCGTACTACCCGGCCCTCTCTCACGCCAGCGCACGCTGTAGCCGCTCGGAGCAACGCTCGCCGCCACCCAGCTCACTTCAAGCGAACCGTCACCCGCTGTCACTTGCAGGCTGTTCACCTTGGTCGGGGTGACGAGTGGGGTGTCCCCTTCCAGCGTGGTCACGCTGACCGTCCCGGCCTGGCTGTCGTTGTAATTGGCGTTGCCGATGGCCGTGATTGAGACGGTGTAGGTGGTATTCGCCATCAATCCCGTGAAGGATGCTTCCAGACCGGCAGTGACCGCCGTCACCGTGCCACTCACCGCAGTCCCTCCGCTCGGCGTGGCTGTCGCCGTGTAACTCCCGGCAAACGGCACCACATCAAAGGTCACCGTGAAGCCGGTCTGCGCGAGCGTGTTCGCCTTCAGCGCCAGGCCGCTCGGCGTCGCCAGCGTACCCTTGCCTACCGTCACGCTAAAGGTCAGCGCCGCCGTGTCGCTGTTGGCCGTGTTGCTGTCACTGTCCGAAGCCCGCCAGGTGTAGGTCGTCGCACTCGCTACTGCCGTCGGTGCGCCACTGACCACGCGCGTCGATGAATTCAGCGTCACGCCGCTCGGCAGCGCCGGTGTCAACTCGTAACTGATGGTCCCGTTACCGCCCGTCGCCGCCGGCAGGGTCAGGTCCACACCCGTCCGCACCGTCCAGGTCTGCGCCGCAATAGTCTCGCTACCGAAGCTCGGTGCTACATCCATCTCCACCACCGCAGTCGGTGTCCCCTTCTTCACCTCCGACCACGCGCTGTCCGCATAGGTCGTCGAGCTTGATGCCGCCTTCGCCCGCACTCGCACATCGTATTCCGTGCCATTGGTCAGACTGTCAATCTCCGCCGGCGACGTGTCGTCGTCATTGTTCAGCCAGGTGTCCGATGTGCTCTGCTTGTACTCAACCTCGTAACTCGCCGCGTTCGTTATTCCAACCCAGCTGGCCGTCAGCTTCCCGTCCTGTGCCGAAACCGTCACCACCGGTGTGCCCAGTTGTGTACGCGATACCGTCACCACGAAGGTGTCCGTCGGACTCGCCGTGCCATCGCTCACGGTGACAGTGATAGTCGCCGTGCCCGCACCCACCGGTGTCACCGTCACCTGGCTATTGGCACCAAGATCGGTCAGGGAAGTCGGAGTCACCGTCGCCACTGCCGCATCACTGGACGATGCCTGGTATTGCAGCGTGTCTTCCGGGTTCGTGTCTGTGGCATCTACATCCACCATGAGATTCGTTCCGAAAGTCGCCGTCTTGTTGGTGATGTCCACAATGCTTGGTGCCACATTCGCAGCCGTTGCCTGATCCAGCGTCGCGGCTGTACTGGCCTCGTAGTTAGCCGTGTCGCCTGTGGCCACCACGCTTACTGTGTAGGTAGTGCCCGCCGTCAATCCGGTGAAGGCCGCTTCGGGGTTGGTGCCCGTTGTATCCACCGCGCCGGTCACCGCAGTCCCTCCGCTCGGGGTGGCCGTCGCCGTGTAACCCGTCGCATTCGTCACTGCCGTCCAGGTCACCGTGAAGCCGGTCTTGCGCTGCGTGTTCGCCTTCAGCGTCAAGCCGGTCGGTGTCGCCAGGGTCGTCTTGCCTACCGTCACCACGAAGGTGTCTGTCGGACTTGCCGTGCCATCGCTCACCGTTACCGTGATAGTCGCCGTGCCCGCAGCTACCGGTGTCACTGTTATCTGGCTATTGGCACCAAGATCGGTCAGAGAAGTCGGACTCACCGTCGCCACCGCCGTGGCACCAGACGATGCCTGATATTGCAGCGTATCCTCCGGGTTCGTGTCTGTGGCATCCACATCCACCAACAGGTTCGTGCCGAAGGTCGCCGTCTTGTTGGTGATGTCCGTGATGCTCGGTGCCGCGTTCGCCGCCGTCGCTTGACTCAGCGTCGCGGCTGTACTGGCCTCGTAATTGGCCGTGTCGCCCGTGGCCACCACCGACAGCGTGTAGGTAGTGCCCGCCGTCAATCCGGTGAAGGCCGCTTCGGTGCCGGTCACCGCTCCAGTGAAGGTATTGCTCCCCTGTACAGCCATCGCCGTGTAACCCGTCGCGTTCGCCACTGCCGTCCAGGTCACCGTGAAGCTGGTCTTGCGCTGCGTGTTCGCCTTCAGCACCAGACCGGTCGGTGTCGCCAGCGTCCCCTTGCTCACAGCCGGGAAGGTGATGTCCCGCGTCGCTGTCTGTGCATCCGTGCCGGTGCCCGCAGTCGCCGTCACCGTCACCGTCGTCGTGCTCGTGCTCGCCGCCGTCGGTGTACCGCTGATAGCACCCGTGGTAGCACTAATCCCCAGCCCGGCAGGCAAGCTGCCCGTGGTCACCGAATAGCCAAGTGTGCCGGTGAAGCCCGTCGCGGTCGCCGTCAACGCCGTGATGGGTGTTCCCACCGTCATGGTTGTCGGTGCCGCCGTGTAGGTGAGGCTCTGGTCGTCATCATCCACCGTCACCACCAGGTTGCCCGTCACCGAGCCATAGCCTCCGTTCGCAGCGGTGTGGCTCAGCGTCACGCTGTCATCAACCGTATCGGTATCCTCGGCGGCGCTCACCGTCACCGTCTGCGCCGTGTCCCAGTTGCTGTTGCTGAAGGTCAGCGTACTCTGATTGCCCGCCGTGCCGGTATCCGTATCCACCGTCACATCGCTGCTCGCCGTGCCGCCCACCGTCACCGTCACATCCGCCGTCGGCTGCGTCGCCAATGCCACCGTATAGGTACCGCTATCGCCCTCATCCACCGTCAGCGCAGTCGGCGTGAACACCAGAGCAGGGGACACGCTCACCACAATATCAAAGGTATCGCTCACCGAATCCGTGCCATCGCTCGCCGTCACCTTCACCGACAGTGTGCCGGTGTCCGTCGATTGCGGTGTACCGGAGAAGGTGCGCGTACCAGCGGCAAAGCTCAGCCAAGTCGGCAACGCCATATCGTCCGATTTGCTCGCCGTGTAGGTCAGCGTGTCGCCACTGTCGGTATCAGCGAAGCTGTTCGCCGGGAAGGCGTAGGAGAACGCCACTCTCACCGTCGCCGTCTGATCGGCAATCGCGTTCGCCACCGTCGGTGCCGAATTGGCCAGCGTAGTCACGCTCTGCCCGTCGGAGACGGAACTGTTGTCGTAGTTGGCATTACCCGTGGCAATCACCGTCACCGTGTAGATAGTGTTCACCGCCAGGCCCGTGAACACCGCCTCGGGATTCGCGGGTGCCGTTGACAGTGTCACGGTGACATCCGGCTGGTTGCTCGCCCTGGCCGTCGCCGTGTACCCCGCCGCGTTCGCAACTGCATTCCAGGTAATCGTGAAGCCGCTCTTGCTCTTGCTGTTCGCCTTCACGCCCAGACCGGTCGGTGTCGCCAATGTCCCCTTGCTCACCGTCACGCTAAAAGTGAGCGCCGCCGTGTCCGTGTTCGCCGTGTTGCTGTCGCCGTCCGAAACCCGCCAGGTGTAGGTCGTCGCACTCGCTACTGCCGTCGGTGCGCCACTGACCTTGCGCGTTGCGGCATCGAAGCTCACGCCCGCTGGCAAGTCGGGTGAGAGTGTGTACGTCAGTGTGCCGTTACCACCCGTCGCCGCCGGCAGGGTCAGATCCACATTCGTCCCCACCGTCCAGGTCTGCGCCGCAATGGTCTCGCTGCCGAAGCTCGGTGCCACATCCATCTCCACCACCGCAGTCGGTGTCCCCTTCTTCACCTCCGACCACGCACTGTCCGCATAGGTCGTCGAAGCTGATGTCGCCTTCGCCCGCACACGCACATCGTATTCCGTGCCATTGGTCAGACTGTCTATCTCCGCCGGCGATGTGTCGTCGTCATTGTTCAGCCAGGTATCCGAGGTGCCTTGTTTGTACTCAACCTCGTAACTCGCCGCGTTCGGTATTCCAACCCAAGTGGCCGTCAACTTCCCATCCTGCGCCGAAACCGTCACCACCGGTGTGCCCAGTTGCGCACGTGACACCGTCACCACGAAGGTGTCCGTGGGACTCGCCGTACCGTCGCTCACCGTCACCGTGATAGTCGCCGTGCCCGCAGCTACCGGTGTCACCGTTATCTGGCTATTGGTGCCAAGATCGGTCAGGGAAGTCGGACTCACCGTCGCCACCGCCGTATCACCGGACGATGCCTGATATTGCAGCGTGTCCTCCGGATTCGTGTCCGTGGCATCTACATCCACCAACAGGTTCGTCCCGAAGGTCGCCGTCTTGTTGGTGATGTCCGTGATGCTTGGTGCCGCGTTCGCCGCCGTCGCCTGACTCAATGTCGCGGCTGTACTGGCCTCGTAGTTGGCGTTGCCCGTGGCCACCACCGACACCGTGTAGGTGGTGTTCACCGCGAGCCCGGTGAAGGTCGCTTCGGGGTTGCTGCCCGTCGTATCCACCACTCCAGTGAAGGTATTGCTCCCCTGTACAGCCGTCGCTGTATAACCGGTCGCATTCTCCACTGCCGTCCAAGTCACCGTGAAGCCGGTCTTGCGCTGCGTGTTCGCCTTCAGCGCCAGACCGGTCGGTGTCGCCAGCGTCCCCTTGCCTACCGCCGGGAAGGTGAGACCCCGCGTCGCCGTCTGAGCATCCGTGCCGGTGCCCGCAGTCGCCGTCACCGTCACATCCGTCGTACTCGTGCTCGCCGTGCTCGGCGCGCCGGTGATAGCCCCGGTGCCTTTGTTCAGCTTCAAGCCCGGCGGCCAGGTTCCGGTGGTCAACGCGTAGCTCGGCGTATTGTCGAAGCCCGTTGCGGTCGCAGTCAGGCTCACCATCGTGCCCACCGCCAGCGTATCCGGCACCGCCGTATAGCTCAGACTCACTCCCCCCGGCGTACCCCGCACCGAAGCCGACCAGAAGCCCTCGCCATTGGCGTTCTGTGCCCGCACCTGCACCTCATACTCCGTGCCGTCGGTCAACCCGGTAATGGTCGCCGTGGTACTTGTATCGGTCGCATTGGCAGCGGCATCATCAAGACTCGTCCAGGCCCCGTCTGCAGGCGTGCTTGGCCGATAGCGCACGTCATAGTCGGTTATCGCCGAACCGCCATTGTTTGTCGGCGCACTCCAATTCACCGTCAACTGCGCATCCCCTTCTGTCACCGTCGGGGTGACGGGTGCCGACGGCGGCCCCTCTGCTGTGGTAATGCGCTCCGTCAGATTCGTCTTTGACTGCACTCCGGTATCCGCCCCGTTGCGCGTATCCAGCCGCACGAAGTAGGCAGTGTTCGATTCCAGTCCCGTAATCTCGTAACCGAGCTTGTCCGTCGGCTCCCCTTCAGCATCCGCAACCGGCGTTCCCTCCACACTGTTCACCGCACTCAGCGCACTACTGCCCACCTTGCGCCAGCGCACACTGTACCCATTCGGCGCATACCCAGCCTTGTTCCAGGTCACCACCACCTTGTCCGGCTCACTGCCCTTCGCCAGCGTCAACCCACTTGCCTTGAGCGGCGTGTTATCCACCTTCCGGGTCGAGTCAGGCGCCACCCAGTACCTCACTCCTCCCACTTCCGTACCAGCAAATTCAAGCTCCGCATCCAGCGTCGCATCATCCCGCGCGGTAATGCTCACCCCAGCCGGCAGGTCTATGGCGTTCTCCGGCACCGAGATACCGTCCGCATCCCTGTCGTCCGCCACGAAGGTGTATCTGAACACCAGCGAACCGCGCGAACCCGATACCTGTCTCGCACTGGAACTGAATTGCATGTAGGTGGCGTAGCGCGTCTCACTCCCCACCGTCAGCGCCAGACGCGGACGTACTGTCCCCCCGATGGGTCTGATAGCGAACTGACTGGTGTTTATATCCACCAACACATCCACTCTTTCCCCGGGTATGTAGAAATCGGAACGACTGGTATCCGGCGGATTACCACGGAAGGATGCAGCGAGCGCCGTCGGCACCTGAGTAGCTGTCGGTATGCCCTGCGTCCCGCCCGACCATCGACCATCCACATATCTCGCCGAACTCGGTGCCGCCTTCGCCCGCACTCGCACATCGTATGCCATCTCATTCGTCAGGCCAGTTATCGCCGTCCCCGAAGTCGCCGGATCCACCGTGGTCACTCCGCTCCCGCTCCAGCCCGTCACGCTCGACAACTTGTATTGCAACGCGTAGCTCGCCGCACCCGTCACCGCCTCCCAACTCGGTGTCAACTGCCCGTTCCCCCGCGCCAACATCGCCCTCGTGATACCAAGCGTCGCGCGCGACACCACCACATCAAAGGTTTCCGTCGGCATTTCTTCGCCATCGCTCACCGTCACCGTAATGGTCGCCGTGCCCGCACCCACCGGTGTCACTGTCACCTGACTCGTGTTGCTGTGGGCAGTCAGCGTGGTCGGACTCACCGTCGCCACCGTCGTATCGCCGGACGATGCCCGATATTGCAGGGAATCATCGTCCGCGTCCGTGGCATCCACATCCACCCGCACATTCGTGCCGAAGGTCGCCGTCCGGCCGGCAATATCCGTGATACTCGGCGCACGATTCGGTATTTCGTCGTCATCCACCGTCACCACCAGATTACCGCTCACCGAGCTGTAGCCCGTCGTTGTGTGCCCCAGCGTGACGCTGTCGTCAACCGCATCGTCATCCTCGCCGGCATTCACCCTCACCACCCGCTCCATGAACCAGTTATCGGTGGTAAACGTGATCGTGTTCTGGTCGCCCGTCATGGTGAAGTCCGTATCCACCGATATTTCGGTGCTCGCCGTGTCGTCCACCGTCACCGTCACATTCCCCGCAGGCTGCGTCGCCAACTTCACCGTATAGGTGCCGCTCCTGCCCTCGACCACCGTCAGCGCAGTCGGCCTGAACACCAGCCCCAGAAGATTCTCGTCATCATCCACCGTCACCACCAGATTGCCCGTCACCGAGCCATAGCCTCCGTTCGCAGCCGTGTGGCTCAGCGTCACGCTGTCATCAATCGCATCGGCGTCCTCGGCGGCGCTCACCGTCACCGTTTGCGCCGTGTCCCAATTCATCGTCGTGAAGGTCAGTGTGCTCTGATTGCCCGTCGTGCCGGTATCCGTATCCACCGTCACATCGGTGCTCGCCGTGCCGCCCACCGTCACCGTCACTGTCGCGCTCGGTTGCGTCGCCAGTGCCACCGTGTAGGTTCCGCTCTCGCCTTCATCCACTGTCAGCGCAGTCGGCGTGAACACCAGCCCCGGATTGTCGTCATCATCAACCGTCACCATCAGGTCACGGTTCACCGAGTTGTAGCCCCCGTTCGCAGCGGTGTGCCCCAGCGTGACGCTGTCATCAACTGCATCGGCATCCCCGGCGGCGCTCACCGTCACCGTCTGCGCCGTGCTCCAGTTGCTGTTGCTGAAGGTCAGCGATGTTGGAGACACGCTCACATCGCCCGAGCCAGTCACCGTCACCGTCACGGTCGCGCTCGGCTGCGTCGCCAGCGCCACCGTGTAGGTACCGCTACCGCCTTCATCCACCGTCAGCGCAGTCGGCGTGAACACCAGCCCCGGAGTGTCGTCATCATCAACCGTCACCATCAGACTACCCGTCACCGAGCCATAGTCCCCGCCCGATGCCATGTGACTGATCGTAGCCGTGTCATCCCCGGCATCATCGTCCTCGGCGGCGTTCACCGTCACCGTCTGCGCCGTGCTCCAGTTCGTTGCGGTGAAGGTCAGCGATGTTGGAGACACGCTCACATCACCCGAGCCAGCTACTGTCACCGTCACTGTCGCGCTCGGTTGCGTCGCCAATGCCACCGTGTAGGTTCCGCTCTCGCCTTCATCCACTGTCAGCGCAGTCGGCGTGAACACCAGCCCCGGACTGTCGTCATCATCCACCGTCACCACCAGATCACGGCTCACCGAGTTGTAGCCCGTCGTCGTGTGCCCCAGCGTGACGCTGTCATCAACTGCATCGGCATCCCCGGCAGCACTCACCGTCACCGTTTGCGCCGTGTCCCAATTGCTGTTGCTGAAGGTCAGTGTGCTCTGATTGCCCGTCGTGCCGGTATCCGTATCCACCGTCACATCGGTGCTCGCCGTGCCGCCCACCGTCACCGTTACATTCCCCGCAGGCTGCGTCGCCAACGCCACCGTGTAGGTACCGCTACCGCCTTCACCCACCGTCAGCGCAGTCGGCGTGAACACCAGCCCCGGATTGTCGTCATCATCCACCGTTACCACCAGATCACCGCTCACCGAGCCATAGCCTCCGTTCGCAGCGGTGTGCCCCAGCGTGACGCTGTCATCAGCCGTATCGGCATCCTCGGCGGCGCTCACCGTCACCGTCTGCGCCGTGCCCCAATTGCTGTTGCTGAAGGTCAGCGATGTTGGAGACACGCTCACATCACCCGAGCCAGCTACTGTCACCGTCACGGTCGCGCTCGGCTGCGTCGCCAACGCCACCGTGTAGGTACCGCTACCGCCTTCACCCACCGTCAGCGCAGTCGGCGTGAACACCAGCCCCGGACTGTCGTCATCATCCACCGTCACCACCAGATTGCCCGTCACCGAGCCATAGTCCCCGCCCGATGCCATGTGACTGATCGTAGCCGTGTCATCCCCGGCATCGGCGTCCTCGGCGGCGTTCACCGTCACCGTCTGCGCCGTGCCCCAATTGCTGTTGCTGAAGGTCAGCGATGTTGGAGACACGCTCACATCACCCGAGCCAGCTACTGTCACCGTCACGGTCGCGCTCGGCTGCGTCGCCAACGCCACCGTGTAGGTACCGCTACCGCCTTCACCCACCGTCAGCGCAGTCGGCGTGAACACCAGCCCCGGACTGTCGTCATCATCCACCGTCACCACCAGATCACGGCTCACCGAGTTGTAGCCCGTCGTCGTGTGCCCCAGCGTGACGCTGTCATCAACTGCATCGGCATCCCCGGCAGCACTCACCGTCACCGTTTGCGCCGTGTCCCAATTGCTGTTGCTGAAGGTCAGTGTGCTCTGATTGCCCGTCGTGCCGGTATCCGTATCCACCGTCACATCGGTGCTCGCCGTGCCGCCCACCGTCACCGTTACATTCCCCGCAGGCTGCGTCGCCAACGCCACCGTGTAGGTACCGCTACCGCCTTCACCCACCGTCAGCGCAGTCGGCGTGAACACCAGCCCCGGATTGTCGTCATCATCCACCGTTACCACCAGATCACCGCTCACCGAGCCATAGCCTCCGTTCGCAGCGGTGTGCCCCAGCGTGACGCTGTCATCAGCCGTATCGGCATCCTCGGCGGCGCTCACCGTCACCGTCTGCGCTGTGCTCCAGTTCGTTGCGCTGAAGGTCAGTGTGCTCTGATTGCCCGTCGTGCCGGTATCCGTATCCACCGTCACATCACTGCTCGCCGTACCGCCCACCGTCACCGTCACGGTCGCGCTCGGTTGCGTCGCCAGCGCCACCGTGTAGGTACCGCTACCGCCTTCATCCACCGTCAGCGCAGTCGGCGTGAACACCAGCCCCGGACTGTCGTCATCATCAACCGTCACCATCAGACTACCCGTCACCGAGCCATAGTCCCCGCCCGATGCCATGTGACTGATCGTAGCCGTGTCATCCCCGGCATCAGCGTCCTCGGCGGCGTTCACCGTCACCGTCTGCGCCGTGCCCCAATTGCTGTTGCTGAAGGTCAGCGATGTTGGAGACACGCTCACATCACCCGTGCCAGTCACCGTCACCGTCACCGTCGCGCTCGGCTGCGTCGCCAACGCCACCGTGTAGGTACCGCTACCGCCCTCATCCACCGTCAACGCAGTCGGCGTGAACACCAGCCCCGGAGTGTCGTCATCCTCCACCGTCACCACCAGGTCACGGTTCACCGAGCCATAGCCTCCGTTCGCAGCCGTGTGCCCCAGCGTGACGCTGTCATCAACCGCATCGGCATCCTCGGCGGCGCTCACCGTCACCGTCTGCGCCGTGTCCCAGTTGCTGTTGCTGAAGGTCAGTGTGCTCTGATTGCCCGTCGTGCCGGTATCCGTATCCACCGTCACATCGGTGCTCGCCGTGCCGCCCACTGTCACCGTCACCGTCGCGCTCGGCTGCGTCGCCAGCGCCACCGTGTAGGTACCGCTACCGCCTTCATCCACCGTCAGCGCAGTCGGCGTGAACACCAGATCAGGGGCCAGGCTCACCACAATATCGAAGGTATCGCTCACCGAAGCCGTGCCATCGCTCGCCGTCACCTTCACCGACAGCGTTCCGGTGTCCGTGGATGTCGGCGTACCCGAGAAGACACCCGTGCCCGCGGTGAAGCTCAGCCAGGTCGGGAGCGCGCTGTCCGTCGTCCCGTCCGTCCGCATGGCCGTGTAGGTCAGCATGTCGCCGCTGTCCGCATCACTGAAGGTGCCTGCCGGGAGGGTGAAGCTGAATGCCACTCCCACCGTCGCCGTCTGGTTGGGAATCTCGGTCGCTACCGTCGGTGCCGAGTTGTCCGATGTCGCCTGACTCAGCGTCGCAGCCACACTATTCTCGTAGTTGGCTGTGTTGCCCGTGGCCACCACGCTCACCGTGTAGGTGGTGTTCACCGCCAGCCCGGTGAAGGTCGCTTCGGTGCCGGTCACCGCTCCAGTGAAGGTATTGCTCCCCTGTACAGCCGTCGCCGTGTAGCCCGTCGCATCCATCACTGCAGTCCAAGTCACCGTGAAGCCGGTCTTGCTCTGCGTATCCGCCTTCAGCGCCAGGTTGGCCGGTGTCGCCAATGTCCCCTTGCCAATCGCCGGGAAGGTGATGTCCGCCGTCGCCGTCTCCGCATCCGTGCCGGTGCCCGCAGTCGCTGTCACCGTCACATCCGTCGTGCTCGTGCTCGCCGCCGTCGGTGCACCGGTAATCTCGCCCGTGGTGGCACTAATACCCAGCCCGGCAGGCAAGCTGCCCGGAGTCACCGAGTAGCCAAGCGTACCGGTGAAGCCCGTCGCGGTAGCCGTCAACGCCGCGATGGATGTCCCCACCGTCATGGTCGTCGGTGCCGCCGTGTAGCTCAGGGTCGGGGCATCGAGCGTCGCGACTCTCCTGTCAACAACCGTGTCCGAGACCTCGGCATCTGACGAATCCAGGGTTACGATGGTCACAATGTAATCAGTCCCAGGGTCAAGACCGGTGATCTTGTGGGATGTATCCGTGGCAGCAAGCGCCTTCTTGTCGCTGTCGGCACCCCTGAAATCACTCACCTTGCGCCAGCGCAGCTCGTAGCCGCCCGGTGCGTGGCTCGCCACCATCCAAGTCGCTGTCAGTTCCCGCTGGGCGGTCGCCGTGACCGTCAGACCCGTCACCGGTGCCGGGAACCTCACGTTCCCGGTAGCGGTCGGCGTGGCTTTCACCGCCTTGGAAGCCGCGCTGTTCCCGACACTGTTCACGGCGCGCAACTGAAAAGTGTACTCCTGATCGTTCGTCAGACCCGTCACCACATGGCTGACCTTGCTCACGGGGTTCCCTTCTATCGCCGTCCAGGTAGTACCGCTATCAATTCTGTACTCGAACCGCAACAGGGTGACTCCCGCCACCTGGTTGGCTCCATCCGGGTGCGCGGTCCAGGTCAGCTTCACCTCGCCGTTGCCCGCCGCAGCCGCCAGTCCTGTGGGTGCCGACGGCACCCCCTTCGGCGTCGCAGAGGCCGATGCCGAAGGCGAACCCGTCCCAATCGCGTTCACTGCCCGCACCAGAAAGACATAGCCCTGGCCGTTTGTCAGGCCCATCACCGTGTAGCTGAGGTCCGTGCTGCCGGTCGCCGTCCAGGTTTTTCCGCCGTCACTGCTGACTTCATACCCCGTCGGTGTCCCGCCGAACGAGGGCGCCTTCCAGGTCAGCTCCACCTGACCATCGCCCGACTCCGCCGTCAACATCTCTGGCGCGCGCGGCCTCGTCCCCGGCATTCCGCTCACGGAAGGCGTTGCCGCACCCAAAATCTTTGCCGCCCCCAGAATCTCAACCACCTCATCCTGCAGGTTCCTCCGGTCCACCGCCCTCACTGCCCGCAACCGGAAGCTGTAGCTCTGCTCGTTGGTCAGGCCCGTGATGCGGACATCGGTGCTATCCATGCTGGCATCGAGTGGCTCCCAGCCGCTCTCGTCCTGATTGATCTCGTAGCCCGTGAATCTGGTGTCCGCGGGCGGTGTCCAGCGCAGGGTTAGCGCCGTATCATCTTCGTCCTCGACCACCAGGCCCGTCGGAGCCGGTATCCCCTTCGGCGTGGCGCTGGCAGCGCTTGACCAGTCGCTGTCAACATGGGTCGAATCACCCGCAACCGCCTTGTCACGCACACGCACCTCGTACTCCGTACCGGTCGTCAGGCCAATGATGTTCGTGCCCGTCCGCTTGACGGAAGTACCCGTCACCGTGGTCACGCCCGTCGCCGCTGTCCAGGATGTGACTGACGATGCCTTCCACTGCAACTCGCTCGATTCCACCAAACCGATATTGGCAGGCCATACCGCCCGCAACCAGGTGTCGCCCACAATCAGCGTCACCGTCGGTGTCGCCAGCCTGAAGCGGAAGATGCGCGGGAAGTCCAGCGTCGCCGTCGCCGTCTCGGTCTGCATGCTCATCCCCGTGCCCTTCGTACCGGTCACTGTCACCGTCACCGATGTGCGGGTACCCTTCGGTCTGTCCGGCGTACCGGAGATGGCACCGGTGCTGGTGTCGAGCGCCAGCCCCGACGGCAGGTCGCCCGCCGTCACCGCATAGGTGTAAGTCAAGCCTGTTGTGAAGTTGGTCAGCGAGGCGGGGGTCAGCGTCGCGAACTCTACGCCCGCGCGCAGAGTCGTCGGCAGCGCCGGATAGGTGAGGGTCGGGGCATCGAGCGTCGCGACTCTCCTGTCAACAACCGTGTCCGAGACCTCGGCATCTTTCGAATCCAGGGTTACGATGGTCACAATGTAATCAGTCCCAGGGTCAAGACCGGTGATCTTGCGGGATGTATCCGTGGCAACAAGCTTTACCTTGTCGCTGTCGGCGCCCCTGAAATCACTCACCTTGCGCCAGCGCAGCTCGTAGCCGCCCGGTGCGTGGCTCGCCATCACCCAAGTCGCTGTCAGTTCCCGCTGGGCGGTCGCCGTGACCGTCAGACCCGTCACCGGTGCCGGGAACTTGCCCTCTGAAGCGGTCGGCGTGGCGCTCACCGCCTTGGAAGCCGCGCTGTCCCCGACACTGTTCACGAAGCGCAACTGAAAAGTGTACTCCTGATCGTTCGTCAGACCCGTCACCACATGGCTGACCTTGCTCACGGGGTTCCCTTCTATCGCCGTCCAGTTAGTACCGCTATCCGTCGTGTACTCGAACCGCAACAGGGTGACTCCCGCCACCCGGTTGGCTCCGTCCGGGTGCGCGGTCCAGGTCAGCTTCACCTCGCCGTTGCCCGCCTCGGCCGCCAGTCCCGTGGGTGCCGACGGTACCCCCTTCGGTGTCGCAGAGGCCGATGCCGAAGGCGAACCCGTCCCAATCGCGTTCACTGCCCGCACCAGAAAGACATAGCCCTGGCCGTTTGTCAGGTCCATCACCGTGTAGCTGAGGTCCGTGCTGCCGGTCGCCGTCCAGGTTTTTCCGCCGTCACTGCTGACTTCATACCCCGTCGGTGTCGCGCCGAACGAGGGTGCCTTCCAGGTCAGAACCACCTGACCATCGCCCGACTCCGCCGTCAACATCTCTGGCGCGCGCGGCCTCGTCCCCGGCATTCCACTCACGGAAGGCGTTGCCGCACCCAAAATCTTTGCCGCACCCAGCGTCTCAACCACCTCATCCTGCAGGTTCCTCCGGTCCACCGCCCTCACGGCCCGCAGCCGGAAGCTGTAGCTCTGCCCGTTGGTCAGGCCCGTGATGCGGACATCGGTGCTATCCATGCTGGCATCGAGTGGCTCCCAGCCGCCCTCGTCCTGATTGATCTCGTAACCCGTGAATCTGGTGTCCGCGGGCGGTGTCCAGCGCAGGGTTAGCGCCGTATCATCTTCGTCCTCGACCACCAGGCCCGTCGGAGCCGGTATCCCCTTCGGCGTGGCGCTGGCAGCGCTTGACCAGTCGCTGTCAACGTAGGTCGAATCACCCGCAACCGCCTTGTCACGCACACGCACCTCGTACTCCGTGCCGGTCGTCAGGCCAGTGATGTCCGTGCCCGTCCGCTCGACGGGAGTAGTGGGAGTATTCGTCACCGTGGTCACGCCCGTCCCGCTCCAGCCCGTGACTGACGATGCCTTCCACTGCAACTCGCTCGATTCCACCAAACCGATATTGGCAGGCCATACCGCCTGCAGCCAGGTGTCGCCCACAATCAGCGTCACCATCGGAGTCGCCAGCTTGAAGCGGAAGATGCGCGGGAAGTCCAGCGTCGCCGTCGCCGTCTCGGTCTGCATGCTCATCCCCGTGCCCGTCGTGCCGGTCACTGTCACCGTCACCGATGTGCGGGTACCCTTCGGTCTGTCCGGCGTACCGGAGATGGCACCGGTGCTGGTGTCGAACGCCAGCCCCGACGGCAGGTCGCCTGTCGTCACCGCATAGGTGTAAGTCGAGCCCGTTGCGAAGTTGGCGGGTGTCGGGGTCAGCGTCGCGAACTCTACGCCCGCGCGCAGAGTCGTCGGCAGCGTCGGATAGCTCAGGGTCGGGGCTCCCAGCGTCGCGACTCTCCTGTCAACAACCGTGTCCGAGACCTCGGCCTTTGACGAATCCAGGGTTACGATAACCACAATGTAATCAGTCCCAGGGTCAAGGCCGGTGATCTTGTGGGATGTATCCGTGGCAAGCAAGCGCTTCTTGTCGCTGTCGGCGAAGCCCCTGAAATTACTCGCCTTGCGCCAGCGCAGCTCGTAGCCGCCCGGTGCGTGGCTCGCCATCACCCAAGTCGCTGTCAGTTCCCGCTGGGCGGTCGCCGTGACCGTCAGACCCGTCACCGGTGCCGGGAACCTCACGTTCCCGGTAGCGGTCGGCGTGGCTTTCACTGCTTCGGAAGCCGCGCTGTCCCCGATACTGTTCACGAAGCGCAACTGAAAAGTGTACTCCTGATCGTTCGTCAGACCCGTCACCACATGGCTGACCTTGCTCACGGGGTTCCCTTCTATCGCCGTCCAGGTAGTACCGCTATCAATTGTGTACTCGAACCGCAACAGGGTGACTCCCTCCACCTGGTTGGCTCCATCCGGGTGCGCGGTCCAGGTCAGCTTCACCTCGCCGTTGCCCGCCGCGGCCGCCAGTCCTGTGGGTGCCGACGGCACCCCCCTCGGTGTCGCAGAGGCCGATGCCGAAGGCGAACCCGTCCCAATCGCGTTCACTGCCCGCACCAGAAAGACATAGCCCTGGCCGTTTGTCAGGCCCATCACCGTGTAGCTGAGGTCCGTGCTGCCGGTCGCCGTCCAGGTTTTTCCGCCGTCACTGCTGACTTCATACCCCGTCGGTGTCCCGCCGAACGAGGGTGCCTTCCAGGTCAGCTTCACCTGACCATCGCCCGACTCCGCCGTCAACATCTCTGGCGCACGCGGCCTCGTCCCCGGCATTCCGCTCACGGAAGGCGTTGCCGCACCCAGAATCTTTGCCGCCCCCAGAGTCTCACCCTGAGCACCCTGAAGGTTCCTCACTGCCCGCAACTGGAAGCTGTAGCTCTGCTCGTTGGTCAGGCCCGTGATGCGGACATCGGTGCTATCCATGCTGGCATCAAGTGGCTCCCAGCCGCCATCGTCCTGATTGATCTCGTAGCCCGTGAATCTGGTGTCCGCGGGCGGTGTCCAGCGCAGGGTTAGCGCCGTATCATCTTCGTCCTCGACCACCAGGCCCGTCGGAGCCGGTATCCCCTTCGGCGTGGCCCTGACCGCGCTCGACCAGTTGCTGTCAACAAAATCCGGACTATTCGCGACTGCCTTGTCACGCACACGCACCTCGTACGTCGTGCCGGTCGTCAGGCCAATGATGTCCGTGCCCGTCCGCTTGACGGGAGTAGTGGGAGTATTCGTCACCGTGGTCACGCCCGTCCCGCTCCAGCCCGTGACTGACGATGCCTTCCACTGCAACTCGCTCGATGCCACCGCACCGATATTGGCGGGCCATATCGCCTGCAACCAGGTGTCGCCCACAATCAGCGTCACCGTCGGAGTCGCCAGCCTGTTGCCCTCCACTTCCATGACCGTTACCTTGAACAGCTCGGTCATCGCTACCACACTGTCGCGCACCGTCACCGTGATGCTCGCCGTGCCCGCAGCCACCGGCGTTACTGTCACCTGACTATTGGCACCAAGATCGGTCAGAGAAGTCGGACTCACCGTCGCCACCGTCGTATCACTCGAAGTCGCCCGGTATTGCAACGTATCGCCCGCATCCGCATCCGTGGCATCCACATTCACCAGCAGATCGGTGCCGACGGTCGTCATCTGGTCTGCAATGGCCGTGATACTCGGCGCGCTGTTGGTCAGTGTGGTCAAGGACAGCGCCGTTGATGCCGGACTGTCTGCGTAGTTGGCATCACCCGTGGCCGTCACCGTCACCGTGTAGTCCACACCAGGCCGCAGTCCGGTGAACACCGCCTCCCTGGTCGGGGATTCCACCATCACCGATGTGTTGCCAAAGCCCGACGTTGCGGTGACCGTATAACCCACTGCGTTGCTCACCGCATCCCAAATCACCGCGAATCCGGATTTGCTCGGAGTGGTGCCGAACTTCTGCACCAGGTTCACCGGTGCCGCCAACAGGGCCTTGTCCACCGCCGGGAAGATGAGACCCGCCGTCGCCGTGTTGCTGCCTGCCGTCGCGGTCACCGTCACCCTGGTCAGACTCGTGCTCGCCGTGGTCGGTGTCCCCGAAATGGTGCCGTTGGTCGCGTTCAGCGACAACCCCGGTGGCAGGGCCGGACTCACCGTGTACGCGATGGTGCCGCTGACGCCGGATGTAGTCGCCGTCAAAGCCGTGATGGGCGTGTTCACCGTCAGGGTGGTCGGCGGGGTGGTGTAGCTCAGGGTCATCGTGGACGGGGTGGCCGTCGCCGATGCCGACCAGACACCGTTGCCGTTCTCGTTCTGCGCCCGCACCTGCACCACATAGGTCGTGCCGTTCGTCAGGCCGGAGATGGTCGCGGAGAGGGCGGTGCTGTCGGAGGTGTCGGTCAGCTCCGTCCAGGTAGCGGGGTCTCCCGAGGTCGGCTTGACACCGTGGCGCACATCGTAGTCCGTGATGGCCATGCCGCCGGTATCCGTCGGTGGCAGCCAGCTGACATCCAGCCCGGTGCCCTTCGGTACCAGCACCGGTGCCGCCGGTGCCGCCGGTACGCCGTCGTCATCAACGATGGTGAGCTCCACAAAAAAATCGGTGCTGCCAGAATTGGTGATTGTGCCTTTGTCACCTCGAGAAAATTCGAGAAAGGTAGTCTCGTCGTCCTCAATCCTCGTGTCCCCGATGATCGGGAGCGTGACGGTGGCCGTGGTCATCCCCGCGGGGATACGAGATTGAGTTGGGCTGAACTGCTCCAAATCCTTTGCGGAGCCGGAAAGGTCGGCAGTTTTGGGAAGCTCGTTGAAAATATCGGTAAGAGAACCTATAACAAATTGGCTCGAAGGGATTGGGTGCCGCCAGCGTGAAGGTGAAGGTCACCTCGGTGTTGCCGGTGTCGCCCTCGACGACGCGCAGCCGTCCCCTGCTGCCGTCGCTGGTCAGGCCCTCCGCCGTGATTGTCACGGGTACCGAGATGTCCGCATTGCCAATGCCGATGCGCAGTATGTCTCTGCCGGAAGGCAGCGTGGCTCCCGTGGGGTTGCTCAGGCGAATCCTGAAAAACTCGTCGGATCCCTCTTCAATGTCATCATCAATGAGTGGTATGGTGATGGTTTGCCGGGTCTGCCCGGGCGCGAACGTCAGGGTGCCACTCTGCGCCACATAGTCCTCGCCCGCGGTGGCAATGCCGGTACCAGCACCCGTAAGCAACGGATGGTCGGCGCGGATCCCCTCGGTGACGTACTCCACGGTCACCGGCGCAAGGCTTGCCGAAGACAGAAGCACCTGAACAACCACTGCGTCGCCTTCCTCATCAACGCTGAGGAATTCTCTCCCCACACCGCCGGCCATGGTGAATGTTCCCGAACCAGGTACATGCATGATGCTCAAGCTCGGTGGCAACACCGCCGGCAAGACGATGTTGGTGCTCGCCGTCTCACTGCCCGCAGTGACGGTTATGGTCACTATCACCTGATTCGCATTCGCCGTCGTCGGCGTACCGCTGATGATGCCCGTGGTCGAACTCAACGTCAGCCCCGGCGGCAAGGTGCCCGAGGTCACCGCGTACCCGTAGGTCGGCGTACCTGTAAAGCCCGTCACCGTCGCCGTGATATCGGTGATGGTGTCGCCAACCCGCAGTGTCGTCGGCTGGGAGGCATAGGTCAGGAGCATGGTGGACGGGGTGGCCGTTGCCGATGGCGACCAGGCACCTTCGCCATTCTCGTTCTGCGCCCGCACCTGCACCTCGTACTCGGTGCCGTCAACAAGACTGCCGATGTCCCGCATCAGGGCGGTGCTGGCGGCGGTGGTGGATGCTTCTTCCGTCCAGTCGGGCTTGGGGCTGCCGCTATTCACGCGGTAGCGCACATCGTAGTCGGTAATCGCCACGCCACCGGTATCTGTCGGTGGCAGCCAGCTGGCCGTCAACTGGCCACTCGCGGAGGATGCCAGGCGCGGCGCGGCAGGCGCAGCAGGCACACCGTCGTCATCAAGGATGGTCACCTCGATCAGGAAACGCTGGTCGCCGGAATTGGTCACAATGCCGCTGCCGCGATCAAAGATAATATTAAAAGTCTCGTCGCCCTCAACATCCGTGTCGCCCTTGATGATTATCAACGACGCGACTTGGACCTGCGTCCGGCCTGCCTCAAAGCCAAGGGACCCGCCTGGGAATTCGAAGTCCGTATTGGCAGTGGCAGTGCCATCTCTGGTTGCCAAGGTGGCGATAGCGATTGATTTCCAACTCACTGCGCTGGCTTGCGTGAAAGTAAAGGTGATGCCAGAATCCGCATCGCCCTCGGGCACACTCAGCTTCCCGGTGCTGGTCAAGCCCTCCGCCGTGATCGTCACGGGCGGCACCGGGTCGTTGTCGGTGATATCCAAAAGGAGCCGCCCCTGGTTGGCAGCGATGGTGGCAGCGGACGGATTGCTCAGTACAAGCCTGAAGAAGTCGTTAGTCTCATGTACCGTATCGTCAAGGATCTGCACCGAGATGGTCTTGCTGGTCTCGCCCGGCGCAAAGGTGAGCGTCCCCATGACGGCCGTGTAATCCTCTCCGGCGATGGCACTGGATTGATCACCTCGACTAATGAGCGGGTCGCCATCGGGGATACCCTCGGTGGCATAGTCCACCATCACCATCCCGGTGCTGGCGGCGGACAGGGTGACCGTGAAGTCAACCATGCCCGCATCTTCTTCAATCATAATGTTTCGCGGTGACTTCGAGACACCGGCCTTCTCCACCACCGCGATGCTCAGGGTGGGCGCTGTCGGGGTTGCAGATACCGCCGCCGACCAGGCGCTGTCCGCCCTGGTGGTCGAGGCGGATGCCGCCTTGGCCTGCACCCGCACATCGTATGCGGTGCCGTTGGTCAGATAAGGCATCACGTACCGGGTGGAGCTGGAGCCTCCCGCGTTGACTGTGGTGACACCGGTCATGGCCCAGTCCGTCACCGTCGATGCTTTCCACTGCAACACATAGTTGCCGACACCTGTCACCGCAGCCCAGTTGGCGGTGAGCTGGCGATTGTCAACATCCAGCGTCACCACCGGCGTGGCCAGGGGTTCGCCCGCCACTGCGGGAAAGAGGATGTCGGCCTGGGCCGTAGTGCTCCCCGCAGTCGCTGTGACCGTCACCGTCACCGGACTGGCGCTCTTGGCAGTAGGTGTGCCGCTGATGGCACCGGTGCTGGCGTTCAAACTCAACCCCGCCGGCAGGGACGGATTCACCGTGTAGGCGATGGTGCCGGTGACACCGGATGTGGTCGCCGTCAGGGTGGTGATGGCCGTGTTCACCGTCAGGGTGGTGGGCGCCGCCGGATAGCTCAGGGTCATGGTGGAGGGGGTCGCCTCTGCCGAAGCCGACCAGTCCCCGGCACCGTTCTCGTTCTGCGCCCGCACCTGTACCTCATAGACCGTGCCGTTGGTGAGGCTGGAGATGGTGGCCGTGGTGGCGGTGCTGTCCGTGGTGTCCGCCAATTCCGTCCAGCCGCTATCCGAAGGGGTGGCCGGTTTTTCCCGGTGGCGCACATCGTAATCCGTGATGGCAACCCCGCCGTCATCCGTCGGCGCACTCCACTGCACACCCAACTGGGCGTTCCCCGCAGTCAATGCAGGTGCCGCCGGCGCGGAAGGCGAGTCGTCGTCGTCGAGGATGGTGATCGTTACGTCAAAATCTGTTCCTCCACTGTTGGTGAAAGTGGATCCCGAGGGCGACCGGAACTGAATACCAATGGTCTCGTCCCCTTCATCAGCTGTCGTGTCCCCGTTGATGGTCACCGTGAAGGTTTTCGAGGCCTCTCCCTCTGCAAAATCAAAATTTTTGGTCCGGGAGATCGCCACGAAGTCTGAAGGAGAAGTGGCGGTGGTGCCGCTCGCCTGAAAATCTACAATGAATTGGTTGCGTCGGGGTAGTCTTCTCTGGTTCTGCGTCACGGTGAAGGTGACCACTGTGGTGCCGCTATCGCCTTCTTTCACACTCAGCCGCCCCGGTGAAGTGGCACTCAGACCCGCTGCCGCCACCGTCATCGGCGGCGGAAGATCACCGTCGGCTATGACAATGAGAACTCTTCCCTGCGTATCGGAGAGGGATATGCCCGAGGACGGATTGCTCAGAACGACCTCGAAACCCCGTTCATTTTTCTGAAACAGGGAATTATCAATAATGGGCACGGAGATGGTCTTCTTCACATCCCCCGGTGCGAACGTCAGCTGCCTCGATGTGGCTCTGTAATCCTTCCCCGCAACGGCGGCAACTCCGCCGCCGACAGTAATTGCCAGGTCATCGCTGGCGATGGTGACCGTGGCATAGTCCACAGTCACTGGATTGGTGCTGGGCCGCGACAGGACCACGTCAGCAACGACAGTGCCGGCATCCTCGTTCACATTGATAAAGCCTCCCGGGCGCCCGTATGTGCGAGATAAGAATTCGCCGCTGATCCTTTGCCCGCTTCCCCCGGTGGGGATGATGCTGAGCTCGGGGAATCGCGTATCTGCTTGCACCACCACTGACGCGGTGCGATCGTCGAAGCCGGTATCGGTGCTGCTTGCCGTGTGCTTGAATGTGGCGCGGCCGTAGCTGCTGTCCGTATCCGCACGCGCCGTCACTGTGACGGTCTGCCCCATGTCCCAGGTGGTGCTGGTGAATTCCAATCTGATGGGAGCAACCGACAAGTCCGCATCGCCATCGGGTTCCTTGGTAATGGCGATGATCACGTCCGCTGCAGGTGCCTTGTTCAGCTTCACGGTGTAGGTACCCGCGCCCCCTTCCTCCAACGTCAACGCATCACTGCTCACCTCTATGCGGGGAGCAGAACCATCCACCTTGTGAGCTGACTGGTCTGACAGCCCGGCATAGGAGAGGTCGGCATCACGTCCGGTGTCGAAATCACGAAGAGTCCCCGAAAAGCCCCCCCCCCCCCCCCCCCTGCAGTCTGAAGGGGTTGGCGGGGATGCTGATGCCATCGGTGTCAAGATCATCACTCCGGACGGTGTACGTAAAGTCAATATTCGTA
>CBDATE010000011.1:0-2053 GCA_965199815.1 Pseudomonadales bacterium
GTCGAACAGGATTGGCGGTGAGGGCGAAGCATTCGATAAGATGCGGGCAAGAACCCTTGGTCTCCCGATACTCCCGCAATCATGCTTAAGCGACTCGACCTTCGCAACTTCAAGAGTTGGCGGTGTGCCGAAATCAATTTCGGGCGCATTACCGGATTTTTCGGACGCAACTCGTCAGGCAAGTCCAGCCTGATTCAGTTTCTGCTCCTGCTCAAGCAGACGAAGGAATCAACAGACCGCGCCGCTACGCTGGACTTGAACGGTCCACTGGTTGAGTTGGGTACCGTCGCGGATGTCGTTCACGCACATGACGAAGAGAGCGCCATCTTCTTCGCTCTAGATTTCGAGGGAGATGCGACTCTCAGGATTAAAGACCCGAGCAGCCTGGGGTCACAGAAACTTGTCGATTCGAAGCATTTTGGTGTTCGGGCAAAGGTCGGCGTCGATCGGTCGGCGTTTCTCTGTCGGTCTCTGGCGTATGTGGCGGACGAAGCCGAGTTTTCGCTATTGCCTCGCGACAAGGACCCCACCAAGTTCGAATTGACTGCCTCAATCCAGCACTCCGACTTTTCCTTTATGCGAACGCGCGGGCGAGCATGGCCTCTGCGGCATTCTGCGAAGGCGTATCGTTTCCCTGAGCAAGTCAGGAACTACTACCAGAATGCGGGCTTCCTTGCCGACCTTGAAGCAGCAGTGGAGCAGGAGTTCGATCAGCTGCACTATCTCGGTCCACTTCGTGAACACCCCAAGCGAGACTACCTGTGGGCTCGATCGCGTCCTGTGGATGTGGGAGTAAAAGGCGAGCGGACCGTAGATGCCATCATCGCAGCGCAAGCATCGGGCGAGGAGCAGAACCTCAAGTGGAAGGGGAAACACAAGCCATTTGCGGAGGTCATCGCGCACTGGCTGCGTGAACTCGGCGTGATAGAGCAGTTTCGAGTAGTCGAGATAGCTCCCGGGTCCAGCCGCTGGCAAGTGAAGGTGACAGCGCATGCAAACGCCTCCGAGGTGATGCTGACTGATGTTGGCTTCGGCGTGTCGCAAGTGCTGCCCGTGATTACCCTGCTGCATTACGTGCCAGAAGGCTCGACGGTGCTGCTCGAGCAGCCGGAAATTCATCTCCATCCGCTGGCGCAAGCGCAGCTTGCCGATGTCATCGTCAATGTAGCGCTGCATCGCAAGGTGCAGGTTGTTCTGGAGAGCCACTCGGAGCAGCTTCTTCTTCGCCTCCAGCGCCGGGTAGCGGAAGAGCGCATCAAGGCGGATGAAGTCGCGCTCTACTTCTGCGATACGCAGGGCCGGGCCTCGAAGTTGGAACGCCTCGAACTCGACCTGTTTGGCCAAATCAGAAACTGGCCGAACAAGTTCATGGGCGATGCCTTCGGAGAAGTGGCGAGCGCAGAATCGGCTCGCCTGAAACGCCCGAACTATGCCGAAGGGTAAGCGGAAATGGATTATCGATACCAATGTTCCCGTCGTGGCGAACGGGCGAAGCGATCGGGAGCGACCGCTTTCCAAGAAATGTCGTAGTGCGGCAGTCGAATTCCTGCGCCGCTTTCTCGACAAAGAAGCCTGTGTGGTTGTTGATGCGGCGGGCGAGATTCAGGCTGAATACGAGAGATACCTGAGGCACGATGGCCAGCCCGGGGTGGGAGACAGGTTCTTTCTGGAGTTTTTCTGCAATCCGAGCCTGTCGCAGAAAATTGATCTTCCCAAGCGAGAGGATGGCGAGTATGCCGACCTGCCGCAGCCGGTGATTGATGCGGGGTTTGACCGAGGTGACCGCAAATTCGCCGCATTGGCCAAGCGCGAAGGCATTCCGGTTGCAAACGCGGTGGATAGTGACTGGGTTGACGCGATTGGCCTGCTGACCTCGAACGGCATCCATGTCGAGTTCCTGTGTGGCTGCAACCCCGATGAGTGGTTTCTTGACTGACGCAGGACCTTCGCCGGTGTAGTAACCAAGGGCATCACCGGCTCGGTGTATTGCGTGGACGGCGGGGCTACGGCTTGAGTGCGATGGGGTGGTGGAGCAGGCGGTGAGTCTTGTCGA
>CBDATE010000012.1:0-20082 GCA_965199815.1 Pseudomonadales bacterium
GCACTGTGATACAGTGCACTCACTGGCCGGATTCAAACTTCACTCATTCCCCGGCCAGACAAGGAACTCTACATGAATACTCTCTCATTCGACAGTCACCGGAAGGCGCAGGAAGCTGCGGCGGAGCTCGAGCGCCAAGAGCGTGAGCAGGCACGGCTCATTCTGACGCTGGTGCCGCTAGATTCGCCAGAAGGTGCGGAACTGATGGCCGAGTGTCAAGGCGTGGATTACCAGCTTGATAGCTTGAGCCAGGGTCACGACATGCGCCTGCATGACATTGTCGTAGTGCTGGAAGGCACCGGCGACCTGGTAATCAGCGTTACGTACAACCATGGAGTGACGCACGAGACCATGATCATGCGCGGCATGCTCCACGAGGTGCGCGGAGTGCTGGAGCGCGCGCGCTACCGTACCTTTCACGCGGAGCCGACAATCTCGGTTGATACGTACTGCGGCGACTGCGGCAAGCGGCAACCTGATGAGAGCGCACCGTACTGCTACGACTGTGGCGCGGAGGTGCAGTGATGAAAGACGACGTAATGATCACATGGCGCTACGTGAGGCCAGAGAGCGGCGCTCCCGGATGGTGGTCAATGATCGCAGACCGGGATCCGCAGATCGCGTGGGCCCGGAACTTCGCTCACACGACCGGATACGAGTGTGCACCAGGTAAAACGGAGAGCGGCATCAGCTACTGGTCTGGCCAGCACGAGACTGTCGAGATCGCGGCGCGCGGTGACCTGCACCTCGCGATGCTGGACTGCGAGTTGCACTACCGGAAGGCGCTGATCGCGGCGCTGAAGCGTGAAGGTCTGACGGTAGATGTTCACCTGCCGGGAGATGAAGCATGACGCACCGAGTGACAATCAGCGCGTCGCCTGCGGCGCACCAAGCTGTCGCAGCAATCGCGGCGCACTGGAGTGGCCTGCGTGGCTCGCGTGTGTCGGTTACTGACTCTCTGGACAGCATCGTGCTTACGGTAGCTGACGATATGCTCCAGTCACCGGAGGCGCTCTCCGAGGACGTCCGCGGCAGACTGGAGATCGCGGCGAAGGTGCTCCGCGGCGAGTAGCCTTCCTTCCTTCCATCACTGCGAGACCGCGCCGAAAGGCGCGGTTTTCGTATGTGCCGCATGGCCGTACCGAAGTCAGTGACACAATCGCGTGTGCGGTGCATGTGTTACACTCGCAGACCAAGCAATCGGAGTTCTCGCGAGTGAGCAAGGCCAAGAACAAAACCACGACCTTCAGCGTACGCGTGACGCACGAGGAACTGGCCGCCTGGAAGCGGCTCGCGAAGAAACACGACCTGTCGCTCAACAAGTGGATCCGCGACAGCATCGATGCCTCCATGGAAATGTGGCATGAATGGACGTCGGAGCAACTGCACGAGCTTGGCCAGGAAGCGGAGACCGCACCTGCCGACCAGATAGCGCCTGCCGCGGATGACCGGCTCACGATCGACTGGCAGGCAATGTGTGCACTCGCGGCAGGCATGGATCACTGGTTTCCTGAAGACGGCGAGCATCAAGTCCAGGACGCGCTGGAGTTCCTGTTCGGCTTGGCCAAGCCGCTCGCGGCAGGTGACGTGCAGATATTCGATCGCGAAGCACGGCAGGCGCTTGAAGCGTACCTCGAGCTGGAGCGAGCCTGGACGGAATACCTGGACGGAGTGCTGCCAGACAGCGCGCCACACAATGGACGTGCCGAAGTGCATGGCCTGATCCGCAGTGTGATTGAAGGTAAGACGATGGTTGCAGGCCGCGAGCTCTACGACCACTTAAAGCGTATGGAGCGGCGCCTGGAGACCGGCGAGCTCACCATCTTTGAGACCGCGGCACCTGACGGTGCGCCGGTGAAGCAAACACACATGAGCCGCAAAGCGGCTCCAGTACAAGAATCTTGAAGCGCATGGAGGCGCAAGGATCATGAAGACAAGCCAACAATTGGAGATTCGTTCCAGCGAGATCCGCTCGGAACTCGCGACTCTGGCCAGCTCGGAAGCGGCTCTCACGGATGATGAGGTCAAGCGCACGGAGGCGCTCCGCACCGAGCTCCAGGACTGCGAGACCAAGCGCCGAGCCGCGCTCACCGCGGAGGCCGCGGAGACCGAGCAGCGCTCCGAGCCGGTGCCTGAAATGGCAGCACTCACCGGGCAGGCGAGCCTGGGCCGAGCGCTGCAGAACATCGCACAGCACCGCTCGCTTGATGGCGCAGAATTTGAGCTGCAGCGCGAATGTGGACTCGCAGGCAACGCTCTGCCGTGGCAGCTGTTGGAGCAGCGCGCAGTGTCGCCTGCGCCTGGCGACGTTGCCGAGAGCATGGACAGCACCGTGCTTGGCAGAGTGTTTCCTATGAGTTCGCTGTCCTACATCAACGCTGCTCGTGTGATGGTTGATGCGAGCGAGCGCATCTTCCCGGTGCTCGTTGCTGGCCCTGCTCCGGCGACCGTGGCCAAAGATGCCGCGGTTGACGAGACCGCAGGCGCTTGGCAGACCACCACGCTGGCACCGCGGCGGCTCGGTGCGAGCATTCTCGTGCGTAGAGAGGATATGGCCGTGTTTCCGGTGCTGGAGAGCAGCTTGCGCGCCGACCTGTCCATGGCACTGGATGCGCGCATGGACGAAGAGGTGCTCGCCGAGGTCTTCAAGGCCAGCAGTCCGCGGATTCCTGCCGCGGCAGGCGCTACCGCGGTAGCAACCTTCAGCACCGGCTTGGCGCTCGCTACTGGCGGCATCGATGGTGAGCGCGCCAGCACTCTGGCGCAGGTCAAGCTGCTGGTAGGCAGTGAGACATACCGGCTCTTTGCTGGCTTGGAGCGCTCCACCGGTGCAGGCATCGACTTGCTGGAGTATCTCTCGCAGCGCACCGGCGGCATCAAGACCAGCGCGCGGATTGCCGCACCTGACAGCACCAATCAGCGCCAAGAGGCGCTGCGCATCAACGGCATGTACCGCAGCATCGTGGTGCCGCAATGGCAAGGCGTGATGGCCATCGTGGACAGCACGAGCCTGGCCAATCGTGGACAGCTGCGGATCACGCTGGACTGCCTGTGGAACTACGCGATCCTGCGCGCTGCCGATTACACGCGCTTGTCGGTGAAGGTCAGCTAATGCCAGACCTCGAGCGCAGGACACTCGGCTCACTGGAGGTGCGCGGTGAAGGCCGCGCGCTCGCCGGGCAGGCACTGCGATACGGTGACGTGTCGCCGAGTCACCGCGAGCGCTTTGCGCCGGGCGCGATCCGCGTCTCGGAGAGCGCCTGGCTGAACTATCGACACGACCAGGACAAGGTACTCGCCTGGCGCGGTGCTGGCCTTGTCCTGGACACGACAGAGTCCGGACTTTTCATGCGCGCCGAATTGCCGACAATTCCACTTGCCGACAGAGTCCTGGCCGAGGTGCGCGCTGGCGCTCTCACCGGCTTGAGCATCGAATTCCGAGCGATCTCCGAGCGTGCGGTTGATGGCCTCCGCGAGGTGACCGACGCGCTGGTTGAAGGCCTAGCAGTGTGCAGCAAGCCGAGCTACAGCACCACGCTTGAGGCGCGCGAGGCGAGCCACAGAGCCTACCTGTGGAGTCTCGTGCTATGAAGTGGAGATTGCCATTCGTGCGCACAGAGAGCCGTACCGAGCGCAGGCAGGCCAGTACGCAGTACTGGCGCGGTGACCAGATACCTCAAGCACCTGCCGCGGCACTGGCCACAATGACAGCATGTGAGAGCCTCTGGAGCCGCGCTCTCTCCAGCGCTACCGTCACCGGCACACGCGCCGAGGTGCTCACTCCATCCATTCTCGCGCTCACAGGCCGCGCTCTGATTACACACGGTGAGGCTATCTGGCAGATACTCGTTACCGGCGAACAGGTGCGCCTGCGCCGACCGAGCTACTACAGCGTTGATGCGCCTACTTCAGGTGACGAGCGCCTGTGGCGCTATAGCCTGTCTGACCAGGCGGAGCACTGCAAGGCGACCAGCGCCGAGGTGCTGCACTTCCGCATCTTGGAGAATGCCGTTACTCCATGGCGCGGCAGGTCTCCGTGGACTCTGTCCCGGCGCTCCGTGGCAGCGCTTGCTGGCGGCACACAGTCGCTTGACGACGAGTTCAGGATCATGCCGCGGCGCTTCATCGGCACCGACCAAATGCTCGGCGCCGAGGAGTTCGGCAACATACAGGAAGGCCTGGAAACGAAAGTACCAGGCGCACTCACTGTCTTCTCTGGCGGTGTAGCGCCGAACGCTGTGCGCATCGGGCCCGAGATGCCTACGAGTATTCACGAGACTGTCACGGTGCTGCAGGATGCAATCTGTGGCGCTGCTGGCGTACCTCCGGTACTGCTCCGCGGCGACTCGCAAGCGGCAAGTCAGCGTGAAGCCTGGCGGCAATTCCTGTTCGGCTCTATCAGTCCAGTAGCTCGGCTCATTCAAGCCGAGGCGCGCGACAAGCTCGCGTCACCTGACCTCGAGATTGGCTTCAGTGAGTTGCGCGCCAGTGACCTGACCGGCAGAGCCAGAGCCTTCAGGCAGCTGATAGACGGCGGTATTCCGTTGGCCGAGGCCAGAGAGATATGCGGCTTGTGAGCACAGGCCGCAACGAAAAACGGCGCCTTGCGGCGCCGTCCATTCACACGCATGAGGATAGCAGTTCATGCACAGAGCATCACAAAAGAAGGAGCAGCGATGAACCCTGATACCACGCACTCTAGCACAAGCTACGCACCTCCGAAACAGGCGCACCTGGTCAGGCTTGGGCCTGACGCTGAAGGCAAGATCAAGAAACCGATTGATCCAGCGTGGCCTGAGAATCCGGCTCCACATGACGCGGTAGAGCCAGACAAGGCAGGTCTTGTAGCGGAGTCCATGGACTCGATCTGTATCGATGTCGACGATGGAGGCGCGGCTTGCCGCGACCGAGTCCTGGAGGCGCTCGGCGCGCCGTGGCTTCTACTGGAGAGCTCGCCTGGCCGCTACCACTTGTGGTACAGAGTCACCAAGAGCGACAAGCCGAGCGTGCCTTTCAACGCGCGGAAGGTAGGCACAGCAGACCACACAGAGGTTGAGTTCCGGTACGGCAACGGTTGCCAGACTCGCATTGCTGCCTGGCTGAAGTTCTGGCGCGCCTGGCACGAGGTCGGCGCGGACGCAAAGCCGTTGCGCTGGTACCAGGTGCTTGACCTGCTGGAGGCCGAGCAGCAGCGATTCACTCGCTCACAGTCTCCGGCACCGCGGCGCGCCACGCAGGCCGATCCGGATACCGACACATGGCCAGAAGGCACTCGCGACACAGCGCTCTACAACGCGAGCGTTGAGCATGCCGACGACCCGAAGATGCTCCAGCGCTTGGCGGAGAAAGGCTTGCGCTCCGGGCTGCCTGACGAGCAGGTGCAGAAGGTGCAGGCATCGGCGGCGAAGTCAGACAAGGCGCAGCGCATGCGCGAACGTGACCGCAACACTCCAGTCGCCTACGCTCGCGCTCTTGCCGATGAGCTGGCCGACAAGGTGCGGTATGTGGCAGGCGCTGGTTACTGGCTCCGGTGGACCGGCGACCGGTGGAAGCCTGACCGCTCCGGCGCTACCAGTCACGAGGTGCACCATTGGTGCGCAGACCGAGCCAAGAGCACAGGCTACAAGCGGAAAGAGGCATACTGGCGGCGCTTTGGCCGTGACGTGCTCGCCTACCTCGCAGAGACTCCGGCGCTCGTGGTGGTGCCTGAAGACCTGGACACTCACAGAGACAAGCTCGGCGTACCTGGCGGAAGTGGTTGACTTGCGCTCTGGCGCGCTGGTGAAGGCTCAACCAGAGTGGTTGATGACCAAGCAGGCCACAGTAGCTCCGGCGACCTCCGGCAAGCCGAAACACTTCACCAAATTCCTGCATGACATAGCGCCTGAAGGCGACAAGACCGAATGGTGCACTTGCCTGCGAAACTATCTCGGTTACGCCATCACAGGCGAAATCACTGACCATCGATGCCAGTTCTGGCATGGCGGCGGCACGAATGGCAAGTCCAAGCTGTTTGAGGCTTGCGTGAAGATTCTCGGCGACGATTACAGCGCTGTCGCGGAGACCCGCATGCTGGAGATCCGGCGCAACGAAGGCCACAGCACCGAGGTTACACCTACCATCGGCAGGCGGCTCGTGGTGGTCTCCGAGGTGAAGGCCACACGCATGAATGTCGCGCTACTCAAGACACTGACCGGCGACGACCGAGTTGCTGGCCGCTTCATGCGGCAGGACTCCACAAGCTGGCCGCGCACCGCAAAACTGCTGCTTGTCGGCAACGATGAGCCTGCGCTTGGCCGCATCGATGCGGCGCTCCGGCGCCGGATCCGCAAAGTGCCGTTCGTGCAAGACTTCAGCGACCGGATGGATGACACGATCGCGGAGAAGCTGGCCGAGGATGCACCTTTCATACTGGCTTGGCTCATTGCCGGTGCTGTCGCCTTCTACGCGGCAGGCAACTGTGGCCGCGATCCGCAGATTGTGGAGACCGCGACCGAGCAGTACTTTGAGCGCGAAGACGTGGTGCGCGCCTGGCTTGCCGAGCGCATCACGCGTGACGCTGACGCGCAGGTAATCGGCAAGGAACTCAAGGCCAGCTTTGACGACTGGTGCGATGACCAAGGCATCACTGCGCAGTACAAGCGCAACGAGGTGTATGCCGCGATTCTCGCCATGTTCGGCATGCGACCGGAGCGCCTGACTCGCGGCGAGCACCGGATGAAGAGCGGCTTTGCGGGTCTCATGATTCGCGATGTGTAGTTTGTGCAGTTTGTGTAGCCAATTGTCAGTTCCATGGCCTGCACAGGCGCGCGTGTGCAAGGCCGCAACATGGCAAAACCTGCACAAACTACACAACCTACACATTCACACACAGACAGAGAGGACAGATTCATGAACAGAGGCATGTACACCACGCTCGCGGCGCAAGGTGAGCGATTCACGCTCGGCGAGGTGCGGCGCCAGGCCGCGGCAGAGCCGGAGGTGCGGCAGCTGCTACCTGACGGATGGCATGAAGCCGAATGCGTGGCAGGCTCGGTGCGGCAGGACAAACTGCACCGCGACTACTGGCTGCTCACCTACCGCACGCGGCATGAGCCGCACCTGTTTGCGTACGCTCGTATGTACTTGTGGTGCGACCGGAGCAAGCAGTTCGCGATGCGACTGCTGGCGGAAATGCTTGAGGCGACAGGCAGAGAGCATGTCGATTCACCTCGTGAGTTCATGCGGCAGGACGTGTGCGTGATGGTTGAGACCAGCGCCAAAGGCTTCACGCAGGTGACGTCGATCAGGCCGAGAGCGAGCACGAGGAACACCTGCGCCTATACGCGCGATTTAGCGCACGTGCCAAGTCCGTCCGTGTAATTTTTGCTGTTGGTTGAGAATGCCTGAAGCGACTGCTGCTCGGCGAGCGACCGAGCGAGAGCGCATTGCACTGAAGCGCGCTACCGCGGCAGAGCGGCAGAGCGCGGCGAGAGCGCGATCCGCGCGAGCGACTGCACGTGAGCGCACCAAGCGGTACGGTGACCTCGAGCTCGCGGAGGCCGTCAAGGTGTATGCCGAGCGCTTTCTGCGCGTGCCTACCGGCTTGCGGCAAGGGAAGCCTGTGCACCTGCTCGCCTGGCAGACAGAGTTCCTGGCCGCGCTGTACGGTGCTGATACGCGAGTGAGCGCGCTGTCGCTCGGCAGAAAAAACGGCAAAACCGGCTTGTTGGCCTGCCTGATTTTGGCGCACCTTGACCGGCGCGGGCCGCTCCACAAGCCGCGTGCCTGCATCCTGGCCGCGAGCACTACTGAAGGCTTGAGCGGCATACTCGGGCAGGCCGTCCTGCAGACAGCGGAGGCGAGCGGCATCGACCTGCGCAGGCGACAGTTGCCGCGACCTACGAGCATTGAAGGTGCTGACGGAGCGCGGCTCATAGTGCTACCGGCAGAGAGAACTAGCGGTGCGCATGGCCAGTCTGCCGACCTGTGCGTGATCGACGAGGCAGGCTTGTTTGAGTCGCGTTTGCTGAAGCACCGGGAGGTCTGGCAATCGATGATGACGAGCACGAGCGCGACCGGCGGCAGAGTCGCCTGCATCGGCACACAACTCACCGGCGACCTGTTCGGCGCGTTGCTGGCGGATGAGAGCGGCACTGTTCACGTGACCAGGTATGCCGCACCGCGCGACTGCGCGCTTGATGATGAGGATGCCTGGCGCGCGGCGAATCCGTCGCTCGGCGAACTGAAGGACGCGAAGTACATGCGGATAGCTGCGCAGCAGGCCATTGCCTCCAGTAGTGCGGAGCCGCGCTTCAGAGCGCACGACCTCAACCAGGCAGTGAGTGACGAGACCGATTGTTTGGTACAGCTTGGTGAGTGGCAGGCATGTGTCCAGGACGAGCTACCGGAGCGCCGAGGTGACTGCTACGTCGGCATCGATGTCGGCGGCGCGCGCGCCATGTGCGCGGCGGTGCTCTACTGGCCACAGAGTCGGCGCCTGGACGCGCTCTGTGCCTTTCCGAGTTCGCCGAGCCTGGCCGAGCGCGGTGCTGCGGATGCGGTAGGTACCATGTACCAGGACATGCATTCTGCCGGTGAACTCGTGACGCTCGGAGACAAGCTGGTTGATCTACCTGCCTTCTGGCGGCTCGTGGAGAGCCGTATTGGCGGCTCGCCTGTCGGCGCTGTCGGCGCTGACCGGTACCGACAGGCAGACCTCGAGACGGCGCTTGCAGGCGACGCTGCGCTCCGCGAAAGGTGGACATGGCGCGGCACAGGCGCACATTCGAAGGCAACCGGCAGTGCTGACGTGAGAGCGTTCATCGGCGCTGTGCGCGAGCAGCGCCTCAAGGTGCTGGAGTCACTCGTTTGGCCTGCCGCGCTCGCGGCGAGCAGACTTCGCTACGATGCAGGCGGCAATCCGGCGCTGGACAAGCGCGCGTCACGCGGCAGGATCGACCTGCTGCAGGCCGGAGTACTGGCGCTTGGCTTGGCGACACACGAGCAGCGCGCACCGCTCAAGGTGCACACGCTGAAGCCGGTGAGGCGCTGGTGACGAGCGGCAGGAAGGTTTCAGGCGCTTGGAGTCGCCTGCGCAAGCAGGTGCTGCGGCGCGACCGCTTCACCTGCTACAAGTGTGGCAGGCAGGCCGACCAGGTCGATCATGTGGTACCGGCGGCGCTCGGAGGCGAAGACCGGCACGAGAATCTGCGCGCGATCTGCGCTCACTGTCACAGCGTCAAGAGCCGCGCCGAGTACGGCGAGATTCGTCGGCGCCTCCGCAAGCAGCAAGCCAACATTCGGCGCGCGCTGGATGCTGGCCTGTGCCGCGACTGTGGCGCTCGCGGCGAGCGTGTGGTGCGCATCAATCCGCGCGGCAATGACTCCAGCGCGAACATGGTGACGCTCTGCCGGAGGTGCGCGAGCGTCCGGCAGTACCAGCGCCAGGCGGAGAGAGAGAGTGAGCCTGGCCGGAAGGCTTGGATGGCGGAAGTCGCCAGAATCAGGCAGAAAGCGGCGCGCACAGCGCGCTCCAGCACAACTCACAAGGCGTAAGTACTGCTGCGCGCGCGTGAGAGCGCGCTATCGCTCGCATATCCTGGCTACAGGCCAGTACTGGCGCAGTCTGTAGAAGGTGCTGTGCCAGAGACCGTTCGCCTGGCCGGAGAGAGCGACTTAGCCACGGCTGAAAGTGTATTATTTAATACACTTGTGCCAGAGACCGTTCGCCTGGCCGGAGAGAGCGACGAGCAAGGTGGATATATCCACCTTGACTCACGCGCAGTGCCAGAGACCGTTCGCCTGGCCGGAGAGAGCGACCTGCATAATGGTCGCTCACTCACTTCGGAATGGCCATGCGAAGCATCCTACTGACCGCGCTGCTGGCGCTCACCGCGCTGGCCGGATGCACGGAAGTGCAGGAACGCTATGAGGCAATCATTGAGCCAGAGCGGCGACCTAGATTCCTAATTACGACACATGGGTACGGTGAGTCGCGAGAAGAAGCCTGCGCATACGCTCTACAACCGGCACAGTACATTGCCGACCTGTACAACCTGCGCCTGTACAACCAGCAGTATGGAGGCATCCAGCTCGACCTCAAAGATGAGTGCGAATGTCATTCCTTGGGGCACTTGCACGGCTGCAGCACGAAGCTTGCCGTGCGCGAGTAACCTCAACCGCGCACTCGCGGAGCCGGTGACGGAAATAACGGACTCGGCGGACGTCTTCGCCATCGTGAGTTCGTTGCAATGAGGCCGTCACCGGACCCCGCGCGAGCGCGTGAGCACACGGTAACACAGAACTCACACACTTCGTATGCGTGTGTTGCGCGCAATGCGCGCACTGTGATACAGTGCACTCACTGGCCGGATTCAAACTTCACTCATTCCCCGGCCAGACAAGGAACTCTACATGAATACTCTCTCATTCGACAGTCACCGGAAGGCGCAGGAAGCTGCGGCGGAGCTCGAGCGCCAAGAGCGTGAGCAGGCACGGCTCATTCTGACGCTGGTGCCGCTAGATTCGCCAGAAGGTGCGGAACTGATGGCCGAGTGTCAAGGCGTGGATTACCAGCTTGATAGCTTGAGCCAGGGTCACGACATGCGCCTGCATGACATTGTCGTAGTGCTGGAAGGCACCGGCGACCTGGTAATCAGCGTTACGTACAACCATGGAGTGACGCACGAGACCATGATCATGCGCGGCATGCTCCACGAGGTGCGCGGAGTGCTGGAGCGCGCGCGCTACCGTACCTTTCACGCGGAGCCGACAATCTCGGTTGATACGTACTGCGGCGACTGCGGCAAGCGGCAACCTGATGAGAGCGCACCGTACTGCTACGACTGTGGCGCGGAGGTGCAGTGATGAAAGACGACGTAATGATCACATGGCGCTACGTGAGGCCAGAGAGCGGCGCTCCCGGATGGTGGTCAATGATCGCAGACCGGGATCCGCAGATCGCGTGGGCCCGGAACTTCGCTCACACGACCGGATACGAGTGTGCACCAGGTAAAACGGAGAGCGGCATCAGCTACTGGTCTGGCCAGCACGAGACTGTCGAGATCGCGGCGCGCGGTGACCTGCACCTCGCGATGCTGGACTGCGAGTTGCACTACCGGAAGGCGCTGATCGCGGCGCTGAAGCGTGAAGGTCTGACGGTAGATGTTCACCTGCCGGGAGATGAAGCATGACGCACCGAGTGACAATCAGCGCGTCGCCTGCGGCGCACCAAGCTGTCGCAGCAATCGCGGCGCACTGGAGTGGCCTGCGTGGCTCGCGTGTGTCGGTTACTGACTCTCTGGACAGCATCGTGCTTACGGTAGCTGACGATATGCTCCAGTCACCGGAGGCGCTCTCCGAGGACGTCCGCGGCAGACTGGAGATCGCGGCGAAGGTGCTCCGCGGCGAGTAGCCTTCCTTCCTTCCATCACTGCGAGACCGCGCCGAAAGGCGCGGTTTTCGTATGTGCCGCATGGCCGTACCGAAGTCAGTGACACAATCGCGTGTGCGGTGCATGTGTTACACTCGCAGACCAAGCAATCGGAGTTCTCGCGAGTGAGCAAGGCCAAGAACAAAACCACGACCTTCAGCGTACGCGTGACGCACGAGGAACTGGCCGCCTGGAAGCGGCTCGCGAAGAAACACGACCTGTCGCTCAACAAGTGGATCCGCGACAGCATCGATGCCTCCATGGAAATGTGGCATGAATGGACGTCGGAGCAACTGCACGAGCTTGGCCAGGAAGCGGAGACCGCACCTGCCGACCAGATAGCGCCTGCCGCGGATGACCGGCTCACGATCGACTGGCAGGCAATGTGTGCACTCGCGGCAGGCATGGATCACTGGTTTCCTGAAGACGGCGAGCATCAAGTCCAGGACGCGCTGGAGTTCCTGTTCGGCTTGGCCAAGCCGCTCGCGGCAGGTGACGTGCAGATATTCGATCGCGAAGCACGGCAGGCGCTTGAAGCGTACCTCGAGCTGGAGCGAGCCTGGACGGAATACCTGGACGGAGTGCTGCCAGACAGCGCGCCACACAATGGACGTGCCGAAGTGCATGGCCTGATCCGCAGTGTGATTGAAGGTAAGACGATGGTTGCAGGCCGCGAGCTCTACGACCACTTAAAGCGTATGGAGCGGCGCCTGGAGACCGGCGAGCTCACCATCTTTGAGACCGCGGCACCTGACGGTGCGCCGGTGAAGCAAACACACATGAGCCGCAAAGCGGCTCCAGTACAAGAATCTTGAAGCGCATGGAGGCGCAAGGATCATGAAGACAAGCCAACAATTGGAGATTCGTTCCAGCGAGATCCGCTCGGAACTCGCGACTCTGGCCAGCTCGGAAGCGGCTCTCACGGATGATGAGGTCAAGCGCACGGAGGCGCTCCGCACCGAGCTCCAGGACTGCGAGACCAAGCGCCGAGCCGCGCTCACCGCGGAGGCCGCGGAGACCGAGCAGCGCTCCGAGCCGGTGCCTGAAATGGCAGCACTCACCGGGCAGGCGAGCCTGGGCCGAGCGCTGCAGAACATCGCACAGCACCGCTCGCTTGATGGCGCAGAATTTGAGCTGCAGCGCGAATGTGGACTCGCAGGCAACGCTCTGCCGTGGCAGCTGTTGGAGCAGCGCGCAGTGTCGCCTGCGCCTGGCGACGTTGCCGAGAGCATGGACAGCACCGTGCTTGGCAGAGTGTTTCCTATGAGTTCGCTGTCCTACATCAACGCTGCTCGTGTGATGGTTGATGCGAGCGAGCGCATCTTCCCGGTGCTCGTTGCTGGCCCTGCTCCGGCGACCGTGGCCAAAGATGCCGCGGTTGACGAGACCGCAGGCGCTTGGCAGACCACCACGCTGGCACCGCGGCGGCTCGGTGCGAGCATTCTCGTGCGTAGAGAGGATATGGCCGTGTTTCCGGTGCTGGAGAGCAGCTTGCGCGCCGACCTGTCCATGGCACTGGATGCGCGCATGGACGAAGAGGTGCTCGCCGAGGTCTTCAAGGCCAGCAGTCCGCGGATTCCTGCTGCGGCAGGCGCTACCGCGGTAGCAACCTTCAGCACCGGCTTGGCGCTCGCTACTGGCGGCATCGATGGTGAGCGCGCCAGCACTCTGGCGCAGGTCAAGCTGCTGGTAGGCAGTGAGACATACCGGCTCTTTGCTGGCTTGGAGCGCTCCACCGGTGCAGGCATCGACTTGCTGGAGTATCTCTCGCAGCGCACCGGCGGCATCAAGACCAGCGCGCGGATTGCCGCACCTGACAGCACCAATCAGCGCCAAGAGGCGCTGCGCATCAACGGCATGTACCGCAGCATCGTGGTGCCGCAATGGCAAGGCGTGATGGCCATCGTGGACAGCACGAGCCTGGCCAATCGTGGACAGCTGCGGATCACGCTGGACTGCCTGTGGAACTACGCGATCCTGCGCGCTGCCGATTACACGCGCTTGTCGGTGAAGGTCAGCTAATGCCAGACCTCGAGCGCAGGACACTCGGCTCACTGGAGGTGCGCGGTGAAGGCCGCGCGCTCGCCGGGCAGGCACTGCGATACGGTGACGTGTCGCCGAGTCACCGCGAGCGCTTTGCGCCGGGCGCGATCCGCGTCTCGGAGAGCGCCTGGCTGAACTATCGACACGACCAGGACAAGGTACTCGCCTGGCGCGGTGCTGGCCTTGTCCTGGACACGACAGAGTCCGGACTTTTCATGCGCGCCGAATTGCCGACAATTCCACTTGCCGACAGAGTCCTGGCCGAGGTGCGCGCTGGCGCTCTCACCGGCTTGAGCATCGAATTCCGAGCGATCTCCGAGCGTGCGGTTGATGGCCTCCGCGAGGTGACCGACGCGCTGGTTGAAGGCCTAGCAGTGTGCAGCAAGCCGAGCTACAGCACCACGCTTGAGGCGCGCGAGGCGAGCCACAGAGCCTACCTGTGGAGTCTCGTGCTATGAAGTGGAGATTGCCATTCGTGCGCACAGAGAGCCGTACCGAGCGCAGGCAGGCCAGTACGCAGTACTGGCGCGGTGACCAGATACCTCAAGCACCTGCCGCGGCACTGGCCACAATGACAGCATGTGAGAGCCTCTGGAGCCGCGCTCTCTCCAGCGCTACCGTCACCGGCACACGCGCCGAGGTGCTCACTCCATCCATTCTCGCGCTCACAGGCCGCGCTCTGATTACACACGGTGAGGCTATCTGGCAGATACTCGTTACCGGCGAACAGGTGCGCCTGCGCCGACCGAGCTACTACAGCGTTGATGCGCCTACTTCAGGTGACGAGCGCCTGTGGCGCTATAGCCTGTCTGACCAGGCGGAGCACTGCAAGGCGACCAGCGCCGAGGTGCTGCACTTCCGCATCTTGGAGAATGCCGTTACTCCATGGCGCGGCAGGTCTCCGTGGACTCTGTCCCGGCGCTCCGTGGCAGCGCTTGCTGGCGGCACACAGTCGCTTGACGACGAGTTCAGGATCATGCCGCGGCGCTTCATCGGCACCGACCAAATGCTCGGCGCCGAGGAGTTCGGCAACATACAGGAAGGCCTGGAAACGAAAGTACCAGGCGCACTCACTGTCTTCTCTGGCGGTGTAGCGCCGAACGCTGTGCGCATCGGGCCCGAGATGCCTACGAGTATTCACGAGACTGTCACGGTGCTGCAGGATGCAATCTGTGGCGCTGCTGGCGTACCTCCGGTACTGCTCCGCGGCGACTCGCAAGCGGCAAGTCAGCGTGAAGCCTGGCGGCAATTCCTGTTCGGCTCTATCAGTCCAGTAGCTCGGCTCATTCAAGCCGAGGCGCGCGACAAGCTCGCGTCACCTGACCTCGAGATTGGCTTCAGTGAGTTGCGCGCCAGTGACCTGACCGGCAGAGCCAGAGCCTTCAGGCAGCTGATAGACGGCGGTATTCCGTTGGCCGAGGCCAGAGAGATATGCGGCTTGTGAGCACAGGCCGCAACGAAAAACGGCGCCTTGCGGCGCCGTCCATTCACACGCATGAGGATAGCAGTTCATGCACAGAGCATCACAAAAGAAGGAGCAGCGATGAACCCTGATACCACGCACTCTAGCACAAGCTACGCACCTCCGAAACAGGCGCACCTGGTCAGGCTTGGGCCTGACGCTGAAGGCAAGATCAAGAAACCGATTGATCCAGCGTGGCCTGAGAATCCGGCTCCACATGACGCGGTAGAGCCAGACAAGGCAGGTCTTGTAGCGGAGTCCATGGACTCGATCTGTATCGATGTCGACGATGGAGGCGCGGCTTGCCGCGACCGAGTCCTGGAGGCGCTCGGCGCGCCGTGGCTTCTACTGGAGAGCTCGCCTGGCCGCTACCACTTGTGGTACAGAGTCACCAAGAGCGACAAGCCGAGCGTGCCTTTCAACGCGCGGAAGGTAGGCACAGCAGACCACACAGAGGTTGAGTTCCGGTACGGCAACGGTTGCCAGACTCGCATTGCTGCCTGGCTGAAGTTCTGGCGCGCCTGGCACGAGGTCGGCGCGGACGCAAAGCCGTTGCGCTGGTACCAGGTGCTTGACCTGCTGGAGGCCGAGCAGCAGCGATTCACTCGCTCACAGTCTCCGGCACCGCGGCGCGCCACGCAGGCCGATCCGGATACCGACACATGGCCAGAAGGCACTCGCGACACAGCGCTCTACAACGCGAGCGTTGAGCATGCCGACGACCCGAAGATGCTCCAGCGCTTGGCGGAGAAAGGCTTGCGCTCCGGGCTGCCTGACGAGCAGGTGCAGAAGGTGCAGGCATCGGCGGCGAAGTCAGACAAGGCGCAGCGCATGCGCGAACGTGACCGCAACACTCCAGTCGCCTACGCTCGCGCTCTTGCCGATGAGCTGGCCGACAAGGTGCGGTATGTGGCAGGCGCTGGTTACTGGCTCCGGTGGACCGGCGACCGGTGGAAGCCTGACCGCTCCGGCGCTACCAGTCACGAGGTGCACCATTGGTGCGCAGACCGAGCCAAGAGCACAGGCTACAAGCGGAAAGAGGCATACTGGCGGCGCTTTGGCCGTGACGTGCTCGCCTACCTCGCAGAGACTCCGGCGCTCGTGGTGGTGCCTGAAGACCTGGACACTCACAGAGACAAGCTCGGCGTACCTGGCGGAGTGGTTGACTTGCGCTCTGGCGCGCTGGTGAAGGCTCAACCAGAGTGGTTGATGACCAAGCAGGCCACAGTAGCTCCGGCGACCTCCGGCAAGCCGAAACACTTCACCAAATTCCTGCATGACATAGCGCCTGAAGGCGACAAGACCGAATGGTGCACTTGCCTGCGAAACTATCTCGGTTACGCCATCACAGGCGAAATCACTGACCATCGATGCCAGTTCTGGCATGGCGGCGGCACGAATGGCAAGTCCAAGCTGTTTGAGGCTTGCGTGAAGATTCTCGGCGACGATTACAGCGCTGTCGCGGAGACCCGCATGCTGGAGATCCGGCGCAACGAAGGCCACAGCACCGAGGTTACACCTACCATCGGCAGGCGGCTCGTGGTGGTCTCCGAGGTGAAGGCCACACGCATGAATGTCGCGCTACTCAAGACACTGACCGGCGACGACCGAGTTGCTGGCCGCTTCATGCGGCAGGACTCCACAAGCTGGCCGCGCACCGCAAAACTGCTGCTTGTCGGCAACGATGAGCCTGCGCTTGGCCGCATCGATGCGGCGCTCCGGCGCCGGATCCGCAAAGTGCCGTTCGTGCAAGACTTCAGCGACCGGATGGATGACACGATCGCGGAGAAGCTGGCCGAGGATGCACCTTTCATACTGGCTTGGCTCATTGCCGGTGCTGTCGCCTTCTACGCGGCAGGCAACTGTGGCCGCGATCCGCAGATTGTGGAGACCGCGACCGAGCAGTACTTTGAGCGCGAAGACGTGGTGCGCGCCTGGCTTGCCGAGCGCATCACGCGTGACGCTGACGCGCAGGTAATCGGCAAGGAACTCAAGGCCAGCTTTGACGACTGGTGCGATGACCAAGGCATCACTGCGCAGTACAAGCGCAACGAGGTGTATGCCGCGATTCTCGCCATGTTCGGCATGCGACCGGAGCGCCTGACTCGCGGCGAGCACCGGATGAAGAGCGGCTTTGCGGGTCTCATGATTCGCGATGTGTAGTTTGTGCAGTTTGTGTAGCCAATTGTCAGTTCCATGGCCTGCACAGGCGCGCGTGTGCAAGGCCGCAACATGGCAAAACCTGCACAAACTACACAACCTACACATTCACACACAGACAGAGAGGACAGATTCATGAACAGAGGCATGTACACCACGCTCGCGGCGCAAGGTGAGCGATTCACGCTCGGCGAGGTGCGGCGCCAGGCCGCGGCAGAGCCGGAGGTGCGGCAGCTGCTACCTGACGGATGGCATGAAGCCGAATGCGTGGCAGGCTCGGTGCGGCAGGACAAACTGCACCGCGACTACTGGCTGCTCACCTACCGCACGCGGCATGAGCCGCACCTGTTTGCGTACGCTCGTATGTACTTGTGGTGCGACCGGAGCAAGCAGTTCGCGATGCGACTGCTGGCGGAAATGCTTGAGGCGACAGGCAGAGAGCATGTCGATTCACCTCGTGAGTTCATGCGGCAGGACGTGTGCGTGATGGTTGAGACCAGCGCCAAAGGCTTCACGCAGGTGACGTCGATCAGGCCGAGAGCGAGCACGAGGAACACCTGCGCCTATACGCGCGATTTAGCGCACGTGCCAAGTCCGTCCGTGTAATTTTTGCTGTTGGTTGAGAATGCCTGAAGCGACTGCTGCTCGGCGAGCGACCGAGCGAGAGCGCATTGCACTGAAGCGCGCTACCGCGGCAGAGCGGCAGAGCGCGGCGAGAGCGCGATCCGCGCGAGCGACTGCACGTGAGCGCACCAAGCGGTACGGTGACCTCGAGCTCGCGGAGGCCGTCAAGGTGTATGCCGAGCGCTTTCTGCGCGTGCCTACCGGCTTGCGGCAAGGGAAGCCTGTGCACCTGCTCGCCTGGCAGACAGAGTTCCTGGCCGCGCTGTACGGTGCTGATACGCGAGTGAGCGCGCTGTCGCTCGGCAGAAAAAACGGCAAAACCGGCTTGTTGGCCTGCCTGATTTTGGCGCACCTTGACCGGCGCGGGCCGCTCCACAAGCCGCGTGCCTGCATCCTGGCCGCGAGCACTACTGAAGGCTTGAGCGGCATACTCGGGCAGGCCGTCCTGCAGACAGCGGAGGCGAGCGGCATCGACCTGCGCAGGCGACAGTTGCCGCGACCTACGAGCATTGAAGGTGCTGACGGAGCGCGGCTCATAGTGCTACCGGCAGAGAGAACTAGCGGTGCGCATGGCCAGTCTGCCGACCTGTGCGTGATCGACGAGGCAGGCTTGTTTGAGTCGCGTTTGCTGAAGCACCGGGAGGTCTGGCAATCGATGATGACGAGCACGAGCGCGACCGGCGGCAGAGTCGCCTGCATCGGCACACAACTCACCGGCGACCTGTTCGGCGCGTTGCTGGCGGATGAGAGCGGCACTGTTCACGTGACCAGGTATGCCGCACCGCGCGACTGCGCGCTTGATGATGAGGATGCCTGGCGCGCGGCGAATCCGTCGCTCGGCGAACTGAAGGACGCGAAGTACATGCGGATAGCTGCGCAGCAGGCCATTGCCTCCAGTAGTGCGGAGCCGCGCTTCAGAGCGCACGACCTCAACCAGGCAGTGAGTGACGAGACCGATTGTTTGGTACAGCTTGGTGAGTGGCAGGCATGTGTCCAGGACGAGCTACCGGAGCGCCGAGGTGACTGCTACGTCGGCATCGATGTCGGCGGCGCGCGCGCCATGTGCGCGGCGGTGCTCTACTGGCCACAGAGTCGGCGCCTGGACGCGCTCTGTGCCTTTCCGAGTTCGCCGAGCCTGGCCGAGCGCGGTGCTGCGGATGCGGTAGGTACCATGTACCAGGACATGCATTCTGCCGGTGAACTCGTGACGCTCGGAGACAAGCTGGTTGATCTACCTGCCTTCTGGCGGCTCGTGGAGAGCCGTATTGGCGGCTCGCCTGTCGGCGCTGTCGGCGCTGACCGGTACCGACAGGCAGACCTCGAGACGGCGCTTGCAGGCGACGCTGCGCTCCGCGAAAGGTGGACATGGCGCGGCACAGGCGCACATTCGAAGGCAACCGGCAGTGCTGACGTGAGAGCGTTCATCGGCGCTGTGCGCGAGCAGCGCCTCAAGGTGCTGGAGTCACTCGTTTGGCCTGCCGCGCTCGCGGCGAGCAGACTTCGCTACGATGCAGGCGGCAATCCGGCGCTGGACAAGCGCGCGTCACGCGGCAGGATCGACCTGCTGCAGGCCGGAGTACTGGCGCTTGGCTTGGCGACACACGAGCAGCGCGCACCGCTCAAGGTGCACACGCTGAAGCCGGTGAGGCGCTGGTGACGAGCGGCAGGAAGGTTTCAGGCGCTTGGAGTCGCCTGCGCAAGCAGGTGCTGCGGCGCGACCGCTTCACCTGCTACAAGTGTGGCAGGCAGGCCGACCAGGTCGATCATGTGGTACCGGCGGCGCTCGGAGGCGAAGACCGGCACGAGAATCTGCGCGCGATCTGCGCTCACTGTCACAGCGTCAAGAGCCGCGCCGAGTACGGCGAGATTCGTCGGCGCCTCCGCAAGCAGCAAGCCAACATTCGGCGCGCGCTGGATGCTGGCCTGTGCCGCGACTGTGGCGCTCGCGGCGAGCGTGTGGTGCGCATCAATCCGCGCGGCAATGACTCCAGCGCGAACATGGTGACGCTCTGCCGGAGGTGCGCGAGCGTCCGGCAGTACCAGCGCCAGGCGGAGAGAGAGAGTGAGCCTGGCCGGAAGGCTTGGATGGCGGAAGTCGCCAGAATCAGGCAGAAAGCGGCGCGCACAGCGCGCTCCAGCACAACTCACAAGGCGTAAGTACTGCTGCGCGCGCGTGAGAGCGCGCTATCGCTCGCATATCCTGGCTACAGGCCAGTACTGGCGCAGTCTGTAGAAGGTGCTGTGCCAGAGACCGTTCGCCTGGCCGGAGAGAGCGACGTTAGCCACGGCTGAAAGTGTATTATTTAATACACTTTGTGCCAGAGACCGTTCGCCTGGCCGGAGAGAGCGACGAGCAAGGTGGATATATCCACCTTGACTC
>CBDATE010000013.1:0-7261 GCA_965199815.1 Pseudomonadales bacterium
CACGCTCCGGCCGTCCGGCCCGACTGCATAGCGCTTCCCAATGGGCTCCAGCAGTGGATTGTGCTCCAGCTCCCATGCAGCTTGCGCTAGCGAGCCGTCGAACCACTGAACCGGAGTCCAGTCGCCATCGCGGACGAGCTCCGCTGGCCAACGGTGAACATTGCCCCAGCGGCCGGGACTGCCGGAGATGATTGCATCCGCCACCTCGATGGCCGCTTCCGCGCTATCCGGCATGAGGCGCAGCGACACGAACTCGGTGGGCGCTCGCTCGCCTTGCGGGCGGCGTCGGCAGATCAGCAAGCACTCGTGGATACTGGTGTTCTCCGAGAAATTGATCCGTTTAGGGTCGTGGGTGGTGACGATGCGCTCGACGTGGAATCGCTCGGCGAGAAAGCGGCGCTCCTCGACGCCCGACACGCCGGTGCAGGCGGTGGCCGGAATCACCTTGGCCATCACGCCGCAGTCGGCCGACAGTAGCTGGTCTGCCAGCGGTGTGAAAAACGTCCTGATACTGTTGGAATTGATCACTTTCCCCGCCACCGGATCGCGTGCCAAGAGCCGATTCCGAGTATCAAGTTCGTGCCTCTGCATGGCCTTGATCGACTCGGCGCTGAATTTCCGACTTCGCTTGCGATTATCAGTGAACGGCGCATTCATGATTACGGCGTCAAGGCCGCGCAACGGAAACTTAATTTCGGCGCTGTCGTCCACCTGCGCGGCGTCAAGCGTTTCCAGGGTGCGCAACGGCGCGATCATGGATTGCAGGTTGCCGCGCCTGCTTTCCACTGCCGTCAGGACTTCCAGGGAGCCTGCCTTGAACGAGCCATCAGACTGCGGCCCGTGCGGCATGGTAACCAGGTTCATCCGGGCATAGTCAACAGTGGGCGCGCCGAGCGTCATGTTGCAAGCAGCCAGCTGGACGCCGTGCTGGTTGATGTCCAAACCACAAAGCACATCTTCCACCAGCCGCTTGTGCAGGGCGTTGCGGTCCTCGTCGCTCAGCCCCTTTGCCTCGGCCACGCGGGACTTGATGGTTTGCAGCGCCGCCATGAGCAGCGTCCCGGTGCCGCACGCCGGGTCAATGATGCGGAGCCTCGCCACCGCTTCGGGGTCGGACCAGTCGATCAGTTCGCGGGTGAACGCGAGCCGGGCCAGCATCACTGCGGACAGGTTGTTGGTGTAGAAGGCGCCGTCGCTCTTCGCCGAGCCGAGGATGCGATGGTAGAGCGGCCCGGCGTGGTCGTAGCCGAGCTCACTCAGTGAGTCGGCAACGCGGTTGGCGCACTCCGCAACCATGCGGATGGCGTCGTCGATCGCCCCGCCGTCGCGCAACGCGCCAAGCACGGCAAGCGCGGGACGGAATACCGGCGCGTAGTCCTTCTCCAGGATGGCTTCCCAGGCAGCTTCGAGTATCTCTCGCGGGAGTTTTGCCCCCGACACCCTATCGAGCCGCACGACAGTCTTCATCTCTGGCTCGTCGCGAAGACGGCGCTGAAGCAGGCAGGCATTGCACAGCATGAGCGCTGCAATGGTGCAGACGCCCTTCGCGCCGCCGTCGTCCTCCGGCACAAGATCAAGCGCTTGCGCGAGTGGTTCCTCCATCGCCTGGTCCTGCAGGACGGCGCTGGCGCGCTTCACCGCATCGGCGATTTCGTCTGCAACGATCTGGCCAGGCTTGCCAAGCCCCGAAGCAGCGGCTACATGGGCGTATATGCCCTGCTCGGCTTCCTTCAATTCGAGTTGACGCTGGACGTAGTCGCTGCGCTCCTCGTGAACCTCGGCGCCGCCATTTCCACCTTCTGCGCCCGGAATTTCCCCGTTGACCGGTTCATACACCTTGATAAAGTTGGCTGGCGTTTCCGCAAGGCGTCCGTCATGGGCCTGCAGCGCTCGCAATACCCGGCCAACAACCCGGTATCCTTCAGCGCCCCTGGCAAGTGCAGCCGCCACATCGGCGCCCGGTTCGACCACCACCGGAATGATGATGTAGCCGAACCGCTTGCCCGGCGCCTTGCGCATGACGCGCCCGACAGCCTGCACGACATCAACCTGACTGTCCCTGGGATCCAGGAAGGCAACAGCGTCGAGTGATGGCACATCCACGCCTTCAGTGAAGAGCTTCACGTTGCACACCACCCGGCACTCTCCCTGCCGATCAGCCTGGGCGAGCTCCCGAAGTTCCTGATTTCGCTGCAAGGCGCTTGCCGATGCGTCGAGGTGGTGGGCGACCATCTTCATGGCCCGTCCGGCCTGCATTCTTCGTGTAGTAGCGCGCAGAACCTCGCTTTCCATGAGGGCGTCCCTGTACCACTTCGAACGCGCGATGCTGTTGGCGAACGCCAGAGTGCGCGGAAGCTGTCCGGGCTGTTCCAGGGCCTTGCCTTCGGTGACGCCGTTTACCGCCAGCGACACACCGAGCACCCGCGTCATGTCATTGATGGTCGGCGCCTGCTTGCCTCGTGGCGACTGATCGATCCCTTCCAGGCGGCGTCGCAGGCCCGGCGTGACGCTGCCCTGCCCCACACCCAGGACGATCACTCGGTAATCGGAGAGCATGTCGCGTTGCACTGCCGTGGCAAACGGCAATCGATGGAGTTCCGGCCCGTAAACGGCGTAGTCGCCCATGTCCACGACCTTGACGCCCCTTTCGGCCAGTTTTCCCTTGGATTTTTCGGTATAGATTCTCGGGGTGGCCGTCATGTAGAGGCGCTTGCGGGCGCACAAGCGCGATTCATCGTGGAATTCCTGGAAGTCAACTGTTCTGCCTTTTCCGGGCCTGGGCCCATCCAGGCTGGCCCCGGTTGTGCGATGGGCCTCGTCGGCGATGGCCAGATCGAATGCGGGTGCGCCACAATTCAACTGGGCCTCGGTTACTCGCCCCAGCGAATGGTAGGTGCAGAAGACTACTCGGGTCGCGTCGTTCCCCTTGAGCGCCTGCGCTATCTCAGATGGGTTGGTTGATACCGGACACTCAAGCTCGGATACCCGAATGTCTTCGTTCTCATTGCGACCGCCCGCTGTCGCATCAGAGCAGACGACGATGCACTTCAGAGGGCGCGTCGTTTGTCTGAGCCACTCGCGACGCGCCTGCGAGACCAGCGCGATGGTCGGGGCGGCAAAGAGAATATGCTGTCCATCCGCCACAATCTGCTCGGCGATGCGCAGCGACGTAAACGTCTTGCCAGTGCCGCACGCCATGATGAGTCGGCCACGGTCATAGTTGCGCAGGCCGGTGACGACATCCTCGATAGCCTCGGCCTGCAGCGGCCACGGTTCCTGCACCGGACGCTTCGCATCCTGTTCTTCGACCTCGACGCTCAGGTAATTCCGAAAGTCGATTTGGCTGACCTTGGGATTTGCATTCTGTATTGCGTTCTCCGCATTCGGCCCCCACCTGCAGGTCGCCACCACCCAGCGAAGGCTGAAAATTTCGTGCTGGGAGCCACCGAGGAACTTGTCGATCTCGCCTTTGCCGAGGACGTGTCGCTCGTCATAGCACTTGCATTGGATGGCGACCCATTCGCCAGAATTGCGTCGCGCCACCAGATCAATCCCGGTGTCCCTGCCATCCTTCCCGGTCAGTGACTCGCGTTCGGGCCAGTCGGGCCAGCGCCAGATCTGGTCGATCTCGAATTCGGGCTGCTGCAGCGCCACCCGCATGAAGAGTATCTCGAACCAGCGCCCCTTCTCCGATGCGTCTCGGCTTTCTCCGCGAATCCGCTCAAGGATTTCCCCGGCAAGGGGCCTTCCGCCGAGGTCGATGCTTGTCTGTTCGCCCGTCATGTACAGGCGGGCTATGCGTCGATCCACGCAAGTCGGTGATTCTGAATTTGATGGACAACGATCGAGGGGCTGACCTCATAGTATCGGGCCAGATCATCGACTTCATCCTGCGAGACTCTCTCTCCGATTTTCTGCGACAGTCCCCCTGCCGGCGCCAGGAACTCCGCCGCAAATGCACGCGACGCCCGCTGCTCCCAGGTATGGGCGTCCGTCACCAATCGGGGGCCACCTGTTCCGGCGCCGAAGTGCCCGAGAAAGATCGACCTCGCCAATCCGAACCGGGTTGTGCAAGCATCGCCTTTCGGGACAACGGCTACCGGCGCGCCATCGTCGCTCTTCTCCAACGCTGCTTTCAGTGGACCCAACGGACGGGCATCTGATGTCTTGCAAGGCGACTCTGCCCATCCAAGGCGATGCAACAGGTCCTCCATGTTGCCAACCGGGATGAATTCGTCTGGCGCCCGGAGATGGCCTCGAAGGACAGTCGCACTCGCGTAGCCGAGCTCATGGGCGGTTTTTGCCTCAACCGTCGAAAGGCCTGGCCGAGAATGCCGGGATTTGCCGGCATCTGCAGCCAGGTCATGCGCTAGCATCAACCAGCGAATATCTTCTCTCAAGCTCTGCAACCGCTCAGCATCAAGCAGGTCGTCCCTCGTGGATTCGTCCAGGGAAGACAAGAGGGACAGGATGGTTTCAGCCTGTTCGTCGCTGAGCTCGTCAGGATCGTGTGGGTCAACGCCAAGGCGCGCCGACCACTCACATATCATCCGGTCCTGGCCCATCGCCCCCAGAACTGCTGACCATTCGCTGCGAAGATTGCAGACTTCGATTTCCTGGAACCCATCCAGGCGTTCAATGACCAGGTTGACCAAATCGGCCAGGCCATGCATCGCGTCATCCGGGCTCACTCGCACAGCGCCCGAACCCGTGAAACGCAGAAATGGATGGAGCGAGTCTTCGCCATCCTGCGTCCAGCGCGCAATCACGGAGCCTCCGTCCCGGTAGATCATCAGGTCCGGCAGCACACCACCCTGCCGCGCCGCCAAGATGCTGTGGCGCTGGATCCAGGCCCGATCACCAGGCGTTCGAGCAAGATCCCGGGAACCGAAAAAGACAGGGAATCGGTATGACTCGTTCAGCAAGAACCACCAGTTCTCGACAATCCACTGAGCCAACGGAAAGACCGAACCATAGACTCCACCTCGCCGGCTATCGGAACGATCATCCAGGACGCCCGTCACGAGCCGCCCGTCCGCCTTGATGACAAGTCGGCACCAGGTACGGGCAAGAACCTGGTCTCTCACCCCGGGCGCTTCCTGCCACTCCACGCCAAAGCGGATCATCCGTCGCTCTCCCAATTCAGTCGGTTCTCCGGGTCACGGGGATACTCCACTTCTTCAATCGGATACCCCTTGTAGGTTCCGGCCGGACCGTTGATGTGTCGCGCTTCGTAGAGTTGCTCCCGAAGCCATCCCCAAACGTATTTCGGGAATCCCCGCTCGAATGTCGAGCTGACGCACCGCCTGCGGATCGCCAATTCAAGGACTTCGCCAATTTCCTTGAACGAGATCTGCGGATCGCACGGGGTCGCATCGGAACGGAGCGCTGGCGGACCTGCCGAGCTCGGATAATTCTTGTGCTCGGCGCTGCCCACATATCGGGCTCTGCGCGCAACCGCATCAGGCGTTTCCTCCGAACACCAAGCACCCACCGCGCGTCGCTTGGGCCTCCGGCGCCTCACGGCGCTGTTCCCCGAATCGCGCCCGCGCCGCGAATGCCTGGCACTGGCGCCTCCGGCGCCAATACCATGTCCTTGGCACGGAAACACCGGATGGAGCCGTGGTAACTACGGAGGCTGAAGCAGATTATGCTCGCGCCCGATTTTCCGCCCTCGGTGCAGGCATGGCTATCGTTGCTGAACATGGTATTGCCAGCCCTGCGCGCCTTGTGTTGCCTGGCTCGTCCCAGCTTGCCGCTGGTGGCGATGATAGCACTATCCAATTGGCCGTTCAGATCACTATCATGACCCCATCGACCATGTTGGGTGGTGGAACGATATTGGAGGATCTCAGCCGTGGCGGCCAAGCCCAATGGATATGGCTGCGGAGAATCTCCAGGGGAACATGACCGGTCACTGCCGCTGCGACCACCGTCTCCGACCATCAAACCAGCTCCCGCAAGAGCACCGGCGCCGGCGCGACGCGAATGCCGGAAGGCGACTTGTAGTCCTTGCGGCCTTCGGCGCTGACCTGCCAGGCGGCAGCGGCCGGAAACTTGTCATGCAGGTACTTCAGGCCTCTGGCCGGGTCGCTATCGGAGCGTTTGCACTCCACCAGCAAGCGCGGCTCGCGGTTCTGCGTGAGCACGAAGTCCACCTCGCGTCCGTCGCGGTCACGGTAGTAGAGCAGCGCGAGATCATCGCCAAAGGCGTCCTGGCGCCAATGCGTCCACTTCAGCAGATGGCAGGCAACCAGATTTTCGAATCTGGCCCCCGGTTCTGGCACGACTGTCCAGTCGAAGTGGTAGTGCTTCTTCTCCTTGCGCACCGCCCGGGCGCCTCGGAAGCCGAAGGCGGGAACGCGGAATATGGCGTACAGCCGCTCGAAGGCGTCGAGCCATGCGCTCATCGTGTAGTGGCTGGTTTGCAGCAGCTCGCGCAAGGCGTTGATGGAAAGCGGCGATCCAACCCGGTCCGGCAAGGCCACAAGCGTCGCCTCTGCCTGACCGAGGTCGCGTATGCCTTCAAGCAAGGCGGCGTCCTCATGCACGACGCGAGCGCGATATTGCATGGACCAGCGGCGCGCTTGCGTTGCGCTGGCGCCGATCCAGGGTTCGGGGAAACCGCCGAGCGTCAGCAGGTCATTCAGCTCCTGGGTTGTCGCCAACCCGAGTTCGGCAAACGAGAACGGATGCAGGCGCAGTGGATGGTAGCGGCCTTGCAGGGAATCGCCGCCAAAGCGATACACGTCGAGCCGCCCGCTGCCAGTAACCAGGATGCGCTGGCCGCTCGCACGGACATCGTAGAGGCCCTTGAGCCAGTTGCGCCACTGCCGATGCTTGTGCAGCTCGTCGAACACCCAGAGGCTGGAGTCCGGCAACTCGCGCCGCAATATGCGGCTGCGGTGCTCGTAAACATCCCAGTTCAGATAGCCTGCCCGCGCGCCGGGCAGTTCCAGCGCCAGGGTGGTCTTGCCGGCCTGACGCGGGCCGGAGATGAAGACCATCTTGCGTTCAAGGTCCGTGGCAGCTTGGTCGGCGAGATAGCGGCTGATCGGCTCCATGCCGCAAGACTACGGCAAATTTGGACTTACATCAAAAACTACCTAGGCAAATTTCCATTTAATTCAAAACCTGACCATGCAGATTTCCAGTTATTTCAAAATCTGCCGAGCATTCCGATCTTGATCATCTGATCGGCGCCTGGCACGAGGATACTGAGTTCGACCATGCCGTCGCCGACTTCGGTCGGATTGATGAA
>CBDATE010000014.1:0-9409 GCA_965199815.1 Pseudomonadales bacterium
CACCATTGCGGCCCACGAAGAACGTCGGATTGTCGAACGACACTTTCTGATACGAAAGGCTTCTGAATCCCCACAAACCAAGTGTTGTCAGAACGGGATCGGTCACGAAGCACCTCGGCGTCAGGCGATGGAATGGGTGGATTTACCGGGGTTGTTGCCCGCAAAGACCGACTCTGCCGAGCAGACTGCGATGGGCTTTGGTAAACACCTTTTTTTCCTTCGTCGTGTAGATCTTCCCGCGCGGGTTGTCGATGAGGTTCCGGTTCTTGAAATCCTGCTGCAAGTCGCGATCGTTCGTGTAGAGCAGGCGGGCGCCGCTCAACTGTGCCAGCGCCATGACATGTGCGTCGTCTGATGCCAGAAGGCCCGACCCCTCAAGCTCGGCTTCGCGTGCCTCCACCGTTTTCGCGTCAAGAAACCTGAGTCTGCCTTGGACACGGGCGACCCGGGCCCAACGCCGGTAGGCCGGACTACTCTGTTGAATCTCATCAGCGTGTCTGCCTCCGGAAATCAGACTGCCCTTGCCGGAATCAATCCAGTCGAAGAACGCCGTGCCGGCATCGGAAGCAGCCGGACCAAAGACTTCGTGAACGACGTTGGCATCGACGATTCCGCACACATTCAGCTCTCCGATTTCATTGTCGCTTTCGGATCGAGCGCGAGACTTCTTCCATGAAGAAGCGACCATAACCAGGCGGTGCGTCCAGGACGTTGCCTTCCTTGTCGAGCCGGAGAGAATGAATGCGAACGTCGAGGTCCTGTCTCTCGAAGTAGAGGATGGAGACGTCCTTCGGCCTCAAATTCCCTTCGCCGTCGCGAACGTCCATGCGCACGCGGTCAAGCAGGTAGTCGCTATGCGTTTCAACGATCAGTTGGCGCTTGAGGCTGGCGATCCGGCAAAACAAGCTGCCCAAGGCGGCTTGGGCGCTAGGATGGAGGTGAACCTCGGGTTGCTGCAGCAGGTGAACTGCCTTGCTGTCGCTTCGCAGCAGCTCGGTGACGACGGGCAGAACCTGGCTGACACCGTAGCCGACGTCGATCAAGTTTCGAAGTGGCCCCTTGACCTTCTGCCCCAGTTTGCGAACTTGCAACTGAAAGGGTTCGGTGCCTCGCTTTCCCAACGGCCTGACGACGATCTCGTCAAACAGGCCTGCATCATGACCGAACGACTCGAGTGCGGTCTTCAGTTCTTTCCATTCGGCCGATTTCTGGAAGTACATATCGGCATACAACATCGGGATGTACATGCCTTCCGGATCGGGCGTAGGGCGGTTCGGATCGTAGGTGCGCCGTGGCCGAGATCGCACGGGCGCACTGGCGAACGATGGGCTTTGCCCGAAACGCGCCCTCGTGTAGAAAGCGCGCGAAACACGGCGTACTTGGAGAATGTCCTGCTCGCTTGGGAGTGCGGAGCCAACGGTAGGCGTCCACTGGTCTTCGCCCGAGCCGTGCTCGAACACGTACCACGGAAGCAAGTAGTCCTCGTCGCTATTCAGAGCGAAATTCGTGGGGCGCCGTTTCCAGCTCCCATTGGATGTACCGAAGCTCACTTCCACTGTCGGGGCATTCGATCCGTCGAATGCGACCCAGGTGGCAGGGCCGCGCTTCACTCTCAAGTCGCGCTCCACTCTCTGTCGGATAGGTACCGGTCCTGGCCCTCGCTTGCGAAAGGTAGCGGCAAAGCTCGCGGAACGATTCCTTTTGGACCGGGGGAACGCGTTGGGATGGGTGAACGCGCCGAGAAACTCGTCTGCTCGCCCTGCCTTGCCGCCCCTGTAGTGAGCGATTTCGTCGAAGCTGCCGAGATCATACGGCTCCTGCTTGAAGTCAGGTACTTTCTGACCAAGAGCGAGGTCACGCAGTGCGCGCACCATCGCCAAAAACGACGTCTTCCCTGTGCTGTTCTCGCCCACCAGCAAGGTGAGCGGGGCAAGACGGGCAGTCTGCTTCTCGCGGAAGCAGCGGAAGCTCTCCAGGGTGATGCTGTCCATCACGAGCGCCTTACCGCGGTACGGCCAGCAGCATGGCGTCCAGAAGGCGTTTCTCCTGGCTGCCGCGGGGATAGAGGGCGGAGAGGGCGTTGGCCAGACGGAGGAAGTCCGGGCCTCGGTCCTGCTCGGCGGCGATCAGCGTACGCAGTGCGTGGGTATGGCCGCTCACCTGCAGAAGCATGGCCGCGTGAAGGCGGTCCAGGGTGGTGGCGCCGATGGCCTGCCCTTCCATGTTGATGTCGAGAAGGCGTTTCCTGCCACCACCGAAGTGGGTGGTGCTCGGCAGCATGAGTTCCGGCTCCGGGAAGAGACTGCCCTGCGCACCGTCACCGGATTCGCTCTCGATCCATTCGGCGGCCGCACTGGCGCCATTCTCGCCGAAGAGAGCGCGGGTGCGTGCAGTCACCGGAAGCAAGCGCACCACCCCCTTGCTCTGGCTGATGATGCGACCGGTCCAACGGTCAAAGTCGACGCCCATCGGCTGGGCGAAGCGGCGCACCATGTCGAAGGTGGGGGCCTTGGCCGTGACGTTCACAGTCGTCGCCTCGTCATCGCTGTCACCTTCTTCTCCGCCGTTATTCGTCTCCGTCGATTGCAGTGTCCACAGGAACAGCGCGGTCAGGCGGGTGTCTTCCTCGAGTACGCCAGTGGCGCCGTCGCGGGCCTTGGCTTCCGCCGAGCCGAGGACGGTTTGCAGCGCCGTGCGCCTCACCACTTCTCATACTTTTTCGAGGTATTCCGCCAATTCGATGGTGTGGCCTTCGACCGTTTCCACCGCGCAAAGGCTAATGTCAAGATGGAACCCGTTACGTTGCCGCTGCGCACGATATCAAGTTAAGTGCACCAACGCCGCCTTCTGCCGCACCGTGAACAGTTCACCTCACTCGGTCATCCCGTAGCGCTGAACGCGAAACCCCAAGGTGCCGATCGGCGGGAGCGGCTCATCCGGCACCGGGCAAAACCTCTGCCGACCGCCGCGTTCCCACTCCGCGAGGAGCCTCGTCACACGCGCCCGCGCCCTCCGCACCGCCGCATAGTCGGCTTCCATCGGCAGGCGATAGTGGCCAGCCGGTTTGCCCGGATCCCAGCGTCACCACCGCGGTCATGCGTGCCCCGCCGACTCGGCTGCCGTTTGCGTCGAAGAGCGTATCCGCACCACCCCGCTCGGCCGCAAGCTGGGCCCGCACCCGCTCCGGGGGGGCACCGCAGCATGGGCACGTCGCCTTCGCTCGGCTCACCGTGCCGCCGGGTACGTCGCGATCCGCCAAGGGCTCGAACACTTCGAACTCGACTTCAGGCGGCTCCCCTTGACCCCGCACCACCCGATACCGCAGCGCGCGCTTCCTCCGCAGACGCGTCGACTACGATGATCACCTTCGGTCGGCATCGCGTGCCCGGAGAATATCCGCCGCCGCCTTGGAGTTGCGGAGCTTCTCGATCCAAGCGGCCCGCGATGGGCGTGCGGCGATTCGCTCCAATTCTCCACGCAGGTACTCCTGCATGGACCGCCGCTCACTGGCGGCTCGGGCGGCCAACTCGTCGCGCACCGCTTCGGGCACGCCTCGTATCGTGATCTGTACAGGTATCCGCGGCCTTATGCCACGGACAACGGCATTCGGCAAGCAGCGGCGGCCCGTTTCGGCTCGTCTCCGGCGGGATCGCGAACAGATACTCCAACCGGGCTGCATCCACGCCCTCGGTCGATGACAACCCGGTGCTGTTCCCAATCGGGCTCGATGTCCGGGCCACCAAGCGTAGCGCACCGGGCACAGAAGGCATTGAGGAAGGCGTCGAGATCGGCTTCGGACTCGAATCGTCCGGGCTGCGATTGGCGTTCATACCGCTCGCGAGCCGCGGCGCGCAGCCACGCATTCAACGACATACACTCTCTGCGCGCCTGATGCGCGAACCGGGCCTGGTCATCGTCGGGGAGCATCAACTGAACTCTCGCCATCGAAGACATCCTCCAGTCACGCATGGACATGTAAGAAATATACAATCAGGGCCGTCCGCAGACAGACACCTGGACAAGAACGGATATCGGCGATTTTCTGCAACACCCGAGGCGATCCGCCGTCGCGCTCGGCTGCATTGCGTCCGAGAATCCTCTGTCGCTGGCTATCGATCGAGTAGCTAGTCTCGAACATGACAGCACTCCGCAGGCAACTGTGCGCAAGGCTGGCATCGTGCGGCCGGTGGCGATCGGCGGCGATGCGCTACTGACAAAGGCCACATGCCTTCTCACCCTTATCCATCCCCTCATTCAACTATCGAATGACGCCAAAGATTTCCTTGAATACCCGTTGCTCCATAAGCATCTGCGAAAACTTCTCCATCAATGGCTGTACACGCTCATCCGGCCAGTCGGGTATATGGTCATATCGCATCAACCCCTGACGAAACAACGAGTGCGTGCGATGAATACGTCTCACGTACTCGAATCCCGACTCCTGCGTGAGCGTCTTGAACAGCTTGCAGTCCCCGAATCCCCGGTCCGCGACCACCGTCACCTTCACCCCTGCCGCCACCCCCTCGCGCAACCTCTCCAGCACCTCCTTCTCATGGCGCTTCATCTGCCCTTTGAGCGACGACGACTCCACCGTTCTCCACATCAGCGGCGTCGCACGTCCATGACCGGTCAACATCGACAACACCACCGTGTCTTGCTGGTCTCGTGCGAAGCTCGTCCAATCCATCGCCACGACCACTCCGGTCGACCTGCTTCACTCCATGCTTGCTCGGCTTGCCCAATGCCTGGGCCAATCCCTGGCCGATGGCATGCACTGCCAACGAGGCGCCGACCAGCACTCCCAAGGTGGCGTTGGCCAATGACGACACGCGCTTGGCGTGCAGGTCCCCGTCGTACAAGTGGTCGATAAAGTCGGCGATCTTTTTCCTTGGCAGGATGTTCTTCGGTGCCATCGCAAATGGGATGAATGGTCAGGCGAGTCGAAACGACGTTGACCTTCTCCTGATGAGTCACTTTTGGGTGTTCGGGTATACAATCGTCAGACCGAGAAATACAGAAACACAATAGTATCAATTAATTAAAATACAAACTTGACAAGAAATATGAGGAGATCTCTAAGCCAGATACCGCCGCACTCGGGCCGATAATCCATCGAACGAACACCGCATGTCAGTGGGCTGGGTGCACAGCCAGATTCGACCCGCCGAGAGTCCGCTTAACAGGGCACCGCCCGACGCAGCCGCAGCACCACACCCGCGCCGAGCTCGAGCTCGACCTCCCACGCACCGGTCCCCGCCGCAGTCCGAGACCCCGCAGCCTCGGGCGCGTTCGTCAACTCCACGAACAGCGATTCGGGGGGGCTTCGTCCGCCGCAGCCTGCGTCTCGCCAAGCTTGCGCCGCCACAGATCGAATGTGCTCAGCGCCAATCCGTGCGCCGCGCAGAAAGTGCCGCGGGTCTGACCCGACCGGTCGAACCGCTCGATCAGCTTCCGCCACTGCGCGGCGGTGCGCCGCGTCCGACGTCTTGTACCACCTGCCCGTCTCATGATTCCGCTCGCCTCCGTGTGGGGGAAGCGGCGAGTGAATCAGACGGTACTCCCGATCAGAACAACGGCCTCTTTGTCCGCTTACGTATCTGAAGCCACCTATGACGCAATAGCATCAATGTTATCAATGCGTTATAGCTTAATTCTGCCCAATAGCTGTGATTCGACGCGCAATCGATTGAACCATGATGGACGGTTCGGAAACGCTGCGATATATTCGGTGACGCTAACCAACGCGGGGGATCCCTGTCGGGTCGCCTGCCGAATACAACAGCCATACTCACACGGTAGGGGTCGCTCCCCGATCCGGGCGAATAGGCGGGAACGCACACATTAACCTGTGTTGGTTAGCAACGGGGGATGTCCCATAGTCTGTTGAACTTGGTCTGAGAGAGGTGGCGACTCCTTCACCTGTCGTGTGGTAGGACAGGGGTGCGAACCAATAGAAGGAGAAGCCACCATGGCAAAGCATCGCAGTCCCAAGAATGAAAGCCAAGCCTCGGTTGGGAAGTCGCTGACGGTCGAGGTTGCGCTGCCCGTGCTGGGGGCGCTGAGCGAGACCCGAGAGGCGTTCCATGAGCTGTGCATCCGTACCGGTCAGCAAGTGCTGCGGGCGATGATGGAGGCGGACCGAGAGGCGCTGTGTGGTCCGAAGGGCCGGCATCAGGCGGGTCGGCAGTGTTGGCGTGGAGGGAGCACCGCAAGCCGGGTGACGCTTGGGGGCCGCCAGGTGGAGCTGCCTCGCCTTCGGGTGCGAAGCCCTGAGGGTGAGGTGGCGTTGGCGAGCGTTCAGTGGGCGGCGTCGAGCGACGCGATGGACGCACACACGCTGGCGGCGGTCGCGGCGGGGGTGTCGACCCGAGACTCTCCCAAGCGGCTGGACCCGATTCCCGAGGCGATGAACGAGCGGGGGACCTCGCGCAGCGCGCTCTCGCGCCGATTCGTGGCGCTGTCGCGAAAGCAGATGGGCAAGTTCCTGTCGCGCCCTCTGGCCGAGCTCGACATCGCGGCGGTGTTCATCGATGCGAAATACTTCCACGAGCACTGCGTGCTGATAGCGTTGGGCGTGGATTCTCAGGGCACCAAGCACGTTCTGGGGCTTCGCGAGGGCTCGACGGAGAATGCCCCGGTGGCGCGCGCTCTGCTCGCCGACCTGGTCGAGCGCGGGTTGCCGACCGAGCGCTCAGTGCTGTTCGTCATCGACGGGGCGAAGGCGTTGCGCCGGGCCATTGTGGATGTCTACGGCGAGCGGGCCATCGTGCAGCGCTGCCAAGTGCACAAGACGCGCAATGTGCTCGCTCACCTGCCCGAGCACCAGCACGCGAAGGTTGGGCGCTGCCTGCGCGAGGCCTTCGACAGCCCCTCGGCGGCGCGCGGTGAGCGGCGTCTTCACAATCTGGCGCGTTCCCTTGAGCGCGACCATCCCGGTGCCGCCGCCTCGGTGCGCGAGGGGCTCGCCGAGACGCTGACCGTCGTGCGCCTGGGGCTGACCGGCGCCTTGCAGCGTACCCTGCGCTCGACCAACGCCATCGAGAACCTCAACGCCTCGGTGGAGCGCTACACCCGCAACGTCAAGCGATGGCGCGGCGGGGAGATGATTCAGCGCTGGGTCAGCGCTGCTCTACTGGATGCCGAACAACGCTTCCGACGGGTGCGAGGCTTCCGTGACATGTCGCGCCTGATGATCGTCTTGGACAACCCTTCCGGCCACTTCAAATCATCTCGGAAGGCCGCGTAGAATCCCGAACTCAGGAGCTCGCCACCTTCAAAGTTCAACAGCGAACGGGACATCCCCTTAGCAACGGCCCGGCGCCTTATTCCGGTGTCGGTCGTATCCACTGCTAACCAACACAGGTGATTCCATGATTATGCTGCGATATATGCTACTCCTGAGTTTCTTCGCGTTTCTACCCAGTCAAGTGGCAGCCAAATCAGCCCCCGTATTCTTTGGTTGGGGTGGTGAAACTGTAAGCAAGGTTGCCGATTTTCCCGATACGCCTGCGTTTCAGATCGACGGCGATTACACTGACGCGGGTGTTATCTACAAGCAGATTCATGTGTTTTTTCTGCCGCTCTGGAATTATGACATCCGTTGGGCAGGCTATATCGATGCAAGTACATATATCCCATTCACGCATGCTGAATTGCAAGCACTGGCGAATCGGGCAGGCGTAGAGTTACCCGCGAAACCGAGCCCGCCGTTCTGGGAAAGCTATGGAGGCAAACTCGTGCTACTCATTGTCCTGGGTTTTGTACTCATGTTTGCTGTTGCGAAAGGAGACGCTGACGCCGCAGACGATCAGGGGAAGGGGTGATGCGTAGGGTAAGCGACAAGAGCAAACACGAAGGAGAGAAGCGGGGATGTCCCATAGTCTGTTGAACTTGGTCTGAGAGAGGTGGCGACTCCTTCACCTGTCGTGTGGTAGGACAGGGGTGCGAACCAATAGAAGGAGAAGCCACCATGACAAAGCATCGCAGTCCCAAGAATGAAAGCCAAGCCTCGGTTGGGAAGTCGCTGACGGTTGAGGTTGCGCTGCCCGTGCTGGGGGCGCTGAGCGAGACCCGAGAGGCGTTCCATGAGCTGTGCATCCGTACCGGTCAGCAAGTGCTGCTGGCGATGATGGAGGCGGACCGAGAGGCGCTGTGTGGTCCGAAGGGCCGGCATCAGGCGGGCCGGCCGTGTTGGCGCGGGGGGAGCACCGCGAGCCGGGTGACGCTGGGGGGTCGGCAGGTGGAGCTGCCTCGCCTTCGGGTGCGAAGCCCCGAGGGTGAGGTGGCACTGGCGAGCTTTCAGTGGGCGGCATCGAGCGACGCGATGGACTCGCACACGCTGGCGGCGGTCGCGGCGGGGGTGTCGACGCGAGACTATCCCAAGCTGCTGGACCCGATTCCCGAGGCGATGAACGAGCGGGGGACCTCGCGCAGCGCGCTCTCGCGCCGATTCGTGGCGCTGTCGCGCAAGCAGATGGGCGAGTTCCTGTCGCGCCCTCTGGCCGAGCTCGACATCGCGGCGGTGTTCATCGATGCGAAATACTTCCACGAGCACTGCGTGCTGATAGCGTTGGGCGTGGATTCTCAGGGCACCAAGCACGTTCTGGGGCTTCGCGAGGGCTCGACGGAGAATGCCCCGGTGGCGCGCGCTCTGCTCGCCGACCTGGTCGAGCGCGGGTTGCCGACCGAGCGCTCAGTGCTGTTCGTCATCGACGGGGCGAAGGCGTTGCGCCGGGCCATTGTGGATGTCTACGGCGAGCGGGCCATCGTGCAGCGCTGCCAAGTGCACAAGACGCGCAATGTGCTCGCTCACCTGCCCGAGCACCAGCACGCGAAGGTTGGGCGCTGCCTGCGCGAGGCGCATCGACTGCCCCTCGGCGGCGCGCGGTGAGCGGCGTCTTCACAATCTGGCTCGTTCCCTTGAGCGCGACTCCCCCGGCGCCGCCGCCTCGGTGCGCGAGGGGCTCACCGAAACCCTCACCGTCGTGCGCCTGGGGCTGACCGGTGCCTTGCAGCGCACCCTGCGTTCGACCAACGCCATCGAGAACCTCAACGCCTCGGTGGAGCGCTACACCCGAAACGTCAAGCGATGGCGCGGCGGGGAGATGATTCAGCGCTGGGTCAGCGCTGCTCTACTGGATGCCGAACAACGCTTCCGACGGGTGCGAGGCTTCCGTGACATGTCGCGCCTGATGATCGTCTTGGACAACCCTTCCGGCCACTTCAAATCATCTCGGAAGGCCGCGTAGAATCCCGAACTCAGGAGCTCGCCACCTTCAAAGTTCAACAGCGAACGGGACATCCCCCGACGAGTGCGCACAACCCCGTACCGTTCACGATTCACTCGCCAGACCGCACGGCGGCGCCTCGTCTCGTACTTCCATGGGCGTCTTCAGCGCATTCACGTCCA
>CBDATE010000015.1:0-9048 GCA_965199815.1 Pseudomonadales bacterium
GACGCAGCAGGGCGCCGGCACGGCGACCGTCACCGTGACGGTGTCGGACGGCATGGCGACCGACACGGAGACGTTTACGGTGACGGTGCTGGCTCGGGAGTTGCTCGACATACAGGGCTTGGCGGCGAGTTCGCGGTTGCTTGAAGATCCGAGTCTGAGCATCCTGACGGTGTCCTGGGATGCGGTGATTGGGGCGCAAGCCTATGAGGTGACGGTGATGCGGAGTGACAGCGCTGGCACTCCGGTGATGCAGATAGTGCGCCGGCCGACAGCGACCTTCGATGGATTGGCGGGAGCGACCTCCTATACGGTTTCGGTGCAGGCTCAGGGGGACGGCTCGCTATATGAGAATCAGGGCGATGTGGCGATGCTTCCGGTGACGACGAACCGGGCGCCGACATTCACTTCGGGGATGATCTCTCCGCCTCAGCTGGTGCATGAGGCGTCTGCGGATGTGGATGTGTCGAGGGCGTTCACTGATCCGGATGGAGACCCGTTGACTTATACGGCGAAGAGCAGTGATTCGGGTTTGGTCAGGGTGAGTGAGGTCAGTGGCAGCACGGTGACATTGCTCGGGAGTGGCGTGGGCACCACGACCATTACGGTGACGGCGGACGACGGTCGAGGCGGCACAGTCGAAGGGAGTTTCGAGGTCGCAGCAAGGTTGGCAGCCCCGTCAGTGACGCTGACACCGGGACGGGGACAACTCACCGTCACATGGTCAAGCGTGACTGGCGCTTCTGCCTATACAGTGGAGTGGAGGGCGTTTTCTAATTGGGCTACGGCATCGGATGTACAGTCAGGATATGTCATTGAGAATTTGATTGGGGGGCTTGAATACCAAGTGCGGGTGCGAGCTCTGGCACAAAATTCGCTGGAAGGGCTTTGGTCGGCGATTGTGCGGGGGGTGCCGTTGAACCGTCCGCCGGTGGTTGTGCAGGAACTTGCCGATGTGGTAGTGGATCGCGGGTTGAGCCGGGCGGTGTCGATGTCCGGCGCATTCAGAGATCCAGACGAACGCACACTGGTTTACGCGGCGGCAAGCGGCGATACAGGGGTTGTTGCGGTGTCGGTGACCGATGAGACGGTGACGGTGACCGGGGTCGCGGAAGGGAGTGCGACGATCACCGTGACGGCGACGGAGCAGGCAGCGGTACTTGGCAGTAGGCTCTCGACGAGTCAGACCTTCAATGTCAGGGTATTTCCGGCGCCGACGGCGGCATCGAATGTTCGGGCGATGGGCGGAGGCTCGGGTCGGCTGGAGGTGACGTGGGATGCGGCGACGGCGGCTCCGCATGGCTATCGGGTGCGCTGGCGGGCGGCACGTTCGAGCGGATTCACCTCGGGCGACTCGGCGGTGGTGACCACGGGCACGTCGTACACGATTTCGGGTCTGACCGACGGGACGACGTATGTGGCGCGGGTGTACACGAGGAGCGCAGAAGGCAGCGACGGTCCGGGCGCGGGGGCGGCGAGCGAAGTCGCAGGGGCGGCTCCGACGGCACCGAAGGACTTGAAGGTGGTCGCGTTGCGCGAAGCCGGCGTGTTGCGGGTGGAGTGGGCGCCGGCCGACTCGCAGCCGAATGGCTATCGGGTGCGTTGGCGGAAGCAGGGTTCGGGCAGTTTCCCGCAGGGCAACACAGCGCAGGTGCCGACCACTGGCACGTTGGGTGACTACCGGTACAGGCTCACCGGTCTGGACACGGACGGCACGGGCTATATCGTGCGGGTGCACACGCTGGTGACGGATGGCACGACGCGGGCGGCGGCATCGGCTTCGGCCTCAGGCGTTCCGCTAGTGCTGGCCAGCATTGCGCCGGATTCCGTGCTTACGGTGAGGGAAGACGCAGCCGACAAAAATGCGGTGATCAAGGTGGCCTTGAGTTACGCCTTGGCGGAGCCGGTGACGATGGAATACGTCACGTTGCCGGGGACCGCAAGGGGCGATAAGGATTACACGTCGGTCAAGGGCATTCTGACGATTGCGGCGGGCGAGACCAGTGGCATCTTGACGGTGGCGGTCATAGATGACAACCAGCGCGAAGGGCAAGGGGATGAGAGATTCTATGTGCATCTGGAGAAGGTGTCGAGCAAGGTGGTGGTGCCGGTGGGCATCTGGCGGGTTCCGGTGACGATTAGGGATAACGATCCTCAGGTGCAGGGAATCCGGCTGAGCGTGGCGAATGCGGTGGTGTGGGAGGCGGCCGGCGCCACGAAGTTGCGGGTGACGGCCACCGTAGTGGGTGCCTCGCGTTACGGCTACGAGCGGACGTTGCGGGTGATGGTGCGCGTTCCGTCCTCGGGTTCGAATCGGGCCTCGTCGTCGGACTTCACGTCGCAGCCGGTTGATCTGATTCTCTCCCCCGGCGCTGACAGTGCCTACGGCACTCTGGTCATCACGCCGACCAATGACAATCTGGTAGAAGGCATTGAGACTCTGGAAGTGAGCGGTTCGGTGATAACCATCGGAACGCCGGTCGAGAGTGCGATGTTGCGCCTCACGGACGACAATCTGCCGGTTTTGAGCATGGCGGATGCCCGCGTGGACGAGGGTGATGAGATGGTCTTCACGGTGGGTCTGAGTCCGACGGTCAACGTGGCGGTGACCGTGGATTACGCGACGCAGGGCGGCACGGCCACAGAGGATGTGGACTATACGACGAAGAGCGGCACGCTGACGATTGCGGCGGGCAGTGCCAGCGCGACCTTCACCGTGGCAGTGACCGAGGACACGGTGGATGAGGACGATGAGACCTTCAGGGCCATGCTGAGCAACCCGTCGGGCGCGATTCTGAATGCGGCCACGGCGATCGGCACGATCACCGACGACGATGATCTGCCGACGCTGGCATTCGAGAATACCGCCTTGAGTGCGAGCGAAATTGCCGCCGTGATCATCGGGACGGTGACCCTGAGCCCGGCGAGCGGACGCGAGGTGAGGGTTCTTCTCAATGCCATCATCCCATCAGGCACAGCGATTTATGGGCAGGACTATACGATAGCCGAGACTCTGGTGTTTGCGGCGGGTGAGACCCGCAAGAGCTTCCGTGTGGAGGTTGATGACGACTCTCGGAACGAGGCGGATGAGACCTTCATCATTCGGTTGCACAGTGCGCGGAACGCCGAGATTTCGTCAAGCGCGAGGACGGCGACGGGCACCATCCGTGATGACGACCCCATGCCGAGCCTAAGCATTGCGGATGCGCGGGTAGAAGAATCTGCACACGGCACGCGAAGAATGGTCTTTGCCGTGAGCATGAGCGCGACGAGCGGTCTTGCGGTGACGGTGAACTACGCCACCTCGAACGGCACGGCGGTTGCCGGGTCGGACTATCGGGCGCAGAGCGGGACGCTGACGTTTAAGGCCGGCAGCCGGTCGAACCGCGAGGATATTCACATTGAGATTCTGGATGATGCGGTGTATGAGGGAGAGGAGAGCTTCACGGTGGTTCTCAGCGGCCCGTCCAACGCAACTCTCGCCGATGCCACGGCGACCGGCACCATTAGCAACGATGATGCTTTGCCAACTTTGAGCATTGCGGATGCGAGCGCGTCTGAGAGCCACGGCAGTGACAACCGCCAGCTCAGTTTCACGGTGAGGCTGAGCGAGGCAAGCGGTGAGGCCGTGACCGTGAGTTACGCGACTCGGGACGGCACGGCAGTGGCGGGAGCGGACTATGCGGGAGGGGGCGGCACCCTGACGCTGGCGGCGGGCGAGACCAGCGTGAGTTTCACGATCGCGACGCTGGATGATGCGCTGGATGAGGGTGATGAGAGTTTGACGGTGGTGCTGAGCAATCCGTCCGGCGCCACTCTTGCGGACGCCACGGCGGTCGGCACTATTCGCGATAGTGATGGGTTGCCGACGCTGTCGTTTGAGAATACCGCCTTGAGTGGAGCGGAGGGTTCGGGTGGGATTAGCGGAGCGGTGGTTCTGAGTCCGGCGAGCGGGCGCGAGGTGAAAGTGCTGGTCGACCCGATCATTGCATCAGGCACGGCCACTTATGGGCAGGATCAGGACTATGTGGTCGCGGAGACACTGGTGTTTGCGGCGGGCGAGACCCGCAAGACGTTCACGGTGACCGTTTATGACGATGCACGGAACGAAGCGGAGGAGACTTTCAGCATACGGTTGCACAGTGCGCAGAATGCCGAGATTTCGTCAAGCGCGGGGACGGCGACGGGCACCATCACGGATGACGATCCGATGCCGAGCCTAAGCATTGCGGGTGGCCGGATGGAAGAGTCCGAGCATGGCACGCGAAGGCTGGTCTTCCCGGTGCGCATGAGCGCGACGAGCGGTCGTGCGGTGACGGTGAACTACGCCACTTCGGACGGCACGGCGGTTGCCGGGACGGACTATCGGGCGCAGAGCGGGACGCTGACGTTTATGGCCGGCAGCCGGTCGAACCGTGAGGATATTCATATTGAGATTCTGGATGATGCGGTGTATGAGGGAGAGGAGACCTTCACGGTGGTTCTCAGCGGCCCGTCCGGCGCAACTATCGCAGATGGCACGGCGACCGGCACCATTAGCAACGATGATGCTCTGCCGACTTTGCGCATTGCGGATGCGAGCGCGTCTGAGAGTCACGGCAGTGACAACCGCCAGCTCAGTTTCACGGTGACGCTGAGCGAGGCAAGCAGTGAGGCCGTGACCGTGAGTTACGCGACTGAGGATGGTACGGCAAAGGCGGGGGCGGACTACACGGCCGCAAATGGCACCTTGACCTTTGCGGCGGGTGCGATCAGCGCGAGTTTCACGATAGCGGCGCTGGATGATGATCTGGATGAGGACACTGAGATCTTCGCGGTGGTGCTGAGCGGTCCGTCCGGTGCGACTATTGCGGACGGCACGGCGGTCGGCACTATTGACAATATTGATGGAGCGCCGACGTTGTCGTTTGAGCCTGTCGCCTTGAGTGACGCGGAGGATTCAGGCGGGATTAGCGGAGAGGTGGTTCTGGACCGGGCGAGCGGGCGCGAGGTGAGAGTAAGCGTCGGCGCGGTGGTTCCGTCCGGCACGGCCACGCGGGGTCGGGACTACACGGTCGCGGAGACTCTGGTGTTTGCGGCGGGCGAGACCCGCAAGACCTTCGCAGTGACCGTCGTTGACGATGTTCTGAACGAGGGAGATGAGACCTTCAGCGCTGAATTGCACAGTGCGCGGAACGCCTTCATTTCGTCAAGCGCGGGGACGGCGACGGGCACCATCATGGATGACGATCCTTTGCCGAGCCTAAGCATTGCGAATGCGCGGGTGAAAGAAACCCCGCACGGCACACGAAGGATAGTCTTCCCGGTGCGCATGAGCGCGACGAGCGGTCGTGCAGTGACGGTGAACTATGCCACTTCGCAGGGCACGGCGGTTGCGGGAGCGGACTACCAGTCGCAGAGCGGCACGCTGACGTTCCTGGCGGGCAGCCAGTCGAATCGTGAGGACATTAGCATTGAGATTCCTGATGATGAGTTGTACGAAGGAGAGGAGACCTTTACGGTGGTGCTGAGCGGTCCGTCCAATGGGACTCTGGGGACGGCGACGGCGACGGGCACGATTGAGGACGATGAGGAGGATGCGCCGCGCATGAGCATTGCGGATGTCCGCGCCAGCGAGGACGGAGCCCTTCGGACGTTTGATTTCGCAGTGACTCTGAGTGTGGCGAGCGGCAGTGTCGTGACCGTGAATTATGCGACTTCGGATGGCAGCGCCACGGCGGGGACGGCCTACGGGAATGACTATACGGAGACCACCGGGACGCTGACGTTTGCGGCGGGCCAGACCAGCAAGGCCATCAATGTGCCGTTCCAAAGCGATGAGATTTACGAAGGAGACGAAAGTTTCACGGTGGTCTTGAGCAGTCTGTCTGGCGTGGATGTCAGTTTCTCGCGAGATAGGGCGACGGGCACCATTGTGGACGACGAGGAGTTCCCGGCTTTGCGCATTGCTGCAGATACCCGCGTGGACGAGGGCGATGATGCTTTCCGCGATATGGTCTTTACGTTGCGCTTGACTCCGGCGAGCGACGAGTCGGTGAGTGTGGAGATATTCGAGCCTCAAAGCGGCCCCACCGGGCTTGGCACGGCCAGAGCGGATGAGGACTACCGGCGGTTCAGTCGCGAGACGCTGAGGTTTGCTCCGGGCGAGACCAGCCAGACCTTCACGGTGCGAGTCGTGGGCGATAACCTGCTGGAAGGCGACGAGACCATTGTGATCCGTCTGGAGAATCCGGTGGGTGCACTTGTGTTCTTTGGTTTGACAGACACGAAACTGAGATTGGTTGATGTGACGGGGACCATTGCGAATGACGATGAGTTGGTTGTGGGCTTTGCTCCGACCAGTGTGAGCGTGGATGAGGAAAATACGGAGACTGTGCAGATGCTCTTTACGGTGGAGATGAGCGGGGCGAGCGATCGGGATGTGTGGGTACGGTACGCGACCACGGACGGCACCGCCACCGCGGGGGCAGACTATGAGGCGATCCGCGGCCAGTTAAGGTTTGCGGCGGGCGAGAGGCGCAAGACTCTCACGGTTGGGGTGCTCGGGGATTTGGTGAGCGGTGAAGGTGATGAGACCTTCACGGTGAGTTTGAGCGATGTGTCCGGGTCCGGTGCCACTCTCTCCACCACGGCGAGGACGGCGACGGTCACGATTAGAGACGGCAATAACGTCAATAACGGACCGAGCATAGAGTTTATCCCCAACAGGAACAATCCCAGGGTGGGGAAGGGCATTTTCCTGACCGTGCCGGTGCGTGCAAGTGATCCCGAGGGCGACCCGTTGCATTACTGGGCCGAACTGGTGGCTGTTCCGGACGACTTTCAGGATGCCTTTGCGATTAGTCCGCGGTCAGCCACAAAGGCAGCGCTTGCCTCCGACGGCACAGGAAGCATTGAGATTGCGGCACTGAAAGTTCCCAGTGCTCTGCCGCGGTACTTCGAAATAACGGTGTATGTCAGTGACGGGAGAGAGACGGCGGATCATACTTTTAGTGCCCCCGATCTGGCCCATCGGACCCTGCAGGGACCGACCAATTTGGCGGTGAAGCAGGGGACGCTCTCATCAAGCGGGTTCACGATAACGTGGACCGGGGTGAATGCGGTTTCTCCGGGAGACTACGAGGCAAGCGCCAGGCCGGCGGGTGGTGGTGCGGCGGTGGCTGGCACACTGGTGGATACCCAAACGGAAGCGGTGTTCTCGAATTTGCCTGCTGCGGCATCCTATACGGTTCCGGTGCGTGCGACGAACGGTGAAATTCTCGGCTATGCGGCGAACGGCAGGGCGTCGACACTGCAGGTGAAGATGCCGACCTTGAGCATCTCGCCGAGGAGTGTGAGCGTGGTCGAAGGCAACGCTGGCAACACCGCACAGATCCTCACGGTGCTTCTGGACCCGGCGAGCAGCGAGGAGGCGCGTGTGGCCTACGACACGTCGGATGGCAGTGCCACGGCGGGCACGGACTACACGGCCGCTGACGGCACTCTGACATTTGCGGCGGGTGAGACCAGCAAGACCATCACCTTGCAGGTCACCGGAGATGAGGATTCTGAAAGTCACGAGACCTTCACGGTGGCTCTGAGCCGTGTGACGGGTGACACGACGTACATTTCCTCGACCGAGGCCACAGCCACAGTGACGATTAATGATGACGAGTTGCCGCTGTTGAGCGTTGCGGATGCCAGCAGGAGCGAAGGCGACAGCGGCACGGCCAATTTGGAATTCACGGTGAGGTTAAACGAAGCGAGCAACCAGCAGGTGACGGTGGATTACGCCACTTCGGATGGCACCGCTACCGCGAGCACGGACTACACGACCACTAGAGGCACGTTGACGTTTACGGCGGGCGATACCACGGAAACCTTCACCGTGCCGATCATCGGAGATGTGATTTACGAGGCGGATGAGACCTTCACGGTGACGCTCAGCGGGTCGTCCGCCGGTGCGAGGCTAGTGTCGGATCCAACGGCGACGGGCACCATCCGCAATGACGAGGCCTCGCCGACTTTGAGCATCAGTCCGAGTAACGTACTTGTAGCCGAAGGCGATGGCGGCACCACTGCGGAGACTTCCTTTACGGTGATGATGAGTCTGGAGAGCAGCCAGCAGGTGACGGTGGACTACGCGACGGCAGATGGTACGGCCACGGTGCAGAATCGGGACTACACGGCGGCCGGCGGCACCTTGACATTTGCAGCGGGTGAAACCAGCAAGACCATTACGGCGCAGGTCATCGGGGATGACAATGTCGAGGATGACGAGACATTCACGGTGAGGCTGAGCAATGCGTCTGGTTCCAATGCCAGCATTTCCACGACGGCAGGGACGGCCACGGCCACGATTGTGGGGTTGCCGATTTTGAGCATTGCGGATGCCAGCGTGGCTGAGGGCGATAGCGGCAACACGCCTCTAACCTTCACGGCGACCTTGACACCGGCCAGTGGTACGGAAGTGACTGTGACCTACGCCACTTCGGATGACACTGCCACTGCGGGGACGGACTACACGACCACAACCGGCAGTCTGACGTTTGCGGTGGGCGACACCACGCAAACCTTCACCGTGCCGATCATCGGAGATGAGATTTACGAGCCGAATGAGACCTTCATGGTGACCTTGAGCAGTCCGTCTTCTAATGCGAGTCTGGCAACAGACCCAACGGCGACGGGCACCATCACCAATGACGAGGCCACACCGATGTTGAGCATTGAGCCGAGTGGCGTGTCCGTGCCCGAAGGCCGCAGCGGCACTCCCACACAGACCTCTTTGACGGTGACGATGAGCCCGGCGAGCAACCAGCAGGTGACCGTGGACTACGCCACTTCGGGTGGTAACGCCACGGCAGGCACGGACTACGAGGCGGCCAGCGACACCTTGACATTTGCAGCGGGTGAGACCAGCAAGACCATCGCTGTGGAGGTCACCGGGGATGACGAAGACGAGGGTGACGAGACCTTCACGGTGAGGCTGAACAATCCGGTCGGCTCCAATGCCAGCATTTCCACGACGGCGGGGACGGCCACGGTCACGATTGTGGAGTTGCCGGCTTTGAG
>CBDATE010000016.1:0-1516 GCA_965199815.1 Pseudomonadales bacterium
AGAGCTTGGGGTACGACCGGTGGTTGAAGGTGAACCCGGTGAAGTATCGCACGCACTCGTTGTTTCGGGGGATGTCCCATAGTCTGTTGAACTTGGTCTGAGAGAGGTGGCGACTCCTTCACCTGTCCTGTGGTAGGACAGGGGTGCGAACCAATAGAAGGAGAAGCCACCATGGCAAAGCATCGCAGTCCCAAGAATGAAAGCCAAGCCTCGGTTGGGAAGTCGCTGACGGTCGAGGTTGCGCTGCCCGTGCTGGGGGCGCTGAGCGAGACCCGAGAGGCGTTCCATGAGCTGTGCATCCGTACCGGTCAGCAAGTGCTGCGGGCGATGATGGAGGCGGACCGAGAGGCGCTGTGTGGTCCGAAGGGCCGGCATCAGGCGGGTCGGCAGTGTTGGCGTGGAGGGAGCACCGCAAGCCGGGTGACGCTTGGGGGCCGCCAGGTGGAGCTGCCTCGCCTTCGGGTGCGAAGCCCCGAGGGTGAGGTGGCGTTGGCGAGCTTTCAGTGGGCGGCGTCCACTGACGCGATGGACGCGCACACGCTGGCGGCGGTCGCGGCGGGGGTGTCGACGCGAGACTATCCCAAGCTGCTGGACCCGATGCCCGAGGCGATGAACGAGCGGGGGACCTCGCGCAGCGCGCTCTCGCGCCGATTCGTGGCGTTGTCGCGCAAGCAGATGGGCGAGTTCCTGTCGCGTCCTCTGGGCGAGCTCGACATCGCGGCGGTGTTCATCGATGCGAAATACTTCCACGAGCACTGCGTGCTGATAGCGTTGGGCGTGGATTCTCAGGGCACCAAGCACGTTCTGGGGCTTCGCGAGGGCTCGACGGAGAATGCCCCGGTGGCGCGCGCTCTGCTCGCCGACCTGGTCGAGCGCGGGTTGCCGACCGAGCGCTCAGTACTGTTCGTTATCGACGGGGCGAAGGCGTTGCGCCGGGCCATTGTGGATGTCTACGGCGACCAAGCCGTCATTCAGCGCTGCCAAGTGCACAAGACGCGCAATGTGCTCGCTCACCTGCCCGAGCACCAGCACGCGAAGGTTGGGCGCTGCCTGCGCGAGGCCTTCGACAGCCCCTCGGCGGCGCGCGGTGAGCGGCGTCTTCACAATCTGGCTCGTTCCCTTGAGCGCGACCATCCCGGTGCCGCCGCCTCGGTGCGCGAGGGGCTCGCCGAGACGCTGACCGTCGTGCGCCTGGGGCTGACCGGCGCCTTGCAGCGTACCCTGCGCTCGACCAACGCCATCGAGAACCTCAACGCCTCGGTGGAGCGCTACACCCGAAACGTCAAGCGATGGCGCGGCGGGGAGATGATTCAGCGCTGGGTCAGCGCCGCTCTGCTGGATGCCGAGCGGCGTTTCCGACGGGTGCGAGGCTTCCGTGACATGTCGCGCCTGATGATCGTCTTGGACAACCCTTCCGGCCACTTCAAATCATCTCGGAAGGCCGCGTAGAATCCCGAACTCAGGAGCTCGCCACCTTCAAAGTTCAACAGCGAACGGGACATCCCCTTGTTTCGTC
>CBDATE010000017.1:0-16591 GCA_965199815.1 Pseudomonadales bacterium
TTCCGCCGCGATCGATACAGGTCTCCGCAACAAATCCGTGACACCGCGTGAGCACATAGACTGTGATAGTACAAGGTGTGGAAAGCATCAGAGGACGGGCACCTGATGGCTGATCGAAGCCGCGTCTGCGGCCTTTCGATGTAACGAAAAGGGGCAACCGGATTCGATAGTGGCATGGTCGACACCGATATTCCGGCGGTGATTTCCGCTCTTGCAGATAACGTCAACGCCACCGCCGAAAAACATTTCCGGATCTCGCCGCATACACGTGCCAGTGTCACTGATGAAACTCGATGGAATCGCCACCCTGTCGGGTGATGGATTTCACCTCACGGCGTTTCACGATGATTGTGTTGCAGCGGACAGGTTTTCACTGAGAGGATTGAATTATCGTGGCTGCAGGTGATCTGGTAGCGTATCCTGCGCGTTCCAAATGTAACCGTCACAAACCGGAGAACGATGCGCAGTTCAATAATTGATTTGAACTTTCTGGTTTTCCGGAAGCGTCAACGCGAACGATTACACTGTATCGGGTGAGGTGCGTCTCGTGTCCGAATCAACGATAATCGGGCACCGGACAGGATGCGACGCAATGGAGACTTCCAGCACAGGATCGTCACAATCGTCGTTTATCGAACGGGCCCACTATGAACGGGGATTTGCCGCGATCTATGAACGCGATGTTCTTCCGTGGGCAAAACGGCATGTCGAAACAATAGAGAAGTCCGAACCCCGTTCGAGACCCGGACGGATCGCGACCGGTATCTGTCTCATTGCGATGATCTGGATCGGATTTTACACTTGGGAAACCGGTCGAACGCATCTGAGCGTGCAGGGAATTGCCGTGCTGGCAACACTGGTTGTTGCTGATCTGTTTTTCAGATTGCGTCGCCGCAAGAAACCGGAAACGCTTCCGATTCTCAAGCGCAAGATCACTGAAGCGGTCTGCGCACATATGGATCAGGCCGTGTCACAGCGTGTCGCGGGACAGCATCTGGTCACACGCCGGTTTGTCGCCGCGGGACTGATGCAGGACCCCCTGCAGCTGTCTCTGGAAGACGTCTTTACCGGTGAGTATCGGAACTGCAGTTATGCGATCTGCAGTACACGCGACCGTCGACATGTTTCAGGCAAGCAGGCGCTGATCTGGTTCATGCAGATCAACCTCTCCGATCTTCCTCCCACAGCGATCGTTGCGGTAACGCGCAACTCTGATATCGAACCGGCTGACCAGTCCAGAGTGCCGATCGAGACGCATCCGGCACTGCGCAAGGCAATGCGGGTTTATGCGGCTGATCGAACTGAAGCGGAACATTGGCTGGATGAGAAACGGATGACAGCACTCGCAAACCTGGCCAACGAGTTTCATCCCTTCGCCATCGCGATAGGCATGGTTGAGGAATGTCTTGTTGTCTCTGTTGCGAAGATCGGTTCGCGCGAAGATCCGGAAATCAAGGACGATACACTGAAGGATCCGGAAACGGAGGCTCACCGATTATTGGCGATGCTCGACAGGCCGCGCCGGATCATCGACGTATGGACCGGGCGGGACCCCGTTACCGGTGGGCGATATCGTGTCAGGTATTGAGAGAAAGACACCAGACGCAACGGTATTGCAGCACATCGTACGGCAGTTCAGTCCGTACGCGCAGATCACCGGAATACGGGACATGTCGGAGGGTGATTCCGCTGTGATGACGGTGGTTCGTGTTCAGCATCCCGATGGCAGTTTCGAGAAAGTCGTCATTCGACAGTGCGGAATTGCGAACTTGCGGCGCGATCCACATGCCGCGCGTACGGAATTCCGGATTCTGGAATTTCTTGTTGGTCATGGTCTGTCGGTGCCGGAACCACTCTATCTTGATGAATCGACCGGCCTGTTACCCTTACCGTACCTCGTGATCTCCTGCCTTGATGGCAAACCGCAGTATGACCCGCCAGATCCGATGGGTGCGGTACGACAAATGGCAGAGTTCATGGCAAGCCTTCACGGAATTGATGCACACGAATTGTGCGATTCCGTACCTGCTTTCACGCCGCTGAATTCAGATGTGGTGTTGGAAAATGTTCCCGTCGAACTTGGTTCGATTCTCGAAGCCGTTGAATCACGTGGACCGGTTTCCGCTTCATCTCCTCTCGCGTTACTGCACGGCGATCTCTGGCCCGGCAACATGTTGTGGTGCAACACAACTCTGGGCAGCGTCGTTGACTGGGAGGATGCATGGTTCGGAGATCCTCTCGCGGATCTCGCCAACCTGCGTGCCGAGCTATGCTGGAATCTCGGCTTTGACGCCATTGATGAACTGACGTCGTTCTACCTTGCGCAGACCGGATTCGAGGACGACAACCTTCCATACTGGGACTTGCAGGCGATACTCCGACACACCCCGAACATTCAGCATTATGCTCGTGCGTGGGACATTGAACCGCGTGAGATCATCGATGGGTTCAGAGAACTGGCACGCAGAACGGGTACGACGTAGGTCAGCACGATGCCCGCGTCGGCTACAACAGCCGGGTGTTCTCTGGAAGTTTTCGGACGATGTAGCAGGTGCATATGTCCGACAGCAGATCGTTATCAGCAGGTCAGGTGCCGATCCTCGAGGTGTCACACTCTGCCGGGGTGGTGCGCGCCGAACGTGGGATTAACCTGTTGGCGGGATACGCACTGGCGTACACCGGTCCAGTGGACGAAGGGACCGGCGCCGAATGAAACGATCCGCAGCGGTCGTTGTCCGGGAATCCTGAATCAGTCCTCAAAGTCATGCCGTCTCGACCGGATCTGATTCCAAAGCCTGAAACGTGGTGCGCGTTCTTGCGTCGGCGTGTGTCGATAACTACATTGCAGTTCCAACACGCGCCGATTTGATCTTCAGCTTGCGGGCGCACAAGAAATCCGGCTAAAGCGATGGGCCAGCAACCCATCTTTCGACGGAACCACACGGTCCCCGTACGTGGCTGGATCACGCGCAGGCAGTTGTCGACGAGACGCGCCGAATGGAGTGATAGCCATGTCAGAACCAGTCATGCGTCGTTCGTCAGCTTCCGGACGCCAGCACAATGATAATCCGGTGAGCGAAACGGAATCGCGCGCCATGCTCCCCTTTCAACTCGACGCCAGTCGGATCCGAGTCGTTGTTGTTGGCCGTGGCGCTGCGATCCGCCGCAAGATACGAACGGTTCTTGCAGCGGGAAATGTGTCTTTGACCGTTTACAGCGACGACAGGACAGAAATCGAGCAAGGGCCTTCCCTGGACGTGATTTCGCATCTTCCGGACAACCTGGAGTTGTCAGCGGCAAAATTTGTAGTATGTGCCGGACTTGAAACAAACGAAGCTCATGATCTGGCAGAGCGTTGTCGTGCCATGCAGGTACTCGTCAACGTCGAGGATTGCCCGGAACTGTGCGACTTCTACATGCCGGCAGTCGTGCGTCGTGGTGACCTCACCCTAGCGATTTCGACAAATGGTCGCGCACCTGGACTTTCAGGTATCATACGTCAGCATCTTGAAAGCATGTTTCCGTCCGTCTGGGAGGATCGTATTGGCGAGATTGCGCGTTACCGGAACGACTGGCGAGCAGCCGGTCACGACCAAAGAACCGTCAAGAACGGAATTGCGAACCTCGTCAAGGTACGAAGCTGGTTCAACAACGACTCGGGCAATGAGTTGCCGCGTGCCGATTGAGCAGCGTCAGTTCATCCTTCAATTTCGAAAAGTTGTTCACCAGTTGACCGGGTACACGATGATTTTGGGGAGCTGTCGATGAACAGGCTGTCCTTGGCACACGACCTGTCGTTTTCTGACCTCTATTCACGCGATGGTCTGATCAGGATCGACAACCTGTTCGTTGATGACCTGCGTGTCCGCGAAACGGACCTGTTCAATCGTCTTGTCACCGCACGCCGTGCACCGCAAGAACTTGAACCGCGCGCGTATTCGGAATTGCTGACTGATCTGGGACCCTTTCTTGAGCAGTTTCTGGGTGAACTCTTTGATATCGGAGAAGAGATTTCCGGGCACCGCGACGCGGTCCTTGAACTCGACCCGATCTATCAGTGCAAGCTGAAGTTTGTCCGACGTCGTGCGGCCAAGGCAATTCGCGGCGATGAACTTGCACAGGTCGACGGCGATTCGATCACGCAAGAGATTTCCGGACATATTGGACAGGCTGTGAACGAGCGCAATTTCGCGCATGCCGTCATGACCTGGCTTGAGGACGAAGAGTCAAACGCAGAAAGAATAGATTGTGCGGCACGGTTTGCTGCCTGGGCAACCATGTCTGCCGGTGGACAGGCGCGCTACGCGAAGAGCTCGCTGTTTCACCTGCCGCACAGGATTGATGCTCGGAATCTGGTCCCGCTCGAGACCGAAATCGTCGACGGTGTCGAAATGCTGCGGTCGAGCCCGGAGCGTATTCGTCGTCGGGAAGGATTTGCGCTCACCGATCACGGCATGAATCTGGAGCGGGTACTCGATCAGGCCAATTACTGCATCTTCTGCCATAACCAGGGCAAGGACAGCTGTTCCCACGGATTGAAGGACAGGGAAGGCAGGTTCCGGGACTCGGCGCTCGGCATTCCGCTTGCCGGATGTCCTCTCGACGAGAAGATCAGCGAGATGAACCTGCTCAAGGCGCGCGGTTTCGGACTTGCAGCACTTGCGGTCGTCATGGTCGACAATCCGCTCTGTGCTGCGACGGGGCACCGCATCTGCAATGATTGCATGAAGGCATGCATCTATCAGAAGCAGGAACCGGTTGATATCCCGCAGATAGAGACACGAACCCTGAAGGACGTACTTGCCTTGCCCTGGGGTTTTGAAATCTACAATCTCCTGTCGCGGTGGAATCCGCTGAACCTCGAGCGTCCTCTGCCTCGCGTTGCCACAGGACGCCGCGTACTGGTTGTCGGAACAGGGCCGGCCGGATTCAATCTGTCGCACCATCTGCTGAATGACGGACATGCGGTCGTTGCCATCGACGGATTGAAGATCGAGCCCCTTGATCCGGCAATTTCCGGAATCGACAGCACCGGGAAGCGATGTGAATTCAAGCCGATCCGCGAAATTGATGAACTGTATGAAAGTCTGGATGACCGGACCATGGCAGGTTTCGGTGGCGTAGCGGAATACGGAATCACGGTCCGCTGGGACAAGAACTTCCTGAAGCTCATCCGGCTTCAACTCGAACGGCGCGCCGGTTTCCGGGTCTACGGGGGTGTGCGCTTCGGCGGAACAATCGATGTTGCAGATGCATTCGAACTCGGTTTCGATCATGTGGCACTGTGTGCGGGCGCGGGCCGGCCCACCTACATCGATATGCCGAATTCCTTGGCACGGGGTGTGCGCATGGCATCGGATTTTCTGATGGCACTGCAGTTGACGGGTGCGGCCCGTGAGCGAACCGTTGCAAACCTGCAACTGCGCCTGCCTGCGGTTGTTATCGGTGGTGGACTGACGGCGATAGATACGTCAACCGAGGCGCTCGCCTACTACCCGGTTCAGGTGGCCAAGTTCGCACGTCGTTTCAGGTCACTTTGCGGGACGCTGGGTGAAGACAAGGTACGTGCCGGATGGCGTGAGGAGGAGAGGGAGATTGCGGAGTCCTTTCTGGAACACGCCCGTCTGCTGCAGGAGGAGCACGATTCCGCCCGGGCAGAGGAACGTGAACCCGACACGCTTCGCCTGCTCAATGCATGGGGTGGTGTCACCATGGTCTATCGACGCGATCTCGCAAGTGCACCAAGCTACAAGCTCAATCACGAGGAGGTGGCCCTGGCAATGGAGGAGGGTATCCGGATTGCACCGGGACTCTCGCCGGTGCGAATCAACGTCGACCACCATGCACACGTGGAGTCGCTTGATGTTGTCGATGGCGCGGGCAATCGGCACACACTCCCGGCACGCTCGGTCCTCGTCGCTGCAGGAACACAACCCAATACGACTCTGGCGCGCGAAACCGCCGAAGCCCTGCCGCTGGACGGAAAGTTCTTTCAGGCACGCGATGTGGACAATCAACCGGTCTCGCCGGAAAGGTCGGCAAAACCGACTGCCGCACAGACGTTGATGCATTTCCGTGCCGACGGACGGGCGATGAGCTTCCACGGAGACCTCCACCCGAGCTTTGCCGGAAACGTCGTCAAGGCCATGGGAGGCGCCAAGCGTTCCTATCCACATATCTCCAGACTGCTTGAAAGCATGAACCCTGCCTCAGATACGGATGACGCAGCGTTCGTTGCCGAACTTGATCGGCAGCTGATCGCACGGGTCGTTGCAGTGAACAGGTTGACGCCGACAATCGTCGAGGTCGTGGTCCATGCACCCGCGGCGGCACGGGCTTTCCACCCCGGCCAGTTCTATCGTCTGCAGAATCTTGAAGGTTTTTCGCCCCGGGGCCGTGACGGCACACTCCTGTCGATGGAGCCGCTCGCCATGACCGGTGCCGCATTGTCGCAGGACGGGAACTGCATTTCCGTGATCGGTCTTGAACTCGGCGGATCGTCGAACCTGATGGCGCACATGGCACCCGGGGAACCGGTCGTCCTCATGGGCCCGACAGGATCGCCAACCGAGATCCAGCCAAATGAAAACGTTCTTCTGATAGGCGGCGGACTTGGAAATGCCGTGCTGTTTTCGATCGGACGTGCAATGCGCGATCGCGGTTGCAGAGTCCTCTACACTGCCGGATATCGCAAGGTCGAGGACCGCTACAAGGTCGAAGAAATCGAGGCTGCGTCGGACGCCGTGATCTGGGCTTGTGATGAAGAGCCCGGGTTCCAACCAACACGCGAACAGGATGTGTGTTTTGTCGGCAACATCGTTGATGCCCTCATTGCATACCAGGACGATTGCCTTGGCAGGAAATCAATCGGACTTGATGAGATCGACAGAATACTCTGTATCGGCTCGGATCGCATGATGGCGGCGGTAAACACCGCGCGACACGGTGTTCTTGCGAAATGGCTCAAGCCGGAACATCGGGCCATTGGCTCAATCAACAGTCCGATGCAATGCATGATGAAGGAAATCTGTGCCCAATGCCTGCAACCGCAGGTCGATCCTGTTACGGGTAAACCGGCATTGCCCGTGTTTTCCTGTTTCAATCAGGATCAGAACATGGATGCTGTGGATTTCAAGGGATTGCGTAATCGTCTGGAACAGAACAGTGTGCATGAACATCTGACGACACTGTGGGTGGATCGGACACTTGCAGATACGGTCGGGCAGGGGAGTATCACATGAAAGTTCTGATCGTTCTGGCACACCCGCGCAGGAATTCCCTGACGGGGCAGGTGACAGATGCATTGGCGGACGTGCTGACTGAAAGCGGGCACACTGTCGAGATCGCCGATCTGTATACCGAGGGATTCGACCCGCGCCTGCGCGAGGCAGATGAACCCGACTGGGAAAGGACGGACAAGGTTTATTCGGCTGAAGTCCAGACCGAAATGGCCAGACTTGACCGCAACGACGCGATCATCCTGGTGTTTCCGATCTGGTGGTGGTCGTTTCCCGCCATTCTCAAGGGCTGGATCGATCGTGTGTGGAACAAGGATTATGCGTATGACGGGAGAAAACTGCATTTCTCCCACGCGATGGCGGTCGGACTGTCGGCATCGGATGCCGAAGGGTATGCGAGCGACAACTACGACACAGCAATGATGACGGAGATCGTGACCGGACTCTTCAATTACTGCGGAATTCGCAACGGCAGGCTCGAATTCCTGCACGGCTCGACCAGTGGCGGCGAAGATGCGCGAAAGATTCTTGAGGGTGCGAGCCGCCTCGGGCGGGAGTTTCTCTCGGACGTCTCGTGCACTGGGTCAGGTCGAAACCGCCCACCCGTTGAATGATCATGGATGGACCAGGCCTGATTCACGCTCATTGTTCCTGAAGCGACGGGGGTGGCGCGGCCCGGGCTGAGCCAGCCTGTTGCGAAGCAGATACGGGCAGATTCCGGTCAGAACAGCGCTGGAGGCTCTGCGGGGGTGTGTTTTCGCGGAGAGAAGTGCGCTTCAGGTGCAGCTTGTGACCTTATCCCAAGTTGTCAGTTGTAGTGATTTGAAGTTAGATAAGTGATTGATTTTTGACAATATTGTCCCATGCCATTTCCCGACATGGCACTACATTTCCGATTTTTTATGAATACAGCGACGCCGGATTTCGGGTCAAGTTGCGGTAGAGCCCAAGCTCCACCCCGGCGGGGATGATACCGCGCGGGCCACCTCTTTCTTGTCAAAACCGAATGCCTGACGACGCCAAAACCCGCGGGTCAGGCTGCCGAAAAGATCGAATCGATACGACTACTTGGAAAGAAACGGGAAACCCTTCCCGCACTACGCCAGATTCTCAAAAACATCCGGTCCGAAATAATCCGGTAAACAGGCCCCTGCAGGTCGGATTATTCTTGGATACAACAGCAGGTCGCGTCACTCTTTCTCGAAGGCATGACCGTCCAAGCGCAGACTAACACTATTCTCGGTAACGATCCGCTCGACATGCTCCGGAACGCCGGCCGGCACCTCCACCTCGATTTCGAGTGTCACGCGTACCTTCGAGCCCACCAAACCATCGAGGTGAGAGACCACCTCTTCCGCAATCCGGCTCGCTTCCGGGCCGATCCGGGAGTGATTGAGCGTCGCAGTCGCATGGAATCTGCGAGGATCGACACGCTGCGGTGGCCGATCTCCTTCAGGTTCGGTTGTCCGACCGGGTCTGGTTCCACCATTGGGAGCCGGCAAAGGTGTTTCCGTGGGTGTCGGCGTTGGAGCTTCGCTGTCTATCTGCGCACGTGCAACATCTGGTTTTACAAGCAGGCCACTACTGTCGCGAGTGATTTCGATCTCACGGCGAACCTGCAAGCCACGATACCGCTTCTCTGCTTCGTCGTACTCGTCAGCAAACGCAAAGCTGTCGTGCTCCCAGGTCAGGAGCGCGATGCCGTCCTTGATTGCGCGAACGAGCACATCTGCGTTCGTCAGCCTTGGCAGGTACAAAAATTGCCCGAAATTATCGATCAATTGGCGAACGGCGACATGGTCGCCACGCCAAAGCGGGACATCGTCCAAAATCAATCGAAGGTAGGTGGAGCCCAGCTCACCGATCAGAAGCTCATCGCTCAGTAGCCGGCGCGAGGTTCGTTCCGCTAGCGGGCCCGATGCAGACAGGTTCAGCGACTTCCAGGACATGGCCTCATCCGGCGATTTCTGTTCCGGAACGAGCAGCCACTTGTAGGTTTCCGGAATTCTCGCCAGCACAGTGGCGCTTGCCGCCTCCTGCTGATGCTTGGCCTGTGTGACCTGATGAGGGACCAGGCCAAGCGCCTCCACATTCTCGACGATCGACTTCCATGCCAGGAAGCGGCGCACCCCCTCTTCCAGTTCCTGGGATCGTGGCCTGTCGGCCGCGAGGAACACCAATGCGTTGCGGAAACGTCTCGGAGCCGTACCGCGGGACTCCAGGATACTGGTTGCCATTGCCTGCGCGGGCGTGTCGCCGCCGCGGAGGTAGTCCTTGTCCGGCGGCAGCACCACAAGCCGTGCGTCGCTCTCATCCGTCACATCCGCAGGCGATTTCGGAAACGTATGGATACGCGCGAAAGCGCTTCTTTCCTTCAGATCGTTTCTAAGCCGACTTTCAAGCTCTGCTGCCACTGCGTCCGGGTTTCGCCGGAGTTCCTCTGCCCGGTCCTGTGCCAGTTTGGCCACCGTCGGCTGTGTGTCGTACCAGTAACGTGTGGCGTCCTGATAGAGATATGTGGCGCGCACCGCGAGGCGGCGAAGCCCGTCACCGAAGACCGCCGGGGCCTCCGCCGGCGCGACACAGCCGAGCTTGATGCGCGTGTCCTCGATTCCTCGCCGTGCTGCCTCGGCAATTGGTGCGGAGCCGAGATAGATCGTGCGCGCGACCCGCTGTGTAGCGCTGAGTCGGCCGAGATTGGGTGCATCGCGATCAATCGCGGCCGGCAAGGAATTGGCGCCGTCGACATCCTTTTCGATGACTGGGGTCCAGTTGTCGGAAAGATAGCGTGTAAGTTCGTTTTGCACGCGTGGATTGTCGAGATGCACGTTCCACGGCTGGATCAAAGGGCTGCGGTCGCCGCTTTCCCACAGACTGTGGATCACCGCGGCCATAAGACGCAGCACACCTCGGGTGCGCTGGAACCTCGCAAGCGTCGACCAGTCGGTGTAAAGGCGATCGAACACCTCGGGATGGATCGGATAGGCGGCCTGCATGCGGCGTTCGTATTCGGTGTCCGCGCAGACAGCGGGAAACTCTGCTCGATGGGTCTTGTAGAGATTGGCGAACGCTCGTGCGGTGACATCCCTCTGCTTGACGGCCTCTTGTCCGGCAAGCGGTTTGAACAATCGGCGTCTGACAATCTCGAATCCTTCCTCGGCTGTCGCCGGTCGCCATGGTGATTCGACGCGCGCGATGACGTTGCGAAGGCGTTCAAGAGCATCACGGCCGCGCATGCCACCCACTTCCGAGTCGTCGACGTCGGCACTCTCTTTGCCGGTTTGGTCCGACGCTGGCAGCGATACCATCAGCAAGCAGTTTGTCGTCAGTTTGACTGCCTCTGTCAGTGCCTGCGCAAAGGTGAACTGAGTCTCGAACGTCCCACCCGGCAGGCCTGGTTCATGATGGAGCTGACGAGCGTAGGCCACCCACTCGTCGATCAGAATCATGCACGGCCCGTAGTCTTCCAGCAGATCGCGGAGCTTGTGTCCAGGGTTGGTCGCTCGCTCGTCATCGGCACGAACCCGTTCATAGGCCTCGCGACCGCCGAGCTGGTACGCCAGCTCGCCCCAGAGCGTGTGGGCGACGGTCCCGTCAGCCTTCACCTCCGGGTCACCGGGAGAAATCTGGGTGCCTACCAGAACCACTTGCCGGACTGCGTCAAGCTGGTCGGCTCCGGCCTCGTCGAGCACTTCAGACAATCCTTGCAGGGTCTGGGCGTCGATGCCGGAGAATAGGTGATAGAGCGCCAACATCGAGTGCGTCTTGCCGCCGCCGAAGTTGGTCTGAAGTTGTATGACCGGATCTCCGTCTCCTCCCGACAGACGGCGGATGGCGCCCACAAGCAATGATTTCAGACTTTCGGTCAGATAGGTGCGCCGAAAGAACTCAACCGGATCACGGTACTCGTCGGCACCCCGGCCCCGGTGCACGTCGCCGAGGTCGGCCGCGAACTCAGCCTGTTGATAGCGTCCTGTTGCCACGTCGTCATGCGGTTCGACCACATCGCGCCACGCCTTGATGCCCGACGTTGGTGCGGTGCTGCCCTGGCGGGACGTGATGCGTCGCTCCTCACTGCGCACCTGTTCGTCGAACACCAGACGGCGAAGGTCCATCTTCATCTGCGCGACTTCGGCGGCCTGTGGCGCCGATACCGCTGCGAGCAGACGCGCCGTCGAGTCCAGTGCGCGATCGGTGTCTTCACTCGAAAAGCGCTCCTGATGTGCCCACTTGTTCCGCCATTCACGCAACTCGGAAACCAGGTTGCGGCCGCTGTAGCCAAGCGTGTCCTGAAACACGTCTCGCCAGATAGCGTTCATCAACCGCAAGAGGCCCGCCACGTCCCACTGTTCGACCGGCCTCTTCGCAAGAGGATCCTCTAGGTGGCGCCGGATCAAATCCATGGGCACCCGCTTCAAATTGGCGTTTACCTCGCGCTTCACATAGGGAGCGATTCCGCTGCGTAGCAGTTCCAGCGCCTTGCCGACACGTTCGTGATTGGTCGTCGCCATAGAACCTCTCTTCGCGAAGAATTGTTACCTCGGTGTCCGTGCAGCTCTGGGCCTAACGCCAAAGCCGCAACCGCTACCCTTGCCCTGTCAGCAGGACACTAGTTACCACACTGGATTTATCCGTCTATCCCTGCCGCATGCAGATCGGCATGCGCCAAGTATAGACGGCCACGATGGAGTGGTTCACGGACACGGTCAAGGCGGGGCACGAGAGCCACCTCCTCTAGGACCCCGGGACCGCACCGGCCTGCGCCGCCGCTGCCCCGACGGTAGTCAGGCAGTCGGGCCGAACGTCACAAAATGGCCGCTTACCTCGAAAAGACAACCGCTGCCCGGCGCTCAACTCACCTGGAAGGGAATGCGAGACTTCCTGCTCTTCGTCAGTCATCGGGAACACATGCGCCGGAAACCGCTCCAAATCACCTGATCCTAGACGGAGTCAACTATGGGTAAGTGACATACCCTTGCCAATGCAGACGACTTGGATAATGGAGCACACGGCCATGCATGAAAAGCCAACCACCCTCTTCGGTCCGTTCGCCGCGTCAGCCATCCGGCGACAATCCCGCCTGTGGAAACCAGGAACACTGGCAGTCAACCGCTGCTACATGCGTAATCAGATCATGCCGTTCTTTGCGCATCGACCCGTTGCAGACGTCACGTCATGCGAGGTTCGGCAGTGGTTCGCTACTATCTCCGCCACGCCCGCAGCAGCTAACCGGGCCTTGCCTGTCCTCTCGGGCGTGTTCCGCGAAGCGGAGCGGCTGGGACTTCGTCCGGAGAACAGCAATCCATGTGCGGGCCTGCGACGCTACCGCACACCCGGTCGCTGCCGTTTCCTTACCGTCGCGGAAACTCATCATCTTGGCACAGTGCTCGCGGAGCGCGAGCACGGTACACCGGTACCGGTCGCACTGGTGCGACTACTGATTCTCACGGGATGCCGACAGGGCGAGGTTCGGCGCTTGAAGTGGAATGACTACCGGGAAGGCAACCTGTACCTGCGAGACGGCAAGACCGGGCCGCGGACTGTGTGGCTCTCCGATGCCAGTCGCCTTGTGCTGGCCACGCTCGACAAGACGTCGGCCTGGATGTTCCCGGCGAGACATGGCGATGGGCCCATGCACACAGAGACCCTTTACCGGCATTGGCGTGGTATTCGCGAGGCGGCGAATCTGTCGGACGTGCGGCTTCACGACCTGCGACACAGTTACGCGAGTTTCGCCCTGCGCCAGGGCGAGACAGTGTTGACAATCGGTCGACTTCTCGGGCATCGCGACCCGGCGACCACGCTACGGTATCTCCACTTCGACGATGCACTGGCCGTGCAGAGCGTGCAGGCGGTCGCCGGTGCCATGGCATCGCAACCATGAAGACATTCGCGGATTTTGTGACGTTCCCGTGGCGAGCTGCCTGCCATGATCCGTGCAAGCCTTCCACCAGACGCCGGGTCGACAGTCTTCTCCGCACCCAACTGCTCCCTGAGTTCGGGGCGATGCCCCTCGGCGAACTTGACCGAGAGGTGATCTGCAACTGGTTCGATCGCTACTCGAAGATTGCGCCTGCAGGCGCGAATCGGGCGCTGGATGTACTGTCTCAAATCCTGAATTTTGCCATCGAATGCGGCGAACTCACATCAAATCCTGCCCGTACCATCCGACGCAATCCGCGCCCGAGGAAGACGCGCTTTCTGAGCCGCGTGGAGATCCATCGCCTCAATAGAGCTCTCGATGCGCATCACGGGAGGGGCTCCGGCGTCCAACAAGCCGACATTATCCGTCTGCTGCTGCTGACAGGGTGCCGAAAGGGCGAACTCATCGGCTTGCGCTGGTCAGAGGTTCACGCTGACCGGTTCGTCCTCAGGGACGCGAAGACCGGTCCTCGAACGGTCTTTCTCAGCGCCGAGGCCCAGACCATCATCGCCAGACAGCCTCGGGTCGGTGCGTTCGTCTTTCCATCTCTTTCCGATCCCTTGACCAATCGCTCGCCAGAGCTCTCGCTTTGGCGAAAGGTCCGTGGAACTGCAGGCATCGCCGATGCCCGGCTGCACGATCTTCGCCATACATTTGCAAGTCACGCGGTCTTGGCCGGCATTCCGTTGCCGGTCGTTTCCCGACTTCTTGGTCATGCCCAAATGCGCATGACACTACGCTATGCGCATGTGAGCGACCGAGAAACTGAAGCCGCCGCGGAACGGATCGGTTCAGCCATCTCAGAGATCCTGACCGGTGGTCAGCGGTTGACACGAATGAACCCTTGACGGATATCTTCCTCCAACGGTTGGATTGGATCAACGATCCTGTGCTCACCTGCATGATCGTCGCTTGAGAGGATGTCTTGCGTAGAAAACTCATTGAAGTCGCCCTGCCGCTCGATGCAATCAACGCGGCCGGCGCACGCGAGAAGTCCATCCGTCACGGTCATCCGTCCACCCTCCATCTCTGGTGGTCTCGCAAACCGTTGGCGGTAGCCCGTGCGGTGATTTTCAGTCAGATGGTGGACGATCCGTCTTCGGTGCCGGAGGAGTTTCCGACTTCCCAGATGCAAGATGTCGAGCGAGAGCGCCTGTTCTGCATCCTGCGGGAGCTGGTGCTTTGGGAAAACACCGGCAACGAGACGGTGCTCGCCAAGGCCCGCGCCGAGATACGCCGGAGCTGGCGGCGCACCTGTGCGGACAACGCAGACCATCCACGCGCCGCCGAGCTCTACGATCCGGAGAGACTGCCCGCCTTCCACGATCCCTTCGCCGGTGGCGGTACGTTGCCGCTTGAGGCGCAGCGCCTGGGGCTGGAGGCACATGCCAGTGATCTGAACCCGGTGGCGGTGCTGATCAACAAGGCGATGATCGAGATTCCGCCGAAGTTCGCCGGGCGACCGCCTGTGAACCCAGAGGACCGGGCTGGCCTTGCGGGAGTGGGTGGATGGTCAGGGGCGTCAGGTCTTGCGGCGGATGTGCGCTACTACGCCAAGTGGATGCGCGACGAGGCGGAAAGGCGCATCGGCCATCTGTATCCAAAGGTGGAAGTGACGGCAGAGATGGCGCAGGAGCGTCCAGACCTCAAGCGCTATGTCGGTCGCAAGTTGACGGTGATTGCCTGGCTGTGGGCGCGTACGGTGCGAAGTCCGAACCCCGCCTTTGCGGACGTGGAGGTGCCACTGGCGAATTCGTTTGTCCTTTCATCGAAGAAGGGCAAGGAGGCGTATGTCGAGCCTATGATCGAAGGGCGCAGCTATCGGTTCGTGGTGAGGGTCGGAACGCCCACGGATTTAACAGTGACACAGGCGGGGACATCAGCGGGAAAACGACAGGCATTCCGCTGTCTGATGTCCGGAATACCGGTATCATACAACCACATCCGCAGTGAAGGTAAGGCGGGTCACTTGGGCGCACGGCTAATGGCGATAGTTGCGGAGGGTGACCGTGGCCGATTGTACATCGAACCGGGCCAAGCACATGAGGCGACTTCTCGGCTGGCTACACCGACTTGGCGACCGGATTGTGAGATGCCTAAGAAGCATCGCGACTTCAAAGGACCGGCCTATGGGCTGGAGAACCTCGGTGATCTTTTTACGCCCCGGCAGCTTGTCGCCCTCACCACCTTCTCCGATTTGGTGGACGAAGCGAGAGAGCGTATTCGTAGCGTTGCCGCTACTGGCCTGGCAGACGACGAATTGCCCTTGAGAGCGGGTGGTGTGGGCGCGACGGCCTACGCCGAGGCGGTGGGGGTGTATCTTGGGTTTGCCGTCGATAAGTGCGCTGATTACTGGTCAACAATTTGTTCGTGGGGTTCTTCTCGAGAAGTAGTTGGTCACACGTTTGTTCGCCAAGCGATCCCGATGATCTGGGACTTCGCAGAAGGAAATCCCCTCTCAACGTCGAGTGGCGGATGGCTGAACCAAATCACATGGGTCTCAAAGGCGCTCGGGGCGGTTCCAGCACACCCCAAGGGACGTAGCAGTGGCGTTGACGCAGCCACGCAGATGGCCAGCCTTTCCAAGGTCGTCTCGACCGATCCGCCATACTATGACAACATCGGCTACGCAGACCTCTCTGACTTCTTCTATGTATGGCTGCGCCGTACCCTCAGAGCGACCTTCCCTGATTTCTTTGCGACAGTCGCGGTTCCCAAAGCGGATGAGTTGGTCGCCTCACCGTATCGACATGGTTCCCGCGACGCCGCCGAGCGCTTCTTCCTGAAAGGCATGTCGCAGGCCATCGAGCGCCTGGCTGCGCAAGCGCATCCAAGTGTCCCTGTGACCCTCTTCTACGCGTTCAAACAATCCGAGAGAAAGAGTGACGCGGGTGTCTCCAGCACCGGCTGGGAAACGTTTCTTGACGCCGTAATCCGTTCCGGCTTCGGTATCAGCGGCACTTGGCCCATGCGGACAGAACTCAGTAACCGCATGTTAGGAATGGGCACCAATGCCCTCGCCTCCAGTATCATTCTCGTGTGCCGAAGGCTTCCCGAGAACGCGTCCTTGGCCACTCGCCGCGAATTCACGGCGACTCTACGTGCAACCCTTGCACCGGCCGTGATTCAGATGCAATCCGGCAACATCGCACCCGTCGACCTCGCCCAAGCCGCCATCGGCCCCGGAATGCGAGTATACACCCGCTACGAGCCTGTCAGTAGGACACAGTCAACACACCGGATTTATCCGTCTGTCCCTGCCGCATGCAGATCGGCATGCGGCAGTTCGACACGGCCACGATGGAGTGGTTCACGGACGCGGTCAAGGTGGGGCGCTTAAGCCGCTCGGCTCTAGCGGCCGGGCTGTAAGGACACCGGCACCGGCCCAGCCTGCGCCGCCGGCCCGCCATCGGTGAGGCAATCGGGCCGA
>CBDATE010000018.1:0-522934 GCA_965199815.1 Pseudomonadales bacterium
CAGAATCGTCGGCAGTGCCGGATAGGTGAGGCTCGGCACGGCCACCACAATGTTGAACGTGTCGCTGACCGACCCGCCCATGCCGTCGCTTGCCGTCACCTTCACCATCAGCGTACCGATGTCGCCGGATTGCGGTGTGCCCGCTAGCTTGCGCTCGCTGGCGGTGAAGGTCAGCCAGGTGGGCAGCGCGCTGTCCGTGGTGCCGTCCGTCTGCTGGGCTGTGTAGGTGAGGCTGTCGCTGTCCGCATCACTGAAGGTGCCCGCCGGGAAGCTGTACTCGAAGGCCGTATCCACCGTCGCCGTCTGGTCAGGAATCGCGGTGCCCACTGTTGGATCCTGATTGGCTGCCGTGGTCACACCGAACCCATCCGATGCCTCGCTCACCGAGTAGTTGGCATCGCCGGTGGCTGTCACCGTCACTGTGTAGGTGGTGTTCGCCGTCAAGCCGGTGAACTCCGCCTCCGGGCCGCTGCTCGGCACACTCACTGTGCCGGTCACTGCAGACCCACCGCTCGGCGTTGCCGTCGCCGTGTAACCCGCGGCGTTGGGCACCGCATCCCAGGTCACCGTGAAGCCGGTGCGTGTGTTGCTGTTGGGCTTGAGCGCCAGGTTCGTCGGCTTCGCCAGTGTCGCCTTGCCCACCGCCGGGAAGGTGATATCCGCCGTCGCCGTCTGCGTGTCCATGCCGGTACCCGCGGTGGCCGTTACTGTCACCGTCGTCGTAGTGGTGCTTGCCGCTGTCGGCGTACCTGAGATGGCACCCGAGCCCGCATTGATGGTCAGCCCGGCGGGCAGCGTACCTGTGGTCACCGCGTAGGAGACCGTCGCGCTGCCGAAGCCCGCCGCTGTCGCCGTCAGCGCCGTGATGGGCGTATCCACCGTCAAGGTCGGCGGCGCCGCCGAGTAGCCGAGGGTCACCTCCAAGACGGTCACATCGAAGGTTTCTGTCCCCACCTCCGTGCCGTCGCTCACCGTCACCGTGATGGTCGCGGTGCCTGCGGCTACCGGTGTCACCGTCACCTGACTATTGGCATCGTGGGCGGTCAGTGCCGTGGGGGTCACCGTCGCCACCGCCGGAGCGCTGGAGGCGGCTTGATACTGGAGGCTGTCGCCCGCCGTGCCCGGCGTGGCATCCACATCCACCTCGAAAGGCTGACCCACCCGTGCGCTCTGGTTGGCAATGGCGGTCACCGTCGGCGCTGCTCCGGCCGTGGGGGTGGCAGCGGTGGTCAGGCTCGTGCCCGAGGCTATGCCATCATTGGCCAGGTTGCGGGTGTCCAGCCGCACGTGATAGCTGGTGTCGTTGTCCAGGCCGGTAATCGTGTACGAGGTGGCGGTGACGGTGTTCACTGCACTCAAGGCGGTGTCGCTCTCCGATGCCTTGCGCCAGCGCACACTGTAGCCGTTCGGTGCACCGAAGGCCGGGTCCCAGGAGACGGCCAGTTTGCCGGAACCGGCCGGGCGCGCTTGCAGGTTCGATGCCGAAGTGGCCATCACCGCATCATCGTTGGTGATGGTGACCTCGACGAGAAAGCGACTGTCGGCGGAGTTGGTGATGGTCCCCAAATCCGTCCAAGTGAATTCGAGGAACAGGGTCTCGTTGGGCTCGTAGTTCTCGTCCCCGACGACCGACAGTGTGAACGTACCTGTGGTCTGCCCTGGCGCGATAGTGAATAAATCCAAGGACACCCTCCTGTAGTCTTCATTGCCGGTGGCGCTGCCATCAATACTATTCACCTCGAATGTTACCGGGAGGTAGCCCGTCCCTTCCCGCGTCGCCGTGAAGATGATGTCGGTGTTGCCACTGTCGCCCTCGGCCACGCTCAGGAACCCCTCCGGGGTATTGTCAGTCGCGCCCGGCGCTCCGGTGCTCGTCAGGCCCGCCACGGAGGCGGTGATGGTCGGCTTCGGACGGGGGTCGTCGTCATCAATGAGAATAGTGGCCTCCGACCCGGTAGTGGCGATAACCGCGCCCCCCGTCGCATTGCTCAGGCCGACCTTGAAGAGCTCGTCCCGCTCGCGGTTCACATCGTCGCTGATGGACACGGTGATGGTCTTGCGGGTCTCGCCCGCCGCGAAGGTCAGGGTGCCCGAGGCCGCGGTGTAGTCGGCACCTGCGGTGGCGGGGTCGATGCTGCTCGACGAGACGGCAGTGTCGGTGGAGGAGAAGTCCGCCGTGGCGTAGGCCACGGTCACCGGCCCGGTGCTGGGCGCGAACAGGGTCACCGCAAGGGTCACCGTACCGGAAGCGGCATCCTCGTCTATCTCGCCGCGCTGTGCATCGCTTGATGGAATCGTCACCCCGTTGCCCGCGACCGGAGCGATGCGCAGGGTGAGACCGTCATCCGCCCCGTTAATGGTGATGGTGACAGCAAATTCGGCAGTCTGCGCCGTGTTTTCAAGCCTGTAGGTTTCCGTTGCGGTCTGCCCGGCTTGCAGCGCCTGGGTGGCCGCGCGGGTATTGTCGAGTGTATAGGTCCAGGTCCTGTCGGCCTTGATGGTAAATGTCCCGTAGGTGAACCCCGCAGAAAAGGTGGCATCAGTCGTGCCAACAGGGAACCGGCCCGGAATGGTGCCACTGGCGGTGTTGGCCGTCGTATCATCCTCCGTGACAGTCCCCGTCTGGGTGACGACTTCATATGCTGTCACCACCACTGAAGCTGTGAGACCTGCATAGCCCGTGTCCGTGCTGGATGCTGTGTGGGTGAAGCTGGCGCTGCCGTAGCTGCTGTCCGTATCCCCCCGTGCAGTCACGGTTACGGTCTGTCCGGTGCTCCAGTTGCCGGAGGTGAACGTCAAACTGGTGGGAGAAACCGACAAGTCCGCATCGCCACCGGAGTCCTTGGTAATGGCGATGGTCACATTAGCCGATGGCTCCGCGCGCAGTTGTACCCTGTAGGTGCCCGGTGTTGTTTCCCTCACGGTGAGCGCCTCCTTGCTCACCAACACGCCGGGGCCTTCGTTATCATCCTCTGTCACCACCACTGAAGCTGTGAGACCGTCGTAGCCTGTGTCAGTGCTGGATGCGGTGTGGGTGAAGCTGGCGCTGCCATTAGTGTTGTCCGTATCCTCGGCCGCACTCACGGTTACCGTCTGTTCGGTGTCCCAGTTGCTGGGGGTGAACGTCAAACTGGCGGGATTTACGGATAGATCCGCATCGCCGCTGGAGTTCCTGGCAATGGCGACGGTCACGTTGGCTGATGGCGCCTTCCCCAGCTTCACGGCGTAGGTGGCGGTGGCTCCTTCAGTCACCGTCAATGTCCCGCTGCTCACATCCACGCTGCGCACAAGACCATCCACCTTGTGCCCTGCCTGATCCGCCAGCCCAGCGTAGGACAGGTCGGCATTCACCGCTGGTTCTACCAGTTGAGCTTCTGCTGTTGTTGCCGTTATGCTGTTCCCTGCTGCTACCCTGAGGGGGGAGGCGGGAATGCTGATACCATCCGTGTCACTGTCACCGAGTTTAACGGTGTAGCTGAAAGATATCCTCCGGCTTGTGCTGAGATTGGCTGATGAAGCTGAGTACGTCAAGGTTTTGACGGAGCCGCCGATGGACAGTCTCAAATTGACTCTTTCTCCAACCGTTGATCGTACGAATATTCCTTTTGTGAAAAGGACATCTACAGTAATGGTATCGCCCACCACATAGGTCTGGTCGGTGCCGGGATCACTTGTAATGCTGATAGATCGTATGGCGGGTGGCGCTATTGTTGTCACCTCAACCGAAGTTGTGATGTTGTTGTAGGTGGTGTCGGTACTCGATGCGGTGTGGGTGAAGGTGGCGTTGCCATAGCTGCTGTCAGTATCGGCCCGTGCAGTCACGGTTACCGTCTGTGCAGTGCTCCAGTTGACAGGGGTGAACGTCAAACTGGTGGGAGAAACCGACAAATCCGCATCGCCACTGGAGTTCCTGGCAATGGCGACGGTCACATTGGCTGATGGCGCCTGCGCCAGCTTCACCGTGTAGGTGCCTGTGTGACCTGGCCATAATGCCAAGGCTGCACGGCTCACTCGCACATCACTATCCACCTGGATTGTTGTCTGATCCGTCAGCCCGGCATAGGTCAGATCGGCATCCACGTTATTGTCGTCGGCACTATAGATGCGTGAGCCGGATGGCACCTGGATAGGGTCGGGGGGAATGCTGATGCCATTCCCGTCACGGTCACCAGCCTGAATGACGTATTGGAAGTTGATTCTCCTGCTCCCGACAGTACTGAGAAAAGTCATGTTTCTGGTCTCGGAGCCAATGCTCAGAGTGAGCGTCAGCTGGTCCTCCATGTCAATCTCGATGTCCTGCGAGAAATCGACAATGGCTTGCATGAGGTCCCCAACCCGGTAAACCCCGCCGGGCTTGCTAGTGGAGGGGAAAAACCTCAATCGACTTATGGTGGGTGTCTGCGCTGGTGAAGTGACCACCAGTGATGCCGTGAGATTGTTGAAGCTGGTGTCGGTACTCGATGCGGTGTGGGTGAAGGTGGCGTTGCCATAGCTGCTGTCCGTATCGGCCCGTGCGGTGACGGTTACCGTCTGCCCGGTGCTCCAGTTGCTAGGGGTGAACGTCAAGCTGGCGGGATTTACGGATAGGTCCGCATCGCCAGCGGAGTTCCTGGCAATGGCGACGGTCACGTTGGCTGATGGCGCACCGCGGAGTTTTACGCTGTAGGTCTCACTCGACCCTTCTGTCACCGTCAAAGCTGTAGTGCTCAGCTTGACTCCGGCAACAGCGTTTACCTTGTGGCCGGATTGGTCCGTCAGCCCGGCATAGTCGACATTCACATTGGTAAGATTACCGGCCCCTTTGGTGATGGGGTTGGCGGGGATGCTGATGCCGTTCGTATCTTTATCACTGGCCTGAACTTCGTACTCGAAGTTGAGTCGTCCGCCTCTGTTGGGGGTAGCACCCTCAAGAAAGTTACTGGCAGCAGTTGCGGTTCTGGTGTTGGAGCCGATAGTCAGGCTCAGGGTCGGCCTAGGAGGGATACCAGAAGTACCGAAGCTGCCAAAACTCATTTGGACTTGTATCTTGATTTTTTCGCCCGGTTCGTAGGACTGGTCAGCTTCAGGGGTACTGGCGATGCTGATGGATGTTATGGAGACTTGCGCGTGTGCGGCGGTGCCCAGAGTGAGGCAAGCGAGGAGGGTGATGAGGGAGATGTGTGCGAAGGGGGGGGGGGGGGGGGGTAGAGTGGGAACAGGATGCGCGACAGGTCTGGCGCGAACCTGCGTTCACGAGGGCCTTGCCCGGGATTTTGCTGACCAGCAAAGAGATGAACATACGCATTGGAGTGTCTCAATCCGGCAAATGAGTGCCGCTATTGTATAACCTCGGGAAACCCTGAAGTGCACCCCTCCTGAAGTTACCGAGGGCCTGGCGAAGCTCCGCTGGTCGTGTCCCCGTCGGTGTGTGTCCCTTTTCGTCCGGTCAGCCTTCGGTGTGTGTCCCTTTTCGTCCGGTCATGTCCCTTTTCGTCCGGTCAGCCTACAATTGCACCATGACCCTCCAATATCTCGAACAATCGACCGGGCCGAATCCCGTGGGCACCGTCATATGGCTGCACGGACTCGGTGCCGACGCTACCGACTTCCAGCCGCTGGTGCCCATGCTGAAGCTCGACCACGCACTCGATTTCGTGTTCCCGAACGCGCCCATGCGACCGGTAACCATCAACGCCGGCATGATGATGCGCGCCTGGTACGACATAGATATGTCGTCACCGCTTGCCGCCAGTGACGACATAGCCGCCTCCACCCGCGACTTGCTGAAGCTGGCAAGCGAGCGAGTCGGCAACGACAACTCGCACAAGGTGGTGCTGGCCGGCTTCTCGCAAGGAGGTGTCATTGCATTGAACGCGCTGATCAGCGCGACCACGAAATTTCGCGGTGCCCTGGCGCTGTCCACCTACGTGCACAACACCGAAGGGCTCGTCAATATCCTGCGCATGGAAAATCTCGACACGCCCATATTCATGGCGCACGGCTTGCTCGACCCCATGATCCCGATCCACCGCGCCGCGGCCTCGCGCTCAGCTCTCGATGCGCTCGGATTCAAGGTCGAGTGGCATGAATACCGCATGGCACACGAGGTCTGCCCGCAAGAGATCGCCGACACAGGTCGCTGGCTCAACGCGCTGTTCAGCGCCCCAACCCATAAGCAGTCCCACAAGCAGGCCCCATGAACAGGCCCCGCATCTTCATCGACGGCCATACCGGCACCACCGGTCTCGACCTCGTGCGACGGCTCTCTCTGCGCGACGATCTCGAACTCATACACCTTGAAGACTCTGACCGGCGCGTCTTCGCAGCACGGCTCGAAGCAATTCGTGCGTGTGATCTCGCCATCCTCTGCCTGCCCGACAAGGCCGCCGAAGAAATCGCAGCGGCGATTGCTGATGGCGAAGCCCGGTTGCTTGATGCCAGTACCCGGCACCGCACCGCCCGCGGCTGGACATTCGGGCTTCCCGAATTGGCAGCGACGCAACGCGCACAGATTGAGCGCGCCTCACGGGTGTCCAATCCGGGCTGTTACGCAACCGGATTCATACTGAGCATCCGTCCGCTCGTGGAGGCGGGGGTGCTTGCCACCGACGCGCGACTGACAGTGCACGCTCTGTCGGGATACTCTGGCGGCGGCAAGCAGATGATTGCAAGATACCGGCAAGCGGATGCCGATCTGGCGGTGCGCCCCTATGCGCTCGACCTCAACCACAAACACCTGCCGGAAATGCGCGTCCATGTCGGCCTCGATCAGGCACCCCTGTTCAGCCCCATGGTGGGCAACTACTACAAGGGCATGATCACGCAGACACCGATTTTCAGGCAAGACCTGCGGCCCTCCCTGACCCACCGGCAGATCTACGAGTTGCTTGCCGAACGCTATGACGGCGAACCCTTCATCACGGTGTACGCCCCGGATGACCGCACCAGCCTCAACCAAGGGCAGCTCGCGCCTGATGCGCGCAACGACAGCAATCAGCTGGACCTGTTCGTATTCGGCTCGGGCGAACACGCACTGCTCACCGCCCGCTTCGACAATCTCGGCAAGGGGGCCTGTGGCGCGGCGATACAGAACCTCAACCTGATGCTTGGTATCGACGAATGCACAGGACTCACGGCATGACCGCCACCTTCACCCTGAAGAGCCTGAAGGCGCTGAAAGACCATCAGCGAAGACAGCTTCTCGACCGATTGCGCGATGACTATGCGGCGCTCGAGGCACTTGGACTTGCTCTCGACCTCACGCGCGGCAAACCCTCCCCGCAGCAGCTCGACCTGTCGGATGCGATGGACGGGATCATGCAGGAGCGCATGACCTCGAGTGATGGCACCGACGCACGCAACTACGGTACGCTCACCGGCCTCGTCGAAGGCCGCGAACTCGGTGCCCGGCTGCTTGACGTGACACCCGACGAAGTGATTGCCTGGAACAACTCCAGCCTCACGCTCATGTATTACCTGATGCACTTTGCACATCATTTCGGCCTGCGCGATGCTCCGCCCTGGCAGTCCGAAGGCGGCGAGATCAAATTCCTGTGTCCTGTGCCGGGATACGACCGTCATTTCACGCTCACCGAAGCGCTCGGCATCACCATGATCAACATCCCCATGCGCTGCGATGGGCCAGACATGGATATGGTCGAGAATCTGGTGCGTGACGACCCGCTGATCAAGGGCATCTGGAACGTACCCAAGTACTCCAATCCCACCGGAGTGACCTACTCGGATGCGGTCGTGGATCGCCTCGCGGCGCTGCCGCGCATGGCTGGCCGCGGCTTCCTCGTGTTGATGGACAACGCCTACGGCGTACATGCACTGCGCTTCCCCGGACCGCTCCTGAAGCCACCACTGGCGGCCGCGCAGGCGGCAGGCACGGAAGATCAGATGGCCCTGTTTGCTTCCACCTCCAAGATCACCTATGCGGGCTCCGGAGTCGGCTTCTTCGCATCTGGCGACGGCTTGCGTCAATCCGTGCTCGCGCGTCTCGGTGTGCTGGCGGTAGGCCCCGACAAGGTGAATCAATTACGTCATGCACGTTTTCTCGAGGGGCGACTGCATGCCCACATGAGGGCGCAAGCGGCGCTCATGGCCCCCGGATTCGAGCTGGTTGAACGCCGCCTTGCCGAAGGACTGAAGGGGCTTGCCACCTGGTCCACGCCGCAGGGTGGGTACTTCGTGTCGGTCAACCTCATCAACGGTGCCGCGAAGCGCTGCATCGAACTGGCGGGCGCGGCAGGTGTGGCGATCACGCCAGCCGGCGCGGCCTTTCCGTACGGCAAGGACCCGGATGACAGCCACATACGTCTGGCACCGAGTTTTCCTTCAACCGAATCGCTCGACAAGGCGATGCATGCCTTCGTACTGTGCGCGCGCCTGGCAAGCGTCGAAGCACTGGAGGCGCTACAGTGAAGTTCTTCACGTGAGCCTCGGAGGCATCGCATGAGCAGCAAGACACGGGACTGGTCACTCGACGATTTTCAGGTTCCCGAAATGGAGGGGCTGGATCGCTTTCACGACTTCGGCCTGCCGATGCCGCTCATGCGCGGTATTGCCAGACTGGGATTTGAATACTGCACACCCATTCAGGGCGAAGCCTTGCCCTATGCGCTCAGCAACTACGACATTGTCGGGCAGGCGCAGACCGGCACGGGCAAGACGGCCGCCTTCCTGATTGCGACCGTCACACACCAGCTCGAGCGCCCGCTGCAACAGCCACGTGAACCGGGCATCCCGCGGGCGCTCATCCTGGCACCAACGCGCGAACTGGCCATGCAAATCGCTCAGGATGCCGATGAGATCACGCGCTATTGCCCGACGCGCGTGGTGTCTGTCATTGGTGGCATGGATTTTGAACGTCAGCGCCTGCGGCTCGCCGAAGATCGCATTGATGTGCTCGTGGCCACGCCCGGCAGGCTGCTTGATTTTGCCAGACGTCGGCAGGTTGATCTCGGACAGGTGGAAACTCTGGTAATCGACGAAGCTGACCGCCTGATGGACATGGGCTTCATCCCGGATGTGCGCCGCATAGTGCACATGACACCTGACAAGCGCTCGCGTCAGACATTGTTCTTCAGCGCCACCTTCAGCGAAGATGTCACGAGAATCGCCAAGTCCTGGACGCTGGATGCCACGCACATTCACATCAAGCCTGATCAGGTCGCCGCCGAGAGCGTCGAGCAGACCTTCTGGATGGTGAGTAGCCGCGACAAGCTCGAGACCCTGAAGGCGCTCATCGAGCGGGCCGCAGGCAGCCGAGTGCTGGTGTTCGTCAATCGACGCGACCAGGGGGCGCGCGTGGTCGAGGGCCTCGAGCGCCTGGGGGCCGAGTGTCTGCTGCTCACCGGAGATGTGCCACAACGCAAGCGCCTCAAGGTGCTGACGCGCTTTCGTGAAGGGTCGCCCGCGACGCTTGTGGCGACAGATGTCGCCGGACGCGGCCTGCATGTGGAAGCCATTTCACATGTCGTGAATTTCGATCTGCCCTACGAAGCGCAGGACTATGTGCATCGCATAGGCCGAACCGGTCGCGCAGGTGCCGAAGGCCGTGCCGTCAGCTTCGTGTGCGAGGACGATGCCTTTTCGCTGCCGGCGATTGAAGAGGTGCTGGGCCACAGTGTGCACTGCGAACACCCACCCGAGCCGACTGCATCACGCGAGCCGGAATCGCAGGTCGGCCAATGAGTATCGGCCCGAGAAGCATCCTCATACTCGCCGCACTGGTGGTTATCGCCGCCGGTATCAAGGCGGCGCAGGCGCTGGTGGTGCCGTTTCTGCTGTCCGTGTTCATCGCCACCATGGCGAGCACACCAATGCTCTGGCTGGAGCGCCGCCGGGTGCCCACCGCGCTCGCCATTCTCCTGGTGATCGGCACACTGCTGGCGGCAGTGCTGGCGGTAGGCGCGATTTTCACGCAGTCGCTGGCGCAGTTCACCGATTCCTTGCCAGACTATCAACAGCGGCTCGAAGAGTTGTATCAGTCCCTGATCGACTGGGTGGCTGCACAGGGGTTTCCGCCACCGGCAGAGTACGGCGAGATCTTCGATCCGGGCATGGCACTGCAATTGGCCGGCAACACCCTGCGTGGCCTGGGTGGTGCGCTCAGCAACGGCTTCCTGATTCTCCTGACGATCATCTTCATCCTGGCAGAAGCCTCCACCATCCGGCCAAAGCTGGCGAGGGCGCTCAGGCATGCGGAGCGCGACCTGCCGCACTTCGATCAGTTCGCAACGACCCTGAATCGCTACATGGCGATCAAGGCCACCACCAGCATGGTTACCGGCATTGTGGTCGGCAGCTTGCTTGCACTCATCGGTGTCGATTTCCCGTTTCTCTGGGGATTGCTCGCCTTTTTCCTGAACTTCGTGCCGGCCATAGGCTCCATCATCGCCGCCGTACCGCCGATCATGCTCGCCGCGATGCAGACGGACGGGGGAGTGGCGCTGGCGGCGGTGACCGCGCTCGGATTTCTGGTGACAAACATCGCCATCGGCAATTTCGTGGAGCCGAGATTCCTTGGCCAGGGCCTGGGGCTTTCCACTCTGGTGGTGTTCCTGTCCCTGATTTTCTGGGGCTGGATGCTCGGCCCCGTGGGCATGCTGCTTGCCGTCCCGCTCACCGTCACGGCCAAGATCGCTCTCGATGCCGGCATGTCCACCCGTCGCCTCGGCCTGCTGCTCGGTCCGGCACCCATGCCTGTGGCAGGCGACAAGGAATGAGTCCGCCCGCCAGGCTCGGGAGTGTGCGCTACGAGCGTACGCACATAGCCGCCATGTCGGGCTATTCCGCGGGCGAGCAGCCTGCAGATCCCGGCATCATCAAGCTCAATACCAACGAGAACCCGTACCCTCCAAGCCCGGCGGTAGCCAGAGCCTTGCGCGATTTCGACGCGGAGAAACTGCGCCGCTATCCCGAGTCGGGATGCAGCGCCCTGTGCCAATCCATTGCCGAGCGTCTTGGCCTTGATGCCTCTCGAGTCATGGCGACCAACGGTGGTGATGAGTTCTTGCGCCTGGTGTTCACCACCTTCTGCGAGCCGGGAAGCTCGGTGCTCAGTACCGCGCCCACCTACTCTCTCTATCCCGTACTTGCCGAATTGCATGCCTGTCGATGGAAGGACATGCCGCTTGCGCCGGAATTCGGGTTGCCGCCCGATTTGGCAGAAGAGGCGAATCGATTGCGGGCAAGCCTGCTGCTGGTGGTGAATCCGCACGCACCGACTGGGTGCCTGTTCAGCATCGATGCACTGCACGAGCTGGCATCAAGGACACCGGGAGTGCTGCTCGTGGATGAGGCTTACGTGGATTTTGTTGACCCGGCTACAGGGCACGACAGCCTGACGCTCATCAGGGAGCATTCGAATGTCCTCCTGCTGAGGACTTTCAGCAAGGGATATTCGCTTGCCGGACTCAGGCTCGGCTTCGGCCTTGGTGCCGAGTCCCTGATCGAGCCCATGGCGGACAAGGTGCGCGACAGCTACAACCTCGATGCCCTGGCGCAGCACCTCGGGCTCGCCGCCTGGCAGGACCCGGCGTATCAGCGCCAGACCGCCGAGGCGGTGCGGCGTGAACGCGCTCGCCTCACCCGGGGCTTGCGCGAACTGGGATTCGCGTTGCCTGACTCGCATACGAACTTCGTCTATGCCAGACCGCCCGACGGCGTACGCGCGGCGGCGCTCTACCAGTTCCTGAAAGAACGGGGCATTCTGGTGCGGCACTTCCCGGATAGCGACAATCGGCTGCGCATCTCCGTCGGTAGCGAGCGCGAGAACCGAGCGCTGCTCGATGCCTGTGCGCACATGCCGAGCAGTGCACAGGTGCCACCGGAGATGAACCGGTGCGGGCAGAGATCGCCTGGCGCGTGAACGCCCGTGCTCGAGGGGATTCTGCTGGCGGTCGGGCTGGGGCTCAATCTGGCGCTCATGTCCATATATCTCTACCTGCTGGTACTGCTGCGCTTCCTGCTGCCGGTTCCCGCCTGGCGACAGCGCATGAACAGGCGCGTCGATGCGGTCATCGACCATGCAGTGGACATCAACCGCTGGCTGTTCGACAGGCACCTTCTCGATGATGTACAGGTCACCTGGCAGGGGCGCGAACGCCTGTCCCGTCACACCTGGTTTCTGCTGCTGCCCAATCATCAATCCTGGGTGGACATCATCCTGCTGCAGAATCTGCTGCGGGACTCGATAGCACCGCTCAAGTTTTTCAACAAGCGATCGCTGATCTGGCTGCCGCTGGTCGGCTTCGCCATGCATCTGCTCGGCTTCCCGTACCTGAGGCGCTATTCGCGCGAGCAGATACGCGCCAACCCGGCGTTGCGGGAAAAAGACCGGCAGAGTATGCAGCGGGCGGTGTCGATTTTCGAGAAGCGCCCGACCGGCATCATGATTTTCGCTGAAGGTACGCGCTTCACGGCGCAGAAACATGCCGCCCAGGAGTCACCGCATCAGCATCTGCTTGCCCCGCGCACCGGCGGGGTCGCCACCGTGCTGCAGGGCATGGGGACACGTCTCGAAGCTGTGCTGGATGTAACCATCCTGTATCTTCACGGGCCGCCGAGTTTCTGGGGGTTTCTGTGCGGACGCATGGGTCCGGCGATATTCGATGTGCGCGTCCTTCCGCTGCCGGAAAGTGTATCCACCACCGCGTCGGAGGAGGTGCGCAGAAGGCGCGTTCAGGACTGGCTGGAGGAATTGTGGCGCAGGAAAGATGCGCGCATCGAACATGCTCTCCGCAACCAATCCTGAAAATAATGTTGATGAGTTCGTGTTTTGCGTGAGGTGCCGAGCCGGCGGATGGATTTGATCAGAACATGCCAGGCCGAGCCGCCTGAGGCGACACGCTGCGGAACCTTTCACGTGAAAAAGGCGCGAAGATCAAGCGGCTGCCTGGAGTTCGCATCTGATCGCTTCTTCAATCTCTGCTTCCTTGCGATCATAGTCTGTCGCCAGGTCGCTTACAGGGTCACCGGCCTTGTAACGTTCCGCGATAATCTCGGTCGCAAGCCCGGTCCCGGCAATGACGGGCCGACCGGCAGACAACGCAGGATCCATCACAATCATTCTGGGGACAGTGGTTCCGGACGCATCACCAACGCTGCTGCGAGTAAACGGATAGAGTTTGGCAGGAATGCCCGAGAGGTCTCGCTCGATACGCTGCAATGCAGCCTCGAGCACACGGCGAATCGCGAGTTGACCATCCTGGCTGATGTTCACGAGTGCGCCATACCGCTCAACGAACAGGTTCAACCCGTCCGTCTGAAGCTGGGCGCTCAACAACGGATGTTGTCCATCAACATCGCAACGCGAATTTTCTCGCAAATAATCGATAGCAATGCGCACTTTCGGCATAGATACCTGATGGGTACGTCGAATCGAAGCAAGCAGATGAAGCTCCACGAGATTCAGAAAGGACAGCGAGGTCGGGCTCGCCTCGGGAATCTTGATCAACGGAAGCCAGTTATATCGACCCTTGGCCCAATAACGCACCGTCGCCGACGGGATATTGAGGTAATGCGCCGCCTCCTCGACCGAGTAGCAGGGAAGTTGACGAAAATCGGGGAACTTGCTGCTCATCTGTTCAGACTGTGTACAAAACCCGTCAAGGCAATTCCGTGTTCAACCGAGGTGAGAGGGAGGGCAGGTGTGCCGGGTTGGTGTGGGTAGGGATAGTGGAGATGGATGGCCTCGGAGGGGTACTTGGCGGGCCACCCGGCAGGTTGATGAGAGGGATGTGCGGGGTTTTTTGGCCGAGGAGGCTGATTCCCGGCGCTGCGAGCAGACCACCGGCAGGGGGATGGGGTCCCCGCGGGGTTGGTTCAGAGGGTTGAGTCGAGCACTGCCTGCAAAGCTTCGTCGTGCCTGGCGGCGTAGTGTCGCTGAGCTTCGGGCTGGTGACGGAAGCGGGCGTGGAGTCGCACGATGGAGATGGCGACATTGGACAGGCAGGCGAGATTGCGCGGCCCGGCACCAACACGCACACGGGAGCGGTCTTCGTCGAAGGAGACATCGCGCACATGGTGGAGGCAGTTTTCTATCTCCCAGTGGCCGCGATTGAGCGCGAGGATTTCAGAGGGGCCAGCACGCTCTGGGGACAAGGAGGTAAGTCCGTAGGCGTATTCGGTGCTTGTGGTGTGGGGAGTTGTTGTGCCGCTGCGTATCACGGTGCGCTGGCGCGTGATTCGGAACGCTTGTTGGCGTCCGGGAAGGGCGGCAAGATCGGGGGAGTATTGGGTGAGGTCGATGAGTGCACATTCACGCTGCTCGATACGCCCGTGTGCCTTCTCCAGTGTGCGTCGCTTCGGCTCGGCATCGAAGTTGAAGGTACGGATGTCATCAAGCAGGGTGGGACGATTGCTTTTGACGGGCATCACGTAATCGCCACCACCGGTGACGATCAGGTGTGCGGTCTCCGGGCAACTGTGCAGAGCGTCCAGCGTGATGGTGTGTCCACGCACTCCAAGTTCGGTGAGCAGACGACGCACTCCGAGTATCTCGCCACCGGCAGAATCGGAGGCGACTTGTCCGTGCACCATCCCGGTCCCGTGTTCGACAGCCGCGATCATCATACGAGTGGAGTCACTGTGACCGGGGCGGTTGATGGGCCTTGATTTGCCGTCAAGGGCAAGTGCTGTTTGTGGTAATCGGTATGCAGCAGTCCAGCGGCGTACAGCCTTGTCCAGGGCATCAGGGTCGAGTTGCGACAACACGCGATGCAGGGAAGTCTTCGAGACCGGTACCCGGCAGCCCAGGGAGGGGCTTTTGAACGCTCGTATCGCCGCCAGTTGGCGCTGGTCAAGCCGCCGCGCGAACTCGGCAATCGCGGTCACTCCCTGAGCGCCCGCCAGCTTGGCCGCCACCGCCACCGCCAGAATGCTCGCCAGCGGATGCCGGATACCCCGCGCAGCACGATACTCAGGCACCTCGCTCAGCGACTGATACAAGCTCCGCAACCGCCCCGGTGGCGGCGGTGCCCCCACAGAACCGAGACCGGGCACCGGCTCGTCAAGCCCGCGCAGCATCGCCTGCGCTGCGCCACACAGGGGGCGTACAAACACCTGCTTTGGCACCCCGTGCTGCTCCCACTTGCCACCAACGCGCGCGTACCCGCGCGTCTCGCCAAGCAGAGTCCAGTTTGCCGCCCGATAGCACCCGCCGTGAAACCTCGTCGGGTCAACAAATGTTTCTGCAAGCAATACCGGCACCCCGCGAAACGCCTCAAAGTCCCCGCTCAACCGCCGCAGTGATAACGACAGCACTCGTGATGCCAGGTTCCCGCCGTTATACCCCGGAAGCAGCAAAAATCGCGTGTTATTCGCCACCAAATGCAAACGCCGAAACTGCTGCTCCGGGGCCCACCCTATCCACTCGTCCCGCGCCTTCACCTTGAATGAACCGGATACCCAGCCCAGCAACCCTACCCAACGACCCTCCCGCGTTTCCGCTACATGCCGAACTCCGCCCCCAAACAGACACCGAAAGCCCAAATAGTGGTGCCGACTCATCAAATCGTCCCATTCAGCACGCTCCTCGGCAGTACGCACCGGACGCACCCGTATTTCCTTGAGCACCACTTTGCTTGCCGTGGTCGGCCTGCCCATCACCCAATTCCTGCACTTCGACCTCTCCAGCTTGACACATCTACAACTCCGTGTCCAGTGCTTCCACTTCTCTGTGATACATCAATCACCTACTCGTAACTTCGGAATCGCCCTGACAAAACCCGTACAGGATGTTCCAATTCGTCTATAGTAACGGCTTCAGCCACATTGCTGTCTCTGGTTTCGTCAGCATCTTGTCGAAGTCCTCTTGAGCGGCTGCGGAATACACTCTGAAAGGACTACACAGGAAGAAACATGGGCAAGAGACTCTACATTGGCAACCTGCCTTACTCGGCTGACGAGCAGACCTTGACTGACTTGTTCGGTCAATGCGGGACTGTCGAGTCGGTCAACATCATCACCGACCGCGAAACCGGGCGCAGCCGCGGCTTCGGCTTCGTCGAAATGTCCACTGATGAAGAGGCCGACAAGGCCATTCAGGAAATGCACGGTCAGGAATGCAAGGGCAGACCCCTGACGGTGAACGAAGCCAAGCCGCAACGCAGCCGCTTCGAAGGCGGACGAAACTCGAGCCGTTCAGATGGCGGCGGAGGCGGGGGCAGGCCTCGCTGGTAGGCCAACACGGTGTCTGATGCCTGTCTATCGCCTGCCAGACACCAACCAACCCCGGTCAGCGCACTGCCTGAATTGCTCAGGCCGTTCGCTTACTGCCCGGACTGCTTCGCTTCGGCAAGATTGACCTTCAGCGCCTCGTAGCGCTTCTGTAGCGGGTCGAGTTCGGCCGCGCGCTCCGCGTCGTCGCGGGCTGATTTCTGATCTCCGAGCAAACGGAACAACAAGGCGCGGTTGTAGTAAGCAAGCGGCAGATTCTCGTCAGCAAGCTCTATGCCGCGATTCATCGACTCCAGGGCTTCGGCATATCGCTTCAGGGCTATAAGCACGTTGCCACGATTGATATGTGCACCGGAGAGTTCCGGTGTCAGGCGAATCGCCGCATCCTGATCACGCAGCGCCTGTTCGAGGTTGTGCAGCTTCTTGTACACCAGACCACGATTGGACAGGGTTGCCGCGCGGTCCTCCCGCTTCAGCCCCTCGTGCTCGAGGGCAAGATCGCAATTGCGCACGTCATAGGGCGGAGTGCGCTTGTCCGCCTCCTGAAAGCACTGGCGCGCCGGAGATTCACTGAAGATATACGTTTTCGCGGCGTGGCCGTGAACACCGGGCGACAGGAACGCCAGAATCATGAGAATGCGAAGCCCCGGTACACGCCCGTGTCTGTCCATGTGTCCATCACACCTCAGGATGCCAGGCTATTGAACATCCGATCGAGCCCCTTCTTCAAGCCATTTACAGTAAGACTGGGGATCCATACAGGCCCCGCACACGATCACGCCAACGCGTTTACCGGCCAGACGCTCTTTCAATGGCCCAACGAGCGCGGCAAAGGCCGCAGCACCCGCAGGCTCCACCGTAATCCGGGCATGCGCGAAGAGGTCATACACGCCTCTGCACATCGCCTCATCGCTGATCAGCACCAGATCGTCAAGGTGCGCCCGACACATGCTGAAGGAGTATTCCGTCGTCAGCGGCGAGCACAGGCTGTCGGCAATCGAATGATTGACGATGCCGGTGAGCGTGTGGCCGGCACGCAAGGATTCGTGCATGGCCGCAGCCCTGGCAGGTTCCACTCCATACACGGCGCAGTCAGGCTTCATCGCCTTGGCGACTGCACTGATGCCCGCTGCCAGACCTCCACCGCCAATAGCAACCACCAGAGCATCAAGGTCTGGCCAATCTTCGAGCAGCTCCAGAGCAACGCCGCCGGTGGCCGATGCCAGCACCGGCCCTTCGAAGGGATGCACCATCAGGCGGTTCTCCTCCTTGACCAGTCGTTCGGCTTCTTCAAACGCAGGCCGACCACCCTCTCTGAGCAGGACCTGGGCACCATATGCGCGCGCCAGCTCCACTCGCGCACGGTTCGCCGAGTCATAGAGAACCAGTTTCGCGTCGCAGCCAAGTTCCGCCGCTGCACAGGCCACAGCGACAGCGTGATTGCCGGCACTCACCGCGGTCACCCGCCGTGCAGCCTGCGGCGCGTCAAGCATATTGGCAAGTGCGCCGCGCAATTTGAAGGTGCCGGTGCGCTGCAAGAGCTCGAGTTTGAGCACCACCTGTGCAAACACACCGCCCGTAGCGCGGTTATCAAGCGGTATGCTCGGTGTGCGAACAACGTACGGGCGAATCTTCTCCAGCGTGGAGCGCACCGATTCGAGTGTGGGTGCAGCGGCGTTCATCATGACGGCGGGCAAGCGACATCAGTCGCCAAATCAAGGCAGGGCTGGTTCATCACTTTCAGCTCGGGACGCGAGATACGGTACCAGCAGATATTCTACGATACCGCGACCAAATTCCGCATACCAGAGCACAGGATCGTGCGCCTTGAAAGGCACCTCTCGCGAGCGCGGCATCAGGCGGCGGTCACGCAGGGTTCCAAGCGCCACGCCAATGCGGTCGCCATCAAGAAGATACACGGCGACGCGCCCCCAGCACACCATTTCCCGGGACAGCGCGTTAGCCTGCCGAGTACATGCGAGCTCTCGCTGCAATTGCTCCATGTGCCCGAGCAGCGCTCGATGCTGATACTGATGCGACAAGTACAGCTTGCCACGCTCACTCGAAGCAGCATCATCGCCGAGTCGCTCGATGCGTTGCTCCAGGTTCTCGACCCAGGCACGGGCACGATCATCGAACTCCGGGAGGGTGGATTCGAGCAGAGAAATCCGATCTGTCAGATCGCGCGCGAGGATCAGCCTGTGTTCCCGATTCGTCCAGTCGAGCTGATCACGAAATACAAGATCCCAGGCGCTTTGCGCAAGCACCAAGGGGCTGACGAGGCAACCCAGAAACAACCCGGCGACCCAACCGATCGTCGCACATCTCATGATATGAGCCCGGGGATAATCCAATAAGGACAGGCTACCAGATGCGATGATCAGAACATACCTACGGGATGGGCAGATAGCCTCCGTGTACGCCTTTGGTGACTATGGCGACGGCATCGTGAGCATGCAGGCTCTCGTAGTGCTCGACACGCAGCCAGAAATCAAGCACATCCTCGCGTGTGCCAAGCGCGCCCTTGAGCTTGCGCGCGGCATCTTCACAGAACATGGGGTTTTGCCCGTTGCGCAGCGCGAACGCCTGTTCGTCTTCCCGCTTCACCGCCGTCTGTACAGGTGTCTCCAGAACTTCTTCCGACATGTCTATGAGGGAACATATCCCGAACTCATCGCTCTGCTCAGCCAGGCGCAAGAGCAGCCGTGCTGCGCTGCGTTGACTGTGTGGCGTGGCGCGAATGCTCTCCTGACGCCCAAGCCAGGCGCGTACTTCGCTGAAGGAGACCTGATTCCGGGATGAAAAATCCTGCCGAAACTGATCCTGAATGAGTTGCCGTGCGAGTGCCGCCGAACATGGACAGGTCGATGAATAGAGCACTCGAAGACCGACCTCCACATGCATCTGACCTTCGGACAGGATGCCCTTGATGGTCACCGGATACGAATTCCAGCCCGAATATTCGGAAACAAGCGCGTTGCGACGCAAGAAGAAGTCGAAATCGAACTGAATGAATACCCGCGTACTGAGGTCGCGGTGGGTTTCCAGCAACGAGGACAGGAGCAGCTTGAGCCCCGCCGGTGTCAGGGGCCTCGTCCGGGCATGCTGATCGAGCATCAGGTACAGGCGTGACATGTGAATGCCTTGCGCGCGGGCATCATCAAGATCAACAAATACCTGAATTCTGGTATCAACCTCGCGGGCTGTGCCGCCATCAAGAATCCGTAGCGGCTGATGAATCTCGGACATGCCAACCCAGTCGAGCGTACCCTCGGTGTGCGGTTTTGTTCCCATAGCGACATCCGGCAGAGACCTGCCCGGGAAGACTGCGCGGCTCATGACACTCGATACACTCATTTACTGGCTTCCATCGGCCTGATGAACAAACATGAACCTCCTATGCTAACTCATTCTGAAAATCGGCATCCGCGAGGATTCATGGCTGTCGTTACAAGTCGGGGAATTCTACAGGAATTAACTGAAGATGCGTTTCATGACGATGGTTTCCGAACGTTCCGGGCCAGTCGAGATGATATCGAGCGGGCACTCCACCACCTCCTCAATCCTGTGCAGGTAGGCGCGCGCATTCCTTGGCAAGTCCGTCAGTGAGCGCACACCTTGCGTCGATTCCTGCCAACCGGGAAGCTCTTCATACACGGGGGTGACCTGCCCGTAGCCGACACCCGGCACGGGCTGTCGGTCAGACCTGACATCCTGCTCACAGGCCACGCACAGCTTGATGGTATCAAGACCATCCAGCACATCGAGCTTGGTGATGCACAGCCCCGAGATGCTGTTGATGAGCACCACCGAGCGCAGTGCCACCGCATCAAACCAGCCGCAGCGACGCGGCCTGCCAGTGGTGGAGCCGAACTCGTGACCGCGCTCGGCCAGACGCTTGCCGATATGGTTGTCGAGCTCGGTGGGAAACGGGCCGTGTCCAACGCGTGTTGCGTACGCCTTGGTGATGCCGAGAATGTAGTCGAGATGCAGGGGACCAAAACCGCTGCCGACAGCGGTGCCGCCCGCAGTGGTATTGGAGGAGGTGACAAAGGGATAGGTGCCGAGGTCCACATCGAGCAGGGCACCCTGCGCACCTTCGAAGAGAATCCTGCGCCCTTCCCGACGCAGCGCATGCAGCGCAGCCACCACATCCTCGACCATTGGCAACAGCCGCTCGCCCGCGGCCAGGCTCATGTCAAGCACCTGCGAACAGTCGATTGTCTCCGTCTGATGATAGTGCTGCAAGACAAAGTTGTGATACTCGAGCACCTCCGCAAGCTGCTCCGCGAACCTGCCTGCATCAGCAAGATCTGCCAGACGAATGCCGCGCCGCGCCACCTTGTCCTCATAGGCCGGGCCTATGCCGCGACCTGTGGTGCCGATTCTCGATGCCCCCATGGCGCGCTCGCGCGCCAGATCAAGCGCCTGATGGTACGGCAGGATGAGCTGACAGGCCGGGCTGATTCTCAGGCGCTCCGTCACGGGAATGCCGAGCTCCTGCAGTGTGTCGATTTCTGCCAGCAGAGAGCGTGGTTCCAGAACCACGCCATTGCCGATCATGCAGGTGACCTGATCGTGAAAGATGCCCGAAGGCACCAGATGCAATACGTGTTTCTCGTCGCCCATGACCAGCGTATGACCAGCGTTATGACCACCCTGAAAGCGCACTACAGCATGTGCGGACTCGGTGAGCAGATCGACGATCTTGCCCTTGCCCTCGTCGCCCCACTGGGTGCCGAGCACGACAACCGCTTTTGCCATCAACCGAACATCCGGGTGTCAATCGGGCAGAGGCTCGAGCTGCCAGTCGCCTTGCTCGTCGGGGACGAGCCTGTGGCTTGTTCCTGCGGGCATGGAGTCGCCTGCAGCGAGCGATTCAACAACTCGCCAGCCTTGCTCTCTGAGGCGATTCATACTGGCTCTGCGTGTCTGTACGCTGGCCTCGTGCATGGAATGTGCAGGCAGCACCCACACCATTCCGGGTTCCGGCTGCACCGACACCGGAAACCGTGCCAGGTCGAGGTCGAACCCGACTGCCGGGCGCGGATTTCCGTAGCGCCCACCCAGACCGTCGTACCTGCCGCCGCGCGCCAGCACCTGGCCGGAGGTGCGCGAATAGGCCGCGAACACGAGCCCGGTGTGATACGAAAAGCCGGTCATCTCGGCCAGGTCGATGCGCAATGCGACCTCAGGCGCTTGCACCTCGAGCAAGGCAACGAAGGCCTCGAGTTCATCAAGCCGTGCGAGCACCTGGCCGGGCGCATCCATGAACACCTCGCGCGCGGAGTACAGGGTGTCCTCGCCACCGAAGAGTTCAGTGAGTGCGACGAGCGCCGCACCCGCTGCGCCCGTACCCATGGTCAGTTCGCGTACTTCCTGCTGCGCCTTTCGATGCAGGGCCGCGTAAAGGTGGGCACATCGCCCGGCATCAAGCCGGGTCGCCCGAATGAGCTCGGCCACAATACCAACATGCCCGATTTCAATGAATGGCTCGCTGACACCGGCGAGTTCCAGCACCCCCATCATGAGCGTGACGATTTCTGCATCCGCCGCCTGGCTATCGGAACCAAAGAGTTCGGCACCCAGAATCTGGGATTCTCGTGAGGCAAGTACCCCCTCTGGCTGGGCGCGCGCCACCGGACCCGAATAACACAGGCGCAGCACACCTTCCCGGCCTGCCTTGCCAGCATCCACGCGCAGGGCTTGCGAGGTGAGGTCAGCGCGCAAGCCGAGCAGACGACCACTCTGCCTGTCCGTGAAGGTGAAGGTCTGCAATTCCAGATCGGCTCCGGCTCCGACGAGCAGTGCATCGAGATACTCGAATACCGGACAGATGACATAGTCGTACCCATGCTGATGCAGCATGTCGAGTATTGCGCGTCGCAAGATCTCGAGCGCGCGCGCTTGCGGGGGCAGAATGTCCTCCACACCCTCGGGAAGACGCGAATGACAGGCGTTCACGACGCGAGATTTCGGTTGGCTGCAAGGAGTGTGCGTGTTCTACAGCGCGGCGTTCCAAAGCGCGGCGGTGTCCTCGAGCATGGATACGCCGCGTGGACGCTTGACGTGATTATGGCCCGGACTCTTCCAGGTACTTGAAAAAGTCACTCTTCGGATCGAGCACCAGCACATCGCTCTTGTCCGCGAACACCTTGGCGTAGGCATTGACACTCCGGTAGAACTCGTAAAACTCCGGGTCCTGATTGAAGGCTTCCGCATAGATTCGCGCCGCTTCGGCATCGCCATCGCCACGAACCTCCTCAGCCTGGCGATAGGCTTCGGCACCTATGACCACCACTTGCCGGTCAGCATCCGCGTTGATACCAAGCGCGAGTTCGCGACCCGCCGCACGATGCTGTTGGGCTTCGATTTCCCGCTCCGAATTCATGCGCTGATACACGGCGACGCTCACCTCCGGCGGCAAGTCGATACGCTTGACCCGCACATCGAGGACGCGAATCCCGAACTCGCGGCGCATGGCCACATCAAGCTGTGCGGTCAGTTCGCTCATGAGCTGGTCGCGCTCCCCGGAAATCACCTCGTGCATATCCCTGCGGCTGATCTGGTTTCTCAAGCCTTCGTTGACGCGCTCGGCGATTCTCAATCGCGCAGCATTGGCATCAAAGCCGGTCGCGGTGTAATAGGTGGAGACATCATCGACCCGCCACTTGACGAAGGAATCGACAATAACCGGTTTTTTCTCGAGCGTGAAATAGCGCTCCGGATCTGAATCCACCGTGAGTACGCGCGCTTCGGTGGTCTTGACCTCATCCGCAATGGGCAACTTCAGATGCAAGCCCGGCGAGACATCCGCACTCAGCACCGCGCCAAAACGCAACAGGACTGCGCGTTCGGTTTGCCGCACCGTATAGAAGCTCATGGAAAGCAATACGACGACCAGAACACCAAGGATGATTGCAACGAGATTCTTGAGTGACATGTCTATCTCCTCGGACGGTCAAAGCTGCTTGTGGAGTCGTCCCCCGCACTGCCAGAGGGGCTCAGGTTGCTTGCAAGGCCGTCTTCGGAACCTCCCGTCGAGGGCCGCTGCCGTTCCCTTTGCATGGCGGCTGCGGTGATCTGGTCGAGCGGTATGAACAGCACATTATTGCCACCGTCCACATCCACCAGCACCTTGGTTGCGTTTGACAGCACGGATTCCATTGCATCGATATACAGGCGGTCACGGGTCACATCCTTGGCGAGCTGATACTCACCCAGAAGCTTCTTGAAGCGCTCGGCCTCGCCCTTGGCCTCGGCAATGACCTGATCGCGATAGGCATTGGCTTCCTCGATTTGTTTCTGTGCATCGCCTCGCGCTTCCGGCACAACCTTTTCGGCATATTCATTCGCCTCGTTACGCAATCGAACCTCGTCCTCCTTGGCTTTCTGGACATCGTCAAAGGCATCCTGCACCTGGGTGGGCGGGCCGCTCTCGTCGATATTGACCTTGACCACGCGCAACCCCGACTGATACCGGTCGAGATAGGTTTGCAGGCGTGTTTGCACTTCGGCAGCAATCTCTGCACGACCTTCCGTGATCACCATATCCATGAGAGACCCGCCGACCACATGTCGAAGCGCACTTTCGGTGGCATGCGTGAGCGCCACTTCGGGTTCGAGAATCTCCGTGATGTAGGACTTGGGGTCGCCGATCACGTACTGCACACTCAGCCTCACATTGACGATATTCTCGTCCTCGGTCAGCATCAGATCCGTGTGCTGATGCGAATTGACGCGCGTGACATTCACTCGCATCACCCGATCGATGATCGGCGGCTGCCAGTTGAGACCGGGCATGAGCAGCGCTTCCTGCAGCTTGCCGAAGCGCAGCACCACGCCACGCTCCGACTGGTCCAACTGATACAGACCAAGTGCTCCGTATGCGATTACGATAACGGCGACCACCAGCACCCACGAACCGCCGGAAAAGCTGCGCCCGGAACCTATGCCAAAAAACCGCAAGGGATTCCAGCCGCCATCCTTCTGCCCCGAGGACTGCCCCGCGGACGATTGCGAGCTGGTCCGGGAGCCTCGGTGCCCCCAAGGATCCTGATCTGAGCCGTCTTCGTTCCAGTTCATGCTGTGCGTACCTGAAAACTCAGGGAAGATTCTAGCAGGCTCGTGCGATGTCTGACGGGTCTTCGTTGACCGATTTGCGTCGGCTCATCTGCGAAAAAAGCGACGACGCGAGGCGCGCTGCATTCGTCCCTGCAATGGTGCCTCTTGCTCGCGGTGCTCAGGTGCCCGGAACGCGCACAGGTGCACGACCCGCTGTTCGAACACGAGTGCTCCGCCACCTGTGTCCTTGCCTTCCAGGCGAAAGTCTTCGCCCTCGCCCACAGCCGGGAACCGCTTGATGTCGGCGGCGGCGATTTGCTGCACGAACTGCTCAGCGCCCCTGACGATCTGTTCTTCGTCTTGCGTATGGCTGTCCGTCGCTCCGCGTCTTGCTCCGTCTATAGCGTCAAGGGCGAAGCTCTCCACCAGCATGGGAAGCGTCCTGGCGAGCGTCGCGGGACTATCGAAAATATCGCAGCCGAGGACCTGTCCATCAATTGCGAACAGAGCACCGGCTTGCCCATCGATGGGTTGTACCGCGCGCTTGTAGTCGTCCAGATTTTCGCGGTGCGTCTGATACATCTCGGCGGCCGCTTCCGTGCGTGATTCGGCACCAAGACGCGCGGATTTCCTGCGAATCTCGCTCCAGACATCCCCCTGATCACTGCGCCTTGTGCCGGTATCGCGCATGGATCTGCTGACCTGCATGGTCCGTCGTGCCCGGCCTTCGGCAAAATGTGCACGCCGCGCGGATACAAAATCGCGGGACGCATAGCTCCAGCGCCCCGCTTCCACGCAGGAGACGGGAATCACGATGGTCTGGTTCGCGGGTGCCAACACGGTCAGGTTGAGGATGCGGTTCTGTTTCGCACCAATGAGCTCCTCGCCGTCGAGCAACAGCACAGGACGGTCGCCCTCATTGATGAACTTGAGTTCCGGGACACTGCCGGAGCTCGAAACTTCGGTGACGCGCGCAACTCCGGAGGAAATGGCATCGTCAAGCAGCCGATATCCCGGCTCGGCCGGGCCTTCGGCGAGCATGGGAATCATCGTCAGGTTGTGATGCTTCTGCACCTCCCCCAGAGTTACTTGCGACAATCTCTCGGCTATCATGGATACTTCTTCAGACATGTGAATTTCAGACATGCAAATCTCCCAAACCAATCAGGAACAACAGGGATTATCATTATCGGGAGGCAATGGCTCATAACGTGAGCCTCAGGGGAAATTCCGAATGACACGAATGACAGCTGCCGCAGCAATACCGTTACTCTGTATGCGTCCTCTCACAGGATGAAATTCGATAACAGGCATCGCTTCATGCGCGTACTGGGCTACAGTGACGAATCAAGTCTCTTTGCAGCAAGATTGCAGAGCCTCGGATTCATCAGGGGAGCACGCGTCGAGTTTCTCAGGCAGGCACCGCTCGGCGACCCGATTCAACTCAGGGTGCGCGGTACGCGCGTCGCCCTGCGTCGCAGTGAGGCCGACATACTGCTGCTGGAACCCGACACATGATTCGTGTCGCGCTTGCCGGTAATGCCAATGTCGGCAAATCAACCCTGTTCAATGCGCTCACGGGATTGAGCCAACGGGTCGGAAACTGGCCCGGCGTGACCGTGGAGAAGAAGACCGGCCGCTTCTCGCTCGCCAACGAAATCTGCGAGGTCACGGATTTGCCCGGCATCTCGGACTTCTCTGACGGCAAGGCAGCAACGCTTGATCAGGACATCGCCCAGCGCTATCTGCTCGGCAAACAGACTGACGTGGTGGTTTGCATTCTCGATGCCACGGTCGTCCATCGCGGCCTGTATCTGGCGACGCAACTGCTGTCTCTCGATGCGCCGCTGGTGCTGGCCCTGAACATGAGCGATGTCGCACATCGCAACGGGCTGAAGATTGATACGCAAACGCTCGGCGAGCGATTCGGCTGCGAAGCGGTGCCGGTAACAGCCAGCCGCAATCAGGGCATCCGGGAACTCAAAGCCGCCGTGCTGCGCGCGGCACACGGCGAATCGCGCCTCACCACCCCCGCATCGGGAACGGCTTCCCTGACGAGTGTCAGGAGCGCACAGGAACGCTACCAGCTGGTGGACACCTTGCTTGCAGGCGTACTGCACAGCGTGAAGGAAGGTCCGCAACTCACCGACTGGCTCGACCGGGTGTTGCTGCATCCGGTGCTCGCACTGCCCGTCTTCCTGCTGGTGATGTACCTGATGTTCGTCGTCACCATCGGATTCGGAGGCGCGTTCATCGACTTTTTCGATGGCGCGGCCACGGCGCTGTTTGTGGAGGGTCCGAGAGTTCTGTGGGAGTGGCTGGGCCTGCCTGATTTTCTCGTGACCCTGCTCGCCGACGGGGTAGGCGGCGGTGTGCAACTCGTCGCCACCTTCATTCCCATCATCGGCACACTCTATCTGTGCCTGTCCTTTCTGGAAGGTTCGGGATACATGGCGCGCGCGGCATTTCTCATGGACCGGCTGCTGCGTCAGATCGGTTTGCCCGGACACGCCTTCGTGCCGCTCATCGTCGGGTTTGGCTGCAATGTGCCCGCAGTCATGGCCACGCGCACCCTGCCGGGCAATTCGGAACGTATCCTCGCGGCGCTGATGGCCCCTTACATGTCGTGTGGCGCACGCCTGACCGTGTATGCCCTCTTTGCCGCCGCGTTCTTTCGCGGATACGCCGCGGAAATCGTCTTCCTGCTGTATCTGACCGGCATCCTTGTGGCCATATTCACCGTGCTGATGCTTCGTCCCAGGGTTGCGCTCCCCGCCACCGGCGGATTCGTGCTGGAAATGCCGACCTACCACCTGCCGCGTATCGGCAACATATGTCGCATCGCCTGGCACCGGCTGCGCGACTTCATCCTGCGCGCCGGCAAGGCCATCGTGCTGGTTGTCATTGCGCTGAATCTGCTCAACTCCTGGGGGACGGATGGCAGCTTCGGAAACGAGAACAGCGAAACTTCGGTGCTGTCGGCGATTGGCAAATCCATTATTCCGATACTCGAACCCATGGGCGTTGACGAGGAGAACTGGCCGGCGGCAGTGGGGTTGTTCACCGGCATCTTCGCCAAGGAGGTGGTGGTGGGCACCCTGGATGCCCTCTACTCGCAGCCGACAACTGCCGAGACAGAAGACTTCGAGTTGTGGCAAAGCCTGCGCGACGCGGGGTCTTCCATCGCGGAGAATCTGCGCGGTCTTGGTGATAGCGCGGCTGACCCGCTTGCGCTCGGTCAGGTCGCCAGATCCGCAGAAGGGACGGAATTTGCCGAGATACACTCCACGGTGGAACGATTGCAGAGTTCCTTCGCAGGTGACCTGGCCGCCTTCTGCTACTTGATGTTCATCCTCCTGTACATCCCCTGCGTAGCCACGGTGGGAGTGCTCTACCGTGAGTTCGGCGGCTTCTGGGCGGCGTTTTCCGTTGCCTGGTCGCTCGTTCTGGCCTACTCCGTTTCAGTGAGCATCTATCAGATTGGCACTTTCCCCGCCCATCCGCTGTCCAGCCTGATCTGGGTGGCATGCATGTGCCTCTTGTCGGGTGCTGTCTGGTTCGCGTTTGTGCAGTACGGTACACGGCGCGGCATTGGCAAGGGCGAATTGATTCCGGTGCGAGAGGTCAACTGACCTGGGGTGTCGGGGGGGGGGTCGGGGTGTATCGGGGTGTATCGGGGTGTAGGTGTCCGGTGTCCGACCCGGCATCCCGGGCTCCGCCATACCTCAGGTGTGCTGGTCGATAACTTCATCGGCTGCACCTCGCTGCCACACGGCCAGATGCCACTTGGCGCGCATGGTGTTGCCCTGCTCCTCGAAGAGACGGACCAGGTGCAGGTGTGCATCGGGGATGCTGTCGCAAACGGTCTCGTAGTATCTGATGGCGAGCTCGCCTTCTTCAAGATCATCAAATATGGTCGCCAGGTTGTAGATGGCCTCCGGGTTGCCGGGGTCCGCGCTCAGCGCTGCGCGGTACTCACGCACTGCCGCAGAAAGGTTGCCCTGAAGTTGCCAGAGACGCCCGAGATTGATGCGCGACGGAACATGTTGATCGTCTGTTCGCAGCGCACGGGCGTATAGGTCCCGCGCCGATTTGGGTTCGGAGGACTCGAGGCTCAGGGCGAGCTGATACCAGTCGTCCGCCGAAGGAGAGCCTTCTTTTTGCGACGCAGGATTTGCGAGATGCACGAGTGTGGCAGGCTTGCCAGCGTCACTGAAGTCGATATGTCCCTGGCCGGTTTCGACATTCCAGAGCTCCTGATGGCGACGATAGAGCAGAAACCGTCCGTCGGTCGTGAGTGGTTTCTCCGGCGCGCCAAGGCGCTTGAGCACCCGGTTCAGCCGTCGCGCGGGCAGACCCAGGCGCAGCATGGTGGCAAAGCTGCGCAGTAACCGCAGATCCACAAAATCGAGTCGATTCTCGCCCCCGCCGACCACGCCCATCTTCTGCCAGCGGCGAATATTTGCGGGCGAAAGACCGGTCAGGCGCGCTGCCGCCGCCAGATCGAGTTCGCCCGCCTTGTCTTTCAACAGAGCCATAAGAATCAGTGTAACCAGTTGGAAGGCACCCTATTCGGATGGGACATTCGATTCGGATGGGACACCCATCACACTATTACACTATTCGGATGGGACACCCATCACCCATCACACACGGATGGGACACCCATCACACTATTCGGATGGGACACCCATCACCCATCACACACTCTCACACTCTGGAGGGGACACCCATAGGGTCATTGTGTGTCCCCTGCCGTTGCGTTGTGTGTCCCCTGCCACTCGATGTCCGTCGTCACGGATGAATGAATTCGCACATGGGATATGGTGCAATGCCGCTAGCCACAAGATCTTCGGCGATACAGAATAGTCCTCATGACTATTGCGAGAAGTCAACTGATTGACCGGGAGCGGGGTGGATTTCACCACATCGTCTCCCGCTGTGTGCGGCGCGCCTGGTTGTGCGGGCGCGACACTGTGACAGGCCGAGATTACTCGCACAGGCGCCAATGGATAGAAAAGCGGCTGCTGAGGATGAGTGAGGCTTTTTCGGTGCAAGTTTACGGGTATGCGGTCATGTCGAATCACTATCATGTAGCGGTGGAATATCGACCTCAGGATGCCAAAACATGGACTCGCGAAGAGGTGGCACGACGCTGGTTGATAGCCCACCCGCCTCGTGCTGGCAGAGATTTGCAGGCTGCTGTGGAAGCGCTTGCGAGTGACGAAGAGCGCATCGAAGTGCTGCGGCATCGGCTGGCTGACTTGTCCTGGTTCATGAGGTGCGTGAATTGGTGGATATCGAGACGTGCCAATCGTGAGGATGACTGCACGGGGCGATTCTGGGAATCAAGGTTCCACAGTTCCAGGCCTCTCCCGAATTCGGAGGCAGTGGACGCTTGCATGGGATATGTGGACTTGAATCCACTCCGAGCGGGCGCGACTGCATCTGTTTCAGGCGGAACAACCGGGCTCGCGAGACGCGTTGAGGAAGCTCAAGTGCAACCGGAAAAGATTGATGAAGTGCTGGCGCCTCTTTTGATGGAGTGCGGCCAGAGTGGCCGAATACACACCGGCGGGCCAACCTCGTTGGAAGTAACGCTTGAAGCACATCTGGAAAGGTTGTCATGGATTGCCTGGCGTGAGGGCTTGGTGGAGAGTCCGCTGTTACCCCGCGACCCCAAGGGGTTATCAGACCCCGAAGGATTCCTGACATGTGTGAACAAATACCGGAAACGGTGGGGCAGGAAAGAAGGCCACGGCGATCCGCCTTTGCCAAAGCATCCACCCTTGAGACAGGAGGTTACATCGCTTCCAGCTTGACTGGATTCCAAGTGCCGGTGCCTTTCGGGAACCCGGACATATCCGCCTGCCCGCTATTCCTGAACAAGTGCCCCTGAGGGCGAAATCTTTCTCTCGGCTGAAGGTAAAGTCATTGAACATCCCCAAACACACCTGAAATCACTCGGTTGCAAACAGCAATTGTGTGTCCTGTGCAGCACAACAATGGGTGTCCCCGCGCGATAACTATGGGTGTCCCCGCGCGATATAATAAGCTATGGGTGTCCCCGTGCGATAATAACCAGCGTATGGGTGTCCCCGCGATAACTCGATAACTCTTATGGGTGTCCCCGTGCGATAACTCTTCGCACAAACCAGCGACATTTCGTTACAATAGGCGAGTCGGATGCGGGGTGGAGCAGTCCGGTAGCTCGTCGGGCTCATAACCCGAAGGTCGCAGGTTCAAATCCTGCCCCCGCTACCAACCTCTGACACCCCACAAACCTGAAACCTGTGTTCAACCCCCGCGCTATCGAAGCGCCCCTGAACCGTTCATGAATCGAAATTACCGAACCCCGGGAGTTTTTTCATCGTGAAATCCCTGTCCCTCCCAATCCTTGCTGTCCTGTCCCTGATTTTCTGCCCGCTCGCATTCGCTTTCTCCGCAGACTACATGCTGTTCTCCGACGATGAGGCAGACGCAAGCGCAGAAGCCCTCATGAAGGCAGATCCAGCGCCTCCAGGCATAGAGCGCTGTGCCTTTCCCGAGCCACCCTTCGTGCCGGACGGTCGCCTGGCATCGGAAGCCGAACTCGCGGCCGCACATGCAGACATGCGCACCTACCAGGCCGACATGCACACATCTCTCGACTGCATCGAGGATGCCATCGATTCGTCTGGTGACAGCGCGAACAGCGCGAACAACGCGCATAACGCAAACAACACCAACAACGAACCGGACACCACGCTCACGGCGCTCACACTCCTCTACAACAACGGGGTCGAACAGCTCACCGTGATCCTTGACAACTTCAATGCGCAGGTGCGCGCATTCAACGATCGCCCACGGCAAGCGGAATAACCCCTTCAATCGCCCAGCCGCTCCACCGCCCTGCTACCCGCCCGTCCGAGCAGGCCAGACTCGCCATGCGCCTGCACCAGATACGCCTGGCCGGATTCAAGACCTTTGTCGATCCCGCAGTCATTGACCTGCCCACCAATCGAACGGCTCTGGTGGGGCCGAACGGGGCGGGCAAATCCAACATTATCGATGCCGTGCGATGGGTAATCGGCGAGCGTTCGGCCAAAAATCTGCGTGGCGAAACGCTGGAGGATGTCATCTTCAAGGGGTCAGATGCCCGCGCACCTGCGGATCTCGCGAGCATCGAACTCATTTTTGACGCAGTCGAGGGGCGCGTTGGCCGACTGACAGACGGCGGCAGTGAATTGTCCGTGCGGCGGGAAGTCACTCGCGACGGGCAATCCATCTACCGATTGAACGGTACCCGATGCCGACGACGCGATGTACTCGATGTTTTTCTCGACACCGGATTCACCTCTCAGGGATATGCCATCATCGAGCAGGGGCGAATCTCGCAGTTGGTACAGGCAAAACCGGAGGAGTTGCGCGGCTACCTCGAAGAAGCCGCCGGCATCTCCCGCTACAAGGAACGTCGCCGCGAAACCGAACTCAGCATGGAACAGGCCGGACTGAATCTCGAGCGCGCCAGACAACTGAGCCATGACCGCGAAGAGCGCGTCGCCAACCTCGAGCGCCAGGCAAAACGCGCGAACAGATATCGCAAGCTCGCCGAACGGCAACGTACACTGGAAGCCTGCGAGGCGGCCAAACGTCGGCAACAGGCAGATCAGGAACTCACCCGACTTGCAGCACAGGTACTCGAATCCGATCAGAACGTCAGCACATGCGAAAACCGGCGGCGCACCATGCAGTCACGCCGTGATGCCCTCTACGCAGAGCGTGATACGGCAAATGCGCAACTGAACAAGGCAAGCGGTGAGTACTTTGATGCCGGTGCTGAAATTTCTCGCGCCGAAACCGCGCTCGAGAGCCTCGAGCAGGCGTTGACACAGCACACGCAGGATCTGCGGGCAGCCAGAAGTGAACGCGCCTCGGTCCTCGAAAGCCTGGAAAAGACCCGGCAGCTTCTCGATGCAGCGAAGCTGAAGCTGCAACACCACAGCACCTCGATTGGCGGACAGGAACGCACACGCAAACAGGACAGCGAGGCTCTGCAGGCATCCACAGAGGCCTTGCGCAATCACCGATCAGCACTCGCTTCCGCCACTGACGAAACATCGAGGGTGCGTCAGCAGCTCGCGCGTCTTGAAGCCGATATCGCCGGGACACGCGAGCGCATCGCCGATGCCGAGCACCGGGTGCAGCAGTTGAGCGGTGACCCCGAAACAGACGATACCGCGCACCTGTCCGAGCTTGATGCCGCCGTGCACGAGGCAGAGCGCGCCTGTGATCAGCTTGTTGCGCAGAAGAAGCAGACACAGAAGGAGCGCGCCGAGCTACGCGCCGGACTGGCACCACTGGAGGCCGACATCGATGCGAAACGGCACATCGAGCAACGGCTGCGTCGCGAGCTTTCGGCAACGCTCGCGCTGGCAGGCGATGCGGGCGAGACAGATTCGCAGGCAATTGATCAGTGGCTGGAAACCTGTCACGCACACAAGCTGCCGCGCCTCGGCGGGACAGTGTGTGTCCCCGAAGGCTGGCAAGCCGCCGCGCGCACACTGCTCTCGGGGAAGACCGCCGGGGTTCTTGCGCCCTCTGTTGAACAGCTGGCTGCGCACCTTGACGGGCTGACCGCTGGCGAATTGCTCATCGTCGAGTCTGACAGCCGTGCTGCGAGCCGCGCATCCCCTCTGGATGAAGTTCTCGGGGTCACGCTCGGCAGCCTGTTTGCCGGTGTGCGCGTTGCAGAGCAGGTTGCCGACGCACTCGCCGAGCGTGGTCAACTGGCCGCAGGCGAATCCATCATCTGTCGTGATGGCACCTGGGTGGGGCCTGACTGGATTCGCGTCAATCGTCGCCATCTGCCCGAGTCGGCTTTTGACCGCGCGCCCGATGTCGAGGCCTTGCGAGCGCAGTGCGAGGCAGCAGAGACACACGTACAGACGGCGCAACAGGCGCTCTCCGATGCACGTGAGGCACTGGAACACGTGCACGGCCGCCTCGATCAGATTGCAGGTGAACTGAATCTGGCAGAGAGCGAGCGCGGACGCGCCATGACTGCACATCAGGTTGAGGCGGCCAGATTGCAGGAAATCAGCCAGCGTCGCGAGCGGGTTGCGGCGACCCGCAAGGGGCTTGAAGCGCGCATCAAGACGATGCAGGACAAACTGCGCGCCGCGGAGCAGGAACGCGAATCAATGGCGACGCGCTGTGCCGCACAAGAAGCGGAGCGGGCACGGTATGCACATCTGGTGGCGAACAGTGAGCAACAACATGAGACATTGCGTCAGGCAGCGCAGAAAAGTGAAGCCGACTACCAGAACCTGCGCGTTCAGCACGAGCGCCTGATTGTGGCCGAGAAGTCTCACCGGGAAGCCCTGCCGCAACTGGAGAGCCGTGCCAGGGCGCTGGAGCAGCGCCTTGTGCAGGTCGGACAGCGCATCGAGGAGGCGGTCAGGGACAAACCGCAACTCGAAGCCGAGCGTGAGCGTTGGCTACAACGCAGACTTGCCACGGAAGACAGCTTGCAGACGGCGCGGCATGCACTGGAGACCCTGGAGACCGGCATTCGCTCACATGCACAGACGCTCGCGGATACCGAAACAGAGCTCGAATCACTGCGGGGCATCCGCGAAAACAGGCGCGTCGCCGCGGGCGAAGCGAGAGCCCGGGTCACGGAGATTTCCTCCGGAATCAAGCGTCTGCAAGTCGATGAGTCAGACATGGAAGCCCTGCTTCACTCCGTCAAGGAGACTTCCGTGGATGAGCTTGTGCAGCAACGACTCGATGTCGAGCGTTCCATGGCCCGGATCGGTGATGTCAATCTGGCCGCCAGCGAGGATTTGCGTCGCGAGCAAGCGCTGTTCGACGAACAGCAGGCACAGATTCAGGACATTGAAGCGTCTCTCGAAACACTCACCAATGCGCTTGACAAGATTGATGACGACATGGTGAAACGCTTTCGGAGCACTTTCGAGCGCGCCAATCAGGGGCTTGAAGAACTGTTTCCGAAGCTCTTCGGCGGTGGCTCGGCGAAGCTCGAAATGCACGGAAATCGCCTGCTTGAAACGGGCATTTCCTTCATGGCGAATCCACCGGGCAAGCGCAACACCAGCGTGACGCTGCTTTCGGGCGGTGAGAAGGCGATGTCTGCGGTTGCCCTGATTTTCTCGCTGTTTCGCCTGAATCCGAGCCCCGTATGTCTCCTTGACGAGGTGGACGCGCCACTCGATGACGAGAATGTCGAACGCTTCGTGTCCCTGCTGCGGGAAATGTCCAGCGAAGTCCAGTTCGTCGTTGTCACGCACAACAAGCTGACCATGGAGATGGCCGATCAGCTGCTCGGTGTCACCATGCGCGAGCCGGGCGTTTCGCATCTGGTATCTGTGGACATCAACCAGGCCGCCTCGCTGGCGAACACGGAATAGTTGATGGCGCTGCAATGACGCGAATTCACCACACAAGACCCCAACGCACCCAACCGAATCCCTATCCATTCGCACAGACACCGAAAATACCTTCATAATCCCTGTCACCATATCCATCATCCTGCTGCACCCGTGCCTTTTGCCTCAGAATTCGACCTGCCCATGCTGTCACTGGTGATCGGGAGCGCTGCGCTCATCGGTGTCATCGGGTTTGCTCTGGCCACATCGAAGAGTAACAAGCGCCGCCGCAGAGAGCAGCGCGAACACACGACCACCACCGTGACCGCGGCGGATCTTTTCGGCCCTCTGAGCACAGATGACAAGGGCGAGCCGGTCGGCAATGCGCCCTCTGCCGACGGTGACGGGCTCGCCCCGGTGACACCGCGCGGTCAGGGCCAATCCGGTGGCGGCAAGCGCCCCAGGGGCATACCCGCGCGCCCGCCTGGCGACCAAAGTCAGGGCGCTTCCGATCAGCGCGAGCCTCAGGTGCTGGTGATCTATGTGATGGCGCGCGGTCAGGGCGAACTGCGCTGTTCGGGTGTCAATCGGGTGCTGACCAGAGCCGGATGTGTGCTCGACGAGCGCGGCGTATTTCGCATGAAGGATGCGGATCAGAACGGAATATTCGCTGTCGTCAACGCATTTGAACCGGGCACCTTTGATCAGGGCCGTATCGACATGGGTCATACACGCGGTCTTGTCTTCTTCATGGAGGTACGCAACTGGCAGGACAAGCAGCGCTTCGACACCATGCTGAAATGTGCGCGACAACTCGCCAGAGAACTCGACGGCGAGCTGCTTGACGACAAGCGTGAACCCCTGTCAAGCGTTCGCGAAGCCATGTACAAGGCCAATTTGAAGGATTGAGCGTGTGTCCGACGGTGCTGTCCGACAGCGATGACCCCGGCCTGGCTATCAGGCAACTGCAGGATCAGCTTCGCCACTACGAACACCACTACTACGTGCTTGATGATCCGAAGGTTCCGGATGCCGAGTACGACCGTCTCTTCAACGAGCTGCAAGCACTCGAAGAGGCGCATCCGCAGCTGAAGACCGCGGATTCGCCAACGCAGCGCGTCGGCGGAGTGCCGGATGACGCTTTCGCCGAGGTGCGACACGAACTGCCCATGCTGTCGCTCGCCAAGGCCTCGCAACTCCCCGAACTCGCCGCCTGGTATCGCCGCTGTCAGGAACTGCTTGATGACCCGTCTGCGCTCGAGGTCACCTGCGAACCGAAGATCGATGGCGTTGCGGTGAGCCTCCTGTACGAGCAGGGAACCCTGACGCGCGCCGCCACCCGTGGCGACGGCCATACCGGCGAAAATATCACCGCCAACCTGCGCACCATTCGCGGGGTACCCCTGCGCCTGCTCGGCACCTGTCCCGCGCTGCTCGAAGTGCGCGGCGAAGTCTATCTTCGCAACGATGATTTTCATGCCTTCAACGCCAGGGCCGCAGCCGCCGACGAGAAACCCATGGTCAATCCGCGTAATGGTGCTGCCGGCAGCCTGCGTCAGAAAGATCCGCAGGTCACAGCCGAACGTCCGCTCCGGTTCTTCGGCTACAGCATCGGGCAGCTCGCAGCGGGCGAGTCACCAAACACGCAAATCGAGGCACTCGCGCAGCTCGCCGCGTGGGGGATTCCCGTGAATGATCAGGTGCAGTGTCTCTCGCACCTCGATACGGCTCGGCAGTACATTGCCGAACTCCTGTCATTGCGCGAATCGCTCGGTTACGCCATTGACGGTGTGGTGGTCAAGGTAAACGATCTGGCCGCGCAGCGCCGCCTCGGGCAGATGCTGCGCCGGCCGCGCTGGGCCATTGCCTGGAAATATCCGGCAGAAGAAGCCCTGACGCGCGTACTTGCCGTGGAGTTCTCGGTGGGTCGCACCGGTGCCGTCACACCGGTGGCGCGCGTCGAGCCGGTCAGCGTGGGCGGTGTCACCGTGAGCAATGTCACCCTGCACAACATGGACGAAATCCACGAACGGCTCGGTCTTTGCATTGGTGATCAGGTGTGGTTGCAGCGCGCTGGTGACGTGATTCCGAAGATCCTGCGTGTGCAGGAGGCCGCGCGTCCGGCAGATGCGCGCAGTATCACGGCACCGAGTCACTGCCCCGCGTGTGCCGGCGCTCTCGAACAACCGCCCGGTGAAGCGATTTTGCGCTGTCTGAACACGGCCACCTGTCCCGCACAGCGGCGCGAGGCGCTCTTGCACTTTGCGTCCAGGCTGGCGCTCGATATCGAGGGGTTGGGGGCCAGACGCATCGATCAGCTCGTACAGGCCGACCTGATTGATCGACCATCGAGTCTCTATCGGCTCACATCGGCAGACTTGACGGAGCTCGAAGGGTTTGCCGAGGTATCAGCACATAATCTGATCGCGGCCATTGACCGAAGCAAACGCACCAGCTTGCCGAGGTTTCTCTACGCCCTTGGCATTCGCGAGGTGGGAGAATCTGCGGCGCTGGCGCTCGCAACCCACTTCGGGGAGCTCGAGCCGATCATGCAGGCGGACCTTGAAAGCCTGCAAGCGGTACGGGATATTGGCGAGATCAGCGCCGCGCACATCCGGGAATTCTTTCACGACCCTCGCAACTGCATGGAAATCCGCGCGCTCAGGGAAGCCGGTATCTGCTGGGAGCCGCTCACACCGACAGCCGCACCCAAGCCCCTGAGTGGTCAGACCTGGGTGTTGACCGGCAGCCTTGAAAGCCTGACGCGCAGCCAGGCCAAGGCGCGTCTGGTCGCACTCGGCGCGCGCGTCAGTGCCTCGGTGTCGAAGGACACCCACCGGCTGGTTGCCGCATCCGGTGCCGGCAGCAAGCTGAGCAAGGCACAATCTCTCGGTGTTGCGGTAATCGGCGAAGCCGAGCTGGTGCGCCTGTTGCAGGCGGGCGAGGGTAGCGCAATGGGTGAACCATGAGTTCCGCACCCCTTGATCGCATCCTCGGGCAACTGGAGACGCTGTATCGCGAATGGCTGGCGAGTATCGGTGGCGAGGCGCGCCGCGGGCAATGGCGGATGATGCAGAGTATCGTCGAAACCTGCCTGCACGATACGGACGGCGAGCGACTGGCCGCCATCGAGGCGGGCACCGGCACGGGCAAAACCCTTGCCTATCTGCTGGCAGGCGCAATGTGCGCCCGGGCGCTGGAAAAAAAGCTGCTGATCGCCACCAGCACTGTCGTTCTGCAAGAGCAGGTATTGCGCGAACTGACCAACATCGCCACACATACCTCGCTCGAGTTCAAGGCCGGCGTGGTCAAGGGGCGCGGCCGCTACCTGTGTCCGCTGAAACTCGAGCAGCAGTCTGCTCCGCAAGCACAGCTTGATCTCGGGGCTGGCGAAGAGCCGCGTACAACCGCTGGCGAAGAGCGCACCGACAGTGCGGTGAACGAGACTGATGCGCGTCACACGCACCTGCTCACCGAGCTCGCCGATGCCTGGCGCGCGGGTGAGTGGGACGGTGACCGAGACCACTGGACTGGCGATTTGCCCTGGTCTCTCTGGCACGGACTTACCAACAGCCGCGCGGGATGCTTGCGCGAACACTGTCTGCATTATCGCGTCTGCCCCTTCTTTCTGGCACGCACCGATTCCGAGAGCTTCGATTTGCTGGTCGTGAACCAGGACCTGCTGCTCGCGGACCTGACAATCGGCGGGGGGGCCATTCTGCCGAAGCCGGAAGAGGTTATCGCCGTCATTGACGAGGCGCATAACCTGGCCGACAAGGCACGTCGCTCAGCCTCGCGCGCGGCCAACCCGGGTGGCTTCATGACCATTGGACAACAAACCGGCGAAACACTGGAACGAGCATTGAAGCTGCTCGGCCATGACGAGGAATTGCGGGAAGCAGCCGAGATCTTTGCCGAACGACTGCAGCTGCTGGCAGCTCCTGCGGGCGGGCTGACCAAAGCCCTGTCGGGGCTCGAGTTCGAATCCTCCGGCAAGGATGCCGGTCTGTGTTACTTTGCTGGCGGTCGCTTGCCCGACAAGCTGCTCGAACTGTCAGATCAGGTGCACGCACACCTCGAGGTGATGGCGGCACAGACTGCGAAGATTCTGAAGGCCCTGCAAGCCGCGCTCGACAATCTGTCGGCTGCCGAGTCCAGAGGCCCGTACGAGGCACTGCTGATTGACCTTGGCGAACAGGCGGCGCACCTGCAAGAGCAAGCCATGGTCATGCACAATTTCGCCCCGGTGCCCGAGTCATCAGCTACAGATGCCGCCTGCGGGCAGCGTGTGCGCTGGTCGGTGCAGGACAGGCAGCGTTCCGGGAGTCACAGCTTCGGGCTCTGCGATGCGCCGCTGTTTCCGGGGGAGCTGCTGAGCGAGCTGCTGTGGCCACGCTTCCATGCGGTGCTGTGCACCTCGGCGAGCCTGCGCGGGCTGGGCAGCTTCAGTAATTTTCAGCGTGAAACGGGCATTGCTGCCTGCGCCCGGCTCGAGCACATCGAAAGCCCCTTCCCCTATCGGGATATGGTTACGTTACGGGTGCCCAGAGGGCTCGCCAATCCGCGATATTTTCGCGAGCACACCAACGACATCGCACATCTCTTGCCAGACCTCATGGCAGAAGAGAAGGCGGGGCTGATTCTCTTCACCTCCTGGCGTCAGCTCAACGAAGTCCACAGGCGCCTGCCGCCCAAGTGCCGGAAACAGGTGTTGTCACAGGACGCATTCGCGGCTGGCCGCCTCGTGCAGAAGCACAAGGCGGCGGTGGACAGAGGCCGACGCAGCTACCTCATGGGCGTTGCCAGCTTTGCCGAGGGGCTGGATCTGCCGGACGAATACTGCCGACATGTGATCATCGCCAAACTGCCCTTCATGGTGCCCACCGATCCGGTGCAACGCGCCATGCGCGAGTGGTACGAGGCACACAACGAAGACGCATTTCGTACGCTCTCACTCCCCTGTGCGTCACTGAAACTTGCCCAGGCTTGCGGGCGACTGGTACGCAACGAAAACGATTATGGTCGTATCACGCTTCTTGACAATCGCGCGGACAGCACCGCCTGGGGGCGCGAGCTACTCGACTCGCTGCCGCCCTACCGCCGTGTCAGCCACCCCTGATACAGCAGTAGCGCATACATGGCAGCTACAGCAAGCCAGATGAGCCAGGCGTGGCCCCAGCGTTGCCAGGGTGTCTGGCCGCGCCGCAGCTCGACGCTTGCGTACAGCACCTCGCGTGCACCGCGAGGGATGCTGGCCGCAAGCGAGCCATCCGCCGATACCACCGCCGTAACCCCGTTATTGGTCGCCCGCAGCAGCGCACGACCCATCTCCAGCGCGCGCATACGCGCGATTTGCAGATGTTGCCAAGGCCCCAGAGAGCTGCCGAACCAGGCATCGTTGCTGATGGTCACCATGAGCGCCGGGTCGGATGCTGCGCTCGCGACCAGTTCGGGGTAGGCAATCTCGTAGCAGATCACCAGTGCAAGCTCGATTGACCGATCGTCCCGGTGCAGTCGGACAGGTGGCTGCGATGCAGCTCCCGGGTGTGTACCTGACATGGGCAGGTTGAAAAACCCGATCACGCCGCGCAGCAGGGACTCCAGCGGCACATATTCCCCGAAAGGCACCAGATGACGCTTCGCATAATCGCCTTCGGCCCGCCCGAGACCGAGTGCGCTGTTGTGAAAAGCCCAGATCTCGCCGGGGGCGCGCTGTACGATGCCGAGAATCACGCCGGTGTCGCTCGCCATCGCCCGTCGCTCGACATCGGCGAGATACTCGCCCGCAGTGCTCCTCATCATGGGAATCGCGGCTTCCGGCAAGACAATCAGGTCGGCATCCCAAGTGCCTGCCACCCAGGTGCAACGCGCTATACGCGAGTTGCTCGACTCGCTGCCGCCCTACCGCCGTGTCAGCCACCCCTGATACAGCAGTAGCGCATACATGGCAGCTACAGCAAGCCAGATGAGCCAGGCGTGGCCCCAGCGTTGCCAGGGTGTCTGGCCGCGCCGCAGCTCGACGCTTGCGTACAGCACCTCGCGTACGCCGCGAGGGATGCTGGCCACAAGCGAGCCATCCGCCGATACCACCGCCGTAACCCCGTTATTGGTCGCCCGCAGCAGCGCACGACCCATCTCCAGCGCGCGCATACGCGCGATTTGCAGATGTTGCCAAGGCCCCAGAGAGCTGCCGAACCAGGCATCGTTGCTGATGGTCACCATGAGCGCCGGGTCGGATGCTGCGCTCGCGACCAGTTCGGGGTAGGCAATCTCGTAGCAGATCACCAGTGCAAGCTCGATTGACCGATCGTCCCGGTGCAGTCGGACAGGTGGCTGCGATGCAGCTCCCGGGTGTGTACCTGACATGGGCAGGTTGAAAAACCCGATCACGCCGCGCAGCAGGGACTCCAGCGGCACATATTCCCCGAAAGGCACCAGATGACGCTTCGCATAATCGCCTTCGGCCCGCCCGAGACCGAGTGCGCTGTTGTGAAAAGCCCAGATCTCGCCGGGGGCGCGCTGTACGATGCCGAGAATCACGCCGGTGTCGCTCGCCATCGCCCGTCGCTCGACATCGGCGAGATACTCGCCCGCAGTGCTCCTCATCATGGGAATCGCGGCTTCCGGCAAGACAATCAGGTCGGCATCCCAAGTGCCTGCCACCCAGGTGCAACGCGCTATACGCGAGCTACTCGACTCGCTGCCGCCCTACCGCCGTGTCAGCCACCCCTGATACAGCAGTAGCGCATACATGGCAGCTACAGCAAGCCAGATGAGCCAGGCGTGGCCCCAGCGTTGCCAGGGTGTCTGGCCGCGCCGCAGCTCGACGCTTGCGTACAGCACCTCGCGTACGCCGCGAGGGATGCTGGCCGCAAGCGAGCCATCCGCCGATACCACCGCCGTAACCCCGTTATTGGTCGCCCGCAGCAGCGCACGACCCATCTCCAGCGCGCGCATACGCGCGATTTGCAGATGTTGCCAAGGCCCCAGAGAGCTGCCGAACCAGGCATCGTTGCTGATGGTCACCATGAGCGCCGGGTCGGATGCTGCGCTCGCGACCAGTTCGGGGTAGGCAATCTCGTAGCAGATCACCAGTGCAAGCTCGATTGACCGATCGTCCCGGTGCAGTCGGACAGGTGGCTGCGATGCAGCTCCCGGGTGTGTACCTGACATGGGCAGGTTGAAAAACCCGATCACGCCGCGCAGCAGGGACTCCAGCGGCACATATTCCCCGAAAGGCACCAGATGACGCTTCGCATAATCGCCTTCGGCCCGCCCGAGACCGAGTGCGCTGTTGTGAAAAGCCCAGATCTCGCCGGGGGCGCGCTGTACGATGCCGAGAATCACGCCGGTGTCGCTCGCCATCGCCCGTCGCTCGACATCGGCGAGATACTCGCCCGCAGTGCTCCTCATCATGGGAATCGCGGCTTCCGGCAAGACAATCAGGTCGGCATCCCAGGCGGCATCCATGAGCGCATCATAGGTGTCGAGAGACAGGTTCAGGTGTTCGGGCAACCACTTGACGGCTTGCGGGACACTGCCTTGAGCAAGGGCGACGCGCAAGCTACCGGTGCGCTCGGTGAACTGCAACGAGCCGACACCGAAGCCCAGTATCCAGGGAACGGCGATCAGCAAGCCGCAGATGATGCGTGAGCGCCACGCTGTCGCCAGCGCGAGCGCTGCGAGCCCGGCGGCCACCAGCGCGGCAGCGAAGGACACCGCAAGTACTCCGGCGATGGGTGCCAGTCCCGCAAGCGGTGTATCCAGCTGCGCGTAGCCGAGCAACAGCCAGGGAAATCCGGTCAGCACCCACAGGTGCAACCATTCGTGCAGCATCCACAACAGACTGAAAGCCAGTGCCCTCGGGATGTGTCCTGCAGAACGAAAAACACGACCGTGTGCATATCCGAAAAGCCCCGGAAACAGCGACAATCCGGCCACGAAGACCAGCACCATGACCCCGGAGAGCACGGGCGATGCGTTGCCGTACTCGTGGATGCTGACATACACCCAGGAGACCCCGACACCGTACTTGCCAAGACCGAACAGGTAGCCGAGCCAGAATCCCGAGCGCCCATCAGCACCCGACAGGCACCAGAACAGGATACCGACCGACACTATAGCGAGGAGCGGCACATCGAGAGGAGCGAATCCAAGCGGGAAGAGCAGGCCGGCCACGAACACGATGAGCCATCGTGCGCTGCGGGATGCAGGCGGCGTGAAGCCCTGAGGCATCTGCATGAGGTGCGTGTCCCGCGAGAATTCAGTCCCGGCGCAGCTCGAGCCGCAGTAGCCGCACACGACGACTTTCGGCATTGAGCACGGTGAAGTTCATGGCACCGATGGCCACCTGCTCGTCCTGTTCGGGCACATGGCCGAGCTGGCGCATCATCAACCCGCCAAGAGTCTCGACTTCCTCATCATCGAGCGCTGTCCCGAAGTAGGCGTTGAATTCGTCAATCGGCATCTGCGCCTTGATATTGAAGGTGTCGTTTCCGAGCGGATTGATATACACCTCTTCGTTGACATCGTGCTCATCCTCGATTTCACCGACAATCTGCTCCAGCACATCTTCAATAGTCACCGCTCCCGAGGTGTGCCCATATTCATCGACCACCATCGCCATGTGTTGCCGTGAACTGCGAAACTCCTTGAGCAAGGCATTGAGCCGCATGCTCTCGGGCACAAAGGCAGCGGTGCGCATGTAGTCCTTGATGTCGAATGCCTGCAGATTGTCCTTGAGGGCGAGCGGCAGCAAATCCTTGGCGTGCAGTACGCCGCGGATATCATCTGCATCATCTCCGATGACCGGGAAGCGCGAGTGCTTGGCATCAATGAGCATGGCAAGAAATTCCTCGGGCGGTTGATTCACAGGCACACACCTGAGTTGCGAGCGGGGGATCAATATGTCGCGCGCACACAGGTCAGAGACCTGCATGGCCCCGAACATGATATTGAGCGCCTCGATGTCGAAGATGTCCTTCTCTTCGGCTGCGCGCAGCATCGCCATCACGCCATGACGATTGTCCGGTGGCGGTGAAAAGACATCTCCGAGACGCTCCAGCAAGGTCTTGGCATCGCCTTCGCCGTGGTTCGAATTCACGTTATTTCTCCCTGTGTGTGCGATGCCGGTACGGCAAATCCGAGTTCCGCCAGCAGTGAAGCCTCACGCGACTCCATGCGCCGGGCTTCGGCCTCGGTCTGATGATCGAAGCCGACAAGATGCAACACGCCATGAATCACCAGATGCGCCCAGTGCCGCAGGCGGGCATCGGCTTCGGGTGCCTCATCGCAGACAACGGGGGCACAAATGGCAATGTCGCCAAGGAGTTCCGCTTCCGTCACCAAGCCGACATCCGCCGCAAAGGCCAGCACATTGGTGGCGCGCTGCCTGTTGCGAAAGCGCGCATTGAGCGCTTCACCTTCTTCCCGCCCCACTACGCGAATACAGATTCCGCCACTGCGCCCGGTGGAGCGCAGGGTGGCCTCGGCCCAAGCGCGGATGAGCCCGGCACTCGGTGCCTCGGCCATGCCCACATCCAGCGCAGCGGCCATCTGCACGTCAATGTGTGCGCTCATGCGTGTCCTGTCCGGCATGGCCAAGGCTCAGGGCGTGTGCGCCTGTTTTCGATCATAGGCTTCGACGATGCGCTGAACGAGCCGGTGACGCACGATGTCTTTCGGGTCGAAGTGGATAAATTGAAGCTCGTCGATTCCGGATAACACATTGACAGCGTGGATGAGGCCGGATTGGGTGCCGCGCGGCAAGTCGATTTGCGTGATGTCGCCGGTGACCACCGCCTGGGAATGAAAGCCCATGCGCGTGAGAAACATCTTCATCTGTTCGGGGGTCGTGTTCTGCGCCTCATCAAGAATGATGAACGCCTTGTTCAGGGTGCGCCCGCGCATGTAAGCGAGCGGTGCCACCTCGATCAGTTGCCGCTCCATGGACTTGAGCACCATGGACGGACCCATCATGTCGCACAGCGCATCATGCAAGGGGCGCAGATACGGATCGATCTTCTGCGTCAGATCGCCAGGCAGAAAGCCGAGCTTCTCACCGGCTTCGACGGCCGGGCGCACCAGCACCAGTCGCTCTACCCGACCGGCTTCGAGCGCCTGTACCGCCGCCGCGACCGCAAGGTAGGTCTTGCCAGTGCCGGCAGGCCCTATCCCGAAGCAGACCTTGTGCTCGCGAATGGCCGCGAGATAGCGATGCTGGTTTGCGCCGCGGACACGAATGAGCTTCTTGCGCGTCTGAATGGAATCGTCATCGGACTCGCGCGCCTGCGGGCGCTCGCGGGGCACATCTTGCCCGTCGTCCTGTGCAGCACCCGGTATATCCCCTGACTCGCCGGTATCTGCCCACATCTCGGCCTGCTCGGACTCGCGCAACAACAAGTGCAGCGACTCGGCATCAAGCACCCCATCGCTTCCCTGCACCGCCACATAGAGATGTTGCAATACGCGCCGGGCCGTTTCCACCGCCTGCTGCGGCCCGCGCAGGGTAAAGAGATTGCCGCGATTGCTGATGTCAACGCCAAGATGGCCGCCGATCTCACGCAAATGCTGATCTATGGGACCGCACAAGGCTGCAAGGCTGGCGGAGTTTTCAGGATGGAGCGCCAGTTGAGAAGTGACGGCACTCGCTAGCGAAGCGCTCAATGTGGGTGCGTGGCTTTGCCCGAGTAACTCATGGGAAGTGACAGCATACGCATTGCGTGACTTTTTTCAAGTAGGATGATGAGACACGCGAACCAGACGCGGGCATGGTGCACTGGAAGTACCGACGGGGCGTACATGAACTCGGCGATGGGGCCTTCGCCTATTTGCAACCGGACGGCTCCTGGGGGTGGAACAACGCCGGCCTGATCGTGGATGGCGAGGCATCGCTTCTCGTCGATACCCTGTTCGACGAGAAGATCACCGAGACCATGCTGGTCGAGCTGCGGGATGTTGTCGGGCGCAAGGGGCGCGACATAGACTTCTTGGTCAACACGCACGCCAATGGCGACCACACCTACGGCAATCGGCTGGTCGAGGGTGCCGAAATCATCGCCTCCGAGGCGGCGGCCAGGGAAATGGACGAGGTGCCTCCCGCCATGCTCGCGAGCATGATGCAGGCAGCGGGGACGCTGGGCGAACTCGGAGAATATCTGACGCATTGCTTCTCTGCCTTCACCTTCGAGGGTATCGTCCTGCCGCCGGTGGGACGCACCTTCTCCGGCCGCCTGGAGCTCACGGTTGGAGAGACCGCCGTCGAACTCATTGAAGTCGGCCCGGCGCACACGCGCGGCGATGTGCTGGTGCATGTGCCGGAGCATCGCCTGATCTTCACCGGCGACATACTGTTTATCGAGGGCACTCCGATCATCTGGGCGGGGCCGGTCGGCAACTGGATTGAAGCCTGCCGACTTATCGAAAGCCTTGATGTGGAGGTGGTGGTGCCCGGCCATGGGCCAATCACGGACCGGAGTGGCGCGCGAGAAGTGCGCGAGTACCTGCAATTCATCGACCGGGAGGCGCGCACACGGTTTGATGCCGGCCTGTCCGCCAGCGAGGCCGCGAAGGACCTGGCGCTCGGCAAGTACGCCAACTGGCTCGATGCCGAACGCCTGGCCGTGAATGTGCACAGCCTCTATCGGGAATACGACCCGGGGTTGCCCGTCCCGGATGTCATGACGCTGTTCTCCGAGATGTCGGCGCTCTGGCGCCGCGACCGGCGCAGAACCTGACTGGTTGGCTGCTCGCGAGAGCAGCTCGGCGCACAGCGAATTCGACCGGATTGCGCATCCGGTCAGCAGCAACTGTCGGGCGCTGAATCCGGCGAAGCACGAATGATGTGGTACTATCACGCGAGTAGGGTGTTGGTCTCGCAGGGAGGGGACAGTGGTAGTGGCGGCAGGCGCACTGGGCACACACATGTCCGGCGGGACCGGGAGACCGTGGTTCTCGACCAATAAGCCGATGTTTGCGGGCCTTGACCGGGTGTCGCGACCGGCCCCGGCCATGTGAGGGCATGGTCCGGCAAATGACGAAGCCCGACCTGCATGCTGCGGGCGCTGTGCCGGAAGCAAGTCACCAAGCGTGTCTCCATGACAGCCCCCCCCCCCCCCCCCCCCCGCATTTCTCTTCACAGGCGGTTAGAGCCCACATGACGAGGACGACGAGTTCCCGCTTCCTGCCCGCTCTCGCCACGCTCATGCTGCTCACACAACCTGCGCTGGCGCAGACCACATCCTTGACCTATTCCCCCGTGCCGGACGAACTCTGGGTGGGCGAAGAAATCACCCCGATGATACCGACAGCCTCCGGATTCATCGGCGGAGTGGTGCGGTACGTGGTAATCAGTGCGGCAGACAACCCCATTCTCCTGCCAGCAGGACTCGAGCTGGACGAGACGACTGGACACATCACTGGCACCCCCACAACCGTTCAGGATGCCAGGACTGTAAACATCGCCGCCCTGGCCTTCGGGAATACGCAAAGAACGGATGTGGATATCGAATTTCCGGCGGTGCAGAAGCGTCCTTTGGCTAAACCGACCGGTCTGATGCTGAAGCCCGGCACACTCATGTCCACCTCGTTCACGGTGCAATGGAACGCGGTGACCGGTGCTTCAGGCTATACGGCGACGGCCACAGGCAATGGCAGGACTCACACCGGCCGGGTGACGGACACGGAAGCATTGTTCTCCGACAGGGTGTTAATCACGGGAAACACCGACTACACGGTGTCGGTGCGGGCCATCGGTGACACCAACCGCTACATAACCCCAGGTCCCGCAGCTGAACTGCGTGTAAAAACAGTGAACAGGGCTCCGAAGCTCTCTCTGATCAGGAGGGTCCCCACAGCGTTCGACCAAGGACGCACCACGCCTGTTTTGAATTGGCTGTCAATACTTCTGTATCTCATAGACGAGGATGGCGACAGGGTCACATTCGAAGTGGAAAGCAGTCGGCCCGATCTCGTGACAGCGCCGCTTCGGCAAAATAGACCCATTCTTTACCCCCGTTTTGTTGCCAGTGCCGGAATCGACACTGCAGCGAATCTGGAACGCCAGTTTCTCATTAATGTCGTCCGGGCAGACAGCACGAGCTCGGGCACGTCAACCTTGACGATAAAGGCATTCGACGGAGCGGACACAACAGAATTTCCCCTTGATTTGTATGTGCCTTGGGAGACGATGCTACTCCCTGCCCCGGTATTGACCCTGAGAGCAAGCGATACGGCATTGACAGTGACCTGGAATGAGATACCAAGTGCGGAAGAATACCGACTGGAGTGGAAGCCCTCTTCGGAGTCGGGTTGGTTTCATAGTGGCAGCAGCGCGAAATTTCTCGATGTGGCAGGTTTGCACCATGAGATCACCGGGCTGGAGAGCGGTACCGCCTATGACGTGCGAATTCAGTCAAAAGACAGGACTGGCCCGCAACTCTTCTCTTACGGCGAGTATTCGGCGCGGAAAACACATCGTACCAGTGACCGCCGAGGCATCAATCTCACTCCGAGGTCCCTGCGGGTAGAGGAGGGCAAAACCGCAACCTACAGGGTGGAACTGGCGAGCGAGCCCTCCGGACCAGTGACGGTGAGTGTCTCCGGAACCTCGGGAACGGATCTGACGGTCGACAAGGCCAGCCTGACCTTCACATCTACCACCTGGAATGTGCCCCAGACGGTGACGGTGACCGCCAGGGAGGATGACGACTCTACGGACGACAGAGCCATCCTCACTCATACAGCCACAGGCGCCAACTACAATTCGGTGAACGATCTCCTGGCCGTAACAGTAGTGGATGACGATGTCGCAGGGCTTGAATTTTCCACCAATTCCCTGACTGTGCCCGAAGGCGGGAGCGCGATATACACGGTGAAGCTGAAGGATCCGCCCACGGACACGGTGACGGTGACCATCGGCGGGGAGGCCGATGGGGTAACGGTAGATGACACCGACGGCAATATGCCCGGCGACCAAAAAACATTGACCTTCACCACCTCGACCTGGAGCACCGCTCAGACGGTGACCGTACGCGCCGCCGATGACGACAACACGGTGAATGAGTCGGTGACGCTATCGCACACCGCCACAGGCGGCGGCTACGAATCGGTGAGCGGGAATGTCTCGGTGATGACGGTGGATGATGATGCCTCGCGCGGGGTGACGGTATCGCCGACTTCCCTGACGATAGCGGAAGGTTCGACCGGGACTTATACGGTGGTGCTGAATACCCAGCCGACGGGAGCTGTGACGGTGGCCGTGGGTGGAGTCTCGGGCGATGTGTCGGTGTCCACGACATCGCTGACCTTCACTTCATCGACCTGGAACTCCGCGCAGACGGTGACGGTAACGGCGGCCGAGGACATCGACGCATTGGCGGACGATGCAGTGACGCTCACGCATACAGTGAGCGGCGCGGATTATGCCTCCGAGAGCGCAGCATCGGTGACGGTGACCATCACCGAGAACGATGTACGCGGGGTGACGGTATCGCCGACTTCCCTGGCGATAGCGGAAGGTTCGACCGGGACTTATACGGTGGTGCTGAATACCCAGCCGACGGGAGCTGTGACCGTGGCCGTGGGTGGAGCCTCGGGCGATGTGTCAGTGTCCACGACATCGCTGACCTTCACTTCATCGACCTGGAACACCGCGCAGACGGTGACGGTAACGGCGGCTGAGGACATCGACGCATTGACGGACGATGCGGTGACGCTCACGCATACAGTGAGCGGCGCGGACTACGCCTCCGAGAGCGCAGCATCGGTGACGGTAACCATCACCGAGAACGATGTGCGCGGGGTGACGGTGTCGCCGACTTCCCTGACGATAGCGGAGGGTTCGACGGACACCTACACGGTGGTGCTGAATACCCAGCCGACGGGAGATGTGACCGTGGCCGTGGGTGGAGTCTCGGGCGATGTGTCGGTGTCTCGGACATCGCTGACCTTCACTTCATCGACCTGGAACACCGCACAGACGGTGACGGTAACGGCGGCTGAGGACATCGACGCATTGACGGACGATGCGGTGACGCTCACGCATACAGTGAGCGGTGCGGATTATGCCTCCGAGAGCGCGGCATCGGTGACGGTAACCATCACCGAGAACGATGTGCGCGGGGTGACGGTATCGCCGACTTCCCTGACGATAGCGGAGGGTTCGACGGACACCTACACGGTGGTGCTGAATACCCAGCCGACGGGAGATGTGACCGTGGCCGTAGGTGGAGCCTCGGGCGATGTGTCGGTGTCCACGACATCGCTGACCTTCACCTCGTCGACCTGGAACACCGCGCAGACGGTGACGGTAACGGCGGCCGAGGACATCGACGCATTGACGGACGATGCGGTGACGCTCACGCATACAGTGAGCGGTGCGGATTATGCCTCCGAGAGCGCGGCATCGGTGACAGTGACCATCACCGAGAACGATGTGCGCGGGGTGACGGTATCGCCGACTTCCCTGACGATAGCGGAGGGTTCGACGGGCACCTACACGGTGGTGCTGAATACCCAGCCGACGGGAGATGTGACCGTGGCCGTGGGTGGAGCCTCGGGCGATGTGTCAGTGTCCACGACATCGCTGACCTTCACTTCATCGACCTGGAACACCGCGCAGACGGTGACGGTAACGGCGGCTGAGGACATCGACGCATTGACGGACGATGCGGTGACGCTCACGCATACAGTGAGCGGTGCGGATTATGCCTCCGAGAGCGCAGCATCGGTGACGGTAACCATCACCGAGAACGATGTGCGCGGGGTGACGGTATCGCCGACTTCCCTGACGATAGCGGAGGGTTCGACCGGGACTTATACGGTGGTGCTGAATACCCAGCCGACGGGAGATGTGACGGTGGCCGTAGGTGGAGCCTCGGGCGATGTGTCAGTGTCCACGACATCGCTGACCTTCACTTCGGCGACCTGGAACACCGCGCAGACGGTGACGGTAACGGCGGCTGAGGACATCGACGCATTGACGGACGATGCGGTGACGCTTACCCATGCTGTGAGCGGCGCGGACTATGCCTCCGAGAGCGCGGCATCGGTGACAGTGACCATCACCGAGAACGACGATTCCCTTCCCACGAAAGTGACCAACCTGAGAGTGACACCAGGAGATGGCTTGCTGAGCGTGAGCTGGACGGCGGCGAGCGTGGCTCCGAACGGCTACAGCGTACGCTGGCGTGTGCAGGGGCCGGGCACCACCTTGTCGGCCATCAACACAGTGGAGGGCACCTCGTTCAACATCCTCAACCTGACCAACGGCACGACCTACGTGGTGCGTGTTGATACGCGCAATGCGGCGAACACCGGCGTACAGGAGGGCACGAATGTGAGTGCGGTTGGTACGCCGGTTGGTCTGGAGTTTCCGGCAAGGAGCTTGACGGTGCCTGAGGGTGGGTCGAATACCTACACGGTGAGGTTGACCACTCGGCCAACGGGAGCTGTGACAGTGACGATAGGCCCTGCGGCGGACGATGTTCTGGGCGACATATCGGTGTCCCCGAGTCATCTGGTTTTCACGATGGACAACTGGAACACCGCGCAGACGGTGACGGTAGCGGCAGCGCATGATGATGATGCGACGGACGACACAGCAACGCTGACCCACACGGCGGCAGGCGGCGGCTACGAGCCTGCGAGCGGGAGTGTGACGGTGACGGTGGATGATGACGACACACACGGGGTGACGGTATCACCGACTTCCCTGACGATAGCGGAGGGTTCGACGGGCACCTACACGGTGGTGCTGAATACCCGGCCAACGGGAGCTGTGACAGTGACCGTAGGTGGAGCATCGGGCGATGTATCGGTGTTCCCGAGCACCCTGACCTTCACCTCGACGACCTGGAACACCGCACAGACGGTGACGGTAGCGGCGGCTGAGGACGACGACACATTGGCGGACGATGCGGTGACGCTCACGCATACAGTGAGCGGCGCGGACTACGCCTCCGAGAGCGCAGCATCGGTGACAGTGACCATCACCGAGAACGATGTGCGCGGGGTGACGGTATCACCGACTTCCCTGACGATAGCGGAAGGTTCGACCGGGACTTATACGGTGGTGCTGAATACCCAGCCGACGGGAGCTGTGACCGTGACCGTAGGTGGAGCCTCGGGCGATGTGTCGGTGTCCACGACATCGCTGACCTTCACTTCATCGACCTGGAACACCGCGCAGACGGTGACGGTAACGGCGGCTGAGGACATCGACGCATTGGCGGACGATGCGGTGACGCTCACGCATACAGTGAGCGGTGCGGACTATGCCTCCGAGAGCGCGGCATCGGTGACAGTGACCATCACCGAGAACGATGTGCGCGGGGTGACGGTGTCGCCGACTTCCCTGACGATAGCGGAGGGTTCTACGGGCACCTACGCAGTGGTGCTGAATACCCGGCCGACGGGAGGTGTGACGGTGACCGTAGGTGGAGCCTCGGGCGATGTGTCAGTGTCCACGACATCGCTGACCTTCACTTCATCGACCTGGAACACCGCACAGACGGTGACGGTAACGGCGGCTGAGGACGACGATGCAACGGCGGACGATGCGGTGACACTCACGCATACAGTGAGCGGTGCGGACTACACCTCCGAGAGCGTGGCATCGGTGACAGTGATCATCACCGAGAACGACACACGCGGGGTGACGGTATCGCCGACTTCCCTGACGATAGCGGAGGGTTCGACAGGCACCTACACGGTGGTGCTGAATACCCAGCCGACGGGAGCTGTGACCGTGACCGTGGGTGGAGCCTCGGGCGATGTATCGGTGTTCCCGAGCACCCTGATCTTCACTTCATCGACCTGGAACACCGCCCAGACGGTGACGGTAACGGCAGCTGAGGACAACGATGCAACGGCGGACGATGCGGTGACGCTCACGCATACAGTGAGCGGTGCGGACTACGCCTCCGAGAGCGCAGCATCGGTGACAGTGACCATCACCGAGAACGACACACGCGGGGTGACGGTATCGCCGACTTCCCTGACGATAGCGGAGGGTTCGACGGGCACCTACACGGTGGTGCTGAATACCCAGCCGACGGGAGCTGTGACGGTGGCCGTAGGTGGAGCATCGGGAGATGTGTCAGTGTCCACGACATCGCTGACCTTCACTTCATCGACCTGGAACTCCGCGCAGACGGTGACGGTAACGGCGGCTGAGGACGACGACGCATTGGCGGACGATGCGGTGACACTCACGCATACAGTGAGCGGTGCGGACTACGCCTCCGAGAGCGCAGCATCGGTGACAGTGACCATCACCGAGAACGACCCAGCCGACGGGGTGACGTTATGTGATAGCGGAGGGTGACCTACACGGTGGTGGAATACCGTCTCGGGCGATGCTCAGTGTCCACGACATCGCTGACAGTAGGCTCTGCGCCGGGTGGAGCCTCGGGCGATGTATCGGTGTTCCCGAGCACCCTGACTTTCACTTCATCAACCTGGAACACCGCGCAGACGGTAACGGTAACGGCGGCGCATGATGATGATGCGACGGACGACACAGCAACGCTGACCCATACGGCATCGGGCGGCGGCTACGACGCGGTGACGGCCAGCCTGGCGGTGCAAGTCAACGACAATGACGAGCGCGGTATTGTCTTCGAGCCGTCGGAGCCGCGCATGCAACTACGGGAGTGAAGCGAGGCATCCTACGGAGTGTCGCTGCTGAGTGAGCCATCTGGCGTGGTGCGGGTGTCGGTGAGCAGCGCGCATTCAGGGGTATCGGTGTCACCGACCACGCTGACCTTCACCCCAAATACATGGTGGGAGCCGCAATCGGTGACGCTTGGCATTGCGCGAGGAGCGCACGCGATATCTCCGACAGTGACCATCACGGGAGCGGAACGACGGCGTGTGCGCGGGGTAACGGTATCGCCGACTTCCCTGACGATAGCGGAGGGTTCGACGGACACCTACACGGTGGTGCTGAATACCCAGCCGACGGGAGCTGTGGCAGTGACGGTGGCCGGGTGGAGCCTCGGGCGATGTGTCGGTGTCCACGACATCGCTGACCTTCACTTCATCGACCTGGAACACCGCGCAGACGGTGACGGTAACGGCAGCGCATGATGATGATGCGACGGACGACACAGCAACGCTGACCCATACGGCATCGGGCGGCGGCTACGACGCGGTGACGGCCAGCCTGGCGGTGCAAGTCAACGACAATGACAAGCGCGGTATTGTCTTCGAGCCGTCGGAGCCGCGCATGCAGCTACGGGAGGGAAGCGAGGCATCCTACGGAGTGTCGCTGCTGAGTGAGCCATCTGGCGTGGTGCGGGTGTCGGTGAGCAGCGCGCATTCAGGGGTATCGGTGTCACCGACCACGCTGACCTTCACCCCAAATACATGGTGGGAGCCGCAATCGGTGACGCTTGGCATTGCGCGAGGAGCGCACGCGATATCTCCGACGGTGTTGATACGGCATCTGGCATCGGGAGCGGACTACGACGGCGTGTCAGCGGAGCGAAGCATGACTTTGGCGCAGTCCTTGTCGGCCCTGTCGGTGTCGCTGGGGGCAGCAGAGACGGGGAACGAGGGGGCAGATATGGTACTGCCGATACTGCTGTCGTCATCGCTTGAACAGGACGAGCAAGTTCGGGTGCGCTTCGTCGTCGGGGCTGACGGGGATACGGCGACGACTGCCGACTACCGCGTGGTTTCGAATGATCTGGTGTTCGCCGGCGGTCAATCCGGCGGGGCGATTCGCATCAATGTGCTGGATGATGCGCTGTCGGAACCGGAAGAAACATTGACGGTGTCGCTATTGGAAGTGAGTTCGAGCGATGTACGCCGAGAGATCTCGCTGATCGATGCTGAGCGCATGTACAGGATTGCTGCAAGTGATGCCCTGACCATCTCGCTGAGCGCATCGGTAGATCGTATTCAGGAAGGTGGAGACAGTGCCGTATTCCAGGTGTCGCTGTCTGGCGGCGAGTTGGATTCTGCGCTCTCCGTGGGAGTGTTTGTGCATCCGGGTTCGACCGCGGATGCCAGGGATGTAGTGGGACTGCCGGCCTTTGTGACTCTGGTATCGGGAGCGCGAGCATTTGATTTTGCCGTGTCGGCGCTGCAGGAGACGGGTATTCAGGATGAAGGGGACGAGCGACTGACGCTGACGCTCGGGCTGCCAACATCGGAGCTGAATTTGTCGCTCGCGGACGCGACAGCGAGCGTGATGATTGGCGAGATTGACAGTCTGGCACGCAAATCAGGTGTGCAGCTCGGCCTTGGTGCCTATGCACGGTCAGTGGGCAGTGGTCTGGTGGAGACGATAGGAGCACGCTCGCGGGCATTGAAGGACATCGACGGCGAGCTCTCGTCGGTTCAGGTTGGTGGAGCGTCTCTGACGCAAACCCTGGCGCTTGGGCGAGGAGACGAGTCGACTTCGAACTCCGGAGTTTCGGAGCTCGCGCGGGCGCTGCAGCGCCTGCTGGCACCTGCGTCGAATGCTGGCGGTGGGCCGCGATCAAGTTCGCAAAGCCTGTTGTCAGGCAGCGAATTTCTGCTGACATCCGATCAGGCAGCGGACTCCGAATCGAACTTTGGTCGCTGGGCGGCATGGGGTCAGGGCAGCCTGTCGCACCACAAGATGGAGCAGCACCAAATCCGGATAGACGGAGACTTGCGCTCGATTCGGCTCGGGTTCGATGTGCGTTTGCGTGAAGATCTGCTGGCTGGCCTGGCGTTGAGTCGGGATGTCGGCGATGCCGACTACCTGCTTTCAGATGGACAATCGGGCTCTCTGCGGGCTGAAACTACCGGTATCTATCCCTACATGCACTGGCGCCCGATGCCGGGAATCGGAACTTGGGGGGCGTTCGGATACGGCGTTGGCGATGCGCGCCTTGATGACGGTCTGGGCAATCCGGTGCAGACGAACATCGAGCTTGGATTGCTGGCGGCGGGTGTGCATCAGGATATGTTCGCTGTGGGCAATACCAGTTGGGCGCTGCATTCGGATGCGTTTCTGGTAGAAGTTGATGCGGACGAGGTGGAGGGCGGTGCGCTGCTGCCATCGACCTCGGCTCGCGCCTGGCGATTGCGCACCGCTCTGGAGGTTCAAACGGGCGCATTCTCGTCACCACTGTCCGGGAGCTTCGATCTGGGCTTTCGTCTTGATGGCGGGGATGCCCGCTATGGTGGCAGCGTGGAAGTGGGCGCGAGTCTCGCTTATGTGAATCCTGATGCTGGCATAGAGGCGCGACTGCGCGGCCGGTGGATGTCGTCGCTGCACCCCTCGCAAGCCCAGGAGCATGGGATAGGTTTGAGCTTCACCTACGATGCCGGCATGATCGGGCGCGGTTGGATGCTGACGGCTTTACCTGAGTGGGGTCAACCATTGACCGGTGCGAAGTCTCTGTGGGAGGGCGCGGACCCATTAAGCGGAGTGGATACCGGCGGCTTGTGGGCGGATGCTGCCTCACTGCGACTGCCTGTTCGCGTGGGCTATGGCGTGGGTCTGGGTGATGAACGACTACTGACACCATTTGCCGAATGGACATCCATCGGGGATCTGGTTGAACAGCGCGTGGGGGCAGAGCTTGCGCTGCCACTGATACGCGGGTTCGAACTCGAGGTCGGTCTATACAGGCAGCAGGTATCGGGCGACCGCCTCGGCGGTGCACACCACACAAAATCATTGAACAACGGCTTTGGTGGCACCCGGTTGGACGCTGGCTGGTCCGGATCGGGTGCCTACAGGTATGCAGCGCCCGGACACACACCATCGACCCTTGGTGCAGGTCTCGGAGGGTGGGGGACGAGCGGTTACGCTGGGCCAGATGGGGTAAGCATGGCGCTGGAAGCACTGCTGTCACGTTCGCTGAACGATGGTCTTGGCGAGTTGCTGTTCGGTGCCAAGGCACTGAATGCAGAGGCATCGATTCAGATCGAGGCGCTCATGCAGATCAATATGCGCTTCTGACACGCGCCCTCAGTCAGATCCCGGCTCATCAGGACTGAGGCCTCGTGCACACGACAGCAGGTCTCACGACAGCAGCTCGGCGCGCAGCGAATTCGGCAGCGCCTCGCCGATGTGCACATCCGCGAATTCGCCGATCAGCTGATCGTTCGCGGCGCTGAAGTTGACCACCCGATTGCACTCGGTGCGCCCGGTCAGCTGTCCCGGGTCGCGATTCGAACGCCCCGTCACCAGAATACGCTGACGGCTGCCGACCAGCGCCTGGCCATGCCGCTCGCTTTGCAGGCGCAATTGCGCCTGCAACCGCGCCAGGCGCGCTCGTCTCACCTCAAGCGGCGTATCCAAGCCGAGCGAAGCGGCCGGCGTACCCGGCCTGGGACTGAAGAGGAAGCTGAACGAGGTGTCGAAATCAATCGCCTTGACCAATTCGAACGTGGCCTCGAAATCGGCATCGGTCTCCCCCGGATACCCGACGATGAAGTCCGAGGACAGGCTGATGGTGGGCCGCACCTTGCGCAGCGCCGCGACCCTGGCCTTGTATTCAAGCGCTGTATGGCCACGCTTCATGCGCGCCAGCACCCGATCCGAACCGCTTTGCACCGGCAGGTGCACATGATTGACCAGCTTCGGAATGTCACGAAACGCCTCGATCAGGCTTGCGCCGAATTCAACCGGATGCGAAGTAGTGAAGCGAATCCGTTCAATACCCTCGACCTCGGCGACGTAATACAGCAGCTCGGCGAGGTCTGCCTGATCGCCTTCAATCGGCCCCCGGTAGGCATTCACGTTCTGCCCCAGGAGGGTGACCTCGCGCACCCCCCGCTCGGCGAGCGAGCGCACTTCCCGCAGGACATCAGCCACAGGCCGCGAGAGCTCCGGGCCGCGCGTATAGGGCACCACGCAGAAGCTGCAAAATTTGCCGCACCCCTCCATGATGGTGACAAATGCACTCGCGCCGCGAACGCCTGGCGCGGGCAGGCTGTCGAATTTCTCGATGAAGGGAAAGCTGACATCCACCACCGGATGCCGGTGTCTGGCGCGTACCTGCTCGATCATGTGCGGCAACTTGTGCAGCGTTTGCGGACCAAACACTATGTCCACGAACGGCGCACGCGCATGAATCTGCTCGCCCTCCTGACTCGCGACGCAACCGCCCACGCCGATCAGCAGCGCGGGATTGGCGGCCTTGAGTGGTCGCCAGCGCCCGATGGCGCTGAACACCTTCTCCTGCGCCTTCTCGCGAATGGAACAGGTATTGATGAGCAGCAGGTCCGCAAGCGCCGGGTCGTCGGTCTCCTCGAAGCCATGGCTGGCGCGCAGCACATCGCGCATACGATCAGAATCGTATGCGTTCATCTGACAGCCTTGGGTGACTATATGCAGCTTGGGTGCCACGATGCCGCCTGTCTGCGGGGAAGGCACAGATTATAGCCTTGCGCGCCTCCAAACATACCGAGACGCTTCATAATCGAGCCCCATGAGACAGGACACCGGCACTGACGAATCGCTGCAGGCGCGCACTCTGGCGGTGCGCCTGCTCGAGCGCGTCCTGCGCGGCGAGTTGCCGCTCGACCACGCGCTCGCCCATCGCCGCGCCAGCCCCCTGCTGAGTGAACTGATCCATGGCGTGTGCCGCCACTACTATTCGCTGAAAGCGCACACGCAACGCCGCCTCAACCGCCCGCTGAGACGCAAGGATGCGGACATCGAGTGCCTGCTGCTGATCGGCGCGCTGCAACTCCTGCACCTGCGTGTCCCCGCCCATGCCGCCGTGCACACCAGCGTCGAGGTTGCGCGTCGCCTGGGCAAGCCCTGGGCCGCCAAACTCATCAATGCCGTCTTGCGCGCCGTCACGAACACCCCCCAACCGGCGCGCGGGCCAGAAGCACGGTTTGATCATCCGGCCTGGCTCATCGCCGAAATGCGTGAGCAATATCCTTCGATGTGGCGCGACCTGCTCGCGGTCAATCTCTCCAGGGCACCCATGTCGCTGCGCGTCAACACCCGCCGCGGCACGGTCGATGCATGCCGCGCCAGCTTGCGGGCAGACGGCCAGAACGCGATGCCCGGGGCGGTCCCCGGCTCGCTTGTGCTGGAACGCCCGACCGCCTCGAATCGGCTGCAGGCGCTCCGCAAGGGTCTCGCCAGTGTGCAGGATGAAGGCGCGCAACTTGCCGCCTTGCTGCTCGCACCACAACCCGGGATGCGCATACTTGATGCCTGCGCCGCGCCGGGCAACAAGGGCACCCACATCCTGGAGCTTGCGCCCGATATTTCGCCCACTCGTGCCGGTGTCTCGCTCACCTGTATAGACCCGAGTGCGCGGCGGCTCGAACGCCTGCATTCGCAATGTGTACGCCTGGCACTCCCCGCGCCACGCGTGTTCAACACCAGGCTCGAAGCGCTGTCCTGGTGGGATGGTCGCCCCTTCGATGCCGTGCTGCTCGATGTGCCCTGCTCCGGGACGGGCACCCTGCGTCGCCACCCGGACATCAAGATTCTCGCATCAAGGTGCGCGCTCGAACGCCATCAGGAGCAACAATCGCGCCTGCTGCGCGCCGCCTGGCGTACACTGGCACCGGGCGGTAGGCTGCTGTACTCAACCTGTTCCATGCTCAGGCAAGAAAACGACGATTCCCTGCGGGCGCTTGCTCGCCGGAGTGATGCCCTGGCAAGGCCCCTGCCGCTGATCAAGACGCTCGCGCTCGAGCATCAGGACACCGCATTCGGTGTGCAGCTCCTGCCCCGTCGAGGCGGGCCGGATGCCATGTTTTACGCGCTGTTCGAGAAGGCTGCGTGACATGAAGGTACTGGTGTTGGGCGCGGGTCGGGTTGGCGGGTCACTGGCCAGCGCGCTGCTGGCTCAGGGGGAGGATGTGACCATCGTCGATCACGACGCGCTGCGCCTCGAAGAACTCGGGCGCACACTTGATGTACAGCGCGTGACGGGCAACGCCGCGCACCCGGATGTCCTGCAGCGCGCTGGTGCCTACGATGCCGAGGTCGTCTTTGCCACCACCGGTGCGGACGAGATCAACATGGTGGCGAGCCAGATCTGCTACACCCTGTTCGAGGTGACCAACATCGTCGCGCGTATCCGCACGACGGCCTATCTCGAGCGTCGTCACGAGCTGTTCGACTTTGAACACCTGCCGATCAAGGCCGCCGTCAATCCGGAGATGGAGATGGCGGAACAGCTTTGCCTCATCGTGCAGCATCCGGGTGCCCGGCAGGCGCTGAATCTCGGTGCCGGCAGTCTGCGCCTGTGTGCATTTCAGGTACTGGACGATTGGCCACACCGGCATATCCCCCTCGCCGAACTGTACACACTCGCCGACAGACGCTTCGAAGTGCCGTTGATTGGCCGCGACGAGCGCAGCTTCACGCCCAATCAAGACACGCAGCTGGCCGCCGGGGACACCCTGTTCGTGCTGGCATCGAGCGAGGATATAGGTGCCGTCATGAAGCGTCTCTCCCTGCAGGAGCGGCCCTTCAAGCGTGTGATGGTGGGCGGTGGCGGACACCTGTCAGCGCGCCTGGTACGCGAGTTGCAAAGGCGCACCAGCGCCTCGGTGCGGCTGGTCGAAGTGCGCGAGGAGCGCTGTCGACAACTCGCCGAAGACCTGTCATGCGTGGTATTGCGCGGCGATATAACCGACGAACGTTTCCTGCTCGAGGAGAATATCGAGCACATAGATGCGTTCTTCGCGCTCGCCAACAGCGATGAACACAACCTGCTGGCCTCACGCATTGCCAGCCGCCACGGTGCCAGGATTACCGCTGCCCTGCTGATGAGTCCTGCCATGGGCGAACTGGCCAGCCTGGCTGGCACAACGCTGGTGGTGTCGCCCGTAGCTGCCGCGGTCGATTCCTTTCGCTCCTGTTTTCGTCGTGGTCGGGTGATGCGCGAGCACAGCCTGGCGGGGGATTATGGTCAGGTGATGGAAATCGAGGCACTCGGCACCCCCGCTACCTCGAAGCTGGTGGGGCGGCCCGCAACCAGCATCAACCTGCCGGGCGGCTCCGGCATCATGGCCGTGGCGCGCGCACGGAAATCCGGCGAGTTCACGGCAATGCTCATCAGCGAAGCACCCGACATCAGGGAAAACGACCGACTGATGGTCTTTGTGCCGCGCCAGCAAAGCGCCCAGCACCTCATCAAGGTGCAAAAGCAGATAGAGCGTGTCTTTTACGCACCGCCCAAGGCATTGTAGTGTCCGGGCACTTCGCCTTGCGGTAGCAGCGTGCATCTCAAGACCATCCTGTCGCTGACCGGTCTCCTGCTGACCCTGTTCAGCCTCGTGCTGCTGGCACCCATCGCGGTAGCGCTGGCCTGTAACGAAGCAGCCCTCTCGGACTTCCTGCGCGCCTTCGCCGTGACCCTCGGTGCCGGGTTGCTCTTGTGGTTGCCCCTGCGCCCGATTCGCGACCTGCGCAATCGCGACGGATTCATCGTTGTCACGCTGTTCTACTTTGCGCTCGGTGCTTTCGGTGCGCTCCCGTTCATCACGCTTGGAGTGGTCGATTCCTGGAGCGGCGCCGTTTTCGAATCGGTCTCCGGTATCACCACCACCGGTGCGAGCGTGATGACCGGCCTTGATGCATTGCCAAAATCACTGCTCATGTATCGCCAGTTGCTGCAATGGCTTGGCGGCATGGGCATTGTGGTACTCGCAGTTGCCGTGTTGCCCATGCTTGGCATTGGCGGCGCACAATTGTCACGCTCCGAATTGACCGGTCCTGACAAGGCATCCAAACTGGCACCGAGAATTGCCGAGACGGCGCGCGCCCTGTGGCTGGTGTATCTCGGCCTCACCATCGCCTGTGCGCTCGCCTATTACCTGGCAGGCATGAGCCTCTTCGATGCCGTTGGCCACGCCTTCTCGACTGTATCAATCGGTGGATTTTCCACGCACGATACCAGCATGGGGTTCTTCGACAGCCGCGCCATCAACTCGGTTGCTGTCACGTTCATGGTGATTTCAGGCTTGAGCTTTGCGCTGCACTTTCGGCTCTTTCGAGAAATCAGGCTGAAGATCTCCGGACGTCTCGAAGCGCTGCCGGAACGGCGCGGCCTCGGCCGCTGGGTGCCCTATCTGGCCAACTCCGAAGCCAAAGCCTATCTTCTCATCCTGCTCACGCTCAGCTGCATCGTCAGCGCAGGTCTGTCGGCCTACGGGGTCTCTGACCGGGTGATTCAGGATGCCGTGTTTCAGGTGGTGTCCGCCGCTACCACGACCGGCTTCGTGACCACCGATTTCAGCCTGTGGCCGGCCTTTCTGCCGACTCTGCTGTTATTTTCGGCCTTCGTCGGCGGCTGCGCCGGCTCGACTGGTGGCGGCCTCAAGGTGGTGCGGGTGCTGCTCGTCTATCGTCAGGGCATGCACGAGATCAAGCGGCTGATTCACCCCACTGGCGTATTTCCGGTCAAGCTCGACGGCATCCCCGTACCGAGCCGCGAAATGCAGGCCGTGTGGGGATTCATTGCGCTCTATGCGCTCACCTTCGTGGTCATGCTGCTGTTGGTGCTGATGCTCGGCGAGCTCGACTTCCTGTCCGCCTTCTCCGCCGTCGCAGCCTGTCTGAACAACCTGGGGCCCGGGCTCGGCGAAGTCGCCGACAACTACGGTGCCACCTCTGCCGCCGGCAAGTGGCTACTGTCCATCACCATGATCCTCGGGCGCCTGGAAATCTTCACGCTGCTGGTGCTGCTGACACCGACTTTCTGGCGGCGGTGAGGGCATCCTGCATGTCTATACACGCCTGATGCCGGAAGCAGGAGACGAGATGATCGTTCACCATACCGACACTCTGCATGTAGGCATAACAAATCACCGGGCCGACAAAACGAAAGCCCTGCTTGCGGAGCTCCTTGGCCATGGCGCTCGAGCGCTGCGTCTCGGCTGGAACCTGCTGCGCCGATTCGAAGTTGTTGATGATCGGGGCACCATCGACAAACTGCCACAGCCAGGTGACTGGATCGTGCTGTTCACTCAAGGCAACCCAGGCGCGGGCATTGTTGCGGGCGGCGAACAGCTTGGCGCGGTTGCGGATGATGCCGCGCCCGTGCATACACAAGCGTTCCAGCGTTTGGTCATCGAGCCGGGCGAGCGGCTCGGGCCTGAGACCGCTCAGGGCTTCACGTATCGCCGTGCGCTTGGCGAGAATGATTCTCCAGGACAACCCCGCTTGCATACCTTCGAGGACAAGCAGCTCGAAGAGCCCGCCCGGATCGTACCGGGGTACGCCCCATTCTTCGTCGTGATAGCGACGAGACAACTCGTCGCTTTCTGCCCAGGGACAGCGCGTCAATTGCCCGGTGTTGTGTTCTGCCGCTTGCATACCGCGTGATTGCGTATTCACCCTGATCCAGCGCGCTATTGTGTACACATCCCCGTGTGCGTGTCTGTACGCTATGTACCCGGGTGTCTGTACGCTATCGACCTGCGTGTCTGTACGCCATCAACCCGCGCGTGTCTATACGCTATCAACAGACTGATAGAGTAGCCTGATGCTGACCCTGCGATCACTGATTTTCTATACCGGCTATATCCTCTCCACTGTCCTGTGGGGCGGCTTCTGGACGCTGTTCGGCCTGCTCCTGCCGTATCGCGCGCGCTTTCGCGTGATCATCAACTGGTGGTCGCGATTCGTGCTTTTCTGGCTGAGGATTACCTGTGGTGTGCGCTTTGTCGTGGAGGGGCGCGAACACGTGCCGCAACGCCCCTGCGTGGTTTTTGCGCGTCACGAGAGCACCTGGGAGACCTTCTTCCTGCAAGCCCTGTTCGTCCCGCAAGCCACCGTCATCAAAAGCAGTCTCCTGCACATTCCCTTTTTCGGCTGGCCGTTTCGTTTGCTGCGCCCCATCGCGATTGATCGGGACAAACCGAAGCAAGCGCTGCGCACCCTGGCCGAGGAAGGTGCCAGGCGCCTGGCCGAGAATGTCTGGGTAGTACTGTTTCCCGAAGGCACCCGCTGCGCGGTCAGGGAGATTGGCAAGTTCGGCCCCGGCGGTGCACATCTCTGCCAGCGAACCGGTGCCCCCTGCCTGGTCGTGGGACACGATGCGGGACGCTGCTGGCCACCTCACCAACTGGCCAAGCGACCCGGCGTAATTCACGTGAAGATTGCTCCGATCATCGACACGCGCGGAAAAAAAGCAAAAGAAATCAACGATATAGCGAGAAGCACCCTGCGGGCGCTGTGTCTCGGAACAGAGCCTTGAGGGAAACTCGGGTGCCTGGCCGCTATCGCCTGGCCGAGAATGTCGCTGCCTGCTCAGATATCCAGATTCACGACATCAAGTGCATTTGCCTGGATGAACTCGCGGCGCGGTTCAATCTCCTTGCCCATGAGCGTAGTCAATATATTTTCAACGCTGGCAATGTCGCTCATCGCCACCTTCAACATGCGGCGTGATTCCGGATCCATGGTTGTTTCCCAGAGCTGCTCGGCATTCATCTCACCGAGGCCCTTGTAGCGCTGTATCTCGACCCGGGTGCGCCCCTCCTTGAGGAGCCAATCCATGGCATCGGAGAAGTTTCCAATCGCTGATGTCTTCTCGCCGCGCTTCACCTGTGCGCCATCCTCGATGAGACCGGCGGTCTGCGACCTGAGCCGCTCGATACGCTGATATTCCGGCGATTCGAGCCAGGCCTGGTCAAAGACACTCGTCTGATGTATGCCGCTGCGCACCAGATTCACGATTACTCCGGCCCCCTGACCCTGTGCGTCGCTGCGGATGTCCGTCGTGAAGGCATCGCCATCCTGCAGCATGAAGGAAGCCAGAGACGCTTCAAGTTCGCCCGCCCAGCGCTCGAGTGTGTGCGCATTCCATGTGAGCTCGAGCCGCGGGCATTCGAGCAAGGCGCGCAACAGGGGCAATGGGCAGGTCATCGAACCTGATTCGCACAAGCCGAGCATGTCGCTGTAATCCTTCAACAGAGCCGCCAGGGCTTCGCCGGCAATGGGCGGCGCATCGAGATTCACCGCCAGGGAAGCGTTCTCCAGCGACACGCTGACAAAGTATTCGTCCAGTGCCGGGTCATCCTTCAGATACATTTCCTGGCGGCCGCGTTTCACCTTGTAGAGTGGCGGCAGAGCGATATAGACATGCCCCGCCTCTATGAGTTGCGGCATCTGACGATAGAAGAAGGTCAGCAGCAGGGTGCGAATATGCAATCCATCCACATCCGCATCGGTCATGATGATGATGCGATGATATCTCAGCCGCTCGAGGTTGAAATCCGCCTCGCCGATGCCGCAACCAAGGGCACCGATGAGTGTGCGCACCTCATTCGAGCTGAGCATTCTCGATTCGGCAGATTTCTCCACATTGAGAATCTTGCCACGCAGCGGCAGGATAGCCTGATTGCGCCGGTCGCGGCCCTGCTTGGCGCTGCCGCCGGCTGAATCACCTTCGACCAGATAGATTTCCGACTGCGCCGGGTCCTTTTCCTGGCAGTCTGCGAGCTTCCCCGGCAGCCCGGCAATGTCGAGTGCGCTCTTGCGGCGCGTCAGCTCCCGCGCCTTGCGCGCCGCTTCCCTCGCTTCGGCAGCGCGCTGGATCGTTTCACAAATTTGCTGAGCATCACGCGGATTTTCTTCCAGATAGCGCCGGAAAGCCTCGGACATCTCCTGTTCGACGGCTGCCTTGACCTCCGAAGACACGAGTTTTTCCTTGGTCTGAGAGGAAAACTTGGGGTCCGGGGCCTTGACCGAAATGATCGCCGTCAAGCCCTCGCGCGTATCTTCGCCGCTGATATCAAGCTGTGCGCGTCGCTTCAGCCCGGAGCCCTGGATGTAGGTATTCAATGTGCGCGTCAGTGCAGCGCGAAATCCGGCCACATGGGTGCCGCCGTCTGCTTGCGGGATATTATTGGTATAGGCGTAGAGCTTCTGCGCCATGAGGTCTGTCCACTGCATGGCCACCTCGACGGTGATGCCATCGGCACGTTCCCTCCTGAAAGAAAAAATGTCGTTCTTGGTGTCTTGCCCGGCGTTTACGTCCTCGACAAACTGTCGCAGACCGCCTTCATAGCCGAAACATTCCGCGCGCTCGTCTCGCTCATCCGTCAGGGTGATCTCGAGACCCGGATTGAGGTATGCCAGTTCCTTGACGCGACGTGCGACCCGGTCATACTCGAACGAAACCTTGCCGAAAATCTCGCGGGAAGGTCGAAAGTAGCACTGCGTACCATGTTTACCGGTCTCGCCGACAATCGCCAGAGGCTCAACCGGCGCTCCGTTGGCGTAGTCCTGTGCATGTACCTTGCCATCCCGATAGACCTCGACACGAAAATGCTCGGACAGGGCGTTGACCACCGACACGCCCACGCCGTGCAAACCGCCGGACACCTTGTAGGCATCGTTTTTTCCAAACTTGCCGCCGGCGTGCAGGGTGGTGAGGATCACCTGAACGGCGGACACCCCTTCTTCGTGCATATCGACCGGCATACCGCGGCCGTTGTCGCGCACTGTGACGGCTTCATTTGCGTGCAACCAGATTTCAACATGGTCGCAGTAACCGGCAATAGCTTCATCAATTGCGTTGTCAACCAGTTCCTGCACCATGTGGTGTAACCCGGTGCCATCTTCGGTGTCGCCGATGTACATCCCGGGCCGCGTTTGCACCGCTTCCAGGCCCTTGAGTACGGTGATGGCATCGGAGCCATAGGCCTTCGCCGCCGCTGTCTTGTCTGTGTTCATCTTGCCTCTGGTAGCCGTCGGGGGTATCCCCGAATATGTTCTGATAAAATCCATCCACGGGCTTGATCATACCCGCAGATTCAATGCCTTACGGCACTGAAGCGCCTCGGGCATATCCGTGTGCCGCAGGGAACCCCTGTTATTCAGGGTTTCCCCGACTCTGCGCTTGTGTAATGTGTCCTTGTTCCACGTGGAACAATCGACAGGAGCCCAAAGCAACATTCCCCTGTTGAATCTCATCCAGCGGAATCGCGCTCGCCGCAACCGCTTGATATCCGCCCTGCTGCAACAGGCTCAGGAGCATCAATCGGCGCGTTGCATCCACCTCTGCGGCCAGCTCATCCACCAGAAACAGGCTTTTCCGACCCCTGGACTTGTACAGCCGGTCAGCCTGCGCCAGGCTCAATGCCTGCGCCAGAAATTTCGCCTCTCCGCGAGAAAGAATCTGCGCGGCCGGACGCTTGCCAACATCTATATGAACATCCGCCGCATGCGGGCCTGCTCCCGTCCGCCCCAATTTTACGTCTCTTTGGCGCGAGGAACGCAGGACTTCACACAGTGCATCTTCATCGCCTGACCATCCCGGATGATACTTGAGCGTCACCGATACTTGACCCACCTCCGGCAGCCTTGAAAGGACTTCTTGCAACTGACCCTGCAAAACATCCACATATTCCGCCTGCATCTCGACAATTCGCTGTCCAAGCTCGGCCAGAGCCTCATCCCAGGCATCAAGCAACTGCTCCTGCTGCCTGCCGCGTTCGTGCCTGAGGCAAGAGTTTCTTTGCCGCAACACCCGCTGATACTGCTGTCTTGCATTCAGATAACCGCTGCGTTCACAAGCCAGCCCCCAATCGAGGTAGCGCCTGCGCGCCTTGGGCACACCGGTGATCAGATCGGCTGAACTTGCGGTCACTACCTGAATCGGCATGATGTCAACAAGTTCCGAAGCGCGGCGCACCTGCACCCCATCGATACGCACATCCGTCTCATTCACCCGATTCTTGCGAAACAGCACCCGCGCAGTACCACGCACCTCGTCTTCTACCTGTCCATCAAGCGCAAGACTGTCCGCATCATGGCTGATCACGTTGCGGATGTTGGGGGTGCGGAAGGACTGACTCCGGCACAGGAGCGAAATGGCTTCCAGCATGGATGTCTTGCCGCTGCCGTTGGCTCCGACAAGAAAATTCAGACCCGCATCAAACTCCCACTCGGCTGCCTTCAGGTTGCGAACGCCCTGAACTGCCAGTTGCTCGAGGCGCATATCCTCACAGCAGCACGGGCATCAGGAGGTAAAAGGCACTCTCTTCTCCCTCGCCGCGCAATATGCTGCGACTCTCATTGTCCTTGAGATCAATCTGAATCTTGTCGTATTGGCTGGTATTCAGGTACTCCAACACATATGAGGCATTAAAGGCGATGCGCATTTCGCCCTGACCCGTGTAATGCACCGGGATTTTCTCCTTGATCTTGTGCTGCTGCGGGCTGCTCGCCTCTATATGCAACCAGTCAGGCGTAAATCTCAGGTTCGCCGTCTTGCCCGGATCTTCTTCCGCCACGATGTAGGCGCGCCTCATGGAGGCCTGCAACGCGGTCTTGTCAATGACCGCCTTGATCTGATTGTCCTGTGGCACGACCTTGGTGTAATCCGGGTAACGACCATCTACCAACCGACACATCAGGCGATAGTCACCAAGCTCGGCAACCAGCCGATGCTCACTTACGGTGAGCTGTATCACATCCCTGGCACCGGACAGCAAGCGCGTCAGTTCCTGTATCGCCTTGCGCGGCACAATGCAACGCGTTTCCTCGGCCTCTGCCGCATTTTTCTGCTCAGCATCCCGAGTGGACACCTCACAGGCCCGGCTGGCGAACGCCAGTCGGTGTGCATCGGTACTCACCGCCCTGAGCGCGCCGTCTTTCAGTTCCAGCAACATGCCATTCAGGTAATAGCGCACATCGCCCGAGGCCATGGCAAACGCGGTCTTGTTGAGAACCTCCTGCAACTCCTGGCGCGGGATATTGAAACTCGTACCCGCCTCCGCCTTCTCGGACGGGAAGAGTTTCACATTGCCTTCGCCGATCGCATTCAGGCTCAGGTCGCTGCTCGCGGCCTTGCAGGTGGTTGAGCCTGCCACCGTGTTCACTTCAACCACTTCTTCACCGGCAAGACTTGCATAAAAGGATGCCATTTGCCGCGCCGGCACATAGGCTTGTCCCGGGGTCTCCACATTCACCCCGTCCCTGACCTGTGCCGAGAGCTCCAATTCGCCATCGGTAGCAGTGAACTTCAGGGATTCGGCATCTGCCTCAATCTTCATTTGCGCCATGAAGGCTTCCGCACCGAGCCGACTCGGAGCCAACGCCGCGAGTTGCTGGAGCTTTGCGGTCAGGGTTTCGCAGGTCGAAGAAAATTTCATGTCTGTCCTGTCCTCGTCTTTTTGGTATCCGGCGAGTATCGCACACAAGTCACAGATTATCGCTCATTATGCGTTCATTACAGAATGTGCTCATTACAGATTGCCCAGTTCGCGCCGCAGATTTCTGCAATCCTCCGCGACCTCCGGTTTCGTGCGCCGCAATTCGGCGATGCGGTTGCGCGCGTGCATCACCGTGGTGTGGTCCCGACGAAAGCCGTTCCCTATCTCTATAAGCGACTTGTCGGTCAATTCAGTGCACAGATACATGGCCATCTGCCTTGGCAAGACGATGCGTCGCTCGCGCGTCCCGGAAAGCAGGTCGGCCTTGCGAATGCGATAGTAATCTGCCACCGCGCTCTGAATATTCTCCAGCGACAGCTTGACAGCCGCCACCCGGAAGGCATCGCGCAGGGTGTCCCCCACCAGGCCCCGGTCTATGCGCCGACCAAAGGCCTTGGCACGCTGATGAACCTGCACGAGTGCGCCTTCGAGTTCACGCACATTGGTGCGTATGCGTTCGGCCATATACACCGCGATTTCGTCATCAAGCTGTACGCCCCGTTCCTCGGCCTTGGTGAGCAGGATAGCGATTCGCGTTTCCAGCTCGGGCATTTCCACGCATACTGCCTGGCCACCGAGAAATCTCGTCACCAGGCGTTCCTCCAAATCCGGTATTTCCCTGGGATAGCGGTCGGAGGTGAACACCATCTGCCGCTTATTTGCAAGTAACTCATTGAATATAGAGAATATTTCTTCCTGTGTCTGCTCGGCTCCAGCGAAAAAATGTATATCGTCCACGAGCAGCACATCGAGTCCTCGATACCACTGCTTGAGTTCGTTGATGCTCTTGAACCTCACCGGTGTCTCTCGGCTTGGCCGCAATGACCCAACGAGTTCCTGGCGAAAGTCACGCGCCGTCACATACTCGATGAGAGGCTGCGGATTCTGACTCTTCATGCGCGTCACAATCGCGTGCAACAGGTGTGTCTTGCCGAGACCGGAGGCACCATAGATGAGTAGCGGGTTGTGCGCCCTGGCCGGCTCATCGGTCACTTGCATCGCATAGATCTTGGCGAGTTGATTCGCCCGCCCCTCGATGAAGGCATCGAAAGTGAGCCGTGGATCAACTTCGTTGAGCGGCTTGCGCCCGCCCTTGCGGCTCCTCAATGGCCAGGCTTCGCCATTCCAGCGGTCAACATCTTCATACGGAACTATCTCCATATCGAGACGCATCTTGCGCCCGGTAACTTCTTCGCACAGTGCCTCGATTTTTGAACGCAGACGTTTTTCGGCCTGTTGCAGCATCCATTCATTGGGTCCGTACAAGCTCAGACTGTCGGGGGCCGCCTCGGCGCGAAAAGGTAACACCAGTGTCTTGAATTCATCCGGCTCCAACTCCGACTCAAGTCGTTGTTTGCAAACGTTCCAAAGCGCCACGCCATTTGCCACAGTACTCGTCACCCGACTCCTCGCTTGGTTGCCAATTCTAGTGTCTCTTGCACCGGCAGAGACCGACCACGTCACTTTTCTTTTCCCGTAACGCGCAATTCGCCTGCGGACTGAACTTAGCTTGTGGATAAGTCTGTGGATAACCTGTGTGTCGATGCCCTCCGAATTGGAGTTCACCCCCTGTCTGCCCGTGCCCTGGCACCCGCCGAGCTTGCCAATCCTGAGACAAAGGGCATAAACCATTTGAAAAATGTCAATTTTTTCAATGATCTAAAAATTCAATCGTTGCGCCAGCAGAATGCTCCCACAAAATTCCCGTCGGCAACGCTCGGGTGGCATTCACAATCATTGTGCATAACTCTGTGCATAACCCTGTGTGTAACCCTGTATAACCTGTGGATAAATCGCTCCCGCGAACTTGTCCAGAGGGTATCCACAGGGTTACCACCAACCTTATCCACAGGTTTTTTCCAACCTCTCCAAAGAGCTAAGGTACTTATCCACAAAATTGGCTGCCTTAATAATAATCAGGTATGTTTTTTTTTGCCCTGCGAAAGCTCCCTCTGCACAAGGCTCTCGAATTCATGTTCTCCCTTGTGATGGTTGTGATGATGACCTCGGCTTTGGGCTAAAATTGACACCGTTCATTCACTGTGAGGAGCGCTCGTTCGTGAAGCGCACATATCAACCGAGCGTCATTCGTCGCAAGCGTCGGCACGGATTCAGGGCGCGCATGCATTCTCGTGCCGGACGCAAGATACTCAGCGCTCGCCGCCGCAAGGGGCGCCAGTTGTTGGCCAGGTGACGAATCGCACGTTCTCCTTTCCCAGGGACGCACGCCTTGTCAAGTCACGCGACATCCTGCGTGTTCTCGAGGGGCCGAATCGACGCTTGCGACGCAACACTGTGGAGCTTCTCTGGGTGCCGAATGGTCTGTCCAAGTCTCGATTGGGGGTAATCGTATCGCGCGCCTATGACCGGCGCAGCAGTCGACGCAACCTCTTCAAGCGTTGTGCACGAGAGCGATTTCGCCTCCTGTGTCATGCGCGCTCCGGAATACCCGCAGTGGATGTTCTGGTCAGGGCGCGTGGTCGTCCCGCTACCGGCACTCCGGCGCGTGATGTACAGCGGGCATTCAAGGCACTGATACAGGCAATGCGGCAATCCGACACGCAGCTCCAGGCTGCACAGCAGCCAGCACCTGATAATCAGGCGAGAAGGACCTCGTTCGCAGTACGCGGCCTGTTGGCCATGATCGCTTTCTATCGAATGGTACTCAGCCCCATGCTCGGTGCGCGCTGCCGCTTCCATCCCACCTGCTCGCAATATGCTCTGGAGGCAATCCGTGAATGGGGCGCGCTCAGAGGAGTATTGCTTGCCCTGAGGCGCATTGCCAAGTGTCATCCGCTGCATGACGGCGGTTCGGACCCGGTGCCCAGGCGCTTGTTCACGGCGACCGCGAGCGGCGGCGAGCCACAGGGCATGTCGGGAGGCCGAAACTGATGCCACAGGACTGGCAGAGATACGTGTTGTTGGCTGGCCTGGCTGTGGTCGCTTACCTGCTGGTGCTGCAATGGAATGCGGACTACGGCGGCGTGACGCCGACGGTGGTCGGGTCGGAAACGCCGGATCTGGCACAGAACCAGCCTGGTGATACGCCCGCCGGGCTTGCAGCAAGCGAGCAGGCGAGCGACGTACCGGATGCGAACCTCATGGGTGCCGAGGTCGGACAATCTGCAGAGGCAGTCACGGGACGGGCGGCCAGTCAGGCCGTGCAGGTGCGCACCGAGGTGCTGGAGGTCTGGATCGATCCGGTTGGCGGCGACCTGATTCGCGCCCGCCTGCCCACGCACCCGCTCAGTCTGGACACACCGGACAGGGCCTTTCCGCTGCTTGACCGCGGTAACGGGCGGGAATATGTCGCGCAGTCGGGATTGATCGGTGCTGATGGAGTGGATGCGGACGGCACACGTCCACTGTTCGGCAGCCCGCTCAATCAATACAGGTCGCAACCGGGCGAGCCGCTGGAGGTCGTGTTGCGGATGCAGCCGAAAGCCGGGCAGGAACACTTGAAGGTGGAGAAGCACTACAGATTCATGCCTGATGACTACCTCGTCGAGATGCACTACCGAGTGGAGAACACCGGCGATGAACCGGCGCGCATGAATCTCTTTGCGCAGTTCAAGCACGATGGCGGCGAGGCGCTGGTCGGCAAGGTCGGAGGCCTGGGGCCGCGTCCCTATGTCGGGGCGGCCTTGCAGACGAAGGACGACCGCTACTTCAAGCTGGAGTTCGACGATCTTGATGATGGCCCCTTCAGGGGGCTCTTGAGCGGCGGCTGGGTGGCCATGTTGCAGCATTACTTCCTTGCCGCCTGGATTCCCGGCCGCGAAGACAACAACGCCTATTTTGGTCGCAAGACGACGGATGGACGCTATACCGTGGGGTACATAGGCCCGGAGCAGCGGCTGGCACCCGGGGAAGAGGCATCCTTTGTCAGCCAGATATACCTCGGCCCCAAGAATCAGCGCCGTTTGCAGGAGATTGCGCCGGATCTCAACCTGACGGTCGATTATGGCTTCCTCTGGTGGCTCGCGGTGCCGCTTTTTCGTGTGCTCGACTGGCTGCACGGGTTTGTCGGCAACTGGGGTGTTGCCATCATCCTGCTCACCTTGCTGGTGAAGCTGGTGCTCTATCCGCTGTCGAATGCCGGGTACAAGTCCATGGCCAAGATGCGTCAGGTCGCGCCCAGGATGAAGCAGCTGCAGGAGCGCTACGGCGACGACCGACAAAAACTGTCCACGGAAATGATGGCGCTCTACAAGCGTGAGGGCGCGAATCCCATGGGCGGATGTCTGCCCATGCTACTGCCTATGCCGGTATTCATCGCACTCTATTGGGTGCTTTACGAAAGCGTGGAACTCAGGCAGGCACCCTTCGTACTCTGGATTCAGGACCTGTCGGAGATTGATCCCTTCTTCGTGCTGCCGATTCTCATGGGGGCTTCCATGTTCTTCATGCAATACCTCAATCCGCCGCCGCCAGACCCCATGCAGGCGCGCATCATGAAAGCCATGCCCATCGCCTTTACCGTGCTGTTTCTGTTCTTTCCTTCCGGGTTGGTGCTCTACTGGCTGGTCAACAACATCCTGTCGCTGGCGCAGCAGTGGTACATCACGCGGCAAACCGAAGCCGCTGCCGGCAAGGCGTAGATTGGGTGTGCACACTCGCCTGTTCTGCGGGAGACGCGCATGGACAGCACAAGCCACAAGCACAGCGCGGACACTATCGCCGCTATCGCCACGCCCCCGGGCCAGGGTGGAGTCGGCATCCTGCGCCTGTCGGGTGCGCTGGCAGGGCAGATTGGCAAGCACATCACGGGTGGCGAAGTTCCCGAGCGGCGTGTGCGTCTGGCACACTTTCTCGATGCCGGGGGGCGGGTGCTCGATCAGGGCCTGGCGGTGCGCTTTCGCGCGCCAGCGAGTTTCACCGGGGAAGATGTGGTGGAACTGCACGCGCACGGTAGCCCGGTGGTATTGTCTCTGCTTCTGGATAGATGCCTGCAACTCGGTGCGCGCATTGCCGCGCCGGGAGAATTCAGCGAGCGCGCCTTCCTGAACGGAAAACTCGATCTGGTGCAGGCCGAGGCCATCGCCGACCTCATTGCCAGCGGCAGCGAGGGCGCGGCGAGGGCCGCCGTCCGTTCGCTGCAAGGGGCCTTTTCCAGCTTGGTGCGCGCACTTGATGATGAGGTTCGAACCCTGCGCGCCGAGCTCGAGGCGAGTCTGGATTTTGCTGACGAATCCGAGGTGCATCTGGAGAATGCAAGGCTTCGGCAGCAACTCGGGCGTGTGCTCGCCAGGTTGCGCGAGGTGCTTGATGAGGCGAAGCGCGGTGCAACGCTCAATCAGCGCATCCGACTCGTGCTCGCCGGTGCGCCGAATGTCGGCAAGTCGAGCCTGCTCAATCGGTTGGTCGGTTATGAGCGCGCGATAGTCAGTGCACAGCCGGGGACCACGCGCGATATACTCGACGCGGAAATACGCTTGGCGGGGCTCGCGGTGGAGGTGACCGACACCGCCGGTCTGAGAACATCGGGTGAGTGCGTGGAGGCGGAAGGTGTGCGGCGGGCGCGAGAGGCGATCAAGCTCGCCGATGTGCGCATAGATCTCTGGGACGCGACGCGACCCGAGACCAGAGGCACCTGGCCGCCGCCGAAGGCGGGGCAGCGGGTGGTCGAGGTGATGAACAAGAGCGATCTGGTTGCCGCGGCGGATGGGAAAGACGCTTTGGCCGTATCAGCGAAGACTGGAACCGGCATAGCCGCGTTGCGCACCCATATCGAAACCCTGCTCGCCTTCGATGAGCGCGAACCTGCCTTCCTGGCGCGCGCGCGGCATGTCCACGCGCTCGAGCGCAGCCAGGAGCATCTCGCCGCAGCCTGTGCACAGCAACGCACGGGCGATGCGCTGGAGCTGGTGGCCGAAGAACTGCGGGCGGCGCATCTGGCCCTGGGAGAGATCGTCGGAGTGACCACCACGGAAGATCTGCTCGGCGAGATCTTCAGACACTTCTGCCTTGGCAAATGATGCCCGCGCAGGTCGCTTGACATGACGCAGGCGAGGTCACAAGCTGAAAGCCTGTGACGGCAGTGACGGTGCCGCCGAGTACGCACTGCAGCGAACCCGAGAGCAGGAATGAAGAGCGAAGCTGACATCATTGTGATTGGCGCGGGGCACGCGGGCGTGGAGGCTGCTGCGGCCAGCGCACGCATGGGCGCGGATACCCTGCTCATCACGCAAAGCCTGGAAACCATTGGCCAGATGTCTTGCAATCCGGCGATTGGCGGAGTCGGAAAAAGCCATTTGGTACGAGAAATCGACGCGCTTGGCGGGCTGATGGCGCAAGCCGCGGACGAATCGGGTATTCAGTTTCGCGTACTCAATGCCAGCAAGGGGGCCGCGGTGCGCGCCACCCGTGCACAAACCGACAGGCAGCTGTACCGCGCGGCCATTCGCCGCAGGATCGAGCAGCAGGCCGGGCTGCGGCTTGTGCAGCAGGAAATTGTCAACCTGTGTATCGAACAGGGTCGCGTTATCGGTGTCGAGACGGTGCTCGGGGTGGTGTACCACGCCCGCGCGGTGGTGCTCACCACGGGCACCTTTCTTGGCGGTGTGATGCACGTGGGCACACAGAGCCACGCCGGCGGTCGAGCGGGTGAGCGGGCAGCAACCGCGCTCGCTGCCAGGTTGCGTGAACTCGGCTTTGTCTTGCAGCGCCTGAAGACCGGTACGCCACCGCGACTTGATGGCCGCACTCTGGATCTCGCGAGCATGGATGTGCAGCCAAGCGATGAGCCCTTGCCGGTGATGTCCTTTACCGGATCGGTGGATGTGCATCCGGTGCAAAAACCCTGCCACATCACACACACCAACGCGACCACGCACGAGATTATCCGTGCCGCGCTCAAGGATTCCCCGCTCTACACGGGGCGCATCCAGGGCGTGGGGCCGAGATACTGTCCTTCCATTGAAGACAAGGTGGTGCGCTTCGCCACGCGTGAGGCGCATCAGATTTTCATGGAACCGGAAGGGCTCGAAGCTCAGGAGTATTACCCGAATGGCATCTCGACGAGCCTGCCATTTGCCGCGCAGACGGCGCTTGTGCACAGCATCCGTGGCTGCGAAGCGGCGCACATCACGCGCCCGGGGTATGCCATCGAGTACGATTATCTCGACCCCAGGGGGCTTGTGCCTTCGCTGGAGACGCGCGCTGTCGAGGGTCTGTTTCTGGCTGGTCAGATCAATGGCACCACCGGCTATGAGGAAGCGGCCGCGCAAGGCCTGATCGCCGGCGCGAATGCGGCGCTCAAGGTTGCCGGCAAGCCCGCATGGGCACCGTCGCGACGCGAAGCCTATATCGGCGTACTGATTGATGATCTCACCACGCAGGGTGTGCTCGAACCGTACCGCATGTTCACCAGCCGCGCCGAGTATCGCGTTCTGTTGCGCGAGGACAACGCCGATGCCAGGCTGACCCCCAAGGGTCGGGAACTCGGCCTGGTTGATGATGCGCGCTGGCGGGTGTATCAGGCACGGCAAGCGAGACTGAAGCGCCTCGATAGTGTGCTGCGAAATACGCGCGTGGTACCGGCATCGACGCTCGCAGAGACGCTCGAGCGCGCATGTGGCACACGTATTACGAGGGATCAGAATGCTTTCGATCTCTTGCGCCGCCCGGAAATCGGCTCGGCGCTGCTGCGCTCCGGCATGGGAACGCAAACCGCACCGGAGACGAGCGCCGAGGATTGGGAGCAGATGAAGACCGAGGCGAGTTATGCCGGTTATGTGCCGCGCATGGAGCGCGAGATCGCGCAACTGAAGGCTCGCGAGGCCACCAGCATTCCACGGAGTTTCTCGTATCGGGGGATTGGCGGACTCTCTGCGGAGCTGACGCACAAGCTCGAACAACGCGCACCGACAACGCTCGCCCAGGCGGCTCGCATCGACGGCATGACACCTGCCGCGTTATCTATCCTGCTCGTGCACCTGAAGCGAAATCAGGTGGCATGAGCGCGGGCGCGACAGAGCAAGTCTGTGCAATCAATTTTACCCGCGCGTGTCCGGCAACGTGTCAAGCATCTGGGGCTGAAGCTGCGCGCTCCGGCCTGCGAAAAACTGGCGGAATACATCACACTGCTGGCGCAAGCCAATACGCGCATGAATCTGGTGTCGCGTGACAGCGGGCGGCCAGAGGCGATTCTCGACAGGCACGTGCTGGACAGCTTGCGTGCATCCGCGTTGCTGCTCGGGCGGCGCGAGGCGGATGTGGGCTCCGGGGCGGGGCTGCCGGGGATTCCGCTTGCGATTGCGCGCCCAGAGTGCGAGTTCACGCTCATCGAACGTTCAGCGCGACGCTGTGACTTCCTTCGTCATATGCAGATGCGCCTTGATCTGGCGAATGTCAGGGTGGAGGAAGCGGATGTGCACGGCAGTCGGCTCGCTACGCCGTTCGATACGGTCGTGGCGCGCGCCTTTGCTCCACCGGAGCGTGCGCTCGCGGCGCTCGGGAATCTGGTGGCGGCAGATGGGCGCATCCTGCTTTTTGTTGGCGCGAGAGGGGGCGAAGCCGGAAGCAGGACGCGGCAGCCGGATCCGGTGCCTGCGGGCTCCGCCTCGGTCGTGTTTCTGCGCCCGGGCGCTGAATTCTGGACAGGTGCTTCATGAGCGTGGCGCGCAGCGTATGCATCATCAACCAGAAGGGCGGTGTGGGCAAGACCACCACCGCGGTCAACCTCGCCGCTGCTTTGGCCAGTCAGGACATCGCCACCTTGCTGGTGGATCTGGATCCGCAGGCGAACGCCACCCTGGGGTTTGGTGTGCGCCCGCAAGACTTGTCAATGAGCCTTTATGATGCGCTCATCGAATCGCAACCTGTGGACAGGGTATGCATCAAGGGCCTGGCAGCCGGAGTGGATCTCTTGCCGGCACACCCGGATATGACCGGCATGGATCTTGCGCTCGGCCTGATGGACGAGCCGCAGTTGCGCCTGCGGGCGGCGTTGCAGCCGCTCAGCGAGCAGTATCGGGCCATCCTGTTCGACTGCCCGCCGACACTGAATCTCTTGTCAATCAACGGGTTGGCAGCAGCCGAGGGGGTCATCATTCCCATGCAGTGCGAGTATTACGCACTCGAAGGCTTGACGGCGCTGCTCGACACCATCAACGGGGTGCGCGAGCGGGTGAATGCGCATCTGGAGATTGACGGGATACTCCGTACCATGTTTGATCCGCGCAGCAACCTGACGCGCGATGTGTCGCGCCAACTGTCGAGATATTTTGATCGCTTGATGTTTCGCACCCTTATCCCCCGCAATGTGCGGCTCGCCGAGGCACCGAGCCACGGTATGCCGGCCGTCACTTACGACAGGCACTCCAGAGGCGCGGTCGCCTATCAGGCGCTGGCCGTGGAATATTGCAGGCGCACACTGTGACTCAGGCCAGGAATCAAGCCAGAACCCGAGCGAAGCGCGGATTGGGTCGCGGCCTCGATGCCCTGCTCGCTGGACGCGAGCACAGCGAGTCTGCGGAAGGCAAGTTGCGCCAGGTGCCGATCGATCTGATTGAGCAGAATCGCCAGCAGCCGAGAAGGCATTTCGATGCAGCACAACTCGACGCGCTCGCAGATTCGATTCGCCAGCAAGGGGTGCTGGAGCCTGTCCTGCTGCGCAGCCTCAAGGATGGTCGCTACGAGCTCGTGGCCGGAGAGCGACGCTGGCGGGCGGCGCAGAAGGCATCGCTTGCACACATTCCGGCGCTGGTTCGAGACATCCATGACCAGGATGCGAAAGCGATTGCGCTCATCGAGAATATGCAGCGTGTGGATCTGCGCCCGCTCGAACAGGCCGACGGCCTGCATGCGCTCATTCAGGAGCACGGCATGACGCAGCAGCGGCTGTCCGAGGCGGTCGGTCTGTCGCGCACCAAGGTGGCCAATCTGCTCAGGTTGCGCGCCCTCGACAGGGAAGTGAAGGCGCTCCTTGACGAAGGGCATCTGGACGAAGGTCACGCCAAGGTGTTGCTCGGCCTTTGTGGTGGGGACCAGGTGACTGCTGCGCGCGAAGTGGCGAAGCGCGGATTGTCGGTGCGCCAGACCGAGGCGCTGGTCGCCCGGCTGCGTTCGTCAGGCGAGTCTGACGATGGTTCCGCCACGAATGCGCCCGCCGAACACCGTGATGTCGCCAGGGATGCCGACATCAAGGCGCTGGAGCGCGAGCTCGCTGAACAGCTCGGTACTCAGGTGCGCCTCGAGACGGGGGCGCGCGGCAAGGGCCGTCTGGTGATCCACTATTCGTCGCTTGCGGTGCTTGATGGCATCCTGAAGCGGTTGCGGTAGTGTGCTTTGTCCGCATCAGAGTATTTTTTCAGGGCATGCAAGAGAAGCCCTTGGAAATCATGTTCAGGCATCGGTGTATCCCGCGTCCGTTATTGCCTCACGTATATGGCACATGCTTATATGTCGGCAGTTGTGTGCTGCGAGGTTGCTGTAGCGCGTCCAGTCGGTCCCATTCAGTAATTTCGTCAAGGACTCTTTATCGCGCTTCATGACTAATCCGTAACCGCAGACATAGCGTACTTTGCGGAAGTCGGAGACCAGCCTCGGTAACTGGGCTCCGTAAAAAGTGCGTTGCAAAAACCAGTCCGCATCTCTCATGCGGGTGTGCCCGCACTTGCGTTCATGTCGCAAATCCACCGTGAACAGATCCAGCCACGAGTTGCATCGAGGTTCTGGCTTGGGGTTATTGACACCACGTTGCCATATTTGCCACAGGGCATTGATTTTTACCGACTTGCCGTCTGGGGACACAAAGCTGTCCTTGGGCAGCGTCTCGCTGTGTATCAGCCGCAGCCCTTTCACTCGTTTCCTGGGACTGCCTTTGCCGTCGCTTTGAAACGCCATTGGCAGAATCATCCCCACATAGTCCGCAAATTGCGCAGCATGGTTCATGAATACAAGAGCAAGCCATGCCCGATAGCCAAACGGCGGGTTCCCGATAACCGCGGTTTTTTCGTGGGAAGCCGGGTGCCACGTCAGAAAGTCAGCCGCCAGGAATTCGGGGCGCATCGGGGCTATGTCAATCCCCAGTCTCCTGCTTGCTGGAAGCAAATCATAAAAAACACCCGAACCAACGCCCGGCTCAACGAAAGTGTAATCGTCAATTGGCGCACTGTCCTTCCGCATGTGCGCCGCCAACGAGGCATGGCAGTAATGGGCTATTTCAGGTCGAGTGAAGAAACGGTCCAGTCCCACGCTGTCAATGTCAACCCATTCCGGTATTTCAGGATTGTCTCGCCACAGGGCATTGCGTGTCTGAATGTACAGGGATTCGTCCATACTCATCCCGGAATCACTTCTTCACTGTCTGCGGTCACGAACTCCATTCTCCACATGTTCCCTGGATCCACATGTTCTCTGGGTCATCATCTCCGCACAGAATTTCAGGCATTTGAACCCAAACCCATCTGGCCACTATAATACGCCCACTTCCCGGCGTGAGATTGGTTATTGCCAAGGCGAATCCTGGCAGCCCAGACGGCGGGATGTGCTTCGATATCTCTGCTTCTGCTGATATTCGATCGGTCGCTCGGCCTGTCCGTGCTGCTTGCGGGTGTCGTGCTGTTGCTCCCGAGCGCCTGGTTCGCCAGGCAGATCAGCGGGAGTGTGCGAGCAGCACGAGCAGCACGAGCAGCAGAGGTATCGCTTGATGCCCACGCCATGGCCAGAGCGCATCTGTGGCAGGCGGGAGCTCGCTGGCTGGCCACGGTGCTCTTGATGGCGATTGTGATCAGCGGCTACGAGGCGTTGAATCCGCTGGGGTTCTTCGCCTGCCTGATGGCGCTCATGCTGACGCACTTCGGCATGGCGTTCGGCACCCGGTGCGGTGAGTAGCAGTGGTGAGTAGCAATGTCGGCAGAAACGTGAACAGAGGCGATAGCAGGAACAGAGGCGATAGCAGGAAACATCAGACAGGTACGGCAGAGGCCGGGCGACAACGGTAGAGAAACAGAGAAACAAGCGAGATATGCATGGCGAGCGGAAAGCTCATATCAGACAAGGAATACATTGAACACCACCTGACCAATCTCACCTTTGGTCGGCATCCGGATGGCTCCTGGGGCCTGGCGAAGACGGCCGAGGAAGCCTCCGAGATGGGATTCATGGCGGTGCATCTCGATTCAATGGGCTGGAGCCTGCTGCTTGGCATCCTCTTCTGTGGTGTTTTCTGTTTCGCGGCGCGGCGCGCCACCTCCGGTGTGCCGGGCGGTCTGCAAAACGCCGTGGAAGCGATCATCGACTTCATTGATGATCTGGTGAAGGATATCTTTCGGCATGCCAACTCCATGGTCGCGCCCCTGGCGCTCACCATCTTCGTGTGGGTGTTCCTCATGAACCTCATGGATCTGGTGCCGGTTGATCTCCTGCCGCTCGCCGCCAAGTGGCTCGGTGTCGAATACATGAAGGTGGTGCCGACCACCGACCCCAACGTGACGCTCGGCATGGCGCTCGCCGTGTTTCTGCTCGTACTCTGCTTCAGCGTACGACAGAAGGGTGTCGGTGGCTTCGTGGCGGAACTCGCCTTTCAGCCATTCCCGAAGTTTCTCGCCCCGCTGAATCTGCTGCTCGAAGGTGTCACCCTGCTGTCCAAGCCGCTGTCGCTCGGATTGCGTCTGTTCGGCAATCTCTATGCCGGCGAGATGATTTTCATCCTCATTGCACTCATGTACGCGAGTTGGTGGACGGCCCCGCTCGCCGGAGCCCTGCAATGGGGGTGGGCGGTCTTTCACGTCCTCATCATCACGCTGCAAGCCTTCATCTTCGCGGTATTGACCACCGTCTATATTGCCCAGGCCTACGAGGCGCATGGGGAAGAGGAGGGCGCGCACCAAGACGCACCAAGGGCCCCTTCGTGAGCCTTTTGCTACCGGACCTGACCACGAACCACTTGCACAAGTCACTACTTCAAGACCATTAGGAGCATTTTTATGGACATCGCAAACTCCCTCCTGTACATCGCCGGCGGCCTCCTCATGGGCCTTGGCGCGATTGGCGCGGCCATAGGCACGGGCGTACTGGGCGGAAAATTCCTCGAGGGCGTGGCGCGCCAGCCAGAACTTCTGCCCATGCTGCGCGTACAGCTCTTCATTGCGCTCGGGCTGGTGGACGCAGTGCCAATGATCGCTGTGGGCATCGGCCTCTACACGCTGTTCGCAGTCGCCTAGACACACAAAGCCGGAAGCAGCGGAGGCGCGTATGAACATCAATCTGACTCTCGCCCTGCAGATGGTCGCGTTTGCGGTCTTTGTCTGGTTTTGCTGGCGTTTTATCTGGCCGCCACTTACCCAGGCCATGCGCGAACGCCAGGAGAACATCGTCAAGGGGCTCGAAGCCGCGGAACAGTCCGAGGCGCGGCTTGCCGAGGTCAGCGAGGCAGCCGAGAAGACGCTTGTCGAGGCGCGCAACGAGTCGAAGCAGATTCTTGACCGAGCCAGGCAGCGCGGCAACCAGATGATCGAGGAAGCGCGGCAACAGGCTGAAGAAGAGTGCGAGCGAGTCAGGCAGTCAGCGCAGGCGGAAATCGAGCAGGACAAAAACCGGGCGCGCGAGGACTTGCGCACAGCGGTGGCGGAACTCACGCTGGTTGGTGCCGAGCGTGTGCTCGGCGAGAGCGTTGATCGCAAGGCGCACGACCGCCTGCTGCAAGAACTGGTGCAGGCACTGTAGCGATTATGGCTCTTGATCGCACCATCGCGCGACCTTACGCCGCAGCGCTTTTCGAGGCGGCGCTCGGCCGCGATATGCTGGATGTCTGGTCGGCGCAGCTCGATCTGCTGGCGCGTGTCGCTGGCCATGAAACCATGCAACAGATGCTGGTTGACCCGCGGCTGCCGGGGGAGGTCAAGGCCGAACGCTTGTGCAGTGTGCTCGAAGGGCGCGAGCAATCCGGTTCGGGCACGGCGCAGCTACGAAACTTCGTGCATCTGCTCGCTGCCAATGGCCGACTCGAGGCGGAGTTGATCGCGCACATCTCGCAAGAGTTCGAGCAACTCGAGCGGCGCGCACAAAAACGCTATCAGGTATTCGTGTCCACTGCCTTTGCGCTTGATCAGCATCAGCGCGCCGAGCTTGAAGACAAGCTGCGCGTACGCCTGGGCGGTGAGGTCGAGATTCACGAACAAGTGGATGCGCGCCTGCTCGGTGGCGCGGTCATCCGACATGGTGATCAGGTTCTGGACGGCAGTCTGCGTGGTCGGCTGGCGCGTCTTGCCGAGGGCTTGCGTCAGCGCTCAACCAGACAGGACACTCGGGCGATGCCAGCCTGAACCCAGCCTGAACCGAAGATTCAGCAGAAAACGCAAGGAGATAGTAGTGACGAGTGGACAGAATCTGAGCTCCGCCGAGATCAGCGATCTTATTCGAGAGCGAATCGAAGGATTCGACATCAGCGTGGTTCCCAACAATCAGGGCACTATCGTGTCGGTATCGGATGGCATCGTGCGCATACACGGTCTCGGCGAAGTCCAGTACGGCGAGATGGTCGAGTTCGAGGGCGGACTGTTCGGCATGGCACTCAACCTCGAACGCGATTCGGTGGGCGCAGTGGTGTTTGGCGACTACAAGCTCCTGTCGGAGGGCATGAGCGCGCGTTGTACGCAACGCATCTTTGAAGTGCCGGTTGGCCCGCGCCTGCTGGGCCGCGTGGTGGATGCGCTCGGCAACCCGATTGACGGCAAGGGGGCGCACGGGGTCACGCAAACCGATGCCGTCGAGAAGGTGGCACCGGGGGTGATTGCCAGACAGTCGGTGGACAAGCCGGTACAGATCGGGCTCAAGTCCATTGATGCCATGGTGCCCATCGGGCGCGGTCAGCGCGAACTGATTATCGGTGACCGACAGACCGGCAAGACGGCCATCGTGGTGGATGCCATCATCAATCAGAAGGGCACGGGCATCAAGTGCATCTACGTGGCCATCGGGCAGAAGCAATCGACCATCGCCAACATTGTGCGTACGCTTGAAGAACACGGTGCCCTCGAACACACCATTGTGGTCGCCGCCAGCGCTTCGGAACCCGCGCCCATGCAGTACATTTCCGCTTACACCGGCTGCACCATGGGCGAGTATTTCCGTGACCGTGGCGAGGATGCGCTCATCATCTATGACGACCTCACCAAGCAGGCCTGGGCCTATCGCCAGATTTCGCTCCTCTTGCGCCGCCCGCCTGGCCGCGAAGCCTACCCGGGCGATGTCTTCTACCTGCACTCGCGCCTGCTCGAGCGCGCAGCCAAGGTGAATGAGGCCTATGTCGAAGCCTTCACCCAGGGCGAGGTACAGGGCAGGACCGGCTCGCTCACGGCGCTGCCGATCATCGAAACCCAGGCGGGGGATATCTCGGCATTTGTGCCAACCAACGTGATTTCCATCACCGACGGGCAGATTTTCCTGGAAACCGAACTCTTCAATTCAGGGGTGCGCCCGGCCATGGCACCGGGAGTCTCCGTGTCTCGCGTGGGTGGCGATGCCCAGGTGCCCTTCATGCGCAAGATCAGCGGCGGCATCAAGCTGGCGCTGGCGCAGTATCGGGATCTGGCTGCCTTCTCGCAGTTTGCATCGGAGCTCGACGAGGCTACGCGCAAGCAGCTTGAACATGGCCAGCGCGTCACTGAACTCATGAAGCAGAAGCAGTTTTCGCCCATGACCGTCGCGCAAATGGGCCTGGTGCTGTTTGCCGTCAACGAGGGCTATCTGGAGGATGTGGCGGTGGACAAGGTGCTCGCGTTCGAGGCGGCGCTGCTCGCCTGGATGCATGCCGAGCATGGCGAATTCATGGCGCGCATTGATGCCACCGGCGAGTACAACGACGAGGTTGTCGCCACCCTGAGAAGCGCGCTGGACAGTTTCAAGGCCACTGGCGCCTGGTAGCGCGCAGGCGCTTCAGGCAACACGCGACACGCAACACGCAGCGAGCATTCGAGAGATCTTCAGCACATGCCGGCGACCAAGGAAGTCAAGAAAAAGATCAACAGTGTGCAGAGCACGAAGAAGATCACCAGCGCCATGGAACTGGTGGCGGCGAGCAAGATGCGTCGCACACAAGTGCTCATGCGCGCCAGCCGACCCTACGCAGAAAAGATTCGTGAAGTGATCGGGCATCTCGCCGGTGCATCGCCTGAATATCGCAACGAGTACATGCAGGTGCGCGAAGTGCGGCGCGTCGGGTATCTGGTGGTTTCTACCGACCGCGGGCTGTGCGGCGGACTGAACGTGAACATGTTGCGCCTGTTGGTGCGCGATATGCAGCAATGGCGCGATCAGCAGGTTGAATCGGAGCTCGCCCTGATCGGCAACAAGGCAGTCGCTTTCTTTCGGGCTTTCGGCGGTCAGGTCGTGGCTGCCTACACCAATTACGGCGAGAAGCCGGCCATCAGGGATCTGGTCGGCGGCATCAGCGTCATGCTCAATGCCTATGCGAGCGGTCGTATCGACCGGCTCATGATCATCAGTAACGAATATGTGTCCACCATGGTGCAGCGCCCGGTATTGCGGCAACTCTTGCCACTCGAACAGACTTTGCGCGAGGCACCTGATCGGCGCTGGGATTACCTGTACGAACCTGAAGCGCGCGACCTCGTCGAGGGGCTGGTGACGCGCTTCATCGAATCCCAGGTGTATCAGGCCGTCATCGAGAACATTGCTTGCGAGCAGGCGGCAAAGATGATCGCCATGAAGAACGCGACGCAGAATGCTGACGAGATGCTGGAAGAGCTGACCCTGCTCTACAACAACGCCCGTCAGGCGGCAATCACGCAAGAAATCGCCGAGATCGTCGGCGGTGCGGATGCGGTGTGAGGCAGCTTCGCTCGCCGATTCTTCAGTCCGCGCATTCAAAACAAGGATAAGGAACATCATGTCAGACGAACAACGCCCAGAGGCAGAAAGCGAAAATCTCGGCAAGATCACGCAGGTCATCGGCGCGGTCATAGATGTCGAATTTGACCGCCGCTTCGTGCCCAAGGTCTATGATGCCCTGTTGGTCAAGGACAAGGGGCTCACGCTCGAAGTGCAACAGCAGCTTGGCGACGGCGTGGTGCGCACCATCGCCATGGGTGCCTCTGAAGGCTTGTCGCGCGGCCTGTCGGTGCGGGACACCGGCGAGCCCATTCAGACACCTGTCGGCGAGGCCACGCTTGGCCGCATCATGGATGTCCTCGGGCGGCCCATTGACGAGGCCGGGCCGATCAAAACCGATGAGCGTCGCGCCATTCACCAGAAGCCGCCAAGTTACGAGGAGCAGAAGGGCGGCTCCGAGATTCTGGAGACCGGCATAAAGGTTATCGACCTCATTTGTCCCTTCTCGCGTGGCGGCAAGGTCGGCCTGTTCGGCGGCGCCGGTGTCGGCAAGACGGTCACCATGCTCGAACTCATCCGCAATATCGCCTACGAGCATTCCGGCTACAGTGTGCTCGCAGGTGTCGGCGAGCGTACGCGCGAAGGCAACGACATCTACCACGAGATGAAGGACTCCAATGTGCTCGACAAGATCGCGCTGGTGTACGGGCAGATGAACGAACCGCCCGGCAATCGCCTGCGCGTCGGGTTGACCGGCCTCACCATTGCCGAGAAGTTCCGTGACGAGGGGCGTGAGGTCCTGCTGTTCATCGACAACATCTACAGATATACGCTGGCGGGTACGGAAGTCTCCGCGCTTCTTGGCCGTATGCCTTCGGCGGTGGGCTATCAGCCAAATCTGGCCGAGGAGATGGGGCTCTTGCAGGAGCGCATCACCACCACCAAGGCCGGTTCCATCACCTCGATTCAGGCGGTCTATGTGCCAGCGGACGACCTCACGGACCCATCGCCTGCCACCACCTTTGCGCATCTCGATTCAACCGTCACCCTGTCGCGTACGATTACCGACCTCGGCATCTACCCGGCGGTAGATCCACTGGATTCCACCAGCCGCCAGCTCGATCCGCTGGTGGTGGGCGACACGCATTACGAGGTCGCGCGCGGTGTGCAGCAGGTGTTGCAGCGCTATAACGAACTCAAGGACATCATCGCCATTCTCGGCATGGACGAGCTGTCCGAGGAAGACAAGCTGCTCGTGTATCGCGCACGCAAGATGCAACAGTTTTTCTCCCAGCCCATGTTCGTGGCGGAAGCCTTTACCGGCAGAAAGGGCGAGTATGTGACGCGCGAGGAGACGGTGCAGAGCTTCAAGGCGCTGCTTGATGGCGAATACGATCATCTGCCCGAACAGGCGTTCTACATGATCGGTTCCATCGATCAGGCCGAAGCGAGCGCGAAGAAGCTGGCTGCCTGACGGATTCATTCAGCCTGCGGGTGTTATCGGAGGAGCGTACCCACACATGGCCAGTCTCATGCAATGCGACATAGTCACCCCGGAGGCATCGGTGTTCTCCGGGCAGGTGAGCATGGTCTCGCTCGTTGGCTCGCTTGGCGAACTCGGCATCCTGCCCGGGCACATGCCGCTCTTGACTGGCATCCGTCCCGGGCCACTGCGCCTTGTGCTGGCCTCCGGCGAGGAAGAAGTGCTGTTTGCCTCTGGCGGCTTTCTGGAAGTGCAACCGGGACACGTGACTGCGTTGATTGACACCGCCGTGCGTGCGGAAGATCTTGATCAGAGCGCAGCGGAAGAAGCCGAGCGTTCGGCGAGAAACGCGCTCGAAGGCGACCGTGGTGACTTCGAGTTCTCGGCCGCTGCTGCACAGCTTGCGGAAGCGGCAGCGCGCATGCGCACACTTGATGAGCTTCGCAAGCGCCGTAACCGGTAGTCCGGGAAACCCCCGTCGAGTATCTTTCCTCCTTTCCCATTTCTCGCCACTCGGTCTCGTATCCGGTGAACGAGCCCGTAGGCACTGCGAGAACTGATAGAATACCGCCCATGAGTACAGCACTCGCGCATGAACAGCAGCCCATGAGTACAGCACTCGCGCATGACACGCACGGCTTGGTGAAGTTACTGAGCGAAGGTGGTGATTTTACCGAAAGGCAGGCTGAGCTTCTCGTCGAGGGGCAAGTTCTTGCGTTCAGGAACAACACTGTCAATCTGGCCTCCAGGGAGAATCTGGCCTCCAAGGAGGATGTTGTATCCATCCGGCGAGATATAGCAGCGATTCAAGCGAGTATCGAGGCCCTGCGACAGGAGACCAAAAAAGACATTGATGCTCTGCGGCAGGAGACCAAAAAGGACATTGCGCGGATTCAGGCGGACATTGATGCTCTGCGGCAGGAGACCAGGGAGGGCCTTGCGCGGCTTCAAGCGGAGATTGAGGCCCTGCGCCTGGAGACCAGAGAGAACATTGTGCGGCTTGAAGGGAGCATTGAAAAGCTGCGCGTCGAGACCAGCAAGGACATAGAAAAGCTGCGCGTTGAGACCAGCAAGGACATAGAAAAGCTGCGCCTGGAGACCAGAGGCGATATCGAAAAGCTGCGCCTGGAGACCAGAGAGAACATTGTGCGGCTTGAAGGGAGCATTGAAAACATGCGCCTGGAGACCAGCAAGGACATTGAGGCCATGCGCCTGGAGACCAAGAAGGACATCGAAAAGCTGAGCTTGGAAAACAAGTCGAAAGTTGAAGAAGCGAGAGTCAGCCTGCTGAAATGGATGTTCACAGCCACATTCACATCCATGTTTGGGCTCGCTGGATTGATCATCGCTATGGATTGATCATCGCTGTATTGAATTGATGTTCCTGTGACATCCTGATTCGCGCTCAAAGGGGTGGCGTGTCATCCGCAGGAGCGAAGCGCAGCTGGAAGCAACGCTGCCGCGGGATGGTGGAGTTCGCGCACTCGTCGCAAGGGGCCGTGTGTCGCGCTCGCCCCTCAATCTCGTGTCCGGTGAACGAGCACACGCTGGTTGACCCCGGCCAGCCAGGCATGTAGAGTTTCACCTGTGGATGGCAGTGCGGGCGGTGCCTTGCCGACAGATGCACAGATGTGCATATGCCCAGAATTTCTGAAGTAAGTAACAGGGGGATTTCAACATGATCACTTTACCCAGGCTGGCCAGCCAAGGGCGTACGCTCTTGGCTGCAACACGAAACACGCTGAACACGCTGAAGATGATGAAGGTGAAATTCTTCGCCGTGTGCGGTGCGTTCGTGATGGGCTTCCTGTTCCTGTCGGCCGCACCGGCGTTTGCCGAGGACGGGGGTCAGCAAGCCGCTCCACAGTCGGCGATTGAAGAAGTCATCGTGGTCGGTTCCCGGCGTCGAGACCGCTCGGCGGCGGATTCCCCGGTGCCGGTAGATGTTATTGGCGGCGATGATTTCGTCGCCAATGGCGACTCCAATATGGACTCGCTGATTTCAAGCCTCGTCCCCTCCTATAACGTCGGCCAGGAGCCCATCAGTGATGCGGCCACCTTCATTCGCCCTGCCACGCTGCGCGGCCTCGCGCCGGATGCTACCCTGGTGCTCGTCAACGGCAAGCGACGTCACCGCGCTGCCGTCATCACCCTGCTTGGTGTAGGCATCTCCGGTGGTTCGCAAGGGCCGGATGTGTCCGTCATCCCGGCGATAGCCCTCGACCGCCTGGAGGTCCTGCGTGACGGCGCTTCGGCGCAATATGGTTCGGATGCCATTGCCGGCATCATGAACTTCGTGCTCAAGGAAAACAGTTCCGGCATGGATTTCGATGCCAAGTGGGGCAAGTACTACGAAGGTGATGGCGATGCCCTGACCCTGTCCACCAATGTGGGATTGCCGCTGACGCAAAACGGCTTCGCCAATCTGAGTTTCGAGTGGAAGGAGTCCGACCCCACCAGTCGCAGTGAGCAACGCGGTGACGCACAGGGGCTCATTGATGCCGGCAACACCAATGTCCGCCAGCCTGCGCAGATCTGGGGCGCACCACGCTACTCGGACGACTTCAAGCTGTTCGGCAACTTCGGTCTTGATCTTGGCAATGGTCTGGAGGCCTATGCCTTCGGTAACTGGGCGGAAAGACAGGTGGAAGGCGGTTTCTATTACCGCAATCCGCATACCCGTGGAGGTGTCTTCCGCGGGCCAATGGTGGACGCGAGTGGCATGGAAGTGGAAGAAGGCGGCACACCTACCCTCAAAGTGGCGGACCTGTCCGGAGACGGGACCGGCAATTGTCCGGTGATTCGCATAGAGAACGATGTCCCTGATGCCGCTGCGCTGTCCGCTGTACAAGCCAACCCCGAGTGTTACACCCTCTACGAGAAGTTCCCGGGCGGCTTTACGCCACAGTTCGGGGGCTTCGTTGACGATGTGGCCCTGGCGGGTGGCGTTCGTGGTGAGATGGGAGACTGGTATGTTGATCTGAGCGCATCGGCCGGACGCAGCCACGCCAGTTTCTACATCTACAACACCATTAACCCACAGCTTCTCGGACTGATGAATGACATCCCCATATACTACGATGCGGGTGCTTACACGGAGACCGACCGGGTGGTCAATCTGGACCTCTCGCGGCCGGTAAATGTGGACGGCTTCTGGGGGCCGCTGAATGTAGCCTTGGGTGCCGAATACCGGGATGAAACCTTCAAGATCACCAACGGCGACCCCAACTCTTTCTTCAATGACCCGAATCTGGAGTTCGGTCTTGCCGCACAGGGCTTTGGTGTCGGCTCGAACGGATTCCCGGGATTCCCTCCGGGAGATGCCGGTGATAACAAATCGAGTTCAGTCGCCACCTATGTGGACCTGGAAGCCAACGTCACGCAGAACCTGCTTGTCGGTACCGCCCTGCGCTACGAAGACTATGAGGAATTCGGAGACACGCTTGACGGCAAGCTGGCCGCCAGACTGCAAGCTACCGATGCCTTCGCACTGCGTGGTGCCATCAGCACCGGCTTTCGTGTACCCACGGCGGGTCAGGCCAATCTGCGCAACGTGACCACCGAATTCAACATGGGGATGCTGGCGGACATCGCTACCCTGCCACCCACCAACCCGGTGTCTCGGCAGAAGGGTGCCATGGCCCTGACCCCGGAAGAATCAACCAATATCACGCTGGGAGCTGTCTTTGATCTGGGGCCAGCGAGCGTCACCATAGACTATTACAACATCGAGATTGAAGATCGGATTGCCTTCACCGAGCGCTTCAGCCTGACTGAAGCGGATGTCGATGCGCTCCTGGCGGCCGGTGTCAGTGATGCGAGAAGCTTCACCTCGGTGCGCTTCTTCTCCAATCAGCAGACAGTGGAAATTCAGGGCGTTGATCTGGTGGTGTCCCTGCCGTTTGCCCTCGCTGGAGGTTCTTCCACCCTGACCGCAGTGGCCAACTTCTCGGATGTCGAACTCACCAGATTCAATCCGGATTTCACCAGCGATAACCTTCGCGCCCAGATCGAGGAAGGGCGCCCGGACTCACGATACGTCATTACCTGGAACCACTCACAGGGCGATTGGCGCTTCATGGCCAGAGGGCGCTTCTACGGCGAGTATTACGATGCACCGACCAACAGCGCATCTGTGGCCTACAGGCCAGACCCCGCCTTCCTGATTGATGCTGAAGTCTCGTATCAGGCGACGGAGAATCTCAGCCTGCTGGTTGGGGCGCAGAACCTGTTCGACGAGTATCCGGAGAAGAATCCCAATGGCGAAGTGGCCGGGCTGATCTACCCGGAAAGCTCGCCGTTCGGCTTCAATGGTGGCTACTACTACATGCGCGCCAGATGGAGCATGGACTGATCAGAGACTGCCCGGGCCTGTGAAGGGCTCGGATATCTCCTACGCTCCCATCAAGGAGCGCCACATCTCCAGATCCTGAATACGCAGATAGGGGTTCCTCGCCTTGATGAACCCAAGTGGCGCGCTCGGCTCGGAGGAATAGTGATGGCCGGGAAGGAGCAGGGTCTCATCGGGGAGTTCGGAGAGTTTTCTCAGGCTGTGAAACATGTCGTCGGGATCCGACCCGGGAAGATCCACCCGTCCACAACCATGAATGAACAGGGTATCTCCCGCGACCAGTGTCTGCTTGATACGAAAGCATTGTGACCCGGGCGTGTGCCCGGGGGTGTGCAGAAACTCGACTTCCAGATCTCCAATCTCGAGCCGGTCGCCACTGTCCACTGAGCGCAGATCACTCTTCGACACGCCGGTTACCTTCCTGAGTCCCGATGCCTCGTGTCGGTTGCAGTAAATCCGGTTGGGGCGACGCGCAAGCAGCTCGGCCACGCCTTCAATCCTGTGAGAAGCGATCTCGCCACCACAATGATCCGGGTGGTAGTGGGTGACCAGCGTCCCGATGAGCGTCAGATCCAGCGCATCAACGCGCGCCAGCAAGCCTTCAATGTCCCAGGCCGGGTCCACCAACACGGCTTCGCCGGTGGCGCGCCAACCGATGAGATAGGCGAAATTCTGCATGCGCCCCACGGGAATCTGCTCGATGATGAAATCCTGATCCTGAATCATGTCGGTACTCTCGGTCTCTCTGCTGTCAACTGCGGACACTATGTATGTTCTGATCAAGTCCATCCATGGACTTGATCATACTCGCAGATTCAATGCCTAACGGCACTGAATCTGGCGGCACATCCATGTGCCGCACGGGAAACTCTGTTATTCAGAGTTTCCCTATAATCCCCTATCACCTGAACTTCCGGCGACCGCTCATGTACTGTGCATTCATTCCTTCCCCCGTCGGCAAACTGCTTTTGGAAGGTTCGGACAGGGAATACGTGGAAGCGATTTCCTTCACACACAACAAGGAAGTCCAACTTCCCCCGGGCGCTGTCGAGACCGGCGACGGGTTCCCCGAAGCGCGCCGACAGTTGGACGAGTATTTCCTCGGCAAGCGGCAGAATTTTGACTTCCCCGTGCGCCTCCATGTCAAGGGCTTTCGCCGACAGGTGCTCGAACGCCTCAAGCAGGTGCCCTACGGGGAGACGATTTCCTACAAGGCGCTTGGCACCAGCATCGGCAAGCCGCAAGCGGCACGCGCGGTCGGCGGCGCGGTCGGCAGCAACCCCCTGTCGATTGTCATCCCCTGTCATCGCGTGCTCACTTCTGCCGGCGGTATCGGTGGCTTCGGTGGTGGACTCGCGGCCAAGCGAACCCTGCTGCGCATCGAAGGCATCACGCTCGCGCAGCGTACGTAGAGGTCACCCGCTCAGGAGCCTGGTAAATACATCGAAGTAGCCGGGAAAGGTCTTGTTGACAACCTCCGGGTGCTCAATCTCGACCGGTGCCCCGAAGCAGGCCAACGAGAAGCACATGGCCATGCGATGGTCTCCATAGGTGGCGATGCGCGCCGGGCGCAAGGTCGCGGGCGGATCTATCTCCAGGCTGTCCTCATGCACCCGTGTCTGCGCGCCGAGCCTGGCGAGTTCCGTGCACATGGCTGCAAGGCGGTCTGATTCCTTGATGCGCCAGTTGCCGATGCCGCTTATGCGCGTCCTGCCCTTCGCGAAGAGAGCGGTGACGGCCAGGGTCATGGCCGCATCGGGCATGTGGTTGAGGTCTATATCCACGCCTCTGAGTGGTGCTCGATTCACCTGAACACCACTGGCATCAGACGTTACATCGGCGCCCATCAATCGCAGCGCGTCGGCAAACCCGGCATCGCCCTGAATGCTCTCCTTCGCCAGGTTGGTAATGACCAGATCCGCGCCGGCGATAGCTCCGGCCGCGAGAAAGTAGCTCGCGCTGCTGGCATCCGCCTCGATTTCGCAGGTGCCCGGAGATACATAGCCGCCTGGATGCAGGCTGTAGCGCGCATAGCCCTGGCGTTGCAGCCTCACGCCGAAATCCGCCATGAGGCGAATGGTCATATCCACGTAGGGTTTGGACACCTGCTCCCCGGGCACGTCAATCACTATTGGTGCGCGCGCGAGCGGCGCTGCGAGCAGCAGCGAACTCAGGTACTGACTGCTCAGTTCGCCGGGCAACTCGACAACTCCTCCGCCAAGCCCACTGCCTGTCACACGCAGCGGCGGAAAGCCATTCGCCTCCGGATACGTGATGTTTGCGCCAAGTGTGCGCAATGCTTCCACCAGAGCCCCGACCGGGCGCTCACGCATCCGCGGTGAGCACTCGAGCACATAGTCGCCAGAACCCAGAGCAAGTGCGGCGGTCAGCGGCCGGTAGGCGGTTCCCGCAAGACCGAGATAGAGCGTCTGACGCTGCCCGTCGTGTCCGAGCGGCCCCGCTTGCCCCGTGATGATGAGCGTGTCGCCCTGCTCTTGTGTGTCCACGCCAAGCAGCTTCAGGGCGCGCAGCATCAGGTGGGTGTCCTCGCTCGCCAGCGCCCCTCGAAGCTGCGTTGTGCCGCTGGCAAAAGCGGCGAGCAGGAGGGCGCGATTCGTCAGGCTCTTGGAGCCCGGAATATCGACCCTGCCGGAAATGCGGGAGTATCTGGGAAGAGAGAGCGACATGACAGCGAGATTATCCGCTGCTTCGCTCGTGTGTGCTCACGCTGTGTGGGGGAGGTGCGGGTATCCTCAAGCCTTGGCCAAGCCTTGGCGCAGTCTCGGGGCAGCTACCCACAAGCGCTTATAGCGCTTATCGTGGCCGATAATCGACAGTTCGGCCTGGATTGAACTCTTCGGTCGTATGCCTCGAGACCAGTACATGCGTGGGGGTACTGGGCAACTTGGCGCGCTCAATCATGTTTGCCACCAGGCGTCGTTCACCGGGTGTCAGGTGCATGGAAATCCTGACAAGAGACGAATTGGTGTGCCCGTGTACGCGCGCGACAACGGCCGTTAATTCTTTCAGCTTGCATGCGAAGTCGCGGTGATTGAAACGCTCCGCATTCAGAATCTGGCGCAACTCGCCACGAAGCTGCCGCAAGATGGCCAGGTCTTGCTCCATGGGGCCGATGGACTGCGAATGATGCACCAGAAGCTGGCGCAGCCGGTCCTTGGGCAGCGCCTGCAAGGCGATGGTTTGCGGAGCCACCAGAACGCGGTTTCCGTGGTCGTGAGCCATACGACCCACGAAAAAACCGACCGAGGCAATGTTGAGGGATACCGAAACCAGCAGAAGCGCCCCGAGCCACTTGAGAGGATTGCTGCTAGCCACCAGGCGACCCATCTTCGTCGTTTTCGTCGCTTGCGTCGCTGTAGTTCCGGATCAGGTGATGCGCTGCATCGAACGAGGTCACCAGATGTGTGTGCGGTTCCGAGTCAGGCAACAGTGGCGATTCGTGCAGGAGGTCGCTCTGGCCGAAGGCGAGACCGGTCGCAAAGGGCAGCAGACAGGCCAGCACCGGACGCCAGAGAGGTCGGAACAACCAGTCAATGAATCCTGTCGGCCGGGATTCAACCTGCGCAAAAACAGCCTGGCGTATGCGGGCTTCAACGATTGGGTGCAATGCCGGCGGCCCAAGCGTCTTCAGGCGTTTCATCAAGGCCTCGTCTTCCGGGGTATCCGAATCCGACTTCATGACGAACCACCTGCCTCGAGCGCGGCAACACTCGACTTCAGCGCCCGTCGCCCTCGGGCGAGCAAGGAAACCAGCGCATCAAGGGACACACCGAGGACGGATGCGGCCTCTTGATTGGAAAACCCCTTCATGTAACAGAGCAGTACGGCGGTACGCTGGCGTTCAGGCAAGCCGTCGAGCGACTCCTTGAAAACCTCATCGCGATAGCGTTCATCGAATGCAATTTCCGGCGAGTGACCCTCATCAACAACCTGCGCGACTTCCCGTTCCAGGGATTTCGATTCACTTTCAAGCGTCCACCGACGGCGTCTCCGGTATGAATCGATGGCCGCATTGCGCGTCAGGGTGTGCAGCCAGGTGGTCACCTTTACGCGCCCCGGCTTGTAGGTATGTGCCTTGGTCCAGCAGCGCACGAAAGTTTCCTGCGTCAAATCTTCAGCATCTTCCGGATGCCGCACCAGACTCAGCGCGAAGGCGTAAATGGATCGCATATGTCGCGCCATGAGGGCATCAAGGGCATCCTTGTCTCCCTTGCACATCGCCTTCATCAGGGTTTCGTCGATTTGCACATGGTCATCTGTGCCATGCGCCATCCAGTCGAACCAATCGAAGCGATGTACGGAGCTACTCGCCACAAGGGTATTCATGATGCTTTTTCCACAGGGGTTCGATATCGCCAATATTACCGGACTGCACGGATTTTTACGCCAATGACTGAAGAACCTGTTGACAGGCAGTTGCCGAGATGTTGCCCACGGACTACAACTGCATCGGAAACTGTTGAAATCGATCAAGTAGTTGCGTCACATCAAGCGATGGGTCGTCGCCGTCGTCAGCATAGCGGATGCGAAGAATTTGCCAGTGAGAGTCGCCGTGCGCGCCCGCAAGCAGCACCTCGTCGCCTGAATGCTTGCCGATGAGCCTGCGCACCAGCGGCGCATCAATGCTGATGTAGTGCGCCGCGAAGTCGATTTCGTCCGTGCCCACGATGCGGTATTCGCGCGCTTCGCGCCCGCTGTCCCGGTCGCGTACCAGCACCACCCAGGCACCGAAAAACACGCGTGATTGCTGGCGCGGCGGTCTGCTGACAATGTACAGTTGATCCAGTCGTCTCGACAGATAGGCGATGCGTTGGTCGATTTCCCGCAGCAAGCGTTTGTTGTAGTGATAATCGGCGTTCTCGGAGCGGTCGCCAAGCGCGGCGGCCTCCTTCACCTTGCGCGTGGCGTAGGGGCGTTTGTGCTTCCACAGCCACTTGAGTTCTGCAGTGAGAATTCTGTGCCCGGTGGGGGTGATGCAGGCGCTCGAAACCACACGCTTGTCCATAATAAAAAAGAATAAGAAATAATCTGCTTAATGCACTTGCGCAATAGCAAGAAATAGTGAAGAATGCCCGTCAGTTTCACTCATTACCCGGAGGGACACCATGTCACTGCAACTCGGAGACGAAGCCCCGAATTTTACGGCGGACTCCACACAAGGCGCTATCACCCTGCACGAATACCTTGGAGATGGCTGGGGCGTACTCTTCTCTCATCCCAAGGATTTCACACCCGTGTGCACTACAGAACTCGGTGAAGTCGCCAGGCTGAAGTCCGAATTCGACAAGCGCAACGTCAAGGTGCTCGGCTTGTCGGTCGATCCTGTTTCGGATCATCACGAATGGTCCAGGGATATCGCCGAGACGCAGGGCGTGGACTTGAACTTCCCCCTGATTGCCGATTCGGACCGTCAGGTGTCGAGCCTGTACGACATGATTCACCCCAACGCCGATGACACGCTCACTGTGCGCTCGGTGTTTGTCATAGGCCCGGACAAGAAGATCAAGCTCTCCATCACCTATCCGGCAAGCACGGGACGCAACTTCGATGAAATCCTGCGCACCATCGACTCGCTGCAACTCACGGCGCATCACAGTGTGGCCACGCCGGTGAACTGGCGGGAGGGTGAAGAAGTCATCATCGTGCCAAGCGTTTCCGATGAACAGGCGAAGGAGAAGTTTCCGGACGGCTGGCGCGCCGAAAAGCCGTATCTCAGATACGTCCCGCAGCCGAAGTAAGGCCTCGGTTCATCTTTTTTGCCCGGCTGACATCGGCTGTCTGCGGGACGGGCTTACAATAGCCGTCCCCAAGACGAGGCGCGGCTGAAGCGGCCCGATGTCAGACTCCGGACAAGTGCACACGAGCGGGTTTCGTACCCGCTCGATTCATGCCGGTCAATACCGGGACGAGGCTACGGGAGCGGTTATCACGCCACTGTTCCTCACTTCCACCTATGAGCAGCCCGCGCCCGGTGAGCATCTCGGCTACGAATACTCGCGCAGTGCGAATCCGACCCGCAAATCCTTTGAAGCGTGCATCGCCAATCTGGAAAGCGCTCGGTTCGGATTCGCCACCGCCTCCGGTAATCTCGCCACGGGCACAGCCATGTTTCTGCTCGGGAAGGGCGACCACGTGGTCACCTGTGACGACCTCTATGGCGGCACGGTGCGCCTGTTCAATCAACTCTTCACGAGGTTCGGCATCGAATTCACCTATGTGGATATGACGCGCATCGATGCCTTGCGCAATGCCATGCGCGACAACACGCGCATGGTGTGGGTGGAGACCCCCTCCAACCCGCTGACCAAGATTGTGGATATAGCGGCGGCGGCAGACATTGCTCACACCAGTCAAGCCATCCTGGCCGTGGACAACACCTTCCTGAGTCCGGTCTTTCAGCGTCCAATCGAACTCGGCGCAGACCTCGTGGTGCATTCCACCACCAAGTATCTCAACGGCCACAGCGATCTGGTGGCGGGCGTGATGATTACCGATGACGAAGCGCTCGGCGAGCGCCTGGCCTTCATTTCCAACGCGCTCGGTACCATACAGGCCACCTTCGATGCCTGGCTCAGCCTGCGCAGCCTGAAGACTCTGGACCTGCGCATGCGTGCACATGAGCGCAATGCCATGGCGCTGGCCGAATGGCTGAGCGACCATCCCAAGGTGGCGCGCGTCTATTATCCGGGGCTTGCCGAACACCCGCAGCATCAGGTGGCGGTGAAGCAGATGTCCGGGTTTGGCGGCATGCTGTCCTTTGACATCAAGGGCGGGCTCGAGGCGGCCAGGTGTCTGCTCGGAGCGACGCGCGTGTTCACGCTCGCAGAAAGCCTCGGCGGTGTCGAGTCCCTGATCGAGCACCCTGCGCTCATGACGCACGCGAGCATGCCGAAAGCCATGCGCGAAGCGGCAGGTGTGACCGACGCGCTGATTCGCGTCAGTGTGGGCATCGAGGACATCGATGATTTGCGGCAGGATCTGGAACGCGCCCTGCAGCAGGTATGACCGCTGCGCTTTGCACACGGGCTCCTGATGATTGACACCTTCGATCCGCAGGCACTCAGCATCCTGCGCCCGAGGCGCGAGGAAATCCCGTGGCGGCTCCTGTGTCTCGACGCGAGAGACGAGGGCGCATCGGACATCACCAGCCTCATGCGCATTGCCCGGCGCGACGATGTTGCCGATGGTGTTGTGCTTGGGGGCTATCTGCTCGCGGCACCACAGCGGGGCGGTCTCGCCTGGCAGATTCTGCGCCTCGGCGTATTGCCCGAAGCGCGTTGTCAGGGTCTCGGATACTGGCTCATGGCGCATGCCGTGGGCGTGGCTGAATCGCGCGGTGCGAGCGGGATATTCGTCAGCTTGCGCGAAGACCACCCTGCGCGCAAGCTCTTTCTGCGCTACGGATTCGAACCGACAGGGGCAGGCAGGTTAAGCTTCTCCTGCGAGCACGAATAGCAGAGCAAGACCAGATAACGAGACCGACAGGAGCGATCGACACATGCGTCAAACTGAAACACTGTGTGCCCGAGGCGAGGCCAGAGGCCCGGGACCGAGTCTGCAGGAGCTGCTGCTCCGCGACAACTCGCCCGTACCAGCGCCTTTGCAGGAAGAGTCCTACCGGTTTCTGGGCGACGAGGACATCCCCTACAGCCACTACACCTCGAAGCAACGCCTGCGGCAGGAGTTCGAGACACTCTGGCCGCGCGTCTGGCAGTGGGCCTGCCGCGAAGAGCACATCCCCGAGCCCGGCGACTATTACGTGTACGACACCGGGCATCTGTCAGCGCTCGTCGTGCGTACCGAAACCGGCGACATCAAGGCGTTTCACAACGCCTGCATGCATCGCGGCACACAGCTCAAGCAACCCGGCAGCTGCGGGTTTGCCGAGAACCTGCGCTGCCCGTTTCATGGCTGGATCTACTCGCTTGACGGTACGCTCACGGAACTGCCGGAAGCCTGGGATTTTCCGCACGTGAGCGCGCGCACCCACAGCCTGCGCGAGCTTCGGGTCGATTGCTGGGCCGGGTTCGTGTTTGTCAACTTTGATGCCGATGCCGAGCCTCTCGATACCCATCTCGGCGTACTGAAGAGACACTTCGAGCACCTCGGCATCGAGGCCCGATACGTGGAGACGCATGTGCAAAAGCGGCTGCCGTGCAACTGGAAAGCGGCGGCGGAAGCCTTTCTCGAGGCCTATCATGTGCGTGAAACCCATGCCGGTGGTGTGCCGGGCACGGAAGTCACCACCCAGTACGATGTGTTTGGCGACACCGTGACCCGCTTCATACACACCATAGGTTCGCCGAATCCGCGTGTAGATCCTCCGCAGACCGAACAGGCGCTGTTCGACCGCCTGTGGAGGCGCGAGGACGGGCAGCAGGAGACCCCGCGAGTGCCTGAAGGCATGACGGCGCGCGATTTTTACGCCGAGCACCTGAAGCGTTCCCTCGGCGAAACCTACGGCCAGGACTTCTCGCACTACCCCACCTGCATGACGCTCGATTCCATCGAGTACTTCCTGTTCCCGAACGCATTCTTCTTTCCCGGCCTGTCCTTGCCGATGGTGTACAGATTCCGCCCGGATGCCGAAGACCCGGACTTTTCCACCTTCGATCTGTTCATGCTGCGCCCGATTCCGCCGGGGGGCAAGGCACCGCCCGCGCCAGAGCCGATCAAGCTCGATGTGGAGGATTCATATCAGACCGCGGAAGGTCTCGGGTTTCTTGGTGCCGTGTACGATCAGGACACCGGCAATCTCGCGGCGCAGACGCGCGGCTTCAAGTGCAGTGGCAAGCCGGGACAGACGCTCGGCAACTATCAGGAAATTCGTGCGCGCCATCTGCACCAGCGCATCGACAAGTACCTGAAGGGGGAGCTATAGCAAGGGGGAACTGTAGCGCCTGTCGCCCGCCTGACTGGCCTCGGCGCAGTGTCAGGAGCCGCTCAGTCCGCTTCCACCATCATCTTGCCGATGTTCTCGCCCGCGAAGAGCTTGATGAGTGCGCGCGGGAGCTGACGAAATCCCCTGATCACGGTGCTGCGGCCCTTCAGCCGCCCCTCATCTACCCAGGTGCGCAGCTCGGTGACTGCTTCGCCATAGCGGTCGGCATAGTCCGGCAGCAGAAAACCCTGCATCCGCGCGCGGCGGAAGATGAGGTTGAAGTAGTTCTTCGGGCCGGCCAGTGTGCCGGTTGCGTTATAGCGCGAGATGCCGCCGCAGAGCACCACGCAGGCATGCGTGTGCAGGCGTTCGAGGCAGAGGTCGAGAATCTCCCCGCCGACATTATCGAAGAAGAGATTCATGCCCTGCGGGCAGAAGCGGTCGAGTGCCTGCGCCACGTCTTGCGTCTTGTAGTTGACAGCCGCGTCAAAACCGAGTTCCTCGAGCCAGGCGCACTTCGCATCGCTGCCCGCCAATCCCAGTACAGTGCAGCCCTTGATCTTTGCGATCTGCCCGGCGACGCTCCCCGTTGCGCCCGCGGCACCGCTGACCACCACCAGGTCACCCGCTTTCGGTCGCCCCACATGCAACAACCCGAAGTAGGCGGTCAGTCCGGTGCTGCCGAGTACGCCGAGCGCGAGCTGTGGGTCTTCGCCCTTCGCCAGCAAGCGAAACTGCGCCGCGTCTTCGCTGACCACCGCGTAGTCCTGCATGCCGTACACGCCCCAGGCGAGCGCGCCCTGCGGTAACTTCTCACTCCTTGATGCGACGATTTCGCCCACACCTCTGGCGCGCATCACGTCGCCAATCTGCACGGGGGCCGTGTAGTCGGCGCGATTCTCCATCTGTCCGCGCATCGACGGGTCGAGGGAAATGAATCGGGTCTTCACCAGAGCCTGCCCGGCCTGGATGTCGGGCACCGCCGTTTCCGCGTACCTGAAGTCGGATTCCTTGACCATGCCATGCGGTCTGGCGGCCAACAGGAATTGACGATTGACGGGACTCATCGAGCGCGTCGGCGAGGCTCAACCGGCTTCATGCGGCATGTTGTCGATGCGTACCGAGCGCCCCAGATAGCCGCCGTGGTGGCGTTTGCCGAAATCGGCGCGCGTCACGCCCTTGGCTTCGAGCAGCGCCAGCGCCAGGGCATCGCTGATGGCGAGCATCACGGCCATGGAACTGCTCGGCGTGAGCCCGAGCGGGCAGGCCTCCTCGACCACACCCATGTCGAGCACCAGATCCGAGAGGTCGCGCAGGCGCGAATCCGGGTGCGAGGTGATGCCGATAATCCGTGCTACGCCGAGATGGCGGCACAGCTCCAGAACTTCGAGCACTTCAACCGACTTGCCGCTGGTGGACATGGCGATGATGATGTCGTTCGCCTCGACGATACCGAGGTCGCCGTGTGCGGCTTCGGCGGCATGCAGAAAGATCGCCGGCGTGGCGGTCGAACACAGGGTGGCGGCAAACTTCTCGGCGATGTGTCCGGCCTTGCCGATACCAGTGGTGAGCACCTTGCCCTGCGCGGCCTCGAGCGCTTCAACGGCGCGCACAAAGTCTTCGGTGATTTCGACCGAAGCGATGGCCTCGGCCTCGGCGGCAAGCACCGCGCGCATGCGTTCACGAATCTTCATCTGTGTTGTCATGTGTGTTCAGGAGCGTATTCTTGCCTATCTTATCTTGGCGTGTCCCTTCAGTGTCTGAATCATCGCTCCCGTATCGCCTCACAGTGCCGCCGACAAGCATCGAGATTGCCGCTGGCGAGACACCGTTCGGTGGCTTTCACGTGTCGGACGGGACACACGCGAGGGCAAGACGCCTGCTCGGGCGGCTGGCGATTTTCTCCCGAGGCGAGGGTGCGCGGCTGCCTCTGGAGATCAACATGGATGTGGCCGATGACGGCGAGGATGCCGCGCGCGCGCCGCCGGAAGATATGGATGAGTCCTACGAGCTGACAATCCGCTCGCACGCTGTGCACATCGCCGCGCCTGAAGTCTGGGGTGCCTTGCGCGCCCTGGCGCTACTGGCAAATCTGATTGACGAGCATCACCGCCTGCCGCACCTGTGCGCCCGTGATGCCCCGCGCTACACCTGGCGCGGCCTCATGCTGGATCCGGCGAGACGATTCCTGAGCCTCGGTGCCCTCAAGCGCACCTTGCTCGGCATGTGGGCCTGTCGGCTCAATGTCCTGCACTTGCACCTCTCTGACGATCAGGGGCTGCGAGTGCCCCTGCTTGGCCACGCGCCTGTGTGCCCGCACTACAGTCACGCCGAGGTGCGTGAACTCGTCGACTATGCGTCCGATCTGGGCATTCGCATCGTGCCTGAAATCGATCTGCCCGGGCACGCTACCGGCCTGCTGGTGTCCTTCCCGCACTGGGCCGTGAATGCGCCGCCAGCGGGCTATTCGAAGCGGTTCGGGGTGCACATGAATCTCGTTGATTGTGCGAGCGTACGAGTGCGCGAAGAGCTTGATGCCATGATTGGGGAGTTGGCAGGCCTGTTTCCGGATGCCTGCCTGCACTTCGGCGGCGACGAGTGCATGGACTATGCGCCGCCCGTGGACTTCTCGTCCTTTCTGGTCGATTCGGCCAGGCACCGCGGCAAACAGGCCATCTTCTGGGACGAGGCGCTTGCTGCGCATCTGCCGCGCTCGGCGTGTGTGCAGGTGTGGCGTCATCACGAGTTGCTGGATCTGGCGCGCAAGCACGGACACGCCGGCATTCTCTCCGCGCCCTACTATCTCGACCTCATGTTTCCGAGCGAGGCGCATCGCGGATTCGATCCGGCAGGCGATCTTGCCGCGCGCCAAGCGGCGCAGGCGCGAGTCATCAACCATCCCGGCCTCGCGTCAGTCAGGCGCGCTCTCGAATGGGACACACACCGAACCCGGGGGCTGGTGGAGGCGCTGCGCGATGCCCCGCCAAGCGCCCTGCCAGGTGGCGAACATCCGGGGGCGCTGCTCGGCGGCGAAGCCTGCCTGTGGGGCGAACTGGTCGGCGAAGCGCAGCTCGACACCCGTCTGTGGAGCCGTCTGCCGGCCATCGCCAACCGCTTCTGGCTCGGCGATGCTTCGCGCCCGGTGCACCGGAGGAGTGCCGAGGCGCATCTCGAGCGCATCGCGGGCATTCGCGTTGGCCCGCAGGCGTGGCTCGAGCGCCTGCCGCTCGCCGCGGCCGAGCGCGACCATCTGCTCTGCCTGCTTGATTGCCTCGAGCCCGTCAAGTGGTATGCGCGCTTGCTTGGCCCGCTGCTTGAAGAAAGGTTGACGGGGGGGCTTGCAGGCGCAAGCGAGGAGCGCTCGCCGCGGCCCTGTGATGCCGATTCGCCGCTCGATCAAGCGGTGGATTTCGTGAATCCGGAGAGCCTGCAGGCGGCAGACTTCATGCAGGCATCCGACAAGCGGGACATTGCGCGCCGCTGGCGCGCGCAGCGGGAAACAACCAGACAGGTTGCCACACGGCTGTCGGCCATCAAGGCCATTATCCCGCTCTCGATACGATTGGCAGACCTCGCGGAGGTTATCGACGGCACGCTTGATTTCGATGCATTCATGCACAGACACCCGGATGCCGAGGCACCGGTGGCGGAGCTCAGTCTCGCCGTGCTGCCGGTGGTGGCCGCGTGGTGGGCGCAGGGAGGAGATGGCCATGCGCGTTGAGAAGACCGTTGCCGGTGCGGCCAGCGCCTGGCGCGAATTCGTCGGCAGCAGCGATGCACACCGCATCAGCGTACTGTCACGAGGACACATTCATCAGACCTGTGTCGTTACAGCCGAAGGCAGACCGTTCGCGATATTGCAGAAGCTGAATCAGACCGTGTTCCCTGATCCGCAAGCCCTGCTGGCCAATGCCGAGACCATCGCGCCGCATCTCGCGCGCACTGCAAGCGATCTGATTGCCCCGCGAATTGGGACACACACCGGGCGCGCCTGCGTGAGAGACGCGCATGGACACTGTTGGCGCGCCTTCAGGTTCATCGCGCCGAGCCGCAATCCGGAGTCGCCGGAATGCGAGGCCGAGTGCCGTGCGGCCGGGCAGGCGTTCGGTCGCTTTCAGGCGGCGCTTGTCGATCTGTGCGCCAGCGACTTGCAGGTGGTCATTCGCGGATTTCAGGATGTGGACGCAATCCGGTGCACCCTCGAGCAGGCGATTCTCGAGGATGCCCGCGGGCGTCTCGCCGGGTCGCGGCGATTGGCGGAAGACATGTGTGGTCTTGGCGAGCAGGTGCCGCCACTGTCAGGCCCTTGCGGGGTGGTGCATGGCGATGGCAAGTTCAACAACCTGCTGTTTCATGCTCGTGAAGCGCGAGTGATTGCGGTGCTTGATCTCGACACGGTGATGTGGCACCGGCGCGCGCTCGACTTCGCCGATCTGGTGCGCTCGGGGGCGGTGCGGGGCGCTGAGCATGATGAACAGGCATTGCTCGATTGTGGCCGGGTGCGCGCCTTCGCGGCCGGATTTCGCGCCGGCTGTGGCGAGTTGACACCCGCGGCCGGGTCGCTCGTGGATGCCCTGTTGCACATCACCTGGTTGCTCGCGATGCGCTTCTACGCCGATTACCTGAATGGCGATGTGTACTTTGCGGCGCATGCGCCGACTGACAATCTGCTACGCGCCAGAGGACAGCGCGCGCTGCTCGGACGCTTGTTCGAAGCCCGGGACGAGCTGTACGAAGCAGTTGCCTGCGGCCTTGATGGCGAGTGAAGAAGTGACTCGCACCGAGCTTCGCGCCATCGCTCGCGGCCTTGCCGACAATGTGCAGCACGAGTCGGCACCTGTGGTGGTCGCGCTCGCCCTTGAACTCCTCGGGCAGGGGCACAGATTCATCGCCTGCGAACTCGTGCAGGCACACCACGAGGCCTTGCAGTCACTTGATGTGCAGCGCGTGGAAGCCTTTGGTCGCGGCATGCAGAACTGGCAGGAGGTGGATGTCTTTTGCGCCTGCATCGCCGGCCCCTGCTGGCGCGAAGGACAGATCTCCGATCAGGACATTGCCCGCTGGGCCGCTGATGCCGACCCCTGCTGGCGGCGCGCCGCGCTCATCTCCACCACCGCCCTGACGGTGCGCTCGCGGGGCGGGTACGGGGATTCGGACCGCACTCTGGCGGTGGCGCGATTGCTCGTGCACGACCGTCATCATCTGGTGGTCAAGGCGCTTTCCCGGGCCTTGCGCGAACTGGTGTACTGGGAGCCTGACCGCGTCGAGGCGTTTCTCGCCGAGTTCTCCGCGTCGGTCGCCCCCAGGGTGCAGCGCGAGGTTCGCAACAGGATCAACGCCGCGCGCAGGAATCCGCCGCCGTGTGCATGAAGCCGGGCATGGAGGCCAAGGGAAACTCTCACCCTTCCTGTGACAGCTCGCGAATCTCTTCCGCACGAGCGGCGAGCACCCCCTGTATTTTCTCGATCTGTCGTGTATCCATCGAGCGCAGCACATCGAGCACCAGCGATTTGGTCAGCGCCTCGTTCTCGCTGCGCACACGGCGCAGATCTTCGCTGTAGAGCAATTCCTGCGACCCGGACAGGCGCTCGAACGCAGTGTCGAACGCGGCATCGAACGCGCTCGCATCCCGCCGCGATTCCAGCAGCGTGAGGAACTCCTGCTGCCAGCGCAGCCGGTAGTCGCGCCAGGCCGCACGTGCTGGCTGATACTTGCGGGACGCGAGTTCGACCAGATCTTTCTGCTCGCGGTCAAGCGGGCCGATGAAGCGTTTCATCAGCCGGGTGAAGTTTCTTGCCCACCTGCGCTGTCGCCATTCGTCGCTTCGCCTTTGTGTGCGCTTGTCCCACTTGGCGTTGGCCTTGTCAAACCCTTGCCTCACTTCCGGTATCTGATCATCCTTGATGCGCTCGACAAGCGCCTTGGAAATCGGTCGGCTTCGCGTTTCAATTCTCCGCCACCAGCCCTCGGCAGCGGTGAAGACCTGCTCGACATCGGCTGCGCTCACCCCATCATCGATCAGCTGTGTCCAGCGCTCGAGGTCCGACGCATAGAGCGGCAGTTCCGTGCTGCGATGCCAGTCCCAGAGTTTGTCGAACTCCTGCTCGAAGTGGGCCTCCTGATTCGGCGTGAATGCAATGAAATCGTCAAGCCGCGATGCGACCAGCGAGTCGAGATTGTTGTAGAAGAAAGACACTCCGCATCCGGCGAGGCCGAGGGGCAGGGTGAGCAGCAGAATCCGATTGAAAAGGGTCAAGGTGTGTGTTGGCAAGCGAAGGGAGATTGGCGGCATCATACCGACTGCATATGCTGGTTCAAACAGATGTGAGGCCAGCGGAGCCTGGCCATCGTTAACTTCAGAGGCTTGGCACTTCAGGGTTTTCCGAAGGAATGTTGTACAATAACAATAATTTGCCGAATTGAGACACTCCAATGTCGCGTACGCTCATCTCCATGCTGGTATCCAGCAAAATCCTGAGCAAGACCCTCGCAAAGAACATCCTGATGAACACAGGTTTGGTGAACACAGTTTCGCGCCAGACCTGTCACGAAATCCCCCCCCCCCCCCCCCCCCCCCCCCCCCACGTATACCCCTCTAGATCCTGACCTCGGAGCCCGCCCCGAACGCTCAGGGCAGCTCCCCCTCGCGAGGCACCCGAGTTCGGGCGGTCGGTCGCCCGCCACCACACTACGCACCCTCATCGCGCTGCTCGCGAGCCTCACTCTGGGTGCCGCTGCACACGCGCAGAACACCCTGCGCATTGACCCCGTCGCGGGCAACGGGGTGACGATCTCATCGAGCGATACGCAGCGTGGCGAGATAGACGAGGATGCCACCTCCGGTGCGGTGACCCTCGAGGTCACCCTGTCCGAGTCCAGCACCGAGACGGTGACCGTGGCCTATGCCACGGCAGACTTCTCCTCCACCGACACTGCCGTCTCGTCGAGCAGTATCGACCCCGCCACCGCAGGTGCCGACTACACCGCGGCCTCGGGCACCCTGACCTTCGCGGCGGGCGAGACCCGCAAGACCATCACCGTGGCAATCAGCGACGATGTGAACCGCGAGCGGGACGAGCTCTTCAAGGTCGGCCTGAGCAGTGCGACGGGGGGCGCGACCATCGCCAGTAGCGGGTCGGAGGCCACTATTCTCATTGATGACGACGACCCCTTGCCAAAGTTGACTGTCACCGCCTCCGTGCCGGGCCTGACGAGCACCGGAGCGCCGGGCGGGACCTTCACAACCCCGGAGGGGTTCCTGAGCGTGGCCGAAGGCGACAGTGGCAACACCGACATCACCTTCACGGTGACGCTGGAGGGGACGGACTACTTGCCCACGGTCTTCTCGGTGAGGAGTATCGATGGCAGCGCTACCGGCAATGAGGATTACAGGGGGGTGTCGTCCAGCTTCGTTATCGCGGCAGGGCAGACCACAGGCACGGTCACGCTGTCGGTCGTCGGGGACGAGAACTACGAGCCCGACGAGACCCTGTTCCTCGAATTCAATAATAGTAGAGGCGTGAACATCACCAACTCCGCCGACGGTTTCTTTCGCGTCGAGGTCACCATCACCAACGATGATGCAGTGATGGCCACATCGGCATCGAACCTGCAAGCGCGCCCGGCCGGTTCCGGCAACCTGGCCGTCTCCTGGTCACCGGCCTTCAGTGCGCCGAACGGCTACAGCGTACGCTGGCGCAAGGCATCGGAGAGCGACACCGCCTTGAGTGCGGTGAACACCGTCACCGCCACCTCGTACACGATTACCGGCCTGGACAACGACACCAGCTATCACGTGCGGCTGGACACCCGCAACCTGGCCAACGATGGCATAGCCTCGGGCACGAGTCTGACCACCGCTGCCACCCCCACGGCCGGGGCAGCACCGACGGTGACCGCCATTGCCAACCAGAGCGCACGGGTGGGCGAGCTCTTCGCGGTGGATGTGGATGCCACGCCGGGCACGGCGGGCGACAGCCTCCAGTATCAGGCCGCCTCCAGCGCTCCGGCGGTGGCGACGGTGACCCCCACGGCGCTGACCGCCCACAGCGCCAGCAGCAAGGTGCGGGTGACACCGGTAGCCGTAGGCACCGCGACCATCACGGTGACGGTGAGCGACGGCACGGAGGTGGGAACAGAGACCTTCGACGTGACTGCGAACAAGGGGCAGCTGTTGGCACCGATTCCGAGGCTGATATTGATCAGCCAGGGGAGCACCGGCTTCACTATCACCTGGGATGCGGTGGACAACGCGACGGGGTACACGGCGACGACGGTGGCGGGCGATGTGACGGTGCCCGGCGCGGTCTCGACATCGGGCACGAGGCCTGAGGCGGTGTTCACCGGCTTGACCGCGAGCACCCTCTACACGGTCTCGGTAACGGCCACCGGCAGCGCCAACTACAACGACAGCGCGGCCGCGAGGCTGAGGGTGAGAACACTGAGACCGGCGCTGATCTTGCCAAGGTTCCTGACGGTGAATGAAGGTGCGACCGGCACTTATGCAGCGAGGCTGTTCGCGCAACCGACCGCGGATGTGACGGTGGCGGTGACAGTGGACGGTTCGGCGGATGTGAGCGTGACTCCGGCATCGCTTACCTTCACGAAATCGAACTGGAACACTTTGCAGATGGTGACAGTGACGGCGGCCGAGGACACCGATATGGTGGACGACACAGCGACCCTTAATCACGCGGCATCCGGCGGGGACTACGATTCGGTGACCGGCAGCTTGAGGGTGACGGTGGATGATGATGAAGCCCTCCCGATCTTTGACTTCGCGGTGGTGAAGGGTGGCCATTTCTCCAGTGGCAACATGGCGTTGATTTTCTCAACTTTTGAAGAAGAGGGCACGGTTGAGTTCGCGGTTAGCCTGTCCGCCGCCAGCACCGGCACGGTGACGGTGGAGTACGCCACCGAGGACATTCCCGTCGGCGCTCAGGTACTCACGGATTTTGGTGATGCGGGACCCGCTACCGCTGGCGAGGATTACACCGCCACCTCGGGTACGCTGACCTTCGCGCCGGGCGAGACCAGGAAGACTTTCTCGGTGGATCTCATTGACGAAACGCTGTTCGAGCGGTCTGTTGAGCTCTTTCACCTCAAGTTCAGCAATCCGTCCGGTGCCATCATTCGTGCAGGTCAGGAGCAATGGATCTTCAATGTCATCGACGGCGACCCGGTGCCGTCCGTATCGGTCATGGCGGCGGGTCTGGCGAGCACCGGTTCACCGGGGGAGAGACGTACCCCGGAAGGGAAGTTGAGCGTGGCCGAGGGCGACAGCGGTGAAACCGACATCACCTTCACCGTCACACAACCCCAAGTGGTCAGCTGGAGAAGCGTCGATGCCGGTATCATCCGTGCCCGCCCTCACCAAGGTGCCACCGCCGCCAGTTTTACGGAGGACTTTGAGGGCACACCCGGAACTCTGTCGTTCGCGGCAGGCGAGACGCAGGTCAAGTACACGCTGAAGATCAAGGGCGACACGGATGTCGAGGGTGACGAGATATTTCATGTTCAATTGGGGCGTCCGGACGGCATTGTGACCAATTCCGGCGAAGGAGATTTCCTGATTGAGGTCACCATCGTGGATGACGACGGCGCACCCTCCAAACCGCGCGCGCCGCGCCTGACGGCCTCGGCGAGCGGCCAGTTGACGGTAAGGTGGGCGGCACCGGCGGACGACGGCGGCCAATCCATCACCGACTATGATGTGCGCTACCGCGTGAAGCCGACTACACCTTCGGACAGTGGCTGGGTGGAACTGGCTGACACCAGCCCCAGCACCGCGCTGATGGCCGACATCACCGGCCTTGCCGACGGCACGGCGTATCAGGTGCAGGTGCGCGCGGAGAACGAGAATAGCAACGGTGCTTGGTCGGATAAGACGGAAGGTACGCCGGTGGCCAGCCCGAGCACATCGCCGACGGCGGAATACAACGCGGGCAGTGGAGCGTTGGTCATTCGCAATGTTCAGATCGGTTCGGCACGAGCGACCGATATCAACACCCTTGACCATAACCTCCAGATCTTTGGGAGTCCATTCGGGTCAGCCGCGGGGGAAGATCTGACCATGACGGTTGGTGCCACCAGCATCATCTATGCAGGATTGCCATGCACTGCTGGCTCGTGCGTGTGGGGTGCGCCTTCAACGACGCGGTCCATCTCCGCGGGTACCGCCATCTTGAGTACACGCTATCGGAATCTGGACACCTCGGGAACTCCGGCACTCGGGAACATTGCTCTCGCGATAAGCACTGGAGGGAGCAGAACCCAAAGCATCTTCACCGGCAGTATCCCGATCACGCTCGTGCAACCCGCACCTGCTGCGCCAGGCAACTTGATGCTGGCGCTGCGCCCAAAGATGGCCACATTGAGTTGGAGCAACCCGGGCGATTCCAGCATCATCGGATACCAGTACCGCGTCGGCACGAGCGGCGTATGGACCAAACTGCCCGGCAGCGGTGCGACTACCACCAGCTTTGATGTCTTTGACGGGCTGACCGGCGGTTCGCCGCAAACTATTCAGTTGCGCGCCATGAACGCCAGCGGCAATGGCGCGTCCGCTTCGGTCACGAGCGCGGTGCCCGCAGCCCCGACCGGCCTCACGGCGGTGGCGCTGAGTGCATCTGCGCGCCTCAGGTGGGCCGACCCTGACGACCCCAGCATCATCAAGTACCAGTTCCGCGTTGGCACCAGCGGCACCTGGACCGACATCGCGGGTAGCAGCGCCGCGAGTGTCACCGGCATCGCTTCCGGGCTGACTAACGGCTCGGCGCAGGATGTATTCCTGCGCGCCGTGAACTTTGTTGGCGCGGGCACGGCATCCTCGTCGGTGTCGGTGACGCCGGTGCTCAACCGTACGCCGACACTGGTTTTTTCAGAGACCTCCTTGACGGTGAATGAAGGCGTGACCGGCACATATACGGTGAGGCTGGCGACAGAGCCGACGGCGAATGTGACGGTGGCGGTGACAGTGGACGGTTCGACGGATGTGACGGTAGATCCGGCTTCGCTGATGTTCACGAACTTGGACTGGGATTTGGTGCAGACGGTGACGGTGACGGCGGCCGAGGACACTGACATGGAGGACGACACAGCGACACTGAATCACGCGGCATCCGGCGGGGGCTACGATTCGCTGACCGGCAGCGTGACAGTGACGGTGGACGATGATGAAGCGCCGCCCACCAACAGCAGTCCGGTCATCACCGACATCACCGGCAAGAGCGTCACCTTCGGTGCGACGCTCAAGGTGGATGTGGATGCCACGGACGCGGATACGGGTGACACCCTGATCTTCAAGGCGGCCTCGGACGACACGGGTGTGGTCACGGTGGCTCCGACCGCCGATACCAACCTCGTCGCCGACAGCAAGATAACGCTGACCCCGGTCGCCGTCGGTACGGCCACTATAACTGTGACGGTGAGTGACGGCACGGCGAGTCCGACCGACACCTTCGTGTTGACAGTGGATGCGGCCAAGCTGGCCACGCCGACGGATCTGGCGCTCAAGGAGGACAGCCAGACGCGCACCGGTTTCACGATCACTTGGACCGCGGTCAGTAACGCCACGGGCTACACGGCCAGCGCTATGCGTGCCGACGGCATGGGCACGGCGGAGACCAGCACGGTGTTGGGCACGACCACCGAGGCGGTGTTCACCAGCTTGACTGCGGGCACCGACTACAAGGTGACGGTGACGGTCATCGGCAGCGGCAACTATGCGAACAGCGATGCCTCGGCCGAGTTCGATGCGAGCACGGCGGCCAACATGGTGCCGACGGTGGCCAACGTGATTCCCGCCCAGGCGGCAACATTAGGTACGGCGTTCGAGTACATCTTCCCGGCCAATACCTTTAACGATGCCGACGGCGACAGCCTCACCTACACGGCCATGCAGACGGACGGTTCGATGGACAGCGCGCTCCCCACTTGGCTGGTTTTCACCGCCGCCGAGCGCAAGTTCACCGTTGCCGCAGATGCCGGCGAGGTCGGCACGCTGATGGTGAAGGTGACGGCGAGCGACGGCATGGGCGGGTTGGTGAGCGATACCTTCGATATTGTGGTGTCGGAGGCGGACACTGCCCCCGCCTTCGCGGACAGCGCGACCATCGCGAACAAGATCTTCACGGTGGATACCGAAATCACCGCCTTCACCCTGCCGGAGGCGACAGGCGGCAACGACACCATCAGCTACGCGCTGACCCCCGACCTGCCGACGGGGCTGAATGTGGATACTGGAACGCGCATGGTGAGCGGTACGCCGACGGCAGCAGCGGCCGAGGCCACCTACACTTGGCGGGCATCCGACGGCGACACGAACACCGCGAACAGCGACAGCAGCGCTCTGACCTTCATGTTGACGGTGAACAAGGCCACGCTGGCGAAGCCGACAAACTTGGCGCTCAAGGCCAACAGCAGCACACGCACCGGTTTCACGGTGACCTGGGATGCGGTGGAGAACGCCGCGGGTTATACGGCGACGGCTACGCAGGGGAGCAACTCCTTCACCGGCACGGTGGATACGAGGGGCACCACGCCGGAGGCGGTGTTCACCGGCCTGACGGCGAGCACCACCTACACAGTGACGGTGACGGCCACCGGCGATGCCAACTACGCGGCGAGCGAGGCATCGGATGGGTTTGAGGTGACCACGACGGCCAACCAGATTCCGACCGTGGGCACCGCGATTCCCGACCAGACGGCGACGGTGGATACGGCGTTCGAGTACATCTTCCCGGCGGACACCTTCAGTGATGCGGACAGCGACAGCCTCACCTACACAGCCACCAAGTCGGACGACAGTGCGCTATCCAGCACCTGGCTGACCTTCACCGCCAGCGAGCGCAAGCTCGCGGGTACGCCACAGGCTGGCGACACCGGTACGCTGATGGTGAAGGTGACGGCGAGCGACGGCATGGGCGGGTCAGTCAGTGACACCTTCAACATCGTGGTGTCGGAGGCGGACACCGCCCCCGCCTTCGCGGACAGCGCGACCATCGCGAACAAGATCTTCACGGTGGATACCGAAATCACCGCCTTCACCCTGCCGGAGGCGACAGGCGGCAACGACACCATCAGCTACGCGCTGACCCCCGACCTGCCGGCGGGGCTGAGCTTGAATGAGTCCACGCGCGAGGTGAGCGGTACACCGACGGCAGCAGCGGCTGCGGCCACCTACACCTGGCGGGCATCCGACGGCGACGAGAACACTACCGATACCGACAGCAACGCCCTGACTTTCATGTTGACAGTGAACAAGGCCAAGCTGGCAACACCGAGCAACCTGGCGCTCAAGGCCAACAGCAAGACGCGCACCGACTTCACGGTGACCTGGGATGTGGTAACCAACGCCGCGGGTTATACGGCGACGGCTGTGCAGGGGAGTAACACCTTCACCGGCACGGTGAGTGTGCCGAGCAGCGGCCCGGAAGCGGCGTTCACCGGCCTGACGGCGGGCACTACCTACACAGTGACGGTGACGGCCACCGGCGATGCCAACTATTCAATGAGCGAGGCATCGGATGGGTTTGATGTGACCACGACGGCCAACCAGGCTCCGACCGTGGGAACGGCGATTCCCGACCAGACGGCGACGGTGGATACGGCGTTCGAGTACATCTTCCCGGCCAATACCTTCAACGATGCGGACGGCGACGGCCTCACCTACACAGCCACCAAGTCGGACGACAGTGCGCTATCCAGCACCTGGCTGACCTTCACCGCCAGCGAGCGCAAGCTCGCGGGCACACCGCAGGCTGGTGACATCGGCACACTGATGGTAAAGGTGACGGCGAACGACGGCATGGGCGGGTCGATCAGTGACACCTTCAACATCGTGGTGTCGGAGGCGGACACCGCCCCCGCCTTCGCGGACAGCGTGACCATCGCGAACAAGATCTTCACGGTGGATACCGAAATCACCGCCTTCACCCTGCCGGAGGCGACGGGCGGCAACGACACCATCAACTACGCGCTGACCCCCGACCTGCCGACGGGGCTGAATGTGGATACTGGAACGCGCATGGTGAGCGGTACACCGACGGCAGCAGCGGCTGCGGCGACCTATACTTGGCGGGCTTCGGATAGCGACGAGAACACTGCCGATACCGACAGCAACGCCCTGACCTTCATGTTGACGGTGAACAAGGCCACGCTGGCGAAGCCGAGCAACCTGGAGCTCAGGACCAACAGCAAGATGCGCACCGGCTTCACGGTGACCTGGGATGTGGTAACCAACGCCGCGGGCTACACGGCAACGGCTGTGCAAGGGAGCAACTCCTTCACCGGCACGGTGAGTGTACCGAGCAGCGGCCCGGAAGCGGCGTTCAGCGATCTGACGGCGGGCACTACCTACACAGTGACGGTGACGGCCACCGGCGATGCCAACTATTCAATGAGCGATGCATCAGATGGGTTCGATGTAACCACGGTGGCCAATCAGGTTCCGACAGTAGGAACGGCGATTCCCGACCAGACTGCGACGGTGGATACGGCGTTCGAGTACAGCTTCCCGGCGGGCACCTTCAGCGATGCGGACAGCGACAGCCTCACCTACACGGCCCAGCAGACGGACGGCACCATGGACAGCGCGCTGCCGACCTGGCTGACCTTCACCGACAACGAGCGCAAGTTCGCGGGCACACCGCAGGCTGGCGACACCGGCACACTGATGGTGAAGGTGTCGGCGAGCGACGGCATGGATTCGGTGAGCGACACCTTCAATATTGTGGTGAGCGCGGCACCTGCTCTGGTGTTCACGCCGACTGCGCTGACGGTGGATGAAGGTGATAGCGGTACCTACACGGTGGCGCTGGCGACACAGCCGACGGCGACCGTGACGGTGACAGTGGGCGGCACGGATAGCACCGATGTGACGGTGGATACGGATACCGACACGACGGGCAATCAGAACGCGCTCATGTTCACGACGATGAACTGGAATACGGCGCAGACGGTGACGGTGAGCGCCGCCGAGGATACCGATACGGTTGATGACAGCGTCACGCTGAGCCACACCGCTGCGAACGGAGGCTATGGCTCGGTGACGGGCAACCTGGTGGTGAGCGTCATGGAAGATGTGGACAACAGACTGACGACACCGACGGTGACGCTGATTGTGGGCGACACCTGGTTGCGGGCGGTATGGCCTGCCAATATCGGTTTGGTGGCATCGAGTGAGTTGCAGTGGAAGGCATCGTCAGTCACGGGCTGGAGCGGGACGGGCGTGACCACGGTGACGGGTACTTCCGCTACTCCCGTCGAGCGGACGGGCACGAACATCATTGGCCTGACGACCGGCACGACGTACGAGGTGCGTGTGCGTGACAAGGCAGTCGCGAATAGTCCGGATTTTGTTGACAGCAACTGGTCGAGCGCGGTCAGGGCCACGCCGAAGGGGATACCGGCTCCGACGGGCCTGGTGGTCGAGGACGAAGATGATACGGCGCTAACCCTGCGCTGGACACCGCCCGCGGACACCAGATTCACGGGCTACGAGATCAATCAGGACGATGGCGGCTGGGAGCCACTTGATGCCAGCATGGATAGCACCGATGTCCGCATCACGGGCCTGACCAACGAGCAGAGCTACAGCTTCCGGTTGCGGGCAGTGAGGGCGGTGGACCGGAGGAACCTGCAGGATGAGGTGGTTGAGATTCTGGGGGCGGCAAAGATTCTGGGTGCGGCAACGCCTTCCGTGAGCGGAATGCCGGGGACGAGGCCGCGTGCGCCAGAGATGTTGACGGCGGAGTCGGGCGATGGTCAGGTGAAGCTGACCTGGAAGGCACCCTCGTTCGGCGGGACACCGACGGGGTATGAAGTCAGCAGTGACGGCGGAAAAACCTGGACGGCGACCGACAGCACGGACCTCAGCTACACGGTGACGGGCCTGACAAACGGCCAGGGCTATGTCTTTCTGGTGCGGGCAGTGAACGCGATTGGGACGGGTTCGCCTTCGGCATCGGCCTCTGCGACACCGAGGGGGGTGCCGTCGGCACCCACGGGATTGGAGGCTGCGGCGGGCAACGGCGAGGTGAAGCTGACCTGGACCGCGCACCCGGACGGAGCCAACCAGGTGGAGGGAGTCACCCTGTTGCGGTTCGAGTACACAACGGATAGCGGTACTACCTGGACGGCGATAGAAGGGAATCCCACGAGCAAGGCCAGCCATGTGGTGACGGGTCTGACGAACGGTCAGGAATACATTTTTCAGTTGCGCGCCGTGAACAGTGTCGGGAACAGCGCGGCTTCCAAAGTCACCGATGAGGTGAAAGCCACGCCGACCGCTACCGGGAACGTGAGGTTCCCGGCACCGGTGACGGGTCTGACGGTCACGGCGACCGCCCAGCGGGAACTGACAGCGACTTGGATGGTGGCGAGCCACGCACCGGGCGGCTACGAGCTGCGCTGGCGCAAGGTGAGTGATTTCAGGGGTGCCGACAGCGACAAGAAGACGCTTGCTGCCGCGGATACATCCCACAAGATCACCGGTCTTGACCCTGGGACTGATTACATTGTGACCATCGTAACCCTGGATTCGGAAGGTGCCGAGGTCTCGGACACGGTTGTTGACAGGAGAGTCGCGACGCTGGGAGCCCCGACCCTGAGCTATCCGACGCTGCCGACGACTCTGCGCGCGGGCGTAGAGTTCGCGATGCTGACCCCGACACCCGCCAACTTCGCAACGGGCTCGACTTACACCTATGCGGTAACGACAGGCGACCTGCCGTCGGGGCTGGCGTTCGACACCAGCACCGGTGCCATCTCCGGTACGCCGGACAGACCGAAGGGTACCCGCACATCGGTGACGGTGACAGTGACCGGTACGAAGGGCACGGGGATGAGCATGCAGACCGAGACGGCGACGGCGACGCTGGACTTCCCGCGCATCTTCCGCTTCAGGCTGGCGACACCGACGGTGACGCTGATTGTGGGCGACACTTGGCTGCGGGCGGTATGGCCTGCCAATATCGGTTTGGTGGAATCGAGCGAGTTGCAGTGGAAGGCATCGTCAGTCACGGGCTGGACAGCGGCGATGGGCGTGACCACGGTGACGAATACTCCCACTACTCCCGTCGAGCGGACGGGCACGGACATCATTGGCCTGACGACCGGCACGGACGTACGAGGTGCGTGTGCGTGACAAGGCAGTCGCGAATAGTCCGGATTTTGTTGACAGCAACTGGTCGAGCGCGGTCAGGGCCACGCCGAAGGGGATACCGGCTCCGACGGGGCTGGTAGTCGAGGACGAAGATGATACGGCACTAACCCTGCGCTGGACACCGCCGGAGGACACCAGATTCACGGGCTACGAGATCAAGCAGGACGATGACGACTGGGAGCCACTTGATGCCAGCATGGATAGCACCGATGTCCGCATCACGGGCCTGACGAACGGGCAGAGCTACAGCTTCCGGTTGCGGGCAGTGAGGAACCTTCAGGGTGCTCAGGGTGAGACTCTGGGTGCGGCAAAGATTCTGGGTGCGGCAACGCCTTCCGTGAGCGGAATGCCGGGGACGAGGCCGCGCGCGCCGGAGATGTTGACGGCGGAGTCGGGCGATGGTCAGGTGGTTCTGACCTGGAAGGCACCCTCGTTCGGCGGGACACCGACGGGGTATGAAGTCAGCAGTGACGGCGGAAAAACCTGGACGGCGACCGGCAGCACGGACCTCAGCTACACGGTGATGGGCCTGACAAACGGTCAGGGCTATGTCTTCTTGGTGCGGGGAGTGAACGCGATTGGGACGGGTTCGCCTTCGGCATCGGCCTCTGCGACACCGAGGGGGTGCCGTCGGCACCCACAGGACTGGCGGCCGCGGCGGGCAACGGCGAGGTGAAGCTGACCTGGACCGCGCACCCGGATGGAGCCAACCAGGTGGAGGGAGTCACCCTGTTGCGGTTCGAGTACACAATTGATAGCGGTACTAACTGGACGGCGATAGAAGGGAACCCCGTGAGCAAGGTCAGCCATGTGGTGACGGGTCTGACGAACGGTCAGGCGTACACTTTTCAGTTGCGCGTCGTGAACAGTATCGGGAACAGCGCGGCTTCCACCGCGGTGAGCGCCACGCCGACCGCTTCAGGGGGCAAGTTCCCGGCACCGGTGACGGGTCTGACGGTCACGGCGACCGCCCAGCGGGAACTGACAGCGACTTGGATGGTGGCGAGCCACGCACCGGGCGGCTACGAGCTGCGCTGGCGCAAGGTGAGTAATTTCAGGGGCTTCGCCGACAGCGACAAGGTAAGGCGCTTGTTGCCACGGATACATCCCGCAAGATCACCGGTCTTGACCCTGGGACTGATTACATTGTGGCTATCGTAACCCTGGATTCGAAAGATGCCGAGGTCTCGGACACGGTTGTTATCAGGAGAGTCGCGACGCTTGATGCCCCGACCCTGAGCTACACGGCGGCACCGACGACCATGACGGTGGGGACACCCATCACGATGTTGACGGCTACCGCGACGAACTTCACCGATACGCTTGGCTACTCGGTCACCACGGGCAGCTTGCCCGCCGGGCTGGATATTAGTGCCACTACGGGGGCTATCACCGGTTCACCGACGGCGGCGAGCACGAGCACGACGACGGTGACGGTGACAGCGACTGCGGGCACCGGCACGGACACGGAGACGGCGACGGCGAACATCACCTTCCCGGCGATTGGCAAGGGGACGCTGGCGACACCGACGAGCCTGGTGCTGAAGGCGAATACACAGACATCGACCGGCTTCACGGTGACTTGGGATGCGGTGATGAATGCGACGGGGTACACGGCGACGGCCACTCCGAGCGGCGGGACTGCGGTGGACGGAACGGTGACCGGCACCGAAGCGGCCTTCAGCAGGCTGGCGGTGGCCACCACCTACACGGTGAGCGTGGTGGCCACGGGCAACACGGCTAATTACGAGAATAGTGCAGCCGCGACGCTGAGTCAGGCGACGGCGGCCAACTCGGCACCGACGGCGAACGCGGGTGCGGATGCGACCGTTGCGAAAGGCGCGTCAGTCACGCTTGACGGCACCGGCAGCAGTGACCCGGATGCGGGTACTACGCTCACCTATTCCTGGGCGCGCAAGAGTGGCGAGACCAACAACGCGGTCACCTTGACCGGTGCGGATACGGCCAGTGCCAGCTTCACCGCGCCGGATGACATCACCGCGGATGCCACGCTCACCTTCGTGCTCACCGTCTCGGACGGTACGTTGAGCGCCACCGACGAGGTGGTCATCACCGTCACCGGTGCGAATGCCGCGGCCACCATCGGCGGTGACCTGACGGGCACGGTGACCGAGGATGCCACCGAGACCACCGCCACCGGCACGGTGACGGTGACCGACAGCGACGGTGCCAACACGGTGCAGGCGCAAACCGATGCAGCGGGCACCTACGGGACACTCAGCATTGCAACCAGTGGTGCCTGGACCTACACGCTCGACAACACCAGAACCGCGACCAATGCCCTGGCGGCTGGTGCTACCGCTACCGACACCTTCGCCATTGCTGCCGCGGACGGCACGGCGGGGACTGTCACCATCACGGTGACCGGTGCCAACGATGCACCGACAGCCAACGCCGGGGCGGACACAACTGTGGCTGAGGGCGCGTCAGTGACCCTGTCCGGCACTGGCAGCGACCCGGATACGGGCGCGTCTCTCACCTACGCTTGGGCGCGCAAGAGTGGCGAGACCAACAACGCGGTCACCTTGACCGGTGCGGATACGGCCAGTGCCAGCTTCACCGCGCCGGATGACATCACCGCGGATGCCACGCTCACCTTCGTGCTCACCGTCTCGGACGGTACGTTGAGCGCCACCGACGAGGTGGTCATCACCGTCACCGGTGCGAATGCCGCGGCCACCATCGGCGGTGACCTGACGGGCACGGTGACCGAGGATGCCACCGAGACCACCGCCACCGGCACGGTGACGGTGACCGACAGCGACGGTGCCAACACGGTGCAGGCGCAAACCGATGCAGCGGGCACCTACGGGACACTCAGCATTGCAACCAGTGGTGCCTGGACCTACACGCTCGACAACGCGGATGCCGACACCAACGCCTTGGCCGCCGCCGCGACTGCCACCGATGCCTTTGCGATTGCTGCCGCGGACGGCACGGCAGGTACTGTCACCATCACGGTGACCGGTGCGAACGACGCACCGACGGCCAACGCCGGGGCGGACACGACCGTGGCCGAGGGCGCGTCAGTGACCCTGTCCGGCACGGGCAGAGATCCGGATACGGGTGCGTCTCTCACCTACGCCTGGGCGCGCAAATCCGGCGAAACTGACAACGCGGTCACCTTGACGAACGCGAACACAGCCAGTGCCAGCTTCACCGCCCCCGACGACATTGCCGCGAACGCGACGCTCACCTTTGTGCTCACCGTCTCGGATGGTACGTTGAGCGCCACCGACGAGGTGGTCATCACGGTCACCGGTGCGAACGCCGCTGCCACCATCGGCGGTGACCTGACTGGCACGGTGACCGAGGATGCCACCGAGACCACCGCCACCGGCACGGTGACGGTGACGGACAGCGACGGCACCAACACCGTGCAGGCGCAGACCGATGCAGCGGGCACCTACGGGACACTCAGCATTGCAACCAGTGGTGCCTGGACCTACACGCTCGACAACGCGGATGCCGACACCAACGCTTTGGCCGCCGCCGCGACTGCCACCGATGCCTTTGCGATTGCTGCCGCGGACGGCACGGCAGGTACTGTCACCATCACGGTGACCGGTGCGAACGACGCGCCGACGGCCAACGCCGGGGCAAACACGACCGTGGCCGAGGGCGCGTCGGTGACCCTGTCCGGCACGGGCAACGACCCGGATACGGGCGCGTCTCTCACCTACGCCTGGGCGCGCAAATCTGGCGAAACTGACAACGCGGTCACCTTGACGAACGCGAACACGGCGAGCGCGAGCTTCACCGCCCCGGACGACATTGCCGCGAACGCGACGCTCACCTTCGTGCTTAACGTCTCGGATGGTACGTTGAGCGCCACCGACGAGGTGGTCATCACCGTCACCGGTGCCAATGCCGCGGCCACCTTCGGCGGCGACCTGACTGGCACGGTGACCGAGGATGCCACCCAGACCACCGCCACCGGCACGGTGACGGTGACGGACAGCGACGGTGACAACACGGTGCAGGCGCAGACCGATGCAGCGGGCACCTACGGGACACTCAGCATTGCAACCAGTGGTGCCTGGACCTACACGCTCGACAACGCGGATGCCGACACCAACGCCTTGGCCGCCGCCGCGACTGCTACCGATGCCTTTGCGATTGCTGCCGCGGACGGCACGGCAGGTACTGTCACCATCACGGTGACCGGTGCCAACGATGCACCGACAGCCAACGCCGGGGCGGACACAACTGTGGCCGAGGGCGCGTCAGTGACCTTGTCCGGCACTGGCAACGACCCGGATACGGGCGCGTCTCTCACCTACGCCTGGGCGCGCAAGTCCGGCGAGACCGACAACGCGGTCACCTTGACGAACGCGACACGGCACGGTCACCGCTCCGGTCCGACGGCACGTTGCCGACCGATGACCACCGCCACGGGCACGGTGACGGTGACCGACAGCGACGGCACCAACACGGTGCAGGCGCAGACCGATGCAGCGGGCACCTACGGCACACTCACCATTGCAACCAGTGGTGCCTGGACCTACACGCTCGACAACGCGGATGCCGACACCAACGCCCTGGCCGCCGCCGCGACTGCCACCGATGCCTTTGCGATTGCTGCCGCGGACGGCACGGCAGGTACTGTCACCATCACGGTGACCGGTGCCAACGACGCGCCGACAGCCAACGCCGGGGCGGACACAACTGTGGCCGAGGGCGCGTCAGTGACCCTGTCCGGCACGGGCAGAGATCCGGATACGGGTGCGTCTCTCACCTACGCCTGGGCGCGCAAATCCGGCGAAACTGACAACGCGGTCACCTTGACGAACGCGAACACAGCCAGTGCCAGCTTCACCGCCCCCGACGACATTGCCGCGAACGCGACGCTCACCTTTGTGCTCACCGTCTCGGATGGTACGTTGAGCGCCACCGACGAGGTGGTCATCACGGTCACCGGTGCGAACGCCGCTGCCACCATCGGCGGTGACCTGACTGGCACGGTGACCGAGGATGCCACCGAGACCACCGCCACCGGCACGGTGACGGTCAGCGACAGCGACGGTACCAACACGGTGCAGGCGCAGACCGATGCAGCGGGCACCTACGGGACACTCAGCATTGCAACCAGTGGTGCCTGGACCTACACGCTCGACAACGCGGATGCCGACACCAACGCCCTGGCCGCCGCCGCGACTGCCACCGATGCCTTTGCGATTGCTGCCGCGGACGGCACGGCAGGTACTGTCACCATCACGGTGACCGGTGCCAACGACGCGCCGACAGCCAACGCCGGGGCGGACACAACTGTGGCCGAGGGCGCGTCAGTGACCCTGTCCGGCACGGGCAACGACCCGGATACGGGCGCGTCTCTCACCTACGCCTGGGCGCGCAAATCTGGCGAAACTGACAACGCGGTCACCTTGACGAACGCGAACACGGCGAGCGCGAGCTTCACCGCCCCGGACGACATTGCCGCGAACGCGACGCTCACCTTCGTGCTTCACGGTCTCGGATGGTACGTTGAGCGCCACCGACGAGGTGGTCATCACCGTCACCGGTGCCAATGCCGCGGCCACCTTCGGCGGCGACCTGACTGGCACGGTGACCGAGGATGCCACCCAGACCACCGCCACCGGCACGGTGACGGTGACGGACAGCGACGGTGACAACACGGTGCAGGCGCAGACCGATGCAGCGGGCACCTACGGGACACTCAGCATTGCAACCAGTGGTGCCTGGACCTACACGCTCGACAACGCGGATGCCGACACCAACGCCTTGGCCGCCGCCGCGACTGCTACCGATGCCTTTGCGATTGCTGCCGCGGACGGCACGGCGGGTACTGTCACCATCACGGTGACCGGTGCCAACGACGCGCCGACAGCCAACGCCGGGGCGGACACAACTGTGGCCGAGGGCGCGTCAGTGACCCTGTCCGGCACTGGCAACGACCCGGATACAGGCGCGTCTCTCACCTACGCCTGGGCGCGCAAGTCCGGCGAAACTGACAACGCGGTCACCTTGACGAACGCAAATACGGCGAGCGCGAGCTTCACCGCCCCCGACGACATTGCCGCGAACGCGACGCTCACCTTTGTGCTCACCGTCTCGGATGGTACGTTGAGCGCCACCGACGAGGTGGTCATCACGGTCACCGGTGCCAATGCCGCTGCCACCATCGGCGGTGACCTGACTGGCACGGTGACCGAGGATGCCACCGAGACCACCGCCACCGGCACGGTGACGGTCAGCGACAGCGACGGCACCAACACCGTGCAGGCGCAGACCGATGCAGCGGGCACCTACGGGACACTCAGCATTGCAACCAGTGGTGCCTGGACCTACACGCTCGACAACGCGGATGCCGACACCAACGCTTTGGCCGCCGCCGCGACTGCCACCGATGCCTTTGCGATTGCTGCCGCGGACGGCACGGCAGGTACTGTCACCATCACGGTGACCGGTGCGAACGACGCGCCGACGGCCAACGCCGGGGCAAACACGACCGTGGCCGAGGGCGCGTCGGTGACCCTGTCCGGCACGGGCAACGACCCGGATACGGGCGCGTCTCTCACCTACGCCTGGGCGCGCAAATCTGGCGAAACTGACAACGCGGTCACCTTGACGAACGCGAACACGGCGAGCGCGAGCTTCACCGCCCCGGACGACATTGCCGCGAATGTGACACTCACCTTCGTGCTCACCGTCTCGGATGGTACGTTGAGCGCCACCGACGAGGTGGTCATCACGGTCACCGGTGCGAACGCCGCTGCCACCATCGGCGGTGACCTGACTGGCACGGTGACCGAGGATGCCACCGAGACCACCGCCACGGGCACGGTGACGGTGACCGACAGCGACGGCACCAACACGGTGCAGGCGCAGACCGATGCAGCGGGCACCTACGGCACACTCACCATTGCAACCAGTGGTGCCTGGACCTACACGCTCGACAACGCGGATGCCGACACCAACGCCTTGGCCGCCGCCGCGACTGCCACCGATGCCTTTGAGATTGCTGCCGCGGACGGCACGGCAGGTACTGTCACCATCACGGTGACCGGTGCGAACGACGCACCGACGGCCAACGCCGGGGCGGACACGACCGTGGCCGAGGGCGCGTCAGTGACCCTGTCCGGCACGGGCAGAGATCCGGATACGGGTGCGTCTCTCACCTACGCCTGGGCGCGCAAATCCGGCGAAACTGACAACGCGGTCACCTTGACGAACGCGAACACAGCCAGTGCCAGCTTCACCGCCCCCGACGACATTGCCGCGAACGCGACGCTCACCTTTGTGCTCACCGTCTCGGATGGTACGTTGAGCGCCACCGACGAGGTGGTCATCACGGTCACCGGTGCGAACGCCGCTGCCACCATCGGCGGTGACCTGACTGGCACGGTGACCGAGGATGCCACCGAGACCACCGCCACCGGCACGGTGACGGTCAGCGACAGCGACGGCACCAACACCGTGCAGGCGCAGACCGATGCAGCGGGCACCTACGGGACACTCAGCATTGCAACCAGTGGTGCCTGGACCTACACGCTCGACAACGCGGATGCCGACACCAACGCTTTGGCCGCCGCCGCGACTGCCACCGATGCCTTTGCGATTGCTGCCGCGGACGGCACGGCAGGTACTGTCACCATCACGGTGACCGGTGCGAACGACGCGCCGACGGCCAACGCCGGGGCGGACACAACTGTGGCCGAGGGCGCGTCGGTGACCCTGTCCGGCACGGGCAACGACCCGGATACGGGCGCGTCTCTCACCTACGCCTGGGCGCGCAAATCTGGCGAAACTGACAACGCGGTCACCTTGACGAACGCGAACACGGCGAGCGCGAGCTTCACCGCCCCGGACGACATTGCCGCGAACGCGACGCTCACCTTCGTGCTCACGGTCTCGGATGGTACGTTGAGCGCCACCGACGAGGTGGTCATCACCGTCACCGGTGCCAATGCCGCGGCCACCTTCGGCGGCGACCTGACTGGCACGGTGACCGAGGATGCCACCCAGACCACCGCCACCGGCACGGTGACGGTGACGGACAGCGACGGTGACAACACGGTGCAGGCGCAGACCGATGCAGCGGGCACCTACGGGACACTCAGCATTGCAACCAGTGGTGCCTGGACCTACACGCTCGACAACGCGGATGCCGACACCAACGCCCTGGCCGCCGCCGCGACTGCCACCGATGCCTTTGCGATTGCTGCCGCGGACGGCACGGCAGGTACTGTCACCATCACGGTGACCGGTGCGAACGACGCACCGACGGCCAACGCCGGGGCGGACACGACCGTGGCCGAGGGCGCGTCAGTGACCCTGTCCGGCACGGGCAGAGATCCGGATACGGGTGCGTCTCTCACCTACGCCTGGGCGCGCAAATCCGGCGAAACTGACAACGCGGTCACCTTGACGAACGCAAATACGGCGAGCGCGAGCTTCACCGCCCCGGATGACATTGCCGCGAACGCGACGCTTACCTTCGTGCTCACAGTCTCGGACGGCACGTTGAGCGCTACCGACGAGGTGGTCATCACGGTCACCGGTGCGAATGCCGCGGCCACCATCGGCGGTGACCTGACGGGTGCGGTGACCGAGGATGCCACCGAGACCACCGCCACGGGCACGGTGACGGTGACCGACAGCGACGGTACCAACACGGTGCAGGCGCAAACCGATGCAGCGGGCACCTACGGCACACTCAGCATTGCGACCAGTGGTGCCTGGACCTACACGCTCGACAACGCGGATGCCGACACCAACGCCTTGGCCGCCGCCGCGACTGCCACCGATGCCTTTGCGATTGCTGCCGCGGACGGCACGGCGGGTACTTTCACCATCACGGTGACCGGTGCCAACGATGCACCGACAGCCAACGCCGGGGCGGACACAACTGTGGCCGAGGGCGCGTCAGTGACCTTGTCCGGCACTGGCAACGACCCGGATACAGGCGCGTCTCTCACCTACGCCTGGGCGCGCAAGTCCGGCGAGACCAACAACGCGGTCACCTTGACGAACGCGAACACGGCGAGTGCCAGCTTCACCGCGCCGGATGACATCACCGCGGATGCCACGCTCACCTTCGTGCTCACCGTCTCGGATGGTACGTTGAGCGCCACCGACGAGGTGGTCATCACGGTCTCCGGTGCGAATGCCGCGGCCACCTTCGGCGGTGACCTGACGGGTACGGTGACCGAGGATGCCACCGAGACCACCGCCACCGGCACGGTGACGGTCAGCGACAGCGACGGTACCAACACGGTGCAGGCGCAGACCGATGCAGCGGGCACCTACGGGACACTCAGCATTGCAACCAGTGGTGCCTGGACCTACACGCTCGACAACGCGGATGCCGACACCAACGCCCTGGCCGCCGCCGCGACTGCCACCGATGCCTTTGCGATTGCTGCCGCGGACGGCACGGCAGGTACTGTCACCATCACGGTGACCGGTGCCAACGACGCGCCGACAGCCAACGCCGGGGCGGACACAACTGTGGCCGAGGGCGCGTCAGTGACCCTGTCCGGCACTGGCAACGACCCGGATACAGGCGCGTCTCTCACCTACGCCTGGGCGCGCAAGTCCGGCGAGACCGACAACGCGGTCACCTTGACGAACGCGAACACGGCCAGCGCCAGCTTCACCGCCCCCGACGACATTGCCGCGAATGCGACGCTCACCTTCGTGCTCACGGTCTCGGACGGCACGTTGAGCGACACCGACGAGGTGGTCATCACGGTTACCGGTGCCAATGCCGCGGCCACCTTCGGCGGTGACCTGACGGGTACGGTGACCGAGGATGCCACCGAGACCACCGCCACCGGCACGGTGACGGTCAGCGACAGCGACGGTACCAACACGGTGCAGGCGCAGACCGATGCAGCGGGCACCTACGGGACACTCAGCATTGCAACCAGTGGTGCCTGGACCTACACGCTCGACAACGCGGATGCCGACACCAACGCCCTGGCCGCCGCCGCGACTGCCACCGATGCCTTTGCGATTGCTGCCGCGGACGGCACGGCAGGTACTGTCACCATCACGGTGACCGGTGCCAACGACGCGCCGACAGCCAACGCCGGGGCGGACACAACTGTGGCCGAGGGCGCGTCAGTGACCCTGTCCGGCACTGGCAACGACCCGGATACAGGCGCGTCTCTCACCTACGCCTGGGCGCGCAAGTCCGGCGAAACTGACAACGCGGTCACCTTGACGAACGCAAATACGGCGAGCGCGAGCTTCACCGCCCCCGACGACATTGCCGCGAACGCGATACTTACCTTCGTGCTCACCGTCTCGGATGGTACGTTGAGCGCCACCGACGAGGTGGTCATCACCGTCACCGGTGCCAATGCCACGGCCACCATTGGCGGTGACCTGACGGGTGCGGTTACCGAGGATGCCACTCAGACCACCGCCACCGGCACGGTGACGGTGACCGACAGCGACGGCACCAACACGGTGCAGGCGCAAACCGATGCAGCGGGCACCTACGGGACACTCAACATTGCAACCAGTGGTGCCTGGACTTACACGCTCGACAACGCGGATGCCAACACCAACGCCTTGGCCGCCGCCGCGACTGCCACCGATGCCTTTGCGATTGCTGCCGCGGACGGCACGGCGGGTACTGTCACCATCACGGTGACCGGTGCCAACGATGCACCGACGGTAGCGAACGCGATTGCCGATCAGACGGCGACGGTGGGAGTGGCGTTCTCCTACGCCTTCCCGGCGAACAGCTTCAGTGACGCGGACAGTGGCGACAGCCTCACCTACACAGCCATGCAGACGGACGGGACGACGGACAGCGCGCTGCCCACTTGGCTGAGCTTTGCCACTGGTACGCGCACCTTCTCGGGGACACCGCAATCGACGGATGCCGGTACGCTGTCGGTGAAGGTGACGGCGAGCGATGGCACGGCTTCGGTGAGCGACACCTTTGATATTGAGGTGAGCCTGGTACCTGCCCTGGTGTTCACGCCGACTGCGCTGACGGTGGATGAGGGTGGTAGCGATACCTACACGGTGGCGCTGGCAGCGCAGCCGACGGCGGATGTGACGGTAACGGTGGCTGGCTCGGGCGATGTGAGCGTGTCTCCAACATCGCTGACCTTCACCGCAACGACCTGGGGCACGGCGCAGACGGTGACGGTGAGCGCCGCCGAGGATGCGGATACGGTTGATGACAGCGTCACGCTGAGCCACACCGCTGCGAACGGAGGCTATGGCTCGGTGACGGGCAACCTGGTGGTGACGGTGGATGATGACGACCAGAGCCTCACCTACACGGCGGCACCGGCGACCATGACGGTGGGAACACCCATCACGGCGCTGACGGCTACCGCGACGAACTTCACCGGCACACCTGGCTACTCGGTGACCACGGGCAGCTTGCCCACCGGGTTGGAGATTAGTAGCAGCACGGGTGCTATCACCGGTGCGCCGACGGCGGCGAGCACGAGCACGACGACGGTGACGGTGACGGCGACTGCGGGCACCGGGACGGATGCACAGACAGCGACGGCGAACATCACTTTCCCGGCTGTTGGCAAGGGGACGCTGGCGATACCGACCAACCTGGCGCTGAAGGCGAACACGCAGCGCAAGACCGGTTTCACGGTGAGCTGGACGGCGGTACTGAATGCGACGGGTTACACGGCGACGGCCACCCCGAGCGGCGGGACTGCGGTGACCGGCACGGTGGATACAACGGGCACCAACCCCGAAGCGACCTTCATCGGGCTTACGGTGGGCACCACCTACACGGTGAGCGTGGTCGCGAAGGGTAACGCCAACTACAACGACAGCGCGGAGCAGACACTGAGTCAGGCGACGGCGGCGAACGCGGCACCGACAGTGGCCAATGCGATTCCCGATCAGGCGGCGACGACAGATACGGCGTTCAGCTTCACCCTCCCTGCGGGCACCTTCAGTGACGCGGACAGTGGCGACAGCCTCACCTACACAGCCATGCAGACGGACGGGACGACGGACAGCGCGCTGCCGACTTGGCTGAGCTTCACCGCGGGCACGGGTGTCTTCTCGGGTACGCCGACATCCACGGACACCGGAACGCTGTCGGTGAAGGTGACGGCGAGCGACGGAATGGATTCGATCAGCGACACCTTCGATATTGTGGTGTCGGCGGCGGACACCGCCCCCGCCTTCGAGAGTAGCGCGACCATCACGGACAAGACCTTCACGGTGGATGCCGAGATAACCGCCTTCACCCTGCCGGAGGCGACAGGCGGCAACGGCACCATCAGCTACGCGCTGACCCCCGACCTGCCGACGGGGCTGAGCTTGGATACCTCCACGCGCGAGGTCAGTGGTACGCCAACGGCGGCAGCGAGTGCAACCACCTACACCTGGCGGGCTTCGGACAGCGACAGCAACACCGCCAACAGCGACACGGCGGTGCTGACCTTTCAAGTGACGGTGGTGGACGCGGCACCGATCATGACACCGACGCAGGTGAGCAACCTGCAGGTGAGCGCAGGAGATGGGTCGCTCGAGGTGAGCTGGACGGCGGCGAGTGTGGCTCCGAACGGCTACAGCGTCCGCTGGCGGGAGCGAGGGCCGGGCAACGCGCTCACGCCGGTGAACGAAGTGGACGGTACCTCGTTCACGATTCCCGATCTGATCAACGGTCAGGAGTATGTGGTGCGTGTGGAGACGCGTAACGCAGCGGATGACGGTGTACAGGGAGGCACAGTGGTGACGGTCACGGGAACGCCTGTGGAAGAGGAGTCGGTCGTCACACCGACGCAGGTGAGCAACCTGCAGGTGAGCGCAGGAGATGGGTCGCTCGAGGTGAGCTGGACGGCGGCGAGTGTGGCTCCGAACGGCTACAGCGTACGCTGGCGGGAGAAAGGGCCGGGCAACGCGCTCACGCCGGTGAACGAAGTGGACGGTACCTCCTTCACGATTCCCGATCTGACCAACGATCAGGAGTACGTGGTGCGTGTGGATACGCGCAACGCAGCGGATACCGGCATACAGGCAGGTACGGTGGTGACAGCAACTGGTACGCCGACGGAGACGGACAGCGCACCGACCTTCGCGCCCGGCACCGCCATCCCGACCCAGACCTGGAGGGTGGACACATCCGTGAATCTCACCCTGCCGGAAGCGACGGGTGGCAACGGCGTACTGAGTTACACACTCACCCCCGACCTGCCAGCAGGAGTGACGCTGGATGCCACGACGCGCGTGGTCAGCGGTACGCCGACGGCGACGGCGAGCACAGGCACCTACACTTGGCGGGTTTCGGACGGTGATTCGAACACATCGAACAGCGATACAGCGGAGCTGAGCTTCCAGTTGAGGGTTGATGAGAGGAGGGATGCACGGCCAACGGTAAGCAGTTTGCCGAGGGTGAGTATTGAAGATACGGAGGCGATGGAGGGGGATACTCTGCTGTTCCGGGTGGTGCTCTCCGAGGCAGTGCAGCATCGGGTGAAGGTGTACTGGATGACACGGCCGGGGACGGCGACGGCGAATCGGGATTTTTCGTCAGCTACCGGGGCAGTGGTATTCAGGCCGGGTGTGACGGAGCGCAGGATTCGTGTGCGGACGATGGAAGACAGCCACGATGACCCGGACGAGACGATGCAGGTGCGCTTGTCGAGTCCACGAGGCATCTTGATAGGAGACGGCGTAGCGACCGGCACGATCAACAACTCGGATGCGCTGCCGACGGCGTGGCTGGCGCGCTTCGGGCGAGCGATGACGGAGCAGGCGCTTGAGGGTATAGAGCAGCGGTTGACGGCCCCGCGGGAAGCGGGGACGCAGGGCACTGTGGCCGGGATGACGCTTGATTCGCTCGGACTGTTTGCGGACGGGGCGGGTGCCTGGCCGCCCACAGGGAAGGTTTCGAGAGAAGGCTCAGGGGAAGTTTCAGGGGATGTCTCAGGGGAGACGCTCGGCGGCGGGTCATTCGGCAGCTATTTCAACAGCACACCGCTTGATGGCTCGCCTGTGTTTGGCGCTGGTGCATCAAGGCAAGGCGGCGCATCCTTCGCAAGCTCACCCTTCGGCGGCGGTCTGCTGACCACGAGCAACTTCACGCACACGGGCGCGATGGATGAAGCCGGTGGCAGCCTCGCCTTCTGGGGTCGAGGTGCCCGCGCGGACTTCCGCGGACGCGACGGTATGGAGAACCTTGATGGCCAGACGGAGACCGCCACTCTGGGTGCGGACTACGCCAGAGACCGGTGGCTGACCGGTGTCATGCTGACGAGCAGTCGCGGTACCGGCGGGTATCACGGTGTGGCGAGCGGGGAGGTCGAAGTCTCTCTGACCGCAGCGATACCCTATGGGTCGTACCGGTTCTCGGAACGGCTGGATGTGTGGGGTGCTGTCGGGCGTGGCACGGGTGCACTCACGCTCACGCCGGAGGGCGAGGGCAGCATCGAGGCTGGTCTCGACTGGAGCATGGTGTCGGCTGGGCTGCGCGGCGGGTTGTTCGGGGCAGCGGGGCATGGTCCGGCAGTGACGCTGGTATCGGATGTGCTCTGGTCTCGTACCGGTTCGGGTCGCGTGGAAGCGGGTGAGGGACATTCGAGCCTGGCCTCGTCCGAGGCGGATACTTCGCGGCTGCGGCTGGGTCTCGAGGGGAGCTGGGCATTGACGCTGGGGAATGTCGGCGCGGTGACACCGAAGCTGGAAGCGGGAGTGCGCCATGACGACGGCGATGCCGAGCAAGGCTTCGGAGTGGAAGTCGGTGGTGGTCTGGCATGGACGCTGCCTGCACTTGGGCTGACACTTGATGTGTCCGGTCGCACCTTGCTGACGCATGAAGACGATAAGCAGGAAGCGCACGGGTTCTCGGTGGCGCTGAACTTTGATCCGAGCACGGCGAGTACGCGCGGCTTCACGCTGAACCTGCGTCAGGACATCGGCGGGCCGTCGAGTGGCGGGGTACAGGCGCTGTTCGCCTCGGAGCTTCCCGGTATCGGCGGGATGGGCATGGGCGGCGGCGCTGCTGGCACTCGCTGGACGCTGGAGACGGCCTATGGACTGGCGGCTTACGGCGACAAGTTCACGCTGAGTCCGACCTTCGGCCTGACTGCTTCCGATACCTCGATTGATTATAGGCTCGGCTGGCAGCTGACACCGGCGCTCAGTGAAGACGCGCTGAATCTCTCGCTGACATTCAAGGTCACGCGCCGCGAGCTGCTTGATGTGGGGACTGTCGGCAGCATTGGCAGCATCGGTACGCCGGAGCAAGACCCCGAACACGGAGTGCAGATTGAGGCGAGTGCTCGCTGGTAGGCACAACGGGTACACCCCTCACCGGCGGGGATCTTTCCTCCTTCCCCGCGCTCGCCCCACGGTCTCATATCCGGTGAACGAGCACACTGCATATGAAGATGCAGCGAGACTCTTGTATCATCGCGTGTACTGCTTCAGACATTCGTGCTCACAAACGGAGGATCACTTATGGACATGGGAATCTGGATTGACGTACTGAGCCGCTGGGGTCATACCCTGTTCGGCATTGCCTGGATTGGGCTCCTGTATTACTTCAACTTCGTGCAGGGCAGCGCATTCAAGGAACTGCAAGCCTCGTCGCGCACGGATGCCTTCACCACGCTGGTGCCACGCGCGCTCTGGTGGTTCCGTTGGGCGGCCATGTTCACCTTCCTGACCGGCGTGATTCTGCTCTGGTTCCGCGGCATGGGCACGACTACCTATATCGCCTGGGGAGCCATCCTCGGCACCATCATGTTCCTGAACGTGTGGCTTGTCATCTGGCCCAACCAGCGCGTGGTGATTGCCTCCAGCGAGGCGGTAAAGGGCGGTGGCGATGCCGATCCGGCGGCAGGTGCCGCGGCTGCCCGTGCGTTGCTGGCATCACGCACCAACACCCTGTTTTCCTTGCCCATGCTGTTCTTCATGACCTTCAGCGCACACGCGCCCTACCTCGCCGGTTCCGTGATGGAGATCAGCCTGATCAATATCCTCGTAATGGGCATCATCATTGCCGCCATTGAAGCCAATGCCATCTGGGGCAAGATGCAGGTGCCCATCGAGTCGGTGCGCTCGGTCATCATCAGTTCTCTGGTGCTGACAGTGGTGATGGCGGTACTCGCCAACATACTCTGACGCTCCGCTCGTGGCTGAACATGTGCCAGACGACCCACTGACTACCGAAGGGTCGGGCGGTGGCAGCTACGCGCGCACTTCGAGGCGCGCTTCGAGCAGTGCCCCCGCGAGCAAGTTGATCGGCGTGTACGCGCTGCTCGCGCTGGCCGTGGTGGGGATGGTGGTTCTTGGTGGTGTGGCTTTTCGTGCCCAGGCCGACCTTGACGCGCTCAAGTCGCAGGATCAGAGCGCTGCTGCGCGCTTGGCAGAGATCGAAACCCGGCTGCAGATTACCGATGAGGACCGGAGTCGGGCAGACACGGCAATCGAGGGACAGATCGATTTCTGGGAGGATGAGATTCGCAAGCTCTGGACCATTGCCAATGAACGCAATCGCAACTGGATTACCCAGAACCAGAGCGGCCTCGAGAGCCAGCAATCGAAACTCTCCGAGGTTTCCGGTGAACTCGAGGGCTTGAGCGCTGCCGTGGCGAGAGTCGAGGCGGGGCTCGGGAATCAACGCGAGATTACCAATCGTCTTGACGTGCTGAGCCGCCAGGTGACCGAATTTGGTCGCCTGGTGCGCGAATCGACCGACAAGGCCAACACCGCCAGCATCACCCTCGCGCGACTCGAATCGGATGTCGCGCAGATGCGCGAAGAGAACGCCGAGTATCAGGCCTCTGTGGACTCCTTCCGCCGTCAGGTGACCAGCCGCATCGAAGCGCTTCGAGCCCAGGTGCAGGCTGTTGAAGCCAGGCCCCCGCCCCCTGCCCCTTCGCTTGGTATCGAAGGAGGCTGACGCGAACGCAGTATCCGACGCGCACACAGTATCGAGAAGGATGCGCTATAGTCGCCGCTGTTTTCGATTTCAGGATGCCTTGCATGACTGTCAACCGCCAGTGGCTACTTGCCAAGCGACCCTTCGGCGTTGTCACCCGTGATAACTTCGAGTATCGGGAAGCGCCCGTCCCCACCATCGGCGACGGCGAAGTTCTGGTGCGAACCCTGTATCTGTCCTTCGACCCGACGCAGCGCGGGTGGATGGAAGATCGGGAGAGCTACATGCCGCCCGTGCCGCTCGGCGCACCCATGCGTGCCGGTACGGTCGGTCAGGTGGTTGAATCCAGGTGCGCGGACTTTTCTGTCGGCGACCTCGTGCAGACGCTTGGCGGGTGGCAGGACTATCAGGTCGTGAATCCGGGCGCATCGCTCGGCATGCTGCACAAGCTGCCACCCGCTGCTCAGCCTGCGATGGTGCTGTCGGTTCTGGGCACTACCGGGCAGACGGCCTATTGGGGCATGCTGGACTTGGGCGAACCCAAGGCTGGCGAGACCGTGCTGGTATCAGGCGCTGCCGGGGCCACCGGCTCCGTTGCCGGTCAGATTGCCCGCCTCAGGGGGTGTCGCGTGGTGGGCATCGCCGGAGGCGCAGAAAAATGCGCCTGGCTTACCGGGAAGGCGCGCTTCGATGCCGCGATTGACTACAAGAACGAGGATGTTGACGCGCGCATCGCGGCCTTGTGCCCGAATCGGGTGGATATCTTCTTTGATAACGTCGGTGGCGAGATTCTCGAAGCCGCGCTCAATCACATCAACCTGCGCGCGCGTGTGGTGCTCTGTGGCGGCATTTCGAGCTATAACGCCACCGAGCCGGTGCCCGGTCCGAGCAATCTGATGAATCTGGTGATCATGCGCGGGCGCATGCAGGGCTTCATCGTGGTTGATTACCTTGATCGATTCGCGCGCGCCGCCGAGGAACTCACGCGCTGGATTGCTGCTGGCGAACTGGTGTACGAGGTGGATGTGCAGGAGGGGTTCGAGAATATCCCCGCCACGCTCAACCGGCTCTTTACCGGACAGAACATGGGCAAACAGCTGCTGAAGATTGCCGACCCGGCGTGAGGCGTGAGGCGCTGGCCGAAAGCGCTTGCCTTCGCGGGCAGCCGCCGGGCACCGGTGCTCCGATTGGTGCCGAGGAGAGGACTTGAACCTCCACGGGGTTGCCCCCACTAGCACCTGAAGCTAGCGTGTCTACCAAATTTCACCACCTCGGCCGCGGGTCCCCGTCCAGTTGCGGTTCGGGCACGGATGCGCAGTCTAACGCAAGCGCCAAAACAGGTGTCAATGAATGTCTCGACGAACCTCGGTTGCAGGCTCCGGTGGCGGGGTTGATGGCTCGGGGGCAGGCATCTCGTGTGTGCCCGCGCCGCTGAATTCAAACACCTGATCTCCAACGCGCAGGTCCTTGTAGGGGCGATTCGGTAGCACCGCCTCGAAGTCTGCCGTCGCCAGTCGCTCAATCGCCGCCTCCTGAATGCCCTCGAGTAGGCCGCCGTATCCACAAGAAACCCAGCCGGTCTCCTGCCCGTCCCAGCAGCGGGCAATGGCACCGCCAGATTGTGACGACCAGAGGCCCACGTATTCGTGTCCGCCGTCGTCATCAAGATCCACCTGAAAGAGTAGCCCCGGGGGCTGTGTTGATGCGCGCTTGATGGCGACCGCCAGCCCTTCGGGAAGCTCGAAGTTCGCCGGTCGCTTGCCTATTCCGGCCTGCTCGGCGGCGCTCCAGCCGCTCACCGGAGAGCGCTTGTCATTGATGGCGGCGATGGCGGCGCGCAGCGTACGCGCCGACTCGGGGTCGCTTGCATCAAGTCGCGCGAGCAGGGACTGCAATCTCAGATATCCGGGGCGCGCAAGCTCGGTGTGCACATGGCGAACATCCAGCGTGTCGATGGGAGCCTCCCCGGATTCTATTGGCGTGAACTGGCTCCAGGCCGAGATGGCGCGAAAATCCAGCAGGGGCGAGGCGCTCAGCAGCAGGACGACGAGCACCACCCAGGACAGGCAGCGATTGACTTCAGGCAGCCGAGCGAGCCATTCAGTGCGCTGGCGAATGATGATGTACAGATATCCGAGGGACGCGCAGGCCGCCAGCGAGGTGATGAGCAGCGCCCAGCAGCGCAGTACCGTCCACCCGTACTGGCCGATGCGCAGCGAGAGTCCGTAGAAGGCGAGCGCTGACAGGATGGGCAGCATGGCGATGCCGATGGTGAGCAGACGATGTATGGGCACCGGATAGGGCAGGTGCCCGCCTGTCTGATAGACCGTGTTCAGGAACAGCAACGACACGAGATTCGCGGCCATCAGGATGGTCGTGCCGTGGTCCGTATCCCACAGGGGTTGCAGGCCAACGAAGGGGAGTGTCAGCAGGAACACGACATTGGCAAGCAGCAGGATTGGCAGCAGCAGCCAGGTGAGGCGCGCAAGCAGGGAGGCAATGCTGTCAATCACCGAGGTGGCGGCGCGAAAACTGTGCAGCCCAAAGGCGAATGTGGTGGCCAGCACCGGCAGCAGGAACCATTCCCGTGCGAACAGACGCGCGAAGAAATCCACCCCGATGGCCGAGAACAGGGATTCCCAGAGAAACAGCACGAGACGAAATCCGAGCGTGAGCGCCGCCGATAGCCCAAGCGTGAGGAAATTGCGCCAACACAGGGTGAAGAAGATGTCGGGACTCTCGCGTGTGCCGTGTTCCCTGCCACGCAGGGACTGTCGGAAGAAGTCACGCACACGCTCCAGCAGTCCGGTTGCGATGTGTGTGCTCGGGGCAGCGGACGATTCACGCCACATGAAGGCCTGCAGGTGCAGCAGGGCGATGAAGGCCGCCACCAGCATGGATTGCGCGAAGATCACCACCACGTACCCGGCCTCGAATTCGCCGACCGGGGTGACCTGCCAGCCGGTGTAGGTGGCGAGCAGCGCCAGCAGGGCGCACAGGCCGCTCACCGCAGCTGCAAGGCGCGAGACATGTTTTCGCACAAAGCCGAGCAGGAACAGCCATGGCCAGGCGAGCACGAGCAGCCAGAGCGGAAAGGCAATTCGGGGGTGTTGCGCCAGCCAGTCGCCCTGTTCCACCAGACAGGCAATGCCCAGACCCTGTACGCATCCGGTGAAGAGATAGACGAAGATACAGATCACGTGATCCGGCACCTGCCTGAGTGACAACGAGAGTGCGCGCGTCTCGCCGGGCAATAGTGTGCGTATCGGATCTTTCAGCATGTCTTCCTCCGGTCCGCTCGCGCGGCACTCACGGTTGCCGGTCCGTCACTGCATCCGGCAAGTCCGCGATGCCCGCCTCGAGCCACTCGATGCACTGACGCACATCCTCGATGTGCGTGTCGCCATGCGCGCCGAGAAGCACTCGCCGACATCGTTCGTCCCGGCTCAGGGTACTGCGCGAGGCGAGAAATCCCTGCGCTTTCAGCCACTCCTCCAACTGATTGATCTTGCTGTGGTGAAATCCCTTGAGTGTTTTGTCGCGCAAGGCGGCAAGCATCCTGGCGGGGCTGCCGGCAACGGCTTCGGAATTGACAAGCTGCGCGGCCTGATCCTGATACTTGTCGGAGAAGGCTCCGCTGGCGAGTAGTTCGTGTGCGCCAATCGGGCGCTCCCGACCTTCCTGCCAGGCAGCGACCCAGGCATGCGCTGCCCGGCAGCGTCGCAGGAGGCGTACGCTTTCGGCGGCCTCCCGGGGGCGCGCATTCCTTGCCTGATGCAGCCAGGATTCCAGCGGGCCGAGACGGCGAATGCGCAAGCTGTCAAGGTGCCAATGCAAGCGTACGAGGTCATCGCGCAGCACATGGAAGATGTGTATGTCCCCAGCGCCCTTCCAGGGGTCGATGGGCGCTACGCCCAGGCGCTTCGCATAGGCGACTGCGTCATCGCCATCGGGTTCCGGTACGGCCTGCGGCGGAGCGAGTGCAAAATCAGGGAGAGGCGCGTCATCGCGCGTACTTGATGCTCCGGCAGCCCCGGTACGAATCTCCTCCAGATCGATCCACTCGAGGTCTCGCCCGAGCGCCTCGCGCCACAGGTGCTTCTCGTGCGTACGCGCCGAGAGATAGATCACCTGAATGCCGCTGGCAGACGACATCCGCTCCAGGCTCTTCGCCACCAGCATGAAGCGACGCTCATCACTTGTGGTGAGCGCTTCATCGAGGAACAGCGGCATCATCGGACGGCCATCCGTGCCTTGTGCGCGCACCCAGGCGACGCGCACCGCCAGCAGGAGCTGCATCCGTGTGCCAGTGGAGAGCTGGTGCAACTCGCGCACCAGATCCGTGCGTGTGTCCCTGGCCTGAAAGCCGAGCGCCACATCACCGGATGATGCATCCTGCGGCGTGGCCAGTCCGAGTTCAAATGCGTTGTCGGTGATCTGCCGAAACAGCGCGTCGGCCTGGCGCAGCACCTCCGGTTCGTGCGTGGATCGATAATCCTGTTCCACTTGGTTGAGCAGGAGTTCCGTCGCGCGCTGGTCGAGTATCTCGGCGCGCTTCTCGGCGAGCCTGGTTTCACTTTCGGTGCGCAAGGCGACCGCCGCCTCGAGCCCGCGCTCGGATTCGGCGCGCTCGATGTCCGCAATCAGCTTGGTGCGCGCATCAAGGTGTGCTTCGAGCTGCTCGGCAAGCTCGCGTTGTGCGCGTAGCTGTGCGCCCAGCCCGGACTCGTCCTGTTGCCTTGCCAGCGCGAGCAGCGCGTCCTGTGTGTGCAGGTCCTGTCGAACGAGTTTTTCCCGCGTTTCGATCTCGGTCAATTCGTGGCCGAGCGCCTTCCATGAGCTCAGACGCTGCACCCGTTCGTCAAGCAGTTCGGAGTCCTGTTCGCCGAGTCCGGCGTTCGTGAACACTCTGGCCAGATCCTCGCCATGCGCGCTGATGTCGTCCTGTGCGCTCTGCACATCCCGCTTGGCCTGTTCAAGCGCTCCGGTCGCCTTGTGCGCCTGCTCGAGTCGCTTCTTCAGCGCTGCGCGCGCCGCGTCAAGTTGCGCAAAGTCATTGCGCGGGATGTGTGCATCCCGGGGCGCTTGCCAGCGCAGCAGGGTCTCCTGCCCCTCTTCCAGCCCGGTGTTGATCGCGGCATCCGCTCGCGCGAGCCTGGCTTCGGTGGTTTCGATGGCCTTGCCCGTCTCGTCCCACTCCCTGGCCAGGCGGATGAATCGATCCAGCGCGGTGAGCGGTAACGAGGGGTCGAATCCGATGCGTTCGCAGAGCCGCGCGCTGTCCGCTTCCTGTTCCTTCAGGCGGGTTGCGAGCTCCGAGAGACGCGCCCGCGCGGCATCGCCACCTTCGGCCATGCGTTTTTGCGCGTCGAGCTCGGCCAGCGCCTCGCCAAGCTCCTTGAGGCGGTCTCGCACCTCGTCGGGATGCCATTCGGGCGCTGCGAGACCGGTCTTGCGGAATCGTTCCACCGCATCCTTGATACCTGTGCCGGAGACCGACCGGAGCCTGACGAGTAGCCAGAGCAGTAGCAGCCCGAGGGTGGACGAGAGGATGATCGGCAACAGCTCCGACACCCCCGGCAGCACATCGAGGGCAACGCTCGCGAGCGCCAGCACAAGTGCGGTGAGAACCATCGTCGTCATGCCACGCTTGCCGGAACCCGCGCTGTGCGCGTACAGCCAGTCGCAGAGGGCATCGATGGCTCGCTGATGATTGCGCAGCTCGCCCGCGTCCGGCCCCGCGCCGAGGAGCCCGACACGCGCTTCGAGTTCGCTCATCAGGGCGCGCAGCTCGAGCACCTCCGCCGCGAAGCCTTCGGCTTCTTCAAGATGTTCGCTGTCGAGCTTCGGCATCCTGTGTCCGCCGAGCGCTGTCGATGCCCTCTCGTGTGCAATGCGCTCGCTATCGAGGGTGGCCTGAAGGTGCGCCCGGTCATGTTGCGCGGTTTCGATGTCGCGCAGGATGCGTTCGACCGCGGCAAGGTCCGCCGCCGCGCGCTCGAGATCAGCGTCGCCGAGCCCGGAGGCTTGCAGGGAATCCTGTGCCTCTTGCCGACGCCGTTCCTGCTCGTGCAAATCCCGACGGCGCTTGTCGAGACGTGCGCGGAGGTTCTGCACCTGTTCGGGCTCGTGGCCGGTGAGCTTGTCCATGTGCTCGGGAAACTCCGCGAGCGCCCTCTGCACACGCTCACGCTCGCGTGTGGCCTCGAGCAGTGCGATGGCCCCTTCAATCAATCCCACCTGTGTCTGCGCCACGCGCGAAGCTTCGATGCGTGATTCAAGCTCTGGCAAGTTCTCCTGACGGGCGCACAGGGCCTCGGCGGCGGCTTCGGCATGCCGCACACGGGACAGCGCCTCACGGTGCTGCTTTACTACGGATTGTGCATGACGCGCGCTGATGGACACGCGCCTGCGCACCGCGGCCAGGTCGAATCCACCATGAATCGAGCGTTGCAGCTCTGCCGCCAGCGAGGAGTCGCTGGCATCCGCCTTGATCAGCGCCTCCATGGACAGGCAGTAGCGGCCGAGTTCATCTGCGCTCGGAAGGTTGGGGCGTGTGGCCGACGCGCCATCAAGCGTCCATTCGATTTGCTGCCCGGTGCGCACGACCCGCCAGCGCCGGTCCTGATCACTGAACTCTGCGCTCAGGGTGACGGGCGGGTCGTTCTTCTTCGGCTCCGAGAGCAGCAGGTCGAGCGCGCGCAGCAGGCTCGACTTGCCGACCGCGTTGGGGCCACTGATGAGGGTCAGGGTGTCGGCGAACCCGTCAACGGCGAACCTGTCCGTGATTCCGGGCAGGCTGATGAGTTCCAGGCGCTCGAGTTTCATTCGGTATCGCCCTGTTGCTCGGCATAGAGCAGGTTGATTGAATGCGTGGCGGCTTGCCTGAGGCGCTCGGCAATCTCGTGCTCGTGCAGGAGCGCTTCGCTTGATTCGAGCGTGTGCAGGCCATGCGTTTCAAGCGCGTTGGCAAAGGCACCTCGCGCCTCGCGAATGAGTGCGGCGCGTTCGGGGTGTTCGCGTGGTTCGTCCAACAGCAGAATCTTGCGCGCCAGCAAGCCCATGGGGTTTTGCTGCTCGGCCAGGGCTTCGAGGCGAAGTTCGGGCAGCGCTTTCGAGACGCAGCTTTCGATGAAGTAGTCGCGCTCTCCCTGAATGAGTGTGGGCGGCGATTCCGTCTTGTCTTGTGCCCAGCGATGCATGCGCCCCGCGAGCTCCGAGCGCCCGGTGAGGGTCAGTCTCAGGCCCACGGCCCGCGGGGCGAGGGCTTCGACCTGTATTTCCCGCTCGAGATTGGCGATGCGCGTCACCAGACGCTGGTCAAGCTCTTCGATATTGGCAAGGTCGCTGACTGCAAGGTCGCATTTCAGCCACCTGATGGGTGCCAGCGGTATGTGGCTGATGCGCTGCAAGCGCCCGCCCTCGATTTCCAGTAGCCAGGGGCCGCGCGGCCCGGATTCCTTGGGGTTCAGGCCGCTCAGGCTGCCAAGATAGCCGACCGGCGAGTCCGTCGTGAGGGCATCCGGCTGATGGATGTGGCCGAGGAGCCAGGCATCGTGCCCGGAAGCGGCCAGTTCACTTCGCGATACGGGCGCATAGACGCTCTCCGCCTGGCCGAGGTCGCAGTGCAGCAGGCCGAGTGAGAAGCCCCGTTCGTGACTGAATCTTGCGCCGGCGAGAGGGCTGTGCGTGACCTGTCTGGCGGGAAAGGACCAACCCCAGAGGGTCAGGTGTTCGCCGGTGTCGTCGGGGTCTCGGTTGGTGTTGGCATCAATCTGCATGGATTCCCAGACACCATGTTTGCCGAGCAGTTTGAAGTGGTGGCTTCCTTCCAGCAGCTCGGCGAGCCTCGGCAGCACCAGCACATCGTGATTACCGGCGACGGCGATAACCTGAATGCCGCCCGCGGCCAGCCTGTCCACGCCGCGTTTGAGTTCGCCAAACCCTTCGTAGAAGTCGCGGTCACTTTCCACCACATCGCCAGCAAGCAGCACGGCGCGCACCTTGCGGTCGAGCGCAAACTCGACCGTTCGCCGCCAGGCGGCGGCCGGGCCGAGCGCGGCGGCAGGATGCGACAGGTCGGGCGGCAGGCGCGACGGGCGCCGACCCAGATGCATATCGCCCACCGCGAGAAGTTTCATGAATTTGAGTATAAGCCGGGCGGGGGTTCGGTGGGGTCATGCTCGTTGACGGCGCTGAAGCAGTAATATGGTCCTTGCGATCAATCAACGACCGCGCCGACTCAGAACAGCGAAGCGAGAGGAGCATGAACGCACAAGCAGCCGAACAATCCGCTGACATCGAGGAGCCCGAGGGGTTCGACTCGGCGGACGCACCTTGGGATGAATACCCGCTCGACGCAATGCTGATACGCAATGATCACCGCACCGTTCGTGACGCAGTGCATCGTATCAAGCAGAATCGCTGGGTGATGAACCCCGAGTTTCAGCGCGCCTTCATCTGGGATAAGGCCAAGCAAAGCAAGTTGGTGGAATCCGTGATCATGCGCATTCCCCTGCCGGTGTTCTACATGGCGGAGGATGCACAGGGGCGCATGGTGGTGGTCGATGGGCTACAACGCCTGACCACCTTTCGACGCTTCGTTGAAAACGAACTTGAACTGCACTTGCCAAAACGCTCAGAACTTCATGGCAAGCAGTTTCGTGACTTACATCCCGGACTTCAGAATCGCGTTGAGGACTGCAATCTCATCTTTTACAGCATTGACTCGAAGGCCCCGGAACGCGCCAAGCTGGATATATTCGAGCGAGTGAACAGTGGTGAGCCATTGACCCGGCAACAGATGCGTAATTGCCTGCACATGGGGCCCGCGACTACGTTTCTCAGAGAAGAGGCCGAGACCAAAATATTCCTTCAGGCGACTGGCCCTAGCCTGAAGTCCGAGACCATGCGCGACCGCGAATTCGTGAATCGATTCTGTGCCTTTCATATCCTGAGACTTGATACATATCGCGGTGATATGGACGAATTTCTCGCTGAATCACTACGCCAAATGAACGGGATGGACACTGACCGACTGTCGGAACTGTCCACCACCTTCCGGCGCAGTATGAGCAACAACTTTTTGCTCTTTGGGCGCCATGCGTTTCGCAAGCATGAGCCTGGGCAAGAAAAGAGAAGGTCGCTAAACGTATCTTTCTGGGACGTAATGTCCACCGGGTTGGCCCACTATTCGGAAGCCGAGGTCAAAGCGCAGGCTGGGCCGCTTCGAAAAGCGATCTACAGGCTGTTTGAGGACGAAAATTTCAACGCAGCTATCACTTCTGGTACCAGCGATCAAAGGAAAGTCAGAACACGGTTCAAGATGGCTAAAAAGGTGCTGGGCGAGGTGCTTGGTGATCACGCGGATTGACTTCCGGCACTTCAAGTGCTTTGAGAGACTGGAGCTGCCGCTGCGGGGACTGACGCTGCTTTCTGGTCTCAACGCCTCCGGCAAATCGTCGGTATTGCAGGCACTCGTTCTTTTGCATCAGACGATGCGTGAACATGAGTGGTCCCGGCGCTTGATGCTCAATGGTGCCGCGCTTCGCCTCGGTGCTGTCAGGGATGTGATCGATCAGGTGAGCGGTGGGCGAGAGTTTTCGCTGGCGCTTGAAGACCATGAAGCGGGCTTGGTCGAATGGCAGTTCCGCGGTGAGCAGGGGGCCATGTCAATGGCGGTGCTGCGAGTGCAGGCGCACACTCATGACGATGGTGAGTGGACGGCGGGCAGTCCGCAGCCTCTGCAACACCTGCTCCCGGCGGCTGTGTCCAATTCCACTGAAGGCAGCTCTTTGGTCAGGCGTTTGCGCGGCCTGAGCTGGCTTGCCGCCGAGCGCCTCGGCCCGCGAGACATCTACCCTCTGGAGGACCCCGATCTGACCCCGGTCATGGGCGAGAGAGGAGAACATGCGGCCAGCGTCCTCTATTCGAGTGCGGACGAACGTGTCGCTGCGCCGCTATGCATTGAAGAAACTGCACACACCTTGCTGCGACAGGTTGAAGCGCACATGCGCGAATTCTTCCCCGGCTTCAGGATGAATCTTGCACGTGTGGAAGGAGCCAACGCCGTCACGCTGGGGGTGCGAACCTCGTCAGAAACGGATTTCCACCGTCCGGGCCACACGGGATTTGGCATCACTCAAGTGTTGCCGATCATCGTTGCCGTGCTCTCTGCAAAGCCCGATGATCTGGTGCTCATCGAGAACCCCGAGGTGCATCTGCATCCGGCGGGTCAGGCGAGAATGGGCGAGTTTCTGGCCATGGCGGCGCAGGCCGGCATACAGGTTCTGATCGAATCACACAGCGATCATGTGCTGAATGGCATTCGGCGGGCAGTCAAGAAAGGCGCTCTCGATGCCAATGATGCCGCCCTGTATTTCTTTCGACCTCGCCACGAAGCCGACCGGTCAAGCTCGGCGCAAGTTGAAAGGCTGTCCATGGATGGTGACGGGAAGATAGACCACTGGCCTGCAGGATTCTTCGATCAGATCGATCAGGATATGACCTATCTCGCCGGTTGGGGGTAGCGTGGACCTCCTGGTCAATGACCTGTCCGTTCATGGACAGTTCCACAATCTGGCCGAATTTCGCGCCGCCCTGTCAGGGCTCATGGCCATGCGCTCGGCAGCCAAACGCCTCGGTCGGGATATTCAGAGTAACAGTCGCTTCCTCAACACCTGTCCCATATCTGGTGTGCAGTTACGCCAGGCCATTGGAAACCTCGACAACAAGGATGAATGTCGCGCCGTCATGGCCTGGCTGAATCGCTCCGGCCCTTTCTGGGACGATGTGCGCCATCACAGCGCAGATGACTGGCTGGAATGTGACGAAGAAATCGTGACGGACACTGCCGCAGGAGAGGCCGCCTTCAGGGTCCTGCATGGCTTGGAGGCTGGGTTGGTCAGTCTGTCGCCATCTGACTGGAATTGCACACCGGTGAAAGTGACCTGGCACCGTGGCGATGCAGAGCACAAGCATCCGCGCACGACTCTGGAAAACTGGTGGGATGCACAGACCCTCGAAGAGGCATTGCGCGACCGGGCATCGCCGGTCACCTCCTGGGACAGTCTGCGCAATGTCGCCATCGAGCGGTATGCCGGCTTGACATTCTCGGATGACTGTTTCGCCCCGCTCACGGGAGTTCCCTTCGCCAAGTCGGTGGCGGATAGGGCGCTCTCCCTGTTGGGTACTTTGGACAGATTTTCGTGTGCATTTGATGCAGACGGGCAGCGCACTGCGGAAGGTCACCGCATGTATCAGGACTATTTCACAGGGGAGCGAGCATGGTTTTCCGACTCGTCTGATACGGAGAAACAGAACTTTCGCCGCGAGTTGACTTTCGCCCACCCCGAAGCTCCGGCAAGCCCACTGGTTTGCTCCTGGCACGGCAAGGTTTCGCACCCAAACACCCCGCTTCGTGTGCATTTTTCCTGGCCTGTGGAAGCGGGCAAGCCGGTGTACATCGTGTACGCTGGCGCGAAGCTCACCAAGCGGTAATCCGGTGGCTGTGATGCGAATACGGCCCGCAACCGATGCTGACCTTTGCCGCACCAAGGAACGGGCGCGGGAAATGGCGAAGTGGCTCAACTCCTGAGTGCAGCATGCACACCACCTGCGAGGGTGGTACACTGTCTCACATACATGTGAGCCTGATACACATGGGACACCCGCAGTGTTTCCGGCAACAGGCTGGCCTGCCAGTCTCGCATCTGTTTGAACGAATACACGCACGAGGGAGCCGAGAGCTTTGGCACGAATAAAGGAAGGGCAAGCGATACTGCAGGCCGCTCAGGAATGGAAGAATCGCTGTCTTCTGAACGGCGGGAGCATCTTCTCTGACAAGACGCTGTGGGCCAGGAAGTGGTTTGATGAACTCGGCAAATGCGTGGCGCAGCCGCCTGACCCTGATGAAGGAAACTTCTACCAGAAGCTGCGTACCCAGCTGACCAAGGCACCCACGGAAGTGTGCCAACTGGCCGCTGAACTCTTGTGGTACATGAGCCTCATCCAAAGTCGCACGAGCATGAGCCCGCAATCGAAACGGGAGCATGTCCGCGAGATATGGGAATGCTCGGGCGAAGACGAAGAGCTGCCCTCCAAGAATGAATTCCTGGCCGAGGATGTCCTGGGCGGCGGGGTCATACGCATGGGGCAGAACTACAACCAACGGAGGCCTGACTTTGATTTTCTGGTGGCACTCATGCAATGCTGGTTCGCATTGCCTCAATCACGTCGTGCCGAGCTTCTGAAGCGAGAGAACGCCTGGCTTGCCGGTGAATGGATCGATAAACAGCCGAACAGCAAGAAACGACACTCTCGACACATTCTTCTCTATCTGTTGTTTCCTGATTCCTACGAATCGGTCGCTATCCTCGACCACAAGAAAGCGATAGTTGCCCACTTCACCGCCGCGGATGAATCCGATGCAGCAGAACTTGAAGGCGTGGCGCTGGACAAGGCCGTGCTCGAAGTGCGAAAGCGACTCACGCAAGAAAACGGAAAGCCGGAATTCAACTTTTACGATGGACACCCCTATAACGCCTGGCGCAAGAATGAGAAAAAGTCGGCTTCTTCTCCAAAGGCCGCCCCCCGCGAAGAACCACCGGCTCCGGTTGCCACACCACCGGCGACTTCGGCCACCCCGTATAACGTCCGGAGCATCATCAACGATGGCTGTTTCCTCTCCGCAGAGAGAATCGAGACTCTTGTAGCAAGGCTGCGCGACAAGAAGAACCTGATACTGCAAGGCCCGCCCGGCACCGGCAAGACCTGGCTCGCAAAGCGCCTTGCGTATGCGCTCATGGGAGCAAAAGACTCTGCGCGCATTTGGCCGGTGCAGTTCCACCCCAACCTCTCCTATGAGGACTTTGTGCAAGGCTGGCGCCCCGCCGAGGGAGGGAAGCTCGGGATCGTTGATGGCATCTTTCTTCGGGCGGCGGAGAAAGCGCGGAACGCCCCGGAGCACGACCATGCCGTGATCATCGAAGAGATCAATCGCGGCAATCCGGCCATGGTTTTTGGCGAACTCCTGACGCTGCTTGAAGCCGACAAGCGCGACGAGAGCGAGGCAATCCACCTCACCCACAGCCAGTCGGGCAAGCCCTTCCATGTGCCCGGGAATCTCTGCGTTATTGGCACCATGAACACCGCCGACAGGTCCATTGCCATGATCGACTTTGCGCTGAGGCGAAGGTTCGCCTTCGAGACCCTCGAACCGCAAATCGGCGCAGCCTGGCGCGACTGGGTTTGCGAAGAATGGGGGCTCGACCGGGCGATTGCCGACGAGATAGCAAAGCGAGTGAATGACCTCAACCGGAAGATAACCCGGGACGCAACCCTCGGCAAGGGCTTTTGCATTGGTCACAGCTACCTCGTTCCGTCACAGCGTCTTGCGGGAGCAAAGGACGCAATCATCTGGTTTCGGCAAGTCGTGACGAGTGAAATCGCCCCACTCCTCGAAGAATACTGGTTTGATTCGCTCGACAAGGCAGAAGAAGCCGAAAAAGATCTGCTTGCCGATTGGGATTGATGACAGGTGTTCGCGGCGGAGCTTCAGCGGGAGAGCCATGCCGTCCGAGACTGCGCTGGCGACAAGATCGCGGGCATCCCGATTCGCAACATCTGGCTCTTGATGCTCTATGCGTCGAAATTTTGTGAGCACGGGAATGCTCTCAAAGACCTGGAAGAGAACCCGGACGACATCCCTGATCTGGTCGCCGAATTCCTTGCCCTCGCCGTCAGGCGGCGCCTGAGGCGACAGCTCAGCTACGGATATCAATCAAGAGCGGCGGTGCTTGATCGTGTGCGTGGACGCATAGACCTGCTCACAACCGAACGCCGCAAGCTGCTCGATTTGGGACGCATCGCCTGCCGCTTTGATGAACTCACCATAGATACGCCGCGCAATCGCTTTGTGCGCTCGGCCCTGCTGCATGCCGCGAAGCTTGTCACAGGCCGCGGGAACAAGGAGCTCGCTCACGAATGCAGACAGCTTGCGCGGAATATGCGTGAGCGTGGTGTCTCGGATGGGCAAGTAGATCGTCGAGAGGACTTCCGGGACTCCGGATGCCAGGCGATAGACGACCGACGCATCCTGATGGCGGCGAAGCTCATCTTCGACCTTGCATTACCGACCGAAGATGTCGGCAGGCGGCAGCTCCTCGAGGTCGAGCGCGAGGAGCATTGGTTGCGCAGACTCTTCGAGAGGGCCGTCGGCGGCTTCTACGAACTGGTGCTTTCGCCCGGAGGGTGGCAGGTCTCAACGGGCAAGCATCTCGAATGGCAAACGGAAGATGCTGGCAAAACGGAGCGCATTGACGAGATTCTGCCGCAGATGAAAACCGACATAGTGCTCGACCGTCCTGGCGAGCGGCGCATAGTCATAGACACCAAATTCACTTCGGTACTGAAGCAGGGGCACCATGGGAAGCTCAGTGTGAGCAGCCCGCATCTCTATCAGATATACGCCTATCTGCGCTCTCAGGTCGGCACGGAAGACGCACTCGCAGCGAGTGCCGAAGGGGTGCTCTTGCACCCGAGCGTTGATGGGGAGCTTGACGAAGCCGTGACCATTCAAGGGCACCGCATCCGCTTTCGCACGGTAAACCTTGCAGCAGCTTCGGCAGATATACGGGAAGCGCTATTGGAAGTCCCGAATGGTGGTTTCTGTCAAAAAGACACCCTGCATGGATTTGATGAGAATATACCTGTAGAGGCTACTCGGGGGACGAGAGCGTGATGACAATTCCAACCATATTTGATGTGTGCAAGCCACGGCCCGATGTGCTCGCGAGCAAGGTGGCCGCGACCGATTTCGCGGCCGATCTGGCGCAAGTCATCAGAGGCGAGGGCGCGAATGACTATGTCGATTCGGCGCGCTTCTTTGCCAACACCTATCCGACGCGGGGTCTCAAGAACCTGCTCGAGAATGTCTGCGCTCGGCTGAGCGGTCAGGGCGACGCAGTCGCTTCGATATTCCGCCTCGACACTTCTTATGGTGGAGGCAAGTCACACAGCTTGATCGCGCTCTGTCATGCCGCGCGCGAGGGAGCCGATGTCGCGGGGATTGGCGAGTTTGTGGAACCAGGGGTGCTGCTCCCGAAGGGCCGTGTGCGAGTGGCAGCTTTCGATGGCGAGAACGCTGATCCGGTGAACGGTCGACAGATGCCAGCCGGACATCTTGCATTCACGCCCTGGGGTGAGATTGCTTCCGCGCTCGGCGGCAAGGATGGTTACGAGCGGGTGCGCAAGAGCGATGAGGTGCGGGTTGCTCCGGGTGCCGAGACTATCAAGGAACTTTTTGGCGGTGAGCCAACGCTCATTCTGCTTGACGAGTTGTCGGTCTATCTGCGCAAGGCAAACAAACGGAGCAAGGGCGACGATCAACTGACGGCGTTTCTCACTTCGCTGATCAAGGCAGTTGGAGGCACCGACAATGCTGCGCTTGTCTTCACCCTGGCAGTTGGCAAGGAGGGTAGTGCCGTTGATGCCTACAAGGGAGAAAATGAACGCATCGCGCAAATCATGGCTGAACTCGAGAGCGTATCGGCGCGTACGGCAACGCTGCTCAACCCGACCGAAGAGGACGAGACGGTGCAGGTTCTTCGCCGTCGCCTGTTTGAATCCATCGATGACGATGCGATGGCTGTCGTTGCGGCGTACCGCGCCGGGTGGTTGGTCCGGAGTGACAGCTTGCCGGAAGATGTCACACGGCCAGAGACCTTCGAAAGGTTCCGTGCGAGCTATCCGTTGCACCCTGAAGTCCTTGATACCCTCATTCAAAAAACCTCCACACTCGGAAACTTCCAGCGTGTGCGCGGCATGTTGCGTCTCCTGGCGCGCACGGTGGCGCATCTCTGGGAGCAAAGACCGGGCGATGCGACGGCGATACACCTGCACCACCTGAATCTGGGGCACGAGCCAATCCGCCAAGAGATTGTGACGCGCCTGGAGCAGGCACCCTTCGCGCCCGCCATTTCCAGCGACATATCCTCCGGTGCGGGAGACAATCCCGCACTGGCCGAAGAAATTGACGCACGGCATCACTCGGACATGCCGCCCTATGCGTCGTATGTCGCACGTACCGTCTTCATGCATTCGCTGGCCTTCAACGAGCGGTTGCAGGGTATTTCATCTGGGGAACTGCGTTATTCGATGTTGGGTCCCGCAATGGACATCAGCTTTATCGAGCAGGCGCGCGTGAAGTTCGTCGCCGAATCCGCGTATCTTGATGACCGGCCCGGGTCACCAATGCGTTTTCAGGCGGAGGCGAACCTCAATCAGATCATTCGCCGCAGCGAGGAGCATGTCGATGCCGAGCAGGCACGCGTGGAGCTGAACGACCGTATCCGCGAGGTTTTCTCCGGCTCGACCTTCAACGCGATACCTTTCCCCGGTGGCCCTTATGATGTGCCGGATGATGTCGCAGACGGGCGTCCCAGGCTCGTTGTTCTGGGGTTCGAGGCGGTGTGCATCAAATCATCCGTTGAAGCTGTGCCGGATTTGATTCAGCGCATCTTCGCAAGGAAAGGGGCGGAAGATTCGGTGCTGCGCAAGCTGCGCAACAATCTGGTGTTCCTGATCGCTGAGGAAGCGCGCATAGACGATATGCGCCGCGCAGCGCGTCGTCGGCTTGCGCTCCAGGACATGATGAAGCCAGATCGGCTGAACATGCTGGCCGAGCATCAAAAAGCCGATGTGCGTGAGCGCGAGGAGCGCTCCCGGCAGGAACTCGCACTCGCCATAGCGCAGTGCTACCGACACGTGTTCTACCCGTCGCCCAATCGGATAGGCACCAACCCTGTTGATTTGGCGCACACAGCCATCGAAATCCACTCTGCTTCGGAGAGCCCCGGTAAGGGGCAGCAACACATCGAGCGTACGCTGCGCGATCTGAACAAGCTGCGTTCCTCCGAAGATGAGCCGGATTCGCCTGCCTATGTGCGAGACCGAACGTGGCTGAAGACACGGGGACAGATGTCCACCGCATCGCTGCGAGAAGAGTTCCGTCGCGACCCAAGGCTGCCGATGCTGTTGGGAGATGACATCTTCCGCCGCGGGGTGATGCGCGGCATTGAACAGGGTGAATACCTGTATCAGTGCGGGGAGTTGTTGTGCGGGCCAGGCGACCCCATGACAGGTATCCGGATCGACGAAGAGTCGATGATTTTCACCATGGCCTACGCGCAAGAGAAGGACATTTGGCCACGGCAGCCCCCGGACGCGGAGAAGCCGCCGGATGCTCCGGGCGTACGAGATGGCGACTTCGGGCAACCCGATGCTGCGCCTGAACAGGAGCCAGATGAGCCGGAGCGGGATGCCTTCAGTGCCGAGGCGGTGTTGAGGGAAGCGTTCGTGCGGCTGTGGGAGCAGGTGCGCAAGAATCGAGTGGACTCGGTCGCGCGGCTCACGGTGCGCCTGTTTGAGCATGACGATGCGTTCAAACTGCTGTCGCCCGTGGGCACGGTCGCCGGTGCGAAAAAGACGGTCATTCTGAAGGGCAGTTACGGGACGCACGACGGTGGAGAGTTCGGGTTTGAATTTGAGGGTCCGGTGAGCGATGCAGAGCCGGTGCGTGAATTCCTGCAACTGCAGTTTCGCGCCGCCAAATGGGCGAGGTTCGAAGCCACATTCACATTGATGTTCGAGGGTGGCTTGTCGATGCAGGGCGACGCTGCGGAGAAACTCACTGAACGGCTCAGTCGATTCGTCAGTGCCAGTGCCGAAGTCACGGCCACTCCCAGGGTCGGCTGATCCATGGCGCGACTGCAACGCATCTCACACGTGGATGAGCCCGCCTCTGCGCCGAAATATGAGTTGCGGGTGCGTCACCACAGGTCAGCCGAGGCCGAGTACGAGATCTGGCAGATGCCGACGGCCGCGTCCCCTCACCTCACCTGCGCCACGCGCATTGCCGGCTTGCGCGGGCGAAACCTCGAACTGGTGGAACATCGAGTGCTGCGACGGCTCTCTCGGGCTGGTGTCAAGCTCGCAGCGCGGGATGTGCGCGATTATCAGGTCGCCAGGCTCGGCTATGCGCTGAGCGAGGATCTGGCGCTCATACTGGGGCTGCTGTTTCGCGCACTGGCACCCATGCGCAGTCGAACCAACATGTGTGCGGTTGCCGAAGGCATCGAGGCGATGAGCCGTGAAGAAGCTGCCTACTGGCTGGGTATGGCGATGCACCGAAAGCATCCCCGACGAGTGCTGTCCGCCCTCAGATGGTTGCTGACGGAGCCGAGGCGGTAATATGGATGTGTTGACACAAATTCACATGGTGTTCTCATGGGTTCTCGCAATACTCAATCGAAAAAAGCACCGTTTCTCGCGGAGAAACATCGCGATGAATCGAGTTGGCTCGATACTTTTCTGGACCTCCACGAATTTCCCGATGAGGTGCCGCTCGGGCGGTTGGATCATTGTTATGGTTATGTGGCACGCCTGCAAGATTTGCAGCGCATTGGCGACGATATGCGTAGAGCCATGGCGCAAGAGGGTTCTTCGGAGGATTAGGCGTATTCAAGGTGGAGCCGTCCGCGCGTATTGGCGAAGGCAGAACGGGGGTATTCGTGGATATCAATGATCATTTCACTCTACAAGGCGATGACGGGCAGGGTACAAATCGCTGCAAATCTGGTCTGGACAGGAGCAGATTGAAGACAACCGGATTATTGGCTTGCCCCATGGCAACTATCGTCGGGATGCAGTAGTGCACACAAACACGCTACACGCTTTGCAGGAGTGGGAAGGATACGTGGTCGAGATCGGCGATGAAGAGTTCGTGGCCCGCTTGATTGACTTGACGGCGGGGCATTCACACGAAACCGAGGAAGCAGATATCCCTTTGGCCGAGCTCTCAGAGGATGACATCCGGCGTATGAAAGTCGGCAGCATTTTTCGTTGGGTAATCGGTTACGAACGCTCCCCGGGAGGTAGCAAGAAACGGGTATCCCGGATCGTGTTTCGCGACCTCCCCAAGGTAACCGAGTCTGACCTTCGTCGCGCCAGAGAATGGGCGCGCGATATGGCGAAGTGGCTCAATCCTTGATCGTCGCATCCACGCCACCTGCAACGAACCAGTTCGAACTGATGCTTTTCGGTCCCGGCTACGGTGAAGGACTTGTCATGCACATTGGTGGTGGCGACTCACTGGTTGGACGGTCGATGCGTTCGGTAGCGCCGGCTCGCTGCTTGACTATGCCGCCTGATTGGCTGATGGTTGAATCTGCCTGAATACAACAGGTTTGGAAGACACACTCATGCCAGCAGTAACCCCCGAAATCTTGTCCTGGGCGAGGCACTGCGCCGGTCTCTCCAAGGCCGAAGCCGCGCACAAACTGGGCATCAAGGCCGCTTGCGGGAAAACGCCGCTTGAGCGGTTGGCTGAGGTCGAGAGTGGGGAACATGAGCCAACACGCCCGCTTTTGCTGCGGATGGCGGGCGTGTACCGACAGCCGCTGATCACCTTGTACATGGCGCAGCCGCCAAGACCAGTCAAGCATCATTCCGAGTTCCGCTCTCTTTCCGGTTCGCGTTCCGAGCAAGCCCTGATCGATACGCTGGTGCGGGATGTGCAAGCCAGCCAGAGTCTGATTCACGAGGTTCTTGCTGATGAGGATGCGCCGGGGGTTTCCTTCATCGGTACCCTTGAGCTCAATCAGGGTGTGGATCAGGGCGTGTCTCGGGTGCGGGAACTGTTGGGCCATGACGAGGTCACGAAACATCGTCGCGCTGGTGATCTCTTTGATGGGCTCAGGGAGGCCGCCGAACGCGTCGGAGTCTTTGTTATTCTGAAAGGCAATCTCGGCAGCCACCACACGGCATTGGACACAACCGCGTTCCGCGGCCTTGCGCTCACGGATCCGCTGGCACCGCTGATCGCTATCAATGACAACGATGCCAGAACCGCGTGGAGCTTCACGCTCGTGCACGAATTCGTTCATCTGCTGCTCGGGCGAAACGCCTGCTCCCCGAATGTCGGCAACTCGAAGGTTGAGCGATTCTGTGACGATGTTGCCAGCCGATTTCTGCTTCCCGAAGCACCCATCAGGGAGTTTGGGTCAGCTGTCTCCCGAAAACACAGGCACGATGCAGACAACAGGGAATCGACTCGCGCACCCACTTTCTACGCAGTCAGATGCCATCGCGCGGGAAAAGCGATGCTCGAGTTGGTCGCGCGTTCTCTGGCGAATCGTTCCTTATCCACCAGACGCGCTGCGGTTGTGCTCGGCGTGAAGCCGACGCAGGTCGCGCCCATGTTGGCGGGATATGGTCTTCCGTATGCTGCGTAGCCTGAATTTCAGCATCGGATGGTGGCCATGAAGGATGTTCGTCTGATCGAGCGCTGGTTGCCGATCGCGGCGCTTGGCATCGAAAGTGTGCGCGAGCGGACACCGATGACACCCTTTCCTGCCCCGAACCGTTTGCATGTCTGGTGGGCGCGACGGCCGCTGGTCGCCTCGCGCGCCGCTGTGCTCGCCTCGCTGCTTCCGGTGGATGCGGACCGAAAGAAGTTCCTGCACATGCTGGGGATACATGGCGATCCGGTGGCTGCGAAGCGAAAGATCGACATCGCCAAGCGGACTGGCGAACGAATCGACAACCCTTACGGATACGCCCGAGGGTTTAACTACACACCCGATAGTGAGGATGCAACATGGCTCAAGGGGCAGATCAAGGATGGAGCAGTTGTACTCGATCCGACCGCCGGTGGTGCCAGTATCCCATTCGAATCACTTCGGATTGGGTTGGTGACGATTGCAAATGATCTCAACCCCGTAGCGGCACTGGTCATGAAGGCGACGGCAGAGTGGCCATCTGTTCATGCTGCGGATTTGATGGAGCCTTTCGAGAGCTTGGTCTCGCAGTGGCGTACCGGCCTCGAGAATCGACTCCTCTCGTTGTTCTCTCAGAGGGACGCGCCCGAGAGGTATGACTTGACATATCTCTGGGCGCGTACCGTCACCTGTCCCAACTGTGACGGATTGGTGCCCTTGTCCCCCAACTGGCGGCTGGCTCCGGGCGGTATCGGCATCCGGCTGAAGCCGGAACTTGCCTCCGGCCCTGGTTCCGACGGGCGCGTGTGCAGGTTCGAGATCGTCGAGAAGGCGCAGGACCAATCCCCCGGTACGGTGTCGCGTGGCGATGGCGAATGCCCCTATGCGGACTGCGGTCGTGTCATTGACGGTGACGAGATCAAGCGCCAGGCGCAGGCGGGTCGCATGGGCGAGCAACTCTACGCCGTCGTGTACAAGCAGCGCATCGAGACGGTTCTCAAGTCCGGCAGACGCGGCAAGGACAAGTGGGTGCGCGGCTATCGGGCACCGCGTCCCGAAGACGACAACAGCGCTGATATCGTGGCGCGCCTCGCCGAGAAGCTCCCCGAATGGGAGGCGCTCGACATGGTGCCGAGCGAGCGGTTCCCGGAACTCAGCAACGACGATCGACCCATTCAGTACGGCATGCCACTCTGGCGCGACCTCTTCTCGCCACGCCAGCTTCTCTGTCACGGCACCAGCGTCGAGGTCTTTCGCGAGATGCTGGAAGCCGACCGTGCGAAGGACGAACTGACGGAGGTGCGCTGCGCGGCCTATGGCTATCTGGCGCTCTCGCTTGACAAGCTGTGTGACTACAACTCCAGAATGTCAGTATGGCACTCGAATCGAGAAGTCATGGCGCATACCTTCACACAGCACGACTTCTCCTTCAAATGGTCGTACGCAGAGATGGCACCCTTGATCGTCGGCGCGGGCTACGACTGGGCCATCAAACAGACCGCCAAGTGCATCAAGGAACTCGTCGCGCTGGTGCGTCCTGACGGCGAGGGCGATATGGTTGCCGAAATGCATGGGGCGGAATGTGCGCCCCCGCCGATTACCATCACCTGCAAGCCGGGCGACAGCCTCGACCATATTGCGGACAACAGCATTGATGCCGTGGTGATGGACCCGCCCTACTACGACAACGTCATGTACGCCGAGTTGTCGGACTTCTTCTATGTCTGGCTCAAGCGCACGGCGGGACATGTCTTTCCCGATCTCTTCCGGCGAAATCTGACCGACAAGGACAACGAGGCGGTCGCCAATCCCGTGCGGTTCCGCGGCGAGAAAGGTGTCAAGGCGCGCGCAGGCCGCGACTATCAGGAGCGCATGGCATCAATCTTCAACGAGTGTCGTCGCGTGTTGAAGGTGGACGGCATCATGACGCTCATGTTCACGCACAAGGCTACAGGTGCCTGGGATGCCCTCACCAGCGGCTTGATGCAGGCCGGTTTCGTCATCAGCGCATCCTGGCCCATCAATACGGAAGCCGAGGGAAGCCTGCACATCCGCAACAAGGCGGCGGCCAACAGCACCATCTTCCTGGTCTGTCGCCCGCGCCCGCAGCGAGACGACCGCGATGAAGCCATCTACTGGGAAGATGTGGAACCTCAGGTAGCAGAGGCAGTGCGCGAACGCATTGACGAATTTCAGCAGGCGGGCATCACCGGGGTCGATCTCTTTTTGGCATCCTTCGGACCAGCGCTTGAAAAGTTCTCGCTCCATTGGCCTCTCAAGCGCGGTACGCCTCGGGAGCAGCCGGAGAAACCGGCCCTGTTGGAGGACGAATGGGACCCTTACGCGGCCACGCCAGAGGATGCGCTCAACGCGGCGCGCGCCGAGGTGACGCGATGGCGCCTGGAGAAGCTGATCGGGGCGAAGGCGAATGAGGACCTCGACCTTCCCACTGCCTTCTTCGTGCTCGCCTGGGATATTTTCCGGGCACCGGTGTTTTCCTGTGATGAAGCGCTGCGATTGGCGCGCGCCGTGGGCATTGATCTTGATGCCGACATCGTGGGTCGTCTGGCTGCCAGGAAGGGCAGCGATATAGTGCTGTGGGACAGCGCATCGCGCGCCGCCAAGGGAGTGCTCGGCCCTGTCGATGGCTCACGCGGGATGATTGATGCCCTGCATCATGGCGCGAACTGCGCCCGCCAGAATTCGCTGGCTGCCGCGCGAGAATTGCTCGAAGAAGCCGAGATAGATCAGGGTCCACGCTTTGCCAACGCGCTCTCGGCGGTGCTGGCGGTTCTGCCGGTGTCGCGGAAATTCACCGGCATTGACCTGCATGGTGAGGTCGCGGCAGCAGGGAGTGATTTCGAGGTGCTCGACAATCTGCGTCGTCTCGCCTACAGCGAGCGGGTGCCTGAGCCGATACAGCTTTCCCTGTGGCGTGAGGGTGCCGCCTGAGCATGTTGCGTAGCCACCGCTGGAGGTTCAAATACACGCCAGAGGACGGCGATCTGGTGGATGTCTTCTATATTCCGGCGTTGCAGAGTGCTCTGCGTCACGACCGCCTGACGGGGTATTTCAATGCGGGTGCCCTGGCGCTTGCGGCGCGCGGTATCGAGGGGCTGGTGCGCAATGCAGGCAGGATGCGGCTTGTGGTCGGCTGTACACTGGAACCAGCGGAAATTGAAGCGATCAACAAGGGAGAGCGCCTCCGCACACTCGTCGAGCAGCGCCTGATCAGCCTCCCTCTCGAGCCACGGGATGCAGTGTCCACCGACGCACTGGAATTGCTGGCGTGGATGATCGCGCACCGAGTCCTCGAGGTCAAGGTTGCGGTGCCTTGCGACGCAGACGGCGCACCAACCTCGGACAACGGCATTTTCCATGAGAAGACCGGTATCGTCGAGGATCGGGCTGGCGACCGCATTGCCTGGACCGGGAGCCTGAACGAGACCAATGCGGGCTGGCAAAACAACTGGGAGAGCATCAGCGTGTTCACCAGTTGGGGAGCAGAGCCGGGGCGGGTGGACGAAGAGGAGACGAATTTCTCGCGCATTTGGGAGGGACGGACGAATCGCGTCATCGCGATGGACATCCCGGAGGCAATGCGCCTGGATTTGATGCGCTTCATGCCGAAACAGGAGCTGCCAGCGCGGCTCCGGCCAACATGTACCTTGCGCGACCGGGTGTGGTCGTTCATTCGGGTGGCACCATCGCGCTCCGGTGGCGGCGAGTGCATCGGTGAAGCCACTGCGGCGGTCACTCCCTGGCCGCATCAGGTGCGCGCGTTTGAGCGCCTCTACAAGAACTGGCCACCGAAGCTGTTGATCGCCGATGAAGTGGGGCTCGGCAAAACCATTCAGGCTGGCCTCCTGCTGCGTCAGGCATGGCTCGCCGGTCGCGCAAGGCGCATCCTCATTCTTGCGCCCAAGGCAGTGCTCAGCCAGTGGCAGATCGAGTTGTACGAGAAATTCAACCTCAACTGGCCCATCTATGACGGTGGCAAGTTGGTCTGGTATGAGTCCCGGGCGATGCGTGGGCAGCATGAGCGCAAGGTGGAACGCGAGGAATGGCACCGAGAGCCGGTGGTGCTGGCATCAAGCCAGTTGATGCGCCGCAGGGAGCGAGCGAGTGAACTTCTGGAGCGGGCAGAACCCTGGGATCTGGTGGTGCTTGACGAGGCGCATCATGCCCGCAGGCGCGCTGCCGGCAGCACGAGGGAGCGCGGTGTCAATGCCTTGCTGAAACTCATGCAGGGGCTCACGTCGAAAACCGGGGGGCTCTTGCTGCTGACCGCCACGCCCATGCAGGTGCATCCGGTAGAGGTGTGGGATCTGCTCAGTCTGCTCGGATTGCCGCCGCAATGGACAGCGGAGAAGTTCCTCGAATTTTTCGAGCAAATGACGGATGCGAGCCTGTCAGCCGAGGCCATGGAGCGGATGGCGCACCTGTTTCGCGCTGCTGAGCAGCATCATGGTGCCGTCGAACCGGCAGATGCAGAACGGGTTGGTGGGCTGAGTCGGCTGCGAACCAGAGAGGTCCTGAAGGCATTGCGGGATTCGGCAGTCACGCCGCGCAAGCATCTTCAGACTGAGGAGCGTCAGGCCGCTGTCAGGATCATGCGCGCGAACACGCCGGTGCGCAGGTTGGTGTCGCGTTACACGCGCGAAACGCTGCGAGGCTATTTTCAGCAGGGGATGATAGATACGCCCGTCGCGACACGCGAGGTACAAGACAGGTTTCTCGTCATGTCCGATGCCGAGCGCGGCCTGTACGAGGCGGTTGAAGACTACATTGTCGAGGCCTGGGGGCGAGCCGACAGGACGGAGCGATCAGCCGTCGGGTTCGTCATGACCATCTATCGCCGCCGACTGGCGAGCAGTTTTCATGCGTTGCGCGAGACTCTGGGCAAGCGCCGCGATGCCATTGTCGGCAACCTGTCTGCGACGGCAGAAACCCTTGATGAGGATCTGCCGGACGATGATGCAGCGGATGAAGTCATCGATGCCGACGAAGCGCAAGAACTGGCGCGCGAGGCCCTGGCCTGTGAACAGAGAGCGGAAATCGATCATCTGATCGCCGCGATCAATCAGCTGCCGCCGAACTCCAAACTTGACTATCTCACAGAAGCATTGCGCGAACTGCGTACAGCCGGTTACAAGCAGGTGATGATCTTCACCCAGTACACGGACACCATGGATTTTCTGCGTGCGGCGCTCATCAAGGACGGCGCGTGGAGGCTATTGTGTTTCTCCGGGCGTGGCGGCGAGGTGCCCGGAGATGATGGCACCTGGAGCCGTATCAGCAGAAATGATGCCAAGCAACGTTTCCGGAACGGGGATGCCGATGTGCTGCTGTGCACCGATGCGGCGGCCGAGGGGCTGAACTTCCAGTTCTGTGGTGCCCTGATCAATTACGACATGCCCTGGAACCCCATGCGCGTGGAGCAACGCATCGGACGCATTGATCGCCTGGGGCAAGAGCACAAGCGTATTCGTATCATCAATATGCACTACGACGGGACGGTGGAGACAGACATCTATCGTGCGCTCGGCAAGCGTATTCAACTCTTCACATCTGTTGTCGGGCCGCTGCAGCCCATTCTCGCCAGGCTACCCGGGAAGATTGGGCAGAGCATACTCACCGGCCAAGGCCGCGATGCCCGTACGCGCGCCAGTCTCGTCGCATCCATCGAGCACGAAGCGGACGAAAGCAGTGATGCCGGGTTCGATATAAATGCGGTGACGCAGAGCGACCTCGATATGCCAGCGCGCCCGAAACCGATTCTTGCTCTGAAGGATCTGGAGCGGATTATTGGAAACCCTGACCTCATGCCTTCCGATGTCGAGATTGAACCTATGGGACGCAGGGAATACAGTCTGCGAGCGCCGGGCATGACGGAGTCGGTGCGGGTGACAACAGACCCCGAATACTTCGAGCAGCATGCCGAGGACATGGAACTCTGGTCACCCGGCAACCTCCTGTTTCAGGCACCGGAGTTGACGCAGGACAGTGAACCCGAACCTCCTGCAGGCACGACGCTGAAGGAGATTCTTGATGCAGGATGAAGCGATGCGCCGCGTCTTGGCAGGGGTAACGAGTGTCAGAGCATCGCCCCGTCACGCTCCTCCCTCACTGCAACAACGCAAACGCCCCCATCTCGTCAAGCGAGGCGAAGCAACGCCCGAGCAGGGTGCGTCCCAGGGCCTCGCCGCGCGCATTGCCAAGGTCAAGCGTACCGGCAATGATCACCGCATAGTTGAGAAGGTAGAGCGCACACAGCCTGTATCTGCGCTCGAAGTCGGCGCGCGGGCAGGCCACGCCATGCGCACACAGTTCATCGAGATAGAGGCCCTCGAGGTCGTGCTCACGCACCACATCAATGGGGACATTCTGAGTGAGGAAGTAGGCGAGATCCTGTTCAGGGGCCGAGGTGCACACCGATTGCCAGTCCACCAGCGCGATTTCCGATGCGCCGAAAAACACGTTGTCGAGGCGCACATCTGCGTGCGACAGACACACGGGCGGTGTTGACATCTCCTGCAACAGCCTCGGCGTGGCGGCGGCCATCTTCTCGCCGGCAATGAGCGCGGCCTCCGGAACCAGTTCCCGGAAGCGCTCCAGCACCACGGGCCAGCCCATCTCGAATCCGGCAATCATGCCGTTACACTGCGCGGGGTTGTTGTGCGAGATGAGCGAGAAGCGGTCGCGCGGCTGCCAGGTCGAGGCGTGCAGCGCGGCGATTGCCGACACCACTGTACGCGCCTGCTCGACCGAGCAGCCCGCCACCTGATCGCCAACATCGAAGTCACGCAGGTCTTCGATGAGCAGCACGAAGTCTTGCGTCGCCTGGTCAAATTCAGCGTGATAGCACACGGGAGTACGTACCGGTATCTGCGAGGCGATGTTTCTGTAGAAGGCGACCTCGCGGCCGTACATGTCGTAGCTCCCGGCCACCGCGCGGTTCGCTTGCGACGGTGAAGGAAACTTGGCCACCAGCGAATCGAAGGGCAAGGTACTGCTACCGAGTTTCAGGCGCACCACCTGTCCGATGATGCCGACACCTTCGCCAAAACGCTCGATCTCGAACTGATCGACCTGGCCGCCGAGCGCTGCGCTCAACCAGGCTTCGGTGACATCTTCCGGGCGACAGGGAAACATACTGACCATGGTTGTTACAGCATCCTCACGGCATCACCATCTCGCCAGAACCTGTACGGGATTCCACGGGACGCAGCGGCTCAACAGGGCGCGGTGCCGCCGTCCACGCTCAGGCAGGCACCGGTGATGCCTGCGCCTGCTTCGCTGGCGAGCAGCACCGCCAGTGCGGCCACCTCCTCGACGCGATTGGGTCGCTTGAGCGCGGATTCCTGCGCGAACATGTCGATCATCTCCTCGAAGGTCATGCCCATGGCTTCAGCCGTTCTCGGGCCGTTGTCGCGAACTATGTCGGTAATCACCAGACCGGGGCAGATGGCATTCACGGTCACGCCCGACTCGCCCACTTCCCTGGCCATGGACTTGGTGAATCCATTCACGCCGTGCTTGGCCGCTGTGTAGGCGGTCAGCACCGGCTTGCCGACCTTGCCCTCAACTGAAGAGATGTTGATGATGCGCCCCCATCCCTGTGCAATCATGGGCTTGACCGCCCGTCGGCTGGCCCAGAAGGTGGAATACAGATTCCATTTCATTACCAGGTCCCAGGCATCGTCTGGCAAGTCCGCCACTGGCCGCAGTTCGCCAGCGCCACCGGCGTTGTTCACCAATATATCGAGCGTGCCGAAATGCTTGATGCCGGCATCCACAAACGCCTCTACATCAGCTTGTGAAGTAGCGTCCCCGGGGATGAACAGGCAATCCTCTCCGCTGCCAAGTTCGTTGCACATCTGCTCCCCCTTGGCCCGATCTCTGGCCATCACACTGACGCTGGCACCCTCGGCCAGAAAAGCCTCCGCGATGGCTCTGCCGATGCCGGCCGTGCCGCCCGTGATGGCTGCGGTTTTGTTCCCGAGTTTCATGTGCGAGATTCTATGCCAATACTCGTGTGCGCCGTTTGTGCCACACCCAGGCGTACACGGCAGCGTTGATCAACAGCAGCGCGCCGAGCAGCAGCCATTGCAGAGGGCGCGACAGGCCCGGCGGGTAGATGAGGGGCACGAGGTAATGCGCCACAAAGCCGCCCGAATAGCCGACAAGGCCAGCCTTCAGGCGCAGGTGCACCTCCAGTGGTGTCAATGGGCAAACGCATCCGAACGCCTCGACGGACGCGGCCCACAGCAAGGCCGCAGTGTGCACCCAGACGCAACGCGGCCAGCGCAGGGTGAGCAATCCGCCGAACACGGCGAACAGAATGAATACCAGATGCAGGACAACCACCACATCGGCAAGCAGTGCATAGCGCATGAGGTCAGTGTAACCACAGACGGTCTGGCAGTCGCCCGGAATGTCACATAAAGGTTCTGTAATGCCTCGATTCTGATCGAACCAGCCGATCAACTTGTGTGGTATTCTCCCTCCCCCCTTCTGTGAGGGCCGATCTGTCTCCGCCTCGATATGGATTTGAAGCCCAAAGTCAACCAACTCTGGTCGGGTGTGCGCCTGATTGTTCCCTGTCTGCTGGCGGCGGGGGTTGCCTGTGCATCTTCGCCGGAGGGCCCTGCCCCCGACCGCGAGCCTGATACGTCGAACAGCACCGTGCTTGCCGCGGATGATCACGGCCTGGCCCATGTTGATTCGGCGTATGGCGACCTCACCGACCGCCAACTGAACGAGATGTTGCGCCGTTGGGGCGTACTGAGCAGTGCCGAGCGACGGGAGTTGCTGGTCGAGATCAGGAGTCGCATGGCCCAGCGGGAACCCCGACCCGGCGGTGCGGCCGCGCCCGCGCCACGAATGCAGCGCTTGCATGTTCGCATACGTATCGGGCAGTCCATGCGCTTTGGCCTGCGCACTGGTGCTCCGGGCGGCATGAGAGGCAGGGATGTCAATGGCAATCGTGTCACTGCGCTGCATCCCGGTCGTCTGGTCGTGGCACCGGGCGGTGTCGCACATCCCGCGGAGGTGCGTCTGGTAGCGTGGCAGATACTCGATCACATGCGCGGTCGTATTGGTCGTACGCAGTTGTTGTCGGGGCCTGGTTTCGGGGATGGATTCGAGCAGCGTCAGGCGTTTCTGCGAGGTCAGCGAGAGTCTCGGTGAGCCTTCATGCAGCAAGGGTTGCCGCACCGTCGCGCCATATTGTATCTGCGCCGCAAGTGGTCGGGAACGAGCCGCACTCTCGCGAGGGGTAGGCGCGGCTCTCGCAGCTGCCTGTGCATCCATGGTGCAGTGTGCGAAGCAGAGGGAGCATCACATGCCGCATCTGTTGGTCGTTGATGATGACGCAGAGGTGCGGGAGCTGACGGGCGAGTACCTGCGGCGTCAGGGGTTCGAGGTCAGTCTTGCCGAGGATGGCGAGGATATGGACCGCCAAATGCTGGATGTACAGCCAGACCTTCTGGTGCTCGACCTCATGTTGCCGGGTGAAGACGGGCTGTCGATTGCGCGCCGCCTCAAGGCATCCGGGCATCTGCCAATCATCATGCTCTCCGCTCACGGAGACCCCATCGACAAGATTGTCGGCCTCGAGGTTGGTGCCGACGACTATATCGCCAAGCCGTTCGACCCGAGAGAACTTCTGGCGCGAGTGAGAGCCGTCCTGCGTCGCCTGGAACCGCCGCCCGGCAATGACCCTGACGCGCCGGTTCGCTTTGGTCAGTTCGAGTTCAACCTGAAGTCGAGGTCGCTCTATCGCGGCGGTGAAGCGGTGCGACTGACGCGCCGGGAGTTCGAACTGCTCGAAGTCTTCGTGACCCATCCCGACCGCGTACTCGAACGCGACCAAATCCTGGATCTGCTCGGTGGCGTGGAGATGGAGGCCTTCGACCGCTCGGTAGATGTACGCGTGGCGCGGTTGAGGTCACGAATTGAAGACAACCCGGCAGAGCCGGTGTACCTGAAGACCGTGTGGGGCAAGGGGTATCTGTTTTCCTTGCGGGCGGAACCGGCACCCTCATGAAGCCCCTGTCATTGCTGACGCGCACCAACCTCATCCTCGGGGTCGGTTCACTCACAATCGTGGCGACTACCCTGCTGGCGCTGACACAGATGGTGATTCGTCCCATTGAAGAAAGGTGGGCGCAGGACCAGGCAGCATTGATTGAACTCACAGCCAAGACCTGGGTTGAATTGCCGCCCGTGGCGAGGCCCTTCTTCGAGCTCGAACTGGCCGCCAATCATGGGGTCATAGTCACCGATGATGTGCGCTCACTGACACCGCTTGAATCGGGATTTGCCTATGCCGAGGTGCTGGAATCCTCGCTCGGCGAGCGCCTGCGTCAAGAGGTGTCGCTCATGGAAGGCGACGAGATGATGTGGGCCACCATTTCCATGGGTGGCCATGAATTGCAGTTCGGGTTTGACGAGTCATCAATCGATGCCAGGGTGTTCTATGCAGTTATCCTGATTGTGACGCTCATGGCGGGCATCGTGTCCGTGACCTCACTCATTCTTGTGCGTCGCATCGCCCGCCCGCTCGTACAGGTGTCCGAAGCCGCGTCTGATTTTCGCGGGGGAGGCGGGTTCGAGCCGCTGCCCGAGAAGGGGCCACGCGAGCTGGTCCGCCTGGTGCGCAGTTTCAACGTGATGGCTGATGAGGTGACCGAGCTCATTGCCAGCCGCAATACGCTGCTTGCGGGCATTTCGCATGACCTGAGAACGCCGTTGACTCGTATGAGGCTGTCGCTGGAACTCTTGCCGGCAGGTGTCGAGCTCGAGGTCAGGCAGCGCTTGCAGAGAAACCTTCAGCGGATGGACGAGCTGGTTGGCGATGCCCTGCTGCTGGCGAGAGGCATTCGCGAGGATGTGCGGCCGCTGGATTTGCGCGAGACACTGGAAGAGATCATTCATGATTTCGACGCATGTCTCGATTGGGATGCGAGCGCTGAACCTGGCATCACCGTTCTGGTAGCCGCCGCGGCGTTTCGCAGAGTCTTGCAGAATCTGTTGGAAAACGCGCAGCGGCATGGCGGTGGTCAGGTCGAGATTGTCGTGAAGCTGAGCAGAATGCAGCGCCCGGCAGGGGTGGAAATCCATCTTCAGGACCGCGGGCCGGGCATTCCGTTAAAGGATATGGAGCGCGTGTTCCAGCCATTCGTCAGGTTGCACACAGGCCATGGCAGCGGCTTGGGGCTGTCTATCGTGCGTCAGTTGTGTGACATGTACGGCTGGAAGGTGCACATGCACGAACGCCAGGGCGGGGGATTACATGTATGTCTGGCGCTGTCAAGCAACGATTTGATGCAATTTGATACAAATGAGACATACTCTCGCAATGTCCGCACAGCAGAATATGCACCTGTTGACTCGGTTCGATCTTCTGTCCGGTGACGAAGGACAGCTCCGTAGTGATACTCACGGAATTTCGGATTGAATCCGGTGCGGGCTTCCCCCCCTTGAACCTGCACTGACAAGCCAACGTGAGCCGCCGGTCCTCTCTCCAGTCCGGCGGCTCTTTTTTTGCGCCCTGCATTTTGCGCTCTGCAACTGTCACGCTTGGTGATGTGAATCCGACCATGCGCCCGCGTCATGGCGGAGAGACAGGGATTCGAACCCTGGGAAGGCTTGCGCCCTCACTTGATTTCGAGTCAAGCCCGTTCGACCGCTCCGGCACCTCTCCACTGGCGATTATAGCCGTGTGGAGGAGGTGGGCGTGTCGCGGGAGCGTAGAAACGCCCGCAGTGGAAGCCGCCCGCAGGAACCGTCCACCACGCGCTCACCTGCCGACAAACCGCATCGAGAGGTCAAGAGGCTGTACGCGCTTGGTGAGGTCGCCCACCGAAATCCGCTGCACACCGGTCTCCGCCAGTTCTGCGATATTCTCCAGCGTGACGTTCCCGGAGTATTCAAGCTCCGCCTGTCCGTCGGCGCGTTGCACGGCTTCTCGCGTTTGCTGCACAGTGAAGTTGTCGAGCAGGAGGTACTTCGCTCCCGCCGCCAGCGCCACATCAAGTTCCTGCATGGATTCCACTTCTACCCGGACTGTGGGCACCTCGACATTGTGCGCTGGCGCTTCTCGCGCGAGAAGCGCCAGCGCCCTGTCGATGCCGCCGAGTGCCAGCAGGTGATTTTCCTTGAGGAGATACGCATCATGCAGCCCGGCGCGGTGATTCGCGCAACCGCCACACGCGACTGCATACTTCTGTGCCACGCGCAGGCCAGGAATCGTCTTGCGTGTGTCGAGTACGCGCACATCCGTGTGCCTGACGGCATCGCGATAGACCCGCGCGCGGCTCGCCACGCCGGACATGAACTGCAGGAAATTGAGCAAGGTACGCTCGACCGTGACCAGTTCCGAGGCTGTTCCCTCGAGCCTGGCAATGACATCTCCCGCGGCTATGTGTGCACCGTCCGGCCTGGGCAATCGGCATTCCAGGTCTTCGTTCACCAGTTGGCAGACCGCCAGCGCCCATTCACGCCCACAGAACACGCCCGGCTCGCGGGTGATGACCTCGGCGCGCACACGCTTCGTGCTCTCGAGCAGCGACCCGCTGAGATCAAGGCTCGGCAGGTGCCGAGGCCAGTCCTGTACATCAAACCCCAGATCTTCGCCGAGCGCGCGCCGAGCGTCTCGCCACGCAGCCGCGCGAATCCTCGTTGTGGCAAGTGCATCAGACATGATCGGTCGCGACTGTATCACCGAGCGCCACGCCACGGAGCGGATGCCTGCCCCTGATGCCGCCCGTCTTTTATTCGCAGGCAGTCCATGGGCACAACTGTGCAAGAATTACGGAAGGCTCATCTGCCGTATGCGAGGCTGCTGAAAGATGTCGAAACCGGTCAGAATTACGCTCTACAAGTGGGCGGGCACCTGGGGTCCGTTCACGGTCAGGATTCCGTGTGGCGAGTGCTCGCTCACCGAGGATGTCATCAGGGACTGCGCCGGGAAGGAGCTCCGGGGCATCAATGTCGAGATTCGGGAATACGAGTGGTTGAGCCACTGGTGGAAGCCGTTACTGAGAGGCGGCTGGCATGCGCCGATTGTGCTGGTGGAGAATCGGGTTGTTTCGCAGGGGATTGCCCTCAATCGCGGGGTGTTGACGCAGGCGGTGATTGAAGCCGGTATCTCGCAGCAGCCTGTCGTCGGCACCCGTATCTTCGGCAAGGACACCTGTCCGCACTGTGCGCGCGCGAAGCAGCTACTGGCCGATGCGGGTATCGAGGCGCATTATCACGACGTGATTGAAGACACGCGTTCACTCTACGAGATGATAGCGCGCGTCAAGCCAATCATCGGCGACAAGACCCCCGTCACCCTGCCGCAGATATGGATGCATGGCACCTACATTGGCGGTGCAGATGCCTTGCAGACGCACCTTCAGGGACTTGCGCAGACATCCGGGCAAGCTCGGCAGGCAACCGCAGCCGCGTCATGAACACGCTCAGGCTTCTGCTGCTTGGTGGCTTCCTGCTGCTTCTCGCCCTGTTCTTTTATTTCGACCTGCATGACTCGCTGACGCTTGAGCAGCTGCAGGCGCAGCGTGCAACCCTGGCCAGCCATGTCTCGCAGCACACCGGCTTGTCCCTCGTCGCGTTCGCCATCATCTATATCGCGGTCACCGGACTCTCCCTGCCGGGGGCCACCATCATGACGCTCATGGCCGGGGCCCTGTTCGGCCTCGGTGTCGGGCTGGTGCTGGTGTCGTTCGTGAGTACCATCGGTGCCAGCATTGCCTTCCTGTTCGCCAGATATCTGTTCCGGGATCTGGTGCAGCGCCGCTTCGGTGCTGTGCTGAGGCGCGTGAATGAAGGTGTGCAGCGCGAAGGTGCCTTCTATCTGTTCGCGCTGCGTCTGGTACCGGCGGTGCCCTTCTTCGCTGTGAATCTTGGCATGGGGGTAACGCCGATGCGTCTCCGGACCTTCTACTGGGTCAGCCAACTCGGCATGCTCGCCGGCACTTTCGTGTACGTGAATGCGGGTCAGCAACTCGCGCAAATCGATACCTTGAGTGGCATATTGTCGCCCACGCTCATCGCCTCCTTCGTGTTGCTCGGGATCTTTCCGCTGCTGGCGAGGAAGGGTCTGCAAGCCTTCAGGAACAGGGCTTCGCGCTCGCAATCCTGAATGTGCTGCGAAAAGTAGTACAATCAGCCCATGGAATCTGCACTCGCATACGAACAGCCCATGGAAGCGGAACTCGCATATGACACGCACGGCCTGGTAAAGCTCCTGAGCGAAGACGGCGACTTTACCGAAAGGCAGGCGGAGCTTCTCGTCGAGGGGCAAGTTCTTGCGTTCAGGAACAACACTGTCAATATGGCCGCCAGGGAGGATGTTGTATCCATCCGGCGAGATATAGCATCCATCAATGAAAATATCGTAGCGATTCAAGCGAGCATTGATGCCCTGCGACAGGAGACCAAAAAGGACATTGATGCCCTGCGGCAGGAGACCAGGGAGAGCATTGCGCGGCTTCAAGCGGAGATTGAGGCCCTGCGCCTGGAGACCAGAGAGAACATTGTGCGGCTTGAAGGGAGCATTGAAAAGCTGCGCGTTGAGACCAGCAAGGACATTGATGCTCTGCGGCAGGAGACCAGAGGTGACATCGAAAAGCTGCGCCTGGAGATCAGAGGCGACATCGAAAAGCTGCGCCTGGAGACCAGCGAGAGTATTGCGCGGCTTGAAGGGAGCATTGAAAAGCTACGCGTCGAGACCAGCAAGGACATCGAGGCCATGCGCCTGGAGACCAAGAAGGATATCGAAAACCTGCAACAGGAGACCAAGAAGGATATCGAGGCCATGCGCCTCGGGACTAGCAAGGATATCCAACACCTGCAACAGGCGACCAGCAAGGACATCGAGGCCATGCGCATGGAGACCAAGAAGGATATCCAACACCTGCAACAGGAGACCAAGAAGGACATCGAGGCCATGCGCCTCGGGACCAGCAAGGATATCGAAAACCTGCAACAGGAGACCAAGAAGGATATCCAACACCTGCAACAGGAGACCAAGAAGGACATCGAGGCCATGCGCCTCGGGACCAGCAAGGATATCGAAAACCTGCAACAGGAGACCAAGAAGGATATCCAACACCTGCAACAGGAGACCAAGAAGGATATTGAGGCCATGCGCCTCGGGACCAGCAAGGACATCGAAAAGCTGCGCATGGAGGCCAGCGAGAATGTTATGCGGATTGAAGGGAGCATCGAAAACATGCGCCTGGAGACCAGCAAGGACATTGAGGCCATGCGCCTGGAGACCAGCAAGGACATCGAAAAGCTGCGCCTGGAGGCCAAGTCGAACGTTGCCGAAGCGAGAGTCAGCCTGCTGAAATGGATGTTTACAGCCACATTCACATCCATGTTTGGGCTCGCTGGATTGATCATCGCTATGGATTGATCATCGCTGTATTGAATTGAGGTTCCTGTGACATCCTGATTCACGCTCGAAGGAGCGACGTGTCATCCGCAGGAGCGAAGCGCAGCCAGAAGCAACGCTACCCGCGGGATGGTGGAGTTCGCGCACTCGCCGCAAGGAGCCGTATGTCGCGTTCGCCTCTCGGTCTCATATCCAGTGAACGAGCACACTGACACCTGTCAATGCCGCGTATGGGGCACAATGGAGACATTCCTGCTCACCTCGGGCGCGGTCGCGTGACCTTAATCGAATCTGTGCATTCCCTGCGTGACGGGCGCTTGTGGCGCATTTTCCTGTTCGGTGTCTCCAGCGGCTTTCCCTGGCTCGTCATCGGCTCCGGCATGTCTGCCTGGCTGCAGGATGAGGGCCTGTCGCGCGCTGGCATCGGCCTCTTCGGCATCATCTTCGTCGCTTATACGGTGAACTTCCTGTGGGCACCGATCATCGACCACCTCAAGCTCCCCCTGGTGGCAGGGTTGGGGCAGAGACGCTCCTGGATATTCACGTGTCAGATAGTCCTGATGCTGCTCATCCTTGCGCTCTCTCTCAACGACCCGGCACACAACCTGTTCGTGACCGCGGCGCTCGCGCTTGGCGTGGCCGGCGTTTCCGCCACCCAGGATCTGCCGATAGATGCCTATCGCATTACCGTCATTCGCGAGGATGAACCCGAGCTCATCGGTCAGGCCGCTGCCATGGCCACATGCGGCTGGTGGACGGGCGCAAGTCTGCCCGGTGTGCTCGCCTTCTGGCTGGCCGACGATCTTGGCTGGCCGCTGGTCTATCGTGGCCTGGCTCTGTGTCTGCTGGGCCTGGCTGTGCTCACGCTACTGTTCATCAGGGAACCGGCGCGGCCACCGCTACCACCGACGGCGCCCGGTGCGCGCCACTCACCGGGGGTCCTCTCCTGGTTTGATCGCACCTGTGTGGATGCGGTGACGGAGTTTTTTCGTCGCAACGGGGCCTCCCTCGCGCTCGCCATCCTGGCGTTCATATTCCTCTTCAAGATCGGCGAAGCCTTTCTCGGGCGTATGGCAATTGTTTTCTACCGGGAAATCGGTTTCACCTCTGCCGATATTGGCACCTATTCGAAGGGCCTTGGCTGGGTCGTCACCATTTTCTGCTCGCTCGCCGCCGGTGTGTTTTCGTTGCGTTACGGCGTACTCCGCATGTTGTTTGCGGCCGGCATTGCCATGGCATCAACCAACCTGCTGTTTTCCTGGATAGCGGTGGTCGGGCCAGACACAGATCTGTTTGCTCTGGCAGTTGTGCTTGATGGCATTACCGGCGCCTTTGCTACCGTCGCCTTCGTGGCCTTCATTTCCCGCTACACGAGCCGGTTTCATTCAGCCACCCAGTATGCGGCGCTCGCCTCTCTGGGCAATTCGAGCCGCACACTGCTGGCAGCGAGCAGCGGCTTCATGGTGACCGCACTCGCAGGCAACTGGGCGCTGTTCTTTGTCATCACCGCCTTGATGGTGACACCCTCGCTGCTGCTGCTCGGCTGGATAGGGCTCCGAATTCGTCGCGTTCCCTGATGCGCTATATATGTGTTCTGTCCCGCATCCGCACAGGTGTGTCGGCAACCGCCCTTGAATTCTCTGCAGCCATCCCCATAAAACGCTTGCGACTCTGGTCGCGGAGTAATTTTTATAACGCTTCCGGTGCGACTACTGTATGATTGGCACTCTCACGGTGGGAGTGCTAACAGCTCAGAGAGCCGGGAGATTCCATCCAACCGAAGATACAGTCAGACACAGGAGATGATTGTCAATGAAAATTCGACCCTTGCATGACCGCGTTGTGGTCCGTCGGCTTGAAGAAGAAACCAGAACATCCGGCGGCATAGTTCTCCCTGATTCCGCGGCAGAAAAGCCTTCACAAGGCGAAGTGCTGGCCGTGGGCTCGGGCAAGTTGCTTGATGACGGCAGCGTTCGCGCACCCGATGTGAAGGTGGGCGACAAGGTCGTATTTGGCCAGTATGGCGGAAGCACGGTCAAGGTCGATGGTGAGGAACTGCTCATCCTCGGCGAAAGCGAAATCTTTGGCGTACTTGAAGGCTAGTGCCTCACAGCGCCACGAATCCTCTATTTGCACCCGACGCAATATCATTCAAGGAGTAATCAAGCATGAGTGCGAAATCAGTAAAGTTCGGTGATGATGCCCGCAGCCGCATGTTGGCCGGGGTCAACACCCTGTCCGACGCGGTCAAGGTAACCCTGGGCCCCAAGGGCCGCAATGTTGTCCTCGACAAATCCTTCGGCGCACCGACCGTCACCAAGGACGGCGTATCAGTCGCCAAGGAAATCGAACTCAAGGACAAGTTCGAAAACATGGGCGCACAGATGGTCAAGCAAGTGGCCAGCCAGACATCCGACGAAGCTGGCGATGGCACCACCACCGCCACTGTCCTGGCTCAGTCCATTCTCAGCGAAGGTCTGAAATCGGTAGCTGCCGGCATGAATCCCATGGATCTCAAGCGCGGTATCGACAAGGCGGTTGTCGGCGCAGTCTCGGCTATCTCCGACATGGCGACCCCCTGTGAAGATTCCCGGTCGATTGCCCAGGTGGGCACCATCTCCGCGAACAGCGACGAAGCGGTCGGCAGTATCATCGCCGAGGCCATGGAGAAAGTTGGCAAGGAAGGGGTCATCACGGTGGAAGAAGGCAGCGGGCTCGAAAACGAACTCGATGTCGTGGAAGGTATGCAGTTCGACCGCGGCTACCTGTCTCCCTACTTCATCAATAATCAGGAATCCATGTCCGCCGAGCTCGAAGAGCCCTATATCCTGCTCTGCGACAAGAAGATCTCCAACATCCGCGACATGCTTCCTGTGCTCGAGTCGGTCGCCAAGTCCGGCAAGCCGCTCATGGTGATTGCCGAGGACATCGAAGGCGAAGCCCTGGCTACTCTGGTTGTCAACAACATGCGCGGCATAGTCAAGATTGCTGCGGCCAAGGCTCCCGGCTTTGGTGACCGCCGCAAGGCCATGTTGCAGGACATCGCCATACTCACCGGCGCGACGGTTATTTCCGAAGAAGTGGGCCTCACCCTCGAGGGGGCGACGCTTGATGACCTCGGCAATGCCAAGCGGGTGACTGCGAGCAAGGAAAACACCACTATCGTTGACGGTGCCGGTGGCAAGGATGAAATCCAGGGGCGTATCAAGCAGATTCGCGCCGAGATTGAAGAAACCACCTCCGATTATGACCGCGAAAAGCTGCAGGAGCGACTTGCCAAGCTCGCGGGCGGTGTGGCCGTCATCAAGGTGGGTGCACCGACCGAAATCGAGATGAAGGAGAAGAAGGCGCGCGTCGAAGATGCATTGCATTCCACTCGTGCAGCCGTTGAAGAAGGTGTTGTGCCTGGTGGTGGTGTGACGCTCGTTCGTGCGCTTGATTCCATCGCTGACCTGAACGGTTCCAACGAAGACCAGAATGTCGGCATTGCGATCGCCAAGCGCGCCATGAGTGCGCCGCTGCGTCAGATTGCAGAGAACGCCGGTGATGAAGGTTCCGTGGTACTGAACCAGGTGCGCAATGAAAGCGGCAACTACGGGTACAACGCGGCCACTGGTGAATATGGCGACATGGTGAGCCTGGGCATCATCGACCCGGCCAAGGTCGTCCGCGCCGCACTGCAAGCGGCGGCTTCTGTGGCAGGTCTCATGATCACCACCGAAGCCATGGTGAGCGAGTTGCCGGAAGACAATCCTCCCCCGGCACCCGGCGGAGGCGGCGGCATGCCAGATATGGGCGGCATGATGTAAGCCTCGGCGCAGCCACCCCAATCATGAAAAGCCCCGCAATTGCGGGGCTTTTTTTATGGGCTTCTTGTGGGTTGATACACCGATGCGCCGGGCTTGTAGGCATCGCGCCTGTGCACATCGAATGTGATGTTCAGGTGCTTGAGGCCGCGCAGGAACCCGTGTGGGACATGCTCGAAGGTGTCCGACGGATCCTTGAGCCGGATGTGGTCGAGCCGGTTGAGAATGATGGTGAACGCCGAGAACATTTCCTGCCGTGCGAGTGCTGCTCCGGGACAATGATGTACCCCTGAACCAAAGGCGAGATGGGCACCCACACGCGCGCGTTCCATGTCAAAGGTCTCGGCATCGGCAAAGACGGATTCGTCACGGTTCGCCGAAGCATATCCGAGCGCGACGCGCGCCCCCTTGGCGAGTTTCACGCCGGCAAGCTCCGTCTCTCTGGTGGTCACGCGCCAGAGGTGAACGACAGGCGATTCGTAACGCAGTGTCTCCTCGACGAAGTTCTTCAGGAGTTTTGGGCTTTCGCGTACACGTGTCATGGTGTCGGGGCGCTGCAGCAGGAGCATGAGACCGGAGCCGATGGAGTTGGTGGTAGTCTCATTGCCGCCCGTGAGGAGTTGTTCGAGCAGGTCAAGCAGCTCGTTCATGGTGAGTGGACGCTCACCGCCGTTCTCCTCGATGGGCACCGTGGCGAGCGCAATGTCCGAAATGATGTCGTCCTCGGGTGATGCTCGTCGCGCTTCAATGACACTGGCGAAGTACTTTTGCGCCTCCACTATCAGTCTGGCGCTTGCGAGCGCACCTTCCCGATCCACGTACCCACCTCCTGGCGCGAGCATGGCGTCTGACCATTCCTTGAGTCGCCAGATGTCCGATCTTGGTACGCCGAGCTGGTCGGCAATGACTGTGCAAGGCAAGGGAATCGAGAAATCCCACATGAAGTCGCATTCGCCCTTGTCAATGAACCTGTCCAGCAGGTCGTTCACGACTGTTTCCACATAGTCCGTCATGGTGCGGATACGCTTGACCGAAAAGGCTTCGCTGATCAGCTTTCGATAGATGGTGTGCCTTGGCGGGTCGGTACGCTGCAAGGTATGCGCCCGCTCCCAGCCGTGTTCGGCGCGGTAGCTTTCGACGAAGTCACTCGCCGCGCCGCGCGAACTGCCATACGTGTAGATGTCGTTCGAGAAGATTTCCGGGTGCTTCTTCACGTAGCGTATATCTTCGTAGCGGGATACATACCAGGAGTTGATCTCCGGCAGGAAGTGCACCGGAGCTTCCCGCCGCAGGGCGTTGAAGTAGTGATAGGGGCACTCGCGTGTGGGCGCGTCGAGCAGGCTGTAGTCAGCAAGTTGCATGTCTCCGGTCTCCGTGCGGGATGGTGGTATTGCTCCAGTTGCCTCGAGCATCTATTCTTTCACATCTGTCTCAGGCACAATCTCTTGATGCATCAAGGCCCCGGGAAACTCTGAATAACAGAGTTTCCCGTGCGGCACAACATACTGGATATCAAGTTTACGGCGAATAAGAACATCCCATGCCCATGGACACGCAAGCGATACAGAGATTCCTGACCACGACGGATCGCAATCGAGCAGATTTTTTCGCTGGCCGCGAGCGGGAAATCGCCTCCTTTCATCAGGCGGTCTCCGCCGCACAGCTGGAGAAGCAGGCAGTTTTCCGGGTGTATCAAGGTGCCCCCGGGTGCGGCAAGACATCTCTCGTGGAGTATTTGCACAAGACCAACGCGGCCAGTGCGCTGTTTGTTGCAGTCGAGCCGGAAGATCTGGTCAGCAGGGAGGCGCTGGCGAATCGTATTGACAGGGAAGGTCAGGATCAACAAACAGCCAATGAGGCCATACGCGCAGGCGCAGTGCTGGTATTGCATCTGGATGAAGCACATGCCCGCGTCACTGAAGAGGAAAAAATGCTGGTGACACTGCATGTGCAGGGTATCGGCTTGCCCTGTGTGATGCTTTTGACCGGCCTTGGTCATACGGCAGAGCAGCTCGCGAACATCCCCGCCCTGTCTCGACCGGCTCGCCATTCCGTCATGGATATGGGTGTGCTGAGTCACGAAGAATGTGTTGCATCAACGCACATGATGCTGAAAGCCTTCCGCATTCGAGGCAAGGAGGCAGAACGCACGGCGATATGTGAGCAGATCGCGGCCATGTCCCATGGCTGGCCACAGCATCTGAACACGGCGCAGAAGGTCCTGTGTGAATACCTGCTGCGAGTGAACGGGGAACTGACTCGGGTCGATATGCACCGGGTACAGCAGACATCCGGTACCGAGCGACACCTCTACTACGAATCCCGTATCGACTATCCACCCCTGAATGACGATGCAAGAGTCACGCTGAAAGTGCTCAGTGAGCTCTCGCACAGGGGGAGCTGCCCAGGAAACGATCTTGCCCGCATCTGTCGGGCATCGATCGATGCGGGCGAGGAAGAGAACGGCGACCTGCTGGAATATGCATCACCCGCAACATATGTTGATGTCCTGATGAAGAAGGGTGTCGTCTCGAGAGCCGATCTGAACCAGATGCGTCTGGCCATTCCATCAATGGGCACCTGGGCAACCGCCCGTATGCGGCGACTGGAGATGAACTGATGTACCGCGCCCCGATACAGGACATGATGTTTGCGCTCGGCACCGCTGGCGGTGCCGATCAGGTGTGGGGTCAGCCTCCCTTCGAGGAAGTGACACCGGAACTGGCCGAATCCGTGCTCAGGGAAGCCGCACGATTCGCCGAAGGTGTCCTGTTGCCGCTCGGTCGGACGGCAGAGACCGCACCGCCGGTCATCAGGGACGGGCAGGTACAGGAAGCACCGGGGTTCGCCGCAGCGTACAGGCAGTTCGCGCAAGGCGGGTGGAGTGCGTGTGCGGCGAGCCCGGAAGTCGGCGGCATGGGCTTGCCACAGTCCCTGAGCCTGGCGGTTTCCGAGATCTGGTCGGCGACGAACATGAGCTTCTCGACCTGTCCGCTGCTCACATCGGGTGCCGTGGAAGCCATTGATCAACATGCAAATGACGCTTTGAAGGGGCGCTTTCTCGAAGATCTGGTGCGCGGTGCCTGCACCGGAACGATGAATCTGACCGAGCCGCAGGCGGGCACGGATCTCGCGGCCATTCGCACCCGGGCGGTGCCGGAAGGCGATCATTACCGCATCTTCGGTCAGAAGATATACATCACCTGGGGTGATCATCAGATGACCGACAACATCCTGCATCTGGTGCTCGCGCGTATTCAGGGAGCGCCCGCGGGTGTGCACGGCATCTCCCTGTTTCTCGTGCCGAAATATACTGTTGATGAGCCCGGAGCGGCGACACGGCGAAACGATCTTCGCCCCGTGGCGCTGGAGCACAAGCTCGGTATTCACGGCAGCCCGACCTGTGTCATGAGCTTCGGTGAAGAAGGGCGCGGTGCTCTCGGGTACTTGATTGGCGAGGAGAATCGCGGCCTCGCCTGCATGTTCACCATGATGAACAACGCTCGCCTGACGGTCGGCATCCAGGCCGTCGGACTCTGTGAACACGCCTGCCAGAAGGCCATTGCGTTCGCCAGAGAGCGGGTGCAGGGGCGGCCTGCCGGGCGCACCGGGGGCAGCATCATCGAGCACCCGGATGTTCGCCGCATGTTGATGCTGATGAAATCTCTCACCCAGGCTGCGCGCGCCATCTGCTACCTGGCCGCCGACAGCGTGGATCGTGAGCGCATCGGACAGGTGCAGGCGGCGCGCCGCACGGCGCTTCTTATCCCCATCGCCAAAGGCTGGAGCACCGAAATCGCGCAAGAGGTGACCTCGCTTGGTGTACAGGTGCACGGCGGCATGGGCTATGTGGAGGAGACCGGTGCCGCACAGATGTTTCGTGATGCCAGGATTACGAGCATCTACGAAGGCACCACGGGTATTCAGGCCAACGATTTCATGGTGCGCAAGGTGCTGCGCGATGGCGGGCGGGAGCTCTCTCGATTACTCGGGGAAATGCGTGCGGTGTGCGACAGGGCACATACATGCGATGAGCTCTGTGCAGCCGCGCACCAACTGCGCGCCTCCATCGAGGATATACAGGAGACTCTGGCGTGGTTGCTTGATGTCAGGGATGAAGTCCTGTGCGCCGCCGCCTCGTTCAACTTTCTCATGGGGTGTGGTGCCTGCCTGGGCACCTGTCTGCTGCTCATGGAAGCTCTTGAAGTACGCCAACCCGGGGCGCAAGAGACGGAGTTTCAATGTGCGAAAATCGCCATCTGCAATGCCTGTGTTGCCGAGGTCCTGCCGAGAACCGCGGCTTGCCTGAGCGCGGTGCGCTCGGTCGGTACGCAGGATCAGGAATCGATCCGGGCTGCGCTCTGCGGATAAGCCGGGTACGAACGAACAGGAGATACGAAGATGCCGATCACACAAGTCACAGAGGCTGCATTCAAAGACAGGGAGGGCATCCATGTCTTTGGCGCAAGCTACTCGAACAATGTCGGTCGTGTGCTGCTGATGCTGGAGGAAAAGGGCCTCGACTACGAGCAGCATGCGGTCGATTTGATCAATGCGGCGAACCTCGAGCCGGGCTACTTGCACCTGCATCCCCAAGGCACGATTCCGGCGCTGCTGCATGCTGGCAAGGCGGTGTCCAATTCAAATGACATCCTTCGCTATCTGGAAGAAACCTTCCCGTCACCGGCCCTTTCTCCGCAGGGTGCAAGCGATCAGGAGGAGATGTGGCGCAGCGTTGACCAGGCTGCCGAGTGCCACATCGATACCATCAAGGCGCAGTTTTATGCGTTCGGGTCGGGGCGCCCCTGTTCCGACGAAACCCTGGAACTCTACAAGGTGCACAACCCTGCCCTGTATCAGTTCCACTCGCGCTTCAGGGACGGCATGAGCGAGGCTCAGAAGGCGCAGATTCACAGCGCAACAGGCGAATTGCTCGCTGGTCTTGAAGCCCGGCTCGCAGGCGGGGACTTCCTCATGGGGGCGAAGTACACCGTCGCTGACATCGCCTGGGTGACCAACGTGATTTTCCTCGAGCGCATGGGCTACGGCATCTCGCCGTACAAGAGGGTGTGCGCTTGGAAGGAGGCCATCGAACGCCGCCCAAGCGTCAACAAGCGCTCCCGGATTCCGAAAATACCCCTGTGGCTGGTGCGTGCAGCCATCAAGCTGGGAAAATTCGGGAAAGGCGGCTCGAAAAAAGCGGCGTGATGCACATGTGCTGGTTCACGAGATATGAGACTGAGAGGCGAGCGAGGGAAAGGAGGAAAGATACTCGACGGGGGTTTTCCAGTCGAGGGCCATATGTGGTCGGATGTTGTTGTAGAAGTATTGGTACCTGGCGAGCGCAGGGGCGACTTCGGCGACGGTGAGTTCGCCGCCGAATCCGCTCCGGAATTCGATACGAGAAGTGTCGTTGGCGCGTTCGACACAGCCGTTGAGTTCAGGGCACCGTGGCGGGAGGACGAAGAGCGGGAGTTTGTTGTGTTGGCAGGCTCGTTCGAACTCGGCCATGAACTCGGAGCCGCCATCGACCTGAAGGGATTTGATCCACGAGTAGTCATTGAGCAGGGCGTTGAGGAAGCGGCAAGCGTTGTAAGCGGTGGCGCACGTGAAGACGCGGCAGAACATGATCTTGGTACTTGGGCAGACGGCGCGGAACTCCTTGAGTGTTTTGCCGTCGCGGGAGATGGACATGTGGTCGATACAGACGAGTTGGCCGGGTGTAGAGGAGCGCATACCGGAGGGGAGGCGTTTGGCGTGGCCGTGGGCGAAGTTGCGTCGCTTCTTGGGTTTGGTACGACCGCGGAGGAAGACGCAGGGGCGTATATGGCCGAGTGCAATGCCTTTCTCCAAGATGCGCCCGATAGTGGACTCGCTCAGGAGGGTGCCTTGACGGGCGAGCATGATGTGCAGCCTGGCCTTTCCCATAGACTTTTCTTACATAAGGGGGAACTTGCGACACATGTTCCAGACTGCCCAGGCGGTATCGCGTGTCCATTCGTGTCCCCGGGTCGTGTCCCCGGGACGAGCGCGGCTTCCTGCTCTTTACGGCGAGCGCGCGGACTCCGCCATCCTGGTAGCGTTTCTTCCAGCGGTCCAGCTGTGGAGAGTCGCCCTCGACCAGCCGATAGCATCAAGTGCGGTGGCCTCGGAGCAGCCTTCGGAGCGCAATCGGAGGTACATCTTGATTTTCCGGAGTTGGTCGAAGGCATCCGGGGGCGTGACTTCGTCAACCTGGATGGCGCGGTAGGAGAGGTGTCTCTTGGAGTAGAATTGCATCGTTCGGTACCCTTTCGGTTGTCAAAAAGAAGTCAGAGTATCCGAACCGCCGCCCGGATGCTGCGTGTGCGTGGCATCCGGGGGTACCGGCGCAGATGAATCGCGGATGATCGCCCCTTATTGGACAGGATCGTTCAAGGTGTCCTCCCGGTTCGAGATGAGGTGTGGTTTGGGTCAGGGCTCGAGAATCAGGTGACGCAGAGTGATGGACTTGGGCCGGGTACTCTTGCCGAGGGGCTGTGTGAAGTCAGGAAGGAGTGAGGTGGTCGGGAACGCTGCGGGGGGCGGCGAGTCAACCCGCTGCGCGGGTTCTCCGCTCCGCTTCGATCCTGTGGCTCCTGCAGATGAGTACGCCGCCCCCCGCAGCGCAGAGGCTGGTCATGGCCGGAAGCGAACTTCCGGCCATGAATGACCGGCGTACAACTGCCAGTTCCCAGGGCACTCCCTGAAAGAAATCAATCAACCCTTACCCAGGCTCCGGTAGTCTCACATCTGTTTGGACTAGTACAATTGAACGTAATCGCGGTAAGTCCGTTTCGGGGCTGATCCGCGGCGCGGGTCAAATCTCTTGGCATCTCACCAAAGGTAGGGGGATTTCGTGAGCCGTCTTCAGCCCACAAGATATAAGAAGTTTATGTGCATGGGGGATAAACTTCTTGGAAGTTCTAGTCGACTCATGTATAAGGAGTTTACGTGGAGTAGACATAAACTCCTTATAGGTGCCGTATGAATCCTGCGACCAATCCCTACGCTCCAGGCGCGGGAACACCACCCCCGGAATTGGCCGGACGTGATGCCATTATCGCAGATGCAAAACTTGCCATTGAGCGTAACAAAGGCGGGAAATCTGCGCGCAGCTTCATGTTCGTTGGCCTTCGCGGTGTTGGCAAAACGGTGCTTTTGAATGAAGTCCAAGCGATGGCCGATGAGGCGGGTGCAGTATCGGATTTTATCGAGATCAGCGCAAACGAGCCATTGTCTGTAACGATTGTCGCAACACTACGCGTCGCACTTTTGAAACTTGATCGGATCAAGGGTGTAAGTGAACAGGTAAAGCGCGGCCTTCGAGTATTAAAAAGTTTCGTCGGCGCCGTAAAAGTCAAATACGGGGACATCGAATTTTCTGTTGATGTGGACGATGAGCCCGGCGTCGCAGATAGCGGCACTCTCACGCGCGATCTCGCAGAAGTCTTCCTGGCGGCTGGTGAAGCCGCCAAGGCGCGCAAAAGTTCTATCGTAATTTTGATTGACGAGATTCAAAACCTCCCATCCGAAGAGTTCGAAGCCTTGATCATGGCCGTTCATCGAACCGATCAAAAAAAGCTGCCAATCATGATCGTGGGTGCTGGTCTGCCATTGCTGGTGAAACTCTCCGCCGAAGCTAAATCGTACTCAGAACGATTGTTCGAATATCCCGACATCGGCGCACTAGATGACAAAGAGGCTCGACGCGCGCTCGTAACCCCTGCGAAAGAATCGAAAGTCATCTTTGCGGATGACGCGGTCACAGCCGTAATTGAGCAAACCAAGGGGTATCCTTACTTCTTGCAGGAGTGGGGGTATCAAGCGTGGAACACTGCGAAGAAGTCTCCCATCACGCTTGCTGATGTACGAAAGGCGAGCAAACTAGCCGTCAAGCGGCTCGACAAGAACTTCTTCCGTTCTCGCTACGAACGCCTCTCCGATCCTCAAAAGGAATATTTGCGCGCCATGGCAGAACTCGGCCCAGGTCCGCACAAATCTGGCGATATTGCAAAACAGCTCGGTAAAACCTCGCAAGGCGCAGCACCGCACAGAGACGCGTTGATTACCAGCAGCATGATCTACAGCCCAAAATACGGGTATGCAGCGTTTACCGTACCGCTCTTCGATGAGTTTATGAAACGTACGCACAAATGACCAAGACTGAACAACCCAAAACCGTTTTGGAAACAATTCTCGACTGGTCGGAGAAGCGACCGGATTGGATGCGAGACGCACTCAGGAGAATTGTGTCAAAGGGAACGCCATCAGAAGCGGATTGAGGTGGTCGGGGTTGTTCAAGATTGAGGACCGCTACAGTCGCAAGCTCGATTTTTCGCATCTGTACACGGCGCTGGCACGTTCCCAGTACATGACGTATCTGGGCCTTGATACGGGGTGGGCAAGGAATGATCCCGAGCCGAACCAGATCTCGAAGCAAAAATACGCAGCGCTTCGCAAAGTACTCGTGTGGATGTACGGATTGAAGGAAGATACACCACCGGTCGTGCGGTCGCAAAACCCCGACATCAAGCGGCTCGGGGAAGTCCTTGTGCATGCCGAAGGGCTGCATGTATTGGAGACGAGGCATGATCTTGACGCAGCCTATGCCAGTACGGAGCCGGTGGAGTCACGGTTCACGGCTTCGCTGATTCACGCTCGCGACCAGCTTCGAGAAGCATCAAACGCGCTGCGAGCCTATGATGGACAGGACACATCACTGCTGGATATCGCCGAGGACGTGAAGGAAACCGCTGTAACCATTCATGAGCGTATGCGCAAGAAATTCCATGAAACCAAGAGCCCGGATACAGGAACGGCAGCGCATTCCGGAGTCTGCTTACCCGTTCGAGCTTGACGAGCGCGGCGATGTTCCCCGAGTCCTTCGTCGCGCATCATCTGGCTGCGAGTCCGCATCAGGGCGTTGTTTTTGATCCTTATCTGCGGACGCGGTACGACGGTATTTCAGGCGCTTCTGCAGGGCCGTGAGGCTGCTGGCAGCGATCCGAATCCAGTGGCAGCGTGTATTTCCGGTGCCAAATGTGACCCGCCCAAGCGTTTCGAAGCCGACGCGCGCCTCGAAGAGTTGCGCCATGCGTACCACGAGCCGATTTGATGCGACTGGCCGACAGCATTCGATGAGTTTTTTCCGACACTCAGGCATCGCGTGACGGACATCATCACCTCACCACCCTAAACTCGGCAAGGCCGAACTGCGAGATGGCTTGATGGAGTCTCTGGCGACCGGGTTGGGGCGGGCCATGCATCTTTCGGGCGAAGGGCGTACGTCAAGCATCGAGAAAACGCAGGCTAATGCGTTTCGCGGATGCAAGCCATCGCTCACCGTGGAACATGATTTCGTTTTCACCGGACAGGGCGAAGTACACCGTCGCTGACATCGCCTGGGTGACCAGCGTGATGCACAGGCGTAGAATAGGAGACCAGAAGCTCGGATTGTTGTCTTGATACACCATGTGGCCAGTGAGGGTTCCGGACGCTGTGAGCCACTCCATCCGGGGCAGGCAACGCAAGCGGCGATCCCCGTCAATGTGCTCGACATTCGCAGACAGGTTGAGCGACTGAAAACGATTGAGGATGGTTGGCTTGAGGGTGCGGGCAAGGCACCGGATCAGGACGGGCTTGATTGGCTGGTGCGCGTTTTTGCAGACTCTTTCCTCTCCTCCCTGCCGTCGCCCCATCTCTACCCCACCGAATCAGGAGGGGTGCTCGCGGAGTGGTCCATTGAGTCAAAAGAGGTGTCGCTCGAGATCGATCTGATCACGCATGATGGTGAATGGCATGTACTTGATCCGGACTCTGGCGATACAGACGAGCGCAGAGTGTGTTGCGATGATGATGCTGACTGGAAGTGGCTCGCGGAGCGAATCGAGTCGATGGTGCAAGACAAGGCATGACATCAGCAGTACACTACGATTCGCGGCTACGCCTCTGCCGGTGTGGTTGGGGAAACTCTGACAGCAAGCGCGGCTGGCAATACAGGACACAAGGGGAATCATGGGCATCATCGAAAATCTGTTCGCCTTCATAGTCGTTATTCTCGTGCTCGTGGCCGTGCATGAGTTCGGGCACTATGGGGCGGCGCGCGCCTGCGGCGTACGGGTGCTGCGCTTCTCCATCGGCTTTGGCAAGCCGATTGTGCATCGCACAGACGCTGATGGTGTCGAGTGGGTGATTGGCTGGATACCGCTCGGAGGCTATGTGCGCATGTTGCAAAGCGAGGACCCCGAGTTTCAGCCGGGCGACGAGTCGCGCACCTTCGACCGCACCTCTCCCTCGAGACGCATCATCATCGCGCTGGCCGGCCCGCTGGCCAATCTGGTGCTGGCGGGAGTCGCGCTCTGGGGGGTATTGATGCTCGGCTCCTTGCAGCCCTGGCCCGTTACGGGTACTGCGATACCCGGTTCCATAGCCGAGCAGGCGGGGGTGGGCGAGGGCGAACTCATTGTCCGTATTGACGGCCGCGACACGCCGACGCTCTCCAGGGTCGGCACGGCGCTCATCAGACGCATCGGAGACGAAGGCCATATCCTGCTGGAGACTGGCCGACTCGGCAGTCCCGACCGTCCATTCAGTACCTACCGGCTCGATATCAGTCGCTGGTCACAGCAGCAGGCGCAGGCAGCGCCGCTCGAATCGCTCGGGCTGCGCTTGTCCGGTCAATATATTGTCGGGTCGGTGGTAGAGGGTTCAGCCGCCGAACGCGCCGGTATTCAGGAATTTGACCGCATCATTGAAATCGATCAACAGCCAGTGACTTCCATCCCGGAAACCATCGGAGCGCTCGCCAACCGACCGGATGAAACCCTGCAGCTCGGCATCGACCGCGCTGGCGAGACGCTTGCTCTGAGCGCAACACTCGACAGGCGCGCCGAGGACGGGCGGGGCTTTCTCGGCATCGGTCTGGCGATGCAACAGGTGCGCTACGGGCCTGTCGAAGCCATTCCCGCCGCCTTGAGCGAAACCTGGGAGTTGTCCGGCCTCTTGTTCGAGTTAATCGGCAAGCTGGTGACGCGCGAAGTAGATACATCAGGCCTGGCAGGCCCGCTTACCATTGCTTCCATTGCGCGCGATTCCGTGCGCGTGGGGCTTGTCGGTTTCCTGCAATTTCTCGCTCTGCTGTCCATCAATCTCTTTCTCGTCAACCTCATTCCCCTGCCGCTCCTTGATGGCGGCCATGTGCTGATGGCGAGTATCGAAAGCGTGACGCGACGTCCCTTGCCGCGCCAGGTGCAACTCGCGGGCGTAGCAGTCGGCATCGCCTTTATCGCCCTGCTGATGGGGATTGCCATATACAATGATGTGGCGGGTCTGCTGCGGTGACGTACGGTGACCTGAGAGATGCTTCCCGTGTGCCGAGGGGTTACCATGAGACCCGTGCGTGAATGAATCACGAATCAACAGCATGGGCACGAAATGACAGTACGCAAGAAGACAGGAAAACTCATCGCGGACATGCGCTGGCTGGCCGTCAGCGCATTCATGCTGGCCTCCGTGTCGCTCCAGGCCGAGACCTTTCGCGTCACTGATATTCGCCTTGAAGGCTTGCAGCGCGTATCCGCGGGCACCGTCTTCAATCTCCTGCCAATCGGTGTCGGTGATGTCATTGATGAAGGTCAATCCGCCTTTTTTGTGCGCCAGTTGTTTCGCAGCGGGTATTTTCACGATGTCGAGATTTCGCGCGAAGGCGGTGTATTGATAGTGGATGTTGAAGAGCGCCCGGCTATCGACTCCATTGCCATCGAAGGCAACAAGGCTATCGAGACCGAGGCGCTGCTTGCAGGTCTGGCCGATCAGGGGTTGGCAGAGGGGGAAATATTCCGCGTTGCCACGCTCGAGCGCATGGACCTGGAGCTCGAACGCCAGTATGTGTCTCAAGGGCGTTATAACGCCACTATCGACACCAATGTCGAACAGTTGCCGCGCAATCGCGTTGCCATCAGCATTGATGTCGTCGAGGGAGACAGCTCGAAGATCAGACAGATCAATTTTGTCGGCAACACGCTGTTTGATGATGCAGAGTTGCTTGATCAACTCGAATTGAAGCATCCCAACTGGCTATCCTTCTTTCGCAACGATGACAAATACTCGCGTGAGAAGCTCGCGGGCGACATCGAGTCGGTCGAGTCCTTCTATCACGATCAGGGCTATGTGGATTTTTCGGTGACATCGGCCATTGTCAGTATCACGCCGAGCCTCGAAGAGGTGTACATCACCATAAACGTCAATGAAGGCGAGAGTTATGTTGTCACGGATGTGTCCATCATCGGTGAAATTGGCGATGAGGACCCGGAGATTCTGGAGTCATTGATTCTCGTCAACCCCGGAGACCTGTACTCGCAAGCGCTGGTCACGGCGAGTGAGGAACGCATCACCTCGGCGCTCGGCAACTCCGGCTATGCCTTCGCAAGCGTCTCGGGGGTGCCTGAAACCAACGACGACGGTACTGCGGAAGTGAAGTTCTTTGTTGATACCGGCCGTCGCACCTATGTCCGGCGCATTGCGGTAACCGGCAACGAGACCACTCAGGATGAGGTGGTGCGCCGCGAGCTGCGTCAACTCGAGGGCGGCTGGGCATCCACGGCGCTCATCGACTTGTCGAAGATTCGTCTCGAGCGGCTTGGCTATTTCAGCGAAGTCAATGTGGAGACACCGTCAGTGACGGGCAGCGACGATCAGATTGACGTGAACATTGCGGTCAGGGAGCAGACCTCCGGCAGCATTCAGGGCACCATTGCCTATGCCCAGTACTCGGGGTTGATTCTCGGCCTCGGATACTCCGAGACCAATCTCTTTGGCTCGGGCAACAGCTTTGGTGTCAACCTCAGCTGGAGCAAGTTTCAGCAGGCGGCGAGCATCAACTACTTCAACCCCTACTACACGATTGACGGCATCAGCCGGGGATTCAGCATCTACTATCGACAGACGAATTACGATGAATTCAATCTGGTGCGCTATTCGGCGGACTCCTTCGGGGCCGGCGCGAATTACGGTATTCCCGTTGGCGAAACGCAGCGTCTGCGGTTTGGGTTCAATGTCGATTACACGCAGCTTTCGAGCGGCACCTTTACGGCGGCAGAGATTCTCGAGTATCTGGAGTCTGCCGGCGACGAAGCGCTGAATTTCAAGCTCACCGGCAGCTACTCGAACGTGCGTCTGAATCGTGGCATCTTCCCCACCCGTGGCTATTCGCAAGAGCTCGGCATGGAGGTTGCTGTGCCCGGTAGCGATACGCTCTTCTACAAGATGCAGTACGAAGGGCAGATCTACTTTCCTCTGGGTGCCGGTTTCACGCTCAAGCTGCGCTCCAAGCTCGGGTATGGAGATGCCTATGGCGACACTGATCGCTATCCCTTCTTCGAGAATTTCTTTGCTGGCGGCTATGGTTCTGTGCGTGGATTCGAGCGCTACTCGCTTGGTCCGCGCACTACGCCGAGAGAAGGAAGCCTTTTCGGGGTCAATTCGCGGGGTGACCCCTTGGGCGGCAATATGCTGATTGAAGGGAATGCCGAGATTATCCTGCCACTGCCCTTCATCGAGGACACCACATCTTTCCGTCCGGTGCTGTTCCTGGATGTCGGCAACGTGTTTTCCACGCACTGTGCGTCAACCGCGGTGAATTGCCTCAAGTTCGAATGGGATGAATTGCGTGCATCGACAGGGCTTGCGTTTACCTGGCTCTCGCCCATGGGCCCCATGACGTTTTCAGTGTCCAAAGTGCTTCAGGAAGGCCCGTTCGACGAGACCGAGAGTTTTCAGTTCGAGCTCGGCCGGGTATTCTAGTCGGCGGTACCCGTGAAGAAGCGGGCGAGCCATGCAGTTCTCCTGGCGACAATTCTTCCCGCCGCCTCATGTAAAATGACGGGCCATTTCATTGTCTCCGGAGTGCACAGGTGTTCAAGACCATTGCCAGAATTGCTTTCCTTGCGCTGCTGTGGAGCGCTTCGTCAGTGGCATCGGCGCAGCTCGTTATCGGCTTTATCGATACCGCGCGCGCCATCAGTGAAAGCGATGAGGGCAAGGCGCTAATCGAGCAGATAGAAGCGGAACTCGAAGAAGATCAGTCTCGCCTTCAAGGCCTGCAAGATGAATTGACCAGCTTGCGGGAAAAGTTCGATACGGACCGCGAAATCATGAGCGATGATGAGCGCCGTCGGCAGGGCAGGCTGATGGAAGAGAAGAACGCGGACTTGCAATACGAGTTCCAGAAGTATCAGCGGGAGCTGCAGGAGCGTCGGCAAGAGGTTTTGCAGGAGATGACTCCCAAGGTGAACGCGGCCCTTACCGATATCATCGAACTTGAAGGCATGGATATGGTGTTCGAGCGAGAGGTCGCCACTTTCGTGAATCCCAAGCATGACATCACGCGACGTATCACCGAGAAGCTGAACGAGAAGCAATAGCCGCCACACGCCAACCGCGCGCGTGAGAACCCGCCGGTGAGACGCTTCCGGGTACGGCGCGGGCAGCAACCGTGACTCGGGACACGGGCACGGCCATGGGCCTTCGCGAGGTGTGGCAGTACCTGCCACACAGATACCCTTTCCTGTTTGTGGATGGCGTTGTCGATGTTGTCCCCGGCAAGTCGATTCACGCATTCAAGAATGTGTCTGTCAACGAAGCCTTCTTTGCGGGACATTTTCCGGGCAATCCGGTCATGCCCGGGGTTCTGATTATCGAGGCGCTGGCGCAGGCGGCCGCCATTCTGGGGTTCAAGACTCTGGAGCGAAAGCCGAGCGATGGCCTCACCTACTATCTGACCGGGGTCGAGAATGCGAGATTTCGCAGGATGGTGCTCCCCGGAGACCGGCTTGATCTGCAGGTCTCACTCAAGGCTTATCGGCGTATGCTCGTGAAGCTCGACGGTCAGGCCTTTGTCGGCGATCAGCTCGCGGCATCCTGTGCACTGAGCTGCGCCGAGCAGACCGTGCAACCCGTCGGCTGAGCTTGCCGGGCGTTCACCCCGAGGTGACTCAACCCATCGTCGCCGGCATTGACGAGGCGGGTCGCGGTGCCCTCGCTGGCCCCGTGGTCGCGGCGGCTCTGGTGATGGAATCCCTGCCCGCTGGCGTACGCGACTCGAAGCGCTGTACATCCCCGCAACGCGAGTGTCTCGCCGAAGCGATTCGTCATGGGGCAAGTGTCTGGGCCATTGGCGTGGCGAGCGTCGCGGAAATACATGCCCTGAACATCCTGCAGGCATCCCTGCTTGCCATGCGGCGCGCGCTGCTTGCGCTGCACACTCGCCCGACTCGCGCCATCGTGGATGGCAATCAGACACCGGATGTCCCCGTTCCCTGCCAGGCCATTGTTGGAGGCGATGCCAGCGCACCCTTGATCAGCGCCGCTTCAATACTCGCGAAGACGCATCGCGACGCACTCATGCGCGAGCTGGCGCACGAGTATCCGCAGTACGGGTTCGAGCGCCACAAGGGGTATGGCACTCAGGCGCATCTTGACGCGCTGCGGCGTTTCGGTGCCTGCCCCGAACACCGCAAAGGCTTCAGGCCGGTGCGGGAACTCGGAAAACTCTGAATAACAGAGGTTCCCTCACGAAATCCCGTACATGTCGCGCACCTTCGCACCGAGCGCTTCCTTCAGTGGTGCAAGCCACGGTTCATACGGCTTCCATGCCTCGAGCGCATCACGATAGATCGGCTGCCGCACCTGCTCGGAACTCGGAGTACGTACACTGCGTTCGGTGTTGTAGTACTCGAGGCAGGCCGGCTCGAACTCGAGTTCACAGAAGTCGAGCAGGCGTCTGACCTCATCTTCCAGAGATTCCACGACCTTTTCGTGTTCGACCAGCAGCACAAACCCGGGGAGCACCCGATTCCAGTGTGTCATGAGATCAACATATTCTGCGTAATAGTGTCCGCTCTGCCGCAGACCATAGGAGAATTCGTGCCCCTGTCCGAAGAGTTGCTTGAAGCTGCTGAAGCAGCAGGACAGGGGATGCCGACGCGCATCAATCACCCTGGCTCTGGGCAGGATGAGCTTGATCAGCCCGATATGCACAAAATTGTTCGGGTTCTTGTCGATGAAGAAGGGCGCGCCCCGGCGATGTACGCGCGTCTCTTCGATGAATTGTTCGCCGAAGCGCTTGAAATACTCATGTTCAAGCGTTTCGAGTACGCGCGGGTAGCCCACGCCCTCCGCTTGCAGCCTGCCCCGGTCGAGCCGGTTGGCGAGGGCGATCATGTTGGGCAGCTCCATGGTGCCGTCAATCTGCGAATGAGAGGCAAGAATCTGTTCGAGCAGAGTGGACCCGGCGCGGGGCAGTCCGACAATGAAGATGGGGTCCGGGGCGCTGTGCCCGACACCTCTGCGCGCCTGAAAGAAAGCCTCGCTGCAAACCGCCTTCTGCGCACCGAGCCGCTTCGAGAGGTTCTCGGAATCATGTTTCACGGAGGTCTGTTTCAGCGCGTTGCCACGCTCGTAGAAGACGAATGACTGTGCATGCGCCTGCAGGTCTTCCAGCGCCTTGCCGAGTGCGAAGCACAGGTGAATACGATCATCAAGCCCGGTTGCCTCGCTCATCTCGGCAGCCTGCATGTGCTGGAGTTCGTCCGGGGTAAACCTGTAGGTCTTGGTATTGGCCAGCGACCAGAAGGCATCACCATATTCCGGTACGAGCCGATAGGCTTCGCGATAGGACATCACCGCTGCTTCGAGCTGGCCGATGGTCTTTTGTGCGTGACCGCGCAACAGGTGAATGCGATGCTGATGCGGGCTTTTGGCAAGTACCTGATCGTAGAGTTTGATCGCCTCTTCATGCGCGCCGATGCCGGCTGTGGCGCTGGCGTACATGGTGAGATAGGCGAGATTGTCGGGGAAGCGCTCGATGAGCAGCGTGGTCTGCTTGTGTGCAAGCTCGAACTTTTGCAGCTTGACAAGCAAGTTGGCGTAATCGCTGCGACAGCGTTCATGTTTCGGTTCGAGCTCGATGGCGGTGGCAAGCAGGAATTCCGCCTCACCGAACATGCCCAGTTTTTCGCGCACCTCGGCAAGCAGACGTATGCCTTCAACGTGCTGCTTGTGTGTCTGCAGAAAATGTCGGCACAGACGGTCCGCCCGTTGCAGTCGTCCGTCGTGCATGGAGGTAGCGACACTTTGCAGCTCGCGCGGCAAGGAGTCGAGGTAGGCCACCTGTGCATCGGCCATGACCGAGCGTTCCTGCTGGCCCGCTACTTCACAGAGACCTCGCAGTGCCTTCCAGGACGCAACAAGGGCGGGATTGCGCCGCACAGCCTCTTCGTAGCATTCCCTGGCGGCATCGAGTCGATTATCGGAAAGGAGCAGGTGTCCGCGCTCCTGATGTGCACGGGCGAAGTCCGGGTCGAGATCAATCAGTTCGTCGAGTGTGGCGAGTGCCTCTGACAGCCTGCGGCCATAGCGCTGCGCGACTGCCAGGGTGTAGAGCGCCTCGTGCCGTACATCGTCGGATGCAAACTCGTGTGCCTGTGCTGCCAGCGCAGGCTCCAGGCGCTGTTCGGCATCCCCGAACCTCGCCTGGTTGACAAGCTGTCGCGCCTCGCTGATCGCTTGCCAGTCTATAGGTGGCGGCGCCCTTGAATCCCTGATATTCCTACTCCATGTTGTAGGAAAACCGCATTCCCAGAGTGCGCGGACGGTTGGTGGTGACCGTCGGCGTGAAGTCGAGGACATTCACGTTGAGTTGTGCGCTCTCATCAAACACATTGTCGATGAAGAGCTCTGCTCCCCAGGTTTCTGTCTTCAGGCCAACCGCGAAATTCACGAAAGTGTAGGCTTCCTGCAGGTAGCGCGCCGCCTTCCAGCGAGCATTGCCATTGGCATCTACGCCGATGTAGCTCGGGTCGGTCACGATGGCCAGATCATCACCCGTGAGCGGAGCGCCAAAGAAGCCCCCCTCTTCCTGAATCTTCAGTCCGCTGCCGGTGCCGAAGACCAGGCGTGTGACATCCTCTGCGAAGTAGGCATCGCCGCTCAATTCGGCAGGGCTCTCGCCCGTATAGGTAACGCTCGCACGCATGTAGGCATCGGCGCGCAGGTTCATCAGGCGCACATCCGGGAAGTCGTAATTGGCGCGCAGATTGAAGCGATACTCAGGTGTCCAGGGCAATCGGCTCCCGCTGGGAACGACAACCTCCTCGATTTGCGGGTTGACACGCGTGAGTTCATTGTCAACATAGCTGAAGCCGCCATTGAGCGTGAATCTGGGTGTCGCAAGCCAGGTGAAGTCCATATCCAGGCCGTTGGTTTCGGCATCCCCGGCGTTTTCGATGAATACCAGAAAGGCGACATTCGCCGGATCGAATCTGGACATCTGCAGATTGGTGATCTCCGACCAGTAGGCGGTGGCATTGAAGCGCAGGGTGCGGTCCAGCAGAGTGCCCTTGAAGCCCACTTCGAAGTTTTCCAGATCATCCGTGCGCACGATGGCGGGCACCAGATAGCCCTCATACGGGCCTGATTGATTTCCTGCAGGTGTCCCGGCATTGCGATTGGCTGTCTGCGGGCGGAATCCCTCGGAAAAAGCCGTAAACACCATGATGTCTTCAGCGACATCCCAGCTCAGGGTGGCGCGAAAGATGGTGTCTTCCTGATTCAGGACACCGTCCGAGTCCAGTCCACCGAGAAAGAAATTGCCATTGGCGTAGCCATCTGCAACCAGAGAGGCATTACTGGCGGTAAAGAAGGTTTCCAGATCGGCTCGATTGCCCGAGGCGGCAAAAGTGCCCAGCGCTTCAAGCCTGTTCGACACTCGATTGTCGAAAGATTGCCCGTCGCAGGGCATGGATTCTCCCTTGCAACCAAAGGATGAGCCGGTCGATCCGGTGAATTCGTAGTCGAGGTCATAGTCACGCGCACCCAGGCTGGCGGTAACCTGGTCCGTGATATCAAAACTGAACTCGCCGAAGAAGGCGACCTGTTCTTCCTGGCGCGTGAAGTTGTTGACGAAGATGGTGGAGGGTCCACGACCGAGGGGGTTACTCACGCCATCCACTCTGCTCACGACATTGGTTCCCGAGGGTGGCGAATTGCCCGGCTCGGTGATTGTGCCTGGCGCGGAGGACACATTGAATCCGGCATCGACTGCGCCTGGATACCAGAACTCGCCATTGGAGACGGTTTCCTGATCATCCAGAAATATGCCCGCCGTCAGCCGCCAGCGTCGGCTCGGGTCCGTGTTGAAGCGAAACTCGTGCGTGAGGCGTTCGTTGTTGGTGTTCTCGGTGAAGCCCTTGGTCGGATCAAAGCACTTGTCGGCGTGTGAATAGCCACCAGTGCAGATGTAATAGGCTTGGTAGCCGCCACCGACGGTGTAGCCGGAGTAGTCCTGCGTATAGAACACATCGCGCTCCAGATAGCCACCGGTGTAGATGACATCGAGCTCCAGAAGTCGCCCGGACAGCGTCCAGGTGGTGAGCCCGAATTCATCCTCGTTCTTGCTTGGGGTGAACCTGTTCACGCTCTCCTCATCAAGCACCGGGTCGTACTCGAATACGCCCTCGGAGTTGATGGACTGCCGGGTATGCTGGACGAGCAAATCCCAGGTGTCGTTGATGAGGTAGGACGCGCCAAAGCGGGCACCGAGGTATGAGGAATCGTTGAAGTCTTCTTCAGCCAGTTCGGAATTATTGGCGCTGACGATTTCGGCACGGCTGGAACACTCGGCATTATCGACATCAGGGTTGCCGGTACACACGGCAGCGCTTGAATTAACCTGATTGCGGTTCAGTATTTCGATATTGGGCGTGAAGCTGCCCTGCTTGTTGTCTATCCAGCCGCCCGCGCGGTCGCTGTAGGCGGCGACCCGGAAGGCGAGCTTTTCGGACAGCGGCAGATTGATGAAGGCGCGCACCGCTGCGCTCGGCTCACCGCCCTTGGTGGTGCTGAAATTGGCATCCATACCGGTGTCGAAGGCATCGTGCTGCGGTTTGTTGGTGATCAGCCGCAGGGTGCCGGTTTGTGAGCTCGCACCATAGAGTGTGCCTTGAGGGCCTGGAAGTACTTCCACGCGGGCCAGATCTGTGGCATAGATATCGAGGTTGCGCGCCGCAAAGGAGACGGGCTGTTCGTCCTGATACAGCGCGACCGTGGGTGATGTGCCCTGAACCGAGGAGACAGTGAGCGAAGACTGCTCACTGGCGGCACCGCGCATGAAGACTTCCGAGCGGCCCGGACCGCGGCCAGAAAAGACGACATTGGATAGATACTGCACATAGTCATCGAAGTTATCGATGCCAAGCGCCTGCATTTCATTGCCGGTGATGGCGTTCACCGACACCGGGATGTCCTGCATGGATTCCGAGCGCTTGGTGGCGGTTACCACGATTTCCTCGATGCCCGGTGGGGAGGCTCCGGGCTCGGCGGCTGCATTGCAGACGGCACCGACGGCTACGGCGGAAATAACAGCGTGGGGGATTTTCCTGGCTCTGTATCGCATTACGTTTTCCTGTGGTCTCCTGAGTGATCTCCTGGCAGAGACGAGAACTCGGCGAATGCGATTCAGTACCTTCTATAAGTGCCTATAAGAGCCTTGCTTGAAAGACTTGCTTCAGACAATACAAGACAGGCTTGTGTTGCCGCATCCGCGTTCACCCGGCCTGCTCAGGGGGCATGATAACACTACTGAGATGCCTTGTGGTTTTCGGTGAGCCGTGACGGGCAGACCTGGCTGATATCGGGACGCGGTGGGTTACATCTAACTGCCGAAATATGCTTCTGCGGCGATGATCAGCGCGGCGAATCCTGACATGGTCAGCAAGAGCGAAGTCTTCAGGTTCGCGATGCGAGCGTCCATGCGTGATTCCAGGGAGTTGATGTCTGACTTTATGGCGCGCACATCCGCCTTCAGTTCTTGCACATCCTCGATACTCTCGGTATGTTCTGATCAAGTCCATCCGTGGACTTGATCATACTCGCAAATCAGAAGTGCGCTTCTGATTTGCTCGCAGATTCAATGCCGTACGGCACTGAATCTGGCGGCACATCCGTGTGCCGCACGGGAAACTCTGTTATTCAGAGTTTCCCTGAGCCTTGGCGCGCTCGAACCCGGCCTGCTCCAGAGTGTTGGCGGCGGTGAGTGTGTCGAATGCGGTGCTGGCCATGCCGTGAAAACTTCAAGCTATCCGGTCGTGGAAGCATAGCACCTTTGCCAGATTCCCGGCACCAAGTTTGAGCATCAACAAGCGGTCCAACCCGAGCGCGACCCCGGAGACCTGCGGCAGCCCGGAGCGCAAGGCTGCTGCGAGCCGCGGGTCGCAATCGACTCCGGGCAGCCCCTGCAAGCGCCTGACTTCGTTATCCCGCATCGAGCGGTTTTGAAGTTCATCAGCGTCCAGCAATTCGCGACAGCCATTGGCGATTTCGATGCCATCAATGATGATCTCGAATCGCTCCGCCATGCCTTCTGACGAGAGCGCCGCGAGCGATGCAAGCGATGCCGGAAAGTCGTACACCAGAACCCTGTCGGAGAGCTCCGAGAGCGCCGTCTCGTAGAGCAGGTCAAGCGCATTGTGCTGATCGGCATGGCCCGCCACGCGCTTCGCCGCGCGCACCAGTGCCTGCTGGTCGCAGGCCAGAACATCTATGCCATGGGTGTCCTGTACGAGGTCGCGAAAAGTGGTGCGCTGCGTCTCCTCGGGACGGAGGAGTTGATCGATCAGCGAGCAGGTGAGGTCGGCCATGTCTGTCGCGCTCGCGCCAGGCGCATACCACTCGAGCATGGTGAATTCGCTGTTGTGTGTGCGCCCGTGTTCGCCGCGCCTGAAGGCCGGGCATATCTGGAAGATGCGCCTCGGCATGGCGGCCAGGAGGCGCTTCATATGGAATTCCGGGGAGGTCTGAAGGTAGCGGGTGCGGTTGCCTTCGATCACCTGAAACGAACTCAGGAAGGGGTCGCTCGCGGTGTGCGCGGACAGGCTCGGGGTCTGCACTTCAAGATAATCGCGCGCATGGAAGAACTCGCGCGCCCCTCTGAGCAGTCGTGCACGTGCCTCGAGCGCGTGTTCATCGCACCCCGGCTGCCACTGACTCACGGCTCACCCCTTGGCTCGACCGACATACTCTCCGTTGCGCGTATCGATGCGAAGTACTTCCCCCTGTTCGATGAACAGGGGGACACGCACACTGGCACCGGTTGCCATCACCGCCACCTTGCTGCCGCCGGTCGCCGTGTCTCCGCGTACGCCCGGGTCCGTCTGCGCCACCTCGAGTTCGACAAAGGTTGGCGGCGTAATCGAGATGGGTCGCCCGTTCCACAGCACCGCTTGACAGAGGTCCTCCTCCTGAATCCACTGGCTCGCATCCGCCAGCGCCTTGGGTTCAACCTCGAGCTGCTCGAAGGAGCCGTCAGTCAGCATGAAGTGATGGGTGTCACCGTCGAAATAGAGATACTGGATTTCCATTTCCAGCACATCAGCTGCGGGCAATGTCTCGCCGGACTTGAATGTCCGTTCCCAGGTGCGCGCGGTGATGAGATTCTTCAGGCGTACACGTGTGAACGCCTGCCCCTTGCCGGGCTTGACGAATTCCGATTCGACAATCACGCAGGGGTCGCCGTCGAGCAATACTCTCGCGCCCGGTCTGAATTCATTGGTAGCAATGCTTGGCATATGGTCAGTGTAGCAGTGACCAGCCGCTACTCCACTTCAAGGCGACGAATCTTTCGGAAGTTCTTGCTCACCTTGATTCCGCGTCGCGCGCGCTCGCCGAAGTGGTGCAGGAGCCCGTCGCCACGCAGGCGCGTGTAGCTGCGCTCGGTGTGTACGAGCAGTTTCCCGTCGCGCGGCAGGACGACGGGTGCCAGCATGCGCTCGCCCGCACTCCAGGCAGCGGCTGGAATCGAAATCAGCTTCACTCCCTTCCCCTTCGCCTGCGTCGGTACCTGCCCGAGGTCGATGACCAGCAGATACCCCGAAGTGGTGGCCAGCGCCACCAGCAACTCCTCGCCACTCGTCACCTGGCAGGGTTTGAGTACTTCGCCCTTGCCGATATGAAGCCCCGCCTTGCCAACGGCGAGACGGCTTGTGCAATCGCCGAGCGTGGTCACAAATCCGTAGCCGATGCTCAAGGTACAAAGCAAGCGCTGTGAGGCATCGCCAAGCGCGAGACCCGTGAAATGTACGCCCGGTGCCGGTGTCAGGCGACCGGTCAAGGGTGCCCCCTGGCCGCGCGCCGATGCCAGGCTGTGTGACGGCAGCGAATAAAACCGACCGGCGGAATCAATAAACACCAGCAGATCGGTGCTTGTTCCGCGCGCGGAATCGAGGTAGGTGTCGCCGGACTTGTAGGACAGACTGCGCGGGTCAAGCTCGTGCCCCTTGGCAATGCGCGCCCACCCCTGCTTCGAGAGCACCACGGTGACCGGTTCTCGAACCAGAAGCTCCTCTGCCTGAAAGCTTTTCGCCTCTCCGGCTTGCATGAAGGGGCAGCGGCGCGCATCGCCGTAAGTCTCGGCATCTTCTGCGATTTCCTTCTTGAGCAGCTTCTTGAAGCGCTTTGCAGACGCGAGCACCGCATCAAGCTGTTCCCATTCCTCCATGAGCGCTGCTTTCTCGGCAAGAATCTTCTCTTCTTCCAGGTGTGCGAGTTGGCGCAGCCGCACCTCGAGCACGGCGTTGACCTGCACTTCGGTGAACTTGAATGCCCGAATGAGCGCGCGCTTCGGGTCGTCCGCTTCGCGAATGATGCGAATCACCTCATCGAGGTTGAGGTACACCAGCAAAAAGCCTTCAAGTAGATGCAGACGCGCTTCAATCGCTTCCATCCGGTGTTCGAGCCTGCGGCGCACGGTGGTGCGCCGGTATTCGAGCCATTCCTCGATGAGCTCCACGAGACCGAAGACATGCGGTTTGCCATCAAGCCCCAGCACATTGAAGTTCAGGGTATGGCTGGTCTCGAGGTCTGTTTCGGCAAACAGATGGCTCATGAGTCGCTCGGCATCAACGCGCTTCGACTTCGGCAGGATGACCAGCCGGGTCGGGTGTTCGTGGTCGGATTCGTCGCGAATATCGGCAATCATGGGCAGAGTCTTCCTGTCCATTTCCATGCCGATGCGCTCCATGATCCTCGATGGCGAGACCTGCCACGGAAGCGCTTCGATGAGTATCTCGCCGGTTTTGCGCTCCTGGCGCCAGCGTGCCCTCGAGGTGACCGTGCCGCGACCGGTCTCGTAGGCTTTGATGATCTGTTCGCGCGGCGTGATGATGCAGGCATCGGTGGGAAAGTCCGGCCCCTGAAAGATGGGTGGCCCGCAGGGTGCTGATGCCGCATCGGACGCAGCGGAGGCGCGCGGCGATGTGTCCGCTGAACCGGTCTCCTCGAGCATGGGGAGCGACTGCTGGCCCGGGGTGCGTGAGATGCGCGGTGACATGAGCTCGCGTGTCGTAGCCCGGGGATGGTCAATCAGGTATATGGCGGCTTCCGCCAGTTCACGCAGGTTGTGTGGCGGGATGCTGGTTGCCATGCCGACGGCGATGCCGGTGCCACCGTTGGCCAGCACCAGCGGCAGGCGCGCTGGCAGCGTGATGGGTTCTTCCAGTGTGCCGTCAAAGTTGGCGGCGTAATCGACAGTGCCCTGTCCGAGTTCGGAGAGCAGCAGCTCGGCAAATTTCGACAACCGCGCCTCGGTATAGCGCATGGCGGCGAACGACTTGGGATCATCCGGTGCGCCCCAGTTGCCCTGGCCGTCAATCAGTGGATAGCGAAACGAGAAAGGCTGCGCCATGAGCACCATGGCCTCGTAACAGGCGGTATCGCCATGCGGATGAAACTTGCCGAGCACATCTCCGACGGTGCGCGCCGACTTCACCGGCTTGGCACCGGAACCCAGCCCGAGTTGCGACATGCCATAGACGAGTCGCCGCTGTACCGGTTTGAGGCCATCGCCGACATGCGGCAAGGCGCGGTCGTTGATGACGTACATGGAGTAGTCGAGATAGGCGCGCTCGGCGAAGGTGCGCAGCGGTACGCGCTCGAGGTCGAGCGCATCGCCCGACGGGGGATGCGTGATTTTAGTCAAGGCGCGCCTCGTGGCCTTGCGCTTCGAGCCAGGCGCGCCGGTCGGGGACGCGCTTGCGAGCAAGCATCATGTCCATGCGCTCCCGGGTCTCGTTCGCATCGTCGAGTTCCAGCATGAGCAGGCGGCGAGTCCGGGGGTTCATGGTCGTCTCGCGCAGTTGCGGCGGGTTCATCTCGCCGAGCCCCTTGAATCGCTGCACGGTCACCCTGGCGTTCGCGCGCCTGGCGCGAATATCTTCCAGCACCGCTGCCTTCTCTGCTTCGTCGAGCACGTAGCGAACCTCCTTGCCGACATCTATGCGGTACAGCGGCGGCTGCGCGATACAGATGTGCCCCTTGCGCACCAGCTCCGGGAAGTGTTTGAGGAAGAGGGCGCACAGCAGCGTGGCGATATGCGCGCCGTCGGAATCGGCATCGGCGAGGATACAGATGCGTCCGTACCGCAAACTCGACAGGTCGGTTGACACTGGCTCCACGCCGATGGCCTGCACTATGTCGGACACCTCTCGCGAGGCGAGGATTCTGGAGGATGCCATATCCCAGGTGTTGAGAATCTTGCCGCGCAAGGGCAGTACCGCCTGGAACTCGCGGCTGCGCGCCTGCCGCGCGGAACCGCCGGCGGAGTCCCCTTCCACCAGAAAGAGTTCGGAGGTGCTCACATCCTTGCTCGCGCAGTCGGCCAGCTTGCCGGGCAGCGCCGGACCTTGCGAGACGCGCTTGCGTTCCGTCTGCTGTGCAGCGCTGATGCGGCGGCGGGCATTGGACAGGGTGAATTCGGCGAGCGATTCGCCCATGCGTACGTTGGCGTTCAGCCACAGGCTGAAGCCATCCTTGGCGGCATTGCTGACCAGGGTCGCGGCGCTCGGGGTGGAAAGGCGTTCCTTGGTCTGGCCGCGAAAATCGGGATTGCTCACCTTCACGCTGAGCAGATAACTGGCGCGCGCCATGAGGTCCTCTCCGAGGAGCTTGACCCCGCGCGGAATCAGGTTGCGAAACTCGCAGAATTCTCGCAGCGCGTCGATGAGACCCGCGCGCAGGCCGTTGACGTGTGTGCCGCCGAGGGGCGTGGGCACGAGATTGACGAAGCTCTGCGCGTACTGGGTATCTGTGTTCACCTGCAGGGCGAAGGTGACGGACTCTTCGTCGATTCTGGCATCATGAAAGAAGGGTTCCGGCAGCAGGTTGGAAGCCTTGAATTGATCCAGTTCGCGGTTCAGGTGCTCGACGATGCCATTCTGATAGCACCAGGATTGCATTTTTGGCTCGCTGCCGGTCACATCTTCAAGTTCGACCCGCAGGCCGTCGCAGAGAACTGCCTTGGCGCGCAGCAGCTGCACAAGCGTCGGCAGCGACACTTGTGCATGTTCGAAGTAGGATGCATCCGGGCTGAAGCGCACCAGAGTGCCGTGGTCTGAACGTGCGATGCCGGTTTTCACCCGTTGCAGGGGGCAAGCGGGTTCTCCTTTCTCGAAGCGCATGCTCCAGAGGGCACCGTCGCGCTTGACGAGCACTTCGAGCCAGCGTGACAGGGCGTTAACGACCGACACGCCGACACCATGAAGACCGGCCGAAATGCCATAGTTTCGATGCCCGAACTTGCCGCCTGCATGCAGCCGCGTCATGATGAGTTCAACGCCCGAGATGCCGTGCTGGGGATGCTCATCGACCGGCATGCCACGGCCATCGTCCTCGACCTCGACCACCCCATCCTGAAGAAGGCGCACGACGACCTTGGTCGCATGGCCGGACATGGCTTCGTCCACGCTGTTATCGACCACTTCGGTGATGAGGTGGTTGGGGCGCGTGGTGTCCGTGTACATGCCGGGACGCAAGCGAACCGGTTCAAGGCCTTCGAGCACCTCGATGGCATCGGCCTGGTAGGAGCTTGTGGGCATTCGTCTGGTACCCGGACTAGTACCCGGATTCCGAGGCATCCGGATTCTCGGGTACGCCGCGTACCCGATGCACCTCGGTTTCCATGCGCCCGTCCGTGTGCAGGCGCAGGTGGCGGTAGCCCGCGCAGCGCGTATCGAGTGCGAAGGCGGTGCTGCCCGGCTTGAACTGAAAGCAGGTGGAGGGCGTGGCCAGCAGCCGTACATCCCGATACCGGGAGTCGAAGGCCTGGTGGATGTGCCCGAACACATAGGCCTTCACGCGCGCATCTTCGCTCAGGCAATCAAGCAGCCGTTCGCTGCCCCGGATGCGGTGCTTGTCCAGCCAGCGGGCACCGATATTCACCGGCGCGTGATGCCCGACGACGATGATGTGCTCGCTGTCACTCGCGGCCAGAGCGTCTTGCAGCGCGGTCAGGTCCGAGCGCAGAAACTCGCCTTCCACTTCGCCCTCGGCATGCGTGTCCGTGACCACCAGAGTGAAGGCACCAAGCCGCAGGTTCGATTGGTCAAGCCCGGCCTCGTGCATGGACTCGAGAGAATCGTGATTGCCGCAGGCATAGCGGACAGCGTTTGCGGAGGTCTTGTGCAGGGTGCGAGCAAGTTCGGCGTAGGTCTCGACCCTGGCATCATGTGCGATATCGCCGGAGACCACTATGGCATCCGGCCTGATGCTGTCGAGCGCTTGCCCGAGGACGGCATCAAGGCTGTCGGAGGTGTTTACGCCGAGCAGCCACGCCTGCTTGTCCGAGAGCAAGTGGGTATCAGTGATGTGCAGCAGATCGACAAACGACACCAGCCAGACCAAGTGAGATTACCACATGGGGTAGGGGTTCTCCCTTCCACCATGTACATCATATCGCGCAGGCTCGGTTTTCTGCATCCTTGCCGTACTTGCGCACCGCCTCCCTGGATGGCGGTGTGCACCGGTCATTCCCGAGGGGCGATGCGTGTGCCTGAAAGAGCATCGTGGATCTGCACGAAGGAGGGATGGCCGGTGGAATCGTCGGTGGTGAGACGCAGCGCATCTTCTTCAAGGGTGATGCCACATTCGCTGAGCGACTTGGCCAGGGCCAATGCGCCGCCCGTGCCGGGGCTGAAGATTCCTCCGCCGTGATCACGATGTGCCGCGCCGCAATGCGCCGCCCGTGCCGGGGCTGAAGATGTCCGGGAGCGAGGTCATGGCAGTTGCTGGATCAAAGTCAAGTTCTGGCTCGATGTGTTCGAAACGCGACCATCTCCAGCAACGCTTTGCGGCACTCTGTCGCGGTATGTTTTATGCCAAGTCGCTCGAAGACCAGATCATCGATAAAGAGATGTTCTTTTGATTGCAACTCTTCTTCCACCGGAAGGGGGTTTCGAGCCGAAAGCAGCTTCGCGACCTGCCTCGCTTCGGTTCCGAAGTCCAAATCCACATTCGTCGGAAAAGCTTTCATATCGAAGGCCTCACACTTCAACAAGCCACCTCCAAGATTTTTACGTCCGGTAATTTCCCGATATAGCCAAGCGAAAGAAGAGTTGAGGTACGCCCAGAGGCAATAGTGAAAATCAGACAACCAATGGTCATCTGGCAGATATGCTTCAACATGGCTGTACGAGAAGGACTTGCCCAAGTTTAAAGTGCAGTAGTATCGGCTCCCTACACCGCGCGGCATCAATAGTGCGGGGATTTTGTCAGAACGTGTGCTGGAAAGCGGAACATCAACCATCGTTTCGCAGCGGGTGCTTACAAAGTGTGCCCCCTTTGCGATGATGGGCACTGACCCGCCCTCTGGGTCATCCAGCTTCTTTTTCGGGAAATTAAGACCTTGACCAAATGTAGCTCTTCGACTCCCCGTACTGGTCTCCAAGGCGCGTACTTGATCAAGAGCAGATTGGAACCATTGCGGCATATTGATCAGGTGCCCCCACTTGACACCGCTGGTCAGGAGAATCTCTTTTTTGTTGGTAATACGCATTGACGTATCCAATAATCCATAAGAGGCGGTTTCGGTTCGCTTGCGATTTGTGCAGGTAATGACAGTGTTGATGTTTTGAGACCCGACATCAGGGAAAAATTTTTCCTCCGCGTCGAGGATTCTGTGGAACCAAAATCTGCGGTTTGCGAATTTCTGAAAATCCAATCCGTAGTTGGTGCTCAGCCAAGCGTTCTGCGTGATCATGACGCAGTTGCCATTGGCATTAAGTAGCTTGCCCGCTCGGCAAAAGAAATAGATCAACAGATCACTACCTTTGGGCAACACCCCCTTCCAGTCGCTTTTGACTTGGGCACCATACAAGCGCTTCTTTTCTTCAGGCAACAAGTTGCTCCTCGATTCAACATAGGGCGGATTTCCCAGCACGACATCAAATCCACCGTTTACGCCGAACATGTAGTTTGGATCAAACCAATCAGCTTGGTGATTTTGGTCGTATGGATCCCAAATAGAGATACGTTCAGCATCTCCCAACGGCAAGCCGATTCGACGCAGTTCTTCGGCGAGTTCTTGCCGCAGTGCTACATCCTTTTCTGCAGCCGCGAGCTTGTTTGATCGCGTTGATAAATGGAAGTAACGCTCTCTGTTACTCTTCAATGCCGATTCAAGTTCCTTGCTACGGTCGCTGTCCAAAATTTTTTGTGACTTGAACCCAAGCAGCGCATCGGCGGCCACGAAGCGCGTTTCGAGGTTGGGCAGTGGTCGGATGCCAAGGTTGGCCTTGGTGGAATCAACATTTTGCTCAATGGCGAGCGAGATGAAGAATCGTAGCTTGGCGATCTGGCAGGCGACGGGCTGAATATCCACACCGAAGATGCTGTTCTGGATGAGGTACAGCTTGCGCCCGAAGTCGGAGTCTCGATAACGCTCGAAGGTATCGCTGATCTCCCGCAGTTGGCTATCGCGGGCCTGTTGATCCGCAGCGTCAAATGCGCTGCTCGCCCGCTTGCGGGCCTTCTCCTTCTGCAGAGCCTCCCAGCGTGAGTTTTCAAGGTCAATCCGACGCAGGGCCAGAGTCAGTTTGTGCAGCACTCCCATGGGGAAAGCGCCTGAGCCGCAGGCTGGGTCCAGTATCTTGATCTGGGCAATGGCGTGAATCAGTGCCTGTGCCTCTTCGTCTTCGAACAATTCGTTGGCATCTTCATAGGCATCCGCGTCATCGAACAGGTAGCGCAACCGCTCCTGCCAGAACTCCTCATCGCCGTCCGATGGCTGTACCTTGGCGGACAAGGACGCGATTAGCGCCTCATTGACCATGTATTCCACCACTTGCCGGGGCGTGTAATAAGAGCCGGTCTGCTTGCGTGCTGTCTTTTTCGTCTCCGGGTTATAGGCGGCCAGCAGGTTCTCGAACACCATGCCCAGAAGTTCGGGGTCCAGCGCCACCTCGACTTCGTTGGGCGTGTTCTCTTCCACAGTGAACTTGTAGCGGTTCAGGATGGTGAAGATGCCCCGTCTGTCCACATGTTCTTCAAAGAACAGCCGGTTGGGGACCGAGACCAAGCCGTAGTCTCGAGTACCTTCTCGCGTCACGTTGTCGGTGAAGCAATCGATACGCCAACCGCTATTGCTGTTGGATTGCACACTGTCCAAACAATCAAACAAACCACCATTAATGAAGGGTGTCTGCCTGAAAAGCGCAAAGAGCTTGTCTGGGTACTGAACTTCCCGGTGAAATCGGTAGCGAGAAAATATCCGGTGGGACTGTCTCCGGACGCTGCTCCATTCACGCTTGCAAATCTCGCAGTTGAGCGTGGCGAAGAACAGGTTTTGCAGCACGGCGCGGTAGTAGGAGTCGCCGGTGTCGCGTTCGTAGCCTTTCAGCAGTTCCTTGACTCTCGTTTCATTGAAGAGGTCTTCGTCCACCAGCCCTTTTTCCTTGATGAACCAGATGAACAGCAGGCGCGTGATGAGGCGAATGACATGCTCTTCGGACGGGAGTGTTCGCTTCTGCCCTGTTGGGAATCGCGCTTCGCTGACAGCCCAATTGAACCAATCGAACAGCTCCCTGTAGAAGCGCTTGTTGAGTTCCTGTGTGTCCAGAGTGAACAGCAACGCGTCAAGTAGTCCGTCAAAATTGATGGGCTTTCCATGCCGTTGCATCCAGGCCAATCGGTCGCTGAGGGCGAGTTCACAGAGAACATCCAGATGAGCGCGGTGTGGCTTCTCCGGGTCGATTTCGCGAATAAGCGTGACACCGCCGAGCACACTCCGGTTACTGTTGCGCCTGTGCTGTCGTCGTTGGACGAACGCAAGCGTCAAGTGCCCGCCGGTGGTGCGAAAGAGTACGAACACCGGCATGGGGAAGCGCTTGTTGATCTCCCGAGCGAGCTCGGCGTAGCGTCCGCGGGCATAGCTGGCATCAGTGAGTTCCACCGCGATGAAGGCATAGCTCTTGGCAAGACCGCTGTCAAAATTTGCCAGCCCATCAAATAATGAACGCTGGGCGTTCGATGCGATTTCCTCATCCGAGACTTGAAACAGGATGCGAATGGACTGCACGTACTGCCGGAGGTTTTTGTTCGGAATTGCGAATTTGGGGGGGGGGGGGGGGCATTCAGTGGTGGCCAGTTTTCCAGAAAGGAATCAACAGCATCGCTTTGACGTGTCGGCGTTCGCTCGCTCTTGTAGCCAAGGCAATCGAATAGTTGGTTGGCCGCCTGTTCTATATCCTCATGCCGACCCTCAGCAAGAGCCGACTCGATGGCAGTCCTGAGTTCACCTGTCGATGCGGATTGTCGTGTTGGCATCCCGTCGCTACCCCTCTTCTCCGGATAGAATGGCCAGCCAGGTCACCAATTCGTACTGTGATCCGTCAGCCGTGGGTTGGTCGCCCCGCTTCGGCAGCAGACCGCCTGGGCTCTGCAGCACGGAAAGCTGGCGTTGTTGGAAAGCCCGGGCAATATCCCGCACTGCCGCCTCGACCAAGATGTTGTAATGCTGCATATCGGCACCATCATTGGTGCGCTGGTCAAAGAGCGCGCACAATTCTTCCCAAGGCTCTTCACGACCACTGGCCAAATCTCGTAGCAGGGTGAGCGCCTTCCCGGTGTACGTGAATCCGAGCCGAACTTCGCCATTCTCACGAACATAGACCAGATAATAGCGGCCAAGGGGGTTGATGCGAGTGACTTCCTTCGGCGGCTGGTCCTCGGGGTTGGCTGAATCCGCCTCAGTCTCATCACTTCGGTGACGAAGGCAAAACAGCGCACCGGGCTGTGCGATGCTATTGTTCTCCGTCGGCGGAACCACGGCGTAGAGCCCCAGGTCGGCAGCCTCCAGCTCATCGCGCCTGGACTCGAGGAAGCGCAGCAGATCCATGCGGAACTCATCGAGCGAAAAATCAGCCAGGCTGATGGCCTCATTGCTGTCTTCCAGATCGACCACCTCCTTGCGCAAGCGCAGGAGCTGCTGGTCGCGGAACCGGAGTTCGGTGTGCACCAAATTCTCTATCTGCTGGTCTTCAAGCAGGTTGTCGCCCATGGTCGCGGTGATATCAACCAGCGCCATCCGGGCCTCCACCCGGTTCCTCACGCTCAGATACCTGTCCAGATCTTCCACAGGCCAGAAGTTCACCATACGAACTTTCTCGTTGCGCGAGCCGATGCGATCAATGCGTCCGAAGCGCTGAATGATGCGTACCGGGTTCCAGTGAATGTCATAGTTGATGACCAGATCGCAATCCTGCAGGTTTTGCCCTTCGGAAATGCAGTCGGTAGCGATGAGAATGTCGATCTCCTGCCCTCCTGCGCCTTGAGTCCGCGCTCCGCGTTCCTTGGAGAGCGGGCTGAAGTTGGTGAGAATTTCGTTGTAACCATGGTTGCCGAAGGTGGACAGGTTTTTACCGTCACCACGGACCAGAGCAATCTCTGCGCCCTCCTCGCGTACGCGATCTTGCAGATGCGTATAGAGGTAGTTGGCCGTATCAGCGGACGCGGTAAACACCAGCACCTTGCGATTCTCGCGATCATCTCTGGTGGTTGTCGGCTTGTGAAGCTTCTTGTGAATGTGGCACCAGAGTTCCTGAAACTTGCCATCGCGAGCTACCGCCACCCTCTGCATCTCCTCATGGAGTGTCTTCAGGGCTTGGCGGTCCTGCTCCAGCAAGGGACGCCATGCTGGAATGTCGATGTGATTCAGGTCGAACCGTCGCTTGCCGCCGATGATGAAGTCGTGTGCATCCAGTTCAGGGTCATCCGTATCCGATTGGTCAAAGGGCAGCTCGGAATAGTCGATCTGTGCGCTTTCCCGATGTGCCTCGAGTGCATCAAACCTGTCCAGCAGCACATCGATCTTTTTGATGGTGCGCTCCAGCGTCTGCCGGAAGGCTGCAACCGAGCTCTCCAGCCGTTTGAGGAGATTCACCTTCATCATGCTGATCAAGATGCGTTCCCGCCCTGCCTGGGTGAAGCCCTTGACAGCCTCCTTTTCGTATTCGTTTCGAATCCTGTCCGGCAGGTCGTCGCGCAGATAGCCTGCAGGGTTATACAAAGCCAGCGTCAACTCGTCGATACGGTGACTGAGGCATTCGAACGATAGCGCCTCGTCCTGCAGATCAATGGGCGGAGAAACACTCACGGGCCTTTCACGGGTGGGGAAGCCGCCGAGCCTTCCCACCTCCTCTTGAAAATGGCGTGTGATCTGCGAGCGTGAGCGAGCGATGCTCAGACCATCAAGCAGCGTGAAGAATTCGCCGCCGAGGAGGTTCAGCAGATCTTCACGGTTACGTTTCTCGGGCGATTTGTTCGCCCAGTTATCGAAGTGTTGTTGTGCGACTTTGGTGGTCTGGCGAACAGATTCAACATTCAGCGACTGCTTGAAGCGCTGGTCGGCCACATCGTCGCGTGAGACATCGCCACCGGCGATGAAGGAAATCTGATTGCGCAGGTCGGCAAGTTGATTATTCACCGGGGTTGCCGAGAGCATCAGCACTTTGGTGTCGAGACCGCTGGCGATGATGTCTTGCATCAACCTCTCGTAGCGCGTCCGTTTGTGTGGCTTGCCCTCGACCTGCCTGGCGAAGTTGTTATTGCGAAAGTTGTGCGATTCGTCAATGACCACGAGATGGTATTTACCCCAGTTGATGGTTTCGAGATCAATGCCATTCACCGTGCCCGTCTCACGGGAGAGGTCAGTGTGATGCAGGACATCATAACGAAAGCGATCATCATCGAATGGATTCAGGCGACTGTTGTTGCGGTAGAGCGTCCAGTTTTCGGACAGCTTCTTCGGGCACAGCACCAGCACCTGATCATCCCTGAGCTCGAAGTACTTGATGACGGCGAGCGCCGTATAGGTCTTGCCAAGACCGACGCTGTCCGCGAGTATGCAGCCGTTCAGGGATCTCAACTTGCTGATGATCGCCTTCGCACCGGCCTTCTGGAACGCGAACAGTCGCTCCCAGATCTGGGTATCCGGCAGTTTGAGCTTGCGCAGTTCGTCGTCTGTGTCCCGTTCCGAGTCCAACCAGTCGCGGAACAGGTGAAACAGAGTGAGATAGTAGATGAACTCGGGTGACTGATTCCCGTACAGCCGTTCAAGTTCCTTCAGCACTTCCTGCTTGACGTTTTGAGTGTCTTCGGCGTTGTTCCACCACTCCTCGAACCAGGCGTACAGGTCGTGCCGGTCGCGTTCGCTATCCACCACAAGGTTCAGTTCGATGTTGGGGCGCTTGCCAAAGCCAAGCCCGGGCAGGGTGAAATTGGAGCTGCCGATGAGCGCTTGATCGCCTTGGTCGCCGCGGGCGTGATACATCTTGCCGTGCAACAAGCCGTCTCGGGCAGAGCGAATGTCTGCCTTGCGACGAATCCAGTCCGCGCACTGGCTGGCCAGGCTGCGCTGCCGCAACTGTTCGGCGAGCGTCAGACCCTCCTCGGTGAGAATAAACGCCTTTGACTTCTTGTCATCCCGTTCCATCTTGCCCACCTGCCTGGGTGTGCCATACAGGAACCGCATCCGCTCCACCTGTTCAAGCTCATCCTCGAGTGCACCGTAGGCGTGGATGGTGAAGTAGCCGGACACGACGGAAAACAGCGTTCCCGCGCTCAGATGGGTTTTGAGAAAATCGCCCGCCGCACCGCGATGCCGATTATCACGGATACCGGAACCGCGGATCTGTTGCACGATCTGTTTTTGTGGGCGAGTCATGGGGGTCGAGCCGACCCTCTCCGGGCGACAGGTGGCGATTATCGCCGAATCCACACGCCGTTTGACATCTCCCGCACTCTGTGACATCTTACCCATGTCGTGCACAGCCTTGGCTGGCGATGCGCGACATATGACCTGAGGGGCGGCTTTACGCCTGAGATGCTCGTCGCAATGCGGCGGCAGACCCTTGGAACCTGAACCAGATAATGCTGGCGGAGGAACAGGCACATGTCTAGCAATATACCCTTTGATCCCATTCCACCCTTTCGCTCGAGCAGTGCCTTGATGTATTGCCTGGCGCTCGCCCTCGTGGCCGCGCCAGGCAGCCACGCGCAGGAAGCGCAGGCAGCACCGCAGGAAATCGAGGAAATCATCGTCCATGGCGAGTTGCGAGATGCGCCCATCGAGCGTCTTGCGTCAAGCGTGACGGTGTTGGCAGCGCCCTTGCTGGAGATGAGAAACGCCTCGCACCTCGAGGAGGTCATCGCCACGAGTGCCAACGTGAACCTGGCGAGCGGTGCCTCTCGGGCGCGCTTCTTTCAGGTGCGTGGCGTGGGCGAGCGAGGCCAGTTCATCGAGCCGCTCAATCCATCCGTCGGTCTGTTGGTGGACGGCATTGATTTCAGTGGCATAGGCGGTATGGCGACCCTCTTCGATGTGGATCAGGTCGAGATTTTCCGCGGCCCGCAAGGAACCTTGTACGGTGCCAATGCACTCGCCGGTCTCATTTCCCTGAACAGTTACGCGCCCCGATTCGAGCCGTCCGGTCGCATTCGTGTCGAGGCCGGAGACTACGGAACCCGCGGCCTGGCCGCGGCCTGGGGCGGGCCGCTGTCGCAGCGCTTGGCCTGGCGCGCCTCCGTGGCACAACACCTGAGCGATGGCTACATGGACAACACACATCTCGACACGGACGACACCAACAACCTCGACGAGCTTTCCTGGCGCGGTCGGCTCGCCTTCGAGATCAACGAGTTCACGCGCCTTGATGCCATCCTTGGAGGGGTCTCGCTCAACAATGGATACGATGCCTTTTCGCTTGACAATGACCGTCGCACCCGTTCCGACCAACCCGGGGAGGACACTCAGGACAGCCGCTTTGCGTCCTTGAGGCTGATCACTCAGGGGCGCGCCTTCGACACCGAGCTCAGCCTCACGGGCGCTGATTCGGATATAGGCTACGGCTACGATGAGGACTGGACTTATCAGGGCTTCCATCCGGCGGGTTACGCCTCGACCGACCAATACAACCGCACACGCCGAACCACGACGGCGGAAGTCAGGCTCCTGTCCACAGAGCGCGGTAGCCTGCTGGCGGGGCGCACGGATTGGGTTCTCGGCCTCTACGGGCTCCGGCAGCAGGTCGATCTGCTGCGCCTCTATACCTATGCAGACGCAGATTTCACCAGCGACTTCGAGGTCGAGCGGCTCGCGGCCTATGCGCGCACCGAAACGGACCTTGCCGAGCGCCTGCGTCTCACGCTCGGCGTACGTCTCGAATCGCATCAATCCGACTACGCGGATTCCCTGAATGTCGCCTTCAGTCCGAGCGAGACGTTGCTCGGCGGACGCCTGGCGCTCGAATATGTGGTGTCCGATCAGGTGCTCACCTACGCCAGTATCTCGCGCGGCTACAAGGCCGGGGGCTTCAACACTGATGGCAGCCTCGAGGCGGCGCTGCGCGAATTCGGCGCTGAATATCTGATCAACTTCGAGACTGGCCTCAAGGGCCGATGGCCGGAGCTCGGACTCGGCATGCGCCTCGCGGCCTTTCGCATGCAGCGTGAGGATGTACAGATCGACAGCTCGATTGTCAGCCTGCGGGCTGACGGCAGCAGCGAGTTCATCGACTTCATCGGCAACGCTGCCGAGGGGGTCAATCAAGGCGTTGAAGCAGAAGCCAACTGGGCTTCAATCGGCGGGCGTCTTGAAATCAGCGCCAGTCTCGGGTTGCTCGACAGCGAGTACCAGCAGTACATCAACGGCGAAGGGCAGGACCTTGATGGCCGCGAGCAGGCGCATGCCCCGAGTTACCAGTACCACCTTGCCGCCAGCATGAAACTGATTGACACGCTGTCGCTGAACCTGATGCTTGATGGTCGCGACCGGTTTTATTTTTCCGACAGCCACGCTGCCGAGTCGCGCGCGTATGACCTCGTTCATGCATCTCTGGTGTGGGCGTGGCAGGGTACGCGCGTGACCCTCTGGGGACGCAACCTTGGCGACGAGGCGTATTTCGTGCGCGGGTATTTCTTCGGCAACGACCCTCGGGATGGATACACGGGGCGCAATTACACCCAGCTTGGTGAGCCGAGACGCTGGGGTGTGACCATCACGCAGACATTCTGAGGGCCAGTGCGCGGCGCTCGCCCGAGGAAGTCGCGATTCCTGCCGAAGTCGCGACTTCTGCCGCGGGGTCTGTGCTACCTGCCCTTGTATTCCGGCTTGCGTTTTTGCATGAACGCGAGCGGCCCTTCTCTGGCATCCTCGGTGCGGAAGATGGGTGACGAAATCCTGTTTTCAAGTTTCAATGCCTCTGCTTCAGGCAAGCCGAGACACTGCTTCGCCGAGCGCCGAATGGCCTTCACCGCCAGCGGCCCGTTACCCGCGATCTTGTTGGCGATTTCCATGGCCTTCGACAGCACTTCCTCGGGTGCCACCACGTGATTCAGGAATCCACAGGCAAGTGCTTCCTCGGCGCTGATGAGGTCTCCGGTGAGCAGCAGTTCCATGGCCTTGGCGAAGCCGAGTTGCACCGGTAATCGCACACTTGACCCACCGGCGGGAAAGAGCGCCCACTTCACTTCCTGCACCCCGAAGCGAGCCTTGGAGCTGGCCACACGTATGTCCGTGCCCTGCACCAGTTCCATCCCGCCAGCAATGGCGTGTCCGTTGATGGCAGCAACCACCGGCTTTTCGGTATCGAAGTTTCTGAGCAAGGCCCCCATGGTGATCGAGCCATCATCAACCAACCGCTGGTCCCATTCGTTCTCGGGCTTTCGCGCCCCGGACACGAGCGGGATGAGTTGACCCAGGTCGGCACCGGCACAGAAGCAATCACCAGTACCGGTCACCACCGCCACGCGCACCTGATCGTCATCCCGGATCGCCTTCCAGGCATCAAGGAGGCGCACCGCAACTTCCGGGTTCACGGCATTCCTGGCTTCAGTGCGGTTCAGCGTAACTACTGCCACGTGACCTTCAACCTGATATTCAACGACAGGCATGCATGTCTCCTTGCGAGTTCGACTGTTATTTCTGGTTCACTTGACGAGGCACCACGCTACTCGCGGGATGCGAGCTCCTGCAGGGCTTGCTGGCGCAAGGCCGCGAATTCGTCGCCCGGATTCCAGGATTGCATCTCGTCCGCTTCGGCGATGAGCCAGGTGGTGAGCAGCGCGAAGCGTGTGTCGGCCACCATACCGTCAAAGATCCAGTCCTCACTGAGTTCATCGCTGGGCTGATGATAATGCTGCTCGGTGTACTCGGCGATTCGCTCCTTCCCCCAACCGGCTGGTTTGCCGATAATCTCGACACCTCCATCAAGATAAATGCCCGGCACACCGATTTTGGCGAAGCTGAATTGATCGGAGCGGTAGTAATAGCCGCGGTCCGGGAACTGGTCGCCATGCAGGCTTCGTCCGGTGTAGTCGGCCACGCGCGTGGCGACTGCATCAAGCGATGACTTGCCGAGGCCAATGAAGATCATGTCGCTGGCTTCTCCCCAGATGTTGGCACCATCGACATTCACGTTGGCTGCAATGCGCCCGGGATGGAAGGTCGGATGCCGTGCGTAGTAGGCCGACCCCAGAAGCCCTTGTTCTTCGGCACCGACAAGCGCAAACACGACCGAGCGTCGTGGCGGTCGAGGCAAGCTCTCGAGCGCCTTGGCAACAGCGAGAATCTGGGCGACACCGCTGGCATTGTCGAGCGCGCCGTTGTAGATCACATCTTCATCACCGTTCGCCTCGCCCATGCCGAGGTGGTCATGATGCGCCGTCAACACCACGGCTTCCCTGGCCAGCACCGGGTCGCACCCTTCCATCACGGCCAGCACATTCGCCGATTGCGTCTGTTCCAGTTCCGCCGTGATGGCAAGATTTGTGCTGATACCGAGCGAAACCGGCGAGAAGTCGTGCGACCGCGCTGATTGCACCAGAGCATCGAAATCATGGTCGGCCGACGCAAACAGCCGTCTGGCGGCATCTTCGCTGAGCCAGGCGGCGACCTCGATGCGTGGCTCTCCCTCGGCGGGCAGATCGAACTGCGGGCCCGTCCAGGAGGTTTCGACAACCTGCCACGGATAGCCCGCGGACGGCGTGGTGTGAATGATGATTGCGGCAACGGCACCGAGCTTCGCGGCAATCTCGTACTTGTAGGTCCAGCGTCCGTAGTAGAGACGTCGCGAGCCCTCGAAGAGCTCCGGGTCCCAATCGGGATCATTGTTCAGCATCACCAGCACCTTGTCGGCGACATCCACGGACTTGTAGTCGTCCCAGTCGTACTCCGGGGCTTGTATGCCGTAGCCCACGAATACCAGTTCGGCATCATCGAGCGATGCCGCAGTCGATTGGTTGTCGATGTTGGCAACATATTCACGACCCGGCTCGGCCGAGAACCCGCTGGAGAATTGCCAGGGTGCATCGAGTGTGCTCGTCGATCCAATGAGGTTGAAGGTTTGCTGGTAACCGTCCTCTCCTCCCGGAGCGATGCCAATGGCTTCGAATTCCCTGGCCAGCCATGCGCGCGCCTTGCGGTCGCCCTCGCTGCCTGGGCCGCGCCCCTCGTAGGCATCGCTCGATATCTCTGCGATGACGGAGCGCAAGTAGTCCCCGGAAATCAGGGACGAGGCCGCATCCGCCCTGACAAGCGAGTCTTGCTCGGTCTCCTGGCGGCATGTGTCGGGTGTCTCGCCAGCACATCCGGCAAGAAGAATCGCCATGAAGCATAGCGACGCGATTATGGTCTTGGTCATGAAACTGTCCTCCCGGCAGATTCAGCGGTTGTCGCTGAATGGAATGATGAATGAATGTGTGACCATACACCACAGCGCGGGAATCGTCCGCCTACCTGATTGCGGCAGTATCAAACGCCGCGTGAACCTCTTCCCAGGCGCGCTGAATCGCGAATTCCCTGTCCACCAGCGTCACCGGGCCGATCTTCAGCGGTTGACGTGCCGCGGGTTCGCTGAACGCGCTTCTGGCGATGGTCTCCTCGAGTGTCCAGGCGTTCTGCCTTGCTGTACGCGCCAGCATGGCGAGCTCCGCGACAAAATCGCGAAACCGCACCAGGCCGTCGCGGTCGGTGAGGCGGCCGTGCCCGGGAATCACATGATCGAAATCGAGTTCCAGCACCCTGTCCAGGGTCGTACTCCAGGCTTGAACGCTGCCGCCCGTCTCCAGATCCACGAACGGATAGAGGTCGGTAAACAGCAGGTCCCCCATGTGGATGGCGCGCTCCTCCCTGAACAGGGCGACCAGGTCGCCACCGGTATGGCCCGCGCCCGGCCAGTAGAGTTCAATTGTCTTGTCGCCGAGGCGAATTACGTGTGCGTCCTGAAAGGTCTCGTTTGGCGAGGTGCCAGCGGCATCTCCCTGCCAGAAATCAGCATCCAATGTTTCGAGAATCGCTTTGGTGCGAGCCGTGGAGACGACGCGGATATCCGGCCCGAAAGCCGGGTTGCCGTGCGTGTGGTCGGCGTGCCAGTGGGTGTTCACCAGTATCTCGACTGCTTCGCCGGTGAGCGCTTCTGCGCGCTCGCGAATGGCCCGACCCTGGGTGACGAGCGTCAGGGTGTCAATGACCACGGCACCTTCGCCGGTGCCGAGCACGGCGACATTGCCGCCCAGTTTGCTATATATGAGGTGCAAATCTTCGCTAATCGCCACCTGCTCGAATTGCAGCGTCCATCGCCACAAGAGCATTGCCAGAGCGAGGGCCAGCAGGATGATGCCGCCCAGCGCCCAAACCAGTATGCGCGCTGTGCGACTCATGGGGTTCTTCACTGCATGTCCAGTTGTTGGCCGAGGCTCGCTGGCGCAAAGCCTCCCGCACTCCAGGCGGTGATGCCATTGACCCAGGTGTGCATCACGCGCGCGCCAAAGGTCAGGTTGGCGAAGGGTGTCCAGCCGCAGCGCGCATACACGGGTTCATTGTCAACCGCTGTCTGACCACGCAACGAGACGCGCACCAGATCGGCAAAATAGCCTTCACGCAGAAAGCCTCGCTCACGCACCTTGAAGCGCAGCGCCGGCGCATGGCACATCTTGGCAATCAGTTGCACAAGATCCAGTTCCCCGCAGCTGACGAGTTCCAGCCCAATGAGCAGATTGTGTTGTACGAGCGGTACACCGGCCGGCGCATCGAAGTATTTCCCCTGCTTTTCTTCCCAGGTGTGCGGCGCATGATCGGTGGCAATGATGTCGATGCGGTCCTCGGCCAGCGCCGCGACCAGCGCTTCCTGATCGGCGCGGCTCTTGATCGACGGGTTGCACTTGATCAGCGAGCCCCTGATTTCATACCAGGAGTCGTTGAAGAACAGGTGATGCCCGCAGACTTCCGCCGTGATGCGCTTGTTCTCTATCGGGCCGGCATCGAAGAGGGCGAGTTCGACCGCCGTGGTGAGATGCAGCACATGCAAGTTGGAGCCGTGCTTGCGCGCGAGTTCGACTGCCAGCGAGGAGGAGGCGAGGCACGCCTGGTCGCTGCGAATGTGTGCATGTTCGGCCCAGGGCACATCCTCACCATAGCGGGCGCGCGCCTCGGCTTCGGCCTGCTGGATCATGGGGGTGTCTTCGCAGTGGGTGGTAATCACCAGATCGGTGGCAGCGAAGATGCCCTCGAGCGTGTCCGGGTTGTTGACCAGCATATTGCCAGTCGATGCGCCCATGAATACCTTGACCCCGCACACCAGCGCCTTGTCGAGCCCCTTGATTGTTTCAAGGTTGTCGTTGGTGGCACCGAAGTAGAAGGCGTAGTTGGCCATGGAGTCACGAGCAGCGATGTCCAGTTTGTGCTGCACGGCCTCTGGCGTGATTGTTTGCGGACGGCAGTTGGGCATCTCCATGTAGCTGGTGATGCCGCCCGCGACCGCGGCTCTCGATTCGCTGGCGATGCAGCCCTTGTGCGTCAGTCCCGGCTCGCGAAAGTGCACCTGATCGTCAATCACGCCGGGCATGAGCAGGTCTCCGCCCAGATCTATCTCTTCTGTCCTTGCGGGTACCGCAAACCCCTGGCCGATGGCATGAATGCGCCCATTGCGAATGAGCAGGTCACCCTCGCGCGTTTCGCCTTCGTTGACCATGCGGGCGTTTCTCAGGCAGATGCTGGACATGAGTGGGTCATCGCGAGTGGGATGGTGAGCATACCCTATCATTCAACCTCGAGCAGGGGGAGGGGGGTCTGACGTTGTGGCGCACGGATTACGGAAGCGGCATCCGCTTGACCTGCAGCATCGTGCGAATCTGATCAAGTCCACGGATGGACTTGATCAGAGCATACTCAATGGCTCCGCCATCCAGCTTGGCAGGAGGGTACGCACGGCTGCAAGCTCTTCCCGGTCCGTCCTGGAGAGCGTGGGCAGAACCACATCAAGCCCATCCTCGACCTCATGCGGGCCGAGAAATGCGAGGGCGCGGATGAGGTTCCCGGCCTTGCGGTGCGGTGCGACCAGTTTCCAGCGCGGTGCATGCCTCAGTTCCACGACAGACGGGCCGAAATACAGCCAGCGGCTCGCGCCGGAGGTGAGATAAATCTCGCGCACCGGGTTCTGGAGAGTCAAGCCCAGGCAGTTGGCTGCCGAGCCACATGAGGGCACCATGACCACGTTCCACAACTCCGAGAGGGCCTTCAGCGCCTTTGCCCTGCGTGGCGCTCGAATGCCGAATTCAGTTTCGATCGGGCGCATATATACGCCTCGACAGATGTGCATGAGACGCTCCGAGCGCGCAAGGCGCGACAGCGCCTGATGGACTGCATCGCGGTTGCCGAGGTGCAGCAGGGCGCCCGGGCACAGCGGAGTCGCCTCCGGCAAGGACTCGGCATGCTCCATGATGCGACGGGAAAGGCCACGCATGGTCGTATCTGCAGGACAGTGTGTCGGGAACCTGATAGCGGGATTCTTGGTATGTTCTGATCAAGTCCATCCGTGGACTTGATCAGATTCGCAAATCAGAAGTACGCTTCTGATTTGCTCGCAGATTCAATGCCTTACGGCACTGAATCTGGCGGCACATCCATGTGCCGCACGGGAAACTCTGTTATTCAGAGTTTCCCTTGTGATGCTACATCAAAGTGAGATGCAAAAGTGAGATGCCAGAGTGCATGTGCACAATCGCTTCAGGTAGCATATGCGCCTCTCGTTACTGACGGGGCATCACACTGATCCGATGAATCCTTTTGCTTCGCGTCGTCAGACGCTGCTTGCCAAAATGCCCGTGCACAGCATCGCCGTGGTGCCTTCCGCCCCGCCGCGTGTGCGCAGCCGCGATACCGACTATGTGTTTCGCCAGAACAGCGACTTTCACTATCTCACCGGCTTTGATGAACCCGAGGCATTGCTCGTGCTCGAACGCGGCACCCACCGTCAGCGCAGCCTGCTCTTTTGTCGCGCCAGAGACAAGCACAGCGAGCGCTGGGACGGAGCGCGTCTCGGCCCGGCCAATGCACCTGAGCGGCTCGGCGTGGACCAGGCGTATCCCGTCAGTCAGGTTGCGCACAAATTGCCGAACCTCTTGCGCGACAAGACGCATGTGTTCATGGAGCTTGGAGAATCCGCGCTGGAAGCCGAGGTGCTTGGCTATCTGGGCGAGTTGCGCATGAGTCGCGAGGCGCATCGTGCGCCTCGCCATGTCGAGATGCTCGGGCCGCTCCTGCACGAGATGCGCGCCATCAAATCGGACGACGAACTCGAACTCATGCGCGCGGCGGCGCGTATCAGCGTTGATGCACATCATCGCGCCATGAAGGCGGCGCAGCCGGGGGTCGGCGAGTGGGTGCTGGAGGCCGAGCTCGTGTACGAGTTCATGCGTCGGGGTGCGCGTACGCCTGCGTACACATCCATTGTCGGCAGCGGTGCCAACGCCTGTGTGCTGCACTATGTGGAGAACTCCGCGACCATGCAGGATGGTGATCTGGTGCTCATCGACGCGGGCTGCGAATACGCCCATTACGCCGCCGATATCACGCGCACCTTTCCGGTCAATGGCACCTTCAGCGACGCTCAGGCGGCACTCTACGAAATCGTCCTCGGCGCGCAGCTCGCGGCCATCAACGCCTGTCAGCCGGGCAATGACATCAATGCCCCGCATCAGGCGGCAGTGCGCGAAATCACCGGAGGGCTGGTCGGATTGGGATTGCTGCAAGGCGATACGGACACCCTGATCAGGGGGGATGCGCATACCCCCTATTTCATGCACGGCACATCGCATTTTCTCGGGCTCGATGTGCACGATGTCGGCGTACGCAAGCGCGGCAAGGACTGGCGGGTACTCGAACCCGGGATGGTGTTGACTGTCGAACCCGGTATCTACATGGCCGACGAGAGCGTACCGGAGGCCTACCGGAATATCGGCATTCGCATCGAAGATGATGTGCTTGTTACCGCGACAGGAAACGAAGTGCTCACCGCAGGTGCTGTCAAGACGATTGCCGACATCGAGGCGATGATGCGTGGCTGATCCCTGTCTTGATGTGCTCGTGGTGGGTGCCGGACTGGTCGGTTCGGCGGCGGCGCTCGGGCTTCACCAGCGAGGCTATTCAGTTGGCTTGCTCGAGCGCCGCGAGCCGCACAACTTCAAGGGGCGGCTCGGGTTCGACCCGAGAATGCTGGCCATCGCGCCGAAGTGGAGAGCCCTGGCAGAGTCCCTCGGGGAATCAGCCTGGCAGCATCAGGGGGAGTTCCGGCGGCTTGTCGCCTGGGAGGAGCTGGGCACTGCCGAAGTCTCCTTCAGCGCCGAGGAAGCGGGAGTCCCCTGTCTCGGCTACATGGCATCCATGAGCGAGCTGCAATCGCGTCTCTGGAAGCTGGTATGCGACAACGACATCAAGGTATTCCTCGGAGAGGACATCGAGGACATTCAAGTGAGCTTTGATCGGGTCACCCTGCATACGACCAGACCTGTCAGCGCGCGGTTGCTGATTGGTGCCGACGGTGCCAATTCTCGTGTGCGATCGCTTCTGGGGCGAGACCGACAGCTTCGTCCCACCGGCCAGACTGCTCTGGTGACGGTCGCCGAAGTGAGTGAACATCATGCCCACACCGCCTGGCAGAGATTCCTGCGGGACGGCCCACTGGCACTCTTGCCGCTGACGACAGGCGATGAGCGGTGCTGTGTGTCCATCGTCTGGTCACAGTCGTCACACGAAGCAACGCGGCGCGCGGCGCTTGATGAGTCGGCCTTCTGTGAAGAGCTTGCCGTGGCCTCGGAGCGGCGGCTCGGCGAGGTGCTCACCTGCGATGAGCGTTACCCCGTGCCGCTCGAGCAGCAGGTGAGCGAGACATTTGCGCCTGGGTCACGCACCCTGCTACTTGGCGACTCGGCGAGAGTCATACATCCGCTCGCGGGGCAGGGTGCCAATCTCGGCTTTGAGGATGTGGCCGCCGTATTTGCGGTGCTTGATGCCCACCACGCTGACCCGGGGGCGGATAGCCTGTGGCGACAATTCAGTCAGGTTCGCCGCATACGCGCACGTGCCGTGGTCGCCGCCATGGAGTTCTTCCTGCGCGTTTATGCGGTCGAGGACCCCACCTTCGGGTGGCTGCGCAATATCGGTGTGCGCTTTGTTGACCGCGCCGATTTCATCAAACAGATACTGCTGCGCGAAGCGCTCGGCGACAGCCTGTTGTTGCGCATCGCGGACCGGGTCAACCGGGCCTTCTGACATGAGCGATTTGAAGCGCACCGCCCTGTATGAGGCGCACGTCAGGGCGGGGGCGAAGATGACACCCTTCGCCGGCTGGACCATGCCGCTCAATTACGGCTCGCAGGTGGCTGAGCATCAATCAGTGCGAAGCGCCGCCGGGGTATTCGATGTGTCTCACATGACCCAGGCCGAAGTCATCGGGCCAGAGGCCGAAGCCCTGCTTCGCTACCTGCTGGTCGGCGATGTGGCTCGTCTCGCCCCCGGCAAGGGGCTATACAGCCTCGCTCTCGACCAGTCAGCGGGGATTCTCGATGACCTGCTCGTCTATCGGTTGCCAGCGAGCTTCAGGATTGTGTTCAACGCTGCGACTCGCGATACCCTCGCCCCCTGGCTGCAATCACACGCCGCGCAGTTTCAGGCCGACATCAGCATATGTGAAGGTCTCGCCATGCTCGCCATTCAGGGCCCGGATGCGCTTGCTCTTGCCGCCGAGGCGACCGGTCAGAGCTGCAGCGATATCGATTCTTTCGGCATTGCACAGTTTGGCCAGTGGCTGGTCGCGCGCACCGGCTATACCGGCGAGGACGGGGTGGAGCTCATGCTGCCGGCAGCGGATGCCCGGCATCTCTGGCAACGCCTGGGCGAACTCGGCGTTCGCTATTGCGGTCTGGGTGCCAGAGATACGCTGCGCCTCGAGGCGGGTCTCAATCTCTACGGACAGGACATGAGTGCTGATACCCACCCGCTGGAATCCCGCCTCGGCTGGACGGTCGCCTGGCAGCCCGAGACGCGCGACTTCATTGGCCGCAAGCGCTTGCAGGAAATCGCTGATCAGGGAAGTGCGCGGCAACTGACCGGCATCGAGCTGACAGGCAAGGGCGTGATGCGACCGGGTGCCGAGGTGCAGACTTCCGGCGGCCCTGGCGTGGTCACCAGCGGCAGCTTTTCACCCTCGCTGGGGTACAGTATCGGTTTGGCGCGTGTGCCCGTCGGCGTTGACCGACAGGTGCGTGTCATAATTCGCGGTGCGCCGAAGGTGGCGAGCCTGGTCTCGCCACGATTCATCGCCCGCACTCGCTGACCGGAGTCGGCACGGTGCCGGTCAGAGTCAAATCCCGCAGAGACGAGTCACACGCAAGACAACCCTGGAGGAGAGGCAATGAGAGAGATACCTGACGAGCTCTTCTACACGGAGTCCCATGAATGGGTGCGCGAAGACCACGATGGAAGCCTCATCGTGGGCATCACGCATCACGCGCAGGATGCCCTTGGCGATGTGGTGCATGTGGAACTCCCGGAACTGGAAGCCGAATTCGTCGCGGAGGAGGAAACCTGTGTCGTCGAGTCCGTCAAGGCGGCCTCGGAGATTTATGCGCCGGTCACCGGCACCATCCTGGAGGTCAACGAGATGCTGGAATCTCGACCTGAACTGGTCAATCAGGATCCTTACGGCGCTGGCTGGTTCTTTCGCATCATGCCGGAGGGCGATGTGAACGCCAGCGACTTGCTTGATGCCACGGCCTATGAGGAGATGATTGAGGATGAATAGGGACGTATAAGCAGATTCCCGTCAGATATCCGATTCGAGGTTGATACACACCAGTGCCCTACATCCCGCATACCCCGGAATGCGTCGAAACCATGCTCCGCCAAATCGGCGAGCCGGATATTGATGCGCTCTTTGACGAGATCCCGAAAGACCTGCAACTTGGCACCATCCCCGGGCTTCCCGAGGGTCAGGATGAGCTCACCATGCGCCGCGAGCTTGATGCGCTCGCCAATCTCGACCCGTCACTCACCTGCTTCGCCGGTGCCGGCAGCTACGACCACCACATTCCGGCAGCCGTCTGGGACATCGCCACTCGCGGTGAGTTCATGACCTCCTACACGCCTTATCAGGCCGAAGCCAGTCAAGGCACACTGCAACTCCTGTACGAATACCAGAGCATGATGTGTGCCCTGACCGGTCAGCAGGTGTCCAACGCATCCGTGTACGACGGTGCCACAGCATTGGCGGAATCGGTGCTCATGGCGGTTCGCTCGAGTCGCCGCGCGAAGCGTACTGAACAACCGCAAGTCTGGGCGGCGGCGGGGGTGCATCCGCACTACCTCGCGGCCGTACGCACATGCGTCTCCGGCCAGGGGATTCAGGTGACCTCGCTCGAATCTGACCATACGGGCATCACCGTGGAAGAGTTGCCAGACCGACCAGCGCCGATTGCGCTCATCGTGCAGCACCCGAATCTCTTTGGTCGGCTCGAAGAGGTTGATCGGCTCGCCGACTGGGCCGCCGCCAATGATGTCATGCTCATCGCCGTGGTGAATCCACTCTCGCTGGCCCTGCTCAAGGCCCCCGGAGGCTGGGGGGCACAGGGTGCCGACATAGTTTGTGGCGATGGCCAACCGCTCGGTGTGCCCATGGCATCCGGCGGGCCGACGCACGGGTTCATCACCTGTCGGCAGAAGCTGGTTCGCCAGTTGCCCGGGCGTATCGTCGGACGCACACTCGACAGCGAAGGGCGCACCTGCTTCGTGCTCACTCTGCAGGCGCGCGAGCAGCACATACGACGCGCCAAATCGACTTCCAACATTTGTACCAATCAGGGGTTGCTGGTGACGGCTTCCACCCTGTATCTGTCGCTCATGGGGGCGAGCGGGTTGCGGGAGGTGGCGGCGCGCTGTCATGAGCACACGACCGCGCTTGTAGATGCCTTGTGCGCCGTCAAGGGGGTCAGGAGACGCTTCCCTGGCCCGATCTTTCACGAGGCGGTGCTGGAACTGCCTCGTTCGGCGCACGAAGTTGTGCTGACGCTGGCCCGCGAGGCGGGCATCTTCGCCGGCATTGCGCTTGGTCACTGGTATCCCGAACTGGACAACTGCCTGCTGGTGTGCGCCACCGAAAAGCGCACGATGAGCGAGATTGAAGCCTGTGCACAGGCCATGTCGAGGGTGTTATCGAAATGACTGCCCGTATCGACTCATTGAATCAGCATCCAACCATCCTTGATGTGAGCAGGGGAGCGCGCACCCATTCGGCGCAGGCGCGCACTCGAAGTCACCACATCGACATTCCCGAAGCGCTGCTGCGCGAGGCCGGGCCGATGCTTCCCGAGGTTTCGGAGCTGACCGTAGTGCGTCATTACACGCGGCTTTCGCAGAAGAACTTCTCCATCGACACCCACTTTTATCCGCTCGGTTCCTGCACCATGAAGTACAACCCGCGCGCCGCGCACAAGGTGGCGATGAACGACGGGTTCCTGTCCAGGCACCCGCTGTTGCCGGATGAGTTCGACCAGGGGTTTCTGCGCGTTCGCATGGAGCTTGAAGAGCATCTCAAGCGACTGACCGGCATGGCGGCTGTCTCGCTCACGCCCATGGCGGGTGCGCAGGGCGAGTTCGCCGGGCTCTCCATCATTCGCGCCTGTCTGAACAGCCAGGGTCAGTCGATGCGCGACGAAATCCTGGTGCCGGAGGCAGCGCACGGCACCAATCCTGCCTCTGCGGTCATGTGTGGTTTCAAGGTGCGCGAACTGCCACTTGTCGAATCCGGGGATATTGACGAACGGGCACTGCGTGCGGCGCTCTCGGAGCGCACTGCCGGTCTCATGCTCACCAACCCTTCCACCTGCGGCCTGTTCGAGCGCCGCATCTGCGAGATTGCGCAGCAAGTGCACACAGCCGGCGGTCTGCTCTACTACGACGGTGCCAATCTCAATGCCATCGTTGGTCGGGTACGCCCGGCTGATATGGGGTTTGACGTGATTCACATGAACCTGCACAAGACCTTCGCTACGCCGCACGGCGGCGGTGGACCGGGTGCCGGCCCCATAGGCGTGGTTGAGCGGCTGAAGCCTTTTCTGCCCATGCCCTATGCCCGTGACGGCGATGCCGGAAGTATCGAACTCGAAGGTCGTTACGAGCAAGGATCAACCGGGCATCCGAGTTCCATGGGTCGCCTGTCTGCCTTCGGCGGTAACGCTGGCGTACTGATACGCGCACTCGCCTATATTCGCCTGCTGGGCGGCGAAGGACTTCGCCGCGTCAGTGAGTACGCGGTTCTGGCCGCAGCCTATGTCGCCAGGCGTCTTGCCGATGCCGGATTCGAGCTTGCCTGGCCCGCGCGGCGCGTTACGCACGAGTTTGTCATCAGCCTGAAGCAGGAGCATCGGGAATACGGTGTCACAGCGCTTGATTTCGCCAAGCGACTGCTGGATTACGGCTTTCATCCACCGACCAATTACTTTCCGCTTCTGGTGCCGGAGTGCTTCCTCATCGAGCCAACGGAAACCGAATCCATCGAGGTGCTCGATGCCTTCGTTGAAGCCATGATCGCCATACGCGCGGAGGCAGCGCGCGATGCACAGATTGTCAAGCAGGCACCGCACGATACGCTGGTCAAACGCGTCGATGAGGTGCGCGCAGTCAAGGAACTCGACCTCGGGGTTCAGGTGCGCCTCGCGGGCAGTTCATGAAGGCGTGTATTGTCCCCGTTGCGCCTGTAAATATTTTCCGAGAGGCAGTACATGAAGATTCCGGAACCGCTTTTCGTCGTCATCAATCCTGTTGTGCGGCTGCTCCTGAGCTCTCCCCTGCACGTATTCATGAGCAATAGCTTGCTGTTGTTGACTTTTACGGGACGCCGTTCGCACCGGAGTTACACAACGCCACTTCGATACGTACGCGCGGCCGGTGTCATACGCTGCTTCACTTCCAGGCACACCCAGTGGTGGCGGAATCTGCAGGGCGGGCAGCAGGTGTACCTGCGGGTTCAGGGACGCAAGTCGCGCTACCACGCGGACATCATCACAGAGGACTCGCAGAGGCTGCGAGAGGCGTTTCAAAGTTACCTGTCCATATTTCCGCAGGATGCCGACTACCACGACATACGTCTTGATGCCAACAACCAGCCGCTGGCAGAAGATTTTGACCGGGCTCTTCAATCTCTGGTGCTCATGGAGGCGCGGCCAGATCCCGGCTGATCGGGAAGCACCGGGGTCAGGCGGTCAGAGCCGATTTGAGGGCGTTGAGACTCCGCAGTGGCGGCGAACAGGTGAAGTTGGCGCACAGATAGGCGTGTTCGCCGCCTTCCGTATCTTTCGGTAACCAGTCTGGTCCGGTGAATTGCGGCGTAATCACGAAGCACTGTCTGCGCGGAGCGTAGGTCTCCTTGCATGCGGCTCGCCAGGGTTCAAGCGCCTCGATATCGCCGCGAAGTACGCAGGTCTCCAGCCCCATGGCATAGTCGTGCAGCGCGCCAAGCAGGCTCGCGTACGCCGAGGGTGTGTGCTCCAGATACGGGGTCGCCCAGCGCAGTATGTGTTCCGCGGCGGTCCGGTACCGAGGTTCGTGAGCAAGCTCTGCGAGCTTGAGCAGGACCTGACCGAGAATGCCGTTGCCAGCCGGCACGGCTTCGTCTGCGGAAGGTTTTGGTGTCGCAATCAGTGCTTCGTGAGCCGTGGAGGTGAAGAAGTAGCCACCTTCTTCGGCATCCTCGAATTCCGCCAGGACGCGATCAACAAGATGCCGACAGAATGCAAACAATTCATCGCTCCAGCGATATTCCAGAAACGCCAGCAGCGCGTCAGCCAGATTGGCGTAATCATCCAGATAGCCGAGAAATCTCGACTGTCCTTGCGCGTGTGTGGCCAGCAGGCGCCCGGATTCGTCTTCCAGCATATGCGTACGAATGAAATCCAGAGCGCGCTCGGCGGCTTGCGTATAGTCGCTGCGGGCAAGCACGGTACCTGCCCGCACCAGCCCCTTGATGGCCAGACCGTTCCATGAAGTGAGAATCTTGTCGTCGCGCGCGGGTTTCACGCGCTGCTCGCGTTCCTCGAACAGCTTGGCCTTGGCCGATGCCAGCAGCTCGTTTGCCTGTGCCGGCGACATGCCGAGGCGAGAGACCACCGACCGCCAGGAATCGTATCTGTGCGGATTCCAGCAGCGACCCTCGAAGTTGGGTTGCTTGTCAATGCCGTAGAGCGTCGCGAACACGAGAAACTCTTCGTCGCTCAGCAATTTGCGTATCGTATTTCGGCGCCAGAGATAGAAGCGGCCCTCCTCGCCCTCGGAATCGGCATCAAAGGCGGCATGAAAACCACCAGCTTCCGATTCCATATCGCGCAGCATCCAGTCGGCCGTCTCCTCCATGGATTCCCGAAACAGGCCGTCCGGCTCCACCAGACAGGCATCGGCGAGCAGCGACAGCAGGGCACCGTTGTCGTAGAGCATCTTCTCGAAGTGCGGAACCATCCATGTCGCATCCACCGAGTAGCGGCAAAAACCGCCGCCGAGATGATCGCGTATGCCTCCGCGACAGATTCTGGTGAGGGTAGTGAGCGCCATATCGAGTGCCATCTGGCAGGTGCTGTCGTTCGGGTCAGTGAGGTTCCAGTAGCGCAGCAGGAGGTTGAGGCTGGTGGGCATGGGAAACTTGGGCGCGCCGCCAAACCCGCCGTGCTCTTCGTCGTAGGATTGACGCAGCTCCTTGAACGCCTTGGCGAACACGCGCAAGTCGGCAATGTCGCCTGTGGGGGTTGGCTGATCATTGGAGGTTGGCTGATCATTGGAGCCGCGGCTGAGGGTGCCTTTCATGAGTGTCACGAGACGCGCACCCTGTTCCGTCACATCGCTGTGTTGGGCGGCGTAGGCCTGTTGAATGCGCAGTAGCAGATCGACAAAGCCGGGGCGCTCATACATGGCGCGCTTCGGAAAGTAGGTGCCACTGAAGAAGGGAATCTGCGTCTCCGCGTCGAGGAATATGGTGAGCGGCCAGCCGCCGGAACTCCTCGTCAGCAGGTAGTGCGCGAGTTGATAGACCTTGTCGAGGTCCGGGCGCTCCTCGCGGTCAACCTTGATGCACACAAAGTGTTCGTTCATCACCTCGGCAGTGGCTTCGTCCTCGAAGGATTCGTGTGCCATCACATGGCACCAGTGACAGGCCGAGTAGCCGACCGACAGGAGGATTGGCTTGCCACTGGTGCGCGCAAGTTCGAGGGCGCGCTCATCCCAGGGCTGCCAGTGCACGGGATTCTCGGCATGCTGCAAGAGATACGGGCTCGATTCCTCAGCGAGTCGATTGCTGGTCAGTTCCTGGCCTTGCATGTGCTGTGTGCGCTGGTCGCCTGCGTGTGTGCCGATGGGCAGTCTAACCGCGATTGACGACCGGGCGCGGTCACGCGGGCGGGTGGTCCCGGCAGGCGCGCACTCCGAGCGAAGCTCGACGGCGGACCACAGGCTCAGCTTTGGAAAATTCCGAACAACAGAGTGTGTCGGGTTCCTGATGAAGACTACTCGGCGACAATGGCGAGCAACTCGGTGATTTGCTCATGTACCTCTTGCAGAGAGTGGACATCTTCAGGGAGTGCTTCGCTGGAGTCGGCTTTCATTGCAAGTATGTCGGTGTACTTGAGGTCGGCTATCTTCTGGCTCAATGCCTGGGCGAGCTGACTCAAGGATGCCGAGCTGATTGATTGGGGTTCCTCGGGTTTTGTCTGTTGCTTGACGATTTCCACTGCCCGCTTGATTGACTTGGGGCCGCCTGAGACGAAAGCTCCCCGCGCCTGCTCATGGGGGAGGATGGTGCGAAGGAGACGAACATCAGCATCGCGAAAGATCTTGCCATCCCGGACCCATTCCCCGAAATTCTCCAGATCAAACCCAGCGTCGTAAATGGCATCCTTGACCTTGGGCTTCTGTAATTCCACGAAGCTACTGAACCGGTCTATTTTGAATGCGGTGTCGTCAACCAAGTCACGGCAGTACTCGTTCATATCCTCGAAGGCATCGATTTGCCTTTCGATTTCCATCTTGTTCGCGTTGCCGCCACAAAGAGCGATCATCTCGCTGTATTCGAGGAACTCCTGATTCCTCAAGTAGTGAAAATATCGGGCTTTTTCATAGGCTGGCCATTCCCGTGCGCTTATGAGGTGCGCTGACATCCGTAATTCTTCGTGCTTCTCCCGGGACATTGTTTTCTTCCTCCAGTTATGACCTGCTTGCAGGGGGCGGCTACCGATCGAATGCGTTCAGCTGAACGCTGCGCCGACGAGTGACATGGCGCTCGTCAGCCGAACGCTGTGTCTGCGAGACTCCTGCCCTCAAATGCTTGTTGATGTAATACCTGTTCTCATGGGTCAGGTGGTTGTAGCGAGTCGCCATCGCGATACTTCTGTGTTTTTGAAAGGTCAGAGGATACCGCGCTGCTTGGCCCTCTTCAACTTCAGGAGCGTTGCACTGACAGCTTGAAATCAGGTGATAAATTGTCATCCTGAACACTCCGGCAGGTTTGGCGCTTTGCGTTATGCTGAACGAGTCGCCAACCGGCCAGGCTACTGAAGGAATTTATCGAAAGCTTGTGATCGCCCCCACCGCAAAATACTGCCTTGAAAGAATGATCTGTACCGCGTTGGCGTATCTTGCGGGCTGAGCCATGCAACCGCCAGCACGGCCGAGAACCTATCACATCGTTCACGTAGATCGCCTTGCGTCGATCATCGCGGATAACTGCTTGTGGTGCGATTCGCGTATATCTCGGTCCGAGCGACCCGGAACAACCATCGGCATGTCCGGGATAAAGCAATATCGCCTGACCACACGATTGAATAGCTGCCCGAAACTCACCGTTGGTGATTGTGTGCCCTTCTACTTCTGTCCGCGCTCGGTCATGCTCTACGTGATTTACAAGGCCAATCATCCAGAGCTCGACTACCGTGGCGGCCAGGAACCCATTGTCCATCTTGAAGCCGACCTTCGCGAAGTGGTTGACTGGGCCAACAGGAAAAATCGTCTGTGGGCGTTCACTCTTTCCAATGCCGGCTCACGATATTTCGAAGACCGCTGCGATTTGAATCAATTGAGTGAAATCGACTGGCAAGCGGTTCAAACGCGTCACTGGAACACCTGCAAAGACGGAAAGCAAGCGGAGTTTCTGGTCGAGCGATCACTACCTTGGTCGCTGGTTCGGAATATCGGTGTCTATTCCGAACGGATTCACGCGCAAGTGCGGGCAGCAATGCGGGCAGATCGCCATCAACCTGCTGTCAAGATAAACCGGGGATGGTACTATTGACTGCGAGGGCACACCACCAACACCATCAAATGATCCGCTTCACCACAGGAGATATTCTTGGCGAGGATGCCGAGGCATTGGTTAACACGGTCAACTGCGTCGGTGTCATGGGGCGAGGGGTCGCCCTGCAGTTCAAGAAAGCGTTTCCACAGAATTTCCGCGCCTATGCCGAGGCTTGTCGGCGCGGCGAGGTTCGGCCTGGCCGGATGTTCGTGTTCGAAACCGGAGCACTGACCAACCCCCGATACATCATCAACTTTCCCACCAAGCGGCACTGGCGCGGTGGAAGCCGAATCGGGGATATTGAAGATGGGCTGGAGGACTTGAAGAGGGTGATTCGCGAAACACATATTCGTTCTCTTGCTGTGCCACCGCTGGGAAGCGGTCTCGGTGGACTACGATGGGCTGATGTGCGCCAACGAATCGAGAAGGCATTGGGTGACTTCAACAGCTTGGGTGTTGTCGTCTTCGAGCCCCAGGATGCACCTGATTCAGGACGCAGGGTACATGGCTGCAAGGTTCCGGTAATGACCCCGGGCAGGGCGGTGCTCATTGGGCTTGTGGATCGCTATATGAGGGGGTTGCTTGATCCCTTTATCACATTGCTGGAAGTCCACAAGTTGATGTATTTCATGCAGGTTGCAGGCGAGCCCCTGAGGTTGGACTACACGCAGGGGCCGTATGGTCCCTACGCGCAGAACCTGCGGCACGTTCTGCACGAGATTGAAGGGCACTATATTTCGGGCTATTCCGACGGTGGCGATACACCTTCCAAGCCGCTGGCGCTTGTCCCCGGGGCTACGGAAGACGCTGTCAAGGTGCTGAGCTGCGAGAGAGAAACCCTTGCGCGGTTCAATCAGGTGGCCCATTTGATCGAGGGTTTTGAATCGGAATTCGGTCTTGAACTGCTGGCTACGGTGCACTGGGTACTCAAACACAAGTGTGACTTTGCCCAGAAGGATCTGGTGTCCCGGGTTCATGGGTGGAATGCTCGCAAAAAGCGATTCTCACCGCGGCAAATTGAACTGGCGGCGAATGTACTGACGGAGCAAGGCTGGGTGCCCGCCTGATGTCTGCATTCAAACCCTGAAGTGCCTGTGCTCAAGGAGCCGGGGATTCGGCCGGAATTGCAGGCTTGCTGCTTGCAATCAGATTACGCAATGTACTAGGTATGTTCTGATCAAGTCCATCCGTGGACTTGATCAGATTCGCAAATCAGAAGTGCGATGCAGCGGGCACATCCATGTGCCCGCCCCTTTGGGCGGCTGCGCCGTGCATTTTTGCTGTCCTGCAAAAATGTCAGCGGGCACATCCATGTGCCCGCCCCTTTGGGCGGCTGCGCCGTGCATTTTTGCTGTCCTGCAAAAATGTCAGCGGGCACTTCCGTGTGCCCGCCCCTTTGGGCGGCTGCGCCGTGCATTTTTGCTGTCCTGCAAAAATGTCAGCGGGCACTATAAGCCGTGTGCCCGCCCCTTTGGGCGGCTGCGCCGTGCATTTTTGCTGTCCTGCCTCAGCGGGCACTTCCGTGTGCCCGCCCCTTTGGGCGGCTGCGCCGTGCATTTTTGCTGTCCTCAAAAATGTCAGCGGGCTTCCGTGTGCCCGCCCCTTTGGGCGGCTGCGCCGTGCATTTTTGCTGTCCTGCAAAAATGTCAGCGGGCACTTCCGTGTGCCCGCCCCTTTGGGCGGCTGCGCCGTGCATTTTTGCTGTCCTGCAAAAATGTCAGCGGGCACTTCCGTGTGCCCGCCCCTTTGGGCGGCTGCGCCGTGCATTTTTGCTGTCCTGCAAAAATGTCAGCGGGCGCCGTGTGCCCGCCCCTTTGGGCGGCTGCGCCGTGCATTTTTGCTGTCCTGCAAAAATGTCAGCGGGCACTTCCGTGTGCCCGCCCCTTTGGGCGGCTGCGCCGTGCATTTTTGCTGTCCTGCAAAAATGTCAGCGGGCACTTCCGTGTGCCCGCCCCTTTGGGCGGCTGCGCCGTGCATTTTTGCTGTCCTGCAAAAATGTCAGCGGGCACTTCCGTGTGCCCGCCCCTTTGGGCGGCTGCGCCGTGCATTTTTGCTGTCCTGCAAAAATGTCAGCGGGCACTTCCGTGTGCCCGCCCCTTTGGGCGGCTGCGCCGTGCATTTTTCTGCAAAAATGCACTTCCGTGTGCCCGCCCCTTTGGGCGGCTGCGCCGTGCATTTTTGTGTCCTGCAAAAATGTCAGCGGGCACTTCCGTGTGCCCGCCCCTTTGGGCGGCGTGCATTTTTGCTGTCCTGCAAAAATGTCAGCGGGCACTTCCGTGTGCCCGCCCCTTTGGGCGGCTGCGCCGTGCATTTTTGCTGTCCTGCAAAAATGTCAGCGGGCACATCCATGTGCCCGCCCCTTTGGGCGGCTGCGCCGTGCATTTTTGCTGTCCTGCAAAAATGTCAGCGGGCACTTCCGTGTGCCCGCCCCTTTGGGCGGCTGCGCCGTGCATTTTTGCTGTCCTGCAAAAATGTCAGCGGGCACTTCCGTGTGCCCGCCCCTTTGGGCGGCTGCGCCGTGCATTTTTGCTGTCCTGCAAAAATGTCAGCGGGCACTTCCGTGTGCCCGCCCCTTTGGGCGGCTGCGCCGTGCATTTTTGCTGTCCTGCAAAAATGTCAGCGGGCACTTCCGTGTGCCCGCCCCTTTGGGCGGCTGCGCCGTGCATTTTTGCTGTCCTGCAAAAATGTCAGCGGGCACATCCATGTGCCCGCCCCTTTGGGCGGCTGCGCCGTGCATTTTTGCTTCCTGCAAAAATGCCGGGCACATCCATGTGCCCGCCCCTTTGGGCGGCTGCGCCGTGCATTTTTGCTGTCCTTGTCAGCGGGGCCGTGTGCCCGCCCCTTTGGGCGGCTGCGCCGTGCATTTTTGCTGTCCTGCAAAAATGTCAGCGGGCAGCCCGCCCCTTTGGGCGGCTGCGCCGTGCATTTTTGCTGTCCTGCAAAAATGTCAGCGGGCACTTCCGTGTGCCCGCCCCTTTGGGCGGCTGCGCCGTGCATTTTTGCTGTCCTGCAAAAATGTCAGCGGGCACTTCCGTGTGCCCGCCCCTTTGGGCGGCTGCGCCGTGCATTTTTGCTGTCCTGCAAAAATGTCAGCGGGCACATCCATGTGCCCGCCCCTTTGGGCGGCTGCGCCGTGCATTTTTGCTGTCCTGCAAAAATGTCAGCGGGCACTTCCGTGTGCCCGCCCCTTTGCTGCGCCGTGCATTTTTGCTGTCCTGCTGCGCCGTGCATTTTTGCTGTCCTGCAAAAATGTGCTGATTTGCTCGCAGATTCAATGCCTTACGGCACTGAATCTGGCGGCACATCCATGTGCCGCACGGGAAACTCTGTTATTCAGAGTTTCCCTAAAAGCTGGAAATTGGGTGTCGCTAAAAGCTATTATTTGGAGCAGTTGGTCGAGAGCGGGAAATCACAGCCACCATGGCCACGCCGCAAGAGAAGTTGGCTGATGCGCTGGAAGCGCTCAAGGCACTCCAGTCCAACGGCATCGTCGCCATCCGCACCAGCGACCTTCGTCCCGCCCAACTTCGTATCCTGTTCGCCCAAGGCTTCTTGTACCGGGTGATGAGGGGTTGGTACATCGCTTCCCGCCCTGAGGCGCGCATCGAAAGCGAAGACTGGCGCACTGTCTTCTGGCCATTCTGCACGGGCTACCTCAACGCCCGATTCGGTGGTCGGTGGAGCCTGTCGCCAGAGCAGTCCCTGAGCCTTCATGCCGGTAATGCGAGCTTGCCCACGCAGTTGCTGGTGCGGGCACCAAAGGGCCGCAACAAGCCGACACCACTGGTTCACGGGACATCGATCATGGAGTTGCGGGCCGTATTGACACCTTCGCAACACACGGAACCAAGCCCTGGTCTGCGGGCTTACACCCTGCCGGCGGCTCTGGTTGCCGTTCCGCCATCCTTCTACAGGCGCAATCCGACTGATGCGCGCATTGCGCTTTCCCGGGTTCGCGATGCTGCCGACATCCTGGTACCACTGCTTGAAGGTGGCCGCAGCAAGGTGGCTGGCCGATTGGCAGGAGCCTTTCGCAACATTGGTCAGCATGAGATGGCGGAGAAGATTCTGGCTGGCATGCGGGCGGCTGGCTATCAAGTGTCCCCGGTGGACCCCTTTGAACAACCGGCACCCGTTCCGCTGCGCTTGCGCGAACCTTCCCCGTACTGCAACCGGTTGCGGCTCATGTGGCAGCAGATGCGCTCAGAGGTGCTTGATCATTTTCCCGTACCGACAAGGCAAGCGCTTGACGCGGATGACTTCCTGGCTCGAATGGACGAAATCTATACGGAAGATGCCTATCACTCGCTGTCCATTGAAGCCTACCGGGTCAACACGGCTCTGATTGAGCGCGTTCGCTCAGGCGCATGGAATCCCGATGCCGTTGAGAGTGACCGCGATGCCCGCGATGCCTTGGCGGCGCGAGGCTACTGGCAAGCCTTTGAAGCGGTGAAGCGAAGCGTGGCGCAGGTGCTGCAGGGCGCACCACCCGGACAGGTAGTTGATAGCGGTCATCACGAATGGCATCGGGAATTGTTCGCTCCCGCGGTGGTGGCTGGCCTTTTGACTCCCGTTGATCTGGCGGGCTACCGCAACGATCAGGTGTACCTGCGAGGCTCCCTGCACATCCCGCCCAACAAGGAGGCGGTACGCGATTGCATGCCGGTTTTCCTCGAGCTGCTCGAAGCCGAGCCGAACGCCGTGGTGCGGGCGGTGCTCGGCCACTTCTTCTTTGTGTACATCCACCCCTATATGGACGGCAACGGGCGATTGGCCCGTTTTCTCATGAATCTGATGCTGGCTTCGGGGGGATACGCCTGGCTGGTGGTGCCCGTTCGGCGGCGCAAGGCGTACATGGATGCTCTGGAAGCGGCGAGCGTGGGCGGTGATATCAGGCCGTTCGCAAGGTTTCTGGGTGATTTGGCGCGGCAGGAAGAGTAGATTGAGACGCTCCTGTCTGTCATTCGCGTCGGAGTTCGGGGCGCACTTCGCGCGGGTCGGGGGGTCGGGGTGGTCGGAGGGTGTCCGGTGAAGCCGCACCAAAACCTCCCGAATACGCGAGTTCAGCCGGTGCACAAGTGTGCAATACGATTCTTGAAATCGAAAAATCTTGTTACCGAATCCATATACAGAATTCCTTGATGCCATTATCATTATGTTGTTCTTGGACAAATGTTTGTTTGATTTCGCACAAAGCAGTTCCGTGCAAAAATAACTTATGGTGTGTCGTCAGGGTTTTCTTGGGTGTGCACACGCCTGTATATTTCATATATTGAGCATCTCGCGCATTCCAACGAACCATACATTCAACCCTGAACAGCTGGCTGCCGCCTTGATCCCTAATCCCCCCTCCCTCCTGCAAAATGTACGGTGCACGCGAATGTGCGGCGTACGCAGGCTCATTGGGGTTGTACAGGCTGTTTTGCCGTGGCGCGGCAAGGTGATCGGCACACCCCGACCCACGCCCCGCCCATGGCACAGTCGTCTGCCGGGCACGGGTATCGCCACCCTGCTGTCCGCACCGGCAGCCACCCTGCTGGGCACATCGTTAGCCATCCTGCTGTCCATATCGGCAGCCGCCCAGGCACCGCCTGATCCCCCCGGTCAGCCCGAGCCACCGCCGCAAACAGATGTCTGCGACCGCACACCGGAGGTGCGCGATGCCATCCTCGATGCCGTTCTCGGGGTCACTGACTGTACTGCCCTCACACCCGCCCAACTGAGCGCCATCACCAGCCTGATCGTCTCGGATGCCGATCTCGTATCGCTGAAGGCGGAGGACTTCCGCGGCCTCACCACGCTCGCCCGACTGAATCTGGACAACAACCGCCTGCCTTCGCTGCCGACGGGTATCTTCAGTTCTCTCGATCTCGACATGCTCACCAACCTCGACCTGCGCGGCAACCCGGGGGCACCCTTCCGCCCGACGGTGAGCGCCGGTGCCGATCAGACCGTGGCGGTTGGCGCTCAGGGTACGCTGCAGGGAACAGTGTCCGGTGCCTGGGGCGACCGCGTAACCTGGCAATGGACGCAGGTGGTCGCCGCCGAGTCCACGACACCGATCATCGATGCGGCTGTGCCCCTGACCGATGCCACCAGCGCGAGCGCGTCATTCACCGCATCAGCCGTAGATGCCACCCTGTATTTCATGGTGACGGCCAGTCCGGCGACGGGCATCGGCAAGGGTGTCGCCAGCGCCACCGACTGGGTGCAGGTGCGTGTTGGCACCGGCAATACCGCGCCCAGGGTCGAGAACGAGATTCCCGACCAGTTCGCGGAACCGGGGGCGCGCTTCAGCTACGTCATCCCGGAGGATGCCTTCACTGACGTGAACGGCGACCCCCTCACTTTCGCGGCCACTCGCGAAGATGGCAGAGCCTTGCCATCGTGGCTTGCCTTCACGGCAGACACGCGCAGCTTCTCGGGCAACTTGCCAAACTTGAACAACATATCCTTGACAATCAGAGTGACCGCCAGCGACGGCGTGGATTCGGTCAGCGACATCTTCGCGCTTGTCGTGGCACCGAACGATGTCTGCACCCGCACCAGAGGAGTGCGCGATGCGATTGTCGATGCCATCCCCGGTGTCACGGACTGCACTGCCGTCACGCCTGCCCAACTGAGCGCCATCACCAGCCTGAATATCTCCCGTCGCGGAGTGCCCGGCTTGCAGGATGGCGACTTCCGTGGCCTGGTCGCCTTGACCTCGCTGAATTTGCGCGGCAACCGCCTGTCTTCGCTGCCGAGGGATATCTTCAATTCTCTGGGCACACTCACGAACCTCGAACTGCGCAGCAACCCGGGTGCCCCATTCCGTCCGGTGGCGAATGCCGGTGCCGATCAGAGCGTGGCGGTTGGCGCTCAGGGCGGGCTGCAGGGAGCAGTGTCCGGTGCCTGGGGCCCCCGCGTAACCTGGCGATGGACGCAGGTACGCGCACCGGGCTCGAGGATGCCAGTGACGGGCGGGGTGAGGCTGACCAGCAGCAGTGTGATTGTCGCCGCATCCTTCACCGCACCGACCAGCAATACCACCCTGTACTTCATGCTGGAGGTGACTCCGGCAACAGGCATCGGCCGCGGTGCCGCCAGTGGTGTCGACTGGGTGGCGGTGCGGGTTGGAACCGGCAACGCCGCGCCCCGCGTTGTGGGCCAGATTCCTGACCAGAGGGCGATGCCGGGTGCATCGTTCAGCTACACCGTCCCGGCCAACCTCTTTGCCGATGCCAACAATGACCCCCTGACCTATACTGCGGAGCGGGCAAACGGCACCGCCTTGCCTGCCTGGCTTGCCTTTAACTCCGACACGCGCACATTCTCGGGCATACCGCCAAGTGCGGAAGCCGGCAAGAGCCTGTCGATCACGGTCACAGCGAGCGACGCTGTGGATTCGATCAGCGCCAGCTTCGTAATCGTGGTGACTGCATCCAATGTGTGCGAGCGCACCTCGGAAATCAGCGCTGCCATCGTTGCTGCTGTTTCCGGTGTTGACGACTGCGCGGATGTGACACCAGCGCAACTCGCCGCTATCAACACGCTCTTTGTTTCCCCCAGCAAAACACTGGCCAGCCTCGAGGCGGACGACTTCGGTGGCATGACCAGACTGTCCGAGTTGAGTCTGGTTGACAGCGGACTGGTACGGCCGCTGACCGAAAATGTCTTCGATTCGCTCACCTCTCTGGTGTTTCTGAACCTGTCCGGAAACCCGGGTGCCCCGTTCAGCCCGACAGCGAACGCCGGTGCGGACCGCGCTGTGCCTGTCGGCAGCAGGGTAACCCTGCGCGGAGCAGTGACCGGTGCCTGGGGCGACAACGTGGCGGTGGAGTGGACGCAGGTGGATGGACCGAGTTCGAACACGAGAGTTCAGGCTGCGGAGCGGGTGGCCCTGACCGGCGAGAACACCGCCACGCTGTCCTTCACTGCGCCAAGCACCGCCACCAGCCTGCACTTCAGGCTGGTGATGGCACCCAGAACGGGAATGGGAGCGGGAGTCGGCATCGGCATTGGCACCGACTGGGTGACGGTGACCACCGGCACAGCGCCGGTGCTGGCCAACCCGCTCCCCGATCAGGATGCCACTCTGGGCGCATCCTTCAGCTATAGCTTCCCGGCGAACACCTTTACCGATGTGAACGACACCCTGACCTATACGGCGACTCAGGAAGACGGCAGCGCCTTGCCCAGCTGGCTTGTTTTTACCCCCACCACGCGCAGCTTCTCGGGTACGCTGCCGAACACGCTGGCCAGCAACCGGCTGATCATCAGGGTGCAGGCCAGCAACGGTGTGCTCACCACAAGCGACACCTTTGACATTCTCGTCGCCGAGACGGATGTCTGCACACGTACGCCGACGGTGCGTGATGCCATTGTCGCGGCTGTTCCTGGTGCCAGCGACTGCGCCGAGCTGAATGCCGCCGGGCTCGCGGCCATCGAGCAACTGGTGATTTCCGGCAAACTCCTGGCCAACCTGCGAGAGGGCGATTTTGCCGGACTGACCGGGCTCACCGAGCTGCGTCTGGACGGCAACCGCCTGACAGCGCTGCCGGCAAACATCTTCGCTTCGCTTGTCAGGCTCACCGAGCTGCGTCTGGACGGCAACCGCCTGACAGCGCTGCCGACAAACATCTTCGACTCGCTTGCCATGCTCACCGAGTTGCGTCTCGACGGCAACCAACTGAACAGCCTGCCCGCGGGGCTGTTCGATCAGCTCACCGAGCTCACTCTGCTGCGTCTCGACGGCAACCGGCTGGCAGCTCTCCCCGAAGCCACCTTCGGCTCGCTCGCCAGGCTGAATCTGCTGCGCCTCGATGGCAACGACGGCGCGCCCTTCAGTCCGAACGTGACCGCCGTCGCCTTCGCTCGCGTGTCCGCCGGCAGCACGGTCACGCTCAGAAGCAGCGTCACCGGTTCCTGGGGCAATAACGTCACCTTGCAATGGACCCAGGTGGATGCGCCGAATTCGGACACGGCGGCGACGGAACCTCTGACGCTCGCTGGCAGAGACAGCGCGACGGCATCCTTTGTGGCCCCGAGCGGCAATGCGACGCTGCACTTCCGGCTGGTCGCGAGCCCGCTGCCGGGCGTGGGCAACGGCGCTGCCGTCAGCGCCCCCGACCGGGTGACGGTGACCGTAGGTGCGGGCAACAACGCCCCCAGAGTGGTCACCTCCCTGCCCGACCAGACGGCGATGGTCGGCATGGCGTTCAGATATGTCATACCGGATAACATCTTTGCCGATGCGGACAGCGCTGATACCTTCGCCTACGCGGCGACCAGGGCGGACGGTAGCCCCCTGCCCACATGGCTGGGCTTCACCGCGGCATCGCGCACCTTCGCAGGTACGCCGCAGGCGACAGATGCCGGCATCCTGTCGCTGAAGGTGACGGCAAGCGATTTTCGTGGCGGCCAAGCGCGCGGTGGGTCGGCGAGCGATGTCTTTGACATGGTTATCGCCGCCACCAATGTCTGCGCGCGCACACCGGCAGTGCGCGATGAGATCCTCGCCGCCGTCACCGGTGTCAGCGACTGCACCGCGCTGACCGCCGCCAATCTCGCGGCCATCGACGAGCTGAACCTCTCCAACAGCAATCTCGCCAGCCTGCGGGCGGGCGACTTCGAAGGGCTGACCAACTTGCGACGACTGCGTCTGAATAACAATCAGCTGACCACCCTGCCGTCGGGCATATTCGCCTCACTCACGGTGCTCAGGGAGTTGCGTCTGAATGACAATCAGCTGACCGCGCTCCCCGGCGGCGTGTTCGACGGGCTCTCGCAACTGACAATACTGAGACTGGAGAACAACCGCCTGTCCTCGCTGTCCGCGGGCGTATTCGATGCACTGACGAGACTGAGGCGCTTGCGCCTGAGCGGCAACCAGCTGAGCCGCCTGCCCGAAGGAGTTTTCGAGCGGCTGACGATGCTGCGCACACTGAATGTGCAGGGCAATGTCGGCGCGCCCTTCGTGCCGGTGGCGAGTGCCGGCGAGGATCTCGGTGTGTCCGCCGGCAGCGCGGTTTCGCTGGCCGCAACCGCGACCGGTGCCTGGGGCAACAACCTGGTCTGGGAGTGGACGCAGGTGGAGGGTGCGCAATCGACGACACCGGTCGTGAACGGTGTGGCGCTGACGAACTCCGACAAGGCCACCGCCACCTTCACCGCTCCGGGCGCGAACCTGACGCTCTATTTTCGGGTGTCCGCCAGTCCCTTCCCGAGCAATGCTGCCGGTGCCGCCGCCAGCGCCCCCGATTGGGTGACGGTGACCGTGGGCGCGGGCAACAACCCGCCACGACTCGTCACCCCGCTACTCACTCAGGCTGCGCGGGTGGGCGCACAGTTCAGCTATACCCTGCCGGGCAACGCCTTCACCGATGCCGACGGAGAAACCCTGACCTATGCAGCGACGCAGGCGGACGGCAGCGCCCGGCCCGCATGGCTGGGCTTCACCCCAGGCACCCGCACCTTCGCCGGCATGCCGCAGGCGACAGATGCCGGGACGCTGGCGATAGAGGTGACCGCCACTGATCCGGCAGGCGCGTCGGCAAGCGCCATCTTCAGTCTGGTGGTGGCCGAGACAGATGTCTGCGCCCGCACCCCGGCGGTGCGCGATGCCATTGTCGCAGCGGTCACCGGTGTCAGCGACTGCGCCGACCTGAGCTCTGTCAACCTGGCCGCCATTACCAGCCTGGATCTTTCCGGCAAGAGCCTTGCCAGCTTGCGGACGGGGGATTTTGGCGGCCTCACCGGATTGCGCGAGCTGAACCTGAACAGCAATGCCTTGACCGCATTGCCGCAAGACATCTTCGCTCCGCTGACCGAACTGAAGCGCTTGCGCTTGCAGGACAACGCGCTGGCCAGCCTGCCGGATGGCATCTTTGATGCCCTCGGCAAGCTGACGCTGTTGCGCCTTGACGAGAACCGGCTCTCGCGGCTGCGCGCGGGGGTCTTTGCCCGCCTGAGCATCCTGACCATGCTGGATGTGGGCGACAACACCCTGGCGGTGCTGCCTGACGGCATCCTTGCCAACAAGCTCATGCTGACCGTGCTGCGCCTCGACGGCAATCAACTGTCCGCCCTGCCCACGGATGTATTCGCCGGGCTGCCGAACCTCACCTGGCTGTACCTGAGCGGCAACCCGGGGGCACCCTTCCGTCCGACCGCGGATGCCGGTGCTGACCAACCGGTGGCTACCGGCGTGACCGTCTCGCTGAACGGCACGGCGACCGGTGCCTGGGGAAGCGATGTCACCTGGGACTGGACGCAGGTGGACGCTGCGAATTCGGATACATCGGTCACCAACGGCGTGGTGCTGACGGATGCCGACAAGGCCACCGCCACCTTCACTGCTCCGCCTGCCGCCGAAACCCTGTATTTCAGGCTTGTCGTCACGCCAACATCGGGGACACAACAGGGTGCTGCCGCGAGCCTCCCCGACTGGGTCACGGTCGCGGCCAACTCGGCACCGACTGTCAACAGGGCGATTCCCGATCAGGTGGTGCAGCAGGACACACTTTTCAGCTACACCTTCCCGGAGGACACCTTTGTCGATGCGGATGGCCACGCGCTCACTTATACGGCATCGCTGGCGGACGCTGGCGCGCTCCCTGCGTGGCTCGGGTTCGACGATGACTCGCGCACCTTCGAAGGCACTCCCGACAGTGCACAAACGGGCACGGACCTGTCGCTGCGGGTGACTGCGGATGACGGCAACGGGGGCAGGGTCGAGGCCGCCTTCCTGCTCGAGGTGGCCGAGACGGATGTCTGCACACGTACTCCGCAAGTGCGCAGCGCGATTGTCGGCAAGGTGTCCGGTGTCACCAGATGCGCCGACCTGACCGTCGCGCACCTGACCGGCATCACCGGGGAGCTGCGACTGCGTAGCCTGGGGAGCCTGCGGGCAAATGACTTCGCCGGGCTGACCGCGCTGACATCGCTGGATCTGGGGAACAACAGTCTGCGTTCCCTGCCTGCGGGCATATTTGATTCTCTCGATTCGCTGCAAACCCTGATTCTGATCAACAACCGGCTCGGTGTACAGGGTGCCTTGCCCGACGGTATCTTTGCGCCGCTCACAGCGCTGCAAAGCCTGTTCCTGGGCTTCAATCCGAGCCCGCTCCCCGGCATCACGAATACGACCTTCAGGCCGACGGTGAGTGCCGGTGCCGACCGGCAGGTTTCCACCGGTGCCACGGTGCAGCTGGTCGCCACGGCGACTGGCCCCTGGGGCAACAGCCTGGACTGGCAGTGGACTCAGGTGGACGGTGCAACATCAATGACGGCGGTCACGGGCGGCATCAACCTGTCGGGTACCGACACTGCGACAGCATCCTTCGTTGCGCCATTGGCGGTCATGGAAACGGAGCTGTATTTCAGGCTCGAGGGCACTCCGCCAAGCGGTGCCGAAAACTCGGCCGCCAGCGACATTGACCACATAACCGTGACCGTGACGGAAAACAACGACCCTTTCGCGGCGGACAGCAGCCTGACGATACCCGAGGACACCACGCATATCTTCACCGTGGAGGATTTCAGCTTCGCGGACGGGGACCTCGGCGACATGCTGGGCAATGTGACCATCGCCTCCTTGCAGACATCGGGAACGCTGGCCTTCGCCGGTTCCAATGTGACTGTCGATCAGAAGATCACCATGAGCGACATCAAGGCCGGCAGGTTGCAGTTCACGCCGGCCACCAACGCCCATGCCAGTCCCTATGCCAGCTTCACCTACCGGGTTGGCGACGGCATGTCCGACAGTCCGGCCATCTACACCATGATCATCAATGTCACTGCGGTGAACGATGCGCCCGTGGTCGCCACCCCGATTCCCGATCAGTCGGCCAGGATCGACACCGTGTTCAGCTACGCCTTCCCGGAGCCCACCTTCAGTGATGTGGAAGGCGATACGCTGACCTATGCAGTGAGCCTCGCGAACGGTGACGATCGGCCGACCTGGCTGATGTTCGACCCGTCCACCCGACTCATCTCGGGTACGCCGACGGTGGCGAATGCCGGCAGGCTGGAGCTGCGCGTGACCGCCAGTGATGCCTCGGCCTCGGTCAGCGATACCTTCTCCATTCTGGTGACCGCAACCGATGTCTGCGACCGCACCGCACAGGTGCGCGATGTCATTGTCGCCGCCGCCGACAACATCAGCGACTGTATCGATCTCACCCCGACCGCGCTCGCGGCCATCGACAGGCTGACCATTGCCGACGCGAATCTGGCCAGCCTGGCGGCAGGCGACCTTGCCGGGCTGAGCGGATTGCAGGTGCTCGACCTGGATCTGACGGGCAGTTCCCTGTCGAGCTTGCCGACAGGCATCTTCGATGAACTGACCGCATTGCAGACGCTGAACCTGAATAGCGGGCGCAGCCTGTCCTCGCTGCCTGCGGGCATCTTCGATGCGCTCACCGCGCTCACGCGATTGAACCTGTTCGGCAATCAGCTGCAATCACTGCCCGCGAATGCGTTCGATACACTCACCGAACTGCAAGCGCTGAGCATCAACAGCAATCGCCTGACATCGCTGTCGCCAAATGTCTTCGCCACGCTCACCAAACTGACATCGCTCAGTCTGGACAACAACCTCCTGAGCAATCTGCCGGAGGATGTCTTCGAACCGCTCACGGCGCTCACGCTTCTGCAATTGAACGGCAACAGCGGTGCGCCTTTCCGCCCGACGGTGGATGCCGGTGCCGACATCACCGTGTCTGGCGGGACGATGGTGACGCTGTCGGGAACCGTCACCGGTGCCTGGGGCAATAACGTCACCTGGGAATGGACCCAGGTAGATGCGGCCGAATCGGACACGGCAGCTACCGAGAACCCCGTGATACTGATCAACGCGACGAGTGCCATGGCTTCGTTCACCGCGCCAGTGTCACCCACATCCCTGTATTTCCGGCTGCTGGTCACCCCGACACCGGCCACCTCGACCGCAACCGGCGGCACTGCCAGCACCATCGATTGGGTGACGGTGTCGGTCGCGGCCGTGCCCGTGCTGGCGAACACTATTCCCGACCAGAGCGCGGTGCCGGGCGCACTCTTCACCTATGCTGTCCCGGACAACACATTTACCGATGCCGACAGCGCAACGCTGAATTACCAGGCAGTGCAGGAGGATGGCAGCGCGCTCCCCGGCTGGCTGACATTCACGCCAGCCACCGCCACCTTCTCCGGTACGCCGAATACTTCCGACCTCGGCAACCTGTCGGTAAGAGTGACCGCCAGCGACGACAACGGCGGCTCCGTGAGCGACACCTTCGTCATTTCCGTGTTCCCGACGGATGTCTGCCTGCGCACCAGACAAGTGCGCGAGGTCATCCTTGGTGCCATTTCCGGTGTCAGTGACTGCGCTGATGTGACACCCGCCCAGCTTGCGGGAATTACCTCGTTGCGCCTGACTGGCAGCACTCTTGTCAGCCTGCAGGCGAGAGATTTGGGCGGGCTGACCGGATTGACCGCGCTGTCATTCTTCGGCAATGACAACTTCACAACGCTGGCTGCGGGCGCGTTCGACTCGCTCACCGCGCTCGAGTATCTGTATCTGTATGACAACAACCTGCAGTCGCTGCCTGCGGGCATTTTTGACAATCTCACCCGGCTGCAAGTGCTGAATATGCGGCGAAACAGCCTGGAGTCCTTGCCTGCAGGCGTGTTTGACTCGCTCGCATTGCTGCAGTGGATTTTTCTTGATGGCAACCGCCTGCAAAGCCTGCCCGATGATGTTTTTGCTCGTCTCAGGCGGTTGACCAGAGACGCACTACTGCGCCTCGCGGACAACTCCGGAGCGCCCTTCGCGCCCGTGGTGGAGGCCAGTGCCAACCAACTTGTGGCGGGAGGTGCGCGTGTGCGCCTTGGCGCGACGGTCAGCGGTGCCTGGGGCGACAACGTCACCTGGGCCTGGACGCAGGTGGACGGTGCGCGCTCGAACACGCCGGTCAGCACCGCGAACAGAGTGGCGCTATCCGGTGCCAGCAGCGCACAGCTGTCATTCACCGCTCCGTCGGGCATGAACGAAACGCTGTATTTCCGGGTCGTCGCTACGCCCTGGCCGGGTGTGGTGGACGAGGGGATTGCCGTCGGCAGCGACTGGGTGCAGGTGGAAACCAATCCGACGAATGTGTGTGCACGAACGCCAGCGGTGCGTCTCGGCATCGTCATCAGGACGGTTGATATCAGCCTCGATAGAAAAATCCGGGACGGTCAGTATGCAGAGGCGCTCGCAGACAGTGCAAGGCTGTGCAGCACCATCACTCCTGACGGCCCCCAAGGGCTCTCGTCGGTCATGACACTCGATGTCATCGACAGTGGCAGTTTGCAGGCAGGCGACTTCAATGGACTGACCAAGCTGCGACAACTGCGTCTGGCCGGCAATCGTTTGCAGTCCCTGCCGCCCGGCATTTTCGATTCCATCACCACGCTCGAAGAGCTGTTCCTGTTCGGGAACGATCTGACATCCATACCTGCGGGTCTCTTCGACCGACTCACCGGACTGACGAAACTGGATCTGAGCCAGAACCTCCTGTCATCCTTGCCCGAGCGGATATTCCAGCCTCTCGGGATGCTGGAGGTGGTGAATCTGTCCGGAGGTCGCAGGGACGAGAACGGCAACCTGATCGGCAATCCCGGTGCCCCCTTCCTGCCGACGGTGAATGCCGGATCCGATCAGTTGGTGGCTTCCGGCACCAGCGTGAAGCTGCCGGCAAGGGTGAGCGGGCCCTGGGGCAACAACGTGACCTGGGCCTGGACGCAGGTGGACGGCCCGCGTTCGAATACGCCGGTCAGTTCTTCGCGGCGGGTGACGCTCGAAGGTGACACCAGCGCCGAACCCTCGTTCACCGCTCCGAACGAGAGCATACGCCTGTATTTCAGGCTCGTTGCGACACCTGTGCCGGCACCGCAGACAAGTACCCTGATGGGCGTATCCAGCGGCTTGCGAGGCGGCGAAGCCAGCGCGCCCGACTGGGTGACGGTGACGGTCGATGCGACCGGTGTGTGTGCGCGCACCCCGGAGGTGCGTGATGCCCTCCTCGAAGCTGTTCCCACTGTCGATTCCTGTGCCTTCATGGACCCGGCAAGCCTTGCCAGTATCACCAGCCTGGACCTTTCCAACAGCGGTCCGGGCAGCTCGAGACCGGACAGCGGTCTGTTCCGCCTGCAGGCGGATGATTTTGCCGGCCTGACCGGGCTCGAGACCTTGCGTCTCGATGGCAACCGCCTGTTGACGGAGTTGCCGCCAGGCATCTTCGCCTCACTCACGGCATTGACCGAGCTCCGGCTCGATGGCAACCGCCTGACCGCGCTGCCCTCCGGGTTGTTCGCTGCGCTCGGTAATCTGGCGCGCCTGCGTCTTGATGGCAATCGCCTGACGGACTTGCCGACAAACATCTTCGAACCGCTCGACAAGCTCACCACGCTGCGACTCGAAGGCAATCCCGGCGCGCCTTTCAAGCCCGTGGCCAACGCCGGCGAGGACCAGCTTGTGGCCGGAGGCAGCGAGGCGCGGCTCAGCGGAAGCGCCACCGGTGCCTGGGGCAGCAATGTCCTCTGGCGCTGGCAGCAAGTGGACAGCGAAGGCTCGGATGCGCCGGTCGCGGACGCTGTCATCCTGAGTGATGCCAACGCAGCCAGCACAACATTCCGTGCCCCGAACACAGCCGCCACGCGCACTTTCATGCTCGTCGTCACCCCTGCGCCGGCGGCATCGCTGGTGCGTGGCATTGCTGCCAGCGACCCCGACTGGGTGGTGGTGGGCGTGGGCGACAATATTGCGCCCAGGCTGGCGACCTCAATAGAGAATCTGCCGCTGGTGCGGCCGGGCAGGATGCTCAGCTATACCGTTCCGGAGGCAACCTTCGTTGATGACAATGGTGATGCCCTCAGCTATACGCTCACCAGAGAGGACGGCAGTGGCCTGCCCATCTGGCTGAGCTTTGATGCCGAGCAGCGCACACTGTCGGGGATGCCGGGCAGCGCGGATGCCGGCAGCTTCTCGGTGCGGCTGGTCGCCAGAGATGGCAAGGGCGGGGCGGCATCCGCCATTTTCATCATTACCGTGGCACAAACAGATGTCTGCCTGCGCACACCGCGGGTGCGCGACCTGATCGTCGCGGCCGTTGCCGGTGTCAGCGATTGCAGCGACCTGACCGCCGCCCAGCTGGCCGCCATTACCAGCTTGCGCTTTATCGAGGAGCTCGATTTCGGTACAGCTTCGATCCACTGCCAATGGTGAAGATAATCGGCTTGGGAGCCTGCAGCCGGGGGATTTCGCCGGGTTGACCGGCCTGCAGGAGTTGCGCATCATCGGCAGCAGTTTCGGCGACTTCATACTGAGATCCCTGCCTGCGGGTATTTTCGATGATCTGACCGAGTTGACGACGCTGAGGCTGAATAACAACAGTCTGGTGTCGCTCCCCGCGAATGTCTTCTCGCGGCTGAAGAAACTGCAGGAACTGCGGATAAACAATAATCCGCTCTCATCCCTGTCCGCGGATGTTTTCGCTGGCTTGACGGAGCTGAGGGTGCTGGACATGGAAGGCTTGGGGACAGAGGGGCTGGCATCTCTGCCGCCGGGTATCTTTGATGATCTGACCAGTCTGACGAGACTGCTACTGAAACGCAATCAGCTGCGGTCGCTGCCCGAGAATATCTTCGAGCCGCTCACGTCGCTGACGGAATTGAATCTGGGCAACAGACTGGAAGGCAATCCCGGCCGACCCTTCAAGCCAACGGTGGAAGCGGGTGTCGATCAGCAGGCGGCCGCCGGTGCCGAGGTGGTGCTGCGCGCAACCACGAGCGGTGCCTGGGGCAGCAATGTCATCTGGCAATGGACGCAGGTGGATGGCCCGCAATCGACCACCGCAGTGGCGAACGGCGTACGCTTGACGGATGCCGACACTCCCAGGGCCTCCTTCATCGCCCCGGAAATGGCCGGAACCCTGTATTTCCGGGTTGAGGTCACGCCGAAGTCCGGGGCAGACGAGAGGAACTTCGGCACCGCCAGCACCAGCGACTACATGCAGGTCTCCACCAACGCCTTCCCCGAGGTTGCCAACCCGCTGCTCGATCAATGGGTGGTGCCGGGCACCCAGTACAGCTTCACCTTTCCCGAGAACACCTTCGTCGATGCGGATGGTCATACGCTGACCTACCGGGCACTCAGGTCGGATGACACAGAGCCGCCCTCGTGGCTGATGTTTGACGCAGCAACGCGCACCTTCTCGGGTACGCCGCCTGCGGCGGCCACCAACACCAGGATTTCGCTCAAGGTGCGCGCGACCGACGGCAATGGCGGGTTGATCGAGGATGCCTTCGATCTCCTGGTTGCGGCGAGCGATGTCTGCCTGCGCACACCCGCGGTGCGTGATGCCCTTGTCAGTGCCATCCCCGCGGCCAGCGACTGCTTTGCCGTCACGCCCGCCCAGCTTGCGACCATCACGAGTCTGGACCTTTCCGGTGAGCGACTGGTCAGCCTGGGCCTGCTCGACTTCGGCGGTCTGGAGAAACTGACCACTCTGGAGCTGCATGAAAACCTGCTCACAACCCTGCCCGCGCGGGTTTTCGATGGCTTGACGGCGCTGACGCAGCTGGAACTGTACAGCAACCGCCTGACCAGCCTGCCGGCCAATGCCTTTGCGGGTCTGCCGAAACTGACACGACTGACGCTCGACAACAACGAACTGACAACCCTGACCGCGGGGGTTTTCAATGGCCTGACGGCGCTGACGCAGCTGGAACTGTACAGCAACCGCCTGACAACCCTGCCGGCCAACATCTTCGAAGATCTCGGGCAACTGCAAGAGCTGCAGCTGGACCAAAACCGCCTGACCAGCCTGCCCGCGACCGTATTCGCTCCGCTCGTGAAATTGCGGGTGCTGTATCTGTATGAAAACCGCCTGAACGCACTGCCCGACAACATCTTTTCCACACTTGTGGAACTGGCGGAGCTGGATTTGCAAGACAACCCGGGCGTGCCCTTCACGCTTGCGGTGGATGCCGGTGCCAACCAGACGGTCGCTCTGGGTGCCGATGTCACTCTGCGGGGTGCGACGACCGGTGTCTGGGGGGACAGACTGTTGAGCTGGCAGTGGACCCAGGTGGATGGCCCAAGTTCCAGCACGCCGCTCGCCGATGGCGTGACAGCGACCAGCGCTGCCGGCTTCAATGGCCAGAATGTCGAGTTCAAGGCCCCCGACAAGAACGCGACCCTGTATTTCAGGCTGTTCGCCACGCCTTCGCTGAAGAGGCTGTCGATCTCCGAGGACATCAAAATCCCCCAAGGTGCTGTCGCCGGCCCACCTGACTGGGTCACGATCACTGTGGGGGCCGGCAACAACGCGCCCGAGGTGGCAAACCAGATTCCCGATCAGCCGGTGCAGGTGGCAACAGCGCTCAGTTACACCTTCCCCGAGAACTCCTTTGTCGATGCCGATAACGAATCCCTCAGCTACACGGCAAGCAAGGCGGATGGCGGTGAGTTGCCCTCATGGCTGATGTTTGACCGGACAACGCGTACCTTCTCGGGTACGCCGCCGACCTCGGTCGGTACGCTGCCGTTCAGGTTGACGGTGGCGGTGGAGGCGACCGACCCCAACAACGCGTCGGTGCGTGACACCTTTGACGTGGTGGTGACCGAGACGGATGTGTGCAACCGCTCGGCGGGGGTGCGCAACCTGATTGTCGTTAACGTCTCAGGCATCAACGACTGCGCGGATGTAACGCCTGCTCAGCTCGCGAACATCCCGGACATATCCGCGAGCTTTCTGCTCAGAACCAGTGGCATCAAGGCGGGCGACTTCGCGGGGCTGACCGGATTGGTTTTGCTCAATATCACGAGCAACAATCTCCGCTCGCTGCCCGCGAATATCTTCGATCCGCTGACGAAGCTGCAGACTTTGCGAATGGGCAGCAACTGCTATGGAGGAGAATTGCCCGAAAATCTGTTCGCCAGGCTCGCCGAGCTGACGACCCTGGACCTTAGAAGCGCGTGCCGCAACAGCCTGCCCGCCGGGATGTTCGATACGCTCACCAAGCTCAGGAGTCTGAATCTGGAAAATAACAGCCTGCGTAGCCTGCCCGCCGGGGTGTTCGATATGCTCACCGAGCTGACCACTCTGAACCTGGCATTCAACTTGTTTGCCTCGAACGCGCTGCGCGACGATGTCTTCAAGCCACTGACGAAGTTGCGGAGCCTGCGGCTGAACAATAACACGGGCAGAGGCCGCCCGAATCAGGTGTTCAGGCCCGGGGCGAACGCCGGAGAGGACCAGCGGGTGGACACGGGTGCCGAGGTCAATCTGCAGGGCATGGCGACCGGCCCCTGGGGGGATGCGGTGTTCTGGCGCTGGCTGCAGGTGACGGGCGCGCGCTCGAACACGGGGGTCAGCGCGTCCGATCGCGTGACGCTCACCGATGCCAACAGCGCCACGCCGTCCTTCACCGCTCCGGCCATGGGCTCGAGCCTGCATTTCAGGCTTCAGGTCAGGCAGGCGCGCGGCGCGGCAACCAGCGTCTCCGAAGGCAGCGACTGGGTGACGATAATCACCAACACCGCGCCAGAAGTCGCCGACGGCATCTCCGATCAGCCGGCCGCGGTGGGTGTGGAGTTCGTCTATGCCATTCCGGCTGGCGCTTTCGTTGATGCGGACAGCCGCGACACCCTCGCGTACACGGCGAGTCAGGGGGACGGCACCGACCTGCCCGGCTGGTTGATGTTCGACACCGCTACCGCCACCTTCTCGGGTACGCCACAGGCAGCGCAACTCGGCAGGCAGACGGTGAAGGTGACCGCGAGCGACGGCATGGCCATGGTCAGCGACAGCTTCGATATTGTGGTGGCCGAAACCGATGTCTGCCTGCGTACGCCGCAGGTGCGCGATGCCCTGGTCGCCGCTGTACCGGGGGCCAGCGACTGCGCCGCCCTGACACTAGCCAACCTGCCGGGTATCCAGAGCCTGAATCTCCGGACCAAGGGTCTTGTCGGCCTGCGCTCGCTCGACTTCGGGGGGCTGACGGGACTGAACACGCTTACCCTGAGTGATAATCAGTTGGCCGTCCTGCCCGAAGGCATCTTCGACGATCTCACCGCGCTCACGACGCTCACCCTGAGTGATAACCGGCTGACCGCCCTGCCCGCGAATGCGTTCACCAGGCTTGCCAGCCTGACGAATCTGCGCATCAACAACAACCAGCTGGCATCGCTGCCGAGCGGCGCATTCGCACGCACCCCGTTGCAGGTACTGGAGCTGGCCCAAAACCGCCTGAACGCACTGCCGGACGATCTCTTCCAACCGCTGGTGACATTGCGTCGGCTGCATCTGCAAGGCAACCCGGGTGCGCCGTTCAAACCAATCGTGAACGCCGGTGCCGACCAGACACCGGCCGCCGGCGACACGGTGATGTTCACTGCGACAGTGTCCGGTCCCTGGGGCCCCTTGGCCCTCTGGCAGTGGACACAAGTGGATGCGAACGGCTCCACAACTCCCGTTCCTGTCGATGCGCGCGTGGCGCTGTCCGCCCCCACCGGCGACAGAACGAACTTCACCGCTCCGGCTTCCGGCACCCTGTATTTCATGGTGGTCGCCACCCAGTCTCCGGTACCGTCCAGCGCGACAGGCTCGGCCGCCAGCGACCCCGAATGGGTGACGGTGGGCATCGGCAACAGTGCGCCTGTCGTACAGGTCTTGATACCCGATGGCCGTGCACGGGCCGGATTGGCATACAGCTACGCCTTCCCGGCCAATACCTTCAGCGACCCCGAAGGTCAAGCCCTCACCTACACGGCGACATTGGCGGATGGCGCTCCGCTGCCGTCATGGCTGACCTTCAACCCCACCACCCGCACCTTCGCGGGTATAGCGCAGGTTGTACCGGGCGGCACGCTCTCCCTGAAGGTGATGGCGGATGATTCCAATGGCGGCGTGGGCAGCGATACCTTCGATATTCGCATATCCGGCACGGATGTGTGCGGGCGCACCAGCGAGGTCCGCGATGCCATTGTCAATGCCGTTGCCGGCGTGGACGACTGCCGGGACCTGCTCCCCTCCCATCTGGCCAACATGCAGAATCTGTTTGTCACCTCCGTGAATCTGACAAGCGTGAAGTCGGGCGATTTCGCCGGTCTGACCGGCCTGATCAGGCTCGGCCTGAATGCCAACAAACTCACTTCCCTGCCCGCCACCATCTTCTCCCCGCTCACGGGACTGCAGAGGCTGTTCCTGCAGGGCAACAACTTCACCACCTTGCCGGCGAACATCTTCGAGCCGCTCCCCAATCTGATCCATTTGTCGCTGGCCAGCAACCGGTTCGAGTCCCTGCCCGAAGGTATCCTCGTGCCACTCACGAAACTCACGATACTTTCGCTGAGTGGCAACCCGGGCGCACCTTTCCGCCCGACGGTGGATGCCGGTCCCGATCAATCGGTGCTGACCGGTGCTCAGGTATCGCTCGCGGGCCGGGCGACCGGTGCCTGGGGCAATAACGTCTTCTGGCAATGGGAGCAGGTGGATGGGCCAAGCTCGAACACCGTGGTCACGGACGGCGTGACGCTCACCGGTGCCACCAGTTCCACGGCGATGTTCACCGCCCCGGAGATGACCAAGGCGCTGCACTTCCGGCTGGTAGCCACGCCGCCACAAGCCGTGAGTGGCACGGCCGCCAGCCTCGCCGACTGGGTGACGGTGGGCGCGGGCAATCTGGTGCCGACGCTGGTTACCCCGATTCCCGATCAGGCGGTGATGCCGGGGATGGCGTTCAGCTACACCTTTCCCGACAACACCTTCGCCGATGCCGACGGCGATACCCTGGCCTACACAGCGACCCAGACTGATGGCAGCGCGTTGCCCGCATGGCTGACCTTTGATGCCGCTACCCGGACCTTCTCCGACAAGCTCACGGGGACGAACAGGGGTACCCCTTCGACACCATCCCAGCTCTCGCTGCGAGTGGTCGCGAACGACGGCAATGGCGGGGTGGTGAGCGATGTCTTCGATGTCGCGGTGGCCGCGACCGATGTCTGTCTGCGCACACCGCAGGTGCGCGATGCGATTCTGGGCCAGATTCCCGGTGTCAGCGACTGCCTGGCCGTGACCACTGCACAGCTCGCGGACATCGACGGCCTGTCTATTTTGAGTGGCGACATAGAGAGCCTGCAGGCGCGTGATTTCACTGGCCTCACCGGCCTCACGCTCCTGAACCTGGCCGAAAACGAACGACTGACCGAACTGCCCGCGGGCATCTTCGATCCGCTTGTCCGGTTGACGCGTCTGCTCCTGTCCGAAAACGGCCTGACATCGACGGCGCTGCCTGTCGGGGTGTTCGCCAGTCTCACCGCGCTCACCGGAAGCACATCGCTGCAACTGCAGGGCAACCCGGGTGCGCCCTTCCGCCCGACCGCGGATGCCGGTGCAAACCAGACCGTGGCCAAGGGTGCCAAGGTCACGCTGGCGGCGACCGAAGTCGGTGCCTGGGGACCCAATGTCACCTGGGCCTGGACGCAGGTAGATGGGCCACAATCGAATCGGGCGGTTCCGGGCGGCGTGACGCGCACCGGTGCCACGCCGTCCTTCACCGCCCCGGACAAGGATGCCACCCTGCATTTCAAAGTGATCGCCACACCGCAGCAGGGGGTTTCGGCGACCACCGGGCTGGCCGCGAGCACCCCCGACTGGACGACGGTGCGGGTGGGGGCCGGCAATACGTCTCCCCGGGTAACCAACGCGCTGCGCGATCAGGGCACGGAGGTGGGTCAGGCGTTCATCTACATCTTTGCCAACAACACCTTCTCTGATACTGACGGCGACACGCTGACCTACACGGCGACGCAGACCGACGGTACTGCCCTGCCAGCGTGGCTGACCTTCACTGCGGCCAATCGCACTTTTTCGGGCACGGCGCAGGCAGGAGATGCCGGCACCCTGTCGGTGCAGCTGACCGCGAGCGACGGCACAGACGAGGCGCGTGACGATTTCGATATCTTCGTGGCCCCGACCAGTGTCTGCCGTCGCACACCGCAAGTGCGCGATGCGATTCTGGCCGCTGTTACCGACGTCAGCGATTGCGCTGCCCTGACACCCGCAAATCTGGCGGCCATCAGCGCGCTGGATCTCGAATCCGGAAACATCGACAGCTTGCAGGCGTTCGATTTCGTCGGCCTGACCGGACTCACCTTCCTGCGCCTGGAGGTGAACAGCCTCAGCGAGTTGCCGGCGGGGGTCTTCGATCCGCTTGCCGCACTGTCCAGGCTCTTGCTGTCCGATAACAACCTGACATCGTTGCCCGCCGGTGTGTTCAGCAAGCTCACCGGGTTTACGAGGACGACAGGGCTGCAATTGCAGCGCAACCCGGGTGCGCCCTTCAGCCCGATTGCGGATGCCGGTGCCGACTTTTCTGTTGCTCAGGGTGCCAGCGTCTCGCTTCAGGGGCGCTCGGTCGGTGCCTGGGGCGACAACGTGACCTGGAGCTGGACGCAGGTGGACGGCGAGGCATCGAGTACGGCGGTCACGAACGGCGTGAGGCTGTCCGGTGCCGGGTCGGCCACGCCTTCATTCACTGCTCCCGCGATGAACACAACGCTGCATTTCAGGCTCACGGTCACGCCCAGGCCCGGGGTGTCCACGGCCTCGGGCACCGCCGCCAGTGCACCCGACTGGGTGAAGGTGACGATTGGCTCCGGCAGCAGGGCACCGAGCGTCTCGGGCGGCATTCCCGATCAGGTGGCGAAACTGGACAGCCAATTCAGCTACGAAATTCCGGACGGTGCCTTCTCCGATGAGGACAGCGATTCTCTGGACTTCACGGCGACCGCCATGGATGGTGGCGCGTTGCCCGCGTGGCTGTCCTTCACGGACCCCAGATTCTCGGGCATGCCGCGCATGGCGGACCGCGGCACCCTGGAGGTGCGCGTGACCGCGACCGATGGCACCAGCTCGGTGCGCGACAACTTCAACATTCTGGTGGCACCGACGGATGTCTGTGCGCGCTCCGACGAGGTGCAGGCCGCCATCATTGGCGCTGTGCCGGGGGTCGGTGATTGTGCCGAACTGACGGCCGCCGAGCTCGCGGGTATCACCCTCCTGAACATGTCGAGCAGCAGTATTGCGAGCCTGCGCGAAGGTGATTTCGATGGACTGACCGGCTTGCAGATTCTGCGCCTCGACGGCAACAGCCTGGCCTCGCTGCCGAAGGATCTGTTCGTCCCGCTCACCTCCCTGACCTATCTCAATGTGGCGCGGAATACCGGTTCGCCCTTCGCCCCGGTGCTCGATGCCGGCGCGGACCAGTCGCTGGACTCCGATGTCATGGTCACCCTGTCGGCGAGCGTGAGCGGTGCCTGGGGCGACGGGGTGAGCCTGGAATGGACCCAGGTGGACGGCGCAGCCTCGAATACGGAGGTTTCGGGCGGTGTGGCGCTTGTCGGTGCGACTACCGCCACGGCATCCTTTACTGCCCCGAGCGAATCCGCCACCCTGCATTTCCGGGTGAAGGCCACGCCGACTCGCGGTGCGAGCGATGCCAGCCAGAGGCGTGAGCGCGGCATCGCAGAAGCCTTCGATTGGGTGACAGTGACAGTGAGCAAGGCGGTCCCGACCTTCAGCGTGAGTGGTCCGGAGACGGTGGCCGAAGGTGCCGAAACGGCCAGCTACACAGTGTCGCTGAGTGTGGAGCCAGCCGCGGACGTGACGGTGGAGTATGCGACGGCGGACGGTACGGCGACCGCAGGTTCGGACTACGTGGCGACGAGCGCCACACTCACCTTCACGCCGATGAACTGGAATACGCCGCAGACGGTGATGGTGACCATCACTGATGACCTTGTGGATGAAGACGAAGAGACCTTCACCTTCGCTCTCTCCAACCAGAGCAGTGGCACGGCGCTGTCCTCGACCGCGGCATCGCTGACCACCAGCATCCTCGATGACGATGTGCGCGGCCTGACGCTGTCCACGACTGCCTTGACGGTGGATGAGGGGGCGACCACCACCTACACGGTGGTGCTGGCGACGCAGCCGACGGCGGAGGTGACGGTGACCGTGGGAGTGGCAGTGCGCGACGTGTCGGTGGACACGGACACCGTGGCGGAGGGCGTTCAGAAAACACTCACCTTCACGCCGATGAACTGGAACATGCCGCAGACGGTGACGGTGGTGGCAGCCGCGGATGATGATGTGAGCTTCGATGAGCCGGAGACGCTCACCCACAGCGCATCCGGCGGCGACTACGAGTCCTTGCCGTCCGCGAGTGCGCCATCGGTGGAAGTGACCGTCACGGAGAAGGACACGGCCGTCTTCAGCGTGATCGGTCCTGCGCGTGTGCCCGAGGATGCCGGTATGGCCACTTTCACGGTGTCGCTGAGCAAGGCGCCCGGTGTGAATGTGGTGTTGGACTACGCGACTTCGGATGGCACGGCGACGGCGGGGTCGGATTACACGGAGACGGCGGGGAGCGGGAACAGAGCGCTGTTCTTTCGTTTCTCCGACTGGGATACGCCGAGGACGGTCGATGTGCCCATCACGGATGACACGGTGGATGAGGGTGATGAAACCTTCGTCTTCACGCTGAGCAATCCGCAAACCTTCAGCGCCGCCGGCGTGATAGCCAACCTGGCCCTGTCGCCGACGGCATCCTCGGTCATCACAACCATCACCGACAACGACACTCCCGAGGTGACGGTGTCCTTCGCCGCCGCAACCTACAGCGTGGCGGAAGGCGGCAGCGCGAGTTTCACCCTGACCCTCGATGCGGACCCCGAGCGCTCGGTGACCATTCCATTGACGGCGATGAATGGCACCGGTGTCACCTCGGACGATTACAGCCTGCCGGAATCGGTGACCTTCATGAGCGGCGAAACCTCGAAGACGCTGACCTTCACGGCGACGGATGATGCGCTTGATGAAGACGACGAGACGGTGACCCTGGGCTTCGGGGCATCCTTGCCGGAGCGGGTGACGGCGGGCACAACGGCACAGGCGCAAGTGACCATCACCGACAATGACACGCGTGGTGTGACGCTCTCGAATACCACCCTGTCGGTGATTGAGGGCGAGACCGGCACCTACACGGTGGTGCTGGATTCCGAGCCGACCGGCAGTGTGACGGTGACACCGACGGTACCGTCAAACGCCGAAATATCGGTAGCTCCGAGCTCGCTGACCTTCACCGCAGCCAACTGGGATGAGGCGCAGACGGTGACGGTGACGGCAGCCGAGGATGAGGACCTGATAGCGGATGCGCCGGTGACGCTCACCCACAGCGTGTCGGGTGCGGACTATGCGTCCACAGTGGCGGGCTCGGTGGCACGGTGTCGCTGAGCGCGGGCCCCGGGGCGAACGTGACAGTGAATTACGCAACGGCGAATGGCACGGCGACGGCGGGTTCGGACTATACGGCGAAGAGCGGCACCCTCACCTTCACGACAACCAACTGGGAGACGGCGCAGACGGTATCGGTCTCCATCCTGGAGGATGCGATAGATGAAGATGATGAGACCTTTACCTTCACCCTGAGCAATCCGAGCCCCGCTGCAATACTGTCGCAGACTCCGTCGCTGACCACCACGATCATCGACGACGATACGCGCAGCCTGACCTACTCGGCTACGCCGACAACAATGCGGCTGGGCCAGCAAATTACCGCGATGACGGCCACGGTGACAGGCTTTGCCGGTACCGACCTCGTCTATTCGGTGAATCCCCCTCTGCCATCGGGCCTGAATCTGAACTCCGGCAGCGGTGAGATTTCCGGCACACCAGAAGCTGCGAGCGTGGGAACGACAGCGGTGACGGTGACGGCCACGCAGGGCAGCGGAGAATCTGCCAGGACGGCGACCGCCCGGCTCACCTTCCCGGTGATTGGCAAGGCGACGCTGGCGAAGCCGACAAATCTGGCGCTGAAGGCGAATAGCGTGACGAATTCCGGCTTCACAGTGACCTGGACTGCGGTAGCGAATGCCGCGGGCTACGCGACGGTCGCCGTGGCGGGCATTGACACCTTCCCCGTCACGGTGGCGAGCACGGGCACCGAGGCGGTGTTTACCGGACTGGCCTCGAATACCGCCTACACGGTGACAGTGACAGCGACCGGCGATGCCAACTACGCGAACAGCGCAGCCTCGGATGCGCTGCAAGTGACCACTGCGGCGAACCGGGTGCCGACGCTGGGTACCGGGATTCCCGATCAGACGGCGACGATGGGTACAGCGTTCTCGTATGCCTTCCCGACGACTGCCTTCAGCGATGCGGACGGCGACAGCTTGACCTATGAAGCCAGGCAGACGGACGGCACAATGGACACCACTTTGCCTTCCTGGCTGACCTTTACCGCGGCCGAACGCAGGTTCGCGGGTACGCCGAGGACTGCCGACATCGGCATTCTGTCGGTCAAGGTGACGGCGAGTGATGGCCAGGGCGGGTCCATCAGCGACACCTTCAACATCGCGGTGCGCTCGGCGACACCGCCGGGTCTGACGCTGTCGAAGACATCCCTGACGGTGAACGAAGGTGCGACCGACACCTATACGGTGGTGCTGGCGGCTCAGCCAACGGAGAGTGTGACGGTAGCGGTGGCTGTGACTGGTTCGTCAGATGTGACGGTGGCACCGACATCGCTGATCTTCACCACAAGCAACTGGGATGATGCCCGCACGGTGACGGTAAGCGCGGCTGAAGACGAGGATGCCGGGGACGATACGGCCACGCTCAATCACACAGCATCAGGTGCAGGCTACGGTTCGGTGACCGGCAGCCTGTCGGTGACCGTGAATGATGATGAAACCCGCGGTGTGACGCTGTCGACGGCGGTATTGACGGTGCAGGAAGGCGAGACGGGCACCTATACGCTGGTGCTTGATTCCGAGCCGACGGGCAATGTGACGGTGACGGTGACGGTGGGCGGTGCATCGGGGGATGTCTCGGCATCTCCCGCATCGCTGATGTTCACCGATTCGAACTGGAACGTGGCGCAGACAGTGACGGTAACGGCAGACACGGACACGGATGCCCTCAATGATCCGGCGGTGACGCTCACCCATGCCGTGAGCGGTGCGGACTATGCGTCGGTGCTGGCGGGGTCGGTGACGGTGACTGTCACCGAGAAGGACGCGGCCACCTTCAGCGTGACCGGTCCGGCAAGGGTGGCCGAGGACGCGACTACGGCTACCTACAGGGTGTCGCTGAGCATAGAGCCCGCGGCGGACGTGACGGTGGACTACGCGACGGCGGATGGCACGGGCGACGCTGCAGCGACGGCGGGGTCGGACTACACGGCGGAGAGCGGGACACTCACCTTCACGACGATGAACTGGAACACGCCGCAGACGGTAGGGGTCTCCATTCTGGAGGATGCGATAGATGACGATGACGAAACCTTCACCTTCACGCTGAGCAATCCGAGCAGCGGTGCGGCGCTGTCGGCATCGCCATCGGTGGTTACGACCATCACCGACAACGACGACCCGCAAGTGACGGTGTCCTTCGCTGCCGCGACGAGCAGTGTGGCGGAGGGTTCAACGGTGGCCGTGAGCATACTCCTGAGCGCCGACCCGGAGCGGTCGGTGGATATTCCGCTGACCATCACGAATGGCACGGGCGCAACTTCCGATGATTACAGCGGCATACCGGGTTCGGTGACTTTCGCGAGCGGCGAAACCACAAGGACGCTGACCTTCTCGGCGACGCAGGACGTACTCGATGAGTTGGACGAGACGGTGACGCTGGGCTTCGGAACATCCCTGCCGAATCGGATTACGGCGGGCACCACATCGTCAACGCAGGTGACCATTACCGACGATGACACGCGCGGCGTGAGCTTGTCCGCAACGGCTCTGACGGTGCTCGAGGGTGCGACCGCCACGTACACGGTAGTGCTTGATACGCAGCCAACGGGGGCTGTGACGGTGACGGTGAACGGGGCATCAGGTGATGTGTCGGTGGACACGGACCTTGTGGAGCCGGGCGATCAGAACAAGCTGACCTTCACCACAAGCAACTGGGATGAGGCGCAGACGGTGACAGTACGGGCGGCCACGGATGAGAACGCGATCAACGACGCAGTAGTGACACTCACCCATGCTGTGACGGGTGGCGACTATGCGTCGCTGACGGCAGGTTCAGTGGCAGTGACGATTACCGAAAAAGACATAGTCACTTTCAGCGTGACTGGCCCGGAGACGGTGGCCGAGAGTGCGGGCAAGGCCATCTACAGGGTGTCGTTGAGCGTACAGCCTGCAGGTAACGTCACGGTGGATTACCAGACAGCGAACGGCACAGCGGAAACGGGTTCGGACTACACAGGGGCGCTGGGCACACTGACCTTCACTGTCGAGAACTGGGAGACGGCGCAGACGGTGGAGGTTGCCATCACGGACGATTCCATCGACGAACAGGACGAAACCTTTACCTTCACGCTGAGGAATGCGGGCACTGGCACGATGCTGTCGGCGAGTCCATTGGTGACCACCACCATCACCGATAACGACGCGGCTGGTCTGACCTACAGTGCGCTGCCGAGCACTCTGACGGTGGGCGCGGATGTCAATGTGACGGCGACCGCGACGGGCTTCGCCAGCGCCACAGTGACCTATTCGGTGACCCCAGGCACACTGCCCGCCGGGCTGGATATTGATGCTGGCACGGGTGCTATCACCGGCAAGTTGACGACAGCAAGCACGAGTGCGACGACGGTGACGGTGAGCGCCAGCGCGGGTAGAGGTGATGCGGCCAGGACAGTGACGGCGACCATCACCTTCCCGGCGGTGGGCAAGGGCACACTGACAGCGCCGGAGAATCTGGCGCTGAAGGCGAACAGCAAGACACGCACCGGGTTCACGGTGACCTGGGATGCGGTGGAGAATGCGGCGGGCTACACGGCGACGGCTGCGCCGGGTAGCGGCACACCGGTCACGGTCACGCTGTCAACGGCACCCGAGAATCCCGAGGCGGCGTTCACGGGCCTTGAGATGAACACCGCCTACACAGTGACGGTGATTGCTACCGGCAATGCCAACTATGCGAACGGCCCGGCCTCGGATGGCTTGAGCGTGACCACGGCGGCGAATCAGGTGCCGACGGTGGACACCGAGATTCCCGACCAGAGAGTGGTAGTGGGCACGGAGCTCTCCCTGATCTTCCCGGATACTGCCTTTGTCGATGCGGACGGCGACAGCCTGAGCTACGAGGCCCGGCAGACGGACGGTACGACGGACACCGATTTGCCTTCCTGGCTGAAATTCACCGCCGCCGAGCGCAAGTTCATGGGCACACCGGAGGTTGGCGACATCGGCACGTTGATGGTGAAGGTGACGGCGAGCGACGGCAACGGCGGGTCGGTGAGCGATACCTTCAATGTTGTGGTGCGACCTGTACCGGGTCTGACGTTCTCGGAGACTTCCCTGACAGTGAACGAAGACGGGACTGGCACCTACACGGTGAAGTTGGCGACGCAACCGACGGAGAGCGTGACAGTGGCAGTGGTCGGCTCGGGAGATGTGAGCGTATCTCCGTCATCACTGATGTTCACCACAAGCAACTGGGATGATGCTCAGACAGTGACGGTGAGCGCTGGCACGGACGAAGATGCCGTGGACGATACGGACACACTAAGTCACACAGCATCTGGCGGAGAGTACGACGGGGTAACCGGCAGTGTGTCGGTGACCGTAACAGATATTGATACGGCTGGCGTGACGATCGATGAGACCGCTCTGACGATAAGGGAGGGCGCGACCGATACCTACACGGTGGTGCTGAATACGCAGCCGACGGGGAACGTGACAGTGACACCGACGGTGCCACCCAACACGGATATATCCGTGTCTCCCGCAGAGCTTATCTTCACCGGCTCGGACTGGGACATGGCGCAGACATTCACCGTGACGGCGGCGGCGGACGCTGATGCGGAAGTTGACGCGGTGGTGACGATTACCCACGCCGTGACGGGTGCCGACTATGGGTCGGTGGCAGTGGATTCGGTGGCGGTGACCATCATCGAAACAGACGCGGCCATCTTCAGCGTGACTGGTCCTGCGACGGTCGCCGAGGATGACAGCACGGCCACCTACAGGGTGTCGCTGAGCAAGCAGCCTCTGGTCGATGTGAGCGTCAAGTACGCAACCGCAGATGGTACGGCGACGGCGGGTTCGGACTACACGGCGGCGAGCGCAACATTGACCTTCGCTGTGGCGGACTGGGATACGCCGCAGACTGTGGAGGTTGCCATCATGGATGACAGGGTGGATGAAGATGACGAGACCTTTACTTTCACGCTGAGCGAGCCGCTCACTGGCTCGCTGCTGTCGGCAAATCCATCAGTGACCACCACCATCAGCGACGATGACACGGTGGGTCTGACCTACAGCGCGCTGCCGAGCAGCCTGAGGGTGGGCGTGAGTATCAGTCTGACAGCGAGGGTGACGGGCTTCGGCAACGCCACAGTGGCCTACTCGGTGACCATCGGCAAACTGCCCGCCGGGCTGGATATTGATGCTGGCACGGGTGCTATTACCGGCGAGCTGAAGACAACGAGCACGAGTGCGACCACGGTGACGGTGAGCGCCACTTCCGGCTCGGGAGGCACGGCCAGGACAGCGACGGCGGACATCACTTTCGGTATTGTGGAGGTCGCGGATACGCCACCGGCCTTTGCGAGTGGTACGACCATCCCGGATCAGAGCTGGACGGTGGATACCGAAATCACCGCCCTGACCTTGCCGACGGCGACGGGCGGCAACGGGGATCTGAGCTATGCGTTGCTGCCGGCGTTGCCGACCGGTATGGGCTTCAATGCCACGACGCGCGTGGTGAGCGGTACGCCGACGGTGGCGGCGGCCACAACTACCTACACCTGGCGGGCTTCGGACAGCGATTCGAACGTGGCGGACGGTGACACGGCGGCGCTGACCTTCGCGTTGACGGTGAACAGGGCGAAGCTGGCGAAGCCGACGGGGTTGGCGTTGAAGTCGAACAGCAAGACGCGCACCGGCTTCACGGTGACCTGGGATGCGGTGGCGAATGCCGTGGGGTACACGGCGACGGCGGTGGCGACTGGCCAGACGGATGTCACGGTCACGCTGCCGACGGCGCCCGCGAATCCCGAGGCGGTGTTCACGGGTCTTGTGATGGATACCACCTATACGGTGACGGTGGTGGCCACTGCCACCGGCAGTGCCAACTATGCGGACAGCGAGGCTTCGAATGGCTTGCGCCTGACCACCGAGGCGAACCGGGCACCGGCGGTGGCGAACGCGATTCCCGATCAGGCGGCTGCGGTGGACGCGGCGTTCGAGTATGTCTTCCCGGCGAACAGCTTCAGTGATGCGGACGGAGACAACCTGAGCTACACGGCCCATCAGACGGACGGGGTCACGGACAGCGCGCTGCCCAGCTGGCTGACCTTTACCGCCGCCGAGCGCAAGCTGGGGGGTACGCCGGGCTCCGGCGATGCGGGTACGTTGATGGTGAAGGTGACGGCGAGCGATGGCATGGGCGGCTCGGTGAGCGACACCTTCAACATTGTGGTGGGCGCGGACACGGCACCGGCCTTTGCGGGTGGCACGACTATCCCGGATCAGACCTGGACGGTAGGTACGGAAATCACCGCCGTGACGCTGCCGACTGCTACGGGCGGCAACGGGGCGCTGAGCTATGCGCTCTCCCCTGACCTGCCCGCGGGGGTGAGCCTGGATGCCACGACGCGCGTGGTGAGTGGTACGCCGACGGCGGCCGCGGCGCAGGAGACCTACACCTGGCGGGCTTCGGACAGCGATTCGAACGTGGCGGACGGTGACACGGCGGCGCTGACCTTCGCGTTGACGGTGGGCAAGGGTGCGCTGGCGAAGCCGACGGGGTTGGCGCTGAAGGGGAACAGCGAGACGCGCACCGGCTTCACGGTGACCTTCGGCGCGGTGGCGAATGCGGCGGGCTACGTGGCAACGGCGGTGGCGACTGGCCAGACGGAGGTCACGGTCACGCTGTCAACGGCGCCCGCGAATCCCGAGGCGGTGTTCACGGGTCTGGCGGCAGGCACCGCCTATACGGTGACGGTGGTGGCCACCGGCGATGCCAACTACGCGGACAGCGAGGCTTCGGATGGCTTGAGCGTGACCACTGTGGCGAATCAGGTGCCGACGGTGGCGAACACGATTCCGAATCAGGCGGCGGTGGCAGGTCAGTCTTTCGCATATGTCTTCCCGGATACCAGCTTCAGCGATGCGGATGAAGACAGTCTGAGTTACAGGGCGACGCAGACGGATGACAGCGAGCTGCCCAGCTGGCTGAAGTTTACCGACACCGAAGCCAAGCCGCGCGACTTCGCGGGCACACCGCAGATTGCCAACATCGGCACATTGACGGTGAAGGTGACGGCGAGCGACGGCATGGGCGGGTCGGTGAGTGGCACCTTCGATATTGTGGTGAGCGCGGACACGGCACCGGCCTTTGCGGAGAACACGAGCATCCCGGCGCAGAGTTGGATGGTGGGGACGGCAATCACCGCGCTGACGCTGCCGGCGGCGACGGGCGGCAACGGGGCGGTGAGCTACGCGCTCTCCCCCGACCTGCCTGCGGGGGTGAGTCTCGATGCCACGACGCGCGTGGTGAGCGGTACGCCGACGGCGGCCGCGGCGCAGGCGACCTATACCTGGCGGGCTTCGGACAGCGATGCGAACGTGGCGGACGGTGACACGGCAGCGCTGACCTTCGCGTTGACGGTGGACAAGGGGACGCTGGCCAAGCCGACGAATCTGGCGCTGAAGCCGAACAGCAAGACGCGCTCCGGCTTCACGGTGACCTGGGATGCGGTGGACAACGCGGCGGGGTACACGGCGATGGCGGTGGCGGGGAGCACAACGGTGAACGGCACGGTATCGGGCACGGACACCGAGGCGGTGTTCACGGGGCTCGATATGAACACCGCCTATACGGTGACGGTGATGGCCACCGGCGATGCCAACTATGTGGACAGCGAGGCTTCGGATGGCTTGAGCGTGACCACTGCGGCGAACCGGGCACCGACGGTGACGAACCCGATTCCCGATCAGGCGGCGACGGTGGACACGGCGTTCGAGTATATCTTCCCGGCGAACAGCTTCAGCGATGCCGACAGCGATGATCTGACCTACGAGGCGATGCAGACGGACGGTACGACGGATGCCGATTTGCCCGACTGGCTGAGGTTCACCGACACCGAGCGCAAGCTGGCGGGTACGCCGCTGACTGCCAACATCGGCACATTGATGGTGAAGGTGACGGCGAGCGACGGCATGGGCGGTTCGGTGAGCGACACCTTCGACATTGTGGTGTCGGCAGGCAACTCGGCACCGACGGTGAGAAACAGGATTCCCGACCAGTCGGCGGTGGTGGGCCAGTTGTTCGAGTATGTCTTCCCGGAGAACAGCTTCGGCGATGCGAACGGTGACGACCTGACCTACACGGCCATGAAGCCGGATGACACCGCGCTGCCCTCCTGGTTGGTCTTTACCAACACCGAAGCCAAGCCGCGCGATTTCGCGGGTACGCCGCAATCCGGCGACACGGGCACGTTGACGGTGAAGGTGACGGCGAGCGACGGCAACGGCGGCTCGGTGAGTGACAGCTTCGACATTGTGGTGAGCGCGGACACGGCACCGGCCTTTGCGGGTGGCACGACCATCCCGGATCAGACCTGGACATTTGATGCCGAAATCACCGCGCTGACGCTGCCAGCCGCGACGGGCGGCAACGGGACGCTGAGCTACGAGTTGACACCGGCGCTGCCGGCAGGTGTGATTCTTGATGCCACAACGCGCGTGGTGAGTGGCACGCCGACGGTGGTGGCGGCGCAGGCGACCTACACCTGGCGGGCTTCGGACAGCGATGCGAACACGGCGGATACGGACACGGCGGCGCTGACCTTCGCGTTGACGGTGAACAAGGCGAAGCTGGCGAAGCCGACGAATCTGGCGCTGGAGGCGAACAGCAGGACGCGCTCCGCCTTCACGGTGGCCTGGGATGCGGTGGACAACGCGGCGGGTTACACGGCGACGGCTAGCGCGACTGGCCAGACGGATGTCGTGCTCACGCTGCCGACGGCACCCGCGAATCCCGAGGTGGTGTTCACGGGTCTCGAGATGAGCACCACCTATACGGTGACGGTGGTTGCCACTGGCAGTGGCAACTATGCGGACAGCGATGCTTCGGATGGCTTGAGCGTGACCACGCTCGAGAATCAGGTGCCGACGGTGGCAAACGAGATTCCCGATCAGGCGGCGACGGTGGGCACGGCGTTCGAGTATGTCTTCCCGGCGAACAGCTTCAGCGATGCGGACAGCGATGATCTGACCTACAAGGCCCAGCAGACGGACGGTACGACGGACAGTACGCTGCCCGGCTGGCTGAGGTTCACCGCCGATGAGCGCAAGCTGGCGGGCACACCGGGCTCCGGCGATGCGGGCACCTTGATGGTGAAGGTGACGGCGAGCGACGATGACGACGGTTCGGTCAGCGACACCTTCAACATTGTGGTGTCGGCAGCCAATTCGGCACCGACCTTTGCGGGCGGCACGACCATCCCGGATCAGAGTTGGACGGTGGATACCCAAATCACTGCGCTGACGCTGCCAGCCGCGACGGGCGGCAACGGGACGCTGAGCTACGAGTTGACACCAGCGCTGCCCGCAGATGTGACGCTGGATGCCATGACGCGCGTGGTGAGCGGTACACCGACGGTGGCGGCAGCCCAGACGACCTATACCTGGCGGGCAAAGGACAGCGATTCGGACACGTTGGACGCGGACACGGATACGCTGACCTTCGCGTTGACGGTGAACAAGGCGAAGCTGGCGAAGCCGACGGGGCTGGCGCTGAAGGCGAACACGCTTGCGCAGACTGGCTTCACGGTGACCTGGGATGCGGTATCGAATGCCGCGGGGTACGCGGCGACGGCTGCGCCGACCAGCGGCACATCGGTCACGGTCACGCTGTCAACGGCGCCCGCGAATCCCGAGGCGGTATTCACGGGCCTGGCGATGGATACCACCTACAGGGTGACGGTGGTGGCCACCGGCGATGCCAACTATGCGGACAGCGATGCTTCGGATGGCTTGAGCGTGACCACTGCGGCGGCGCAGGGTCTCAGCTTGTCCACAACCACCCTGACGGTATTGGAGGGTGCGAGCGGGACTTACACGGTGGTGCTGGATACGCAGCCGACGGGAGATGTGACGGTGACTGTGGGTGGGGCATCGGGCGATGTGTCGGTGGATACGACATCGCTGACCTTCACTTCATCGACCTGGAACACCCCGCAGACGGTGACGGTGACGGCGGCCGAGGACACCGATGCAACGGCGGACGATGCGGTGACGCTCACGCATACGGTGAGCGGCGCGGACTATGCGTCGGTGACGGCCCCGTCGGTGGTGGTGACCATCACCGAGAATGACATGGCCACCTTCAGCGTGACGGGTCCGGCGACGGTTGCCGAGGATGCGGACAAGGCCACCTACATGGTGTCGCTGAGCGCACAACCTGGCGATGATGTGACGGTGAAGTACGCGACATCGGACGGCACGGCGACGGCAGGCTCGGACTACACGACTGCGAACGGGACGCTGACCTTCACGACGGACAACTGGAATACGGCGCAGACGGTGGAGGTCGCCATCACGGACGACACGGTGGATGACGACGAAGAGACCTTCACCTTCACGCTGAGCGAGGCGGGCACTGGTTCGGTGTTGTCAGCGAGTCCGACGGTGACGACGACCATCACGGACAACGACACGCGCGGCGTGACGATTTCCGAGACCGCTCTGACGGTGGAGGAGGGTTCAAGCGGGACTTACACGGTGGTGCTGGATACGCAGCCGACGGGGGATGTGACGGTGACACCGGTGGTGCCGGAGAATACGGATATATCGGTATCTCCGATGTCGCTCGACTTCACTTCATCGACCTGGAACACCCCGCAGACGGTGACGGTGACGGCGGCCGAGGACGACGATGCGGATGCCGACCCGGCGGTGACGATAACGCATACCGTGGCTGGCGCGGACTATGCGTCGGTGACGGCGGGTTCGGTGACAGTGACGGTGAATGATGATGACCAGAGCCTCACCTACACGGCGGCACCAACTACCTTGACGGTGGGGACGGCCATCACGGCGTTGACGCCGACGGTGAAGAACTTCACCGGTACGGTCAGTTACGCGGTGACCTCGACGGCCCAGCTTCCAGCCGGTCTGAATCTGAAGACCGGCACGGGTGCCATCACGGGTATGCCGACGGCGGCGAGCACCAGTACGACGACGGTGACGGTGACGGCGACTGCGGGTACCGGGATGGACACGCAGACGGCGACGGCGGACATCACCTTCCCGGCGGTAGGCAAGGCGAAGCTGGCGACACCGACGAACCTGGCGGTGAAGGCGAACAGCAAGACGCGCACCGGCTTCACGGTGACTTGGGATGCGGTGGCCAATGCGGCGGGTTACACGGCGACGGCCACCCCGAGCGGTGGGACTGCGGTGACTGGCTCGGTGACCGGTACCGAAGCGGCCTTCGCCGGGCTGATGGCGAACACCGCCTACACCGTCTCAATCACGGCCACTGGCAACGCCAACTACAACAACAGCGATGCTTCGGATGGCTTGAGCGTGACCACTGCGGCGGCGCAGGGTCTCAGCCTGTCCACAACCACCCTGACAGTGGCCGAGGGTGCGACCGGCACCTACACGGTGGCGCTGGCATCGCAGCCGAGCGCGGCGGTGACGGTAGCAGTGGCTGGTTCGGGCGATGTGACGGTATCTCCGGCATCACTGACCTTCACGACGGACAACTGGGATGATGCCCAAAGTGTGACGGTGAGCGCTGCCGAGGACGATGATGCCGGTGATGACACGGCTGAGATCAGTCACACGGCATCGGGCGGGGGCTATGGTTCGGTGACGGGCAGCGTATCGGTGACGGTAGAAGATGATGACACGCGCGGGGTGAAGCTGTCCGAGACGGCGCTGACGGTATTGGAGGGTTCGAGCGGGACTTACACGGTGGTGCTGGATACGCAGCCGACGGGAGATGTGACGGTGACACCGGTGGTGCCGGAGAATACGGATATATCGGTATCTCCGATGTCGCTCGAATTCACTTCATCAACCTGGAACACCCCGCAGACGGTGACGGTGACGGCGGCTGAGGACACCGATGCAACGGCGGACGATGCGGTGACGCTCACGCATACGGTGAGCGGCGCGGACTATGCGTCGGTGACGGCCCCGTCGGTGGTGGTGACCATCACCGAGAATGACATGGCCACCTTCAGTGTCACTGGTCCTTCGGCGGTGGCTGAGGGTGCGATGGCCACCTATACGGTGTCGCTGAGCGCACAACCTGGCGATGATGTGACAGTGAAGTACGCGACATCGGACGGCACGGCGACGGCGGGTTCGGACTACACGGCGGCGAGCGGCACACTGACCTTCACGACGGTGAACTGGAATACGGCGCAGACGGTGGAGGTCGCCATCACGGACGACACGGTGGATGATGACGACGAGACCTTCACCTTCACGCTGAGCGAACCGGGCAGCGGGACATCGCTGTCAGCGAGTCCGACAGTGACGACGACCATCACGGACGATGACGACCCGGCAGTGACGGTGTCCTTCGGTGCGGGGACATACAGCGTGACGGAAGGCGGGACGGTGAATGTGGCGGTGACCTTGAGCGCAGACCCGGAGCGGTCGGTGTCGATTCCGCTGATGACGACGAATGGAAGCGGTGCGGTTGCTGGAGATTACAGCGGAGTACCGGCATCTGTGACCTTTGCGAGTGGCGAGACCTCGAAGACGGTGGTCTTCAGTGCGACGGACGATTCGGTAGATGAATCGAATGAGACGGTGACGCTGGGCTTCGGGACTTCCTTGCCAGCGCGGGTGACGGCGGGCACGACATCATCGACGGTGGTGACCATCACGGACAACGACACGGTGGGTCTGACCTACAGCGCGGCACCCTCGACGCTGACGGTGGGTACATCTATCACGGCGCTGACGGCGACCGCAACGGGCTTCGGTGGTGCCACGGTGACCTACTCGGTGACCGTTGGGGCGCTGCCTGCCGGGCTGGGGATTAGTGCCAGCACGGGCGAGATTACCGGCATGCCGACCACGGCGAGCACCAGTACGGCGACGGTGACGGTGAGCGCGACCTCTGGTTCGGGAGATACGGCGAAGACGGCGACGGCGGACATCGCCTTCCCGGCGGTGGGCAAGGGGAAGCTGGCGACACCGACGAACCTGGCGGTGAAGGCGAACAGCAAGACGCGCACCGGCTTCACGGTGACTTGGGATACGGTGGCAAACGCGACGGGTTACACGGCGACGGCCAGGGCGAGCGGCCAGCCGGACAAAACTGTGACGCTATCAACAGCACCCACGAATCCCGAGGCGGTGTTCACGGGCCTGGCGACGGATACCACCTACACGGTGACGGTGATTGCCACGGGTAATCTCAACTACGACAACAGTCCCGTCTCCAATGGGCAGAGCGTGACTACGCTGGCCAATTCGGCACCGACGGTAGCGAACGCGATTGCCGATCAGACGGCGACGGTGGGAGTGGCGTTCTCCTACGCCTTCCCGGCGAACAGCTTCGCTGATACCGACAGCGACAGCCTCACCTACACGGCAACCAGGTCGGACGACAGCGCGCTGCCGACCTGGCTGACCTTCACCGCCAGCGAGCGCAAGCTCGCGGGCACACCGCAATCCGGCGACACCGGCACACTCATGGTGAGGGTGACGGCAAGCGATGGCATGGGCGGGTCGGTCAGCGATACCTTCAACATTGTGGTGTCCGCAGCGGTTGTGCCGAGCCTCACCTATCCGGCACTGCCGACGGTTCTGCGCGCAGGCGTACAGTTCGCGACGCTGACACCCGAATCGCCCGCCAACTTCGCAGCGGGGTCCACCTTCACCTATGAGGTGACGGCGGGTGACCTGCCGTCAGGGCTGGAGCTCAATGCCAACACCGGTGCCATCTCCGGTACGCCGGACACACCAACCCCCACTGACGGAAGCGGCGGTGCGTCTGTCACGGTGACGGTGACCGGCACCACGGGTACGGGTGACAATGTACAGACGGAGACGGCGACGGTGACATTGAACTTCCCGCGCATCTTCCGTTTCAAGCTGCCTGCGCCGACGGTGACGTTGGCGGTGGGCGACACGCAGTTGACGGCCAACTGGGAGGTGGTAACGAACGCGGGTACGTACGCGTTGCAGTGGAAGGCATCGTCAGTCACATCCTGGACAGCGGCGACGGGTGTGACCACAGTTGATCCGGCGACGCCGGGGACGGTGATCACTGGTCTCACCAACGGTACTACCTACGATGTGCGTGTGCGCTCCAAGGCGACTCCCGGTTCGACGACGCACACTGACGGCGATTGGTCCAGCGCCACGCAGGCTGTACCGACGGCTGATGCCACCTTCAGCGTGACGGGTCCGGCGACGGTTGCCGAGGATGCGGGCACCGCCACCTATACAGTGACGCTGAGCGCGCAGCCCGCAGCGAGCGTGACGGTGGACTACGCCACGGCGGACGGTACGGCGACGGCGGGTTCGGACTACACGGCGGCGAGCGGCACACTCACCTTCGCGCCGACGAATTGGGACACGGCGCAGACGGTGGCGGTGACCATCAGCAACGATACGGTGGATGATGACGACGAGACCTTCACCTTCACGCTGAGCAATGCGGGCACTGGTTCGATGTTGTCGGCGAGTCCGACGGTGACGACGACCATCACGGACAACGATGTGCTGGGGCTGACCTACACGGCGGTGCCTTCGACCTTGACGGTGGACACGCCCATCACGGCGCTGACTACGACGGCGACGGGCTTCGGCAGCGTGACGATCACCTACTCGGTGACCACGGGCACCCTGCCCGCCGGGCTGAATATCAGTGCCACCACCGGGGATATCACTGGTACGCCGACGGCGGCGAGCACCAGTACGACGACGGTGACAGTAACGGCGACTGCGGGCACAGGGATGGACACGCAGACAGCGACGGTGAGCATTACCTTCCCGGCGGTGGGCAAGGCTACCTTGGCGACACCGACCAACCTGGCGCTGAGGGCGAACACGCAGCGCAAGACCGGGTTTACTGTGAGCTGGACGGCGGTGGAGAACGCGACGGGCTACACGGCGACGGCCAGTGCGAGTGGCGAGACAGATGTCACCGTCACGCTGTCAACGGCACCCGCGAATCCCGAAGCGACATTCACGAACCTGGCGGTGGGCACCACCTACACGGTGACGGTGGTTGCGAAGGGTAACGCCAACTACAGCGACAGCACAGCCGCGACGCTGAGTCAGGCGACGGCTGCGAACGCGGCACCGAGCATCACGGACATCACCAACAAGACGGCGACCTTCGGGACGAACCTGCTGGTGGATGTGGATGCCACGGACACGAACCCGGAGGACACGCTGCAATATCAAGCATCATCTGGTGCCACGGCGGTGGCGACGGTGAGTCCGACTTCCCTGACCGATCTTGGTGCCAATAGCCAGATAACAGTGACACCGGTGGCTGTGGGCACGGCGACTATCACCGTCACCGTGAGCGACGGCACGGCGAGTCCGACGGACACCTTTGTGGTGACGGTAGGCAAGGCTACCTTGGCGACACCGACGAACCTGGCGCTGAAGGCGAACACGCAGCGCAAGACCAGCTTCACGGTGAGCTGGACGGCGGTGGAGAACGCGACGGACTACACAGCGACGGCCACCCCGAGTGGTGGGACTGCGGTGACCGGCACGGTGGATACAACGGGCACCAACCCCGAAGCGACCTTCACCGGGCTGACGGCGGGCACAACCTACACGGTGTCGGTGATTGCCACGGGCAACACAGCCAATTACGAGAGTAGTACAGCCGCGACGCTGAGTCAGGCGACGGCTGCGAACGTGGCACCGAGCATCACGGACATCACCAACAAGACGGCCACCTTCGGGACGAACCTGTTGGTGGATGTAGATGCTACGGACACGAACCCGGGGGACACGCTGCAATATCAAGCATCGTCCGGTGATACGGCGGTGGCGACGGTGACTCCGACTTCCCTGACCGATCTTGATGCCAATAGTCAGATAACAGTGACACCGGTGGCTGTAGGCACGGCGACTATCACTGTCACCGTGAGTGACGGCACGGCAAGCCCGACGGACACCTTTGTGGTGACGGTAGGCAAGGCAACGCTGACGACACCGACCGGTCTGGCGGTGAAGGCGAACACGCTTGCACAGACTGGCTTCACGGTGACCTGGACGGCAGTGACGAACGCGACGGGTTACACGGCGACGGCCACCCCGAGCGGTGGGACTGCGGTGACTGGCACGGTGGCCGGTACCGAAGCGACCTTCACCGGGCTGACGGCCAACACCACCTATACGGTTTCGGTGACGGCCACTGGCAGCGCCAACTACAACAACAGCGCGGCCGAGACATTGAGCGTGACCACGCTGGCGACGCAGGGTCTCAGCTTGTCCGCAACTACCCTGACAGTGAACGAGGGTGCGACCGGCACCTACACGGTGAAGCTGGCATCGCAGCCGACGGGTACGGTGACGGTAGCGGTGGCTGGTTCGGGCGATGTGAGCGTGTCTCCAGAATCGCTGACCTTCACGACAGACAACTGGGACACGGCGCAGACCGTGACGGTGAGCGCTGCCGAGGACGACGATGCCAGTGATGACACGGCTGAGATCAGTCACACGGCATCGGGCGGGGGCTATGGTTCGGTGACGGGCAGCGTATCGGTGACGGTAGGTGATGATGACACGCGCGGCGTGACGATTTCCGAGACGGCTCTGACGATACTGGAGGGTTCGAGCGGGACTTACACGGTGGTGTTGGATACGCAGCCGACCGACGATGTGACGGTGACTGTGGGTGGGGCATCGGGCGATGTGTCAGTGTCCACGACATCGCTGACCTTCACTTCAAGCAACTGGAACACTGCGCAGACGGTGACGGTGACGGCGGCTGAGGACGAGGATGCGGCCAACGATGCGGTGGTGACGCTTACCCATACTGTGAGCGGTGCGGACTATGCGTCCGAGACGGCCCCGTCGGTGGCGGTGACCATCACCGAGAAGGACGCGGCGACCTTCAGTGTGACCGGTCCGACATCCATAGGTGAGGGTGCGGGCACGGCTACCTATACGGTGTCGCTGAGCGCGCAGCCTGGCGATGATGTGACAGTGAAGTACGCGACATCGGACGGCACGGCGACGGCGGGTTCGGACTACACGGCGGCGAGCGGGACGCTGACCTTCACGACGGATAACTGGAATACGGCGCAGATGGTGGAGGTCGCCATCACGGATGACACGGTGGATGACGACGACGAGACCTTCACCTTCACGCTAAGCGAGGCGGGCACTGGTTCGATGTTGTCGGCGAGTCCGTCAGTGACGACGACCATCACGGACAACGATGTGCCGGAAGTGACGGTGTCCTTCGGTGCGGGGACATACAGCGTGACGGAAGGCGGGACGGTGAATGTGGCGGTGACCTTGAGCGCAGACCCGGAGCGGTCGGTGGAGATTCCGCTGACGACGACGAATGGAAGCGGAGCGGTTGCTGGAGATTACAGCGGGGTACCGGCATCAGTGACCTTTGCGAGTGGCGAGACCTCGAAGACGCTGACCTTCAGTGCGACGGACGATTCGGTAGATGAATCGGATGAGACGGTGACGCTGGGCTTCGGTACTTCCTTGCCAGCGCGGGTGACGGCGGGCACGACATCATCGACGATAGTGACCATCGTGGATGATGACACGTCTGGTCTGACCTACAGCGCAGCACCCTCGACGCTGACGGTGGGTACATCCATCACGGCGCTGACGGCGACCGCGACGGGCTTCGGTGGTGCCACGGTGACCTACTCGGTGACCGTTGGGGCGCTGCCTGCCGGGCTGAATCTGGACACCAGCACGGGAGAGATTACCGGCATGCCGACCACGGCGAGCACCAGTACGACGACGGTGACGGTGAGCGCGACCTCTGGTTCGGGAGACACAGCGAAGACGGCGACGGTGGACATCACCTTCCCGGCGGTGGGCAAGGCGACGCTGGCGACACCGACGAACCTGGCGGTGAAGGCGAACAGCAAGACGCGCACCGGCTTCACGGTGACTTGGGATGCGGTGGCAAACGCGACGGGTTACACGGCGACGGCCAGGGCGAGCGGCCAGCCGGACAAAACTGTGACGCTATCAACAGCACCCACGAATCCCGAGGCGGTGTTCACGGGCCTGGCGACGGATACCACCTACACGGTGACGGTGATTGCCACGGGTAATCTCAACTACGACAACAGTCCCGTCTCCAATGGGCAGAGCGTGACTACGCTGGCCAATTCGGCACCGACGGTAGCGAACGCGATTGCCGATCAGACGGCGACGGTGGGAGTGGCGTTCTCCTACGCCTTCCCGGCGAACAGCTTCGCTGATACCGACAGCGACAGCCTCACCTACACGGCAACCAGGTCGGACGACAGCGCGCTGCCGACCTGGCTGACCTTCACCGCCAGCGAGCGCAAGCTCGCGGGCACACCGCAATCCGGCGACACCGGCACACTCATGGTGAGGGTGACGGCAAGCGATGGCATGGGCGGGTCGGTCAGCGATACCTTCAACATTGTGGTGTCCGCAGCGGTTGTGCCGAGCCTCACCTATCCGGCACTGCCGACGGTTCTGCGCGCAGGCGTACAGTTCGCGACGCTGACACCCGAATCGCCCGCCAACTTCGCAGCGGGGTCCACCTTCACCTATGAGGTGACGGCGGGTGACCTGCCGTCAGGGCTGGAGCTCAATGCCAACACCGGTGCCATCTCCGGTACGCCGGACACACCAACCCCCACTGACGGAAGCGGCGGTGCGTCTGTCACGGTGACGGTGACCGGCACCACGGGTACGGGTGACAACGTACAGACGGAGACGGCGACGGTGACATTGAACTTCCCGCGCATCTTCCGTTTCAAGCTGCCTGCGCCGACGGTGACGTTGGCGGTGGGCGACACGCAGTTGACGGCCAACTGGGAGGTGGTAACGAACGCGGGTACGTACGCGTTGCAGTGGAAGGCATCGTCAGTCACATCCTGGACAGCGGCGACGGGTGTGACCACAGTTGATCCGGCGACGCCGGGGACGGTGATCACTGGTCTCACCAACGGTACTACCTACGATGTGCGTGTGCGCTCCAAGGCGACTCCCGGTTCGACGACGCACACTGACGGCGATTGGTCCAGCGCCACGCAGGCTGTACCGACGGCTGATGCCACCTTCAGCGTGACGGGTCCGGCGACGGTTGCCGAGGATGCGGGCACCGCCACCTATACAGTGACGCTGAGCGCGCAGCCCGCAGCGAGCGTGACGGTGGACTACGCCACGGCGGACGGTACGGCGACGGCGGGTTCGGACTACACGGCGGCGAGCGGCACACTCACCTTCGCGCCGACGAATTGGGACACGGCGCAGACGGTGGCGGTGACCATCAGCAACGATACGGTGGATGATGACGACGAGACCTTCACCTTCACGCTGAGCAATGCGGGCACTGGTTCGATGTTGTCGGCGAGTCCGACGGTGACGACGACCATCACGGACAACGATGTGCTGGGGCTGACCTACACGGCGGTGCCTTCGACCTTGACGGTGGACACGCCCATCACGGCGCTGACTACGACGGCGACGGGCTTCGGCAGCGTGACGATCACCTACTCGGTGACCACGGGCACCCTGCCCGCCGGGCTGAATATCAGTGCCACCACCGGGGATATCACTGGTACGCCGACGGCGGCGAGCACCAGTACGACGACGGTGACAGTAACGGCGACTGCGGGCACAGGGATGGACACGCAGACAGCGACGGTGAGCATTACCTTCCCGGCGGTGGGCAAGGCTACCTTGGCGACACCGACCAACCTGGCGCTGAAGGCGAACACGCAGCGCAAGACCGGGTTTACTGTGAGCTGGACGGCGGTGGAGAACGCGACGGGCTACACGGCGACGGCCAGTGCGAGTGGCGAGACAGATGTCACCGTCACGCTGTCAACGGCACCCGCGAATCCCGAAGCGACATTCACGAACCTGGCGGTGGGCACCACCTACACGGTGACGGTGGTTGCGAAGGGTAACGCCAACTACAGCGACAGCACAGCCGCGACGCTGAGTCAGGCGACGGCGGCGAACGCGGCACCGAGCATCACGGACATCACCAACGAGACAGCCACCTTCGGGACGAACCTCATGGTGGATGTGGATGCCACGGACACCAACCCGGAGGACACGCTGCAATATCAGGCATCGTCCAGTGCCACGGCGGTAGCAACAGTAAGCCCGACTTCCCTGACCGATCTTGATGCCAATAGTCAGATAACAGTGACACCGGTGGCTGTAGGCACGGCGACTATCACTGTCACCGTGAGTGACGGCACGGCAAGCCCGACGGACACCTTTGTGGTGACGGTAGGCAAGGCAACGCTGACGACACCGACCGGTCTGGCGGTGAAGGCGAACACGCTTGCACAGACTGGCTTCACGGTGACCTGGACGGCAGTGACGAACGCGACGGGTTACACGGCGACGGCCACCCCGAGCGGTGGGACTGCGGTGACTGGCACGGTGGCCGGTACCGAAGCGACCTTCACCGGGCTGACGGCCAACACCACCTATACGGTTTCGGTGACGGCCACCGGCAACGCCAACTACAACAACAGCGCGGCCGAGACATTGAGCGTGACCACGCTGGCGACGCAGGGTCTCAGCTTGTCCGCAACTACCCTGACAGTGAACGAGGGTGCGACCGGCACCTACACGGTGAAGCTGGCATCGCAGCCGAGCGCGGCGGTGACGGTAGCGGTGGCTGGTTCGGGCGATGTGACGGTATCTCCGGCATCACTGACCTTCACGACAGACAACTGGGACACGGCGCAGTCCGTGACGGTGAGCGCTGCCGAGGACGACGATGCCAGTGATGACACGGCTGAGATCAGTCACACGGCATCGGGCGGGGGCTATGGTTCGGTGACGGGCAGCGTATCGGTGACGGTAGGTGATGATGACACGCGCGGGGTGACGATTTCCGAGACGGCTCTGACGATACTGGAGGGTTCGAGCGGGACTTACACGGTGGTGCTGGATACGCAGCCGACCGACGATGTGGCGGTGACTGTGGGTGGGGCATCGGGCGATGTGTCAGTGTCCACGACATCGCTGACCTTCACTTCAAGCAACTGGAACACTGCGCAGACGGTGACGGTGACGGCGGCTGAGGACGAGGATGCGGCCAACGATGCGGTGGTGACGCTTACCCATGCTGTGAGTGGCGCGGACTATGCGTCCGAGACGGCCCCGTCGGTGGCGGTGACCATCACCGAGAAGGACGCGGCGACCTTCAGTGTGACCGGTCCGACATCCATAGGTGAGGGTGCGGGCACGGCTACCTATACGGTGTCGCTGAGCGCGCAGCCTGGCGATGATGTGACAGTGAAGTACGCGACATCGGACGGCACGGCGACGGCGGGTTCGGACTACACGGCGGCGAGCGGGACGCTGACCTTCACGACGGATAACTGGAATACGGCGCAGACGGTGGAGGTCGCCATCACGGACGACACGGTGGATGACGACGACGAGACCTTCACCTTCACGCTGAGCGAGGCGGGCACTGGTTCGATGTTGTCGGCGAGTCCGTCAGTGACGACGACCATCACGGACGATGACGACCCGGCAGTGACGGTGTCCTTCGGTGCGGGGACATACAGCGTGACGGAAGGCGGGACGGTGAATGTGGCGGTGACCTTGAGCGCAGACCCGGAGCGGTCGGTGTCGATTCCACTGACGACTACGAATGGAACTGGTGCGGTTGCTGGAGATTACAGCGGAGTACCGGCATCGGTGACCTTTGCAAGTGGCGAGACATCGAAGACGGTGGTCTTCAGTGCGACGGACGATTCGGTAGATGAGTCGGACGAGACGGTGACGTTGGGCTTCGGGACTTCCTTGCCGACGCGGGTGACGGCGGGCACGACGGCGGAGACGGTGGTGACCATCACGGACAATGACACTTCTGGTCTGACCTACAGCGCGGCACCCTCGACCTTGACGGTGGGTACATCCATCACGGCGCTGACGGCGACCGCGACGGGCTTCGGTGGTGCCACGGTGACCTACTCGGTGACCGTTGGGGCGCTGCCTGCCGGGCTGGGGATTAGTGCCAGCACGGGCGAGATTACCGGCATGCCGACCACGGCGAGCACCAGTACGGCGACGGTGACGGTGAGCGCGACCTCTGGTTCGGGAGACACGGCCAGGACGGCGACGGTGAACATCACCTTCCCGGCGGTGGGCAAGGGGACGCTGGCGACACCGACCAACTTGGCGGTGAAGGCGAACACGCTTGCACAGACTGGCTTCACGGTGAGCTGGACGGCAGTGGCGAATGCGGCGGGTTACACGGCGACGGCCACCCCGAGCGGTGGGACTGCGGTGACTGGCACGGTGGATACGAGCGGCACCACGCCGGAGGCATCCTTCACCGGGCTGACGGCCAACACCACCTATACGGTTTCGGTGACGGCCACTGGCAGCGCCAACTACAACAACAGCGCGGCCGAGACATTGAGCGTGACCACGCTGGCGACGCAGGGTCTCAGCTTGTCCGCAACTACCCTGACAGTGAACGAGGGTGCGACCGGCACCTACACGGTGAAGCTGGCATCGCAGCCGAGCGCGGCGGTGACGGTAGCGGTGGCTGGTTCGGGCGATGTGACGGTATCTCCGGCATCACTGACCTTCACGACAGACAACTGGGACACGGCGCAGTCCGTGACGGTGAGCGCTGCCGAGGACGACGATGCCAGTGATGACACGGCTGAGATCAGTCACACGGCATCGGGCGGGGGCTATGGTTCGGTGACGGGCAGCGTATCGGTGACGGTAGGTGATGATGACACGCGCGGGGTGACGCTCGACAAGACGGCGCTGACGATACTGGAGGGTTCGAGCGGGACTTACACGGTGGTGTTGGATACGCAGCCGACCGACGATGTGACGGTGGCAGTGGGTGGGGCATCGGGCGATGTGTCAGTGTCCACGACATCGCTGACCTTCACTTCAAGCAACTGGAACACTGCGCAGACGGTGACGGTGACGGCGGCTGAGGACGAGGATGCGGCCAACGATGCGGTGGTGACGCTTACCCATACTGTGAGCGGTGCGGACTATGCGTCCGAGACGGCCCCGTCGGTGGCGGTGACCATCACCGAGAAGGACGCGGCGACCTTCAGTGTGACTGGCCCTTCGGCGGTGGCTGAGGGTGCGATGGCCACCTACACGGTGTCGCTGAGTGCACAGCCTGGCGATGATGTGACGGTGAAGTACGCGACTGCGGACGGCACGGCGACGGCGGGTTCGGACTACACGGCGACGAGCGGCACACTGACCTTCACGACGGTGAACTGGAATACGGCGCAGACGGTGGAGGTCGCCATCACGGACGACACGGTGGATGACGACGACGAGACCTTCACCTTCACGCTGAGCGAGGCGGGCACTGGTTCGATGTTGTCGGCGAGTCCGTCAATAACTACCACCATCACGGACGATGACGACCCGGCAGTGACGGTGTTCTTCGGTGCGGGGACATACAGCGTGACGGAAGGCGGGACGGTGAATGTGGCGGTGACCTTGAGCGCAGACCCGGAGCGATCGGTGGAGATTCCGCTGACGACTACGAATGGAACTGGTGCGGTTGCTGGAGATTACAGCGGAGTACCGGCATCGGTGACCTTTGCAAGTGGCGAGACATCGAAGACGGTGGTCTTCAGTGCGACGGACGATTCGGTAGATGAGTCGGACGAGACGGTGACGTTGGGCTTCGGGACTTCCTTGCCGACGCGGGTGACGGCGGGCACGACGGCGGAGACGGTGGTGACCATCACGGACAATGACACTTCTGGTCTGACCTACAGCGCGGCACCCTCGACCTTGACGGTGGGTACATCCATCACGGCGCTGACGGCGACCGCGACGGGCTTCGGTGGTGCCACGGTGACCTACTCGGTGACCGTTGGGGCGCTGCCTGCCGGGCTGGGGATTAGTGCCAGCACGGGCGAGATTACCGGCATGCCGACCACGGCGAGCACCAGTACGGCGACGGTGACGGTGAGCGCGACCTCTGGTTCGGGAGACACGGCCAGGACGGCGACGGTGAACATCACCTTCCCGGCGGTGGGCAAGGGGACGCTGGCGACACCGACCAACTTGGCGGTGAAGGCGAACACGCTTGCACAGACTGGCTTCACGGTGATGTGGACGGCAGTGGCGAATGCGGCGGGTTACACGGCGACGGCCACCCCGAGCGGTGGGACTGCGGTGACTGGCACGGTGGATACGAGCGGCACCACGCCGGAGGCATCCTTCACCGGGCTGACGGCCAACACCACCTATACGGTTTCGGTGACGGCCACTGGCAGCGCCAACTACAACAACAGCGCGGCCGAGACGCTGAGCGTGACCACGCTGGCGACGCAGGGACTCAGCTTGTCCACAACTACCCTGACAGTGAATGAGGGTGCTACCGGCACCTACACGGTGGCATTGGCATCGCAGCCGAGCGCGGCGGTGACGGTAGCGGTGGCTGGTTCGGGCGATGTGACGGTATCTCCGGCATCACTGACCTTCACGACAGACAACTGGGACACGGCGCAGTCCGTGACGGTGAGCGCTGCCGAGGATGACGATGCCGGTGATGACACGGCTGAGATCAGTCACACGGCATCGGGCGGGGGCTATGGTTCGGTGACGGGCAGCGTATCGGTGACGGTAGGTGATGATGACACGCGCGGGGTGACGCTCGACAAGACGGCGCTGACGGTATTGGAGGGTTCGAGCGGGACTTACACGGTGGTGCTGGATACGCAGCCGACCGACGATGTGGCGGTGACTGTGGGTGGGGCATCGGGCGATGTGTCAGTGTCCACGACATCGCTGACCTTCACTTCAAGCAACTGGAACACTGCGCAGACGGTGACGGTGACGGCGGCTGAGGACGAGGATGCGGCCAACGATGCGGTGGTGACGCTTACCCATGCTGTGAGTGGCGCGGACTATGCGTCCGAGACGGCCCCGTCGGTGGCGGTGACCATCACCGAGAAGGACGCGGCGACCTTCAGTGTGACCGGTCCGACATCCATAGGTGAGGGTGCGGGCACGGCTACCTATACGGTGTCGCTGAGCGCGCAGCCTGGCGATGATGTGACAGTGAAGTACGCGACATCGGACGGCACGGCGACGGCGGGTTCGGACTACACGGCGACGAGCGGCACACTGACCTTCACGACGGTGAACTGGAATACGGCGCAGACGGTGGAGGTCGCCATCACGGACGACACGGTGGATGACGACGACGAGACCTTCACCTTCACGCTGAGCGAGGCGGGCACTGGTTCGATGTTGTCGGCGAGTCCGACGGTGACGACGACCATCACGGACAACGATGTGCCGACGGTGACGGTGTTCTTCGGTGCGGGGACATACAGCGTGACGGAAGGCGGGACGGTGAATGTGGCGGTGACCTTGAGCGCAGACCCGGAGCGGTTGGTGGCGATTCCGCTGACGACTACGAATGGAACTGGTGTGGTTGCTGGAGATTACAGCGGAGTACCGGCATCGGTGACCTTTGCGAGCGGAGAGACCTCGAAGACGGTGACCTTCAGTGCGACGGACGATTCGGTAGATGAATCGGATGAGACGGTGACGCTGGGCTTCGGAGCTTCCTTGCCGACGCGGGTGACGGCGGGCACGACGGCGGAGACGGTGGTGACCATCACGGACAATGACACTTCTGGTCTGACCTACAGCGCGGCACCCTCGACCTTGACGGTGGGTACATCCATCACGGCGCTGACGGCGACCGCGACGGGCTTCGGTGGTGCCACGGTGACCTACTCGGTCACTTCGACAGCCAAGCTCCCCGCCGGGCTGAATCTGAACACCAGCACGGGCGAGATTACCGGCGTACCGACCACGGCGAGCACCAGTACGGCGGCGGTGACAGTGAGCGCGACCTCTGGTTCGGGAGACACGGCCAGGACGGCGACGGCGAGCATCACCTTCCCGGCGGTAGGTAAAGCTACTCTGGCGACACCGACCAACTTGGCGGTGAAGGCGAACACGCTTGCACAGACTGGCTTCACGGTGAGCTGGACGGCAGTGGCGAATGCGGCGGGTTACACGGCGACGGCCACCCCGAGCGGTGGGACTGCGGTGACTGGCACGGTGGATACGAGCGGCACCACGCCGGAGGCATCCTTCACCGGGCTGACGGCCAACACCACCTATACGGTTTCGGTGACGGCCACCGGCAACGCCAACTACAACAACAGCGCGGCCGAGACGCTGAGCGTGACCACGCTGGCGACGCAGGGACTCAGCTTGTCCACAACTACCCTGACAGTGAATGAGGGTGCTACCGGCACCTACACGGTGGCATTGGCATCGCAGCCGAGCGCGGCGGTGACGGTAGCGGTGGCTGGTTCGGGCGATGTGACGGTATCTCCGGCATCACTGACCTTCACGACAGACAACTGGGACACGGCGCAGTCCGTGACGGTGAGCGCTGCCGAGGATGACGATGCCGGTGATGACACGGCTGAGATCAGTCACACGGCATCGGGCGGGGGCTATGGTTCGGTGACGGGCAGCGTATCGGTGACGGTAGGTGATGATGACACGCGCGGGGTGACGCTCGACAAGACGGCGCTGACGGTATTGGAGGGTTCGAGCGGGACTTACACGGTGGTGCTGGATACGCAGCCGACCGACGATGTGGCGGTGACTGTGGGTGGGGCATCGGGCGATGTGTCAGTGTCCACGACATCGCTGACCTTCACTTCAAGCAACTGGAACACTGCGCAGACGGTGACGGTGACGGCGGCTGAGGACGAGGATGCGGCCAACGATGCGGTGGTGACGCTTACCCATGCTGTGAGTGGCGCGGACTATGCGTCCGAGACGGCCCCGTCGGTGGCGGTGACCATCACCGAGAAGGACGCGGCGACCTTCAGTGTGACCGGTCCGACATCCATAGGTGAGGGTGCGGGCACGGCTACCTATACGGTGTCGCTGAGCGCGCAGCCTGGCGATGATGTGACAGTGAAGTACGCGACATCGGACGGCACGGCGACGGCGGGTTCGGACTACACGGCTGCGAGCGGGACGCTGACCTTCACGACGGTGAACTGGAATACGGCGCAGACGGTGGAGGTCGCCATCACGGACGACACGGTGGATGACGACGACGAGACCTTCACCTTCACGCTGAGCGAGGCGGGCACTGGTTCGATGTTGTCGGCGAGTCCGTCAATAACTACCACCATCACGGACGATGACGACCCGGCAGTGACGGTGTTCTTCGGTGCGGGGACATACAGCGTGACGGAAGGCGGGACGGTGAATGTGGCGGTGACCTTGAGCGCAGACCCGGAGCGATCGGTGGAGATTCCGCTGACGACTACGAATGGAACTGGTGTGGTTGCTGGAGATTACAGCGGAGTACCGGCATCGGTGACCTTTGCGAGTGGCGAGACCTCGAAGACGGTGACCTTCAGTGCGACGGACGATTCGGTAGATGAATCGGATGAGACGGTGACGCTGGGCTTCGGAGCTTCCTTGCCGACGCGGGTGACGGCGGGCACGACGGCGGAGACGGTGGTGACCATCACGGACAATGACACTTCTGGTCTGACCTACAGCGCGGCACCCTCGACCTTGACGGTGGGTACATCCATCACGGCGCTGACGGCGACCGCGACGGGCTTCGGTGGTGCCACGGTGACCTACTCGGTGACCGTTGGGGCGCTGCCTGCCGGGCTGGGGATTAGTGCCAGCACGGGCGAGATTACCGGCATGCCGACCACGGCGAGCACCAGTACGGCGGCGGTGACAGTGAGCGCGACCTCTGGTTCGGGAGATACGGCGAAGACGGCGACGGCGAGCATCACCTTCCCGGCGGTAGGTAAAGCTACTCTGGCGACACCGACCAACTTGGCGCTGAAGGCGAACACACAGCGCAAGACCGGCTTCACGGTGACTTGGACGGCAGTGGCGAATGCGGAGGGTTACACGGCGACGGCCACCCCGAGCGGTGGGACTGCGGTGACTGGCACGGTGGATACGAGCGGCACCACGCCGGAGGCATCCTTCACCGGGCTGACGGCCAACACCACCTATACGGTTTCGGTGACGGCCACCGGCAACGCCAACTACAACAACAGCGCGGCCGAGACGCTGAGCGTGACCACGCTGGCGACGCAGGGACTCAGCTTGTCCACAACTACCCTGACAGTGAATGAGGGTGCTACCGGCACCTACACGGTGGCATTGGCATCGCAGCCGAGCGCGGCGGTGACGGTAGCGGTGGCTGGTTCGGGCGATGTGACGGTATCTCCGGCATCACTGACCTTCACGACAGACAACTGGGACACGGCGCAGTCCGTGACGGTGAGCGCTGCCGAGGACGACGATGCCAGTGATGACACGGCTGAGATCAGTCACACGGCATCGGGCGGGGGCTATGGTTCGGTGACGGGCAGCGTATCGGTGACGGTAGGTGATGATGACACGCGCGGCGTGACGATTTCCGAGACGGCTCTGACGATACTGGAGGGTTCGAGCGGGACTTACACGGTGGTGTTGGATACGCAGCCGACCGACGATGTGACGGTGACTGTGGGTGGGGCATCGGGCGATGTGTCAGTGTCCACGACATCGCTGACCTTCACTTCAAGCAACTGGAACACTGCGCAGACGGTGACGGTGACGGCGGCTGAGGACGAGGATGCGGCCAACGATGCGGTGGTGACGCTTACCCATACTGTGAGCGGTGCGGACTATGCGTCCGAGACGGCCCCGTCGGTGGCGGTGACCATCACCGAGAAGGACGCGGCGACCTTCAGTGTGACCGGTCCGACATCCATAGGTGAGGGTGCGGGCACGGCTACCTATACGGTGTCGCTGAGCGCGCAGCCTGGCGATGATGTGACAGTGAAGTACGCGACATCGGACGGCACGGCGACGGCGGGTTCGGACTACACGGCTGCGAGCGGGACGCTGACCTTCACGACGGATAACTGGAATACGGCGCAGATGGTGGAGGTCGCCATCACGGATGACACGGTGGATGACGACGACGAGACCTTCACCTTCACGCTAAGCGAGGCGGGCACTGGTTCGATGTTGTCGGCGAGTCCGTCAGTGACGACGACCATCACGGACAACGATGTGCCGGAAGTGACGGTGTCCTTCGGTGCGGGGACATACAGCGTGACGGAAGGCGGGACGGTGAATGTGGCGGTGACCTTGAGCGCAGACCCGGAGCGGTCGGTGGAGATTCCGCTGACGACGACGAATGGAAGCGGAGCGGTTGCTGGAGATTACAGCGGGGTACCGGCATCAGTGACCTTTGCGAGTGGCGAGACCTCGAAGACGCTGACCTTCAGTGCGACGGACGATTCGGTAGATGAATCGGATGAGACGGTGACGCTGGGCTTCGGTACTTCCTTGCCAGCGCGGGTGACGGCGGGCACGACGGCGGAGACGGTGGTGACCATCACGGACAATGACACTTCTGGTCTGACCTACAGCGCGGCACCCTCGACCTTGACGGTGGGTACATCCATCACGGCGCTGACGGCGACCGCGACGGGCTTCGGTGGTGCCACGGTGACCTACTCGGTCACTTCGACAGCCAAGCTCCCCGCCGGGCTGAATCTGAACACCAGCACGGGCGAGATTACCGGCATGCCGACCACGGCGAGCACCAGTACGGCGACGGTGACGGTGAGCGCGACCTCTGGTTCGGGAGACACGGCCAGGACGGCGACGGTGAACATCACCTTCCCGGCGGTGGGCAAGGGGACGCTGGCGACACCGACCAACTTGGCGGTGAAGGCGAACACGCTTGCACAGACTGGCTTCACGGTGAGCTGGACGGCAGTGGCGAATGCGGCGGGTTACACGGCGACGGCCACCCCGAGCGGTGGGACTGCGGTGACTGGCACGGTGGCCGGTACCGAAGCGACCTTCACCGGGCTGACGGCCAACACCACCTATACGGTTTCGGTGACGGCCACTGGCAGCGCCAACTACAACAACAGCGCGGCCGAGACATTGAGCGTGACCACGCTGGCGACGCAGGGTCTCAGCTTGTCCAAAACTACCCTGACAGTGCACGAGGGTGCGACCGGCACCTACACGGTGGCATTGGCATCGCAGCCGAGCGCGGCGGTGACGGTAGCGGTGGCTGGTTCGGGCGATGTGACGGTATCTCCGGCATCACTGACCTTCACGACGGACAACTGGGATGATGCCCAAACCGTGACGGTGAGCGCTGCCGAGGATGACGATGCCGGTGATGACACGGCTGAGATCAGTCACACGGCATCGGGCGGGGGCTATGGTTCGGTGACGGGCAGCGTATCGGTGACGGTAGGTGATGATGACACGCGCGGGGTGACGCTCGACAAGACGGCGCTGACGGTATTGGAGGGTTCGAGCGGGACTTACACGGTGGTGCTGGATACGCAGCCGACCGACGATGTGGCGGTGACTGTGGGTGGGGCATCGGGCGATGTGTCAGTGTCCACGACATCGCTGACCTTCACTTCAAGCAACTGGAACACTGCGCAGACGGTGACGGTGACGGCGGCTGAGGACGAGGATGCGGCCAACGATGCGGTGGTGACGCTTACCCATGCTGTGAGTGGCGCGGACTATGCGTCCGAGACGGCCCCGTCGGTGGCGGTGACCATCACCGAGAAGGACGCGGCGACCTTCAGTGTGACCGGTCCGACATCCATAGGTGAGGGTGCGGGCACGGCTACCTATACGGTGTCGCTGAGCGCGCAGCCTGGCGATGATGTGACAGTGAAGTACGCGACATCGGACGGCACGGCGACGGCGGGTTCGGACTACACGGCTGCGAGCGGGACGCTGACCTTCACGACGGTGAACTGGAATACGGCGCAGACGGTGGAGGTCGCCATCACGGACGACACGGTGGATGACGACGACGAGACCTTCACCTTCACGCTGAGCGAGGCGGGCACTGGTTCGATGTTGTCGGCGAGTCCGACGGTGACGACGACCATCACGGACAACGATGTGCCGACGGTGACGGTGTTCTTCGGTGCGGGGACATACAGCGTGACGGAAGGCGGGACGGTGAATGTGGCGGTGACCTTGAGCGCAGACCCGGAGCGGTTGGTGGCGATTCCGCTGACGACTACGAATGGAACTGGTGTGGTTGCTGGAGATTACAGCGGAGTACCGGCATCGGTGACCTTTGCGAGTGGCGAGACATCGAAGACGGTGGTCTTCAGTGCGACGGACGATTCGGTAGATGAGTCGGACGAGACGGTGACGTTGGGCTTCGGGACTTCCTTGCCGACGCGGGTGACGGCGGGCACGACGGCGGAGACGGTAGTGACCATCGTGGATGATGACACGTCTGGTCTGACCTACAGCGCGGCACCCTCGACCTTGACGGTGGGTACATCCATCACGGCGCTGACGGCGACCGCGACGGGCTTCGGTGGTGCCACGGTGACCTACTCGGTGACCGTTGGGGCGCTGCCTGCCGGGCTGGGGATTAGTGCCAGCACGGGCGAGATTACCGGCATGCCGACCACGGCGAGCACCAGTACGGCGACGGTGACGGTGAGCGCGACCTCTGGTTCGGGAGACACGGCCAGGACGGCGACGGTGAACATCACCTTCCCGGCGGTGGGCAAGGGGACGCTGGCGACACCGACCAACTTGGCGGTGAAGGCGAACACGCTTGCACAGACTGGCTTCACGGTGAGCTGGACGGCAGTGGCGAATGCGGCGGGTTACACGGCGACGGCCACCCCGAGCGGTGGGACTGCGGTGACTGGCACGGTGACCGGTACCGAAGCGGCCTTCACCGGATTGACGGCGAACACCGCCTACACGGTCTCAATCACGGCTACCGGCAACACCAACTACAACAACAGCGTGGCCGAGACGCTGAGCGTGACCACGCTGGCGACGCAGGGACTCAGCTTGTCCACAACTACCCTGACAGTGAACGAGGGTGCGACCGGCACCTACACGGTGGCGCTGGCATCGCAGCCGAGCGCGGCGGTGACGGTAGCAGTGGTTGGTTCGGGCGATGTGACAGTATCTCCGGCATCACTGACCTTCACGACAGACAACTGGGACACGGCGCAGTCCGTGACGGTGAGCGCTGCCGAGGATGACGATGCCGGTGATGACACGGCTGCGATCAGTCACACGGCATCGGGCGGGGGCTATGGTTCGGTGACGGGCAGCGTATCGGTGACGGTAGAAGATGATGACACGCGCGGGGTGACGGTTGACAAGACGGCGCTGACGGTATTGGAGGGTTCGAGCGGGACTTACACGGTGGTGTTGGATACGCAGCCGACCGACGATGTGACGGTGACAGTGGGTGGGGCATCGGGCGATGTGTCAGTGTCCACGACATCGCTGACCTTCACTTCAAGCAACTGGAACACTGCGCAGACGGTGACGGTGACGGCGGCTGAGGACGAGGATGCGGCCAACGATGCGGTGGTGACGCTTACCCATGCTGTGAGTGGCGCGGACTATGCGTCCGAGACGGCCCCGTCGGTGGCGGTGACCATCACCGAGAAGGACGCGGCGACCTTCAGTGTGACCGGTCCGACATCCATAGGTGAGGGTGCGGGCACGGCTACCTATACGGTGTCGCTGAGCGCGCAGCCTGGCGATGATGTGACAGTGAAGTACGCGACATCGGACGGCACGGCGACGGCGGGTTCGGACTACACGGCTGCGAGCGGGACGCTGACCTTCACGACGGTGAACTGGAATACGGCGCAGACGGTGGAGGTGACCATCACGGACGACACGGTGGATGATGACGACGAGACCTTCACCTTCACGCTGAGCGAGGCGGGCACTGGTTCGATGTTGTCGGCGAGTCCGACGGTGACGACGACCATCACGGACAACGATGTGCCGACGGTGACGGTGTTCTTCGGTGCGGGGACATACAGCGTGACGGAAGGCGGGACGGTGAATGTGGCGGTGACCTTGAGCGCAGACCCGGAGCGATCGGTGGAGATTCCGCTGACGACTACGAATGGAACTGGTGTGGTTGCTGGAGATTACAGCGGAGTACCGGCATCGGTGACCTTTGCGAGCGGAGAGACCTCGAAGACGGTGGTCTTCAGTGCGACGGACGATTCGGTAGATGAATCGGATGAGACGGTGACGCTGGGCTTCGGAGCTTCCTTGCCGACGCGGGTGACGGCGGGCACGACGGCGGAGACGGTGGTGACCATCACGGACAATGACACTTCTGGTCTGACCTACAGCGCGGCACCCTCGACCTTGACGGTGGGTACATCCATCACGGCGCTGACGGCGACCGCGACGGGCTTCGGTGGTGCCACGGTGACCTACTCGGTGACCGTTGGGGCGCTGCCTGCCGGGCTGGGGATTAGTGCCAGCACGGGCGAGATTACCGGCATGCCGACCACGGCGAGCACCAGTACGACGACGGTGACGGTGAGCGCGACCTCTGGTTCGGGAGACACGGCCAGGACGGCGACGGCGAGCATCACCTTCCCTGCGGTGAACAAGGCGACGCTGGCGACACCGACCAACCTGGCGGTGAAGGCGAACACGCTTGCGCAGACTGGCTTCACGATGAGCTGGACGGCAGTGACGAATGCGACGGGTTACACGGCGACGGCCACCCCGAGCGGTGGGACTGCGGTGACTGGCACGGTGACCGGTACCGAAGCGGCCTTCACCGGATTGACGGCGAACACCGCCTACACGGTCTCAATCACGGCTACCGGCAACACCAACTACAACAACAGCGCGGCCGAGACGCTGAGCGTGACCACGCTGGAGGAGGACACCGCGCCCATCACACCCACCGAGGTGAGCAACTTGCAAGTGAGCGCGGGCGACGGGTCTCTGCTGGTGAGTTGGACGGCGGCGAGCAGCGCCCCGAATGGGTACAGTGTGCGCTGGCGGGAGAGAGGGCCGGGCAACGCTCTGTCACCCGTCAACGAGGTGGACGGCACCTCCTTCACCATTTCCGACCTGACCAACGGTCAGGAGTATGTGGTGCGTGTCGAGACGCGCAACGCGACGGACACGGGTGTGCAGGTCGGTACGGTAGTGACGATAACTGGCACACCGGTGGAGGCGGACACTGCACCCGCCTTTGCACAGGGCACCACTATCCCCGCACAAATCTGGACAGTAGGCGCTCCCGTCAACCTCACTCTGCCGGAAGCGACGGGTGGTGACGGTACGCTGAGTTACACGCTCACCCCCGCTCTGCCAGCGGGCGTGACGCTGAATACTTTGACGCGCGTGGTCAGCGGGACACCCACAAGTGCGACGAGCACAACTGCCTACACCTGGCGCACCACGGACAGCGACAGTGACACGGCGGCGCTGACTTTCAGTGTGACGGTGGACAGGGCAACTCTGCCATCACCAATGAATCTGGCAGTGAAACCAGACACGCAGACCCAGAACGGCTTCACGGTGACCTGGAATGCGGTGGCGAACGCGACGGGGTACACGGCAACGGCCACGCCGAGCGGTGGGACTGCGGTGACTGGCTCGGTGACCGGTACCGAAGCGGCCTTCACCGGGCTGACGGCCAACACCACCTACACCGTCTCGATTACCGCCATCGGCGATGCCAACTACAACAACAGCCGGGCCGAGACGCTGAGCGTGACCACGCTGGCAGATACCGCGCCCGCCTTCGCGCAGGGCACCACTATCTCCGCACAAATCTGGACAGTAGATACCCCCGTCAATCTCACTCTGCCGGGAGCGACGGGTGGTGACGGTACGCTGAGTTACACGCTCACCCCCGCTCTGCCAGCGGGCGTGACGCTGAATACTTTGACGCGCGTGGTCAGCGGGACACCCACAAGTGCGACGAGCACAGCCACCTACACTTGGCGCACCACGGACAGCGACAGTGACACGGCGGCGCTGTTCTTTAGTGTGACGGTGGACAGGGCAACTCTGCCATCACCAATGAATCTGGCAGTGAAACCAGACACGCAGACCCAGAACGGCTTCACGGTGACCTGGAATGCGGTGGCGAACGCGACGGGGTACACGGCAACGGCCACGCCGAGCGGTGGGACTGCGGTGACTGGCTCGGTGACCGGTACCGAAGCGGCCTTCACCGGATTGACGGCCAACACGACCTACACCGTCTCAATCACGGCCATCGGCAACGCCAACTACAACAACAGCCGGGCCGAGACGCTGAGCGTGACCACGCTGGCAGATACCGCGCCCACCTTTGCGCCCGGTACCACTATCCCCGCGCAAATCTGGACAGTAGGCACCCCCGTCAATCTCGCTCTGCCGGGAGCGACGGGTGGTGACGGTACGCTGAGTTACACGCTCACCCCCGCGCTGCCAGCGGGCGTGACGCTCGATGTCGCGACGCGCGTGGTCAGCGGTACGCCGACAAGTGTGACGAGCACAACTGCCTACACCTGGCGCACCACGGACAGCGACAGCAACACGGCAAACAGTGACACAGCGGCGCTGACTTTCAGCGTGACAGTGGACAGGGCGACTCTGCCATCGCCAATGAATCTGGCAGTGAAGCCAGACACGCAGACCGAGACCGGCTTCACGGTAACCTGGGAAGCGGTAGCAAACGCGACGGGGTACACGGCGACGGCCGCGCCTTCTGGTGGCGGGCCGGTCACTGGTATGGTGAGCACGGTCGGCAGTACGCCGGAGGCATCCTTCACCGGGCTGACGGCCAACACCACCTACACCGTCTCGATTACCGCCATCGGCAACGCCAACTACAACAACAGCCGGGCCGAGACGCTGAGCGTGACCACGCTGGCAGATACCGCGCCCGCCTTCGCGCAGGGCACCACTATCTCCGCACAAATCTGGACAGTAGATACCCCCGTCAATCTCACTCTGCCGGGAGCGACGGGTGGTGACGGTACGCTGAGTTACACGCTCACCCCCGCTCTGCCAACGGGCGTGACGCTCAATGCTTCGACGCGCGTGGTCAGCGGTACGCCGACAAGCGCGACGAGCACAACTGCCTACACCTGGCGCACCACGGACAGCGACAGTGACACGGCGGCGCTGTTCTTTAGTGTGACGGTGGACAGGGCAACTCTGCCATCACCAATGAATCTGGCAGTGAAACCAGACACGCAGACCCGGAACGGCTTCACGGTGACCTGGAATGCGGTGGCGAACGCGACGGGGTACACGGCAACGGCCACGCCGAGCGGTGGGACTGCGGTGACTGGCTCGGTGACCGGTACCGAAGCGGCCTTCACCGGATTGACGGCCAACACGACCTACACCGTCTCAATCACGGCCATCGGCAACGCCAACTACAACAACAGCCGGGCCGAGACGCTGAGCGTGACCACGCTGGCAGATACCGCGCCCACCTTTGCGCCCGGTACCACTATCCCCGCGCAAATCTGGACAGTAGGCACCCCCGTCAATCTCGCTCTGCCGGGAGCGACGGGTGGTGACGGTACGCTGAGTTACACGCTCACCCCCGCGCTGCCAGCGGGCGTGACGCTCAATGCCTCGACGCGCGTGGTCAGCGGTACGCCGACAAGCGCGACGAGCACAACTGCCTACACCTGGCGCACCACGGACAGCGACAGCAACACGGCAAACAGTGACACAGCAGCGCTGACCTTCAATGTGACGGTGGGCAGGGCGACTCTGCCATCACCAATGAATCTGGCAGTGAAGCCAGACACGCAGACCCGGAACGGCTTCACGGTAACCTGGGAAGCGGTAGCAAACGCGACGGGGTACACGGCGACGGCTGCGCCGAGCGGTGGGACTGCGGTGACTGGCTCGGTGACCGGTACCGAAGCGGCCTTCACCGGGCTGACGGCCAACACCACCTACACCGTCTCAATCACGGCTACCGGCAGTTCCAATTACAACAACAGCCGGGCCGAGACGCTGAGCGTGACCACGCTGGCGGATACCGCACCCACCTTTGCGCAGGGCACCGTCATCCCCGCACAAATCTGGACAGTAGATACCCCCGTCAATCTCACCCTGCCGGAAGCGACGGGCGGCAACGGGACCATCAGTTACACGCTCACCCCCGACCTGCCAGCGGGCGTGACGCTTGATGTCGCGACGCGCGAGGTCAGCGGGACACCCACAAGCGCGACGAGCACAGCCACCTACACCTGGCGCACCACGGACAGCGACAGTGACACGGCGGCGCTGACTTTCAGTGTGACGGTGGACAGGGCGACTCTGCCATCACCAATGAATCTGGCAGTGAAGCCAGACACGCAGACCCGGAACGGCTTCACGGTGATGTGGGAAGCGGTAGTAAACGCGACGGGGTACACGGCGACGGCCACGCCGAGCGGTGGGACTGCGGTGACTGGCTCGGTGACCGGTACCGAAGCGGCCTTCACCGGATTGACGGCCAACACGACCTACACAGTCTCGATTACCGCTACCGGTAATGCCAACTACAACAACAGCCAGGCCGAGACGCTGAGCGTGACCACGCTGGCAGATACCGCGCCCGCCTTTGCGCAGGGCACGGTCATCCCCGCACAAATCTGGACAGTAGATACCCCCGTCAATCTCGCTCTGCCGGAAGCGACGGGTGGTGACGGTACGCTGAGTTACACGCTCACTCCCGCGCTGCCAGCGGGCGTGACGCTCAATGCCTCGACGCGCGTGGTCAGCGGTACGCCGACAAGCGCGACGAGCACAACTGCCTACACCTGGCGCACCACGGACAGCGACAGCAACACGGCAAACAGTGACACAGCGGCGCTGACTTTCAGCGTGACGGTGGACAGGGCGACTCTGCCACCACCAATGAATCTGGCAGTGAAGCCAGACACGCAGACCGAGACTGGCTTCACGGTGATGTGGGAAGCGGTAGCGAACGCTACGGGGTACACGGCGACGGCCACGCCTTCTGGCGGCGAGCCGGTGACCGGCGCGGTGGATACGACCGGTAGTACGCCGGAGGCATCTTTCACGGGACTCTCGATGAACACGACCTACACCGTCTCAATCACGGCTACCGGCAACGCCAACTACAACAACAGCCGGGCCGAGACGCTGAGCGTGACCACGCTGGCGGATACCGCACCCACCTTTGCGCAGGGCACCGTCATCCCCGCACAAATCTGGACAGTAGATACCCCCGTCAATCTCACCCTGCCGGAAGCGACGGGCGGCAACGGGACCATCAGTTACACGCTCACCCCCGACCTGCCAGCGGGCGTGACGCTTGATGTCGCGACGCGCGTAGTCAGCGGCACACCCACAAGTGCGACGAGCACAGCCACCTACACCTGGCGCACCACAGACAGCGACAGCAACACGGCGAACAGTGACACAGCGACGCTGACCTTCAATGTGACGGTGGGCAGGGCCACTCTGCCCCCACCAATGAATTTAGCGCTGCAGCCGGACACGCAGACCGAGACCGGCTTCACGGTGAGTTGGGAAGCGGTGCCGAATGCGGTGGAGTACGTGGCGACGGCGACACCTACATCAAGTAGCGGCGAACCGCTTACGGGCACGGCGGTAGCTGCGAGCACCGGCTCGGGGGCATCGTTCGGTCGCCTTTCTGTTGGCTCGAGGGCATCATCCGTGGCTCTCTCGAGCGGCGCGGTGTCCGTGCGGACGACCCGCACGGAAGCGACCTTCACGGGGCTGTTGGCTGGTACGGAATACGATGTGAGCGTGACGGCGATAGGCAATGCGAGCTACGCGAACAGCCAGGTTCTGACAGGCCTGTCGGTGACTACTCTGGGGCTGTTGTTGACATCGGCGGAAGTGGAGGCGTTCGAGGATGGCGAGCGTGTGGTGTACATGCTGGAGCTGGCGACCCAGCCGAGAGGCGATGTGATGGTGACGGCGCTGGTGAGCGGGGAGTCCGACGATGTGGCCATACGGGTGGACACGAACGCGGCGCAAGCGGGCGACCAGAATGGTCTGGTGTTCACGCCGAGCAACTGGAATCAGCCGCAGGCCATTTCGCTGCGCGGGGCGGCGGGAGTGTTCGCAGCATCGAGAGGGGTGTTGCTCACGCTCATGGCATCGGGGGCGAATTACGACGGCGTGTCATTGCAGCGGGCTGTGGTTCCAGCGAATGTGCTGCCCGCCTTCTCGCTGTCGCTTGGCGCAGCGGATGCGGCGGAAGAGGGCACGGAGTTGCTGGTTGCTGTGGGTCTGTCACCGGCACCGGTGCGCTACGAAACGGTGCGGGTGCGCTATGCGGTGGGGGCGACGGGGGACACGGCATCTGCTGCCGACTGGCGGGCGGAGGACGGCGAGCTGGTGTTCGGCGCAGGAGAAACCACGGCGAGCATTCGTATCGAGATTGAGGATGACGAGCTGTCGGAGCCGGAGGAGACGCTGACCGTGACGCTGCTTGAGGTGAGTTCGAGCGATTCACGTCGCGCGCCTCAGTCGGTGGATGAGCGAGGCGTGTATGCGATAGCCGGGAATGATGCTCTGCAGGTGTCGCTGGATGTTTCGGTGCCGGAGATTATCGAGGGTGGCGATGCCGCCATATTCCGTGTGTCGCTGACGGGAGGGGTGCTGGATACGGCGCTCGCGCTTGGCGTGTCCGTGCATCCGAATTCGAGTGCGGATGCGGCTGACCTGGCGGGTCTTCCGATCGAGGTGATTGTGGATGCGGGTGAGCGGGAGGCGGAGTTTTCCGTGAGAGCGCTGCAAGAGCCTGGGGTGCAGGATGAGGGAGAAGAGCGACTGACGCTGTCAGTGGCGCTTCCGGCATCGCTGGAGGGGGATGTTGCGATTTCGCGAGGCACGGCGAGCGTGGTGATTAGTGAAATTGACCGGAGTGTGCGGGGTGCGGGTCTGGAGGCAGGACTGGGGGCGTTCGCTCGCGGCGTGGGCGGAGGCTTGGTGGAGTCGATAGGGGAGAGAGCGCGGGCGCTGGAGGGGACTGGAGGCGAGGCATCCTCGATTCGGATTGCAGGAGCAGCCTTGACGGAGACGCTGGGTCTTGGGGATTCGGAGGAGTCGGCAGCATCTCCGGAGTCATCAGCCGGAGCGAGCGGAGTCGGGCTGGGCACACAGGGTGTGCTGAGAGCACAGGGCGCACAGAGCGTATGGGGCGCACAGAGCACACAAGGCGCGATACAAGGCGCACAAGGCGCGAGCCTGAGCGTACCGACTGATACTTCCGTGGCGGCATCGGGGACGGACAGCGCCTGGGAGATGGAGGTCGCGCAGGCATTGCAGCGGCTGTTGTCGCCACTCTCGAACAGAGGTTCCGGGCGCACACGGGGTGCACAGGACATGCTGGCGGACAGCGACTTCCTGATAACACCGGCTGTCGGCTCCGACGAGCTGGATGCGGCGCGTCGTCGCTGGTCGCTGTGGGGTGAAGGCAGCCTGTCGCGCTACATCTTGGAAGGCGATGAGACCCGGGTTGATGGCGAGCTGCTGTCGGCACGGGTGGCATTCGACATGCATGTACGAGAGACGCTGCTGGCAGGGGTGGCGGTAGGCCGGGATGTTGCGAACGCCGACTACAGGCTCTCGGACGGTGAAGCAGGTTCTCTGGACATACACACGACGGGCCTGTATCCGTATGTGCACTGGCGTCCGACGGCGGAACTCGGCACCTGGGGGATGGCGGGCTACGGTGCGGGCAAGGCGCGTCTTGATGACGGCGTTGGAGACGCGATAGAGACCGACATGGAGCTGGGGATGATAGCGGCGGGGATTCATCGGGACATGTTTGTGCTGGGCAAGACGACCTGGGCGTTGAAGTCGGATGCCTTGCTGAGTGGGGTCGAGGCGGACGATGTGGATGGTGGAGCCTTGTTGCCATCGACTTCGGCGCGGGTGTGGCGACTGCGGACAGCGCTTCAGGGGACGGCGGCGCTGCCGTTTGCGAATGTGAGCGGGAGTTTCCAGTTGGGGGCGCTTGTGGAAGGCGGGGAAGCGTATGAGGGCGGTGGCGTGGAGGCGGGCGCGGGTCTCATCTACGTGAATCCGGAGGCGGGGATAGAGGCGCAGCTGAAAGCGCGCTGGATGTCGTCGCTGCGCGCATCGCGGGCCGATGAGCGCGGGGTGAGCCTGAGGCTGACGTACGATTCGGGTATGCCGAAGCGAGGCCTGTCGCTGACGGCGGCCCCGGAGTGGGGACGTACCTCGGCGCAGGGAGCGACCTGGGAGGGGCTGGAATCTCTGAGCGGTGTCGGTTTCGCTGGTCAGGAGTCGGGGAGCGCCGCCCTGCATCTGCCGGTGCGGGTCGCCTACGGAATACATCTTGGTGACGAGCGCTTGTTCACGCCGGTGGCGGAGTGGACATCGGAAAGGAACGCGGTGCGTTGGCGTGCGGGGGCTGAGCTCTTCTTGCCGCAGGTGCGCGGATTCGATGTGCAGTTCGGGGTGTATCGGCAGCAGGCCGGAGGAGACCTTCATGCTGGTGGCAGTCGGGGGAGAGGCTTCGGTGGTGGTGCGTACTCGGGTGGCCTGAGTGGAAGCGGGTTCGCGCAGGGGGCGGCCTTCGGCAACCAGTCAGGGTTTGGGCCACGATTCGGGTCCATGTCCGGGCCAGGGTACGGAGTGCAAGGCTTTGGTCTCGGCAACGGAGTGCATGGCTACGCGCCTGCAACCGGGCACCACACAAGCGGATTTGGTGCTGGCGCACATGGGTTCGGCGGCGTTGGAGCGGGCGGCTACAGTGGTTCGCCAGGCGACGGGATAACGCTCGAAGCGTTGCTGTCGCGGACACTGGGCGAGCAGCGCGGTCGGGTGTCTCTGGGCGGGAAGGCGCTCAACAGCGAGTCTTCGCTGCAATTCGAGATGGAGTTGCAACTCGAACTGCTGTTCTGAACACATGCTGTTCTGAACACACGCTGTTCTGAGCACAAGGGAAACTCTGAATAACAGAGTTTCCCGTAACATAGGGTCTGCGCTCGACAGACTGATGCATTCATGCACAAGATACCGGCAGCATGTCGCTGCATATCGTGATTCTCGCGGCCGGCGAGGGCCGCAGGATGTTGTCGCGTCTCCCCAAGGCGCTTGTCGAACTCGGCGGGCAGCCCATGCTCGCGCATCTGCTCGCCACGGCGCGCGCACTCGCCCCGCAGCGTCTGTCGGTTGTCACAGGGCATGGCGTACACGAGGTGCGGCAGGCATTCAAGGATGCCGGGGACATTGTCTGGGTCCTGCAGGAATCGCCCCGTGGCACCGGACATGCCGTGCTGCTCGCCTTGCAGGCGCTGTCACTGTCTCGGGCGGCACCGCAGACATCCGCCTCTCACGCGCCGCTTGCAGGCCGCCTGCTGGTGCTCTATGCAGACGGCCCGCTGGTTTCGCTCGATGCCTTGCGCGCATTGATCGATCGTGATGAGCCGCTGGCGGTGCTCGGTGCGAACATCGAGACACCGACCGGCTTCGGGCGGCTGATCAGGGATGAGCAAGGCGCGCTGGCGAGCATTGTGGAAGAGCAGCACACCAGCGAGGTGGAGAAGCGTCTCACCGAGGTCAATACTGGCATCATGCTGGGCGATGCCGCCCTTATCCATGACTTGCTCGCATCCATGCCCGCACCCGGTGGCGAAAGGGAACAGTATCTGACCGACATCATCGCCCTCGCCCGGCGCAGGGGGCTGACCGTCGGATGTGTAATGGCGACACCGGAGGATGCGGCGCTCGGTGCCAATACCCTGGAAGAGGTCGTCCGCCTCGAGCGTATTTATCAGGCGCGCATGGCATCGGCGCTCATGCGTCAGGGCGTACGCCTGGCCGACCCGGCGGCTGTTCAGGTGCGCGCACAGGTGCGCGCAGGCATGGACTGCTTCGTCGATGCCGGCGTGGTGCTTGAAGGCGAGGTCGAGCTCGGCGAAGGTGTCTCGGTCGGCCCCGGGGTCGTCATCAAGGACGCGCATCTTGGCGATGGCACGAGAATCGAGGCGAACACGGTGATTGAAGGGGTCATCACGGGTCCTGGCTGCCGTCTGGGGCCTTTCGCGCGGCTCCGGCCGGGTACGCGCCTCGGGCGCAATGTGCACATAGGTGCCTTCGTCGAGGTCAAGAACGCGACCATTGGCGCGCACAGCAAGGCCAATCATCAGGCGTATCTGGGAGATGTGGAAATAGGCGAGCGGTGCAACATAGGCGCGGGCGTTATCACCTGCAATTACGATGGTGCCGAGAAGCACAGGACGCGCATCGGAGACCGGGTGTTCGTGGGCTCGAATGTGACCCTCGTGGCACCGCTGGAAGTGGCTTCGGATGCCTATGTCGCGGCTGGTTCGACCCTGTCCCGCGATGTTGGCGAGTCGGCGCTGGCGGTGTCTCGCGCTCGTCAGAAGAATATCGACGGCTGGACACCACCGGGCAAGCGCGTGAAGGGCGCGTGAACACGGACAAGGGTTGAGAGCGACATATGTGCGGCATCATCGGTGCGCTCGGCGAGCAGGATGTGGTTCCTGTTCTGCTCGAAGGACTCAGGCGACTCGAATATCGAGGGTATGACTCGGCCGGATTGGCCGTGATCGACCCGCTGGCCGGTCGTTTTCAGCGTGTGCGCACCAGCGGCAAGGTGGCGCGACTCGTGAACATGCTGGAAGCGCAGCCGCTTCAGGGTGCGCTCGGCATCGCCCACACGCGCTGGGCGACCCACGGCAAGCCCTCGGCGCGCAATGCGCATCCACATGTCTGTGAAGATCTGGTGGCCGTGGTGCACAACGGCATCATCGAAAACTACGAAACCCTGCGCCTTGATCTCGAACAGGCGGGTGTGAAGCTCACCTCGGACACCGACTCGGAGGTGATTGCGCACCTGATTGGCCAGCGGGTGCGCTCGGGGCATCCCCTGTTCGAGGCGGTGCGGGATGTCTGCGCGCGTCTTGAAGGGGCTTTCGCCATGGCGGTCGCAAGCCCCCTGTTTCCGGACGAGCTGGTCGCTGTGCGTGTCGGCAGCCCGCTGATCATCGGCCTCGGTGACGAGGCGCGCCTGGTCGCCTCTGATGTCCATGCGCTGGCGCAGGTGGCGCAGGATTTTGTGGTGCTTGAAGAAGGCGACATCGCGCGGGTGACAGCTGAGCTCCTGAGCATCCATTCGTTGTTGGGTGACAGCCGGGATCCGGTTGCGCGCGAGGTGTTGCCGGTCGAAGCCCCGGCACAGTTCATGGACAAGGGCGGCTACCAAACCTTCATGCACAAGGAGATTCACGAACAGCCTGAAGCCGTGCATCGCGCGCTCGAGGGGCGGGTGAGCCGCAGGCGGGTGTTGTCGCCGGCCTTCGGCATTGCCGCGGCGGATCTGCTCGGTCAGGTGCGGAGCGTACATCTGGTCGCCGCCGGCAGCAGTTATCACTGCGGATTGATCGCGAAATACTGGCTGGAAGAACTGACCGGACTGCCGTGCCAGGTGGAGATTGCCAGCGAATTTCGCTACCGGCGTGCGGTGGTGCTGCCCGGCTCCCTGTTTGTGGCCATCTCCCAATCGGGCGAAACGGCCGACACCCTGGCCGCGCTCAAGATGAGTCGCAACCTTGACTTTCTCGCTTCACTCGCCATTTGCAATGTTCCCACCTCCACTCTGGTGCGTGAGTCGGACCTTGTGTATCTGATGCAGGCGGGGCCGGAATTCAGCGTCGCCTCGACCAAGGCGGTGACCTGTTCGCTCGTGGGACTGTTGTTGCTGACCCTGCTGCTTGGCAGGCATCAGGGGCTGTCCGCGGACCGGGAAGCCGAGATCATCGATGCGCTCAAGTCGCTCGATCAGGCGCTGCGCGCATGTCTCTTGCTGGAGCCGCGCATCGCGGCGCTCGCCGATGAACTCGCAGGCAGGCACAACGCCTTCTTCCTCGGTCGCGGGCTGCAATACCCGGTGGCTCTCGAAGCCGCGCTGAAGCTCAAGGAAATCTCTTATGTACATGCCGAAGGCTATGCCGCCGGCGAGCTCAAGCATGGGCCGCTGGCGCTCATCGACGAAGGCATGCCGGTGATTGCGGTGGCACCCAAGGACGATCTGATCGAGAAACTCGAATCGAATTTGCGCGAGGTGCATGCGCGTGGCGGGCAACTCGTCGTGTTTGCCGGACCCGACACCGGATTTGGTGCTCGCGACGACATGCAGGTCATGCCCATGCCGCGCGTACATGAACTGCTCGTGCCTATCGTCTATTCGCTGCCCTTGCAGTTGCTTGCCTATCACGTCGCGCGTCTCAGGGGTACGGATGTGGATCAGCCGCGAAATCTTGCCAAGGCGGTGACCGTCGAGTAGTACCGAGGACTCGGGAACGGTGCTGATTCAGCCTTTGGCGCGGGATTCGGTGAGCACCAGCAGGCTGGGCAGCAGCGACAGGTTGGCCACCAGCGCGAGTGCCATGGCGACGGCCACCAGCAGCCCGAACATGATGGTGGGGACGAAATTCGAGAACACCAGCACCGAGAACCCGATGAGAATGGTGATGCCGGTGAGATACAGCGCGCGGCCGATGCTGGTGTGGCAGACGCGCACGGCTTCGCTGGCATCAAGCCCGCGGGCGCGTTCACTGCGGTATCTGTAGAGATAGTGAATGGCGAAATCCACGCCTATGCCGATGGAGATGGCGGCGATGGTGGTGGTCATCATGTCAAGCGAAATACCGGCCAGGCCCATGAATCCCATCACGGTCGCCGCGGCCAGGATGTTTGGAATGAGGCCAAGAAGTGCGAATTTTACCGAGCGCAAGAGCAGCAGAAACATCGCCAGGGTGGCCAGCAGCACATAGGCGAGGGTGTCGCGCTGCGAGGTAAAAAGCTCTTGCAACATGCCGTTGAAGAGCACCAGCATGCCGGACACGAGGACTTCGTCGGGCGCGAAGCCGAGCGACTCTTCGGCGTAGCGTCTGATGTCCTCGACCATGGCGCTGCGGTCGAAGAAGGGGCCGCTCTCGATGACGCGCCCGGAGAGGCGCATCTGCCCGCTCTGTGGCGAGGCATAGGGGTCGATGAGTTCGGCTTTGATGCTCTCCGGCACAGCCGCCAGCACCCCGACGATCTCGAGGTCGCTCAAAACAGCACCATCGGTAAACTCGCGCGCCAGTTCATCAAGCGATGCCATGGACAGCACCTTGCCTACCTGTGGCATGGCTTCGAGCGCCCGGTGCAGTGCCCCGACGCGGTCGAGCTTGTCGCGCGAAAACCAGTAACGCTCGGGGAAGTCGTCCACCTCCTCTTCGGCAAAGAGATCATCCTCGATGTAGGTCTCTTCCCAGGGATTGAACGAAAGCACCACCTCGAAGGGTACGGTGCCGCCAAGATGCCGGTCGATATAGACCATGCCACGGTGGATTTCCGTATCCTCCTGAAAATAGTCGATGAAGCGATTGTCGAGCGAGAGTCTCGAAATGCCATAACCGGAGATGACCGCGACCAGAATCGAGCACGCCACAACCTGGACCGCTCGCTGGCGTGCGAGGCGACTCAGTGCGCGGATGAGGAGTGCCTCTCGGGCATCGCGCGGGTCACCCGCGTCGGTATCGAGCAGCATCAGCAGGGCCGGGAACACGCTGAATGCGGTCAGCATGGCGAAGGCGACGCCGAGGCACATCATCCAGCCGAAGTCCTCCACCGGCACGATGTTGCTCACCGTCAGCGAGCCGAAGGCCGCGATGGTGGTCAACGCCGTGTAGAGGCAGGGGGCGAACTTGCTCAACATGGTCTTGTTCACCAGCTCGCGCCCGCGCGGCCCATCGCGCATCGTGCAGAGTTCGCGATAGCGCACGATCAGGTGAATGGTGAGCGAGATGGTCATGATGAGCAGCAAGGACACGAAGTTCGAGGAGATGACCGTGGCCGGCTTGTGCAGGAAACCGAGCGCGCCCACCGTGTAGAGCACCGTGATGGCCGCTGTGCCAATCGGCAGGAGCACCCAGCGCAGCGCGCGAAACGCGAACAGGAGCACGGCCATGATGAGCAGCAGCACGGCGATGCCGAAGATGACGAGATCGCTTCTCACGAAGGCGAGCATGTCGGCACCGATCATGGGTACGCCGCCAAGATGTACCTCGCCGTGTTGGGAAAACTCCGCCTGAATCTCGCGAACATCGGCAATGAGCTGGGCTCGGTTGGCAAGAAACGCGCTGCGTGCTGCTTGATATTCGCCGTCAAGCCGGGTCAGTTCCGTTCGTTCGGCAGCGGACAGCGCGGCTTGCGCGCGCAGCTCGGCGCGTCTTTGCGTGACCGCCTCGAGTTCGGTGTCGGCGGCCAGACTGGCACGCATGGCACCGGCGGAGGCATCGGCGGAGATCAGGAGTTCACGAAATAGCGGACTGTTGCGCAGCTCGTCAATGGCGAGTTCCCGCTTGATTCCATCGGAGCGCAGCGTCTTGATCCCGGTGGCGAGTTGCGTGATGGGCACGGGCGGGCTTTTGAGCAGCGGGACATCAAGCAGGGAAAAGACCGAGGCAACGCCCGGCACGGCGCTCAGGCGCGCCTGCAGGGCATCCATGAGGGCGATATTCGCCTCGGAGAGCAGTGCACCATCCTGCGGGGCGAAGGTGATGAGCAGGAAGTCGTCGCCACTGAAGGTCTCCACCACCTGCTCGTAGGCTGCGAAGTCGGCATCGCCTTCTACCACAAGGGTTTCAGCCGAAGCATCGAACCCGAAGCGCGTGGCATGAAAGGCGGCCAGCGCAGCCAGCAACCCGGCGGCGACGAGCACACCGACGGGATGCGCCAGCATGGCGAGGTAGGTCGCCTGTATGTGTGTGAGGAGCCTGCGCGGAGGGGAGTGGTTGGCGTTCATTCGTGTGGGTGTTCTGTTCGGCGTGTTACGTGTAGTTTCACAGATTTCAGGGGCAGGGATGCCCACGCCCACGCCGAAACTTATCGTCCACCGCGCACAATTGCCCCAGCGAGCGCGCCTATGGAGGCAGAACCCAAGGCAACCAAGCCATTGGGTACATCTTTGGAAGACATGACGATAACAATTATGCCCACCGCACTCATCAGTGCGGTGAGTCCCAAAAACGCCACAATACACCGATAAAAGCGGACATCGCTCAGGTAGGCTGGATTCCAGTCATCTGCAGGCCGGAGTACCCCTTTCCTGTCTTTGACCTCTTCCCCAGACCAGTCTTGCGGAGAGCTTTCGTTCTCTGTCGCTTCAGTCACCAAAAAGCGATCTCATATTGAAGCTGGCCGCGTGACCATGTCCGTCTTTCACGATCAGCTCTCCCCTCTTGCCTGTACGCTTGACAATCTCGTTAGTCAGACTCAGTGCCGTGGCCACGGTGTTGGCCTTGCTGCCCGTGGCCAGCACATCGGTCAATTCCTGAGCATCTCTGACGGCACTGTCCGGGAGCTCCATGTGAACTTTGGTACTCATCACACTTCCTGCAATACAATTCGTGGTAGTTGAAAATTATCGGTTGTACATTGTGGCTTGTCCAGAGGGCTCAAGGCTGGATACGTGTGCTCCTGATGCGCTCGTTCAAGATCTGATGGGAAGCGTATCATACGGCAGCCTGAATGAAGCTGAAAAGTTGTGCTCCCCCTCCTCTCCGATACCGCAATCACCTGCCCGTAACGTCGGAATCGTTCTGGTTCGACATCACGGCATCTGGACATGAGCGCCAGTCCGTGCAACCCTGTCGGTAATTTTCATGATGTGCTGCACATGTGGTGTCGGGACAGGCTATATCGGGTGAATCTGCAGGCAGGTCACGGCGGCTGATGGGCACTGTTCGCTTTCGCCAGACCGAGTCGCGGGCGGACATCCTGCTCGATCAGCCCGAGCGCAGGAATGCGCTCTCGGCGGCCATGTGGGAGCAACTCACCGACATACTGACGAGCATTCGAAGCCGGGTCGAGCTGCGTGTGCTGGTGGTGCGCGGAGCCGGAGATGCTTTTTCTGCCGGTGCCGACATCTCCGAATTCGAGACCCAGTATGCCTCCGGGAAGGCATCCGAGGCCTCGAATGCGCGCATCGCGCGAGCACTTGATGCCCTGGACGAGCTGCCCTTCCCGAGCATCGCTGCCATCCGCGGCGTGTGCATGGGCGGCGGCTGTGCGCTGGCGCTCGCCTGTGATCTGGCCATCGCCGACGAGACGGCGAGATTCGGCATCAACCCGACCTCGCTCGGTCTTTCCTACAGTCCGCGGGATTGCCAGCGTCTGGTGGCGCGAATCGGGCTGGCACGCGCCAAGTCTCTGCTTGTGGGGGCGCGCAAACTTGATGCCGCCAGCGCCGCCGACTGGGGCCTGGTGAGTGAAGTCGTCACCGCCGAGCGCCTGCTGGATGTCGTGGATGCCCGCGCCGAGAACATAGTTGCCCGTTCGCCCGAAGGGCTGGCCACGCTGAAGCGCATCTTCCTGTCGCTTGACCGCGCCGCTATCGAGGATGACGCAACCCTGCAGCAACTCTTTCAGGCCGGCTTCCGCTCGCAGGACTTGCGCGAGGGCTCGGCTGCCTTCCTCGCCAGGCGCCCGCCAGCTTTCAAGCCGCGCACCATTTCATGAGCATCATCAAGCGCCGCATCATCCGTGTCGCGCGACGAGATGTGCACTTGCTGACGGCTGGCCAGGGCAGCCCTCTGCTGCTCGTGCACGGCTCGCCCAATACCAGCGAGACGTTACGCCCGCTGATCGACTATCTGTCACGCGAGTTTCTGGTGCTGGCACCGGACACCCCCGGCAACGGCGAGTCGTCGCCCTTGCCCGAGGATGCCGATTCTCCTGCGGCCTTCGCGCACGCGCTGGCAGAACTACTCGATGTGCTCGGTCTTGGGCAGGTGGGTGCCTACGGATTCCATAGCGGCGCGACCTTCGTCTCGGAACTCGCGCGTCTCTATCCGCAGCGGGTGAGCGCACTGGTCTGTGAAGGACTGCCGCTGTGGAATGCGCGTGAAGCGCGCAAGTTTGACGAAGGGTTCCTCGAATCCTATGCGCCGGTGCGTGACGGTGCACACCTGATGCGGCTCTGGACCAGGCTCATCGACCAGAACTGGTACTTCCCGTGGCATCTGGGTGACAAGGGGCGCGCGGTCAGCTTCGACCTCACCGATGTCGGGCGGCTCCATCAGCGCGCCATGGAACTGCTTGTTGCCGGCGATACCTATCAGATGCCGTATCGAACGGTCTTGCAGGCGGACGGCATCGAACGGCTCGCTGCGGTCAGTGCACCCACTCTGGTGCTTTACCGGGTGCAGGATGTGCTGGCACGACACATGCGCCGAGTGCCGACAGGCGAGCACATCCACAAGGCGCAGCCGCACAGCCAGCGCACCTTGTATCAACGCATACGCGCCTGGTTTGCCGAGCACACAGCGCCGGTCGCGCACTGTGAGTTCAGACAGGAGGGCAGTCGCTTCATCGACCTGCCTGCCGGGCAGGTATTCGTTACGGGTGAGACAGATCCCAATGTGCTCTGGCTACACGATGTCGGGGAATCCGGTCGGGCGGCCCCGGAGGGGTGCATGAGCTTCGACCTGCCGGGACATGGCCTGACCAGCATGGAGTGTCCGCTCGATATTCAGGAGCTGCTCCCGCTCGTGCGGCAAATTCTCGATGCCCTGCATGTTGACACGCATGCGTCGGGTGTTCTCGGTGCCGGACTCGGCTATCAACTGGCCGCAGTGCTGGCGGGCAAGCAGTCGCAACTGACATCAGCGCCTTGCGATGCGCCGGACATCGCCCCGCGATGGGATGGCGGCCATCTCACTGCGGCCTGGCACTTTTGCCGGTTTCGCAGTCAGTATCGGCGCTGGGACCGGCGCACGCCGGAGCAGCGCGCGCAATGCCCGTTGCCCGATGCACATGCCCTGCATGAGCGCATGATCGATGTGTTGCGTACCGGTGATGCCACCCTGCGGCGCGTGCTGCCGTATTCCATGGCCTACCCGACATGATTATTCGGAGGCCGCGGTGTTCGCTGCTTCGCCGGGCACAAATATTTCCGGCGCGATGGGTTGGTTCACTGCAACATGCGTCCAGCGCACCTCGCTCTGCTTCACGCCGTCGTAGGGAAACTCTGAATAACAGAGTTTCCCGTGCGGCACACGGATGTGCCGCCAGATTCAGTGCCGTAAGGCATTGAATCTGCGAGCAAATCAGAATCGCACTTCTGATTTGCGAATCTGATCAAGTCCACGGATGGACTTGATCAGAACATACGTAGAGACGCACCAGGCCCGGTTGTCGCCAGCGGCTCCCGGGGGCAAGAAAGAACTCGGAATAGACGCGCTGATGCCAGCCGCGTGGCGTATCGAAGGCGACCATGAGGATGGCATAGTCGTCCATGGCAATGGCGAACAGGGTGTCGGAACCGGACGGGTCGGTGACACGCACCATATAACCTGGCGCGCCATCCACCTGATCGTCCGGCAGGCGACTCACCGAATAGCCCGCATCGAGCGCGTGGCGTATTGCGCCAAATCCGAAATTGGCGGCCCAGCGCCGCCTGGCATCCGGTTCGTTCGCGAGCTCGCCGTTCACGAATGTCCTGTGCCCGTCATACGCGAGGTCGAGCACGGTGACCCCCGCCTGCTCGCTGCGAATACGCACCTTGCCGTCGGCGGCGTGCGCGTCGGCCTTGGATGCGGGATAGATGCGCCACATCTCGTGGCGCTCATGGTGGCGTGACGAATCGCCAGCAAAGAAAGTCGCGTTGCCGCGCAGATAGGGAAACTCTGAATAACAGAGTTTCCCGTGCGGCACATGGATGTGCCGCCAGATTCAGTGCCGTAAGGCATTGAATCTGCGAGCAAATCAGAATTGTATTTCTGATTTGCGAATCTGATCAAGTCCACGGATGGACTTGATCAGAACATACATAGAGGCTCCGCGGGCGCGTCCAGAGCGCACCGCCAGCGGCTTCGTGCGCCCGCTCGATGATCATCTGTGCACTCGCGGCGTTCGGCGCATTCGGTGAAGAATACGCGTCCGCGCTGGCGCTCACCGGCACGCACAGCAACAGCAGACGCAGCAACAGCAGCAAAGTACCGCCGAGAGACCTGAATCCGGGGCGGCCGGTTGCGGCATCGGCAGGCTGGAGTGTGCGTCTCGTCATGGTGTCTGCCGCCCTTCATCGGGAAAAGTCGCCGGTGCCAGTGCGTCAGGGCTCGAGGCTTCGGCGACAGCAAGCACATGTGACGCTTCAAGTCCGGTAATCAGCATGCCGACGGGCAGGGACGAGCGCGCATCGGGCATGGGCACCGAGATGCTCGGTACGCCCGCGAAGTTGGCGGGCAGGGTGAGGTTGGGCAGCTCATGCGGGGCTTGCTCGTGGATGCCGGGGGCGGCGACCGGTGTCGTCGGACAGAGCAGCACCCGGCCCTGCAAATCGCGCCGCACACGCTCACCGGCACAGCGAATCAGGTCTTCGGCGCGCTCGAATCTGCTCGCCTCCTTGCTCCGCGCCCAGTCAACGAGGGCGCGGAACTCCTGCCCGAAACCTTGCGGGCAGGAATCGAGCAATTCGGCGAAGGTGCGCTCGGCATCGCGTACGCAGACAAGTAGTCCGGCACGCCGCCAGGCCGAGAGGTCGATGTCCCGCCAGTCGATCGTCTGCTCGCAGCCGAGGCGCTCGAGCTGGTGCGTACAGGCGGCCTCTATCACCGCATCGATCCTGAAATCCGCTGCGAGACGCAGGCTCGCGAGAGATGGGGAGCGCTCGCCCGCCTGCCCGCGGTCGGGCTCGAGGTCGCCATGAGACTCGCCGAACACGTGCATCACCAGGCGCACATCGGCAAGGCTCCTCGCGTGTACGCCTATGTGATCGAGCTGTGCCGAAAGCGGAATCAGGCCGCCTGTGGGAATCACGCCGTGCGCGGGTTTGTAGCCGATGATTCCGCACAAGGCCGATGGCAGGCGCACGGAGCCGAGATCATCTGTGCCGAGGGCGATGGGCACCATGCCGGCAGCGACGGCGGCGGCGCTGCCGCCCGAAGAGCCGCCCGCGATGTGCGCCGGATTGTGCGGATTCAGTGTGCGTCCGAAGGCCGGGTTGTTGCTGGTCACGCCGAGCGCCGCCTCGTGCATGTTGACAATCCCCAGCGGGATCATGCCGGCCTTGCGCAGCCTGGCGACAGCCTCGGCATCAGCGCGCGCACGGCGCCCGGCGAGCGCCGACACACCGGCATGCCAGGGAAGCCCGGCAATGGCGATGTTCGCCTTCGCCGCGAAGGGTACGCCGTCAAGGCTCGAGCACGGCGCGCCCCGCCGGTAGCGGGCCTCGGCTGCTTCGGCCTGTTGCAGCAGGCGCGACGAGCACTCCAGGTTGTTGAACACGCACAAATGTTCGTTCAGGCGATGAATGCGCTCGAGACAGGTGGTCATGTATGCCACCGGACTGGCATCGAAGCGTCGAAACGCCTCGCCAAGCGCGCGGGCATCCAGAGCGAGCAGAGCAGCTGTCATGCGCCCGGCAATGGTGCCGCGGCCAGCCAGCAACAGCCGCCGACGGCGCTGCCGGCTGCGGCTTCGAAGGCGAACGCCTGCGTGTGTTCATAGAGGCCGGACGCGTAGTAGGGGTCGCCGGACATGAAGGCGTACAGGTCCGCCTCGTCGCTGGCATGGACCACAAACAGGGAGCCGCAGGTCGCGCCCTTCTCCGCAGAGGCAGTGACCGGGCTCAAGGGCCCCGCCACCAGATAGCGGTCAATGTTGGCCGCGACAAAATCGAGATGCGCCGCGAGCAGCTCCCCGCGCAGCACGTGCGCGGCCGGGTTGTCCCGGCAGAGCAGTACCCAGGCCCGCCGCGGCACCGGCGCAGCCTGCACGACCACCCCAGCCGCCCCGGTCACCCCTGGCGCTCGTCGATCAGGCGAATGGGTTTCTGTCGATGCTCGACACCGGTGAGCGAAGCCGTCTCTCCCTTGTGTACGAATTTGAGGTCGAGAGTGACCCCGAGCTTCGCCTTCAGCAGCGCGGTGATGCGTGTCCGCAGCTCCTCGCTCGGCTGAGCGACTTCGAGTTCGAGCAGAAAATCACCCGAAGAGGTCACGCGACAGACATATTCGCCGAGAAACTCCGAGACTTCATCAAGCAGGGGGCCGAGCGCCTGCGGAAAGAGGTTGATGCCCTTGACCTTGACCATGTTGTCGCTTCTGCCGAGAAATCCGGCGATGCGCCGCAACCCGAAGCCGAGGCTCGATGCGCCGGGGAGTTCTGCCGACACATCGTGGGTATTGAAGCGAATGATGGGATAGATGTCATCCTTGAAGAGGCAGGTGCACACCAGATCGCCGACCTCTCCGGGCGCTGCCGGGTGCCCGCTGTTGGCATCGAGGATCTCGACATACTGTGCATCCTCCATGATATAGAGGCCATCGTGGTCGCCGGCTTCCGCCGCCACCAGGCCCGTGTCGCCGACACCATACCAGTCGAAGCACTCGGCGCCGCCCCAGAGCGCGGAAATCTGCGCCTTGTCCTCGCGCCCCATCTGTCCGCTGATGAGCCGTATGTTGATCTCGTCCACGATGTCCTGCTCGTTCGCCACCTCGGCCAGGCGTTTCAGGTAGTCGGCAAACCCGACAAGCACTGTGACACGAAAGTCGCGCATGAGCTCGACTTGCCGCAGCGAGCGCGTTTCGATGCCGGTACCGGCGGACAGGAAGATGGCGTTGCTCCAGTGCACGAAGGCTTCGCGTATGTAATGCCCGCCGTTGATGAGGCCGTGTCCGTACACCGAGTGCACCCGATCTCTGGCACCTATGCCCTGCATGCGGTAGGCCCTGCCGAGCAGCAGATTCTGCACTTCCCGCGAACGCGCGCCGAACAGCAGCACCTGCGGTGTGCCGGTAGTGCCGCTGGTGGTGTGGACGATCACGGGTGGGCGCGACTCATCGGACAGCTTGAAGCCGCCGAAGTCCCCGAAGGGTGGATGTGCCTGCATGCTTTCCATGAGGTCGGACTTGTCGAAGACGGGCAGTTTGTCGATGTCCTCGAGACTGCGAACATCACCTGCTTCCAGGCCGTGCGCACCCCACAGACGCTGATAGAAACCGGTCTGCCAGGCGCGCTCGAGGCAACCACGAAACAGACGGTTCTGGCGGGCAAAGAGTTCGTCGCGGCTCAGGCAGCGCGCCATCTCGGTGAACTCGTCGCCGATGGGGTGTGCGGCGAGCAGCTCTTCGGCGTTGATGGACTGCATGTAGGTGCGCATGATGTTGTGGCTCGGTGACGGGGGCGTTCAATGCATGTTGGCGAGCCATGAACCGCGCTCTGGCGGCATGGCAAGAATTTCGAGCAGCGCACGGCTGTCGGGGCATTGCCAGAAGCCGTTGGCGAGCTCGAGCAGCCTGCTCGCGGTGGTTTCGTCGCCACCGCCAGCGGCGCAGCACTCGGTGATCTTGCGCTCGCGCTGTTCGGTGGTCATGGGGTGCTCTGGTGCCCCGAGCAGGTGTTCGATGTCGATCTCGAGCCGGGTGCCATCGCGGCGCACAGCAACGAGCCTCTGCGGCGTGAAGCGGGCGGCATCCGGTGCGTCTGTCTGCCGTACCCGGAAGCGCTCTGCGAAGGCGAGCGTTCGCGCCGACATGAGCGACCCGGGAGAGAAATCCTCCAGCCCCATGTGCCCCTTGCCGAGCGCCACCGCCGCCACATAGGGGAAGCACAGGCGCGCGTAGTTGCCGTTCATGCCGGATTTGGCGGGGCGATTCACCAGATGGTTGATGAGCGGTGGCGCGAAGAGTTCCGCCGAGGCCAGGTCCGTGATGCGCAGGCCGCGTTCTCGCAGCTCGAGCACGGCCTCGATGCCACCGTGCGTCGCGCGACCGCTCGGAAAGGGCTTGAGGCTCATTTCGGTCACCCGCCAGGGGCGCGCCAGGCGCCCGGCAAGCCCGTCAGTCGAGGTGTGCGATTCGAACATGGACAGGTAGCCGAACTTGCCGTCAATCGCCTGTGCAGATGTCGGTATGTCCATCTCGGCAAGATCGGCGCACATGATGCCGGCGCGTGCCGCGGCACCCATTTGCAGAGGCAGCGTGGCGGTGCCTTCTTCGTGTGGCTGCATGGTGCCGGCGGCGAGCGACAGCGCATGCCCAAAGGCATCATTGATGCGTACTGTGCCGAACTGGCGTAGCCAGGCAATGGCGGCGACAGCGCCGAATATCCCGCTGGTCGCGGGCCTGAAGAAGGTCAGCGGCGCGTTTGCGGCCACGCCGAGGGTGGCGGCGACCTCGATGCCCACCACCAGTGCGGTGAGAAAGCGCTCGCCCGTGATGGGCCACTGAGTGGCATCGACTTCGGCCAGCAAGGCCGCCAGAGGCGTGGTCGCCACATGCGCCACGGCAGCCTCGTGTACGGCATCAAATTCGAGACAGTGCATCTGAAAGGCATGCATGAAGGCGGCAGAGACGGCGGGCAGGCGACGCGGGCTGGCCAGCAGGCCACTCGCGGCACCTTCGCCCCAGGAGCGCAGCGTTGCCAGCAGCGGGTCGCGATAGCGGCTGCTCGCCCCGGCAATACCCGTGGCGATGCCATCGGCGAGAATGATCTCGGCGGCGCGAATCGCGTCGGGTGGCAGGTCTGTGGTTGCGGTATTGCACAGCAGGGAAACCAGCGCGGCCTGCAGCGGCTGCGACGGGGTGTCCTGCGGTGTGTGTCCCCGCCCCGCTTGTCCCCGCCCCGCTTGTCCCCGCCCCGCTGGTTGCCGCGAATCCGCAACGCCGGGTGCGCCCGCGTCAGATGGCATTTCGCTTCTCGAGTGCTTCAATGGCCTGCTCATCAAGTCCGACTTCGCGCGCAAGTTCTGCCGAGTGCGCTCCGTATTCGGGCAGTGTGAGATCAGCGCGCCCGGGTTCGCGCGCGAACTTTATCGGTACGCCTATGTGCCTGTGGCCGTCGGCATCCTGTAGGCACATGCGGCGATGCGCCGTGTGGCTGCTGGCGAAGGCATCCTTCAGCGATTGCACCGGTGCCCAGCAGCAATCCACTGCTTGCAGGAATTGCTGCCAGTATGCCGAACTCCTCGATTTGAAGGTGTCACGAAAGAAGTCCCTGAGCGGTGCCTGCCCGGGCCCCGGCTCGAGCTTCGCGCAGGCGAGCAGATCTGGCCGTCCGAGGGCTGCAAGCAGATTCTCGGCGAACTTCACTTCCGAACCACCGATGGCGATGAACTGGCCGTCCTCGGTCTCGTAGAGGTTGTTCATGGCGGCACCGCCGAAGGGGCGCATGGTCTTGGGTTGCGGGTGTGCATCCTCGGCAAACACCGGGCCGGTGACATTGGGTGTCCAGGCGAGCAGCGCGTCGTACATGGAGATGTCGATGTACTCGCCCTGTCCGGTCGTGTGGCGGCGAAACAGCGACATGAGAATCGCGTTCATGGCCGTGAGCGAGGCGATGGCATCGGCACTCGGCATGTTGGGCAGCGCGGGCTTGCCGTCTTCGAGGCCAAGCCCGAGTGCGAGCGTACCGGCGAGCGCCTGTATGGCGAGGTCGTGCGCCGGGCGGTCACGCAATGGCCCGTCCTGCCCGAAGGCGGAAATGGAGCAATACACCAGGCGCGGATTGATCCTCTCGAGGCGGTCATAATCGATGCCGAGGCGCGCCGCCACGCCCGGGCGGAAGGCTTCGATGAACACGTCGGCGCTGGCCACGAGCTGCTCGAAGAACTCGAGCGCTTGCGGGTCTTTCAGGTTGATCTTGAGACTGCGCTTGCCACGCGCGATGTTCCTGAACCAGACCGACACCTCATCACCGGTGCGATAGCCGAGTACGCGCGTGGGTTCGCCGATGCCGTTGGCGGGCTCCACCATGATCACGTCAGCGCCATGATCGGCGAGCGTCATGGACATGTGCGGCCCAGGCAGGAACGCCGACAGGTCGAGCACCCTGAGGCCTGCAAGTTTCACGCTCCGCCTCCGCTCCTTCGGTGAGTCACCGGCTCGGCACGCTCAGGGAAAATCGCTGTCGTGCTCGCCGAGCGCAGGGGCGCGGCGTACTGCCGGTCGCTGCCCGTTGATGCGTATCGGGCTCGACAGCATGTGCAATCCATCGGGCCTGGCTTCATGCTCGACGGTCGAGATCATGCCGACCTCGCTGGCGTGCGGGTTGTCGAGCGCCTGGGCGACATCAAACACGGGGGCCACCGGCACCTTGCCACGCAGCAGCGCAAGCCAGGCCTCGGTGGTGTCCTCGCCGAGCCGCGCCTCGATCAATTCCTGCAAGGGCGCGCGATTCTCGCGCCGGTCGTCAGTCGTTGCGAACCTGGCATCCGTGAGCCATTCCTCGCGTCCGAGTTGCTGGCAGAAGAGTTGCCAGAATCGGGGTGTCTGACACATGACGAACAGCCAGCCATCGGCGGTTCGGAAGAGCTGGCTGGGAATGACGCTCGGATGTGAGGACCTCGGCAGGCGCGTGGTCACGTGCCCCTCATTCAGATACCACATGGCCGGATAGGTGAGCTGATGCAGCGCGGTGTCGTACAGGGCGAGATCAACATCGCAGCCCGCGCCCTGTTGCTGCGCGCGCAGGACGGCGGAAACCAGGGTGAGTGCCATCATGGTGCCGGTATGAAAATCCACCATGGACAGGCCGAACCTGGCCGGCGGGCCATCAGGCTCGCCCGTCACGCTGAGGAAGCCGCACTCGGCTTGCATCAGATAATCGTAGCCAGGCCAGCTGGCGCGTTCGTTGTCGCGCCCATAGGCAGACAGATGCGCGCACACGAGCCGCTCGTTGACATCCTTGAGGTCTTCGTAGCGCAGCCCGAGTTTCGCCGGCTGATCGCCGCGCAGGTTGTTGGCCAGCGCGTCGGCATCTGCCAGCAGGCGGTGAAAGCGCGCCTGCCCCTCGTCGGACTTGAGATTGAGCGAGATGCTTTTCTTGCCGCCGTTGAAGGACTGGAAGAACTGGCTGTCTGTGGGGCCGAGCCGGTAGGGGCCGACGGAGCGTGAAATATCGACACCGGTATCGATATTCTCGATCTTGATGACTTCCGCGCCGAGCTGCGCGAGCAGGCTGGTGCCGTAAGGCCCGGCACCATAGACCTCGACGCTGAAAATTCGCAATCCTGCAAGTGGGCGCATGGTGTGGCTATCGTCTCCTTCCGGCATCACTGGGGTCACTGGCATCAGATCGGGTTTCTGGCGATGAGTTGGCGCGCGATGATCATGCGCTGCATCTCGTTGGTGCCCTCGCCGATGCACATGAGCGGGGCTTCCCGGTACAGCCGCTCGACGGGATACTCCTTCGAGTATCCGTAGCCGCCGTGCACACGCATGGCTTCCAGCGCGTTGCTCACTGCCGCTTCCGAGGCAAAGTACTTGGCCATGCCGGCTTCCATGTCGCAGCGACGCCCGGCATCATAGGCGAGGGCGGCATCGAGTGTGAGCAATTCCGCGGCGCGGGTGCGCGTCGCCATGTCTCCGAGCTTGAGCTGTATGGCCTGATGTTCGGCGATGGCCTTGCCGAAGGTGTGCCGCTGCTGCGCGTAAGATGTGGCCTCCTGCAGCGCGCGCATGGCAATGCCGACCGAGCGTGCGGCGACATTGATGCGCCCGAGTTCGAGACCGCCGACCGCCATGTAGAACCCCTTGCCTTCCTCGCCGCCGACCAGATGCCGCTCGGCATCGAGTCGATAATTCTCGAACACCAGTTCAGCCGAATCTATACCCTTGTAGCCGAGCTTTTCGAGCTTCTTGCCGGTGTCGAATCCGGCATGGCGCTCGCCCGTGTCCGGATCCTGTTTGGGCGCGATGAACATGCTCATGCCGCGCCTCGGCGGGTCTGCGCGTTCATCAGTGCGCACCAGCAGCGCGACCGCGCCGCCCTCGATGCCGTTGCTGATCCAGGTCTTGCTGCCGTCGATTACATAGTGCTCGCCGGTGCGTCGCGCGCGCGTCCTGATGCCTTGCAGATCGGTGCCGGCGTTCGGCTCGGTGAGCGCCAGCGCGCCGCGCAGTTCGCCGCTGGTGAAACGCGGCAGCCAATAGTCCTTCTGCGCTTCGGTGCCGAACTTTTCGACAATCATGGCCATCATCAGATGTGAATTGAAAATGCCGGTCAGGGACATCCATTGCGTGGAGATCAGGGTGACGATCTTCGCGTAGGTGCTCGCGGACAGGCCAAGGCCGCCATAATCGGGCGAAATGGTCGCGCCGAACAGCCCGAAAGCCTTCATCTGTTCAACCAGCTCGTGCGGGTATATATCGTCGTGCTCCATGTCCATGACTCTGGGTGCGACCTCCTTCTGCACCCAGCGCTCCAGGGTATCCAGAATGGCGCGTTCTTCCTGATTGTCGTGTTGTTCGGGCAAGGGTCTGGTCATTGTGTTGTCGTGTTGCGTGTGTTCAAGAAGATGTGTTCGGCGACTCCATGGTCGCAAAGGCGCGGGCAATATCGATACGCGAGGCCACCCAGAGGGTGCCGCTGGCCATCAGCGCAGCCGCATGATCGAGCACCTTCTCGAGTGCGCCAATGCGCCCGGGGCGCCCGATGATGCGCAGATGCAGGCCGACCGACAGCATCCGCGGGCCGCATACGCGGGCCTCCCGAACGAGCCAGTCCATGCTGTCGATGACGTACCCGGCCCAGTTGGTCGGTGTCAGCGATGGCGATGTCCAGAGTTTCATGTCGTTGGTGTCGATAGCATAGGGCAGCATGAGGATGCGCTTGCGGCTTCCCTGCACATCCTCCTCGGCCCAATAGGGAAGGTCGCCCGAATAGTCGTCCATATGATAGAAGAATCCTTCCTCGATCAGCAGTCGGCGCGTGTGCTCGGTGTGCAGGTAGCGCGACAGCCAGCCGAGCGGTCGCGTCCCGGTCAGGGAGTGCGTGAGCTCGCGCGCCTGCCTGATGAAGGCGCGTTCCTCGTCCGGGTTCATGCGGAACTGATGCACCCACCGGTAGCCGTGGCAGGCCACCTCATACCCGCTGGCGAGAATCGTCTCCAGTACCCTGGGTGCGCGTTCGAGCGCCAGCGCCGCGGCCGTAACGGTAGCGGGCAGGCTGCGCTCCCCGAGCAGGCGGAAGATGCGCGCCGCGCCTGCGTTGATGCCGTACAGATAATTGCTCTCGTTGCCGTGTACGCGCATGGGGTGACGCGGCGATGCGGACAGTTCATCGACCGGTTCCGGGCGAGCATCGCCGTCGCGGATGTTCATTTCCGCGCCTTCCTCGACATTGACCACGATGGAGAGCGCCACGCGGGCACCGTTCGGCCAGCCGGAATCAGATGTCAGAGTGTTCATCAAGCGAAACCCGCGCGTGTGCATAATGCGTGAAGCGATCGTTCGTCGGCAAATCGCCGGCAGACAAGACATAATGATATATTAATATGTCATGACTACAAGCCCGCCCCGACCAGAATCAGGTACTTCAGGATGAATACAGCGAACTCCAGCGGCCCTCCCGATTATCGGCAGGTAGGTCGCCACGATGTGTTTCCGGTCACCGACCACGATCAGACGGAGAGATACAACTTCCTCGCGCATCTGAATCGGCATCTCGCCTCCGAGGTGATGCCGGGGGTGGCCGAGGCCTACAGGGCGCGTGTTGAACCGGCCTTCATCAAGCGCGAGGGGCGCGCGCCACGGCACCGTCACGAGGTGCGCAAGGCGCTGCTCGCAGACACCGGCTTCCAGACCTGGAGTGCGCTGCGCCGCAACACCATGGAAATGCGTCAGCAAGCCGGACGTTCGGTGGTGCTCGGGCAGCTGCCGCGGCTGCTTGAACGCAGCGCGGAACTGATCCCCGAGGGCAGACTCAGGCTCAAGCCGGGGTTCGAGGTTCCGGCGCATCTCACGGCGGTGGATCATCACTGCATGCCCGGCAGTTACTACTCCGAACTGGTGCCCGGTGATATCAGCGGTGCCGCCAATTATGATTCCGGCATGTTCGCGACTACCGGCGGTGCCCTGGGGCGCTACACCGACGGCGGCGGTGCCGGGGTGGTGCGCTATCTGCGCCGCGAATATCCCGATTTCTCGCCGCAGCGCATTCTCGATCTCGGATGCGGCCTCGGCCATAATGTCCTGCCCATCGCCGAAGCCTTTCCCGATGCCGAGATTGTCGCTGTTGATGCCGGCGCGCCCATGCTGCGCTACGGTGCCGCGCGCGCCGCAAGCCTTGGTGTCGGTAACGTCACCTTCGTGCAAGGCGATGTAGCGAACCTCGACGAGTTCGAGGATGCGAGTTTCGACTGGATTCAGAGCACCATGTTCCTGCACGAAACCTCGTACAAGGCGCTCAGGCAGATCATGCGCGAGACGCGCAGGCTCATCGTTCCCGGCGGCCTGGTGCTGCACATCGAGCAGCCGCGCTATGGCGACGAGATGTCGCTCTTCGAGCAGGCCATGCGTGACTGGGATGCCTTCTACAACAACGAACCCTTCTGGACCAAGCTGCACGAGATCAGCCTCGATGATTTCATGGTGGATGCCGGTTTCGAGCGTACACAGCTCATTCATGGCCGCGTGGTGGCGGTGGTCGATGAGGAGCGTTTCCCGTCGGCAGAAAAGGATGATGTGGAGGATTACGGGCGCAAGCCAGCCTGGGAGATCACGGGCGCGCGGGTCGCCGCCTGAATGGCTGTTCGCGGGCGAGTGCGCCGCCAATGCCTCCAACACCTCCAACAATTCCAACACCTCCAATGTCTCCAATGAAACAATCCGCGCAAGACCTTGATGTGCGCTCGCTGGCAGGTGCCAAGGCGAAGGGGCGGCGTCCCTACTTCTTTCAGGACCCGGATGTGGAACGGGTGTTGTCGATTACCATGGCGGTGGCCGGTGAGCTCGCGGTGTTGCGTCAGCGGCTCGACAGCATTGAAGCCCTGCTCGCAGCGCGCGGAACGATCTCTCGACAGGACATAGAGACCTTCGCGCCGGACGCGGAACAGGCCGAGGCGCGCTCGCGCTGGTATCAGGAATATCTGGCGCGCATCCTGCGCATCCTGCAGCAGGAGCGGGAAGCCCTGGCCGCGGGCGAGGACATGAGTTCCGAGGAAGCCGGTCATCGGCTCGCTGACGGGTAGCGCACAGGACACCCGCACAGGACACCCAGGGAAGGACACGCAAGGACCACCCGATGCACTTGCTGCGCGCCGCTACGGTGACGGTCAGGGATCTCGACCAGAGTCTGCGCAACTATTGCGACTGGCTCGACTACGCGCCTGTCGAGCGCGGCGAAGTCAGTGCCGGGCTGGCGGCCAGTTGGGGCGCACCGGCAGCGGCGGGCGCGCGCTTCGCGGTGCTCGCCCCGGCATCCGGCACCGAGGTGTATCTGCGGCTGGTAGAAGCGCCGCCGGTGGCCGAATTCGTGCCACTGCGAACCTGCGGCTGGACGGCGCTCGAATTCTGCGTCAGCGATGTGCTCGCCACCCACGAGCGCATGCGCGCATCGCCCTTCGAGGTAATCGGCCCGCCGCGCCGGATTCCCGGACTCGATGCCATACATCCCATGCAGGTGCGCGGCCCCGACGGAGAAATCTGCTATTTCACGCAGATCAACAGCGATTTGCCGGAGTTCACGCTGCCGCGCGCGCGCGTACCTGTAGATCACCTGTTCATCCACGTACTGGCGGCGAGCGACATGGCGGCGACCCAGTCCTGGCTGGTGCGCGAACTCGGCCTCAGCCTGGGGCGAACGCGCATGGAAATCGAGTACACCATGCTCGCCAGGGCGTTCGGCCAGCCGCTCGATACCCGCTACATCATATCCACCATCACGCACGAACGCGATGTGTTCCTGCAAGTCGATCAGATGCCGCCCGAGGCGACCGTCCGACCCGGACGCGCAGGTGCCCTGCCAGCGGGCATCGCCATCACCACGCTTGCGCTGCCGACGCCTGGGGATGTGCGCGCCACAGGCATTACCACGGCGGCGAGGCAGGACGGGGTGATCTATGCCGGGTGCCCGGCCATGACGGTGCGCGACCCGGATGGTGCCCTGTTCGAATTGGTAGATCTGTAACGAGCCCGGGAGAATGTCGATGAACGAGAACCTCTGCATCCGACTCGCACGCCGACCGCGCGGTGTGCCGGTCGTGGAAGACTTCGAGCCTGGCGTGGCCGACGAGCTCGCATCCGGCATCAAGTGTCGCAGCCTGTTTATCTCGCTCGACCCCTATCTTCGCGGTCGCCTGAGCGGCAGGCATCTCAGCGGCGTGATTGCGCCCGGCGAGCCCATGTCCAGCGAAATGGTGCTTGCAGTGACCGAATCGGCGCACGGATTCAAGGCGGGCGAGCTGGTGCGCGCCCATGGCCCCTGGCAAGAGCGACTCACATTGCCGCCGGAGGCGCTGCACAGGGTGTCCGCCGATATTCAACCGGCATCGCTCGCGCTCGGCGTACTCGGAATGCCGGGCCTCACCGCCTATGCCGGGGTGCACCGGGTGCTCATGCCGGCACGGGGAGAGACACTGCTGGTGTCGGCAGCGGCCGGACCGGTGGGGGCCACCGTCGCGCAGCTGGCGCGCATCGCCGGTGCCTGCGTCATTGGCATGGCGGGCAGTGACGAGAAGTGCGACTGGCTACGCGAGCAGGCTGGAATTACCGAGGTCATCCACTACAAGCGCGCTGACCTGCGCGAGTCCTTGAAGACCATGTGTCCGCAGAGGCTCGACATGTATTTCGACAATGTCGGCGGGGATGTCCTGCAGGCCGCAATGGAGCGGCTCGCGATCGGTGCGCGCGTGGCACTGTGCGGCCTCGTGTCGCAGTACCACGAGGAGCAGGCACCGGCGGGGCCGAATCCGGCGCTGATCATCCTGGCGCGCGCCCGTGTGCAGGGGCTGGTGGTGTATGACCACGAAGACCTGCGCACCGAGATGGAGGTGCGACTGGCGCAGCATATCGCCGAAGGCCGTCTGGCGTACCGCGAGGACATCAGCGACGGTCTGGCATCCGCCCCGGAAGCATTCTGTCGCCTGATGCGTGGCGAGAACTTCGGCAAGAGCCTGGTGCGCGTCTGACGCGCTCGCAGCACACCTGCGGGAAGCTCAGGGAATCAAACTCGTCAGCCTGCCGGAAGCCACGTCAAACAGGTGCCGTTCGTGGGCACCATCGGCGCGCAGCCGCAACCGGTCTATCGACAGCAACTGCAACAGGGCACCGGATGCGCCCGGTGGCGGATACGCCTTGCTGTCGGTGTCTGCCAGCAGGGCATCCAGGCTGTCAGACGAGTCCAGCGGGCTGCCTTGCGGCCAGCGTTCGTGGAGCCAGTCAAGCTGCTTCGAGACTGCCGGACGATGCGGCCAGTGCGTGTTGATGGTGCCCGCAGGCAGCGGACGCAGTTCCGCCTGCAGGCGATACTGCACCTGAATCGAATGGTAGTAGGTGAGCAGCTCGGTGTGTGGCTGATGGCGCATCTGACGCGCCTTCGGGGAGTGCGTGTTGTAGAAGAGCGCAAGACCTTCGGGCAGGTCGCGCAACACCAGAACGCGCAGCCGCGCGGATTCACCCTCGACGCTGGCGAGCACACACAGGCTGGCCCAGGGGTCGCCCATATCCCGCGCGTACAGGCGGTCTGCATGCAGTGCCTCGATCAGATTCGGGGTATCTTTCATCGTATATTTCATTGCATATCTTTACAGTGCACCCCGCCCTTGGGAGTGCGCAGCAGCTTCAGGGTCGCCTCGCCGAAGTCGAGCCGATGCCAGGGAAGCGACACGGAGAATCTGGCGATTGCACAGGTCGGAAAGGTCTCGATGACCGGCTGTGCGCCAAGCCGATTCACGAAATGCGTGATGCCCGGATTGTGCCCGACGATCAGCAGCGATGTGACATCGTCCGCAACTTCCTGAAGCACACGCAGCATGGTCTCGGCGCTGGCGTGGTAGATGCGCAGATCCTTCCTGAAGGCAGTGGCTTCGAGGGTGGCGGGTGCCCCGGCATCGATACAGGCAGCGTGCGCCGCTTCGGCGGTGCGTTCGGCGCGCCGTGCCGGGCTGGTGATGATGCGCTGCGGCAGATGCTGCTGGCTTGTCAGCCACAGGCGCAGCGTTTCGATGTTCTCCCGACCGCGGGCATCGAGGTCGCGATCAAAGTCCGGCAGCTCCCGTGACCAGTCGGACTTGGCATGTCGCAAGACCCAGAGATGCACGGAGGTCGCGCGCACGGGGATTCTTGACCTTGCCGGGGGGGTCTTGCCGGGGCCTTACCGGAGCCTTACCGGTACGCCTTGAACAGCTCGGTGAAGGCCACCTGTTGATTGCCGACGGCCGACGAGGGGACGAGAATCACCGTCTTGATACCGGTCTCGTACCAGGCTTCCACGCCCTCGCGCACCTTGGCCGCGCTGCCGAAGAGCGTGACATCGGCGAGCCAGCGGTCGCTCAGACAGGCGCTCACGGCATCCCGGTCGCGTTTTTCGAGCGCCTGTTCGACCGCCGCCATCTCTTCCTCATAGCCTGCCTCTTTCCAGTAATTGCGATAGTTGGGCAGGGTCACGTAGCCGGAGAGTGTGCGTCTGTTCACCGCCTTGGCGGCTGCTTCGTCATCCGATATGCAGGTCGGGATCATGACACCGGTGAAAAACCCGGCAGCGTCCCGCTGCGCGGCGGGCAGCACGGACAGGCTCTCTCGCATGTGAGATCTGGCGGCATTGGCGAACACCATGCCATCGCCAATCTCGCCGGCGAGCGCAATCATGCGTTTGCGCATGGCGGCCAGCACGATGGGCGGGAGCGCTCCGGCGCGTGGAACCGCCTTCAAGGCCTCCACGAAGGTGCGCATATCCGCCAGCGGCTTGCCGGCCTTGATGCCCGCTCGCTGCAGCACAAGGCCGTGGCTCACGCCTATGCCAAAGCTGAAGCGCCCGCGACTGACTTCCTGCACGAAGGCGGCGCTATAGGCGTAGTCTTGCGCGACGCGGTGATAGATGGGCACGATGCTGGTGCCGAGCCGTATGCGAGAGGTGCACAGTGCGATGGCGAGACTGAGCGACATGCCGTCTGTGAGGCTGGTGCAGTAGATGCCTTCGAATCCCTGGCGCTCGATTTCGCTCGCGAGAGCAAGCATGGCATCGCGTTTGCCGGGCACTGCGGCGAGGCTGACGGAGGGTTTGGGTATATTCACGGGTAAGGCGCTTGCCCTCGAGTAAACGAATGACAGAAACAGGACATTACGCTTGAGTCTCTTGCAGGTCAACATCGAAAGCCATGACGAAGGCGGTGTCACCCTGCTGCACAATCTCGAACTGGCAGTGAACGATGGCGAGCGCCTCGGGCTGGTCGGGCACAACGGCTGCGGCAAGAGTACCCTGCTGGCGCTGCTCGCCGGTACGAAAACGCCGGATGTGGGCGTGGTGCGAACGCAGAAGGGGCTGCGTATCGCCATGGTGGAGCAATTCATTCCCGGAGGACTGGAAGAATGCGCGGCGCTTGCAGCCGTGCTTGATGCCTCGCCCGGCGCGCCACAATCCTGGCAAGCCGAAGCCCTGCTGTTTCAACTCGGTTTTGACGAAGCGCGGACGCAAGCTCCACTGCGTACGCTCTCCGGCGGTCAGCAGACGCTGGTGCTGTTCGCGAGAACCCTGCTGCGCGAACCGGAACTCCTGCTGCTCGACGAGCCGTCCAATCATCTTGATGTGGCCTCGTTGCTGGCCCTGGAAGGACGCTTGCGCGATTATCGCGGCGCGTTCGTGATCGTGTCTCACGACCGCAGATTCCTTGATCGCGTGACCCGCGAAACCCTGTTCCTGAGAGATCAGGCGCTGGTACGCATCGCGCGGCCGTACAGCGAGGCGCGGCATCGCCTCGATGCCATGGACGAGGCGGCGCGTACAGCGCGCGTGGCCGAGGACAGGCGCATCGACAGTTTGCGCCGCAGTGCACAGCGCCTGGCCATGTGGGGACGCAATTTCGACAACGAGGACTTGTCGAAACGCGCCAGGTCCATGCACAGGCGCATCGAACGACTGGAGACGCAGCGCACCTTCGTCACCAGAGGTTCGCCGCTCAGTCTGTCGCTCGAACTCGGAGCATCGCGCTCGAAGCTCGCGCTCGCGGTCGAGGATGTCAGGGTGCTGCACCCCGGAGACGCAGGTACGCCGCTGTTTGCGGTGCCCGACATGACGCTGCGCTCTGGCGACCGCGCGGCGCTGCTCGGTGATAACGGTGTTGGCAAGTCCACTTTCGTGCGCGCCATTGTCGAAGCTGCCGGTCGCGAGGACGGGGATGCATCAATTCGACTGAGTCCGCAGACGCGGCTCGGATATTTCGATCAGGAGCTGGCCGAGGTGCGCGGCGAAGTGCGCCTGATTGAGTATGTGTACAAGCAGGTGGCAGGCGACCGGCAGGCGATTCAGGCGGCGCTGGCCGGGGCCGGATTTGATCGAACGAGCCGTGACAAGCCGCTCGATGTGCTCTCCGGCGGGGAGCGGGCGCGCCTGCTGTTCACGCTCATCTCCCTGCGGCGTCCGAACTTTCTCATCCTCGATGAGCCAACCAACCATCTGGATATAGAGGGTCGCGAGCAGATGCAGGCGGCGCTGGCCGCAACATCAGCGACGCTGCTCATCACCTCGCATGACCGCCTGTTCATCGAAACCCTCGCCAACCGATTCTTCCTGATAGCTGACGGCGTTCTGCTCGAGATGCCTTCGCCGGATGCCTTCTTCTCAGGCGACGGGGACACACACCGCGCACATAGGGACACACATCGACATGACGGGGACACACACCTGCCGCAGGCGCTGCCCGATTCGGAGGAAGCCAGGCTCACCCGGCTGGTGGAACTTGAATCCAGGCTCGAGGCCATGCTCGAACGCAAGCCGAAGTTTCAGAAGCCCGCGCAGATCAAGCGCTGGCGCGAGGAAATTGCGCGCCTCAACGAGGCGTTGTGAAGGGGGGGGGGGGGGGGGGGGGGAGTGAGGGGCGTTGTGAGCCTTGGCCTACTCAGGCAAGCAGCAGGTAGCAGACGCTGCTGATGATCAGCGCGCCGGCAAGGTTCAGCACCACGCCCTCGCGCACCATGCGTGCCACCGGCACCCTGCCGGTACTGAACACGACCACATTGGGCGCCGTGGCTACGGGCAGCATGAAGGCGCAACTTGCGCTCATGGCAGCCGGAATCATGAACAGCAAGGGGTCGCTGGACAGCGCGACCGCCGTGGCACCCATGATCGGCATGAGCAGTGTGGTGGTCGCCGTGTTGCTGGTAGCCTCGGTGAGGAAGGTCACCCCCAGACAGATGGCGAGCACGATCAGGAACGGTGTCACGCCGCCGAGCACCGAGAGCGCATTGCCCATGGCTTCCGACACCCCGGATTCGGTAAACCCCTTGGCGAGCGCGATGCCCGAGGCGAACAGGATGAGTGTGCCCCAGGGAATCTTCTCGGCAGTTTCCCAATCGAGCAGCCGCCCACCCTTGCCGTCCGGCACGATAAACAACAGGACACAGGCGGCCAGCGCTACCATCGCGTCGTTGCTGTAGGGCAGGGACAACAGCCCGGCCCAGCCGCCGAAGGGTTCGGTGCGGGTCACCCAGCACACCACCGTGATGCCGAACAGGATGGCGAGGCGCACCTCCTCCGTACGCCAGGGTCCGCTGGCATCGATAGTTGCCCCGGTGCCGCCGCCGAGACGGCGCGTCAGCCACAGACCGGCGACCGGCACCAGCAGCAAGACCACTGGCACGGCGACCGCCATCCAGTGCGCAAACCCTATGTCAGCGGCAAAGAGTTCCTGATACACGCCCTTGAAGATGACATTCGGCGGTGTGCCTATGGGCGTACCCATGCCGCCGATACTCGCGGCGTAGGCAATGCCGAGCAGCAGCGGCAGCGCCAGCCGGTCATCGCGCGTTCGTTCGAGTACCGCCATGGCGATGGGCAGCATCATGAGCGTGGTTGCGGTGTTGGAAATCCACATGCTGAGCAGCGCGGTCGCGGCCATGAACCCGAACACGAGTCGGCGGCTGCTTCCGTCGCCAAAAAGTCGTACCATAGACAGTGCTATCCGTCGGTGGGTTCCCGACCTGGCGAGAGCGGTGGACAGAATGAAGCCCCCGAGAAGCAGGAGAATCACCGGATTTCCATAGGCTTCAGAGACGGCTGTCTGGTCGAGGACACCGGAAACCGGCAAGGCCAGGATGGGAATGAAGGATGTTGCCGCGATCGGGATGGGTTCGAATATCCACCAGATTACGACCAGAGTGGTGATGCCAAGGACGACTCCCATCTCGAAGGGGGCATCCTGAATACGACACAGGACGGTCACGGCGATGGCGGCCAGCGGGCCGACATACAAGGCGATGGATTTGAGGTTCATTGAAGTTCGACACTGGTGCGCCCGAGGGCGCACTGATTCTCAGGAAGAAGATGTATGTCTGATACTCAGGATGGTCATATCTGCTGGTATGACTTGGAGACCACCGGTATTGATCCCTGTTGGCACAGGGTACTGCAATTCGCGGCGCAAAAGACCACCCACGACCTCACCGACATTGGCGAGCCAGTGAGTTTTCAGGTGCGCCTGCCCGCCGATGTGCTGCCGGATCCGGCTGCCTGCTGTCTCACCGGGCTCACGCCGCAAGTGACCAACGAGCAGGGCATTACCGAACTCGAGGCCATGCATCGCATCTACGATCTGTTCATGGAGCCGGGCGTGTGCGTCGCCGGATTCAACTCCATCCGTTTCGACGACGAGTTTGTGCGCTACGGCTTCTATCGCAACTTTCTGCCGGTCTATCTGCGCGAGTATCAGAACGGCAACACGCGCTGGGATCTGCTCGAACTGTGCCGCGCCGCGCGCGCGCTGCGTCCCGAAGGGCTTGAATGGCCGCTGCGCGACGGTGTTCCGGTGCTGAATCTGCAAGCCCTGGCCGAAGCCAATGGCATCAACGCCGAGGCCGCGCACGAAGCCTCCACCGATGTCAGGATGACCATCAAACTCGCCCGCTTGCTGCGCAAGCACAATGAAAAACTCTACCGGTTCGTGTTCAATCTGCGCCACAAGAACGAGGTGGAGCATCTTCTGCGCCCGAGCGAGGACATGAAGGTGCTGGTGGCCGGCAGCTTGCCACGCGACCGCCATCACCTTGGTCTGGTGATGCAGATCGGACATCCACCAAAGAAGAACACGCGCATCCTGGCTGACCTGGGAGCCGACCTGCGTTGCCTGGTCGAGTGGCCCGAGGAGCAATTGCAGGAGCTTTGGTGGAACCCCGATGGAGATGATCGCTTGCCGCTGCGTCCGGTGCACACCAACAAGTGCCCGGTGATTGCGCCCGTCAACGTGCTGCGCCCCGAGGACATCGATCGCCTCGGCATCGACATGCGTCTTGCCGAGCAGCGCCGCGACTTCCTGCTGGAGCACAAGAGGTTGATCGAAAGGCGCATAAGCGGATTGTTTCGTGCCGAGAACCTGGCCGAAGGGCAGCAACGGCGTGGCAGCAAGGGCAGGGCCAGGGGCAAGTCTCGACGCGCTCGCTCGGGCAAGGGCGGCGAACGCAATTTCAACGGGATGGTGGCACCGGATGGCAAGCTGCTCACAGACTCCGAACTCAACGGTGCGGGTCGCAAGATGCCTGCCACCTCGAAGGATGTGGAAGCCCAGCTCTATGGCCGCTTCATCAGTGATCGGGATCAGGCGGAAGCCTTGCGCGTGGCGCAGGCACTGAGGCACGCCAACGCGCCCGGCAAGACGCATTTTCAGGATCGTCGGCTGCGGGAACTGCTGGCGCGGCTCAAGGCGCGCAATGATCTCACCGAGCTCATGAACGATCAGGAACGGCGTGAGTGGCGAGGCTATCTGAAGCGCAAGTTGCTCGGTACGCCGGCGGACACCGATGCCTACCTGACACTGGAAGGATTTCGTCAGCGCATAGCGGAAGTGCGCGCCGGAGATGCTGTGCCGGCCAATGAGGGGGTGCTCGCTGCGCTCGAAGAGCACGGCGATGAATTGCACGATTCGCTGGTGGCACCGCGGCATTGAAGTGATGTCGGGAGAGGTGTCGGATGCCGGATTGCATGCAACTTCGGGTTGAGAACCTGGCAGCTGGCTATGGTCGGCAGGAATCGGCCGAGCTCCTGTTCAGCCATCTCGACTTTACGCTGGCAGCCGGGCAAAGCCTCGCCCTGTTCGGTGCGAGTGGCTCGGGCAAGACCACGCTCCTGAACCTGATCGCGGGTCTCCTGCGCCCGAGTGACGGGCGCATCCTGCTGACGCTGAATGATTCGACCTGTCTTGATCTGGCGACTGCCGGTGAAGCGTCACGCACGGCCACGCGGCGCGACCACATGGGCATAGTGTTTCAGTTTTTCAACTTGATTCCCACTCTGACCCTGCGCGAGAATTGCCTCCTGCCACTGGAACTCAAGGGATTGCCGCGAGACCTGCCGCGCGTGGATGCGGGCTTGCGCGCTCTGGGTCTGGGAGAGCGGCTCGATGCCTTCCCCGAAACCCTGTCCGGCGGCGAGCAGCAGCGGGTGGCCGTGTTGCGCGCATTGATGCATTCGCCACAGCTCGTGCTCGCGGACGAGCCGACCGGCAATCTCGATGCGAAGCACTCGAAGCTGGTGGCGGATGTGCTGTGGGAATCGGTTGACGCAGCGGGCGCGAGCCTGATTGTCGCAACGCACAGCGAGGCACTGGCCAACCGGGCGGATGCGGTGCTGGACATGAACGCGCTCGACAGACGGTGCACAATTCGCGCAACATGACACCCGCGCACAGTGAAGCCCCACAGATACAGGAAGGCACATCCATGGATCTCCTCACCACACTGGCAGCCCAATTCACCGACAAGTCGGCCCTGATCGAAGATGTTGCGGGGCGGCCGCCGCTGTCCTGGTCGTTTATCGAACTGGAAGCAACAGCCAATCGGCTGGCGCACGTGTTTCTCGATCTGGGGGTGACCCCCGGCGAGCGCATTCTCTGGTGCGGGAAGAACTCGATGATGGTGGTGGCCTGTGGACACGCCGCGCGCAAGGTGGGCGCTATCTCGGTGCCGCTCAACTATCGGCTCACGGCCAGTGAGGCGGCCTTCGTGGTGGACGATTGCGATGCCTGCCTGGTCTGCATCGATGCCGAGTTCGCGCCGCTCTTCGAGACGATGCGCGAACAGACACCGAGTGTGCGCCATGTGCTGGTGTTCGCCGGGCCGCCGGGCAAGGACATGCTGAGCCTGCATGAGCTGCTGCGCGAGGCTCCGGAGCGAGCAGTGGATGTCGAGCAGGATGAGAGTTCCGGCGGGTCGATGATCTACACCTCGGGCACCACCGGCAAGCCCAAGGGGGCGGTGCGCCGCAATGCGGGCGACCCGCAGCAGGTGATGGCCATGCTGGAATATATTGGCTACCGCTCGGACGATGTCTATATCACCACTGGTCCGCTCTATCATTCAGGCCCCGGCGGGTTCCTCGGCATGGCCAGCTTGCTTGGCAACACCGCCGTGCTGCAACGCGATTTCGACCCGCTGGACTGGCTGCGTCTGGTGGACAAGTATCGCGTGACTACCACCTTCTCCGCGCCAACCCCGATTCGCCGCCTGTGTCGCGTGGCGGACGAAGACTTGCGGCGCTTTGATGTTTCCTGCATGCGCATCATGATCGCCAATGCCGCGCCCTGGTCCTATGCGCTCAAGCTCGCTTATCTGGAGCGATTTCCCGAGGATTCGCTGTTCGAGGTGTACGGCTCGACCGAACTCGGCGTGAACATCATCATGCGCCCGGAGCATCAGCGCGCCAAGCCGGGTGCCTGCGGGCAACCGACACCGGGCGTGGAAATACGGCTCTATGACGAGGCGGGCGAAGTGGTGACCACGCCGCACGTACCGGGAGAGCTGTTTGTGCGCTCTTCCGCCGTGTTCGAGTCCTACCACAAGGCGCGCGACAAGTATCTCGAAGATCGCCGTGACGGCTGGCAGACGGTCGGTGATATCGCCTACTTCGATGAGGACGGGTTCTATTATATTTGTGACCGCAAGAAGGACATGATCATCTCCGGTGGCGTGAACATCTACCCGGCGGAAATCGAGCATGCGCTGGAGGAACACCGGTCGGTGCTCGAAGTGGCGGTGTTTGGCGTACCTGACGAGGAGTGGGGCGAGTCTGTACATGCCTGTGTCGTCAGGCAGGCGGACAGTGACCTTGACGTTGATGCGCTGCAGCAGTTTGCCCGTCAGCATCTGGCGGGGTACAAGGTGCCGCGATCGGTCGCGTTCGTCGAGGAGATTCCCAAGACGGGCAGCGGCAAAATCCTCAAACGCAGGCTGCGCGAAGAGTATCTTGACGCGCTCGAGGCATAGCGGGGCAATGTTTCAGGTCAGCGCTTCAGGTCAGTGCTTTAGACTGTATGCATCACGGGAAACTCTGAATAACAGAGTTTCCCGTGCGGCACACGGATGTGCCGCCAGATTCAGTGCCGTAAGGCATTGAATCTGCAAGCAAATCAGCACATTTTTGCAGGACAGCAAAAATGCACGGCGGAGCCGCCCGCAGGGGCGGGCACAAGGAAGTGCCCGCTGACATTTTTGCAGGACAGCAAAAATGCACGGCGGAGCCGCCCGCAGGGGCGGGCACAAGGAAGTGCCCGCTGACATTTTTGCAGGACAGCAAAAATGCACGGCGGAGCCGCCCGCAGGGGCGGGCACAAGGAAGTGCCCGCTGACATTTTTGCAGGACAGCAAAAATGCACGGCGGAGCCGCCCGCAGGGGCGGGCACAAGGAAGTGCCCGCTGACATTTTTGCAGGACAGCAAAAATGCACGGCGGAGCCGCCCGCAGGGGCGGGCACAAGGAAGTGCCCGCTGACATTTTTGCAGGACAGCAAAAATGCACGGCGGAGCCGCCCGCAGGGGCGGGCACAAGGAAGTGCCCGCTGACATTTTTGCAGGACAGCAAAAATGCACGGCGGAGCCGCCCGCAGGGGCGGGCACAAGGAAGTGCCCGCTGACATTTTTGCAGGACAGCAAAAATGCACGGCGGAGCCGCCCGCAGGGGCGGGCACAAGGAAGTGCCCGCTGCATCGCATTTCTGATTTGCGAATCTGATCAAGTCCACGGATGGACTTGATCAGAACATATCAAGTTATCACGCGAGAACCCCATGCTGATCCTCCTGTCGCCTGCCAAAAGACTTGATTTCGAGACTGGGCACCGCGTCGCGCGCGCGACGCAGCCGCGCTTTCTGGACGCTTCGACACGGCTCGTCGAGCACATGCGGGAAAAATCCGCGAACGACCTGCGCAAGTTGATGGGCATCAGTGAAGCCGTCGCACGGCTGAATGTGGAGCGCTTCGAGGCCTGGAGCGGACAGGTGACGAAGGCGAATGGCAAGCAGGCCATACTGGCGTTCATGGGCGATGTGTATCGCGCCTTTGATGCGCCGAGCCTCGATGCCAGAAGCCTCGCCTATGTGCAGAACCATGTGCGCATCCTGTCCGGCCTGTACGGCCTTCTGCGGCCTCTGGATTTGATTGAGCCCTATCGGCTGGAAATGGGCGTGTCGCTGGGGGTGCAGGAGCGCGCCCTGGCCTCGAACAGCCCGAACAGCCCGAACAGTATCTCCGAGAGCAATCTGTACAAGTTCTGGGGCAGTCGCATTACCGATGCCATCGCGGCGGACCTTGGCGACAAATCCGGGCAGATGGTCGTGAATCTGGCCTCTGATGAATACGCCGGTGCGGTAGATTTCTCGCGGCTGAATGCGCGCGTGGTGCACCCGAAGTTTCGCGAATGGCGCAAAGGTGCCTATCAGTTCGTGAGTTTCAACGCCAAGCGGGCGCGTGGCCACATGGCGCGCTTCCTGATTGATGAGCGTGTCAATTCCTACCGTGCGCTGACGCAGTTCCGGGGCGACAACTACGCATTCAATGCCGCGCTGTCCATGCGCTATCGCCCCATGTTCACGCGCGATTCTGCTGCCAGCTGACGGTGCGTTGACAGTACGCCACAGTTGATGTGCGCGTGATGTGGGTGCTATAGACAGGCTCCATGACCATCCTGACCATCAAGATCATGGCCGGCCTGGGCATATTGGCCATCGGTGTCATTGGCGGGTTGATCCCCCTGTCGGTGGCAGAGCGCGAGACCCGGCGGCGCTTCTTTTCGCTCGGAAACGCCTTGGCCGGAGGCATATTCCTCGGTGTCGGACTCATGCATCTGCTGCCGGAAGCGAACGAAACGCTTCAAGGTTTCTACGACTATCCGCTGGCGGCGCTCATCGCCGCCATGGGCATGGTGCTGCTCTTGTGGGTAGATCGCGTACTCTTCGAGGCGGTGTACAGCGGTGCCGACGCGAGTGGGCAGGAGCGGCCACGGCGGGTGCCTGTGTATCCGCTGGTGCTGCTCATCGCCCTGTCGATTCATTCGCTCGTGGCGGGTATCGCCCTGGGCCTCGAACCCGAGGTCGCCACCTCGCTGCTGGTCATGATCGGCATACTGCTGCACAAGGGCTCGGCTGCCTTCGCGCTGGTGGTCAGCGCTCATGTGGCGGGCAAGACCGCGCGTGAACTCGGGCGACTGCTGTGGGTATTCGTGCTCATGACACCGCTTGGCATAGCGCTCGGTACGCTGGCATCCGGTATCTTCGAGGGGCGGGCGGCGGATCTGGGCGCGGGCGTATTCAATGCGCTGGCGGCAGGGACTTTCATATATATTGCCATCCTTGATGTCATAGGTGCGGAGATGTCCACCGCCAAGGACCGCATGGCGCGGGTTGCAAGCAGCGCCCTCGCCGACGAGGACGATATGACCGTGTCGGCGAAGGACCGCGACCGTCTGCCAAAGTTCGTGCTCGTCGTGGTCGGTCTCGGCGGTATGGCGATTCTCGGCCTGTGGGTGTAGCTTGGAACAGGTGGTGCACGCATGGATTTGTCTCTCAATCCCGAATATGAGGCCTTTCGCGCCGAACTGCGCGCCTTCATTGCAGCCAATGGGCACCTGTCGCCGAGCAGCATGAACCCGCGCGACCCGGCGGTGCGTCGCTGGCAGCGCCTGCTCATCGAGCATGGCTATACCGCGCGCACCATCCCGCGCGCATACGGAGGTGCCGGCCTCGCCCCCGACCTGCTCAAGGCGTACATCATCGGCGAAGAGTTTACCCGCGCGCGCCTGAATCCGGGTATTGGTGGCCAGGGTGTCAGCATGCTGGTTCCCACCCTGCTCGAAGTCGGCTCCGAGGCGCAGAAGCAGCGCTTCATTCCGGCCACGCTGGCGGGAGAGATGCTCTGGTGTCAAGGCTATTCCGAGCCGGGAGCGGGCAGCGACCTGGCCAGCCTGCGCACCTCGGCGGTGCTTGATGGCGACCACTGGGTGGTGAACGGCCAGAAAATCTGGACCAGCACGGCACATATCGCCGACTGGATCTTCTGTCTGGTGCGCACCGAGCCGGACGCGCCGAAGCACCGCGGTATAAGCTTCCTGCTCTTCGAGATGAATACGCCCGGAATAGAAGTGCGCCCGCTGGTCGATATGACCATGAAGGCGAACTTCAATGAAGTCTTCCTGACCGATGTACGCGTTCCGAAGGAGCAGATTGTGGGCGAACGCGGACAAGGCTGGCAGGTGGCCAACAGCATCCTCGGCAACGAGCGCGACTCGCTCGCAGACCCGAATCAGGCGCAGGCGCGCCTGAACGGGCTGCTCGAACTCATGCAGAGCGAGACGGTCGATGGTGTGCGCATCATCGACAAGCCGGAGTTTCGCGACCGACTCATGCGCCTGCAGGGTCGCGTACTGGCGAATCGCTACAACGACCTGAGAAACCTCTCCAACCGGCTCGCCCGCAGTTCGGAGGGCGCGCTGGCGCGCATGATCGTGAAGCTGCAAGGCACCGAACTGCGCCATGAACTCGAGGGGTTCGCCATAGATGTCATGGGCGAACTCGGCCTCGCCTACGGTGCCAACCCGCGTCTCGGCGACGGGGGCTGGCAATTCCAGTACATGTTCTTTCTCGGACTCATCATAGGTGGTGGCACCAGTCAGATTCAGAAGAACATCATCAGCGAGCGCGGCCTCGGCATGCCGCGCGAACCCCGTGCACACAGACCGCAACCCGCGCACTCCTCGCAACAAGAGAGGTCGGGCGGGTGAAATTCGCACTGTCGGATGAGCAACGCATGCTCGTCGAGAGTCTGCGCGGGTATCTTGCCGAGCATGTCCCGCTGGCTCGGGTGCGCCGATTCGCTGCTCGCGATGAGGGGCGCGCACAGGATCTGGAGCGCGGCCTTGCCGAGCTCGGCTTGCCGGCACTGCTGATTGCGGAGGCGCACGGAGGCGTTGGCCTCGCGGCGCTTGATGCCTGTGTGGTGGCGGAAGCGCTTGGCTATGCAGTCGCGCCGGTCGCCTATGTGGCGAGCGCGGCCATGGTGCCGCGCGCCCTGATGCTGGCCGCGACACCCGCGCAGCAACGCGACTGGCTGCCGAAGATGGCGCGTGGCGAACTGCTGGTGGGTGCGGCCATGGCGGAACTCTCGGGTGCGCGAGCGGGCGCAGGCGTACAGGTGCGCGACGGCAGGCTCACCGGCAAGGCCATGTTCGTGCTTGATTTTGAAGCCGATGCCTGGCTGGTTGCGGATGCGAGTGGCGGACTGCATCTGGTGTCGGCTGACACGCCGGGGCTCTCCCGCAGGCGCTTTGAAACGGTTGACCGAACGCGGCCAATCGGCGAGCTCGAGTTCAGCAATCTGGCGGCGGAGACGCTCCCCGCGGCGGATCTCGAGGTGTCGCGACGAGTGCTGGATCTTGGCCGCGTACTGCTGGCCGCTGATACGCTGGGCGCAGCGCAAGCCATGCTCGACCAGGCAGTGGCCTACGCCGGGCAGCGCGAGCAGTTTGGTCGCGTCATCGCCTCCTTTCAGGCGGTCAAGCACATGTGCGCGGAGATGGCTGCACAGCTCGAACCGACGCGCGCCTTTGCCTGGTACGCCGCGCACGCGCTTGACGAGAGCCTGCAGGAATCGCACCAACTGGCCTGTCATCTCAAGGCGCACCTGAGCGAGGTCGGCACGTTCGTCGCCAGGACCGCGGTTGAGGTGCACGGCGGCATGGGGTTTACCGACCTGCTCGGCCTGCATTACTGGTTCAAGCGCACGGGATTCAATCGCCAGATGCTCGGTTCGCCCGAGCGTCTGCGCGAAGAGGCCGCGCTGGCACAGGGCGTGAGTGGCGGTCAGGTGCGCACCTCCGGTTCGTCGGCGTATTGCCCGTAGCCCAACCCGCGCACATGCGGCTCCCGGTGCAGCAACAGACGCAGCCGCGTGAGTTCCCCGGCATCCCATCCAAGAGCTTCGGCTACGGCTTCGTCCCAGATGCCCCGCACGTCACATTCGCCGTCGCGAAACTGGGGCACTTCGGCCTCGGCGGTGGCTTCCCAACACCGCGCCAGGGTGTTGACGAGCGCGCTGTCGGAGAGGTCGGGCAGGCGGATGGTTTTCAGGCCTGCCGGGCGGTACAGCGGAAACCCCAGCTTCCTTCCGGGGTTGCGCAGCAGTTGCAGCCGTCCCGCGGTCGAATTGAGGAAGACGGCCGCGGCCTTGCCTTGCTCCAGCGTGACATCCGGTACCGGCAGCCAGCCCACGCCAACGCACCGCTCGTCTTGCGCCACCGCCGTCAGGCGACCGGTGCCGGTGTCCTGGCCAGCTGTCACCAGTAGATGGGAGGCTTGCGGGGTGATACGCCTGGCTGTGAGCGGATGATGCAGAGCATCGCTTCCGGGTGCCTCGACCCATTCACTGCGCGGAACCTGCTTTCTTGGTGCCCAATGCTGATCGGGTAGGCCCCGAATGCTTCGCTGAGCCTCCTCACCCTTGGAGTACAGGATCGGAAAGCTGCCTGGCGCATCGGCATCAACCTGCCCAAATATCTCGCTGCGGCCACCTCCGCTCAACACCGCGGAGGGCACCAGTTCCTGATCTTCCATGCGCAGCAGCGACGCGTGATTGGCGAATTCGTATGCCGCCCCGGCGAGCTCGGGAGCGCGAAACACCGCCGCCGTCCAGTCCCCCGCCTCCATGCGCTCGGCGGGCCAACAAGAGACCTCACCCCAACCGCCCGCCAGCAGTCCTTCTTCACATTTCTGCAGGCATTGATGAAAATCTGTGACCTCATCGTCGTCTGTCGGCAACCTGTCGAGATTGATGATTCTGGTTGCCGGTTTGTTGCCCTCATGGCGACGCATCACCACGATGCTCTCGTTGATGGAGGTGTGTTGGCTCAGGTTAATGTTGGCCGAGGCTGATGGCAGGTGAGAATGGTATGGACATGAAAACGCTTGGCGAAGGACTCGGCGTTTGTATTGCGTTGAGGGCCCCGTAAGCGCAACAGCGGGCCAGATCATTGCGACAACGCCAGAAGAAAAATCCGCGCACTTTTCGGCAAGCGCCTCAAACAGCGGGCCAATCGAATTCTTGCTCACAAAGCCATCCAATCCGGAATCGTTTTGAACCAGGGTGCTCTCCAATGCATCGACCCGCTTCCTCAATGGCATCCTGATCTCATCCGAGAACTTCTCGCCCATATTGGCGCGGTTCGTGAACGGCGGGTTCATGATGACAATGCGCGCGTCCTTCGCGGCATCCACGGCATCTTCGAGCGCCGCGTCGTCCGTCACCTCCCAGGTCGCTTGTGAATCGATGGTTTCGTCGCCCAAATCCATCTCATCTTGTCCTTGCGCCACGGCGCGTTGCACCACAGTGCGCTGTGCCAACAACTCGAGCGTACCGGCGTACACCCGCTGCGGTGCATGGGCATCCGCGCCATAGGGCATCAGATGCAGCCCCATCCGCCGGTAACTGACGCGCTGATTGCCCGCCGTCAGTTGCGATGCGGCGAGTTGCAGTGAAACCGGGTTGATGTCCAGTCCCTTGATGACATCCTCGACCGCCAGTTTCTGCAGCCCGTTCAGCGTCTCGTCATCCGCGCCCCGGGCGAGCGCCCTGCGCTTCATGTCGGCAAGCATGGCCGCAAGCAGCGTACCGCTGCCACATGCCAGATCCACCGTCTTGTGCCGCCGCCAGACCTCGGGGTCGGACCAATCATGCTCCCCGCAGGCATCAAGCGTCAGCCGTGCGGCGAGCGAAGCGGCAACCGGCCGGGTGAAAAACGCGCCATCCGAAGCCTGGTTGCCCATGACGCGGTTGAACAGCGGCCCGGCGTGGTCGGCACCCATATCGGCGTAGGTTTCGGCGATGCGCTCTGCTTCCGCGGCGAGATGATGCAGCGCGCGCTCGCAGCCGGCGGTCTTGCCGGTGGCCTCGACCGCGTAGATGGCCTCCAGGGCGGGTTCGAGCACCGGACGGAAGTCGTGGCGCATGATGCGCTCCCATTCACGGCTCATCTTGCGCACCACATCAGTCCGGTTCTTGATGTGCGCGAGGTCGCTGATGCCGGACAGCCAGCCACCGTTGCTGATGCGCTGGTGCAGCATCGCGGCGTTCATCATCAGGAGCGCGGCGATGGTGCAGCCGTCCGCCTGAATCTTGCCGGTCTTCTTGAGCTGGTCGAGCCCGAAGTGCCGGTTGAGTGCGGGCAGCAGGTCATCCGTCCGCATATGGTGCGCCGCCTCACGCACACTCACTTCCAGAATGTTGAGGTCACGCATCACCCGGTTGCCGCTCAGCCCGGACTTCGAGAGCAGGTTCATGCTGATTGCCTTGCCATGATCTTCGAACCCGCTATCCCTGATCAGCTGTTGCCCGTGTTCTTCGGCTCGTTCCCTGGCGGTCTTGCGGGGCATGCGCGCACTGCCCGGCTGTACGCGGATGCCGCCCTCGCCGGTATTGATCATCTTGCGCGCCTTGGCCTTGGTCTTGCGGATGTTCACGATGCCGCGCGCCGCGCCCGCGCCTGCCGGGTCCCGCACTACCGAATCCCTGCGCATTTCCTTGCTGCCGTCGGGGTTTTTCTTGCCGATGATGAGTTGTTCCATTTTCGGGGCATCAACGGCTGTGGGCCCATTGTGCTCGCCGTGTTCGTCGTGCAGGGGCTGTCCTTCGCGCGTGGATGATCCCCCGGACTCACTATCATCGACGGACACCTCAGGCTTCAGGCGTTCCATTCCCGCTTCTGTGCGGCTCTTGCCATCAAGCATCTGTTCAAGCGCTCTCTCTGCGCCGCCCGGAGTCCCCACGAATTCGCCGTACTCTATGCGCCTGTCTTCGTCCCGGGCGACCGCCACAAACGTGCGCTCCAGCGGAGGCGGTTCGGGAATGTAGAGTCGCAGGAGATCCTGCAGCTTCTCTTCGATTCTCTGGTCGTGGGCGCGCAGGGCGAGCAGTATCTGCCCCAGTTCCTGCCACCCTTCCTCGGGGCTGCTGGTGCTGAGCCACTTCTCGGGGTCGGCGGTGGGTGGAATCAGGATGGGGCAGACAATGTAGCCGAGCTCCTTGCCGGGGGCCGTACGCATTGCCCTTCCGACCGCCTGCACGACATCTATGGGGCTCTTGCGCGCCTCGAGGAAAGCCACCGCGCTCAATGACGGCGAATCGGTGCCCTCTCCGAAAATCCCGACATTGATGATGCCGTGCGGGTGCGCCGTGTCAGCGGCGGCCAGCCGTCCCTTCGCGGTTTCGCGCGCCGCGGCGTTGCTCGAAGCGTCGAGATGTTCGAGACGGTATTCGCACGCGGCCCTGCCATCGGCGTTCTCGCTCAGCCACTCGGATACCCACTGCCGGACACTCTCGGTCTGCAGGTCTGCCGCCATGTTTCTTGACTTGTCCACCGTGTTCATGAAGGCGATGCACGATTTGATTTCCACCTCGTCGCCCTGGGTGGCACCGCCCATGGTGAGCGCGAAAGCCAGGCCTTTCAGGTAATCCGGGGTGGTCAATTGACTGCTGCCCGTGCTGCCGGTGTTGCGGGCAAGGGCATTCGCCGTCTTGTATGCCTCGGGGTCGTTGATGCCCATGGCGATGATGCGATAGTCGGACAACCAGCGGTTGCGCACGGCTTCCTGATAACTCTTGCGATAGAGCTCCACGCCGAAGGTGGTCTCGTCGTCCATCGAGCGCACAATCCAGTTCGGGTTGCCGGTGGGCTGCTTGACATCATAAATGCGCGGCGTGGCCGTCTGATAGACGCGGTAGGTGGCGGGGAATCGGGCGCTGTCATGGCAGATCGTGAAGTCGCGAAGACGTTTTTCTTCCCGATTCGCGGTGTCGGACTTCGACTTCCTGCGCTTCAGGCCCGCCGTTCTGTGTGCTTCGTCGGCGATCATGACCGAGGCTCGTGCCCCTGCGTTCAGCAGGGCTTCCGATACCCGGACGCTGCTCTGGTAGGTGCCAATGAGCACCTTGATTCCACTGCTCGAAGTGCGCTCGCGCATCCAGTTCGCTATTTCGTCGGCATCCGTGGTCACCTCGCCCTTCACTTCGGACGCGCTGACGTTGCTGTTGTCAACAGTCGGATCAAGTGTCGCATTGCGGCTTCCCTCCCGCTCGGGGGCGAAGCCCGCGCTCTCGTCCGAGCAGACGGCCAGCACGTGTATCGGAATGGATGCGTTTTGCAGGTATTCGCGCCTGATCTGGGCAACGAGCGCGATGGAGGGACACAGTACGATGGACAGGCCGCCGCAAGGCGTGAGTTCCTCGATGATGCGCAGCGAGATGCGCGTCTTTCCAGTGCCACAGGGCAGGATAATCCTGCCTCGCGCCTCGCCGCGCGGGAGCCCGCCACTCTCCGAGTTCTCCTGCTCCTTCAATATGCGTACGCTCGTGGCGACGGCTTCGTCCTGCATGCAGGATTTCGTCTGTATCGGTTCGCCGTCCGGATGTGGCGGCGCGTGTTCAAAACCCTCCGAGGCGACATTCGCCTGCCGCTGCTGATGCAAGTCAACTGTGATGTTGACCTGTTTGATGCGTTTTTTGTGCATCGACGCTGATTGTCTGGCACCGCTGGCGAGAGGGTTGTCGCCATTGGTGACCAGCCAGCGCTCAGCCCAGAAGCTGTGCTCGGACACAGACGCGAATTTGGCGATTTCGTTGTGCTTGATCGAATCGCCACATCCTTCGTCGTCAAGTCGGCGCGACTTGCACTGTATGGCGAGGTAGCGCCCGTCGCTCCGGCGCTTTGCGACGGCATCTATTCCCACATCCTGATTGGTGGTGCCCGGGAAGTGTTCGTCTCTCTCGGGCCACTCCTTCCAATGCCAGCACTGTGCGATGTCCCACTCCCTGATGAATGGGCTGACCTCCACGGTCACCACTTCAAGCCAGGTTCCGTCGGTCTCTTGCGGGTTCATCTCCGCGAGCTTGCGTATCGCTGTTTCGATGCAGTCTTGTGCGGTCGGAGTCTCGATCATGGGTCCCTCTCAATTTCACAAACGTTGCGAGAAATACCGGCTCCGGACGAATATATTCAGGGAAACTCTGAATAACAGAGTTTCCCGTGCGGCACACGGATGTGCCGCCAGATTCAGTGCCGTAAGGCATTGAATCTGCGAGCAAATCAGAAGCGTACTTCTGATTTGCGAATCTGATCAAGTCCACGGATGGACTTGATCAGAACATACTCAGGTGTGCCGCGTGGGCAATTCTGAACAACTTCTTGCGCTACCAGATGTATCGGCTTGCCGAGCATCTGGTACTTGTTCGCATAGTTGCGCTCACACATCTGTAATGATGTCGCCCTCCGCCAGCAGGCGCTGATTCAGACTCAGGCGCACCTCGCGGTTCGGGTAGCCCAACCGGTAATCAGTGCTGCCCTCGTCCTCATCAACCTCCTTGATGGTCAGGTAACCGGTCTGGAACAGCAGCGCCTCGGTGGCCATGTCGTCCACATCAAAGGTGGACAGCAACCCTCTGTCGGCAAACATGCCGTCCAGCTGCAGCGGGCTCCCCCCACGCTTGACCAGCGTATCAATCAGGAAGGTCGGAGAGTCGGTCTCGAACCACCAGGGCTTGAACTCACGGGTGCGGAAGAGTTTGAGCACATCGAAGGGGTTGTACACCTTGTCCTCGCCAAGCCAGTTGTAGCCGTTGTACCAGTCGCGGATAGCTTGCCGGTCGAGGCCGGGCAGTTCCGCGGCGAACACCTCGTCGAGGTCGCGGTCCGTGTAGCCACAGATGGCGGAATAGCGCGGATCAAGGGTGATGTCCCACAGATTATTCAGTCCCGAGAACAGGCCGGCTCTGGGGAAATTGCTCACGCCCGTGAGGAAGCTGAACTTGATGTGTGCGTCGCAAGCCTTGATATTCGAGTAAACCCCGAGCAGGAAGTTGCGGTTGGCGCGCGCCACCTCCGGTGTCTCCAGTGCATCCAGGATGGGCTTGTCGTATTCATCCACCAGCACCACCACGCGCTGACCCGTGCGCTGGTGCAGGGTGCGAATCAGGTGTCGAAAACGGCCCGGTGCCGTATCGTAGCGCGGTTCTACCGAAGCCTCTTGCTCGGCAGCATCCAATTGCGCCATCAGGCTTGTACACACGGACCCAGGCTCCTTGAAGTTGCCCGACCCGAAGCTGAGCCGCACCACCGGATAGCGCACCGACCAGTCCCAATTCCCGTGGATGGCCAGCCCCCTGAACAGCTCCTCGCTACCCTCGAACAGCTCCTTCAACGTATCAAGGAACAAACTCTTGCCAAAGCGCCGCGGACGCGACAGGAAGTAATGCTTCCCCTCCGCCTCCAACCGCTGCGCCCACGCGGTCTTGTCCACATAGTAGTAGCCCTCCTCGCGAATCTTTCGGAAGGTCTGAATGCCGATAGGAAGCTTCTGTTTCATGGTCTATCGATACCGTAACTCACCAGGATGACACCTTCTTTGCATCGAACCCCACCAGAGAGCGCGATTCGCTGCTGAACTCGACCGCTATCAGGTGTATCGGCTCCCCAAGCTCCTGATACTTTTTCGCGTAGTTACGCTCATGCATCTGCGTTATGGCCACGCCTGCCCCGGCTCGCTCCACCACCTTGAACTCGAAGATGTACACCCGTCCCTGATAGCGCACCACCAAATCAGCGCGCCCGTGGCTGCTGCTGTCCTCCGCTGTGATGATAGCGGTAGAACCCAGTGCCGCCGTGAAACAGGCATAGAACACGCTCGCGTAATACCCCTCGAAACGGGCGATGTCATTCCTGGTGTGCCATTCATACGGAATGCCGAAGTAGAAGGCGCTAAACAGCTTCTTCATTCCGGCGATGTCGCCTGCCACCATCAATTCGTGGAGCTTGAAGGCGTTCTCTTCCAGCCCGGGGTCGCTCGTCAGCCGCGCCAGCAGGCGCTGATTCAGACTCAGGCGCACCTCGCGGTTCGGGTAGCCCAGCCGGTAGTACGTGCTGTCGCCACGCTTCTCGACTGCCCGGATAGTCAGGTAACCGGTCTGGAACAGCAGCGCCTCGGTGGCCATCTCGTCCACATCAAAGGTGGACAGGAGATCATCGCTACCGATCATGCCGTCCAGCTTCAGCGAACTGACCTCGCGCTTGATCAGGGTGTCGACCAGAAAGGTCGGAGAGCCGGTCTCGAACCACCAGGGCTTGAACTCGCGGCGGTCGAACAGCAACAGCACATCAAAGGGGTTGTACACACTCTCCTCGCCAAGCCAGTTGTAGCCGTTGTACCAGTCGCGGATGGCTTGCCGGTCGAGGCTGGATAGTTCCGCGGCGAACACCTCGTCAAGGTCGTGGTCCGTGTAGCCACAGATGGCGGAATAGCGCGGGTCAAGGGTGATGTCTTTCAGATTATTAAGCCCCGAGAACAGGCTGACCTTGGAGAACTTGCTCACGCCCGTGAGAAAGCTGAACTTGATGTGTGCGTCGCTGTCCTTGATGACGGCGTAGAGTCCGCGCAGGAAATCACGATTGGCGCGCGCCACCTCCGGTGTCTCCAGTGCGTCCAGGATGGGCTTGTCATATTCATCCACCAACACTACCACGCGCTGACCCGTGCGCTCATGCAGGGTTTCCAGCAAATCTGCAAAGCGTTCGGCAGGCGTATCGGATTCGGCGACCACCTGCGCCCGGCGCTCGGTACGCGCCAATTGCGCCATCAAGTTCGTACGCACGGACCCGAACTCATCAAAGTTACTTCCTCCGAAGCTGAGCCGCACCACCGGATAGCGCACCGACCAGTCCCAGTCCCCGTGGATGGCCAGCCCCCTGAACAGCTCCTCGCTGCCCTCGAACAGCTCCTTCAGCGTATCAAGGAACAAACTCTTGCCGAAACGCCGCGGACGCGACAGGAAGTAATGCTTCCCCTCCGCCTGCAGCCGCTGTGCCCACGCGGTCTTGTCCACATAATAGTAGCCCTCCTCGCGAATCTCGCGGAAGGTCTGAATGCCGATAGGAAGCTTCTTCTTCATGGTCTGTCAATACCGTAACTCACGAGGATGACACCTGATCTGCCTCGAACCCCACCAGAGAGCGCGATTCGCTGCTGAACTCGACCGCTATCAGGTATATCGGCTCACCAAGCTCCTGATACTTTTTCGCGTAGTCACGCTCATGCATCTGCGTTATGGCCACGCCTGCCCCGGCTCGCTCCACCACCTTGAACTCGAAGATGTACACCCGTCCCTGATAGCGCACCACCAAATCAGCGCGCCCGTGGCTGCTGCTGTCCTCCGCTGTGATGATAGCGGTAGAACCCAGTGCCGCCGTGAAACAGGCATAGAACACGCTCGCGTAATACCCCTCGAAACGGGCGATGTCATTCCTGGTGTGCCATTCGTACGGAATGCCGAAGTAGAAGGCGCTAAACAGCTTCTTCATTCCGGCGATGTCGCCTGCCACCATCAATTCGTGGAGCCTGAAGGTGTTCTCTTTCACCTTGGGGTCGCTCGTCAGCCGCGCCAGCAGGCGCTGATTCAGACTCAGGCGCACCTCGCGGTTCGGGTAGCCCAGCCGGTAGTATGTGCTGTCGCCACGCTCCTCGACTGCCCGGACAGTCAGGTAACCGGTCTGAAACAGCAGCGCCTCGGTGGCCATGTCGCCCACATCAAAGGTGGACAGGAGATCATCGCTACCGATCATGCCGTCCAGCTCCAGCGAACTGACCTCGCGCTTGATCAGGGTGTCGACCAGAAAGGTCGGAGAGCCGGTCTCGAACCACCAGGGCTTGAACTTGCGGGTACGGAAGAGTTTGAGGGCATCAAATGGGTTGTACACACTCTCCTTGCCGAGCCAGTTGTAGCCGTTGTACCAGTCGCGGATGGCTTGCCGGTCGAGACCGGATAGTTCTGTGGCGAACACCTCATCCAACTCCCGATCGGTATAGCCACAGATGGCGGAATAGTGCGGATCAAGGGTGATGTCTTCCAGGTTATTGAGCCCCGAGAACAGGCTGACCTTGGAGAACTTGCTCACGCCCGTGAGGAAGCTGAACTTGATGTGTGCGTCGCAAGCCTTGATATTCGAGTAAAGCCCGCGCAGGAAGTTGCGGTTGGCGCGCGCCACCTCCGGTGTCTCCAGTGCATCCAGAATAGGCTTGTCGTATTCATCCACCAGCACCACCACGCGCTGACCCGTGTGCTCATGCAGGGCTTCCAGCAGATCTGCAAAGCGTTCGGCGGGCGTATCGGATTCGGTGACCACCTGCGCCCGGCGCTCGGTACGCGCCAATTGTGCCATCAAGTTCGTACGCACGGACCCGAGCTCATCGAAGTTGCTTCCTCCGAAGTCGAGCCGCACCACCGGATAGCGCACCGACCAGTCCCAATCCCCGTGGATGGCCAGCCCCCTGAACAGTTCCTCACTGCCCTCGAACAGTTCCTTCAACGTATCAAGGAACAAACTCTTGCCAAAGCGCCGCGGACGCGACAGGAAGTAATGCGTACCCTCCGCCTGCAGCCGCTGCGCCCACGCAGTCTTGTCCACATAGTAGTACCCCTCCTCACGAATCGTTCGGAAGGTCTGAATGCCGATAGGAAGTTTCTTTTTCATGGTCTGTCGCTACTGTAACTCACCAGGAGTCCAAGCGACAGGAAGCAACAGGGCCGGTTCGGGGAGCTATCCGGAACAAGGTTGCGTTCCTGTACTTGGGGACCCTGAGTTCATCCCCTGAATTTTCGGTTCATTATCACCCTTGAAAGTCCTCAGGACACCCGTATCCAAACCGAAAAGGCCGCTGTGAGGCCGAATCAGTCGTTATCTCGCCGCCGCTTCCTCAACGCCCTGCTCGACGACCGCTGGCTTGAGTCAGCCGCCTGTGATATAAAGACGGGTCAGTCGCGGCAGGGTGAATGACTGGTGGTCAAGCCTTGGTCTTGTCACTTCGTTCTCGCTGCTGCTGATTGGAAGATCACACAACACGAACAACAAGGTAACCACGTGCTCGCTGGAAGACCGTCTTGATGACGATTTGAAGGTTTGTACTGCAGGGTGCCGGAAAGTGCCCCGGACGCGCAAGGATTCCTGACTGGCCGCGTCATTTCGGGGGTGCTTCCGGTCACAGTGCAAGGCGGGCGCAAGACGCAACCCGGAGGCAGCGTAATGGAACAAATCGGCATGCGTGACATGCTGGCGGCGGGTGTCCACTTCGGACACCACACCCGCTACTGGAACCCGAAGATGGCGCGCTACATCTTCGGTGCCCGCAGCAGGGTGCACATCATCAACCTCGAGAAGACTATGCCCGCCTTCGAGGCGGCGCTTGCCGAGGCGCGTCTTCTGGCGGCAAACAAGAAGAAGATCCTCTTCGTCGGCACCAAGCGTGCCTGTGCAAAGGCGATTCGCGAGCAGGCCACGCGTGTCGGGATGCCCTATGTGGATCAACGCTGGCTCGGCGGTATGCTTACCAACTATCGAACGGTGCGCCAGTCGGTCAATCGACTCCTGCAACTCGAGTCGGACCGCAGCCGGGGTGCGTTTTCGAAGCTCCCCAAACGCGAGGCACTGCAACTCGACCGCATGATTGCCAAGCTGTCGCGCAGCGTGGGTGGTATCAGGAACATGAACGGCTTGCCGGATGCCCTGTTCGTGATAGATGTCTCGCATGAACGCATTGCCGTGCGCGAAGCCAACAAGGTGGGTATTCCGGTTATCGGTGTGGTAGATACCAACAGCGACCCGGACGGAGTCACCCATGTCATCCCCGGCAATGACGATGCCATCCGCGCGGTGCGCATCTATGTTGCGGCCATGGCCGATGCCATCCTTGAAGGCCGTCTGGAGGCTGGTGAATCCCTGGATGCGATTGAGGCGGCAGAACGGGAAATGCTGGCCTCCAGCGAAGCTCGCACATCTTCGGATGCATCCGCTGAAGCAGACACCGAGTCTGCATCGGGTGATACAGAGGCCACTGTAGAGGAAAGCGCTGAAGCGCCATCCGTGGCGATGTCCACCGAAGCTGACACAGCTGTCGAAGCTGCCGAGGCAGAGGTAACACCCGAACCCGGCCCCCTGCCCGCAGAAGAGCCTGCCGAGTCTGCCGAGGCCAAGGCGATATCCGCCGAATCCTGAGAGGTTCGCGGGCTATCGGCCTGCTGCAATCGCAAGATCAATCCCCATCCATTCACAAGGGTAATCGACACATGACCCAAATCAAGGCGACTCTGGTAAAGCAGCTGCGCGACCGCACCGGCCTCGGCATGATGGAATGCAAGCGTGCACTGGTGGAAACGGCAGGCGATCTGGATGATGCCGTGCGCGTATTGCGCGAACGAAGCGCTATCAAGGCCGACAAGAAAACAGCGCGGGTGGCGGCGGAAGGCCAGCTCGGCTTGCTCACCGAGGGCTCTGTCGGGGTACTGGTCGAAGTGAACAGCGAGACTGATTTCGTGGCGCGCACACCGAAATTCACTGCCTTCGTCGAGGACGTGACGCGCAAGGTGCTGGCCTCGGGTGTTTCCGCTCTTCAGCAGCTGGATTCCTCTGATGCCATCGAATCCGAACGTCAGGCGCTGGTGCAGGAGCTTGGAGAGAACATCGTATTGCGGCGCGTCATGCGCGTCGAGGCCGACGAATCCGGGCAGGTGTATGGCTACCTTCATCATGACCGCAAGAAGGGTGCGCTGGTCGCCATGAACGGTGGCGATGCGGCACTCGGCGAGGGCCTTGCCATTCACGTGACTGCCGAGGCTCCGCCGGTTATTCGCCCCGAGGACATGCCCAAGGCTCGCGTCGATGAGGAGCGCGCCATACTGACAGCGCAGGCGGCTGATGAGAACAAACCGGCGGCCATTGTCGAGCGTATGATCGAAGGTCGGCTGAACAAGTTCCTCGCCAATGCAAGCTTGGTCAGTCAGGTGTATGCGCTGGATTCGGATGTCAAGGTTGGCGAATTGCTCACCAGATCAGGTGCCGCGGTAACAGCCATGGCGCGGCTGCATGTGGGCGCGGGCATCGAGCGTGGAGAGACTGACTTTGCCGAGGAAGTGGCCCGCCAGGCGGGATAACGCCTGGGCATACAACGCGCTGGAGGCGGAATCCACTCTGGCTGGCAGCAACTGGCAGCAAGACAATCCGGAGGCTTACCATGTCCGACGAACTCTATCAGGAGATTGAGGAGGATGCCGCTTCTCGTATGGGCAAGTCGCTTGATGCCTTGCGCATTGCTCTCGGTCGGCTGCGCACCGGGCGCGCGAGTCCATCCCTTGTCGAGCACATTCAGGTCATGTACTACGGCGCGCTGACACCCCTGAAACAGGTGGCCAGTATTTCCGTTGAGGAGGGGCGAACGCTGCTTGTTTCACCCTGGGAGCGACACATGATTGCGGTGATTGAGAAAGCCCTTCTGGAGAGTGAGATTGGAGTCACTCCACAATCCACCTCCGAGTTGATTCGCCTGCCGCTTCCGCCCCTTACCGAAGAAGGTCGTCGCGATTTGATGCGCCAGGCGCGCACAGAGGCGGAGCAGGCGCGCGTGTCGATACGCAATGTGCGCCGCGATGCCAATGGAGACCTGCGTGAGCTTGCCAGGGAGAAGCTCATCAGCGAAGACGATGAGCGTCGCGGCGAGGCGCTCATGCAACAGCTCACCGATGAATCGATCAAACAAGCGGATAACATCTTGCGTGAAAAGGAGCAAGAACTCTCCGAATTCTAGTGGCCAGTACAGATTCCGGGATCGAACCCCAGCATATCGCCATCATCATGGATGGTAATTACCGCTGGGCGCATCAGCGCGGCTTGCCGGTCGGAGCGGGGCATCGTGCCGGTGCCGAAAACGTCAGGCCGCGGGTGCTCGATTGCCTTGAGCGCGGCGTGAAATATCTCACCCTGTTCGCTTTCAGTACCGAAAACTGGCAGCGCCCCAGGTCCGAAGTGCGTGTACTCATGAACCTCGTCCGGCGCGTTCTCGATGATGAGTTGTCGCAGCTTGCAGAATTGGGGTTGCGCATTCGCGTCATTGGCGACCGCACACGCTTTTCCCCGGATCTGCTCACTCGCATCGAGCGAGTCGAAGAACTGAGCGCCGTGAATCGCACGATGAACCTGACGGTGGCGCTCAGCTACGGCGGTCGCTGGGATATTCTGCAAGCCATGCGTGCGGTGGCCAAGGCGGTGCTTGATGGCAGGGTCAGTGAAGCGGATATAGAGGCCATAGACGAAGAGACCTTCGGGCGCTTTCTTTCGCTGGAGAAGGTTGGCGTACCGCAGCCGGATTTGCTCATTCGCACAGGCCGGGAGCAGCGCCTCAGCAACTTCTGTATCTGGGATTTGAGTTACACCGAGCTGTACTTTACCGACACCCTGTGGCCGGATTTCTCGACCGCAGATCTGAACGCGGCCATCCTCGCCTACCGGAAGCGCCTGCGTCGCTTTGGTGAACGTCGGGGAGCGCGATGATTGAGCCTGCTGCATCGGACAGCACCTCGCCGTCCCCTTCCAATGTGCGCCAGCGTGTGCTGACCGCGCTCATCGCCTTGCCTGTGACCCTGGGCCTGTTGTTCTGGCTGCCCTGGTTCTGGGCGGCGACTCTGGTATTCGGTTTGCTCGCCGTGGGTCTGCTCGAATGGGCGCGACTCTCTGACGCAAGCGGGTTCACCACGCTTCTGCTCTCTCTGCTGATGCTCGGCCTTGGGCCTCTGGTCGTTGTCGCTGAGTTCCTGGGTGCAACTGACCTCTCCCCGGTGGTGCTGGTGCTCGGCAGTCTCTGCTGGCTCTATGCGTTTTTTCTCATACTCGCATTTCCCGCCTCCGCCCGCCTGCTGCCCCCGCGCCTGCGCGGACTGATGGGTGCGCTGCTGCTCGCCTGCGCCTGGCTCGCGTTCACTGCTGTCAAGCAACGTGAGCAGGAATGGCTCATTCTCTGGTGGTTGATGATTCTCTGGGTTGCGGATTCCGGTGCCTACTTTGCCGGCAAGCGATGGGGACGACGGCGACTCGCGCCCTCGGTGAGCCCTGGCAAGACCATTGAAGGCGCTCTGGCCGGGGTGCTTGCGGCGGTGACCGTCGGAGGTTCGCTCGGCCTCTGGGTTGCTGATGTGCTCGACCTGGGTCGGGGGGTCATTTTCTGGATTCTGGCATCACTCACGCTCGCGCTCGTGTCCATCGTCGGCGACCTGTTCGCGAGCCTCGTCAAGCGACTCGCCGGAGCCAAGGACTCAGGCGGGCTCTTTCCCGGTCATGGCGGTGTCCTTGATCGACTCGATTCGGCACTTGCCACCGCGCCCTTGCTGGCCCTGGGGGTCCACTGGCTCGCCTGAGGCCTCCCCGTGTCAACTCGCGGGTCAGCAGCAGTGTGCGTGACGAGTATGCAGCAGTCATGATGGTTCAACCCTCCAGAGGGTGGCATCCTTGCCATCCTCCAGAACATACAGGTAGCCATTCCGGGTGCGGACATCGCGAATGCGTCGATTGAGTTCCCCGAAGAGCGCTTGCTGCTTGACAATCTGACCCTCTTCCAGGGTGAGTCGCCGTACCTCCCGGTCAACCAGCGCGCCGACAAACAGGTCGCCCTGCCAGTCGGGAAATACGGAGCCTTCGTAAATTGCCAGGCCGGAAGGTGCAATTGACGGTACCCAGTGCGTGAGCGGTTGGGTGAAGCCCGGCCCCTCGGTGAAGGCGGAGATGATGGCACCGCTGTAATCCTTGCCGAAAGTGACTGCTGGCCAGCCGTAATTGGCCCCCGGCACCAGCAGATTGGTTTCATCGCCGCCGCGCGGCCCATGTTCGTGTAGATAGATGCGACCGTCTGATGCCACCGCCAGACCCTGTGGATTGCGATGGCCGTAGGTGAAGATTTCCGGCTGCGCCTGTGTCTGGCCGATGAAAGGATTGTCGTCGGGGGCGCGACCTTGCGTGTCTATGCGCATGGTTTTGCCGAGACCGCTCGACAGGTCCTGCGACTGCTCGAGGTAGTTGTAGCCATCGCCGGTTGTCAGCAGCAGGGTGCCGTCGGGCAGGAATGCCATGCGTCCGCCGTAGTGTGCGGCGGTTGCCTTGCGCGGCGTGACGGCGTAGATGACCTGTCCGTCCTGAAGGCCGCCGTCCATCAGGCGGGCGCGAAAAACTTGCGTGGCATTCTCGTCCGCAGGTCCCGCCGCATAGGACAGGTAGAGGGTGCGGTTGCGCTCGAAATCCGGGTCGGGCAGCACATCGAAGAGACCACCCTGGCGCCTGCGATAGACCTCCGGTACGCCGGGAATCGGGTCGCTCATCACGCCGTCTGATGTCACTCGCCGCAGATGCCCGCCGAGCTCGGTGACGAGCAAGTCACCATTCGGTAAAAAGCCGACGCACCAGGGGAAATCCAATCCTTCGGCAACGGCGACCAACCGGTAGTCCTCCGCCTGCGTTGAAGCAGGCACAGCGGTCAGCAGCGCAGTGACCACGAACAACAAGCCTGACTTTCTCATGAGTCTCCTGGCCAATTCACATGCACGGCCGCTCAGCTTACAGGAACGCGGGTGAGCCGGGAGGCCACCTGCGCCGGTACCCCCGACTGCGTTCGACCAACTCCGGAGAATCAAGGGAAACTCTGAATAACAGAGTTTCCCGTGCGGCACACGGATGTGCCGCCAGATTCAGTGCCGTAAGGCATTGAATCTGCGAGCAAATCAGGACATTTTTGCAGGACAGCAAAAATGCACGGCGCAGCCGCCTGAAGGGGCGGGCACAAGGAAGTGCCCGCTGACATTTTTGCAGGACAGCAAAAATGCACGGCGCAGCCGCCTGAAGGGGCGGGCACAAGGAAGTGCCCGCTGACATTTTTGCAGGACAGCAAAAATGCACGGCGCAGCCGCCTGAAGGGGCGGGCACAAGGAAGTGCCCGCTGACATTTTTGCAGGACAGCAAAAATGCACGGCGCAGCCGCCTGAAGGGGCGGGCACAAGGAAGTGCCCGCTGACATTTTTGCAGGACAGCAAAAATGCACGGCGCAGCCGCCTGAAGGGGCGGGCACAAGGAAGTGCCCGCTGACATTTTTGCAGGACAGCAAAAATGCACGGCGCAGCCGCCTGAAGGGGCGGGCACAAGGAAGTGCCCGCTGACATTTTTGCAGGACAGCAAAAATGCACGGCGCAGCCGCCTGAAGGGGCGGGCACAAGGAAGTGCCCGCTGACATTTTTGCAGGACAGCAAAAATGCACGGCGCAGCCGCCTGAAGGGGCGGGCACAAGGAAGTGCCCGCTGACATTTTTGCAGGACAGCAAAAATGCACGGCGCAGCCGCCTGAAGGGGCGGGCACAAGGAAGTGCCCGCTGACATTTTTGCAGGACAGCAAAAATGCACGGCGCAGCCGCCTGAAGGGGCGGGCACAAGGAAGTGCCCGCTGACATTTTTGCAGGACAGCAAAAATGCACGGCGCAGCCGCCTGAAGGGGCGGGCACAAGGAAGTGCCCGCTGACATTTTTGCAGGACAGCAAAAATGCACGGCGCAGCCGCCTGAAGGGGCGGGCACAAGGAAGTGCCCGCTGACATTTTTGCAGGACAGCAAAAATGCACGGCGCAGCCGCCTGAAGGGGCGGGCACAAGGAAGTGCCCGCTGACATTTTTGCAGGACAGCAAAAATGCACGGCGCAGCCGCCTGAAGGGGCGGGCACAAGGAAGTGCCCGCTGACATTTTTGCAGGACAGCAAAAATGCACGGCGCAGCCGCCTGAAGGGGCGGGCACAAGGAAGTGCCCGCTGACATTTTTGCAGGACAGCAAAAATGCACGGCGCAGCCGCCTGAAGGGGCGGGCACAAGGATGTGCCCGCTGTAGCGTACTTCTGATTTGCGAACCTGATCAAGTCCACGGATGGACTTGATCAGAACATGCCAAGATATACCCCCGACTGCGCTCCGAAGGCTGCTCCGAACCCGGCCAACTCGTCTGTATCGACCACATGTCCACGGATGGACTTGATGAGAACATACCAAGGAGCTCCACGCTGATTTGCCGCTTGCGCACGGCACACTTACCATGCAGATGTTTTTGCACCATCAACCCACGCTATGCCCGATTACACCTACATCCTGACAGATACGCCAGCCGATGCCGTCAATCGCATCACCCTGAACCGTCCCGACAAGCACAACGCCCTGTCAAACGCCTTGCGCTGCGAACTCTTTGCCGAGCTCGAGCGTGCCGACAAGGATGTCAGTGTGCATGTCAGCATTATTCGCGGCGCTGGGCCTTCATTCAGCGCTGGATATGACCTCACGTCCCTGTCGAGCGGCGAGCCGCAGGATGAGCCGTATTACACGGCGGGTGGTCTCGCGCACTGGCCACGGCATGTGGTGGATGGGTGTTTCCGGATCTGGGATCTGGCCAAGCCCGTCATCGCCGAGGTGCATGGTTATTGTCTCGCCGGAGGCACTGAGCTGGCACAGTCCTGCGATCTCGTCTATGTGGCCGAGGATGCTCGCATCGGCTATCCCGTCGTGCGTAACATTTCGCCGCCTGACAACAACTTCTACCCCTGGATTGTCGGTATGCGCAAGGCCATGCATCTCATGCTCACTGGCGATTCCATGTCCGGGCACGAAGCGGTGCGCTACGGATTCGCCAACGAGGCGTGTGCGCCCGAAGAACTGGAGGCGCGGGTGCTGCATTACGCCAGGCGCATCGCCAGTGTGCCGCCCGAGCTTTCGCAATTCAACAAGCGCACAGTACATCGTCAGATGGATCTCATGGGCATACGCGCCGCCATCAGGGCATCGACCGATACCCAGCAACTGGCAGCCATGAGCAAACCGGCGCGCGAATTTTTCAGACAGATGCGCGAGCGAGGGCTGACCAAGGCGCTCGACGAGCGCGACGCGAAGTTTGGCGATTACCGTACTGGCGAGCCGTCCGACTGAGGCGGGTGTCGCTGGCGGTGCTCAGCGTGGCGGCAGACCGAGTGCTTCGCGCTCTCTGGTCATGCGCTTTGAATCTGCGCTCAGTCGCGGGGTCTTCTCTTCCTCCGGAAGCGTACCGGCGAGGTCGCGCGCAGACTTGTCGGCATCGAAACTGATCCACTTCTCCGGAACCACTTCGAGCACGGTGCGCAGGGGCGAATCAAGCATTGTGTAAAACTGATCCGAACCCTTCTTGCTGTTCGGACTTACCTTGTCTGCAAGTGCCCGATAGAACCATTGTTTGGTTTCATCATCGTCATGGAAGTAGCCGCGGCCTTTCACCGTGACAGCTCCCCGCGGGCATTCGGGGTCGCGACTGGTGGCACCGCTGACAGTGACAGATACACGATTGTCGCGCCGTATGGCCGCAGTCCTGTGTCGATGAACGGCGAAAGTAAGCCAGATTTTCCCCTCATGCCACACATGGGCATGCACCACGCCGACCGGCCAGCCATCCCTGGTTGCCCACATGAGTACGCACTCCGGTGCGCGTGTCATGAGTTGTTCGATCTGTGCTTCGCTATGACCGTAAATGGATACGATTTCGTGATCGTATGCTGTCATGAATGTATCTCCTGATGACGAATTGACGAGGATACTCTGCCGAACATGCAAAGTGCGCGTGCGCGGCCCCCGCGACTGGTATTCTGAAGCATATGTATCCATCTGGGCGCATCCGGTTCATTCTGGCAGTGGTGTTGTGTGCACTGTTGATAACCTGCTGGCTACTCTGGCGGTCTTTTCTCACCTCGGAACGCCTGATAGAGACAGTGAACTCGCAAGTAGCAGACATTTCAGGGTTCGATCTTGCCGCACACCGGGCGCAATGGTCGCCTGTAGCTCCATTTGACGTGACTCTGCAGGAGGTAATCCTGGCCACTCCCGATACCTCGACGAATGCGGGGGGCAGCAATGCTGTCCACATCGAGCGCCTGCGATTGAGTCTCAATCCCCGCGCATTACTCAGCCTGAAGCCACGCCTTGCAGTGGGCTCGGTGGTTTTTGATGACCTGCGCCTTGGGTCATCGGGTAGCTCGCCTGCTGATGTATCGGCGCGTGGTACCGGATTGCAGGGGTCTCTCGAAATGCAGCAAGTGGATGCTGGGTCGCCGGGCTGGGAAGTGCATCTCGAAGGACAGAATCTGGCGGTGCAACCTGTCCTGGATTTCCTTGGATCAGCCCTCGAGATGCAGGTGCAGGTTGATCTTCAGGGTCACATGACGGCCAGAGGCTCGGATATCGAGGCGCTGAGCCGCACCCTGACGGGTGAGATTGTCATTTCCGGTGGGCCGGGTCGGCTTGATGCGCGCGGGATTCGTGCACTCAATCGCGGCCCGGTGCGCTGGGCGCGACAGTCAGGTCACTTCGTTGACTGGCCGGATGTCATGGACTTTGCACATCTTGAAGCCGCTTTCAATGTGCGCCGGGGGCTTGCGGATACGACTTTCCACCTTGCCTTCGAGAACATGTCTCTCGAGGGCGCAGGGGGAGTGGATTTTCTTGCCGAGACAATGGATTACAACTTCGAGTTGTTTATCGCTTCGAGTGATGAGCAGGCGACTTTTCAGGCGGGCGAGTACCTGGCCGATACACCTTGGCCGATCAGGTGTCGAGGCTCATTTGCACAACGGCTTCCTTGTCGGCTCGACCAGACAGCGCTCATCGATGTAGCGATGCGACTCATCAAGCGAGATGCACAGGATGTGCTCAGTGAAACCTTCGGCGAGGTTTTTCAGGAGTTTCGCGACGAGTCGCAGTAGCGGGGTTGGCATTCAGGTTCATTTTGTGATGATCAGATCCATGGAGTCGTCAAGCGCACCGGTCAGCTTGTCGAAGAGTTCATGCACCTCGGTGTCACTGATGATGAGTGGCGGGGCAAAGACGAGAACATCGCCGAGTGCGCGTAGCGCAAGACCGCGTTCCATGGCGCGTTCGCTCACCGTTCTCCCGGCAGCGAGCGAGGCCGCGAAGGGAATGCGTTCTTCCCTGTTTGCCATGAGCTCGATGCCACCAAGTAATCCCTTGCCACGCACATTGCCAACGAGAGGGTGCTCGGCGAGCTCGCCAAGTCGTGCCTGCATCACTTCACCAACCTTGGCAGCGCGCGCAAACAGGTCTCGCTCCTCGTAGATTTCAAGTGTGCGAAGCGCGACTGCGCTGCACACCGGATGACCGGAATAGGTGAACCCATGGCCGAACAGGGGCGTGTCCTGTGCCTCGGAAAATGCTTCGTACATGAACTCCGGGATGATGACAGCGCTGATCGGGAGGTAGGCTGATGACAGCGCTTTGGCCACGGACATGGTGGTTGGCTGAATCGGGTAGTGCTCTATGCCGAAAGCCTTGCCGGTGCGCCCGAACCCGCAGATGACCTCGTCGTCGATGAAGCAGATGTCGTTGTCGTCGAGAATTTTCTTGAGTTTGTCGAAATAGCCGGTCGGTGGCATCATCAAGCCACCGGCACCGGCAATGGGTTCTGCGATGAAGGCAGCGATGGTGTCCGCGCCCTCGCGCCTGATCAGGGCCTTCAGGTTGCCAAGAATGCGGTCTGTGTAGGCGGCTTCGTCCTCGCCCGCCTCGTGGTCTCGATAGTAGTGCGCTCGGTTGGTGCGCAGGACTTGTGGAATCGGCAAGTCGAAGTGTTTGTGGAAGGGCGGCAGTCCGGTCAGGCTGCCACTGCCGATGCCCGAGCCGTGATAGCCAGCGTCGCGCGCGATGATCTTCTTTTTCTGTGGCTGGCCGATCAGGTTGTGGTAGTACCACATGAGTTTGATCTGTGTATCGTTGGCATCCGAACCGGACAGGCCAAAGAACACGCGCCCGGCATTGAAAGGCATCATCGACTTCAGTTTTTCCGCGAGCAGGATGGCTGGTTCGTGCGAAAAGCCGGCAAAGAGTTGCGCGTAGGACAGCTTGCGCATGGCTTCGCTGGCGACTGCGACGAGTTCCTCTTCGCCGTAGCCGAGAGCCGTGCACCAGAGACCGGAGAGGCTTTCGAGGTACTGCTTGCCATGCTCGTCATAAACATACACGCCAGCACCGCGCAGGCGCAGGTTCGGCCCATGCTCGTGATGTAGTGGCAGCGGGGTGACGGGATGTAGCAGGTGTTCGAGGTCCTTGGCGGCGAGAGACCCTGGCGGTGCCAGGTTGTGCAGTGCGGCTTTCATGGCGTGGGCGCGTCGCTCCCATCGGTGGCGTGTTGTGGCAAGTGTACCAATGCCTGTTCACAGGCGCGCAGGACACGGGCAGGCTGTGCACCTACTACACCGGGAAAGACGCGCTTGAGCGAGACCCTGTTCAGAAGCTTGTCCGTGCAGCGAGGCAAGAGTACGAAGCTGCGCGTGATGCTCTTCCGATTTGGGCAAGTAAGGTCTGAATGCCGATGGGGAGTTTCTTCTTCATGGTCTGTCGATGCTGCAACTCACCAGGATTACGCCCGCTCTGCCTTGAACCCCACCAGATTGCGCGATTCGCTGCTGAACTCGACCGCTACCAGATGTATCGACTTGCCGAGCATCTTGTACTTGTTCGCATAGCCGCGCTCACGCAGCTGCGCCATGGCCGCGCCTGCCCCGGCTCGCTCCACCACCTTGAACTCGAAGATGTACACCCGTTCGGCAAGGCGTACCGTCAGGTCAGCCCGCCCGTGACTGCTGCTGTCCTCCACCGTGATGGTGGCAGAACCCAGAGCAGCCGCGAAATGGGCATAGAACACGCTCGCAAAGTATCCCTCGAAGCGAGCCATGTTGGTGTTGGTGTGCCATTCGTACGGAATGTTGTCGTAGAAGGCTTCAAGGTGCGCCTCGAGTCCATCGGTGTCGCCCGCCGCCAGCAGCTCGCGCAACCGCTTCGCGTCTGCACTGTGAGTGCTCTTCCCCGTCAGCTGCACCAGCAGCGCCTTGTTCAGACTCAGGCGTACCTCACGATTCGGATAGCCCAGCCGGTAATCAGTGCCGTCCTCGTCCTGATCAACCTCCTTGATGGTCAGGTACCCCGTCTGGAACAGCAGCGCCTCGGTGGCTATTTCGTCCACATCAAAGGTGGACAGCAGCTCCTCGCTGCCAAACATGCCGTCCAACTCCAGCGGACTGACTTCACGCTTGACCAGCATATCGATCAGGAAGGTCGGAGAGCTAGTCTCGAACCACCAGGGCTTGAACGTGCGGGCGCGGAAGAGTTTGAGCACATCAAAGGGGTTGTACACACTCTCCTCGCCAAGCCAGTTGTAGCCGTTGTACCAGTCGCGGATAGCCTGCCGGTCGAGGCCGGGCAGTTCCGCGGCGAACACCTCATCCAACTCCTGATCGGTATAGCCACAGATGGCGGAGTAGTCCGGGTCCAGAGTAAGGTCCCACAGGTTATTGAGTCCCGAGAACAGGCTGACCTTGGAGAACTTGCTCACGCCCGTGAGGAAGGTGAACTTGACGTGTGCGTCGCTGTCCTTGATGACGGCGTAGAGTCCGCGCAGGAAGTTGCGGTTGGCGCGCGCCACCTCCGGGGTCTCCAGTGCATCCAGGATGGGTTTGTCATATTCATCCACCAGCACCACCACGCGCTGACCCGTGCGTTCATGCAGGGTGCGAATCAGGTGGTCGAAAACGGCTCCGGTGCCGTATCGTAGCACGGCTCCACCGAAGCCTCTTGCTCGGCAGCATTGAGCAGCTCCATGAGGGCGTTTTCCAATCGACCGGTACTACCGTATTCGTCTCCTCCGAAGCTGAGCCGCACCACCGGATAGCGCACCGACCAGTCCCATTCCCCGTGGATGGCCAGCCCCCTGAACAGCTCCTCGCTACCCTCGAACAGTTCCTTCAACGTATCAAGGAACAAACTCTTGCCGAAACGCCGCGGACGCGACAGAAAGTAATGCGTACCCTCCGCCTGCAGTCGCTGCGCCCACGCGGTCTTGTCCACATAGTAGTAGCCCTCCTCGCGAATCGTTCGGAAGGTCTGAATGCCGATGGGAAGCTTCTTTTTCATGGTCTGTCGATGCCGTCCTTGGGTGCGCTGCCCGCATAGCCGGTATCTGACTCGTCTTTGTCCATTTTGTGTGCACAGTATATCTACGCGCTGCTCGGGTCGGCCAATTCTGAACAAATCCCCATTTCACCGAGCAGTGCAATTCAGGGTTGAATGCACGAATACAAATCACGGGAAACTCTGAATAACAGAGTTTCCCGTGCGGCACACGGATGTGCCGCCAGATTCAGTGCCGTAAGGCATTGAATCTGCGAGCAAATCAGAATCGCATTGCAGCGGGCACATCCATGTGCCCGCCCCTTCGGGCGGCTGCGCCGTGCATTTTTGCTGTCCTGCAAAAATGTGCTGATTTGCGAATCTGATCAAGTCCACGGATGGACTTGATCAGAACAAATCAAGTGTATGGCACGATTCTTGAAATCGAAAAATCTTGATGCCGAATCTATATACAAAGACCCCTGAAATCACTATAATTAGTTCTTAAAAGACAAGTGCTTAACTTATTTTCGTACAAGGGAGGGTTCCATGTCCCAAGGGGTGTGCGTACGCAATCAAGGGTTCCTCGGGCGCGTACACGCCCGTGTTTTGTGCATTTCCATGGCCTTTGAATAACCTTCAAGCCCCCCCCCCCCCCCCCCCCCCGCTAAAATGTCTGGTGTGCAGATGTCTGGCGCATGTCGGCACACGGGAATGTTGGTATCGTCGTGCTGTTACCGGCTGCTCGCTGCGCTACTGCTCGCCAGCTTGTTGCCCGCACTGGCCGTCGCTCAGCAGCAACCTGAAACCGATGTCTGCGACCGCACGAGCGAAGTGCGCGCCGCCATCCTTGACGCTGTCGAAGGTGTCAGTGACTGCACCGACCTGACCACCGCCCAACTTGGCAACATCACCAGCCTGAACATGTCAGGCCGCGGCTTGACCAGCCTGCAGGCGGGCGACTTCGCCGGCCTGAGCGGCCTCACCGAACTGTTTCTGAACGGCAACCGCCTGCCATCGCTGCCGTCCGGCATCTTCAACGGCCTCAGCGAACTGACCATACTCGACCTCTACGGCAACCGTCTGGCGGCGCTGTCGGTCGGCATCTTCGACCCGCTGACGAAGGTACAGACGCTGGACCTTGGCCGCAACGCCTTGTCATCATCCGCGCTGCCCGCGGGCGTGTTCGAAAGGCTCAGCGCACTGATCCGGCTGCGCCTGTACGGCAATCCCGGCTCGCCTTTCAGTCCGCGGGTAGATGCCGGTGCCGACCGCCCGGTAGTCCTCGGCACCACGGTCACGCTGCAAGGAACCGTCACCGGTGCCTGGGGCAGCGCCGTGACCCTGGCCTGGACGCAAGTGGATGGCGCGGCTTCGGACACGGCAGTCACGAGCGGCGTGACGCTCGCCGGTGGGAGCACCGCCAGCGCGTCATTCACGGCCCCGAGCGCGGCGGCGACCCTGCACTTTCGGCTCATCGCCACGCCGAAGTCGGGCGCGGGCAATGGTGTCGCGGGCGGTGCCGACTGGGTGACGGTAGGGGCGGGCAACAGTGCACCGGTGCGAGACAGGGAGATACCCGACCAGAACCCGGTGGCGGGCGTGGCCTTCAGCTACATCGTGGCGACGGACATCTTCTCCGATGCCGACGGCCACACCCTGAGCTACGCGGCCACGCTGGAGAACGGCGGCGCGCTGCCGTCCTGGCTCACCTTCAATGCCGGCACCCGCACCTTTGAAGGCACACCGCAAGCGACCGATGTCGGCAGCATCTCGGTACGGGTGAGCGCGAGTGACGGCAACGGCGGTTCGGCGAGCGACACCTTCGACATCCGGGTAGATGCCACCGATGCCTGTGCGCGCACCGACGAGGTGCGCGATGCCATTGTCGCCGCTGTTCAAGGCGCAAGCGACTGCGCGCGCCTGACCCCCGCGAACCTCGCCGCCATCACCGCTCTGACCGTCTCCGGGCAGAGCGGGCTGACGAGCTTGCGGGCGGGCGACTTCAACGGCATGACCGGGCTGACGATGCTTGACCTTGGCGGCAACGCCCTGGCAGCGCTCCCTGACGGCATCTTCGACGGGCTCACCGGGCTGACCACACTGAACCTGAGCGGCAACCAGCTTGCCTCGCTGCCGGACGGTCTGTTCGAGGCACTCACGGCGCTGAGTTCGCTGAATCTGGCCGACAACGGAGAAATGGCCAATCCCGCTGTATTCAGCCCGACGGTGGATGCCGGCAGCGACCAATCCGTCGCCACCGCAGCGATGGTCACGCTTGTCGGCACGGTCACCGGTGCCTGGGGCGGGAACGTGACCCTGCAGTGGACCCAGGTGGCCGGCCCGAGCTCGACCACCGAAGTGACGACCGACGGCGTGACGCTCACCGGTGCCAGCAGCGCCACGGCTTCATTCACCGCCCCGGATGCGGACATCACCCTGCACTTCATGCTCGCCGCCACCCCGGCCTCGGGTATCGGCAACGGTGTCGTTCGCGGGGTCGAGCGGGTGGCGGTGACGGTGGGGACGGGCAACAACCCGCCCAGGCTGGTGACTCCGATACCGGACAGAATTGCCGGAGTGGGCAGGTCGTTTCGCTACGCAATTCCGGCGGGCACCTTCGCCGATGACGACGGCGACACCCTGACCTACAGGGCATCGCTGGCCGACGGCGGCGCGCTGCCAGGGTGGCTGAGCTTCCAGTTGGGCTCGAGGAGATTCCTGGGTACGCCGCAGGCCGCGGATATCGGCACAACATCGGTGAAGATGACCGTGACCGACGGCAACGGCGGGTCGGTAAGCGACACCTTCGACATCCGCGTGGATGCAACGGATGTCTGCCTGCGCACCCCGGCGGTGCGCGATGCCATTCTTGGTGCCGTCAGCGATGTCAGCGACTGCGCCCTCCTGATGCCCAGCCAGCTGGCGACCATAACAAGACTGGCTATTCAGCGCATGACCAGTCTCACCAGTCTGCATGTGCGAGATTTCGCCGGACTGACCGATCTGAGGAGGCTCGAGCTTCGCCAGAACGGCCTGACATCCCTGCCCGCGGATATCTTCGACCCGCTCGACAAGCTCACCTTACTGCGCCTGAACGGCAACGACCTGGAATCCCTGCCCGCCGGTGTCTTCGAAGCACTGACCAGGCTCACCACGCTGAACCTGCAGGGCAACCCCGGCGCGAGGTCCGGGTCGTTCAAGCCGACGGCGGATGCCGGTACGGATCAGACGAATGTGCCCGCCGGCTCGACGGTCACGCTTGCGGGTTCCACCACCGGCCCCTGGGGGAACAACGTCACCTGGGCCTGGACGCAGGTGGACGGTGCCAACTCCGATACCGCCGTCACCAGCGGCGGCGTGACGCTTGATGATGCCAGCAGCGCCGCGCCGTCCTTCACCGCGCCGAGCAGCGCCACGGCCCTCCATTTCATGTTGGTCGTCACTCCCGTGCCGGGTACGGCGAGAGGCACCGCCGCCAGCGAGCCGGACTGGGTCACGGTCTCCACCAACGGGGCCCCCGAGTTCAAAGGCGAACTGAACAATCGACATATCTTTCAGGGCGTTGAGTTCTCGTTGCAGATTGCGGAAAACGCCTTCGTCGATCCGGAGGGTGAAGCGATAACCTACTCGGCGACTCTGCAGGATGGCGGTGCGCTGCCCGCCTGGCTGACCTTCACGCCGAGTACGCGCACCTTCTCGGGTACGCCGCAGGCCGCGGATGTCGGCAGCATCTCGGTGAAGCTGATCGCGACGGACAGCAATGGCGGGTCTGGCAGCAGAATCTTCAGCATCGAGGTGGTATCGAACAATACCTGCTTCCGTACGCCTCAGGTGCTAGATGCAATACTCACGGCAATAACAGGAGCAAGTGCAATCAGCGGCTGCTTCAGCGTGACATCCGCGCAGCTCGCGGCCATCACCAGTTTGACCGTCTCCGGGCAGAACGGCTTGACGAGCTTGAAGGCGGGCGATTTCGACGGCCTGACCGCACTGCACACGCTGAACCTGTCCGGCAACGCCTTGGCATCCCCCCTCCCCGGCGACATCTTCGTCCCGCTTGACAATCTCACCACCCTCGACCTCGGCGGCAATCCCGGTGCGCCCTTCACGCCAGTCGCCAGCGCCGGTAGCGATCAATCGGTGTCCGGTGGTGCCCGCGTCACCCTGCAGGGGCAGGCGAGTGGTGCCTGGGGGGACAAGGTGACCTGGGCCTGGACGCAGGTGGATGGTGCCAGCTCCACCACGCCGGTCACCGAGGGCGGCGTGACGCTCAGCGGCGCCACCAGCGCCACGCCCTCCTTCATCGCCCCGACCACCGCCACGGACCTGCCGCTGCACTTCATGCTGGTGGTCACGCCGACATTGGGCACCGGCAAGGGCATCGCGGCCAGCGCGCCCGACCGGGTGACGGTGACGGTGACGAGCAACAACGCCCCCATCGCGGCGGACAGCTCGGTGACCACATCCGAAGATGCCGCCCACACCTTCGCCGCCGGGGACTTCAGCTTCGCGGACGCGGATTTCGGCGACCAGCTTGCGAGCGTCACGCTGGTCACCTTGCCCGCGGTGGGTGAATTGACGCTGGACGGTGCGCAAACAACCGCCGAACAGGTGCTTGCGCGCGCCGACATCGATGCCGACAAGCTCATCTTCACACCGGTAGCGGGTGCCAGCGGCAGCCCCTACGCCAGCTTCACCTTCAGGGTCGGTGACGGTGCCAGCGACAGCGTGGCCGCTTACACCATGACCATCAATGTCGCCGCGGTGAACGATGCGCCCACCCTGGAGAACGCGATTCCCGATCAGGAGGCGATGGTGGGCATGGCGTTCAGCTACAGCTTCCCGTCCGACACCTTCGCGGATGTGGACAGCGGCGATATTCTCGCCTACACGGCGACCAAAACCGACGGCGGCGCACTGCCCGCGTGGTTGACCTTCACGTCGGGTACGCGCAGCTTCTCGGGCACAGCGCAGATTGCCGATGCGGGCAGGCTGTCGGTGCAGGTGACCGCCAGCGATGGCAACGGCGGGACGGTGAGCGACAGCTTCGAGTTGTCGGTGGCCGTGACCGATGTCTGCACCCGCACACGCGAAGTGAGCGCGGCGATTGTGGCGGCCGTCAACGGCATCAGCGACTGCGTCGCCGTGACACCCGCACATCTCGCAGCCATCACCGAGTTGAGGATATCCAACAAGAGGATTTCCAGTCTGCAGGCGAGCGACTTCCAGGGACTGACCAGGCTGGAAATTCTGCAGCTGAACAACAACCGTCTGACTTCACTGCCCGCGGGTATCTTCGCCGGGCTGACCAGGCTGAGAGTTCTCTTGCTGAACAGCAACAGTCTGGCCTCGCTGCCCGTGGGTATCTTCGCCGGGTTGCCCAGGCTGGAAATTCTGCGGCTGAACAACAACAGTCTGACCTCGCTGCCCGTGGGTATCCTTGACGGGTTGATCAGGCTGACGGAGCTGAACCTGGGTGGCAACAGTCTGACCTCGCTGCCCGCGGGTATCCTTGACGGGTTGACCAGGCTGACGGATCTGAGCCTGGTCTCCAACCGTCTGACCTCGCTGCCGACGGGTATCTTCGCCGCATTGACCAATCTGACGGGGCTGGACCTGAGCTCCAACAGTTTGACGGCGCTGCCGACGAATGTCTTCGCCACATTGACCAGGCTGACGGATCTGGACCTGAGTGACAACCGTCTGACATCCCTGTCGGCCGATCTGTTTGATGGGTTGACGAATATGGAAATCCTGTTGCTCCGCAATATGGGTCTGACCTCGCTGCCCGAGGACCTCTTCGATGGAATGTCGAAACTGACAAGACTGGAGCTCGCGTCCAACGGACTGACCTCGTTGCCCGCCGGTGTGTTCCACGAGCTGAAGAGGCTGATCGTCCTGCGTCTGGAAAGTAACGGTCTGGCCTCCCTGCCTGAAGGCATCCTTGATGGATTGAAGCGGCTGGATGACCTGTTCCTCAATAACAACCGTCTGACGGCGTTGCCCGAGGGCATCCTTGATGGATTGACGGAGCTCGATGACCTGTTCCTCAATAACAACCGTCTGACGGCGTTGCCCGAGGGTCTCTTCAAGGGGCTGCCACTTGCAGGACTTGTGGGTTTGCAGGGGAACCCCGGGGCCCCCTTCAGGCCGACGATCAGCACCGCCGCCAACCGGCTGGCGGGGCTCGGTGCCGAGGTGGAATTGACGGCAAGCGCGTCCGGTGCCTGGGGCGACGATGTCACTTGGGGCTGGACGCAGGTGGATGGCGTGGATTCCAGCACCGCCGTCAGCAGCGGTGGCGTGACGCTTGCAGGCGCGAGCAGCGCCACAGTCTCGTTCACCGCCCCGAACGCGGTCACCAAACTGTATTTCAGGCTGCTCACCACGCCGAAGTCGGGTGCCAGGTTTGGTGCCGCCCGCAGTGAACCCGTGTGGGTGACGGTGGCGGTGGGACAGGGCAACATACCGCCACAGGTGGCGAACCCCATACCCACCCGGGCGGCGCTTGCCGGCACGGAGTTCAGCTACCAACTGCCGGCCAACACCTTTGAAGATGCGAATGGCGACGCTCTGGTCTATGCGGCCACCAGGACCGATACCAACGCACTGCCGGCCTGGCTGAAGTTCGACCGGGCGACCCGCACCTTCTCGGGCTCCGTGCCGAGCACCTACACCGGCAGGCTGTTGGTGCGGGTGACCGCGACCGATGTCAACGGTGGTTCGGTGTACGACGACTTCGACATCGCAGCGGCCGAGACGGATGTCTGCAACCGCACCCCCCAGGTGCGCGATGCCATCACCGCCGCCGTGCCCGGCAGCAGAGATTGTGTGGCCCTGACCTCTGCGCAGCTGGCGGCCATCAGCGTGTTGAATCTCTCCAGGAAGGGGATGACCAGCCTGCGCACGGGTGACTTCGCCGGCCTCAGCGGACTGACAGAGCTGAGCCTGAACGACAACAGCCTGACAACGCTGCCCGCGGACATCTTCACTCCGCTTGACAAGCTCACCAGGCTGACGCTTGCCAACATCAATCTGACCGAGTTATCGGCGGGGGTATTCACCGCGCTCACGCAATTGACTTTCCTGGAGGTGGCCAGTAACGGGAAACTGACAGAGCTGCCCGCCGGTATTTTCGACGGGCTCACCGCGCTGCGGGCTTTGTCGCTGTCCGACAACCGTCTGAGCTCCCTGCCCGTCGGTATTTTTGATGAGCTCATCGCGCTGCGAGTTCTGTCGCTGACCAACAACGCCCTGACAGCCTTGCCCGCGGACATCTTCGCCCCGCTTGACAAGCTCTCCAGCCTGAACTTGAAAGGCAACCCCGGTGTCCCCTTCACGCCGACGGCGGATGCCGGTGCCGACCGGGTGGTCGCCACCGGTGCCGCGGTCACGCTGAGCGGCGGGGTGACCGGTGCCTGGGGCGAGCGCGTCACCTGGGCCTGGACGCAGGTGGATGGGGTACGCTCCAGCACACCGGTGACGGGCGGCGTGACGCTCAGCGACCTGAACAGCGCCGCGCCCTCCTTCACCGCGCCGAGCTCGGCCAGCACCCTGTATTTCCGGCTCATCGCCACGCCGATGTCGGGCGCGGTCAACGGTGCCGCCGCCAGCGCGCCGGACTGGATAACCCTGACCGTCAACACCGTCCCGAGGCTGGCCACGCCCATCCCCGACCAGGCGGCAATGCCGGACAGGATGTTCAGCTACACCTTCCCGCCGGACACCTTCGCCGATGCCGACGGCGATGCCCTCGTCTATACCGCTACCAGAGTGCCCCGGAATCCCAATGCAGGCGGCGAAGATGACGAAGCGCTGCCCGCCTGGCTGACCTTCACCGCCGATGCGCGCACTTTCGCGGGCACACCGCGCAGTGCCGATGCAGGACTGTTGCAAGTGCGGGTGACCGCCAGCGACGGCAAGAATTCGGTCAGCGACAGCTTCGACATGGTAGTGGCCGCCACCGATGTCTGTGTGCGCACTCCGGCAGTGCGCGATGCCATCACCGGCGCGGTCTCCGCCGCCATCTCCGGCACCGCCACCTGCACCGACCTGACCCCCGCCGATCTGGTGCGCATCACCCGTCTGGATATCTCCGGCAGCAATCTGGCCAGCCTGCGACCGGGCGACTTTGCCGGACTGACCGGGCTGACGACGCTCGACCTGTCCGGCAACAGCCTGTCCGCGCTGCCCGCGGACATCTTCGCCACGCTCACCGAGCTTGACACGCTGCGCCTGAACGGCAATCCGGGCGCATCCTTCAGGCCGGTGGCAGATGCCGGTCCGGATCAATCCGTCGCCACCGGCGCTGCGGTCACGCTTGCCGGTGCCGTGTCCGGTGCCTGGGGCGACAATGTGACCTGGGCCTGGACGCAGGTGACAGGTGCGCGTTCGAACACGCCGGTGTCGAGTGGCGTGACGCTCAGCGACTTGAATAGCGCCGCGCCGTCCTTCACCGCGCCGAGCTCGGCCAGCACCCTGTATTTCAGGCTTGTCGCCACGCCGGTGCCGGGCGCGGTCAACGGCGCAGCCGCCAGCAATCCCGACTGGGTCATCGTGGGCACCGGCAACACGCCGCCCCGGGTCGGGAATCCCATACCCGACCAGCGGGCGAAAGCGGGTATGGCGTTCAGCCATGTCTTCGCGCAGGACAGCTTCGCCGACGCGGACGGCGACCCGCTCACCTACACGGCCACCGCTGCGGACGGCGACCCGCTGCCGACCTGGTTGACCTTCACTGCCAGCGCGCGCAGCTTCTCGGGTACGCCGTCTCTGGCGGACGGCGGCGAGCTGTCGGTCATTGTGACCGCGCGCGATGGCAATGGCGGCTCGGTGGACGACACCTTCACATTGACGGTGGCCCTGACCGATGTCTGTATGCGCACTCTCGCAGTGCGCGATGCCATCACCGCGGCCGTTGCCGGTGCCAGCGACTGCGCCGCCGTGACCTCGGCTCAGCTCGCCGGCATCACCAGCCTGGATATATCGAGCAGCAGCCTGGCCAGCCTGCGCGCGGACGACTTCGACGGCTTGACCGGGCTGACGACGCTCGATCTGTCCGACAACAGCCTGACAGCGCTGCCCGCAAACATCTTCGCCCCGCTCGCCGCCCTCACCACGCTGGACCTCTCGGGCAACTCCGGTGCGCCCTTCAGTCCGGTGGCGAACGCGGGTGCCAACCGGCGGGTGGTCGCGGGCTCCGGAGTCTCGCTGGAGGCGAGCGCGACCGGTGCCTGGGGTGGCAAGGCGACCTGGGCCTGGACGCAGGTGGATGCCGCCAACTCCGACACCGCCGTCACCAGCGGCGGCGTGACGCTCGATGATGCCAGCAGCGCCACGCCCTCGTTCACCGCGCCGAGATCGGCCAGCACCCTGCATTTCCGCCTGGTCGCCACGCCTGTGACCGGTGCCGGCGAGGGTGCCGCCAGCGCCTCCGCCTGGGTGACCATCACGACCAGCCGCAGCCCGAGGGTCAGAAACGAGCTGCTCGACCAAGTGGCGGTACCGGGTACGCAATTCACCTACATCGTCCCGGACGACGCCTTCACCGATGCCGAGGGTGACACGCTCACCTACACGGTGATTGGGGCGGACGATGCTCCGCTGCCGACCTGGCTGCGCTTTGCCGCCGACACCCGCACCTTCTCGGGCACTCCGCGGGCCGCGGATGCCGACAGGTTCTCGGTGCAGGTGAGCGTCACCGATGGTAGCGGCTCGGCGAGCGACAGCTTCGAGATTCTGGTGGCCGCAACCGATGTGTGCAGCCGTACCGCGGCAGTGCGCGACGCAATTCTGGGTGCCGTACCCGGAACCCGCGACTGCGCCGACCTGACACCCGTCCAGCTGGCCGCCATCACCACCCTGAATATCGCCAACCGCGGCCTCGCCAGCCTGCGTACGGGCGACCTCGACGGCTTGACCGGGCTGATGACGCTCAGCCTGCGCGGCAACACCCTGAACGCATTGCCCGGCGACCTGTTCGCGCCGCTGACGGCACTGACCACGCTCGATCTCGGCGGCAATCCGGGCGCACCTTTCAGTCCCGTGGCGAACGCCGGTGGCGACCAGTCGGTGCTGGTAGGCGGCCAGGTCATGCTCGATGCCACGGCCACCGGCGCCTGGGGGAATCGCGTCACCTGGCGTTGGACGCAGGTGACCGGCACGCGCTCGATGACTGCGGTGACGAGCGGCGTGACGCTCACCGATCCCGGCAGCGCCAGGCCTTCCTTCACTGCGCCGAACACGGCCACCGAGCTGCATTTCATGCTGGTCGCCACGCCCGTGCCGACCCCCGCGGCGCGCAGCGGTACTGCGGTCAGTGCGCCGGACTGGGTAACCGTGACACTCAGCGACGGCAGTACGCCCGCGCTGCTGTTCAGTGACGCGCCGCTCGAGCTCGACGAGGGCGGCAGCGGCAGCTATCGGGTACGGTTGGCGACGCGCCCGAGCGCGGACGTGACGGTGAGCATCAGCGGCACCGACGGCACGGACCTGACGCTGGATGCCGACGGCATCGCGCCCGACAATCAGAGCACTCTGGTCTTTACCCGCGACAACTGGGGCATGGCGCGTCGCGTGATCGTGACAGCCGGTGAGGACAGCGACACCACGGACGATGCGGCCATGCTGCGCCACGGTGCCAGTGGCGGCGGTTACGACGCGCTCGGCGGCGAGGTGGCGGTGAGTGTGACCGACAATGACCGCCCGCGCCTGCTGCTCGTGCCCGCCGCGCTCAACCTGAATGAGGGTGCCGACGGCAGCTACAGGGTGCGGCTGGCGACGCGCCCGAGCGCGGACGTGACGGTGGCCATCAGCGGCACCGATGGCACCGACGTGACGCTGGACGCCGACCCCGACACCGATGGCGATCAGGGCAGCCTCACTTTCGCGCGTGCTGACTGGGAGCAGCCGCAGACGGTGACGGTGAGCGTCGGTCAGGACGACGATTCGGCGAGCGACCGGCTGACCTTGTCGCACACCGCCAGTGGTGGCGACTACGACGCGGTCAGTGGCGAGGTGGCAGTGATGGTGGATGATGACGACGTGCCGCGCCTGCTGCTCTCGAACACAGCGTTCACCCTGAACGAAGGCGACAGCGACAGCTACACAGTGCGGCTGGCGACGCGCCCGAGCGCGGACGTGACGGTGACCATCGGCGGCACCGATGGCACTGACGTGACGCTGGATACCGACCCCGGCACGGGAGGCAATCAGAACACCCTGACCTTCGCGCGTGCTGACTGGGAGCAGCCGCAAACAGTGCGCGTGACGGCGGGCGAAGATGGCGACGCGACGGACGATCTGGTCACCTTGGCGCACCGCGCCGCGGGCGGGGAGTACGCCGCGGTGACCGCGAGCGTCGCGCTGCGGGTGAGCGACAACGAACGCGGCCTGCTGTTCACGCCCACATCGCTCACTCTGAACGAGGGCAGCAGCGGCAGCTACAGGGTACGGCTGGCGACGCGCCCCGACGCGGACGTGACGGTGACCATCGGCGGTGCCGATGGCACGGACGTGACGGTGGACACAGATACACAGCAAACCGGCGACCAGAACACACTGTCTTTCACCCGCGACAACTGGAACCTGGCGCAACCCGTGGCGGTCAGGACGGCCCAGGACGGCAATGCGGTGGACGACGAGGTGACGCTGTTGCACAGCGCCGTCGGCGGCAGCTATGCCTCGGTGAGCGGTCGCCTGCCGGTGACCGTTGACGACGACGAAACCCGACCTGCTGCGCCAATCCGCGATATCTGCGGCCGCACTCGGGAGGTGATCGATGCCATCCTCGCCGACTCCGGAATCATCGCAACAGTCTGTAGCTCTGTGAATTCTGCCCAGTTGGGACGCATCACGCAGTTGAATATACAGAACAAGAACAGCTTGACCACGCTCGATGTGGGCGACTTCGTCGGACTGACCGGCTTGACGCATCTACGCCTGGATCGCAACAGTCTGACCGCACTGCCCGCGGGCATCTTCGATCCGCTCCCCGAGCTGAGGGTGCTGGAACTGGCCAATAACGATCTGGCATCCCTGCCCGCGGGTGTGTTCGATGCGCTCGACAAGCTGCAGAATCTGTCCCTCAGCGGCAACAATCTGTCCGCGCTGCCGGACAACATCTTCGCCCTGCTGCCGAGTTTGACGGTGCTCGGCTTCAATGGCAATCCCGGCGCGCCCTTCCGCCCGACGGCGACCGTCGCTGCCGCCCGCAACGCGCCCACCGGCGCACACGTGACGCTCGCGGGCCGCGCGAGCGGCCCCTGGGGCGGCAACGTCACCTGGGCCTGGACGCAGGTGCAGGGTGCCAGCTCGACGACAGCGGTCACCGAGGGCGGCGTGACGCTTGATGGTGCCAGCAGCGCCACGGCCTCGTTCACCGCGCCGAGCGTGACCGGAGACCTGCATTTCATGCTGATCGCCACGCCGAGGTCGGGTGTCAGGAATGGCGCCGCAGCCAGTACGCCCGCGCGGGTGACGGTGACCGTCGGCACCGCCCCGCTGCTCGCGAACCCCATGCCCGACCAGGAAGCCTTCACGGGCCGACCCTTCCGCTATCGCATCCCGCCCGACACCTTCGTCGATTCGCCGGACGACACGCTCACCTACCGGGCGAGCAAGGCGGACGGCGGTGCGCTCCCCGGCTGGCTCACCTTCAATGCCGCAACCCGCACCTTTTCGGGCACACCGCAATCCACGGACACCGGCAGCATCTCGGTGCAGGTAACCGTGAGCGATGTGGCTGGCGGCTCGGTCAGCGATGTTTTCGACATTCAGGTGCGTACGGTATCCCTCTGTGATCGCACATCCGCGGTGCGCGCCGCCATCACCGCCGCCGTGACCGGTGTCAGTGACTGTCGGAATCTGACGGCTGCCCAGCTCGCGAGCATTACCGCGCTGGACCTCTCCGCCCGCAGTCTCGCCAGCTTGCGGGCGAGCGACTTCGCCGGGCTGACCGGACTGACCAGCCTCAACCTCGGCAGCAACAGTCTGGCATCCCTGCCCGAACGCATCTTCGCGCAGCTCGGAGCCTTGCGCACACTGGATCTGTCCGGCAACCCGGGCGCACCCTTCAGGCCCGCGGTCAACGCCGGTGCCGACCAGTCGGTAGCAAGCGGCCTGACGGTCACGCTGCGCGCGCAAGCCTCGGGTGCCTGGGGAGAGCGCATCGCCTGGCAATGGACGCAGGTCACCGCCGCCGGCGTGACAACACCGGTCAGCGGTGGCGTGATGCTGCGAGGCGCGGCAAGCGCTGCGGCCTCCTTCATCGCTCCAGGCACCACTTCGGAGCGGCACCTGCATTTCATGCTGGTCGCCACGCCGGCATCGGGCGCGGACAAGGGCGCGGCTGCCAGCGCACCTGATTGGGTGACGGTTACGGTGTTTGAAGGCAACGCCCCGACCGCGGCGGACAGCGCGGTGACCCTGTTCGAGGACAATGCCCACACCTTCACCGCAGCCGACTTCAGCTTCGCTGACGCAGATTCTGGTGACCGGCTCGAAAGCATCACGCTGGTCACGGTCGAGACGGCCGGCGACCTGACGCTCGACAACGCGCCGGTGATCGCCGGACAGAGAGTTTCGCGCGCCGACATCGATGCCGGCAAGCTCGTCTTCACGCCGCTGGCCAATGCGAACGGCAGCCCCTACGCGAGCTTCACCTTCAGGGTCGGGGATGGGCAGAGCGAGAGCGCCGCCGCGTACACCATGAATATCATCGTCACCGCGGTGAACGATGCGCCCACGCTGGTGAAAGAGATTCCCGAGCAGTCGGCGCAGGTCGGCGTGGCGTTCAGCCATGACATCGCGGATGAAATCTTCGTCGATGTGGATGGAGATGCGCTCACCTACGTCGCCACCAGGGTTGGCGGAGCCCGCTTGCCCCTGTGGCTGATCTTCTCGCCCGCCACCGGCGCCTTCCGCGGTACGCCATCGGAAGCGTCGATTGGCACGGTATCGGTGCAGCTGACCGCGCTTGATGCCAGTCGCGCACGCGCCAGCGCCAGCTTCGACATTGTGGTCAAGCGCACGAATGTCTGTTCGCGTACGCCTCAGGTGCGCGATGCCATTGTGGCGGCGGTCAACAACGTCAGCGACTGCGCGGATGTGGCGGGTGCCCAGCTCGCCGCTATCAAGAGCCTGGCCCTCACCGGCAAGAAGCTTTCCAGCCTGAAGACGGGCGACTTCGATGGGCTGACCGGGCTGGGTGCTCTGCGCATGAACAACAATCCTTCGCTGACCTCGCTGCCCGTCGGCATCTTTGACGATCTCATCGAGCTGACCATTCTCGACTTTTCACTGAGTGGCGTGGCCACGCTACCGGAAGGCATCTTCGACCAACTCACCAGGTTGAGAGTACTCACTGCCGGAGGCAACCCGCTGACCTCCTTGCCCGCCGACATCTTCGAAAAGCTCACGGATCTGCGCGATGTGGATCTCGGTGCCACCAAACTGACCTCGCTGCCCGCCGAGATATTTGACGGGCTCACGAAGATGGTCAGGCTGCGTCTCGACGGCAACTCCAGCCTGACCTCCCTGCCCGCAGGCATCCTCGATGATCTCACGAGGCTGACGCTTCTCGCGTTGGGAGCCAATAAACTGTCCTCGCTGCCGGACAACATCTTTGCCAGGCTCACCGTCCTGACGGATCTCAACCTCGACTCCAACCCCGGCGCGCCCTTCAAACCAACCGTCACGGTCGGTGCCGACCAGCTCGTTGTCGTCGGTACCGAGGTCTCGCTCGCGGGCGTGGCGAGCGGCCCCTGGGGCGGCAACGTCACCTGGGCCTGGACGCAGGTGGACGGGGCAAGCTCGACCACCGAGGTGACGAGCGGTGGCGTGACGCTCACCGGTGCCAGCAGCGCCACGGCTTCCTTCACCGCGCCAGACACGGCCGAGGAGCTGCACTTCATGCTCGAGCTCACTCCGGTGCCGGGTACGACAGGAGAAGTCGGCATCAGCGTCAGCGACCCCGCGTGGGTGACCGTGACGGTCAACGCCCCGCCGCGGGTGGCGAACACGCTTCTCTCCCAGGGCGTACAGCCGGGCGTGGCGTTCAGCTACACCTTCCCGGAGAACACCTTCACCGACTCGCCCGGTGACACGCTCACCTACACGGCAAGTGCGCAGGGTGGCGCTGCGCTGCCCACCTGGCTCGAATTCAACGCCATGACCCGCACCTTCTCGGGTACGCCGCCGAATGACTACGACGGCAGTCTGACGGTGACGGTGGTCGCGAGCGACGGCAAGGGCGGCTCCGTCAGCGACTTCTTCGACCTCCTGCTCACCCCGACGGATGTCTGCAACCGCACCCCCATCGTGCAGCAGGTCATCTCCGCAACCGTCCCGTCGGCATTCGGAAACTGTGCTGTCGTGACGCCTGAGCAGCTCGCGCGCATCACCTCTCTGGACATGTCGCGCAAGACCCTGAGGGTCCAATTCAGCGGGGCACGCCTCGAGCGTCTGCGGGCGGGCGATTTCAATGGTCTGACCGGATTGAAGACGCTCAATCTGTCTAACAATAGCCTGACCGAGCTGCCCGATGACATCTTCGCTCCGCTCACGGCCTTGACGAACCTGAACCTGACCAACAATCCGGGCGCGTCCTTCAGACCCGTGGTGGATGCCGGCCCCGACCGCTCGGTGCTGCCGGGTGCCGCGGTCAGGCTCCCCCCGGCACAGGTGTCCGGCCCCTGGGGTGAGCGGGTGGCCTGGAAGTGGACGCAGGTCACCGCCGCCGGCGTGACAACACCGGTCAGCGGTGGCGTGAAGCTCACCGGTGCCACTGATGCCAGCGTTTCCTTCACCGCGCCGAGCACTCCCGGGGATGTGCATTTGATGCTGAGAGCCGAGCCGACATCGGGTGTGAGGTTTGGCGCGCTCTTCAGCGCGCCCGACTGGGTCACGGTGACCGCCAACACCGCCCCGGTGCTGGCGAACGCCCTGCCCGACCAGACAGCGATAGCGGGGACGGCGTTCCTGCACAGGCTTGCGGAAAACAGCTTCACCGATGCCGACAGCAGCAACACGCTCACCTACCGCGCGCAGCGCGCAGACGGCAGCGCGCTGCCTGGCTGGCTGATCTTCAACACTGTCATCCGCACCTTCTCGGGTACGCCGCAACTCGCGGATATCGGGACATTGTCGATCAAGGTGACCGTGCGCGACGGCAACGGCGGGTTGGTGAGCGATGTCTTCGATATTCGGGTGGCTGGAACGGATGTCTGTACGCGCACGAGTGAAGTGCGCGCCGCCATCCTGGCAGCGGTCACCGAAGTCAGCGACTGTGCGGACCTGACACCCACCTGGCTCGCGGCCATCAGCAGCCTTGATGTTTCCGACCATGGCAGCGGCCTGACAAGCCTGCGTACGGGCGACCTGGAAGGGCTCACCGGATTGACCGAGCTCGACCTGTCCGGCAACCGCCTGGCATCGCTGCCTGCGGATGTCCTTGATGAACTCGCGGCGTTGACCTCGCTGGATCTGTCGAACAATACCCTGGCATCCACATCCCTGCCGGAAGGCTTGTTCGCCCCGCTCGCCAGCCTCGCCACGCTGCGCCTGGCCGGCAATCCGGGGGTGCCCTTCGCGCCCACAGTCAACGCCGGCGACGACCGTGGCGCACCCACCGGTACCCGCGTGACGCTCGCCGCGCGCGTGACCGGCCCCTGGGGCGAGCGCGTCACCTGGGCCTGGACGCAAGTGGCTGGAGCAAGTTCGACCACGCCGGTGACGGGTGGCGTGACGCTTGCCGATTCGAATAGTGCCAGCGCCTCGTTCACCACGCCGAACGCCTCCGGTGCCCTGCATTTCATGCTTGTCGTCACCCCCGCGACCGGTGCCGTGAACGGTGCCGCCAGTGTGCGCGACTGGGTGACGGTGGATTCCATGGGTGTTTGCGGACGCACACCGCAGGTGCGTGATGCCATCCTGGCGGCGGTCACCGGTGTCAGCAATTGCGCCGACCTCACGCCTGCCCAGCTTGCCGGCATCACCAGCCTGAACGTGTCCGGCCATGGCAGCGCACTCGCCAGTCTGCGCACAGGCGACTTCGGCGGCCTGAGCGGTCTGACGCAGCTCTATCTGAACAACAACGGCCTGACGGCGCTGCCGACCGGCATCTTCGCCGGGCTGAGCAAGTTGACGGTTCTGCGCCTCGACCGCAACGCCCTGTCGCCGTCGGGGCTGCCCGCGGGTGTTTTCGCACCGCTTGCCGGTCTGACCAGGCTGGAGCTGGCCAGCAATGCCTTGTCGTCAGCGCTGCCCGATGGCATCTTCGCACCGCTCACCGCCCTGACGACGCTCGATCTTGCCGGTAACAGCGGCGCACCCTTCAAACCGACGGCGGATGCCGGTGCCGATCAGCAGGTATCCTACGGTGTCAAGGTCACGCTCGCGGGCAGCGCGACCGGTGCCTGGGGCGGCAATGTGGGCTGGCAGTGGACGCAGGTAGATGGTGCCAGCTCGAATACCGCGGCCGCCGATGCCGTGACGCTTGCCGATGCCGCCACCGCCAAACCCTCCTTCACCGCTCCGGGGGCGGCCGCCAGCCTGCACTTCCGGGTCGTGGTCACGCCGCTGTCGGGGCTCGGCAAGGGTGCCGCCGCCAGCGCAGCGAGCTGGGTGACAGTGCAGGCGGGCAACACCGTCCCCACTCTGAGGAAGGCGATTCCGGATGCCTTCGTGGTGCCGGGCATGGCTTTCAGCTACAGCTTTCCGGAGAATACCTTCGCCGATGCAGACGGCGACCCGCTCGCCTACACGGCCACGAAGCCGGATGACAGCGCGCTGCCCGACTGGCTGAATTTCGAGCAGGACGATACGCCGCGCACATTCTCGGGCACGGTGCCGAGCACCTTCATCGACGCAGTGTCGGTGAAGGTGAGCGCGAGCGACGGCACGGCCACGGTCAGCGACACCTTCGACATCAGGCTCAGGCTGCCGGGCGTTTGTTTGCGTACACGCCAGGTGCGCGATGCCATCGTGGCGGCGTTGGACGGGGTCAGCGATTGCGCGGATGTGACGGATACCCAGCTCGCCGGTATCACGAACCTGAGCTTCATCAACAAGGGGCTTGCCAGCCTGAAGACGGGCGACTTCGATGGGCTGACCGGGCTGGGTGCTCTGCGCATGAACAACAATCCTTCGCTGACCGCGCTGCCCGCCGGCATCTTTGACGATCTCGCCAAACTGACCATTCTCGACTTTTCACTGAGTGGCGTGGCCACGCTACCGGAAGGCATCTTCGACCAACTCACCAGGTTGAGAGTACTCACTGCCGGAGGCAACCCGCTGACCTCCTTGCTCGCCGACACCCTCGACAAGCTCACGGATCTGCGCGAGGTGGATCTCGGTGCCACCAAACTGACCGCGCTGCCCGCCGATATATTTGACGGGCTCACGAAGATGGTCAGGCTGCGTCTCGACGGCAACTCCCGTCTGACCTCGCTGCCCGTCGGCATCCTTGACGAGCTCGGCAAGCTGGTGGATCTGAACCTCAACAACACTCCACTGACCTCGCTGCCGGAAGGTCTTTTCGAGCAGACCACATCTCTGGACACTCTGAACCTGTCGAACATACCGGCCGCGCCTTTCAAACCGACGGCGAATGCCGGTGCCGATCGGGCGGTGCCCGTCGCTGCCACGGCCACCCTGGCGGGAGAAGCCTCGGGTGCCTGGGGCGAGCGGGTGACCTGGGCCTGGACGCAAGTAGATGCTCCGGGCTCGACCACCGCGGTCACCAGCGGGGTGACGCTTGCCGACGCGAGTAGCGCCAACCCCTCCTTCACCGCGCCGGATACGGTCGGCGACCTGCACTTCATGCTCATCGTCACGCCGCTGCCGCCACCGGGGGCGCTGGTGGTCGGTGTCGCCGCCAGCAGTCCTGATTGGGTAACGATAACGACCAGTACCGTGCCCACTGTGGCGAACCCGCTGCCTGACCAACAGGCGATACCGGGCGTGGCGTTCAGCTACGCCTTCCCGGACAACACCTTCGCCGATTCGCCCGGCGACACACTCACCTACACCGCGACCAGGGCGGACGGCACGGACCTGCCCGCGTGGCTGAGCTTCGATGCTGCAACGCGCAGCTTCGCGGGCACGGCGCAACTCTCGGATACCGGCCTGCTGTCGCTGAAGGTGACCGCGACCGATGCCAGCGGCGCGTCGGTGAGCGATACCTTCGACCTTCTGGTCTCCAGGATCAATGTCTGCAACCGTACTTCCCAGGTGCGCGCTGCCATCGTCAGCGCCGTCCCCGGTGTGCGTCGCTGCGCCTCGCTGACGGCAACGCAGCTCGCCGCCATTACCACCCTGAACCTCGCCAACAGCGGCATCGAAAGCCTGAAGGCGGGAGATTTCGCCGGTCTCGGCGGATTGCAGATACTGAATCTGAGCAGCACGAGCATGTCGTCGCCGAACAGCCTCACATCCCTGCCGGAAGGCATCTTCGCCCCGCTCACCGCCTTGACGAGTCTCAACCTGAGCGGCAATCCGGGTGCGCCCTTCAAGCTGACGACGCGCATCGTCTCTGCCGATCAGACGGTGGCGGGCGACACGCTCGTCGAGTTGTCGGCGCGGGTGGTCGGCCCTTGGGGCAGTAATGTCATCTGGGCCTGGACACAGGTGGATGGCGATGAATCCACCACCGAGGTCGGCGAGGGCGGCGTGACGCTTGCCGGTGCGGACAAGGCGACGGCCTCGTTCACCGCGCCCGACATGGATGCGACGCTGTACTTCACGCTGCGAGCCACCCCGAAGTCGGGCATCGGCCTCGGCGTGGAAGCCGCCGAGGTGCGCCGCGCCAGGGTGACCGTAGGGGACGGCAACAACGCGCCGACGGTCGCGACCCCGATCCCCGATCAGGTGGCGATTCCCGGTGCCATGTTCAGCTACGCCTTTCCGGCCAACACCTTCAGCGATGTGGACGTGAACGACACCCTGAGCTACACCGCGATACTCGGGGACGGCAGCGAGCTGCCCTCGTGGCTTACCTTCAATGACGGTGAGCGCAGTTTCTCGGGCACGGTGTCGGCCACCTTCAGCGGTCGGCTTGCCGTCAGGGTGACGGCGAAAGACAGCAGTGGCGGGTCGGTGAGCGATGTGTTCGATATCGTGGCATCCGAGACGGATGTGTGCAATCGCACCCCGGCGGTGCGCGATGCCATCATCGCCGCCACTGCCGGTATCAGCGATTGCGTGGATGTGACATTGTCCGGGCTCGCGGGCATCGCCAATCTCACCATTGCCAATGTCGGTGCTTCCGGCAGTCTCGTGGTGGGCGACTTCGCGGGGCTGACCGGGCTTGGCGCGCTGACCCTGAACGCCGCGGGCCTGACCGCGCTCCCCGGCGGCATCTTCGATGCGCTCACGGCGCTCACCTCGCTGGATCTGGGCGGCAACAGCCTGGCATCCCTGCCCGATAACATCTTCGCCGCGCTCACCAGGCTCGACACCCTGAACCTCGACGGCAACCCGGCCAGCTTCAAGCCGAGCGTCAACGCCGGTAGTGACCAGAACGCGCGCACCGGCGTAATGATCGAGCTTGGCGCAACGGTGAGCGGTGCCTGGGGCGGGAATGTGATCCGGACCTGGACGCAGGTGGATGGTGCCAGTTCGAATACCGCGGTCGCCAACCCCCTGGCGCTCACCGGCGGGAATAGCGCCAGTGTGTCCTTCACCACCCCGGACACGCCCGAGAACCTGCATTTCAGGCTCATCGCCACGCCCGTGTCGGGAATCGGCATGGGCGCAGCTGCGAGCGACCCCGATTGGGTGACGGTGTCCATGGCGCTGGCTTCGCCAGCGGGCCTCGAGCTGAAAGCGAACACGCTGTTGGACACCGGGTTCAGCGTGCAATGGGAGGCGGTGGAGAGCGCTACCGGCTACACGGCGACGGCGGCCGAAGACGGCCGTACGCCGGTGCCGGGCGAGGTGACGGGTGTCGAGGCGACCTTCACCGGCTTGAGCGATGACACCGAATACAGGGTGTCGGTGACGGCGAGCGACGATGGCGGCGACTATGTGGACAGCGCGGCGGCCACAACGACCGTGACCACGCGCGCGACACCTAAGGTGAGGCGCGCTCGGGTGGGCAACGCTCTCCTCGATCTTGAAGGGGAATACGGCCTGAATGACAAGTTTCAGGTGGAACTCATCTTCACGAGCGATGTCAAGTTCACGGGCGTTCAGGCGAACAATCCGCCAACCGTCGTGATCGATGTGGGGGGTGAGCGCCGCATCGCGAAATTCGATACGGAAGGCTCTGGTCGAGCGAATGCCTTCCAGGGGTTCCTGTACTTCGTTCAGTCGGGGGATTTCGACACTGACGGTGTCGAACTCCTTGCCCAGAGCATCGAGCTCAATGGTGCCAGAATCGTGAGCGGCAATCCCGCTCTTGATGCCGACCCGGGCATCGAGGCGCAACCCCTGAGGCAGCTCAATGTCAATCCTGCCATTGACAACGGCATCCGCACCCTGAACGGCGGCCCGGGCCTGCGCTATTCGTCGCCGCCCGCGACGCTGACAGTGAACACGCCCATGCCCGCCATGACCGTGCGGCTGGTGAATTCCGACGCCAATCCACCCCCGACCTTCAGCTACGCAGTGACTTCGGGAACCCTGCCAAGGGGGCTGCAGCTCAACGAGACGACCGGTGCCATCACCGGTACGCCTTCCGAGGCGAGCGACACCGAGACACAGGTGACCGTGACCGGCACCACGGGCACAGACCCCGACACCACGTCCTACGGCACCGAGGTCACCTTCCCGCCGGTGGGTGAGGAAATCCTTGCCAAGCCGCAGAATCTCGCCCTCGAGGAGGGTGCGCTGGCCTCGATGTTCTTCACCGTGACCTGGGATGCGGTGGCCAACGCGACGGACTACACGGCGACTGCGGTGGCGGACGGCGGCGAGCCGGTAGCGGGCGTGGTGGTGGGTACCGAGGCGACCTTCTCCGGCCTCACCATGAACACCGAGTATCGGGTGTCGGTGGTGGCTACTGCTGCCGCCAACTTCCTGGACAGCGAGGCGGCGGAGCTGACGGTGACCACCACCTTCGATGCCGCGCTCAGCTATCCCCCGCCGCCTTTGATGCTCACCACCAGCGTCGAAATCGCGCCGCTCACGCCCACCCTCGAGCGGTTCGCCGCTCCCGACGCGGTCACCTACAGCGTGTCTCCGGCGTTGCCGGAGGGGCTCGAACTCGATGCCGCCAGCGGCGAGATCAGCGGTGCGCCGACCATGGCCACAGGCAGCAGGACCATGGTGACCGTGACCGCCAGTGCGGGTTCCGGCAACACCGTGCAGAGCGCGACCAAGGATATCGACTTCCCGGCGGTGGCCAAGGGTACGCTGGGCAGCCCGACACATCTGGTGCCCAAGGCGGGTACGCTCACCGAGACCGCATTCACGCTGAGCTGGGATGCCGTGCCCAACGCCGCCGGTTACACGGCGATGGCGAACGATGCCGATGGCGGTGAGGCGATTTTCGGCAGGGTGAGCACGCCGAGCTCGGGCCCGCAGGCCGAGTTCACCGGGCTCACCGCGGGTGTCACCTACAGCGTGTCGGTCACGGCCACCGGCGATGCCAACTATGCGGATAGCGCGCCCGCAACACTGAGTATCGTCGCGGGTGCCAACCAGGCCCCGTTCATTGCAGCGATTGCCGATCAGCGCGTGACCTATGGTGCGTCGCCGCTGCTCCTCGATGTGGATGCCACGGACGCAAATGCCGGAGACAGCTTGCAGTACCGGGTCGCATCGAGCAATACGGATGTCGCCACCGTCAACCCCGCATCGCTGACCGATCTTGATGCCAATAGCCGACTGAGGGTGACGCTGGTGGGCAAGGGCACGACCAGCATCACGTTGACGGTGACTGACGGCACGGCCAATTCGAGCGAAACCTTCACCTTCACCGTGCTCGGCGTGGCCCTGACCACACCGAGCCTGACGCTGGAGGCGGGCGACAGGCACCTGACGCCGCGCTGGGCGGCGGTGCCCAACGCGGCGAGCCATGCGCTGCAATGGAAGCTGTCGAGCGTCACCGACTGGGAGGCCCCGACCGGCGTGAACACTGTCCGGTCGGCCATGTCGGGCACGGCCATCACCGGCCTTGCCAACGGTACGCAATATGATGTGCGGGTGCGCGCCGAGGTGGGTGAAGATGCCACCACCCGTGCCGACAGCGCCTGGTCGAATGTCGTTCAGGGTACGCCGAGAGGGACGGATGTCTGCGACCGCACGAGCGAAGTGCGCGCTGCCATCCTCGCCGCGGTCACCGGTGTCAGCGACTGCCTGCGACTGACAGCGACGCAGCTCGCGGCCATCACCGCGCTGAATCTCTCCAACATGAGACTTGCCTCGCTCGAGGCGGGCGACTTCAACGGCCTGACGGGGCTGACCTCGCTGGATCTGTCGAGCAACAGCCTGGGGTCGCTGCCCGAAGGTATCTTCGCCCCGCTCGGGGCGCTCACCACGCTGAATCTGACCGGCAACGGCGGTGCTCCGTTCGCACCCGAGGTGCGCACTGCCCGCTCCACCCAGACCGTGGCGCAGGGAACACAGGTCGAGTTGGCGGGGCTGGTGGCTGGCCCTTGGGGTGGCAATGTCACCTGGGCCTGGACGCAGGTGACCGGCGCGAGTTCGACCACGCCGGTGACCGAGGGCGGCGTGACGCTCACCGGTGCGACCAGCTCCACGGCCTCGTTCACCACGCCCGCCAGCAACGGGACGCTGTATTTCATGCTCATCGCCACGCCGGCATCAGGCACTGGCAGTGGTGCCGCCGCCAGCGTCGCGGCGCGCGTGACGGTGACGGTGAGCGACGGCGCGAACACCAACAATGCACCCACAGTCGCGAATCCGATTCCCGACCGGGCGGCGATTGTCGGCATGCGGTTCAGCTACGCCTTCGCGGTCAACACCTTCGCTGATGCGGATGCCGGCGACACCCTGAGCTACAGCGTGGCGCAGGCGGACGGCAGCAGTCTGCCCTCCTGGCTCACGTTCAACGATATTCGGCGCAGCTTCTCGGGTACGCCCCCCGCAACCCTCAGTTCCCGCATCCAGGTGCGGGTGACGGCGACGGACCTCAGCGGCGGCTCGGTGAGCGATGTGTTCGACATCGCGGCCTCCGAGACCGATGTCTGCAATCGCACTCCGGCGGTGCGCGATGCGGTCACCGCGGCCACCTCCGGTGTCAGCGACTGCGCCGCCGTGACCCGTGCCAGGCTCGCCGCCATCACCACGCTGAATCTCTCGAACAAGAGCCTGACCTCGCTCGATGCGGGCGACTTCGCTGGACTGATCGGCCTGACCTCGCTGGATCTGTCCGACAACAGCCTGGCATCCTTGCCCGAGGGGCTCTTCGCCCCGCTGCAAGCCCTCACCACGCTGAATCTGGCCAACAACCCGGGCACGTTCAAGCCGACGGTCAACGCCGGTGTCGATCAGGTCGCGCCCACTGGCACCGAGGTCACCCTGTACGCCACGGTGACCGGCCCCTGGGGCGACAAGGTGACCTGGGCCTGGACGCAGGTGGATGGAGCCAGCTCGAACACCACGGTCGCCAGCCCCGTGACGCTCGAGGATGGTGCTACCGCCAGCCCGTCCTTCAGCGTTCCGAGCGCCCCCGACACCCTGTATTTCAGGGTGGTCGCCACTCCCGTGTCGGGTACCGGCATGGGCGTGGCCGCCAGCGATGCCGACCGGGTGCAAGTCTCCATGGCGATGCTGGCGATGCCAGCGGGTCTTGCGCTCGAGGAGAACACGCTGGTAGCAGACGGGTTCAGCGTCGAGTGGCAGGTGGTGGCCAACGCTTCCGACTACAGGGTGACGGCGACACCGACGGGGGCTGGCGGTACGCCGGTGTCCGTGACGGTGACCGGCAACGCGGCAACCCTCACCGGCTTGCAGGAGGAAACCCGCTACAGCGTGACGGTTGTGGCCAGCAACAGCGCCGGTGGCTATGCGGACAGCGCGGCCTCCGCGGCGCTCGAGGTGACCACGCGGTCGCTGCCCAAGGTGAAGGTAACCAGAGTGAATGCCGAGCTCGAGGGCAAGGTGTTTGGCCTTGGCGAGAGGGTCAAGGTGATAGTCACCTTCACGGAAAACACAGTTACCACAGGTGTTCAGCCAGACAATCCGCCCACCATCCTGCTGAATGTTGGTGGCCAGCCCCGTATCGCGCGACTCGGCGACTTTACCGGCCCGCTTGCAGAGCCCGGTACGAAGAAAAATTTCTATTACGAGGTGCAGGCGGGCGATTTCGACGATGACGGCATCGATCTGCCGGCGCAGAGCATCGCGCTCAATGGCGCCCGGATTGTGGGCGGAGGCAATCCCGCCATCAATGCCGATGTGCGCATGGAGGCGGAGCAACCCCTGAGACAACTTGCCACGCTCTTTGAAGGCGACCCCAAAATCCGCACCGTGAACGGCGGCCCGGGCCTCGGCTACTCGCCGCTGCCTGCGATGTTGATGGTGAACGTACCGATCGAAGCCATCACCGCGATACCGCGCAATTTCATGTCCACGGATGCCATCACCTATGCAGTGACGGGAACCCTGCCGCCGGGGCTGATGCTCGACAGAACCAGCGGTGCGATCACAGGTGCCCCGACCCTGGCGAACGATACTGCGACCACGGTGACGGTGACCGCCACGGCGGGTACCGGCATGGAGGCCCCGACGGCGAGCGCCAGGCTCACCTTCCCGCCGGTGGTCAAGCAGGTGCTCGCCGCGCCGGTGGTGACGCTGGATGCGGGCGATGGGCAGTTGACGCCGAGTTGGGAAGCGGTCGCGAGCGCGACCGGCTACGAGTTGCAGTGGAAGCCATCGACGACCACCTCCTGGGATGCGCAGACGGGCGTTACCAGCGTCTCGTCGGCGATGTCCGGCACGGCCATCACCGGTCTGACCAACGGCCAGACCTACGATGTGCGCGTACGCGCCCAGGTGTCCGCATCGATGGTCTATGCGGACGATGGCGCCTGGTCGAGCGAGGTGCAGGGGCGACCGGCGGGGATGGATGTGGCCCCCGACTTCACCAACAAGTCCATCGACGATCAGATCTGGACAGTCGGCACTTCCGTGAGCCTCACGCTGCCGGCGGCCATCGGCGGCAACGGCATCCTGAGCTACCGGATCACGCCCGATCTGCCGACCGGCGTGAGCCTCGATGCGGCTACGCGCACCCTGAGCGGTGTCCCCCAGGCGCTGGCCGCTGCCGCCACCTGGACCTGGCGCGCTGCGGACAGCGACAGCAATGCACAAGACAGCGACACGGCGGCGCTCACCTTCGAGTTGACGGTGCTCGGCGTACCGCTGGCGCCCCCCGAGGTGACGCTGGCAGTGGGCGATGCGCGCCTGACACCGAGCTGGGCGGCGGTGCCCAACGCGATGAGCTATGCACTGCAATGGAAGCCGTCGAGCGTCGCCGACTGGGAAGCACCGACCGGCGTGACCACCTTCGCATCGGTCATGTCGGGCACGGCCGTCACCGGTCTTGTCAACGGTACCCAATACGATGTGCGCGTACGCGCCGAGGCGGCGGATGATTCCACCACCCATCTCGACAGCGCCTGGTCGAGCGCCGTTCAGGGTACCCCGAGAGCGACGGATGTCTGCGACCGCACACCGGCGGTACGCGATGCCATTCTTGCTGCGGTCTCAGGTGTCAACGACTGCCTTCTATTGACACCGACGCAGCTTGCGGCCATCACTGCACTGGATGTCTCGAACAAGAGCCTCGCTGCGCTCGAGGTGGGCGACTTCAACGGCCTGACCGGCCTGACATCGCTGGACCTGTCGAACAACAGCCTGGCATCGCTGCCCGAGGGGCTCTTCGCCCCGCTCGCGGCGCTCACCACGCTGAATCTGAGCGGCAACAGCGGTGCTCCGTTCGCGCCCCTGGTGCGCACTGTTCGCTCCACCCCGACCGTGGCGCACGCAGCGAAGGTCGAACTCTCGGCGCTGGTGGCTGGCCCCTGGGGCGGCAATGTCACCTGGGACTGGACGCAGGTGACCGGCGCGAATTCGGACACGCCGGTGACCGAGGGCGGCGTGACGCTCACCGATGCCGGCAAGGCGACGGCCTCGTTCACCGCGCCCGACATGAACACGACGCTGTATTTCACGGTCATCGCCACGCCGGTATCAGGCACTGGCAATGGTGCCGCCGCCAGCGGCGCGTCGCGGGTGACGGTGACGGTGAGCGACGGCGGGAATACCAACAATGTGCCCACGGTCGAGAATCCGATTCCCGACCGGGCGGTGCGTCCGGGTGCCATGTTCAGCTATGTCTTCCCGGTCAACACCTTTGCCGATGCGGATGCCAACGACACCCTGAGCTACAGCGCGGTGCAGGCGGACGGCAGCAACCTGCCCTCCTGGCTCATGTTCGACGATGGCGCGCGCAGCTTCTCGGGCACGGCCCCCGGAACCTTCAGTTCCCGGATCCAGGTGCGAGTGACGGCGACGGACGAGAGTGGCGGCTCGGTGAGCGATGTGTTCGCTATCGCGGCCTCCGAGACCGATGTCTGCAATCGCACTCCGGCGGTACGCGATGCGATCACCGCGGCCGCCTCCGGTGTCAGCGACTGCGCCGCCGTGACCCGTGCCAGGCTCGCCGCCATCACCACGCTGAATCTCTCGAACAAGAGCCTGACCGCACTCGATGCGGGCGACTTCAGGCGACTGACCGGCCTGACCTCGCTGGATCTGTCCGACAACAGCCTGGCATCCTTGCCTGAGGGGCTCTTCGCCCCGCTGACGGCGCTCACCACGCTGAATCTGGACGGCAACCCGGGTACGTTCAAGCCGACGGTCAGCGCCGGTGCCGACCAGGCCGCACCTATCGGCGATGAGGTCACGCTGCGCGCCACGGTCACCGGCCCCTGGGGCGACAAGGTCACCTGGGCCTGGACGCAGGTGGATGGAGTCGGCTCGACAACCGCGGTCGCCACTCCCGTGCCGCTCGAGGATGGTGCCACCGCCAGTCCGTCCTTCAGCGTTCCGAGTACGCCCGCAACCCTCTATTTCAGGGTGGTGGTCACGCCCGTATCGGGTACCGGCATGGGCGTGGCCGCCAGCGATGCCGACCAGGTGCAGGTCTCCAGGGCGATACTGGCGGCACCCTCGGGTCTCGAGCTGAAGAGAGCCACGCTGGGGGCTACCGGATTCAGTGTTGAGTGGCAGGCGGTGGCCAATGCCTCCGACTACACGGTGACGGCGACACCGGTCGATGATGGCGGTGCGCCGGTGGCCGGTGCGGTGACGGGCAGCGAGGCGAGCTTCACCGGCTTGCAGGAGAACACCCTGTATAGCGTGGTGGTTCTGGCCAGGGACACCTCCGGTGGCTACGCGGACAGCCCGGCTTCCGCCGCGCTCGGGGTGACCACGCAGTCGGTGCCGAGGGTGGTGGCCGTCAAGGCGAACAGTGAGGTCAGAGACAGGGTGTTTCGCGCTGGCGACAGATTCAAGGTGATAGTGACCTTCACGGAAAACACGGTTACCACAGGTGTTCAGCCAGACAATCCGCCCACCATCCTGCTGGATGTTGGTGGTGAGCTGCGAACCGCGCAACTCGGCGACTTTACCGGCATATTGGCAAATGCCGATACGAAGAAAAATTTCTATTACGAGGTGCAGGCGGGCGATTTCGACGATGATGGCATCGAGCTCCCCGCCCAGAGCATCGCGCTCAATGGTGCGCGGATTGTGGGTGCAGGCAACCCCGCCATCGATGCCGATGTGCGCATGGAGGCACGGCAACCCCTGAAACAATTTTCCTCGCTCTTTGAAGGCGACCCCCGGTTCCGCACCGTGAACGGCGGCGCGGGCCTCAGCTACTCGCCCCCGCCTGCGACGCTGACCGCGACCCTGTCCATCGAGACCATGACCGCGATGCCGCGCAATTTCATGTCCACGGATGCCATCGCGTATTCAGTGTCTGCGGGAACCCTGCCGCCGGGGCTGACGCTCAACGCCATGACCGGTGCGATCACAGGTGCCCCGAGCCAGGCGCGCGACACTGCGGCGACGGTGACGGTGACCGCCACGGCGGGCACCGGCATGAATGCCATGACGGCGAGCGCCGACATCACCTTCCCGCCGGTGGTCAAGCGCACCTTCCCCGCACCGGTGTTGACGCTGGAAGTGGGCGACGGGCAGTTGACGCTGACCTGGACGCGCCAGCTTTCCGCGGTGAACTATGAATTGCAATGGAAGCCATCGACCGTCACCGACTGGACCACAGTCTCATCGGGTCCTCCGCGCAGGGTCATCAGAGATCTTGTGAATGGCCGACTCTACGATGTGCGTGTGCGCGCCAAGGCGCTTCCTGGCTCCACGATCCATGTGGCCGATGGCCTCTGGTCGAACGAGGTGCAGGGCAGACCGGCGGGGATGGATGTGGCACCCGACTTCGCCGGCAAGTCCATCGACGACCAGACCTGGACGGTCGGTGCTCCCGTGAACCTCACCCTGCCGAGCGCCATCGGCGGCAACGGCACCCTGAGTTACGAGCTCACGCCCGAGCTGCCGACCGGCGTGACCCTCGATGCGACCACGCGCACCCTGAGCGGCGCGCCCGCGGCGGTGACCAGTGCCGCCACCTGGAGCTGGCGCGCTGCGGACAGCGACAGCAACACGGAAGACAGCGACACGGCGACGCTCACCTTCCAATTGACGGTGCTCGGCGCGCCCCTGACCGCCCCCCAGGTGATGCTGCAGGCGGGCAACGGGCGGTTGACGCCGCGCTGGGCGGCGGTGCCGAACGCGGTGGGCTATGCGCTGCAATGGAAGTCATCGAGCGTCACCGACTGGGATGCACCGACCGGCGTGACCACGATTGAATCGGCCGCTTCCGGTACGGCCATCAGCGGTCTCGCCAACGGTACGCAATACGATGTGCGCGTGCGCGCCGAGGCGGCGGATGATTCCAGCACCCATGTTGACAGCGTCTGGTCGAGCGTCGTTCAGGGTACGCCGGAGGCGACCGATGTCTGCCGCCGCACCCCCGATGTGCGTGATGCCATCCTCGGCGCCGTCACCGGCGTCAGTCACTGTGCACAACTGACACCCGCACAGCTTGCCGCGATCACCATGCTGGACCTCGCAGGTGTCGGCCTCGCGGGCTTGCAGGCGGGTGATTTCAAGGGTCTGACCGGGCTGACCTCGCTGCGCCTCGATGACAACAGCCTGTCGTCGCTGCCCGATGACATCTTCGTCCCGCTCGCGGCGCTCACCACGCTGCGTCTGGAGATGAATCCGGGTGCGGCCTTCAGGCCTCTGGTGCGTGTTGGTGCCGACCAGGTGGTGACGCGCGGCGCGCGGGTCGAGCTGTTCGGGCGGGTGTCCGGCCCCTGGGGCGACAGGGTCGCCTGGCAATGGACCCAGGTCGATCCGGACAGCCCGACAACCGCGCTGACCGGCGGGGTGACGCTCACCGGTGCGCGCAGTGCCGCCGCGTCCTTCACCGCGCCAGAGCGGGATGCGGAGCTGCTCTTCAGGCTCATCGCCACGCCGACGACGGGCACCGGCAAGGGTGCCGCCGCCAGCACCGAGGTCTGGGTGCAGGTGACGGTCGGAAACACCAACAACGCCCCCGTGGTGGCCAATCCGATCCCTGATCTGGCGGCGCGTGTCGGCATGAGGTTCGGCTACACCCTGCCGGCCAACACCTTCAGCGATGCGGATGGTGACGCGCTGACCTACAGCGCGGCGCGCAAGGATGGCGGTGAGCTGCCCTCCTGGCTGATGTTCGATGCCAGTGCGCGCCGCTTCTCGGGCAGGGTGCCGAGCACCTTCAGCACACGGCTCGATATCCGGGTGACGGCCATGGACCCCAGCGGTGGGTTGGTGAGCGATGTGTTCGGTATCGATAGGGCCGAGACGGATGTCTGCAATCGCACACCCGCGGTGCGCGACGCGATAGTGAGCGCCGTCTCCGGTGTCAGCGACTGTCTCGCCCTGACCTCCGCCCAGCTCGCAGGTATCGGCACTCTGGGGCTCGCCAGGAGCGGCATAACCAGCCTGCTGGCGGGTGACTTCGCAGGCCTGACCGGGCTTGGCACCCTCAACCTGGCCACCAACAGCCTGGGGTCGCTGCCCGATGGTGTATTCGCCCCACTCACCAGCCTTGCGCAACAATTCCTTGGCGGCAACCCGGGTGCCCCCTTCAGGCCGACTGTCAGCGCCGGCCCCGACCTGGCCGTGCCCACCGGCAGCAAGGTTACTCTGCGCGCCACGGCATCCGGCCCCTGGGGCGACAATCTGGGCATGGCCTGGACGCAGGTGGATGGTGCCAATTCGGACCGGGCGGCGGCGGTGGGCGAGCGCGTGACGCTCACCGACGGAGCCACTGCCACGCCCTCTTTCACCGCCCCGAGCATGCCCGACATCCTGTATTTCAGGGTTGTGGCCACGCCGGCGCCGGGCACCGGTGTCGCGCAAAGCGCCCCCGACTGGGTGCAAGTGTCCATGGCGATGCTGGCGGTGCCAGCGAACATCAGGCTGAAAGCGCACACTCTGGTGTCCGACGGGTTCATCGTGGAGTGGGATGCGGTGGATAACGCTTCCGACTACAGGGTGACGGCGACACCGACGGGGGCTGGCGGTACGCCGGTGTCCGTGACGGTGACCGGCAACGAGGCAACCCTCACCGGCTTGCAGGAGGAAACCCGCTACAGCGTGACGGTTGTAGCCAGCAACAGCGCCGGCGGCTATGCGGACAGCGCGGCCTCCGTACCGCTCGAGGTGACCACGCGGTCGCTGCCCAAGGTGCAGCGAATCGTTGTGAATGCCGAGGCCAGGGACAGGGTGTTCGGCCTTGGCGAGAGCGTCAAGGTGATAGTCCGCTTCACGGAAGCCACAGCGGCCACAGGGGTTCCGGCAAACATACAGGATCGTCCCGGCATCTTGCTTGATGTTGGTGGCCAGCGCCGCATCGCACGACTCGGTGGCACTCTTGAAGGGCCTGCATCTCTTGCGAGGCCCGATGTCGAGAAAAATTTCTATTACGAGGTGCAGGCGGGCGATTTCGACGATGACGGCATAGATCTGCCGGCGCAGAGCATTGCGCTCGATGGTGCCCGGATTGTGGGCGGAGGCAATCCCGCCATTGATGCCGATGTGCACATGGAGGCGAAGCAACCTCTGAAACAACTCTTCCCGGCCTATACAGGCGACCCCAAAATCCGCACCGTGGACGGCGGCCCGGGCCTCGGCTACTCGCAGCCACCTGCGACGCTGACGGTGGGCGTACCGATCGAAGCCATCACCGCGATACCGCGCAATTTCATGTCCACGGACACCATCACCTATGCAGTGACGGGAACCCCGCCGACCGGGCTGCTCTTCGACTCCCCGAGCGGCAGGATTTCAGGCACACCCTCCGAGGCGAACGCCAGTTCGGTGACCATAACAGTGACCGCCACGGCGGGTACCGGCGACAACATGAAGTCGGCGAGCGCCGAGATCACTTTCCCGCCAGTGGTCAAGCAGGTGCTCGCCACACCGGTGGTGACGCTGCAAACGGGCGATGCGCAATTGACGCCGAGCTGGGAGGCGGTGGCGAACGCCACGGGCTACGAATTGCAGTACAAGGCGGTGACGACGACCTCGTGGGACGCGACCTCCGGCGTGACGACAGTCGGGTCGGCGACCTCGGACCGGGCCATCACCGGCTTGACCAACGGCCAGACCTACGATGTGCGCGTACGCGCCCAAGTGTCCGGGTCGACGGTCCATGAGGACAATGGCGACTGGTCGAGCGCTGTGCAGGGTACGCCGGTCGCGACCGATACTGCGCCTGATTTCGGCAGCAAGACCGTTGGCGATCGGATCTGGGCGGTGGGAACTTCCGTGAACCTCATCCTGCCGACAGCGACGGGCGGCAACGGCGACCTGAGCTACGAGCTGACTCCTGCCACTCTGCCGGCCGGCGTGACCCTGGATGTGACCACGCGCACCCTGAGCGGCGCGCCCACGGCGGCCACTGATGCGACCACCTACACCTGGCGCGTCAAGGATGCCGACAGCAACGAGGAAGACTCCGACACGGCGGCGCTGACCTTCACCCTGACGGTGTCGCGCGCGACGCTGGCGACACCGGTGGTGACGCTTGATGAGGGCGATGAGCAGTTGACACCGAACTGGGCGACGGTGGCGGGCGCGGCGAGCTATGCGTTGCAGTGGAAGGCGGTGGCGACCACATCCTGGGATGCGGAGACGGGCGTGACGACAGTGGCCTCGGCAACCTCGGGTACGGCCATCACCGGCTTGACCAACGGTACGGAATACGAGGTGCGTGTGCGCGCCGAGGCGGCTGCCGGTTCGACGACCCGCGAGGACAGCGCCTGGTCGGAGGTGAAGAAGGGTACGCCGTTCGAGCCGGATGTGCCGCCCGCCTTCGCATCCGGTGCCGTGATTTCCGACCAGATCTGGACGGTGGACGCTGCCGTGAGTCTCGTCCTGCCGGAGGCGACTGGTGGCAACGGGATCTCGAGCTACACCCTGACTCCTTCTCCCCTGCCAACGGGGATAACCTTCGATACCAACACGCGCACCCTGAGTGGCAAACCGGCGGCTGCGAGCGTTGCGACCACCTGGACCTGGCGCGCCGCGGACGCTGACAGCAACACGGACGACAGCGATACGGCGGCGCTGGAGTTCAGCGTGACGGTAGGCAAGGCCAGGCTGGCGGCACCAACGAACCTGGCGCTCGAGTCCAATACCCTGACGACGAGCGGATTCACGCTCACCTGGGATGCGGTGGACAAGGCGGCGGGCTACACGGCGGCGGCAGTGGCGGGCGATGCCACGGTCGCCGGTGTTGTGTCACTGCCGAGCACCGGTCCGCAGGCGGTGTTCACCGGATTGACCGCGGGCATCGCCTACAAGGTGTCGGTGGTGGCCACCGGCGATGCCAACTACTCGAAGAGCGAGGCCTCGGAGAGCTTGAATGTGGCGACTCTGGGGCTGGCGTTCTCGCCCACCTCCCTGATGGTGGTCGAGGGCGGTAGCAGGGCCTATGGGGTGAAGTTGACGGCGCCGCCGACGGCGGATGTGACGGTGACGGTGAGTGGCGCGACCGGCGATGTGACGGTGGACACCGATGGCGTGATGACCGGCAAGCAGGACAAGCTGACCTTCACCAGCATGAACTGGGATACGGCGCAGACGGTGACGGTGAGCGCCGACGAGGACACGGATACCAGTGACGATACCGCCACGCTCAGTCACAAGGCCGTGGGCGGCGGCTATGACTCGGTGACGGGAACCCTGTCGGTGACGGTGACCGACAACGACACCCCGAATCTGGTGCTGTCTGTCTCGTCCCTGACGGTGGACGAGGGCGCGACCGGCAGCTACACGGTGAAGCTTGCTTCGCAGCCGACCGGGGATGTGACGGTGATGCCGGGCGTACCGGTGAACACGGACATATCCGTGTCTCCGGCCTCGCTGACCTTCACGATGGCGAACTGGGATGAGGCGCAGGCGGTGACGGTGAGCGCGGGTGCGGACGAGGATGCGCTTGATGACACGGTCACCCTGAGCCACAGCGCCTCCGGCGGCGGCTATGACGCGGTGAGCGGCAACCTGCTGGTGACGGTGCATGACGACGACGCGCCGGCACTGGAGTTCACGCCCGCATCGGTGACGCTTGATGAGGGTGCGAGCGCCATCTACAGGGTGGTGCTGGCGACGCAGCCGAGCGCGAGTGTGACGGTGACCGTGGCGGGGGCCTCAGGCGAACTGTCGCTGGATACGGACAGCGTGACGGCGGGCAATCAGAACACCTTGACCTTCACGACCTCGGACTGGAAGACGGCGCAGACGGTGACCCTGACGGCGGGCGCGGATAGCGATGCTCTGGACGACACCGCCACGCTGCGCCACACGGCTTCGGGTGGCGGCTACGATGTGGTGAGCGGGAGCGTGTCGGTGACGGTGACGGACAACGACTTGCCGGTGTTCAGCGTGACCGGTCCGGTGATGGTGGCCGAAGGTGCGGGTACGGCGAGCTACTCGGTCTCCCTGAGCCTGGAACCGAAAACGAACGTGACGGTGGACTACGCGACCGCGGACGGCACGGGAAGTAGCGGGGCGACGGCGGGGTCGGACTACACGGCGAAGAACGGTACACGCACCTTCACCACGGACAACTGGAGCACGGTGCAGACGGTGGCGGTGGCGGTCACCAACGATGCGTTGGACGAGGATGACGAGACCTTCACCTTCGCGCTCGGCAATGCGAGTGCCGGTGCGGAGTTGTCTTCGAGTGCGGCATCGGTGGAGACGACCATCGCGGACGATGACACGCGCGGCGTGACTGTATCCGAGACGGCGCTGACGGTGCTGGAGGGTGCCACCGGCAGCTACAGGGTGGTGTTGGATTCCGAGCCGACCGGGGATGTGACGGTGACGGTGGGGGGTGCCACGGGTGATGTGTCGGTGGATACGAACCCCGACATGCCAGACGATCAGGACACGCTGACTTTCACCACGGCGAGCTGGAATGAGGCGCAGACGGTGACAGTGTCGGCGGCCACGGACGAGGATGCGGCCAATGACGCGGTGGTGATGCTTGCTCATGCCGTGAGCGGTGGGGATTACGGGTCGGTGACGGCAGAGGATGTGGCGGTGACCATCACCGAGAAGGATATGGCCACCTTCAGCGTGGCCGGGCCTTCGGCGGTGGCTGAGGGTGCGGGCACGGCCACCTACACAGTGTCGCTGAGCGCAGAGCCTGGCGTGGATGTGACGGTGAAGTACGCGACCGGCACTACGGGGACCGGTGCGGCGACGGCGGAGTCGGACTACACATCGGCGAGCGGTACGCTGACCTTCACGACATCGGACTGGAACACGGCGCAGACGGTGGATGTTGCCATCACGGACGATGCGGTGGACGAGGATGACGAGACCTTCACCTTCACCCTGAGAGATGCGGCGACCGGTTCGGTGCTGTCTCCGAGTGCGACATCGGTGACCACCACCATCACCGACAATGACGGCCCGCAAGTGACGGTGTCCTTCGCTGCCGGGACCTACAGCGTGGCGGAAGGCGCGACGGTGAGTGTGGCGGTGACCCTGAGCGCAGACCCGGAGCGGTCGGTGGCGATTCCGCTGACAACGACGAACGGGACGGGTGCGGTTGCCGCGGATTACAGCGTGCCGGCATCGGTGGCCTTTGCGAGCGGCGAGACCTCGAAGACGGTGACCTTCAGCGCCACGGACGACACGGTGGACGAGTCGGACGAGACGGTGACACTCGGTTTCGGGACGCTGCCTGCAGGGGTGACGGCGGGCACGACGGCATCGACTGTGGTGACTATCACGGACGATGACACGGTGGGGCTGACCTACAGCGCGCCACCCCCGACATTGACGGTGGGCACAGCGGTCAGTCTGACGGCGACCGCGACCGGCTTCGGCAGTGCCACGGTCACCTACTCGGTGACTTCGGGCACCTTGCCTGGCGGGCTGACGATTAGTGCCGGCACGGGTGCCATCACGGGCGCGCCGACGACGCTGAACGCGAGCGAGGTGACGGTGACGGTGAGCGCCAGGGCGGGCGCGGGCGATGCGGCCAGGACGGCGACGGCGGACATCACCTTCCCGGCGATTGGCAAGACGACGCTGGCGACACCGGCGATGATGCTGGCGGCGGGCGATACCGAGTTGACACCGAGCTGGGAGGCGGTGGCGAACGCGGCGAGCTACGAGTTGCAGTGGAAGGCGGTGACGACGACATCATGGGACGCGCCGACGGGTGTGACGACAGTGGCCTCGGCAACCTCGGGCACGGCCATCACGGGCCTGACCAACGGCACGGAATACGACGTGCGGGTGCGGGCGAAGGCGGGGTCGAGTTCGACCAATTACGAGGACAGCGCCTGGTCGGAGGTCGTGAAAGGGACACCGATGCAGGACGATGTGGCACCGGGTTTTGCGCAAGGGGAGACCATCGCGACGCAGACCTGGACGGTAGGGACGGCGGTGGACCTCACGCTGCCGGCGGCGACTGGCGGCAACGGGACGGTGAGCTACGAGTTGACACCGGCGCTGCCGGACGGGGTTGTGTTGGATGTGACGACACGCGTGGTGAGTGGTACGCCGATGTTGGCGGCAGCTCAGGCGACCTACACCTGGCGGGCGAAGGACAGTGACGCGAACACGGCGGATACGGATACGGCGGCGCTCACTTTCAGCGTGACGGTGGGCAAGGGGACGCTGGCGAAGCCGACGGGTCTGGCAGAGAAGGCGAACAGCAAGACGCGCACCGGCTTCACGGTGACCTGGGATGCGGTGGATAACGCGGCGGGTTATACGGCGATGGCGGTGGCGGGCGGTGGTACGGCGGTGACTGGCATGGTCTCGACATCGGGCACGAAGCCCGAGGCGGTGTTCACGGGTCTTGTGATGAACACCACCTACATGGTGACGGTTGTGGCCACTGGCGATGCCAACTATGCGGACAGTCCGGCCTCGGAGGGGTTCGATGTGACCACTGTGGCAAATCGGGTGCCGACGGTGGCGAACGAGATTCCGAATCAGGTGGCGGTGGTGGGCTTGTCGTTCGAGTATATCTTCCCGGCGAACAGCTTCAGCGATGCCGACGGAGACGACCTGACTTACACGGCCACCGAGACCGATGACAGCATGCTGCCTGGCTGGCTCACCCTCACCGCCGCCGAGCGCAAGCTGGCGGGTACACCGCAATCCGGCGACACGGGAACGCTGTCGGTGAAGGTGACGGCGAGCGACGGCATGGACGGGTCGGTCAGTGACACCTTCGACATAGTGGTAAGCGCGGACACGGCACCGGCCTTTGCGGAGAACGCGAGCATCGCGGATCAGACCTGGACGGTGGGGACGCAAATCACCGCCTTCACGCTGCCGGCGGCGACCGGCGGCAACGGGACGGTGAGCTACGAGTTGACACCGGCGCTGCCGATGGGGGTGAGCCTCGATACCGCGACGCGCGAGGTGAGTGGTACGCCGATGGTGGCGGCGGCTCAGGCGGCCTACACCTGGCGGGCGAAGGACAGCGATGCGAACACCGCTGACAGCGACACGGTGGCGCTCACTTTCAGCGTGACGGTGAACAAGGGGATGCTGGCCAAGCCGACGGGGTTGGCGGTGAAGGCGAATACGCTGACCACGACCGGCTTCACGGTGACCTGGGATGCGGTGGACAACGCGGCGGGGTACACGGCGATGGCTGCGCTGGGCGATGTGACGGTGCCCGGCGCGGTCTCGACATCGGGCATGAAGCCCGAGGCGGTGTTCACGGGTCTTGTGATGAACACCACCTACATGGTGACGGTTGTGGCCACTGGCGATGCCAACTATGCGGACAGTCCGGCTTCGGATGGCTTGAGCGTGACCACGGAGACGGCACCGGGCCTGATCGTGTCGCCGACATCCCTGACAGTAGCGGAGGGTTCGACGGGCACCTACACGGTGAAGCTGGCAACGCAGCCGAGCGCGGCGGTGACGGTGACTATCGGTGGGGCATCGGGCGATGTGTCGGTGTCTGAGACATCGCTGACCTTCACGACGGACAACTGGGACACCGCGCAGGACGTGACGGTGAGCGCTGCCGAGGACGACGATGCCGAGGATGACACGGCTACGCTCAGTCACACGGCATCGGGCGGGGGCTATGGTTCGCTGCCATCCGAGAGAGCCCCGTCTGTGACGGTGACGATTACCGAGAATGACACGCGCGGGGTGACGCTGTCCGAGACGGCGCTAACGGTAGTGGAGGGTTCGGCGGGCACCTACACGGTGGTGCTCGATACCCAGCCGACCGGCGATGTGACGGTGACTATCGGTGGGGCATCGGGTGATGTGTCGGTGTCCGCGACATCGCTGACCTTTACCTCATCGACCTGGAACACCGCGCAGACGGTGACGGTAACGGCGGCCGAGGACGAGGATGCGGTCAATGATGCGGTGGTGACGCTTACCCACACTGTGAGCGGTGGGGATTACGGGTCGGTGATGGCGGCATCGGTGGCGGTGACCATCACCGAGAACGACATGGTCACCTTCGGTGGCGACCTGACGGGCGCGGTCACCGAGGATGACGAGGACAGGGACGAGGCCTCCGGCACGGCGACCGTCACCGACAGCAACGGTGCCAACACGGTGCAAGCGCAGACGGATGTTGAGGGCACCTACGGGATGTTCAGCATCAAGACGACTGGCGCTTGGGAGTACGCGCTCGACAACGCGGACGACGACACCAACGCCTTGGCCGCAGGAGCGACCGCCACCGATGCCTTCGAGATTGCCGCCGCGGACGGCTCGAAGGGTACGGTGACCATCACGGTGACCGGTGCGAATGACACGCCCACCGCCAATGCCGGGGCGGATGCGATGTTTGCGGAGGGTGCCACGGTGACCCTGGACGGCACGGGCAGCAGCGACCCGGACACGGGTCACATGCTCACCTATTCATGGGCGCGCAAATCCGGCGAGACCGACAACGCGGTGACGCTCACCAATGCCGACAAGGCGAGTGCGAGCTTCACCGCCCCGAACGACATCGCAGCGAATGCGACGCTCACCTTCGTGCTCACGGTCTCGGACGGCACGGCGAGTGACACCGACGAGGTGGTCATCACCGTCACCGGCGTGAACGCCGCGGCCACCTTCGGCGGCGACCTGACGGGCGAGGTCACCGAGGACGACGAGGACAAGGACGAGGCCAGCGGCACGGTGACCGTGACCGACAGCGACGGTGCCGACACGGTGCAGGCGCAGACCGACGAGGCCGGCACCTACGGGACATTCAGCATCAAGACCAACGGGGAGTGGGAGTACGAGCTCGACAACAGCAAGGCCGCGACCAACGCCTTGGCCGCCGCCGCGACCGTCAGCGATGCCTTTGCGATTGCCGCCGCCGACGGCACCGCGAGTACGGTGACCATCACCGTCACCGGTGCCAACGATGCGCCCACCGCCAACGCGGGCACGGACGCGGCCGTTGCGGAAGGTGCATCGGTGACGCTCGACGGCACGGGCAGCAGCGACCCGGATGCGAGCACCACGCTCACCTATTCCTGGGCGCGCAAGTCCGGCGAGACCGGCAATGCGGTGACGCTCTCCAACGCCGACAAGGCCAGTGCTAGCTTCACCGCCCCCAACGACATCGCTGCGGATGCGACGCTCACCTTCGTGCTCACCGTCTCGGACGGCACGGAGAGCAACAGCGACGAGGTCATCATCACCGTCACCGGCATGAACGCCGCCGCCACCATCGGCGGCACACTCACCGGTGCGGTGACCGAGGATGCCACCCAGACCACCGCCACGGGCACGGTGACCGTCAGCGACAGCGACGGCACCGACACCCTGCAGGCGCAGACGAACAAGGCCGGGACTTACGGCACATTCAGTATCAAGACCAACGGGGAGTGGACCTACACGCTCGACAACACTGACGACGACACCAACGCCTTGGCCGCGGGCACTACCGCCGAGGACGAGTTTGCGATTGCCGCCGCCGACGGCACCGCAGGTACTGTCACCATCACGGTGACCGGTGCGAATGACGCGCCCACAGCGGATGCGGGATTGGACGAAACCGTTGCCGAGGGCGCCTCGGTGACCCTTGACGGCACGGGCAGCAGCGACCCGGACACGGGTCACATGCTCACCTACAGCTGGGCGCGCAAGGCGGGCGAGACCGACAACGAGGTGACGCTCTCCAATGACGACAAGGCCAGCGCGAGCTTCACCGCCCCGAACGACATCGCTGCGGATGCGACGCTCACCTTCGTGCTCACCGTCTCGGACGGCACGGCGAGCCACACCGACGAGGTCATCATCACAGTCACCGGCACCAACGCCGCGGCTACCATCGGCGGCACACTCACCGGCGCGGTCACCGAAGACGACGAGGACAAAGACGAGGCCGAGGGAACGGTGACCGTGACCGACAGCGACGGTGCCAACACTGTGCAGGCACAAACGAATGTCGAGGGCACCTACGGCACATTCAGTATCAAGGCCAACGGGGAGTGGACCTACACGCTCGACAACAGCAAGACCGCGACCAATGCCTTGGCATCGGGCACTACCGCCGAGGACACCCTTGCGATTGCCGCCGCCGACGGCACCGCAGGTACTGTCACCATCACGGTCACCGGTGCCAACGATGCACCGACAGCCAACGCGGGAGCGGACAAGACAGTCACGGAAGGCGCATCGGTGACGCTCGACGGCACGGGCACCGACCCGGATGCGGGTACCACGCTTACCTATTCCTGGGCGCGCAAGTCGGGCGAGACCGACAACGCGGTCACCTTGACGAACGCCAACACGGCCAGTGCGAGCTTCACCGCCCCGAACGACATCGCTTCGGATGCGACGCTGACCTTCGTGCTCACCGTTTCGGATGGCACGGTCAGCGCCACCGACGAAGTGGTCATCACTGTGACCGGCATGAACGCCGCGGCCACCTTCGGCGGCACACTCACCGGCGCGGTGACCGAGGATGCCACCCAGACCACCGCCACGGGCACGGTGACCGTCAGCGACAGCGACGGCACCGACACCCTGCAGGCGCAGACGAACAAGGCCGGGACTTACGGCACTTTCAGTATCAAGGCCAACGGCGAGTGGACCTACACGCTTGACAACAGCAAGGCCGCGACCAATGCCTTGGCATCGGGCGCTACCGCCGAGGACACCTTTGCGATTGCCGCCGCCGACGGCACCGCAGGTACTGTCACCATCACGGTCACCGGTGCCAACGATGCACCGACTGCCAACGCCGGGGCGGACGCGACCGTTGCGGAAGGTGCATCAGTGACCCTGGACGGCACCGGCAGCAGCGACCCGGACGCGAGCACCACGCTCACCTATTCCTGGGCGCGCAAGTCCGGCGAGACCGACAACGCAGTCACCTTGGCGAATGCGAACACGGCGAGCGCGAGCTTCACCGCCCCCGACGACATCGCCACGGACGCGATGCTCACCTTCGTGCTCACCGTCTCGGACGGCACGGCGAGTGACACCGACGAGGTCATCATCACCGTGACCGGCGTAAACGCCGCGGCCACCTTCGGCGGCACACTCACTGGCGCGGTCACCGAGGACGACGAGGACAAGGACGAGGCCGAGGGAACGGTGACCGTGACCGACAGCGACGGTGCCAACACCCTGCAGGCGCAGACGGATGTAGCGGGCACCTACGGGATGTTCAGCATCAAGACCAACGGCGAGTGGACCTACACGCTCGACAACAGCAAGACCGCGACCAACGCCCTGGCCGCAGGCGCGACCGCCACCGATGCCTTCGAGATTGCCGCCGCCGACGGCACCGCGGGCACCGTGACCATCACCGTCACCGGTGCCAACGATGCACCGACAGCCAACGCGGGAGCGGACAAGACAGTCACGGAAGGCGCATCGGTGACGCTTGACGGCACGGACAGCAGCGACCCGGACACGGGTCACATGCTCACCTACAGCTGGGCGCGCAAGGCAGGCGAGACCAACAACGCAGTCACCTTGACGAACGCCAACACGGCGAGCGCGAGCTTCACCGCCCCGAACGACATTGCCGCGGATGTGACACTCACCTTCGTGCTCACCGTCTCGGACGGCACGGCGAGCACCACCGACGAGGTGGTCATCACCGTGACCGGCACGAACGCTGCCGCCACCATCGGCGGCGATCTGACCGGCACCGTCACCGAGGATGACGAGGACAAGGACGAGGCCGAGGGAACGGTGACCGTGACCGACAGCGACGGTGCCAACACTGTGCAGGCACAAACGAATGTCGAGGGCACCTACGGCACATTCAGCATCAAGGCCAACGGGGAGTGGACCTACACGCTCGACAACAGCAAGACCGCGACCAATGCCTTGGCATCGGGCACTACCGCCGAGGACGAGTTTGCGATTGCCGCCGCCGACGGCACCGCAGGTACTGTCACCATCACGGTGACCGGTGCGAATGACGCGCCCACAGCGGATGCGGGATTGGACGAAACCGTTGCCGAGGGTGCCTCGGTGACGCTCGACGGCACAGGCAGTAGTGACCCGGATGCGAGCACCACGCTCACCTACGCGTGGGCGCGCAAGGCAGGCGAGACCGACAACGCGGTGACGCTCACCAATGCCGACAAGGCGAGCGCCAGCTTCACCGCCCCGGACGACATCGCTTCGGATGTGATGCTGACCTTCGTGCTCACCGTCTCGGACGGCACGGCGAGTCACACCGACGAGGTCATCATCACCGTGACCGGTACTAACGCCGCCGCCACCTTCGACGGCACACTCACCGGCACCGTCACCGAGGATGCCACCCAGACCACCGCCACGGGCACGGTGACCGTGACCGACAGCGACGGCACCGAAACCCTGCAGGCGCAGACCGACAAGGCCGGGACTTACGGCACCTTCAGCATCAAGGCCAACGGCGAGTGGACCTACACGCTCGACAACAGCAAGACCGCGACCAACGCCTTGGCATCGGGCACTACCGCCGAGGACACCCTTGCGATTGCCGCCACCGACGGCACGGCGGGCACTGTCACCATCACGGTGACCGGTGCCAACGATGCGCCCACCGCCAACGCGGGAGCGGACAAGACAGTCGCGGAAGGTGCCTCGGTGACGCTTGACGGCACCGGTAGCAGCGACCCGGACGCGAGCGCCATGCTCACCTATTCCTGGGCGCGCAAGGCGGGCGAGACCGACAACGCGGTGACGCTCTCCAATGACGACAAGGCCAGCGCGAGCTTCACCGCCCCGAACGACATCGCTGCGGATGCGACGCTCACCTTCGTGCTCACCGTCTCGGACGGCACGGCGAGCGACACTGACGAAGTCATCATCACGGTGACCGGTGTGAATGCCCCAGCAACCTTCGGCGGCACACTCACCGGTGCCGTCACCGAGGACGACGAGGACAAGAACGAGGCCAGGGCACGGTGACCGTCAGCGACAGCGACGGTGCCAACACTGTGCAGGCACAAACGAATGTCGAGGGCACCTACGGCACCTTCAGCATCAAGGCCAACGGCGAGTGGACCTACACGCTCGATAACAGCAAGGCCGCAACCAATGCCTTGGCATCGGGCACTACCGCCGAGGACACCCTTGCGATTGCCGCCGCGGATGGCACGGCGGGCACCGTGACCATCACCGTCACCGGTGCGAACGATGCGCCCACCGCCAACGCGGGAGCGGATGCGACCGTTGCACGAGGAAGGCGCATCGGTGACGCTTGACGGCACCGGCAGCAGCGACCCGGACACGGGTACCACGCTCACCTATTCCTGGGCGCGCAAGTCCGGCGAGACCGACAACGCAGTGACGCTCACCAACGCCGACACGGCGAGCGCCAGCTTCACCGCGCCGGACGACATCGCCGAGGACGCGACGCTGACCTTCGTGCTCACCGTCTCGGACGGCACGGCGAGTCACACCGACGAGGTGGTCATCACCGTCACCGGCACGAACGCCGCCGCCACCATCGGCGGCGACACTGACCGGCGCGGTCACCGAGGATGACGAGGACAAGGACGAGGCCAGGGCACGGTGACCGTGACCGACAGCGACGGTGCCAACACTGTGCAGGCGCAGACGGATGTCGCGGGCACCTACGGCACATTCAGCATCAAGGCCAACGGCGAGTGGACCTACACGCTCGACAACAGCAAGACCGCGACCAATGCCTTGGCATCGGGCACTACCGCCGAGGACACCCTTGCGATTGCCGCCGCGGATGGCACGGCGGGCACCGTGACCATCACCGTCACTGGCGCGAACGATGCGCCGACCGCCAACGCCGGGGCGGACAAGACCGTTGCGGAAGGCGCATCGGTGACCCTCGACGGCACGGCAGCAGCGACCCGGATGCGGGCACCACGCTCACCTATTCCTGGGCGCGCAAGTCCGGCGAGACCGACAATGCAGTGACGCTCACCAACGCCGACAAGGCCAGCGCCAGCTTCACCGCCCCGAACGACATCGCTTCGGACGCGACGCTCACCTTCGTGCTCACCGTCTCGGACGGCACGGCGAGCGCACACCGACGAGGTCATCATCACCGTGACCGGCGTGAACGCCGCGGCCACCTTCGGCGGCGACCTGACCGGTGCGGTCACCGAAGATGACGAGGACAAGGACGAGGCCAGCGGCACGGTGACCGTCACCGACAGCGACGGTGCCAACACCCTGCAGGCGCAGACCGACGAGGCAGGCACCTACGGCACCTTCAGCATCGAGACGACTGGCAAGTGGACCTACACGCTCGACAACACTGACGACGACACCAACGCCCTGGCCGCAGGCGCGACAGTCACCGACACCTTTGCGATTGCCGCCGCCGACGGCACGGCGGGCACAGTCACCATCACGGTCACCGGCGCCAACGATGCGCCGACTGCCAACGCCGGAGCGGACAAGACCGTTGCCGAGGGCGACTCGGTGACCCTGGACGGCACGGGCAGCAGCGACCCGGATGCGAGCACCACGCTCACCTACGCGTGGGCGCGCAAGGCGGGCGAGACTGACAATGCGGTCACCTTGGCGAATGCGAACACGGCGAGCGCGAGCTTCACCGCCCCCGACGACATCGCCACGGACGCGATGCTCACCTTCGTGCTCACCGTCTCGGACGGCACGGCGAGCCACACCGACGAGGTGATCATCACCGTCACCGGTGCCAACGCCGCGGCCACCTTCGGCGGCACACTCACCGGCGCGGTCACCGAAGACGACGAGGACAAAGACGAGGCCGAGGGAACGGTGACCGTGACCGACAGCGACGGTGCCAACACCGTGCAGGCGCAGACCGACAAGGTAGGCACCTACGGCACCTTCAGTATCAAGACCAACGGCGAGTGGGAGTACGAGCTCGACAACACTGACGGCGACACTAACGCCTTGGCCGCAGGCGCGACCGCCACCGATGCCTTTGCGATTGCCGCCGCCGACGGCACGGCGGGCACAGTCACCATCACCGTCACTGGTGCCAACGATGCGCCGACTGCCAACGCCGGGGCGGACGCGACCGTTGCGGAAGGTGCCTCGGTGACCCTCGACGGCACGGGCAGCAGCGACCCGGATGCGAGTACCACGCTCACCTATTCCTGGGCGCGCAAGTCGGGCGAGACCGACAACGCAGTCACCTTGACGAACGCGAACACGGCGAGCGCCAGCTTCACCGCCCCCGATGACATCGTCGCGGATGCCACGCTCACCTTCGTGCTCACCGTCTCGGACGGCACGGTGAGTGACACCGACGAGGTGGTCATCACCGTGACCGGCGAGAACGCCGCGGCCACCTTCAGCGGTGACCTGACCGGCGAGGTCACCGAGGACGACGAGGACAAGGACGAGGCCAGCGGCACGGTGACCGTGAGTGACAGCGACGGTGCCGACACCGTGCGGGCGCAGACGGATGTAGCGGGCACCTACGGGATGTTCAGCATTGAATCGGACGGCGACTGGACCTACACGCTCGACAACACCGACGACGACACCAATGCCTTGGCATCGGGCACTACCGCCGAGGACACCCTTGCGATTGCCGCCGCGGACGGCTCGAAGGGTACGGTGACCATCACCGTCACCGGAGCGAACGATGCACCGACGGCCAATGCCGGGGCGGATGCGTCCGTTGCGGAAGGCGCATCGGTGACGCTTGACGGCACGGACAGCAGCGACCCGGACACGGGCCACATGCTCACCTATTCCTGGGCGCGCAAGTCGGGCGAGACCGACAATGCGGTGACGCTCACCAACGCCGACAAGGCGAGTGCGAGCTTCACCGCCCCGAACGACATCGCAGCGAACGCGATGCTCACCTTCGTGCTCACCGTCTCGGATGGCACGGCGAGTGACACCGACGAAGTGGTCATCACCGTCACCGGTGTGAACGCCGCGGCCACCTTCAGCGGTGACCTGACCGGCGAGGTCACCGAGGATGACGAGGACAAGGACGAGGCCACCGGCACGGTGACCGTCAGCGACAGCGACGGTGCCGACACAGTGCAGGCGCAGACCGACGAGGCGGGGACCTACGGGACATTCAGCATCAAAACCAACGGTGCGTGGACCTACACACTCGACAACGCGGACGACGACACCAACGCCCTGGCCGCAGGCGCGACCGCCACCGATGCCTTTGCGATTGCCTCTGCTGATGGCACGGCGGGCACCGTGACCATCACGGTCACTGGTGCGAACGATGCGCCGACAGCGGATGCGGGAGCGAACAAGACTGTCATTGAAGGCGCATCGGTGACGCTTGACGGCACGAGCAGCAGCGACCCGGATGCGGATACCACGCTTACCTATTCCTGGGCGCGCAAGTCGGGCGAGACCGACAACGCGGTGACGCTCTCCAACGCCGACAAGGCGAGTGCCAGCTTCACCTCCCCCGATGACATCGTCGCGGATGTGACGCTCACCTTCGTGCTCACCGTCTCGGATGGCACAGCAAGCGACACCGACGAAGTGGTCATCACCGTGACCGGTGCCAACGCCGCCGCCACCTTCGGCGGTGACCTGACCGGCGCGGTCACCGAAGACGACGACACCAAGGACGAAGCCGCCGGCACGGTGAACGTGAGTGACAGCGACGGTGCCAACACCGTGCAGGCACAGACCGACGAGGCGGGGACTTACGGGACATTCAGCATTACGACGGCCGGTGTCTGGACTTATACGCTCGACAACGACAAGGACGAGACCGATGCCCTGGCCGCAGGAGCGACCAAGTCACCGATGCCTTTGCGATTGCCGCCGCCGACGGCACCGCGGGCACTGTGACCATCACGGTCACCGGTGCCAACGATGCGCCCACGGCAGACGCGGGAGCGAACAAGACTGTCATTGAAGGCGCATCGGTGACCCTCGACGGCACCGACAGCAGCGACCCGGACGCGAGCACCACGCTCACCTATTCCTGGGCGCGCAAGTCGGGCGAGACTGACAATGCGGTCACCTTGACGAACGCGAACACGGCGAGCGCGAGCTTCACCGCCCCGAACGACATCGCTGAGGACGCGACGCTCACCTTCGTGCTCACCGTCTCGGACGGCACGGCCAGCGACACTGACGAAGTCATCATCACGGTGACCGGTGTGAATGCCCCAGCAACCTTCGGCGGCACACTCACCGGTGCCGTCACCGAGGACGACGAGGACAAGAACGAGGCCAGCGGCACGGTGACCGTCAGCGACAGCGACGGCACCGACACCGTGCAGGCACAGACAGACAAGGTCGGCACCTACGGCACATTCAGTATCAAGACCAACGGGGAGTGGACCTACACGCTCGACAACACTGACGACGACACCAACGCCTTGGCCGCGGGCACTACCGCCGAGGACGAGTTTGCGATTGCCGCCGCCGACGGCACCGCAGGTACTGTCACCATCACGGTGACCGGTGCGAATGACGCGCCCACCGCCAACGCGGGCACGGACGCGACAGTCGCGGAGGGCGCATCGGTGACCCTGGACGGCACCGGCAGCAGCGACCCGGATGCGGATACCACGCTCACCTATTCCTGGGCGCGCAAGTCGGGCGAGACTGACAATGCGGTCACCTTGACGAACGCGAATACGGCCAGCGCCAGCTTCACCGCACCCGATGACATCGCTTCGGATGCGACGCTCACCTTCGTGCTCACGGTCTCGGACGGCACGGCGAGTGACACCGACGAGGTCATCATCACCGTGACCGGCGTAAACGCCGCGGCCACCTTCGGCGGCACACTCACTGGCGCGGTCACCGAGGACGACGAGGACAAGGACGAAGCCTCCGGCACGGTGACCGTGACCGACAGCGACGGTGCCAACATCCTGCAGGCGCAGACGAACAAGGCCGGGACTTACGGCACTTTCAGTATCAAGGCCAACGGCGAGTGGACCTACACGCTTGACAACAGCAAGGCCGCGACCAATGCCTTGGCATCGGGCGCTACCGCCGAGGACACCCTTGCGATTGCCGCCGCGGACGGCACGGCGGGCACCGTGACCATCACCGTCACTGGCGCGAACGATGCACCGACTGCCAACGCCGGGGCGGACGCGACCGTTGCGGAAGGCGCATCGGTGACCTTGGACGGCACGGGCAGCAGCGACCCGGATGCGAGCACCACGCTCACCTATTCCTGGGCGCGCAAGTCGGGCGAGACCGACAACGCGGTCACCTTGACCAACGCCGACAAGGCGAGCGCCAGCTTCACCGCCCCGAACGACATTGCTTCGCGAACGCGATGCTCACCTTCGTGCTCACCGTCTCGGACGGCACGGCGAGTGACACCGACGAGGTGGTCATCACCGTCACCGGCGTGAACGCCGCCGCCACCATCGGCGGCGACCTGACGGGCGCAGTCACCGAGGATGACGAGGACAAGGACGACCGCCACGGGCACGGTGACCGTCACCGACAGCGATGGTGCCAACACCGTGCAGGCGCAGACCGACGAGGCCGGCACCTACGGCACCTTCAGCATCGAGACGACTGGCGAGTGGACATACACGCTCGACAACAGCAAGGCCGCGACCAATGCCTTGGCCGGGCACGACCGTCAGGACACCTTTGCGATTGCCGCCGCGGACGGCACGGCGGGCACCGTGACCATCACCGTCACCGGTGCCAACGATGCGCCCACCGCCAACGCCGGGGCGGATGAGACCGTTGCGGAAGGTGCCTCGGTGACCCTCGACGGCACGGGCAGCAGTGACCCGGATGCGAGCACCACGCTCACCTACGCGTGGGCGCGCAAGGCAGGCGAGACCGACAACGCGGTGACGCTCACCAATGCCGACAAGGCGAGCGCGAGCTTCACCGCCCCCGACGACATAGTCGCGGATGCGACGCTCACCTTCGTGCTCACCGTCTCGGACGGCACGGCGAGTCACACCGACGAAGTGGTCATCACCGTGACCGGTGCCAACGCCGCGGCCACCATCGGCGGCACACTCACCGGCGCGGTCACCGAAGACGACGAGGACAAAGACGAGGCCGAGGGAACGGTGACCGTGACCGACAGCGACGGTGCCAACACTGTGCAGGCACAAACGAATGTCGAGGGCACCTACGGCACATTCAGCATCAAGGCCAACGGGGAGTGGACCTACACGCTCGACAACAGCAAGACCGCGACCAACGCCTTGGCATCGGGCACTACCGCCGAGGACACCCTTGCGATTGCCGCCGCGGATGGCACGGCGGGCACCGTGACCATCACCGTCACCGGTGCCAACGATGCGCCCACCGCCAACGCGGGAGCGGACAAGACAGTCACGGAAGGCGCATCGGTGACCCTCGACGGCACCGGCAGCAGCGACCCGGATGCGAGCACCACGCTCACCTATTCCTGGGCGCGCAAGTCGGGCGAGACCGATAACGCAGTCACCTTGACGAACGCGAACACGGCGAGCGCCAGCTTCACCGCCCCCGATGACATCGTCGCGGATGCCACGCTCACCTTCGTGCTCACCGTCTCGGACGGCACGGCGAACGCCACGGACGAAGTGGTCATCACTGTGACCGGCATGAACGCCGCGGCCACCATCGGCGGGGACCTGACCGGCGCAGTGACCGAGGATGACGACACCAAGGACGAGGCCAGCGGCACGGTGACCGTCACCGACAGCGATGGTGCCAACACCGTACAGGCGCAGACCGACAAGGCGGGCACCTACGGCACGTTCAGCATCAAGGCCAACGGGGAGTGGACCTACACGCTGGACAACACCGATGACGACACCAACGCCCTGGCCGCAGGAGCCACCGCCGAGGACACCCTTGCGATCGCCGCCGCGGACGGCACCGCAGGTGCTGTCACCATCACGGTGACCGGCGCGAACGATGCGCCCACCGCCAACGCGGGCACGGACGCGACCGTCGCGGAGGGTGCCTCGGTGACCCTCGACGGCACGGGCAGCAGCGACCCGGACGCGAGCACCACGCTCACCTATTTCTGGACGCGCAAGTCGGGCGAGACCGACAACGCGGTGACGCTCACCAATACCGACAAGGCCAGCGCCAGCTTCACCGCCCCGAACGACATCGCAGCGAATGCGACACTCACCTTCGTGCTCACCGTCTCGGACGGCACGGCGAGTGATACTGACGAGGTGGTCATCACCGTCACCGGAGCCAACGCCGCGGCCACCTTCGGCGGCGACCTGACCGGCGAGGTCACCGAGGATGACGAGGACAAGGACGAGGCCAGCGGCACGGTGACGGTGAGTGACAGCGACAGTGCCAACACGGTGCAGGCGCAGACCGACGAGGCGGGCACCTACGGGACATTCAGCATCAAGACCAACGGTGCGTGGACCTACACACTCGACAACAGCAAGACCGCGACCAACGCCCTGGCCGCGGATGCGACCGAGGACGATGCCTTTGCGATTGCCGCCGCGGATGGCACGACGGGTACCGTGACCATCACGGTCACCGGTGCGAACGATGCGCCGACAGCGGATGCGGGCGCGAACAAGACCGTTGTGGAAGGCGCTTCGGTGACCCTTGATGGCACGGGCAGCGCCGACCCGGATGCGAGCACCACGCTCACTTACAGCTGGGCGCGCAAGTCCGGCGAGACCGACAATGCGGTGACGCTCACCAATGCCGACAAGGCCAGCGCCAGCTTCACCGCCCCCGATGACATCGTCGCGGATGCCACGCTCACCTTCGTGCTCACCGTCTCGGATGGCACGGCGAACCACACCGACGAGGTGATTATCACCGTGACCGGCGTGAATGCCGCGGCCACCTTCGGCGGCGACCTGACCGGCGAGGTCACCGAAGATGACGACACCAAGGACGAGGCATCGGGCACGGTGACCGTCACCGACAGCGACGGTGCCGACACGGTGCAGGCGCAGACCGACGAGGCCGGCACCTACGGGACATTCAGCATCAAGACCAACGGGGAGTGGGAGTACGAGCTCGACAACAGCAAGGCCGCGACCAACGCCTTGGCCGCCGCCGCGACAGTCAGCGATGCCTTCGAGATTGCCGCCGCGGATGGCACGACGGGCACAGTGACCATCACGGTCACTGGTGCGAATGACGCGCCCACAGCGGATGCGGGATCGGATGCGACCGTTGTGGAAGGCGCTCCGGTGACGCTTGACGGCACGGGCAGCAGCGACCCGGATGCGAGCACCACGCTCACCTACAGCTGGGCGCGCAAGTCGGGCGAGACCGACAACGCAGTCACCTTGGCGAATGCGAACACGGCGAGCGCGAGCTTCACCGCCCCGAACGACATCGCTTCGGATGTGACACTCACCTTCGTGCTCACCGTCTCGGACGGCACGGCGAGCCACACCGACGAGGTGATTATCACCGTCACCGGTACCAACGCCGCGGCCACCTTCGGCGGCGACCTGACGGGCGCAGTGACCGAGGATGCCACCCAGACCACCGCCACGGGCACGGTGACCGTCAGCGACAGCGATGGTGCCAACACCGTGCGGGCGCAGACGGATGTAGCGGGCACCTACGGGATGTTCAGCATTGAATCGGACGGCGACTGGACCTACACGCTCGACAACACCGACGACGACACCAATGCCTTGGCATCGGGCACTACCGCCGAGGACACCCTTGCGATTGCCGCCGCCGACGGCACGGCGGGCACAGTCACCATCACCGTCACTGGTGCCAACGATGCGCCGACTGCCAACGCCGGGGCGGACGCGACCGTTGCGGAAGGTGCCTCGGTGACCCTCGACGGCACGGGCAGCAGCGACCCGGACACGGGTCACATGCTCACCTATTCCTGGGCGCGCAAGGCAGGCGAGACCGACAACGCAGTCACCTTGACCAACGCCGACAAGGCCAGCGCCAGCTTCACCGCACCGAATGACATCGCTTCGGACGCGACGCTCACCTTCGTGCTCACCGTCTCGGACGGCACGGCGAGCGCCACCGACGAGGTGGTCATCACCGTGACCGGCGTGAACGCCGCTGCCACCTTCAGCGGCGACCTGACGGGGGCGGTCACCGAGGATGACGACACCAAGGACGAGGCCACCGGCACGGTGACCGTGAGCGACAGCGACGGTGCCGACACCGTACAGGCGCAGACCGACAAGGCGGGGACTTACGGCACCTTCAGCATTGAGACGACCGGCAAGTGGACCTACACGCTCGACAACAGCAAGACCGCGACCAACGCCTTGGCTGCGGATGCGACCGCCACCGACACCTTTGCGATTGCCGCCGCCGACGGCTCGAAGGGTACGGTGACCATCACCGTCACCGGTGCCAACGATGCGCCCACCGCCAACGCCGGGGCGGATGCGTCCGTTGCCGAGGGCGCATCGGTGACCCTCGACGGCACAGGCAGCAGCGACCCGGATGCGGGTACCACGCTCACCTATTCCTGGGCGCGCAAGTCCGGCGAGACCGACAACGCAGTCACCTTGACCAACGCGAACACGGCCAGCGCGAGCTTCACCGCCCCGAACGACATCGCTTCGGATGCGACGCTCACCTTCGTGCTGACTGTCTCGGATGGCACGGCGAGCCACACCGACGAGGTCATCATCACCGTCACCGGCACCAACGCCGCGGCTACCATCGGCGGCACACTCACTGGCGCGGTCACCGAGGACGACGAGGACAAGGACGAGGCCAGCGGCACGGTGACGGTCACCGACAGCGACGGCACCAACACCCTGCAGGCGCAGACCGACGAGGCAGGGACCTACGGCACCTTCAGCATCAAGACCAACGGCGAGTGGGAGTACGACGCTCGACAACACTGCACGGCGACACTAACGCCTTGGCCGCAGGCGCGACCGTCACCGACACCTTTGCGATTCAGTCAGCGGACAGCACGGCAGGCACAGTCACGATCACGGTCACTGGCGCGAACGATGCGCCGACAGCGGATGCGGGATTGGACGAAACCGTTGCCGAGGGCGCATCGGTGACGCTGGACGGCACGGGCAGCAGCGACCCGGACGCGGGTCACCACGCTCACCTATTCCTGGGCGCGCAAGGCGGGCGAGACTGACAATGCGGTGACGCTCACCAACGCCGACAAGGCGAGCGCCAGCTTCACCGCCCCGATGACATCGTCGCGGATGCCACGCTCACCTTCGTGCTCACCGTCTCGGACGGCACGGCGAGCGACACCGACGAGGTCACCATCACCGTGACCGGTGCCAACGCCGCGGCCACCATCGGCGGCGACCTGACCGGCGATGTCACCGAGGATGACGAGGACAAGGACGAGGCCAGCGGCACGGTGACCGTGAGCGACAGCGACGGTGCCAACACCGTACAGGCGCAGACCGACGAGGCGGGCACTTACGGCACCTTCAGCATCAAGACCAACGGGGAGTGGACCTACACGCTCGACAACACTGACGACGACACCAACAACCTGGCCGCAGGATCCACCGAGGACGATGCCTTTGCGATTGCCGCCGCGGATGGCACGGCGGGCACCGTGACCATCACCGTCACCGGTGCCAACGACGCGCCGACGGTAGGAACCACGATTCCCGACCAGGCGGCGACGGTGGACACGGCGTTCGAGTACGTCTTCCCGTCCACCAGCTTCAGTGATGCCGACAGCGACAGCCTGACCTACGAAGCCAAGCAGACGGACGGGACCACGGACAGCGCGCTGCCCAGCTGGCTCACCTTCACCGCCGCCGAGCGCAAGCTGGCGGGCACACCGAAGACTGCCGACATTGGACGTTGATGGTGAAGGTAATCGCCAGCGATGGCAACGGCGGCTCCGTCAGCGAAACCTTCGACATTGAGGTATCGGCGGCCAACTCGGCGCCGACGGTAGGAACCACGATTCCCGACCAGACAGCGGTGGTGGGCTTGTCGTTCAGTTACACCTTCCCGTCCACCAGCTTCAGTGATGCGGATGGTGATGATCTGACCTACACGGCCACGAAGCCGGATAACACCGCGCTGCCCGGCTGGCTGACCTTCACCAACAGCAGCAGCACTCCGCGCAACTTCGCGGGCACACCGAAGACTGCCGACATCGGAACGCTGTCGGTGAAGGTGACGGCGAGCGACGGGACGGCCTCGGTCAGTGATACCTTCGACATAGTAGTGAGCGCGGACACGGCACCGGCGTTTGCGGAGAACGCGACCATCGCGGATCAGACTTGGATGGTGGATACGCAAATCACCGCTGTGACGCTGCCAGCGGCGATGGGCGGCAATGGGACGGTGAGCTATGAGTTGATGCCGACGCTGCCGACGGGTGTGAGCTTCGATACCGCGACGCGCGTGGTGAGTGGTACGCCGACGGTGGCGGCGGCTCAGGCGACCTACACCTGGCGGGCGAAGGACAGCGACAGCAACACGGCGAACACGGACACGGCGGCGCTGACCTTCGAGTTGACGGTGAACAAGGCCACCTTGGCGAAGCCGACGGGGTTGGCAGTGAAGGCGAACACGCTGACCACGACCGGCTTCACGGTGACCTGGGATGCGGTGGCGAATGCGGCGGGGTACACGGCGACGGCTGCGCTGGGCGATGCGACTGTGACAGGCGCGGTCTCGACATCGGGCACGAAGCCCGAGGCGGTGTTCACGGGTCTTGAGATGAACACCACCTACACGGTGACGGTAGTGGCCACCGGCGATGCCAACTATGCGAACGGTCCGGCTTCGGAGGGGTTGAGCGTGACCACGGAGACGGCACCGGGCCTGGTCGTGTCGCCGACATCCCTGACAGTGAATGAGGGTGCGACTGGCACCTACATGGTGAAGCTGGCAACGCAGCCGACTGACAGCGTGATGGTAGCGGTAGCTGGCTCGGGCGATGTGACGGTATCTCCGGCATCGCTGACCTTCACGACGACGAACTGGGACACGACGCAGACGGTGACGGTGAGCGCTGCCGAGGACGACGATGCGGTGACGGACACGGCGGTGACACTCACGCACAGGGCATCCGGCGGGGACTATGCGTCGCTGCCATCCGAGAGAGCCCCGTCTGTGACGGTGACGATTACCGAGAATGACACGCGCGGGGTGACGGTATCGCCGACTTCCCTGACGGTAGCGGAGGGTTCGAGCGGGACTTACACGGTGGTGCTTGATACGCAGCCGACCGGCAATGTGACGGTGACTATCGGTGGGGCATCGGGCGATGTGTCAGTGTCCACGACATCGCTGACTTTCACTTCATCGACCTGGAAAACCGCGCAGACGGTGACGGTGACGGCGGCGACGGATGCTGATGCGGCCAACGACGCGGTGGTGACGCTTACCCATGCTGTGAGTGGCGCGGACTATGCGTCCGAGACGGCCCCGTCGGTGGTGGTGACCATCACCGAGAATGACGCGGCGACCTTCAGCGTGACCGGTCCGACATCCATAGCTGAGGATGCGGGCAATGCCACCTACACGGTGTCGCTGAGCGCACAGCCTGGTGATGATGTGACAGTGAAGTACGCGACATCGGACGGCACGGCGACGGCGGGTTCGGACTACACGGCGGCGAACGGGACGCTGACCTTCACGACGGACAACTGGGACACGGCGCAGACGGTGGAGGTGGCCATCACGGACGACACGGTGGATGATGACGACGAGACCTTCACCTTCACGCTGAGCGAGGCGGGCACTGGTTCGATGTTGTCGGCGAGTCCGACGGTGACGACGACCATCACGGACAACGATGTGCCGACGGTGACGGTGTCCTTCGGTGCGGGGACATACAGCGTGACGGAAGGCGGGACGGTGAATGTGGCGGTGACCTTGAGCGCAGACCCGGAGCGGTCGGTGTCGATTCCGCTGACGACGACGAATGGAAGCGGAGCGGTTGCTGGAGATTACAGCGGAGTACCGGCATCGGTGGCCTTTGCGAGCGGAGAAACCTCGAAGACGGTGATCTTCAGTGCGACGGACGATTCGGTAGATGAGTCGGATGAGACGGTGACGCTGGGCTTCGGAGCTTCCTTGCCGGCGCGGGTGACGGCGGGCACGACAGCGGAGACGGTAGTGACCATCACGGACAACGACACGGTGGGGCTGACCTATAGCGCGGCACCCTCGACGCTGACGGTGGGTACGCCTATTACGGCGCTGACGGCGACCGCGACTGGCTTCGGTGGTGCCACGGTGACCTACTCGGTGACCGCTGGGACCCTGCCTGCCGGGCTGGGGATTAGTGCCAGCACGGGCGAGATTACCGGCATGCCGACCACGGCGAACGCGAGCGAGGTGACGGTGACGGTGAGCGCGACCTCTGGTTCGGGAGACACGGCGAAGACGGCGACGGTGAACATCACCTTCCCGGCGGTAGGCAAGGCTACCCTGGCGACACCGACCGGCCTGGTACTGAAGGCGAACACGCAGCGCAAGACCGGCTTCACGGTGAGCTGGACGGCAGTGACGAATGCGACGGGTTACACGGCGACGGCCACTCCGAGCGGCGGGACTGCGGTGAACGGCTCGGTGGATACAACGGGCACCAACCCCGAAGCGGCCTTCACCGGGCTGACGGCGGGCACTACCTATGCGGTGTCGGTGGTGGCCACAGGCGACACGGCCAATTACGAGGCCAATTACCAGTACAGCCGCGACGCTGAGTCAGGCGACATCGGCGAACGTGGCACCGAGCATCACGGACATCACCAACAAGACGGCGACCTTCGGGACGGATTTGTTGGTGGATGTGGATGCTACGGACACCAACCCGGAGGACACGCTGCAATATCAGGCATCGTCCAGTGATATGGCGGTGGCGACGGTGACTCCGACTTCCCTGACCGCCTTGACTGGCAGCAGCCAAGTGACGGTGACACCGGTGGCTGCGGGCACGGCGACTATCACTGTCACCGTGAGTGATGGCACGGTGAGTCCGACAGACACCTTCGTGGTGACGGTGTCGCGTGCACAACTGGGCACACCGGTGGTGGCGGTTTCGGCGCAGGATGGGAAGTTGACGGTCACTTGGGTTGGAATAACGAACGCGGCGAGTTACGAGGTTGGGTACAAGCAGAGCACATCGGAGACTTGGCTGGGCAATGACGACGACACGTCACCGGCGGAGATTGGCAGTCTGACCAATGGCACGGAATACGATGTGCGAGTGCGGGCGAGGGCGGCATCAAGTTCTACGACCTATGCGGACAGTGCGTGGTCGGAGGTTGTGAAGGGGACACCGGCTGTGGTCGATGTAGCCCCGAGCTTTGGGAGCGAGACTATTGCGGCGCAGACATGGACGGTGGAGACGAATGTGGACCTGACCTTGCCAGCGGCGACGGGCGGTAACGGGACACTTACGTACACGCTCTCTCCCGACTTGCCAACGGGCGTGAGCCTGGATGCGACAACGCGCAAGATGACTGGTACACCGACGGCAGCAGCGGCCGAGACCACATACACCTGGCGGGCTTCGGACAGTGATTCGAATACCGCCAACAGCGACACGGCGGCGCTCACTTTTAGCGTGACGGTAGGCAAGGGTACGCTGGCGACGCCGAGCGGCCTGGCGCTGAAGGCGAACACGCTTGCGCAGACTGGCTTCACGGTGAGCTGGACGGCAGTGGCGAATGCGACTGGTTATACAGCGACGGCCACCCCGAGCGGTGGGACTGCGGTGACTGGCACGGTGACCGGTACCGAAGCGGCCTTCGCCGGGCTGACGGCCAACACCACCTACACGGTCTCAATCACGGCCACCGGCAACGCCAACTACGACAACAGCGCGGCCGAGACGCTGAGCGTGACCACGCTGGAGGAGGACACCGCGCCCATCACACCCACCGAGGTGAGCAACTTGCAAGTGAGCGCGGGCGACGGGTCTCTGCTGGTGAGTTGGACGGCGGCGAGCAGTGCCCCGAATGGGTACAGTGTGCGCTGGCGGGAGAGAGGGCCTGGCAACGCTCTGTCACCCGTCAACGAGGTGGACGGCACCTCCTTCACCATTTCCGACCTGACCAACGGTCAGGAGTATGTGGTGCGTGTCGAGACACGCAACGCGACGGACACGGGTGTGCAGGTCGGTACGGTAGTGACGATAACTGGCACACCGGTGGCCTTGGATACCGCACCCGCCTTTGTGCAGGGCACGGTCATCCCCGCACAAATCTGGACAGTGGGGACCCCCGTCAATCTCGCTCTGCCGGGAGCAACGGGCGGTGACGGTACGCTGAGTTACACGCTCACCCCCGCGCTGCCAGCGGGCGTGACGCTGAATGCCTCGACGCGTGTGGTCAGCGGGACACCCACAAGTGCGACGAGCACAGCCACCTACACCTGGCGCACCACGGACAGCGACAGCAACACGGCAAACAGTGACACAGCGGCGCTGACTTTCGGCGTGACAGTGGACAGGGCGACTCTGCCATCACCAATGAATCTGGCAGTGAAGCCAGACACGCAGACCCAGAACGGCTTCACGGTGACCTGGAATGCGGTGGCAAACGCGACGGGGTACACGGCGACGGCCACGCCGAGCGGTGGCACTGCGGTGACTGGCTCGGTGACCGGTACCGAAGCGGCCTTCACCGGATTGACGGCCAACACGACCTACACCGTCTCAATCACGGCTACCGGTAATGCCAACTACAACAACAGCCGGGCCGAGACGCTGAGCGTGACCACGCTGGCAGATACCGCGCCCGCCTTTGCGCCCGGTACCACTATCCCCGCACAAATCTGGACAGTGGGGACCCCCGTCAATCTCGCTCTGCCGGAAGCGACGGGTGGTGACGGTACGCTGAGTTACACGCTCACCCCCGCGCTGCCAGCGGGCGTGACGCTGAATGCCTCGACGCGTGTGGTCAGCGGGACACCCACAAGTGCGACGAGCACAACTGCCTACACCTGGCGCACCACGGACAGCGACAGCAACACGGCAAACAGTGACACAGCGGCGCTGACTTTCGGCGTGACAGTGGGCAGGGCCACTCTGCCATCACCAATGAATCTGGCAGTGAAGCCAGACACGCAGACCCGAACGGCTTCACGGTGACCTGGGAAGCGGTAGCGAACGCGACGGGGTACACGGCGACGGCCACGCCGAGCGGTGGGACTGCGGTGACTGGCCCGGTACCGACTGGCTCGGTGACCGGTACCGAAGCGGACTTCACCGGATTGACGGCCAACACGACCTACACAGTCTCGATTACCGCCATCGGCGATGCCAACTACAACAACAGCCGGGCCGAGACGCTGAGCGTGACCACGCTGGCAGATGCCGCGCCCGCCTTTGCGCCCGGCACCACTATCCCCGCACAAATCTGGACAGTAGGCACCCCCGTCAATCTCACTCTGCCGGAAGCGACGGGCGGTGACGGTACGCTGAGTTACACGCTCACCCCCGCTCTGCCAGCGGGCGTGACGCTGAATACTTTGACGCGCGAGGTCAGCGGGACACCCACAAGTGCGACGAGCACAACTGCCTACACCTGGCGCACCACGGACAGCGACAGTGACACGGCGGCGCTGACCTTCAGTGTGACGGTGGACAGGGCGACTCTGCCATCACCAATGAATCTGGCAGTGAAACCAGACACGCAGACCCGGAACGGCTTCACGGTGACCTGGGATGCGGTAGCAAACGCGACGGGGTACACGGCGACGGCCACGCCGAGCGGTGGGACTGCGGTGACTGGCTCGGTGACCGGTACCGAAGCGGCCTTCACCGGGCTGACGGCCAACACCACCTACACCGTCTCGATTACCGCCATCGGCGATGCCAACTACAACAACAGCCGGGCCGAGACGCTGAGCGTGACCACGCTGGCAGATACCGCGCCCGCCTTTGCGCAGGGCACGGTCATCCCCGCACAAATCTGGACAGTAGATACCCCCGTCAATCTCGCTCTGCCGGAAGCGACGGGTGGTGACGGTACGCTGAGTTACACGCTCACTCCCGCGCTGCCAGCGGGCGTGACGCTCAATGCCTCGACGCGCGTGGTCAGCGGTACGCCGACAAGCGCGACGAGCACAACTGCCTACACCTGGCGCACCACGGACAGCGACAGCAACACGGCAAACAGTGACACAGCGGCGCTGACTTTCGGCGTGACAGTGGGCAGGGCGACTCTGCCATCACCAATGAATCTGGCAGTGAAACCAGACACGCAGACTGAGACTGGCTTCACGGTGACCTGGGAAGCGGTAGCAAACGCGACGGGGTACACGGCGACGGCGGTGGCGGGGAGTACAACGGTGAACGGCACGGTATCGGGCACGGGCACCGAGGCGGTGTTCACGAGGCTCTCGATGAACACTACCTACACGGTGACGGTGGTAGCTACCGGCGATGCCAACTACAACAACAGCCGGGCCGAGACGCTGAGCGTGACCACGCTGGCAGATACCGCGCCCGCCTTTGCGCCCGGTACCACTATCCCCGCGCAAATCTGGACAGTAGGCACCCCCGTCAATCTCGCTCTGCCGGAAGCGACGGGCGGCAACGGGACCATCAGCTACACGCTCACCCCCGCGCTGCCAGCGGGTGTGATGTTCAATGCCTCGACGCGCGTGGTCAGCGGGACACCGACAAGCGCGACGAGCACAACCACCTACACTTGGCGCACCGCGGACAGCGACAGTGACACGGCGGCGCTGACCTTCAATGTGACGGTGGGCAGGGCGACTCTGCCATCACTAATGAATCTGGCAGTGAAACCAGATACGCAGACCGAGACTGGCTTCACGGTGACCTGGGAAGCGGTAGCAAACGCGACGGGGTACACGGCGACGGCCACGCCGAGCGGTGGGACTGCGGTGACTGGCACGGTGACCGGTACCGAAGCGGCCTTCACCGGATTGACGGCCAACACGACCTACACAGTCTCGATTACCGCTACCGGTAATGCCAACTACAACAACAGCCGGGCCGAGACGCTGAGCGTGACCACGCTGGCGGATACCGCGCCCGCCTTCGCGCCCGGCACCACTATCCCCGCGCAAATCTGGACAGTAGGCACCCCCGTCAATCTCACTCTGCCGGGAGCGACGGGCGGTGACGGTACGCTGAGTTACACGCTCACCCCCGCGCTGCCAGCGGGCGTGACGCTGAATGCCTCGACGCGTGTGGTCAGCGGGACACCCACAAGTGCGACGAGCACAGCCACCTACACCTGGCGCACCACGGACAGCGACAGCAACACGGCAAACAGTGACACAGCGGCGCTGACTTTCGGCGTGACGGTGGACAGGGCGACTCTGCCATCACCAATGAATCTGGCAGTGAAGCCAGACACGCAGACCCAGAACGGCTTCACGGTGACCTGGGAAGCGGTAGCGAACGCGACGGGGTACACGGCGACGGCCACGCCGAGCGGTGGCACTGCGGTGACTGGCTCGGTGACCGGTACCGAAGCGGCCTTCACCGGACTCTCGGCCAACACCACCTACACCGTCTCAATCACCGCTACCGGTAATGCCAACTACAACAACAGCCGGGCCGAGACGCTGAGCGTGACCACGCTGGCGGATACCGCACCCACCTTCGCGCCCGGCACCACTATTCCCGCGCAAATCTGGACAGTAGATACCCCCGTCAATCTCACCCTGCCGGAAGCGACGGGCGGCAACGGGACCATCAGTTACACGCTCACCCCCGCGCTGCCAGCGGGCGTGACGCTCAATGCCTCGACGCGCGTGGTCAGCGGTACGCCGACAAGCGCGACGAGCACAACTGCCTACACCTGGCGCACCACGGACAGCGACAGCAACACGGCGAACAGTGACACAGCAGCGCTGACCTTCCAAGTGACGGTGGGCAGGGCGACTCTGCCCCCACCAATGAATTTAGCGCTGCAGCCGGACACGCAGACCGAGACCGGCTTCACGGTGAGTTGGGAAGCGGTGCCGAATGCGGTGGAGTACGTGGCGACGGCGACACCTACATCAAGTAGCGGCGAACCGCTTACGGGCACGGCGGTAGCTGCGAGCACCGGCTCGGGGGCATCGTTCGGTCGCCTTTCTGTTGGCTCGAGGGCATCATCCGTGGCTCTCTCGAGCGGCGCGGTGTCCGTGCGGACGACCCGCACGGAAGCGACCTTCACGGGGCTGTTGGCTGGTACGGAATACGATGTGAGCGTGACGGCGATAGGCAATGCGAGCTACGCGAACAGCCAGGTTCTGACAGGCCTGTCGGTGACTACTCTGGGGCTGTTGTTGACATCGGCGGAAGTGGAGGCGTTCGAGGATGGCGAGCGTGTGGTGTACATGCTGGAGCTGGCGACCCAGCCGAGAGGCGATGTGATGGTGACGGCGCTGGTGAGCGGGGAGTCCGACGATGTGGCCATACGGGTGGACACGAACGCGGCGCAAGCGGGCGACCAGAATGGTCTGGTGTTCACGCCGAGCAACTGGAATCAGCCGCAGGCCATCTCGCTGCGCGGGGCGGCGGGAGTGTTCGCAGCATCGAGAGGGGTGTTGCTCACGCTCATGGCATCGGGGGCGAATTACGACGGCGTGTCATTGCAGCGGGCTGTGGTTCCAGCGAATGTGCTGCCCGCCTTCTCGCTGTCGCTTGGCGCAGCGGATGCGGCGGAAGAGGGCACGGAGTTGCTGGTTGCTGTGGGTCTGTCACCGGCACCGGTGCGCTACGAAACGGTGCGGGTGCGCTATGCGGTGGGGGCGACGGGGGACACGGCATCTGCTGCCGACTGGCGGGCGGAGGACGGCGAGCTGGTGTTCGGCGCAGGAGAAACCACGGCGAGCATTCGTATCGAGATTGAGGATGACGAGCTGTCGGAGCCGGAGGAGACGCTGACCGTGACGCTGCTTGAGGTGAGTTCGAGCGATTCACGTCGCGCGCCTCAGTCGGTGGATGAGCGAGGCGTGTATGCGATAGCCGGGAATGATGCTCTGCAGGTGTCGCTGGATGTTTCGGTGCCGGAGATTATCGAGGGTGGCGATGCCGCCATATTCCGTGTGTCGCTGACGGGAGGGGTGCTGGAGACGGCGCTCGTGCTTGGCGTGTCCGTGCATCCGAATTCGAGTGCGGATGCGGCTGATCTGGCGGGTCTTCCGAGCGAGGTGATTGTGGATGCGGGTGAGCGGGAGGCGGAGTTTTCCGTGAGAGCGCTGCAAGAGCCTGGGGTGCAGGATGAGGGAGAAGAGCGACTGACGCTGTCAGTGGCGCTTCCGGCATCGCTGGAGGGGGATGTTGCGATTTCGCGAGGCACGGCGAGCGTGGTGATCAGTGAAATTGACCGGAGTGTGCGGGGTGCGGGTCTGGAGGCAGGATTGGGGGCGTTCGCTCGCGGTGTGGGCGGAGGCTTGGTGGAGTCGATAGGGGAGAGAGCGCGGGCGCTGGAGGGGACTGGAGGCGAGGCATCCTCGATTCGGATTGCAGGAGCAGCCTTGACGGAGACGCTGGGTCTTGGGGATTCGGAGGAGTCGGGGACGGACAGCGCCTGGGAGATGGAGGTCGCGCAGGCATTGCAGCGGCTGTTGTCGCCACTCTCGAGCAGAGGTTCCGGGCGCACACGGGGTGCACAGGACATGCTGGCGGACAGCGACTTCCTGATAACACCGGCTGTCGGCTCCGACGAGCTGGATGCGGCGCGTCGTCGCTGGTCGCTGTGGGGTGAAGGCAGCCTGTCGCGCTACATCTTGGAAGGCGATGAGACCCGGATTGATGGCGAGCTGCTGTCGGCACGGGTGGCATTCGACATGCATGTACGAGAGACGCTGCTGGCAGGGGTGGCGGTAGGCCGGGATGTTGCGAACGCCGACTACAGGCTCTCGGACGGTGAAGCAGGTTCTCTGGACATACACACGACGGGCCTGTATCCGTATGTGCACTGGCGTCCGACGGCGGAACTCGGCACCTGGGGGATGGCGGGCTACGGTGCGGGCAAGGTGCGTCTTGATGACGGCGTTGGAGACGCGATAGAGACCGACATGGAGCTGGGGATGATAGCGGCGGGGATTCATCGGGACATGTTTGTGCTGGGCAAGACGACTTGGGCGTTGAAGTCGGATGCCTTGCTGAGTGGGGTCGAGGCGGACGAGGTGGATGGCGGAGCCTTGTTGCCATCGACCTCGGCACGGGTGTGGCGACTGCGGACAGCGCTTCAGGGGACGGCGGCGCTGCCGTTTGCGAATGTAAGCGGGAGTTTCCAGTTGGGGGCGCTTGTGGAAGGCGGGGAAGCGTACGAGGGCGGTGGCGTGGAGGCGGGCGCGGGTCTCATCTACGTGAATCCGGAGGCGGGGATAGAGGCGCAGCTGAAAGCGCGCTGGATGTCGTCGCTGCGCGCATCGCGGGCCGATGAGCGCGGGGTGAGCCTGAGGCTGACGTACGATTCGGGTATGCCGAAGCGCGGCCTGTCGCTGACGGCGGCCCCGGAGTGGGGACGTACCTCGGCGCAGGGAGCGACCTGGGAAGGACTGGAATCTCTGGGTGGTGTCGGGTTCGCTGGTCAGGAATCGGGGAGCGCCGCCCTGCATCTGCCGGTGCGGGTCGCGTACGGAATACATCTTGGTGGAGAGCGCTTGTTCACGCCGGTGGCGGAGTGGACATCGGAAAGGAATGCGGTGCGTTGGCGTGCGGGGGCTGAGCTCTTCTTGCCGCAGGTGCGCGGATTCGATGTGCAGTTCGGGGTGTATCGGCAGCAGGCCGGAGGCGACCTTCATGCTGGTGGCAGTCGGGGGAGAGGCTTCGGTGGTGGTGCGTACTCGAGCAGCCTGGGTGGAGGCGGGTTCGCGCAGGGGGCGGCCTTCGGCAACCAGTCAAGGTTTGGGCCACGATTCGGGCCAGGGTTCGGGTCCATGTCCGGGCCAGGGTACGGAGTGCAAGGCTTTGGTCTCGGCAACGGAGTGCATGGCTACGCGCCTGCAACCGGGCACCACACAAGCGGATTTGGTGCTGGCGCACATGGGTTCGGCGGCGTTGGAGCGGGCGGCTACAGTGGTTCGCCAGGCGACGGGATAACGCTTGAAGCGTTGCTGTCGCGGACACTGGGCGAGCAGCGGGGTCGGGTGTCCCTGAGCGGGAAGGCGCTCAACAGCGAGTCTTCGCTGCAATTCGAGATGGAGTTGCAACTCGAACTGCTGTTCTGAACACAGCGCGACACAGCGCGAGAAGTGTGGCCTGTTCCAGGCGCTCGCTTTCGGCGACAATATACAACCCGACAGACACCTTCAGAACGCAATATCAATATGGATAGCTTCAACACGCGCGCGACGCTCGAGGTCGGCAACGACACCTGTGTTTGGTACAGCCTGGCCAGATTGGCCGAGAGTCTGGGTGCCCCCGCAGCTTCGGCGATTCCCCGGCTGCCCATGTCTATCAAGGTGCTGCTGGAAAACCTGCTGCGCCATGAAGACGGGGAAACGGTGACCGCAGACGACATCAGGGCGGTGGCGAACTGGGGGGCAGGCGGTGCACACGCGCATGAGATCAGCTACCGGCCAGCGCGCGTCCTGATGCAGGATTTTACGGGTGTGCCCGGGGTTGCCGACTTGGCCGCCATGCGCTCGGCGGTGGCCGATGCCGGGCTTGACCCGGCGCTGGTGAATCCGCTGGTGCCGGTGGATCTGGTGATCGATCACTCGGTCATGGTGGATCAGTCGGCGAGCCGAGAGGCCTTCGGAAAGAATGTCGAAATCGAGATGGCGCGCAATCGCGAGCGCTACAGATTCCTGCGCTGGGGTCAGCAGGCATTCGACAACTTTCGCGTGGTGCCGCCCGGCACCGGCATCTGCCATCAGGTCAATCTGGAATATCTGGCGCAAGTGGTGTGGAGCAGCGATGTGGCGCACGGGTCAGACGAGCAGGGCATTCGTGTCGCCTACCCGGATACGCTGGTAGGTACCGACAGTCATACCACCATGGTCAATGGCCTCGGTGTCCTTGGCTGGGGGGTTGGCGGGATAGAAGCCGAGGCCGCCATGCTCGGCCAGCCGATTTCCATGCTGGTGCCGGATGTGGTCGGCTTTCGCTTCGACGGGCGCTTGCGGGAAGGCATCACGGCCACTGATCTGGTGCTCACGGTAGTGGAAATGCTGCGCCGCCACGGCGTGGTCGGCAAGTTTGTCGAATTCTTTGGTGATGGCCTGGGTGCCCTGCCATTGGCCGAACGCGCCACCATCGCCAACATGGCGCCGGAATATGGGGCCACTTGCGGCATCTTCCCGGTGGATGAGGAAACCCTGGCCTACTTGCGCCTCTCCGGGCGCAGCGATGCACAGGTGGCGTTGGTGGAAACCTACGCCAAGGCGCAGGGGCTGTGGCGAGGCGAGATTGCCCCACAATTCTCCGAGACCCTGACGCTTGATCTCGCAGCAGTCGAAGCGAGTCTCGCCGGTCCCAGGCGCCCGCAGGACCGCGTGTTGCTGTCGTCAGTCGGGCAGGCCTTCGAGGAAGCGCTGGCGCTCGCCCCTGCCGCCGGTCCTGAACAGCGCGTACCCGTGCCCGGCAGTGACTGTGACCTCGGTCACGGCGATGTCGTGATTGCCGCTATCACCTCGTGCACCAACACCTCGAATCCGGCGGTGATGCTCGGTGCCGGACTGCTGGCGAGCAAGGCGACCAAACGCGGCTTGCGCGTCAAGCCCTGGGTGAAGACATCGCTCGCACCCGGTTCCAAGGTGGTCACCGAGTACTTGCAGCGTACCGGCTTGCAGGACAGCCTTGATGCCCTGGGCTTTCATCTCGTGGGCTATGGCTGCACCACCTGTATCGGCAATTCCGGGCCATTACCGGAGAATATCTCGCAAGCCATTCGCGACGGCGGTCTGGTGGTCGCCTCGGTACTCTCCGGCAACCGCAACTTCGAAGGTCGTGTGCATCAGGAAGTGCGTACCAACTGGCTGGCATCGCCGCCACTGGTGGTCGCCTATGCCCTGGCCGGTACGGTGTGCATCGACTTCGAGACCGAGCCACTCGGGGTTGATCAACAGGGCGAGGCAGTGTTCTTGCGCGACCTGTGGCCGACCGGCGAGGAGATTTCCGAGGCGGTCAGCGCAGTCTCGTCCGAGATGTTTCGGCGCGAATATGCCGATGTCTTTACTGGCCCGGAAGCCTGGCGCGAGCTCGGCGTAGATGCCTCGAAAACCTATGCCTGGGACGCATCAAGCTATATCCGCCAACCTCCCTTTGTCTCGCTGCAAGGGCAGGAGACGCAGACTGTGCAAGTGCGACAGGCGCGCATCCTCGCGCTGCTCGGCGATTCGGTGACCACCGATCACATTTCGCCGGCAGGAGCCATACAGGCGGCCAGTCCGGCGGGCGAATATCTTCAGCAACAGGCGGTGGTTGAGCGCGATTTCAATTCCTACGGCGCGCGCCGTGGCAATCATGAGGTGATGATGCGCGGCACCTTCGCCAACATTCGTATTCGCAACAGGATGCTGCCCGATGTTGAAGGCGGCTATACGCGCCACCTGCCCACCGGCGATGTGCTCAGTATCTACGATGCCGCCATGCGCTATCAGGCTGAAGACACGCCACTGGTGGTCATCGCCGGCAAGGAATACGGCACCGGGTCGAGCCGCGACTGGGCGGCCAAGGGCACACGGCTGCTCGGCGTACGTGCGGTGGTTGCCGAGAGCTTCGAGCGCATCCACAGATCCAATCTCATTGGCATGGGGGTGCTGCCACTCGAATTCGAACCCGGCATGGGCCAGGAGCAACTCGCGTTGACAGGTGAAGAATTCATAGACATTGATCTGGCACCGGGCGATGCGGCTATCTCGCCGCGCCAGCGCCTCGTCATGCGCATTCGCAGTGCCGAAGGCCGTGTGAGTGAACTCTGTGTGCTCAGTCGGCTCGATACCGCACAGGAAATCCGCTATTTCGAATCCGGCGGCATCCTGCAGTATCTGTTGGACGACCTCGTGCGCAAGGCGGCCTGACTCATGCAAGCGACCGAACCCATGGCAGAGCAGGTGCCCGAGCAGGATCATCTCTATCGCCTGCGACACAGTCTGGCGCATGTGTTGGCGCAGGCAGTGCTGGAGATGCGCCCAGGATCAACGCTCGGATTCGGGCCGCCGATCGCTGACGGCTTCTACTACGACTTCATCCTCAGCGAGCCGATGACCGACGTTGATTTCCCGGAAATCGAGCGGCGCATGAAGCGCATCCTCAAGCGTCGGCAGAATTTCTACTGTGAGGAACTGTCGCCTGAGCAAGCGCTGCAAAGGCTCGACGAGATGAACGAGCCGCACAAGCGCGAGTACGCCCAGGAACTGTTGAGCAAGCGGGGCTTGCAAAGCCTGACCTTCTACCGCAACGGGCCGTTCGTGGACATGTGCGAGGGGCCGCATGTGGAGAATACCCAGGAGATTCCGCGCGACTGCTTCAAGCTGCGCAGCGTTGCCGGTGCCTATTGGCGCGGCGATGCATCGCGCGTCATGATGACGCGCATCTATGCCTGGGCGTTTGCAGACAAGGCCGAGCTTGATGAGGCCGTACAGCGGTTCGAACTTGCCCAGCAGCGCGACCACAAGAAGCTTGGTGCCGAACTCGGACTGTTTCGTATCGACCCGCTGATCGGGCGCGGACTGCCCCTGTGGCTACCGAAGGGCACCATCATCCGCGACGAACTCGAGAAGCTGGCCTGGGAACTGGAGTTTCAGGCGGGATACGACCGCGTGGCCACGCCGCATCTCGCCAAGGCTGACCTCTACTACACATCGGGACACCTGCCCTACTACGCAGATGGCATGTATCCCGTCATGAACATCACCGAGCCGGGCGAGCAGGGCAATGACGAGGTGAAGGAGTCTTACGTCCTCAAACCCATGAACTGCCCGCATCATCATCGCGTCTATGCCGCCGCCCCGAGAAGCTATCGCGATCTGCCCCTGCGGCTCGCTGAATACGGGCAGGTATATCGCAACGAAGAGTCAGGTGCGGTCAGTGGGCTGTTGCGCGTACGCGGCATGTGCATGAACGATGCCCACATCTACTGTACCGAGGCGCAGATCAAGGATGAGTTCCGCGCGGTGATGGAGCTGCACGAGCAGGTGTATGGCATTCTCGGACTTGACCGGTATCGGGTGCGCCTGTCGCTCATGGACCCGGATGATGTCAAGCGCGCCGACAAGTATGTGCCGAACCCGGAAGCCTGGGCGTTCACCGAGCGCATGCTGCGCGAGATTCTTGACGATTTGCAGCTTGACTACGATGTCGGTCTGGGCGAGGCCGCCTTCTACGGCCCCAAGGTGGATATCCAGTTCACCACGGTGACTGGACGCGAGGAATCGGTGAGCACCGTGCAGCTTGACTTCGCGCAGCCGGAGCGCTTTGGTCTCACCTATATGGGCAGCGACGGGCGCGAGCACATGCCCTATTGCATTCACCGTGCGCCCCTGAGCACCCACGAGCGCATGATCGCGTTCCTGATCGAGCACTTTGGCGGTGCCTTCCCGACCTGGCTGGCACCCGTACAGGTGGAAGTGATTACCGTCTCGGAGCAGTTCGATGCCTATGCGCTCGGCATCGTCAAGCAACTGCGGGCACATTTCGTGCGCGCACAACTCGCCCCTTCAACGGAATCGGTTGCGAAGAAGATTCGCGATGCGACGCTGCGCAAGGTGCCGAACATGCTTGTGGTAGGTGAGCGTGAGCAGGCGAATCGAGAGGTGATGCTGCGCAGGTACGGCGAGCGTGAGCAACACAAGATGAGCATCAATGCGTTTGAGGCGGCGCTGCTTGCGACCATTCGCGGCAGGTGCCTCGAGTTTCAGCTGGGCGTGTGAGGCGCATCCTGCGGGGGTGCGTCCTTCAGATGAAAACTTCAGATGAAAGTCTGTAGCGGGAGCTGTGAATTCATGAGCTCTTGTACGCGCACGGGCGTGGCGTTTTCGATCAGCTTGCGCGCTGCCATGAACTCGCGCGGGTTATTGACGCTTTCGACGGCGATAATGCTGCCGGACTCGAGATACAGCACCGAGAAGGCATTGTCCGCTGGGTCGCCACGCTGCACTTCCTCGTCTGCGCCAGCGGAAAATCCGGCCATTTGCAGCTTCAGTTCGTACTGATCAGACCAGAACCAGGGGATAGCCGCGTAACTGGCAGGCTTGTCACACATGTTGTCGGCGCAGACCCGCGCCTGTTCCATGGCATTTGGCACAGATTCGAGTCGTAGCCTGCGTTTCAGCAGAGGATTCGGGTGGTTGGTGCAGTCACCTGCGGCATGTATGTCGGGGTCGCTGGTGCGACATCTCTCGTCCACGATGATGCCGTTACTGCATGCCAGCCCCGCCTGTTCGGCCAGTGCGATTTCGGGGACGATGCCTGCGCCAATGATGACCAGATCGGCATCAAAGCCGCGCCCATCGGCACAGCAGACTTTCACCCGCTCGCCGAGGTCCGCAAGGCTCGTGGCGCGCGCGTTGGTGACAATCTGTACGCCGCGGCTTGTGTGCAGGTGCTCGTAATAAGCCGACATGCGTTCGGAGGTCACTCGCGCCAGTACGCGAGGCTCCATCTCGAGCACGGTGACCTTGACACCGAGCCGGGTCGCGACGGATGCCACTTCCAGGCCAATATAGCCACCGCCGATAATGACGAGATTGGCACCTTCCACCATTCTGGCGCGAATCCGGTCCACATCCTGAATGCTGCGCAAATAGTGAACCGATGCATGCTCGCTGCCGGGCAAGGGCAGGCGACGCGCGCGTCCGCCGGTCGCGAGTAGCAGTTTGTTGTATCCGAGCTGGTCGCCACCCGCCAGAATGACCGTTTTTGCGCCCGGGTCAATCGATTCGACGCGCTCGCCGAGCCGCAGCTCGACCTGCTTGTCGGCATAGAACTGTGTCGGGCGCAATAGCACACGATCAATCCCCATCTCGCCAGCCAGGTATTGCTTGGAAAGCGGGGGACGCTGGTATGGTGCATGAGGCTCGTCACCTATGAGGGTGAGTTTGCCTGCATAGCCGTTCTGGCGTATGCGCGCGACGGCTTGCCCCGCTGCCTGTCCGCCACCGACAATGATGATTGCACTCAAGGCAGCGTACTCTCAGGACTGGTTTTCGTTTCTGGGAGCCGGTAACGGAAAGGGTGTCACAGACCCGCCCTTGTTCTCGGTGATTTTCGCCACGCCTTCTTTTTCCACCTCATCGACGCGCAGTATGCAGGGCAGTGGCAGATAGCTTCGCGTGACTCCCTCGAACTCGTTGCGCAGTTTGTCTTCCTGCGGGTCGATGACGACATTGCTGCGACCACCGAATACGTAATCCTCGATTTCGATGAAGCCGTACAGGTCGCTCTGATAGAGCCCGCGCGCATATACCTCATACACCTTGCCCGCGTTCAGGAACAGCACACGATAGACGCGCGTCTTTGTGTCTTCTCCTCGCTTGTCCTTGCCCGGCAACTTGACCATAGGGTGCATCCTACTCCATGCGTGGGGTGTTGGCATTGGTTCCGTGCCGACTTGGTATGTTCGGCACTTTTCGCCTGATGATCATACGCGGTGTGTGTCCTCGTGTCGGTCGGTCACATTCCGAGTTGGCTTGACCAACTCGGAATGTATTCCGAATTAGTCGTACTAAATCGGAATGTATTCCGAATTAGTCAAGCCAATTCGGAGTATAATCCGAGTTGGTCGTGCTAAATCGGAATGTACTCCGAATGAGTTTGTATAACCGTGCGCTGAAAATCTCCCTGCCGCGGGGCCAGTCGGCATTCCTCTGGGGGCCGAGAAAGATTGGGAAATCGACATTGCTCACAGAGCAATTTGACCAATCGGCACACTTCGACTTGCTCGATACCCGCCTGCTGCTTCAGTTGATGCGCGAGCCATGGAGCCTGGCGGAGCAGGTGCTGGCGCTGCCGGACGAGCAGCGACGATTACCCATCATCATTGATGAGGTGCAGAAGGTTCCTGTGCTTCTGGACGAAGTTCATCGGCTGATCGAGACCGAGGGGCTGAGTTTTGTACTGTGTGGTTCAAGTGCCCGCAAGCTCAAGCGTGGGGGTGCCAACTTGCTGGGTGGCAGGCCCTGGCGCTTCGCCCTGCATCCACTCACCTGGCAAGAGATTCCGGACTTTGATGTGCTGCGCGCTCTGAATCGCGGGCTGGTGCCGACACACTACGACAGTGCACACTTCCGACGCACACTTGCCGGCTATTGTGACGACTACCTGAAAGAGGAGGTGTTTGATGAGGGGTTGGTACGCAATGTAACCGCCTTCTCGCGCTTCTTTGACGCACTGGGGTTCAGTCACGGTGAAATCCTCAACTTTTCCAGCCTGGCGCGAGATTGCGGGGTCGATTCGAAGACGGTCAGGGAGTATTTCCGGATACTTGAGGATACTCTTCTGGGCACCCTGCTCGAGCCATTCACGCGCCATCGCTCGCGAGCGATCATCACCCGCGCGCCGAAGTTCTATCTGTTCGATGTAGGGGTTGCAGGACACTTGACCGGTCGCCATATCGACCGCGAGACGGGCGCGGATTTTGGTCGTGCACTGGAGCACTTCATCCTCATGGAGCTGCTTGCCTACAGAAGCTACCGCGAAAAGCAGTATCCCATCCGCTACTGGCGGACCAAGTCGGGGCTTGAAGTGGACTTTGTTGTTGGCCGAGGCGGTGAAGTCGCCATTGAGGTCAAGGGTGGTCGTGTGCGCTCGCAAGACCTCGGAGGAATCAACGCATTCGTCGATGAGCAGCGTCCCGAACGTGCCATCGTCGTGTGTGGCGAGGTGCTGCCGCGCCGGATTGGGGCAGTGGAAGCACTGCCCTGGCAGGTGTTCCTCGAACGCCTCTGGGCGAACGAGATTCTGTAGGACACCAATTCGCAGGAACAGAACGCAAAAGCTTGTCGAATGCCCCACTGTCAAGGCACAATACCCCCCTCGGCACCTCATTGAGACTTGCACCTGATTGAGTGCTCTGCAACCAGTTCATGAAACGCACTGTCCTCGAATATCCTGACCCGCGCCTGCGCATGGAGGCGCAGCCCGTCCCGGTCGTGCATGATGCCGTGCGTCGGCTCGCGGACGACATGCTGGAGACCATGTATGCAGAACGCGGCATAGGTCTTGCCGCCACCCAGATCGGGGTCAACAAGCGATTGTTGGTAATGGATGTCTCGCCGCAGCGTAGCGAGCCGCTGATTCTCATCAATCCGCGTATTATCGAGCTGACGGGCCGCGCTGAGTCCAACGAGGGCTGTTTGTCGGTGCCCGGATTCTACGAGCCGGTTGAGCGCGCCGAGCGAGTCGAGGTGGAGTTTCTCGACCGGGCCGGTGAGCCGGTGTGCGTCGAGTGGGACGGCATACACGCAGTGTGCGTACAGCACGAGATCGATCATCTCGATGGCAAGCTGTTCGTGGACTACCTGTCGCCCCTGAAGCGAAACCGCATCCGCAAGAGGCTTGGCAAGCTGCGCCGCGAAATTGCCTGACTCCACCTCCCGCCCCTTGCGCATCGGGTTCGCGGGCACCCCGGAGTTTGCGTGCAGGATTCTGTCTGGTCTGCTCGCCGAGGATGTGCGTCCGGTGCTGGTGCTGACGGCACCCGACCGGGCGCGAGGTCGCGGGCGCAGGGTGCGCCCAACCCCGGTGCGCGAACTTGCGGACGAGTACGCTATTGAAGTGCTCACGCCCACCAGCCTGAAGACTGACGACAGCCTGCAAGCGATCGCGAGCTACCGGCTGGATGTCTTGATCGTTGCCGCATTCGGCCTCATCTTGCCCGCCGCCATCCTGGCCCTGCCTCGCCTCGGTTGCCTCAATGTCCACCCGTCGCTGCTCCCGCGCTGGCGTGGCGCGGCACCAATCGAACGCGCACTCATGGCCGGAGATGCCACGACCGGCGTATGCATCATGCAGATGGAAGAGGGGCTAGATACCGGCCCGGTGTATGACAGTGCGAGTCTTGCCATCCATGAAGACACCACCGGAGATGACTTGCGCGCAGCCTTGGCCGACCTTGGGCTGCGGCTATTGCTCGGTCTGCTCGCCCGGCTCGGCAAGGAATCCCGGCCAGAGCCGACACCTCAGGCATCGCAGGGCATCACCTATGCCCACAAGGTGACTCGCGACGACCAGGGGATTGCATGGTCGAACGAGGCGCGTCTGGTGGTTCGCCAAATCCATGCGCTGAACAGCGCCGCGCCGGCGTTCTCCGGACCGGCCGCCGACGGCGACATTGCAGACATTGCAATGGTTCGCTTTCTTCGCGCCACCAGCCTGCCGCATTCAGGTAACGCCATCCCCGGCGAGGTGTTGCCAGCGCCAGCGGGCGCTATTCACATTGCCTGCGGTGCGGGATGCATCTCGCTCGTCGAGGCATGCGTGTTGCGCGGCGCAGCGCGCCGCCTTGGGCCGCGCGCGCTGCTGAACGGGTTTCCCGAGCTCTTCACGCCCGGCAATCGCTTCGTCGCACCGCAGGCTTGAGCGGAGCCTGTGGTGCGTCAGACTCCGCCCCGCAGAACCGCCCTCAGCGCCAATCAAACATCAGGTGCAGGTGCGCGAGATTGCGCAGCACGAAGCTCGGCTCCGGCTCAGGTTTCGGCTTGTCCGGGTCAAGACGAAAATTCTCCATGCGTTCCAGCAGCGAAGCGAACCCGAGGTTCAACTCCTGACGCGCAAGCGGTGCGCCGATGCAGTGGTGAACGCCGGAGCCGAAGGCCATCTGCATACCGGCTTTTGGCCGGTCGATGACGATATCGTCCGGGTTGTCAAACATGCGCTCGTCACGATTGGCTGATCCATAGCGCAGCATCAGGAAATCGCCTTTCTTCAGGGGATAGCCGCCAAGCTCGGTATCCTTGGCAACCCGTCTTGGCAGGCCTTGCACCGGCGATTCGCGGCGCAGAATCTCCTCCACGAACACCTTGATCCTGTCCGGCTGTGCGCGCAGCTCCTGCTGCAACTCGGGTCGCTCGATCAGTGCCAGCATCCCCCATCCGAAGGCGCTGGTTGTGGTTTCGTGACCGGCCACCAGAAACTGGCGCAGGATATTGGCCGCCTCACCTCGAGTCAGCGGGCGGTCTTCTTCGGCGAGGCGCGATGTGGCCAGAACAGAAATCATGTCTTCACGTGGCGTTTCGCGGCGCTCTTCGAAGATGCGCAGCATCAGACGCTGCAATTCGAGTTCATGTCGGCTGCGCGCCAGCAGTTCCTCATCGTCGTAGCTGTTCAGGCGCAGTCCATCGGCAAGTATGCCTGCGCCACGCTCGAAGACTTCCCGATCTGCAGGCGGCACGCCGAGGCGGTCGCCAATGATGGTCAGGGGTATCGGAAAGGCCACCCGGGAAATGAATTCGATGGTCGTGTCTTGCCCAAGCGCATCAAGTGTGCGGTCAATCACCTCCTGCACGGCCGATTGCGCACTGTTGATGCGTGAGCCGGTAAAAAGCTGGTTGACCAGGCTGCGGTAATGCGTATGCTTCGGTCGGTCGAGCGTCAACATGGTAGGCGGCTCGACTTCCATCTGTGCATAAATCTGCTTCAGTGCCTCCTGCGTTTCAGGCGATGCCGCAGCGAAGCGAAGCTGCTGTGGCCGTTGCAGGAAGTCGCCCGTTTCATTGGAGTAGGTGGCCGGGTCGCGCAGCGCCTCGCGCAGCAGATCGTATCGGCTGACCACGTGTACGCCGAGTTCCCTGGCGAAATACACGGGCGCTTCGTCGCGCAGGCGACGGTGCACCGCGTGGGGGCTCTTGAGTGTTTCCATATCGAAAAGTTGTATGTCTGGCATGAGCGTGAGGCCGCCTGTCTGTTCTTGTGATGATGAGAGATGGCGATATAAACGCAAGTAGTGCAGAAAATCAACCGGACTGTGGCCGCCGCGACGCGCACCACCTCAGCATCCACACGCCAGAAGTTCTTCGCGCACACGCGCTGCCAACGCCCGCTGTTCCTCTGCATCGCAAATCGATTCGCCGGATGCATGGGTGACGCTGAAGGAGTCTTCAACCCGCTCCCCGAGGGTCGAGACACTCGCGCTCCCGATTTTCAGGCGCTGATTGATCAGCGCCCGCACAATCAGCGTGAGCAGACCCGGACGCGCGCGACATTCGATGTGCACACTCGATTCGTCGAGTTCATCATCGCTTTCGAATCGCACCCTGACGGGCACCTTGAAGTATTGCAGTTCGCGCCGCACCCTGCGCGCCGATATCTTGCGCACCGCCTCTTCCACCTGCTCGACATACCCGCCCTGATTCAGTGAGGTCGTCAATTCTCTGGTGATGGCCGCAAAGCGGCGCGCATTGCGGCCTATATAGCCGCTTTCCTGATCGAGCACCATGTAGGTGGCAAAACACTGGCCGCCAACGGTCGCACATATGCGCGCGGCGTGGATGGAGAGCCGCATGAGGTTCAGCCTGGCCAGGGTGAGCAGGACAAGTTCGGGGTCGTCCTCGGTGGCCACGAACACCTGGGTCGCCCCCTCGCCCTCGAGCTGTCTGGGCAGATCCTGCACATGTGCGACAGCGCTGCGCGAGTTTCCACGCCTGGCGAGCAGCTCGGTGAATTTCGCGAGCTGCGGCGGCGTGTGCGAGAGAAAAAACTCGTCCGGCGGACTGTCCCACAGCGTCTCGGCGATTTCTTCGCTGATGCCTTTCCTGGCCAGCCGCGCCAGCGCCAGCCGCTTGGCTTCGCGTACCTTCTCGGTCTTGCCGGGCGAAGTGTCTGAGCCGCGGCGCAACATGCGGCGCGTTTCGGTGTAGAGCTGGCTCATCAGCGCCGCTCGCCAGCCGTTCCACAGCGAGGGGTCGGTGGCGGTGATATCGGCGACCGTAAGGGTGTAGAGGTAGTCGAGTCGGTCCCTGTTACCAACGAAGCGCGCGAAGGCGCGAATCACTTCCGGGTTGCTCAGGTCCTCGCTCTGCGCCACGCGCGACATGGCCAGATGATGGCGCACCAGCCATTCGGCCAGGGCAGTGGGTTCTTGCGAAAGCCCCAGGCGCTGGCAGAAGCGCACCACATCCCGCGCCCCGTGTTCGGAGTGGTCGCCGCCCCGACCCTTGCCGAGATCATGAAACAGCCCGGCAATGTAGAGAGCGTCGAGTCGTCTGAGGCGTTTGAAGCAATGCGTTGCCACCGGGAATTTCTCGCGCGCGGAGCGATAGCGAAAGCGGCGCAGATTGCGGATGAGTTGCAGGGTGTGCGCATCCACCGTGTAGATATGAAACAGATCGTGCTGCATCTGTCCGACTACATCGCCAAACTCCGGGATGTAACCCTGCAACAGCCCGTAGCGGCGCATGCGGTGCAGTTGCGACACCAGAGCGTAGGGGGCTCTCAAGAGTTCAAGGAACAGAAAGGCGACGCGACGGCTCTTGCGAAACGCATCTCCGACATTCTGCACCGATTGGCGTATGAGGCGAATCGTGGATGCGCGAACGCCGCCTATGTCGGGTCGGTGCGCGAGCACCACGAACATCTCCATCATGGCCCAGGGTTGACGCTCGAAGACCTCCGGGTCAGTCACATCGAGATAGTCATCACGAATCACGAAGCGATCATTGATCGGCTTGACGACGGGCGCTGCGTGTACGCGCAGAATGGCCTCGTCGAATTGCTGCAGCAACAAGTCATTCAGCACGACCAGGGTGTGCACGTGGCGATAGTAGTCGTGCATGAAGGCTTCGATTTGTGTCTTGACATTCGCCCCCGGGTAGTTGAACAGGCGAGCAAGCTCCTGTTGGTATTCGAACAGCAGGCGATCTTCCCTGCGCCCGGCAAGCATGTGCAGTCCCCAGCGTACTCGCTTCAGAAAACGCAACGATGCGCTCAGCGTTTCGGCCTCGTCCGCGCTCACGAACCCCTGTCGGTACGCGCCTTCGAGCCCCTTGGCACCGAAGTAGCGCAACATGATCCAGATGATGGTCTGCACATCGCGCAGGCCGCCGGGCGATGATTTGACATCCGGCTGCAATCCGAAGGACACATTGTCGTAGTGCTTGTGGCGCCGCGATTGCTCGTCGCTCTTGGCGCGAAAGAACCTGGCCTGTGGCCAGATCTCGTCATAGGCGAACAGGTGCCCGAGCTGCTGATCGAGCGTCGCCGCTCCCGACAGCTGTCGGCGTTCGAGGAGTGCAGTGGCGATGGTGATGTCGTCAGCCGCCACCCGCGCGCATTCTGCAAGTGTGCGTACGCTGTGCCCTATGTCGAGACCCAGGTCCCAGAGTGATTGCACGAAGGTTTCGATGTGTTCGCAGAAGCCGTCAATCTCGGTCTCCGAGAGGACCAGCAGGTCCACATCCGAGCCTGGGTAGAGTTCCCCGCGGCCATACCCGCCGATTGCGAACAGGCCAACGGCGCGCCCGGCGGCGGGCGGCCAGGGGACGGCGTTCCAGAGTTCGAGAATGCACTCATCAAGTACCCGCGCGCGTTCGACAAGCAGAGTCTCCACATCTTCTCCCGAACGGAACCGATCATGCAGCGCGACATCATGTGCTGCGATGCGTGTCCGCAAGGGTTGCCCGTCTTCGCCCGCCTGTCGGCGAGTCCGGGAATCGGCTTGCATCATCTCTGTGGCAGTGTTGTCAGCCAGTTGGCTCATCGCCAATTTCTTCTGCGCGCAGCGTGAGCACCTCGGCACCGGTTTCAGTGACCAGCAGGGTGTGTTCCCACTGAGCAGAGAGTTTGTGGTCGCGCGTGACGGCTGTCCAGCCATCGGCCAGCAGCCTGAAACCGGCATCGCCGATGTTGATCATGGGTTCAACCGTAAAGGTCATGCCCGCGACGAGTTCTGCACCCTCGCCCGGATTGCCGTAGTGAACCACCTGTGGTGGCCCGTGAAAAACCCGCCCTATGCCATGTCCGCAGAAATCGCGCACCACCGAGAAGCGATGGGCGTGGGCGTGAGTGGCAATGGCATGGCCGATATCTCCGAGGTGTGCCCCGGGGCGCACGGCGGCGATACCGCGGTACAGACATTCCTGTGTGACCTTGACCAGTCGCAGCGCGTGTGGCGATACCTTGCCGACCAGAAACATCTTGCTGGTATCGCCATGGTAGCCGTCCTTGATGACGGTTACATCTATATTCAGGATATCGCCATTCCCGAGTTTCCTGTCGGACGGAATGCCGTGGCAGATGACGTGATTCACGGAAGTACAGATCGATTTGGGAAAAGGCGTTTGGGCTGGCGATGATCTGTAGCCGAGCGGTGCCGGAATGCAGCCGAGTTCATCGACGATGAACTCGTGACACAGGGTGTTGAGCCGGTCGGTGCTGATGCCCGGCTGTACATGCGCTCCGATCATGTCGAGAACGCTGGCAGCGAGCTTGCCCGCCGTGCGCATCTTCGGCAGTTCTGCCGATGTGCACAAGGGGCGCAGCTTGCGTTGCGGGAACAGCCTGCGCCTGCCACGCGCGATGCCTGACCAACCCTCGTCAGCAGAAGCATCAGGCGAAGCAGGTGGCCGACGGCGTATTGACGGTCTGCCGGAGCGCGTCATGGCAATACGGACTCCTTTGTATGTTCCGATGAAATGCTACTCGCACCCTGCATCACTTGACAAGTGTGAGCATTGTCCATGAGTCGCACACTGAATCGGGTTAAGATAGCGCATCTGACTTAATTGAATCGGGAGGCGCGCATGTCGCTCAAGCCATTCAGGCTATTCAGGCCATTTGGAAATGTTCCTGCAACCACTGTGCACAGTACGCACGGTACGCACGATACCCCCCCCCCCCCCCCCCCTCAACAATGTGTGCGGCAGCAGGATGTACAGCAGCAGGTGCGTAGCATGACGCACCTCTCAGCCCCCAGAATAGATCAGGTGACGCACACTGCCCCCACAGCCAGAGAGACCTTCGCTGCCCTGACCCGCCTCCGGCGCGCCCCACGCGCCATCACACTCGCGCTGCTGTCGTTCGTGGCACTGCCCATCCTGTGCATGGGCCTGCTGCCGACTGCGGCGTACGCGCAGTCGGCACCGACGGTGGCTACCGAGATTCCCGATCAGACGGCGACAACAGGTACGGCGTTCAGCTTCACCCTGCCTGCGGGCACCTTCAGCGATGCCGACGGTGACAGCCTCACCTACACGGCCCAGCAGACGGACGGGACGACGGACAGCGCGCTCCCGACCTGGCTGAGATTCACCGCGGGCACGGGTGTCTTCTCCGGTACGCCGACATCCACGGACACCGGCACACTGTCGGTGAAGGTGACGGCGAGCGATGGCACGGATTCGGTGAGTGACACGTTCGATATTGTGGTGAGCGCACCGATACCCCTCCCGACCTTGAGCATCGCGGTGGTGAAGACTCCGGATATCTCTGTTGAAGGAAAGGTCGCCGACGCAAATGAAGACATAGGCACGGTTGAATTCGCGGTAACCCTGTCCGCCGCCAGCACCGACAGGGTGACGGTAGAGTACGCCACTGAGGATATCGCCGCCGGTGACCCGGCACTTGATCCGAATAGCCAGATATATAGCGCCATCGTCGGCGAGGATTACACCGGCGTCACGGGTACGCTCATCTTTGCGCCGGGCGAGACCAGCAAGACCTTCTCGGTGCAGATCGTTAACGACGGTATGCATGAGGAGCTCGCCAATGTATTCCGCGTCAAGTTGAGCAATCCGTCCGCTGCCACCATCGCAGCCAATCAGGGGGAGGTGGACTTCAGGATCGGCAACGACGACTCGGAGCCGCCCATATCCTTCATGGCGGCGGGCCTGGCCAGCATCGGTTCGCCGGGGGTGCCCCGCACCGCCCCGGAAGGGAAGCTGAGCGTGGTCGAGGGCGACAGCGGCTCGACCGACGTGACCTTCACCATTACGCAAGCCATGGAGGTTGGCTGGAAAAGCATTAACCTCGGTAGCTTGAGCCGCGAAACTCCTGGTACCACCGCTACCGCCGGCACGGATTTTACGGAAGTGACCACCATGAGTTTCACGCTTGGTGAGGGCGAGACGCAGGCCACTTTCACCCTGTCGATTACCGGCGACACAACAGCCGAGGACGATGAGACTTTCCTTGTCAGCTTCACTCGCGGCAACGGCATTGTGACCAATTCTGGCGAAGGAAGTTTCCTGATCGAGATTACCATCGTGGATGACGATGGCGCACCCTCCAAGCCGCGTGCGCCGCGCCTGACGGCCTCGGCGAGCGGCCAGTTGACGGTGAATTGGGTGGCACCGACGGACGACGGCGGCCAGCCCATTGATGACTACGATGTGCGCTACCGCGCGAAGCCGACTTCCGGGGACCCGGCCTGGACGGAAGAAGCCTCCACCGCCACTGACAGCACCGCCCTGACGAGGGTCATCACCGACCTCACCGACGGCACCGCGTATCAGGTGCAGGTGCGCGCGGAGAACGAGAATGATGACGGTGCCTGGTCGGATACGACGGAAGCTACGCCGTCGGCCAGCGGTCCGTCGCCGACGGCGGAATACAATCCGGTCACGAGGCTGCTGACGATGCGTAACCTGCAGATCACCTCGACTATCTCGACGGGCTTCTTGAGCTTTAACAGAAGTAGTCACGTGCTTATCTTCGATGCATCCGAAAATTTCTATGAAGGCAGTCCCGATGGTTCTCAGGACGCAACCTTGACCGTGGGCGGTGTCGTTTTGCGCTACGGCATGTTTTGTGTACCCAACGACTGCAGGCTCTTCCCAAGAAGCGCCTGGCCGTCCGAGAACCCCACCGGCTCCACCACTCTGGAGGTGGAGATGCCGGGCGGCTTCAATCCGCCGACAAGGCTTGCGTCGGTTCGGTTCGTTCCCCCGGGCAACCTTGGAGTCAGCTCATTCTCGGTCACCACGGACCTGGCGCTTGATGTCCTGCAAACCACACCTGACGCGCCGGAAAACCTGATGCTGGCGCTGCGCCCGCAGATGGCGACCTTGAGCTGGAGCAACCCGGGCGATTCCAGCATCACCGGCTACCAGTATCGCGTCGGCACGAGCGGTGTGTGGACCAACCTGCCCGGCAGCAGCGCGACCACCACCAGCTTCGATGTCTTTGACGGGCTGACCGGCGGTTCGCCGCAAACTGTTCAGTTGCGCGCCGTGAATGCCAACGGCAATGGTGTGTCCGCTTCGGTCACGAGCGCGGTGCCTGCGGCACCGACCGGCCTCACAGCAGTACCGCTGAATGAATCTGCGAGCCTCAAGTGGGCCGACCCCGATGACCCCAGCATCATCAAGTACCAGTTCCGCGTCGGCACCAGCGGCACCTGGACCGACATCGCGGGCAGCAGCGCCGCGAGTGTCACCGGCATTGCTTCCGGGCTGAGCAACGGCTCGGCGCAGGATGTGTTCCTGCGCGCCGTGAACTTTGTTGGCGCGAGCGCGGCATCCTCGTCGGTGTCGGTGACACCGGTGGCCAACCGCGCGCCGACGCTGGTACAGACGCATCTGGATAGCATCACACCCCTGACCGTGCCGGTAATTCCGGCGCTCACGGAGGGTGGCATACCGCATCCGCGCGCAGGCATCTACGAGGTGGTGCAGATTGACCTCTACGAGTTGTTCAACGATGAGGATAACGAGCCGGTGTTCACCGCCACCGGCACGACCAGCGATGCGCGCGTCGTCACCGTCGGGCAATCGCCGCGTGGTCAATATCTGAACCTGTACGGGCAGAGCCGTGGTAGCGCGACTGTCACGGTGAAGGTGACCGATCAGTTCGGGGCGATGAGTCCTGTTGCGACCATCATGGTGACCACGGAGAACCAGCCACCGCGGTTGGTCGCCGAGGTCGATGATGTGAATCTGGTACGCAGCGGCACGAGCTACACATCGCAGACGCTGGACTTGTCGCGGGTGTTCAGGGATATGGATGGCGACAACCTGAGCTATACGGCCAAGCTGTTGGACGATACCGCGGATCAGATAGCGAATCTGGAGGCCCAGATTGCGGAGTTGACACGTCAAGGGCGCGTTGCCGAGACCATAGTTTTGCAACTGGTCCTGCAAGATCTCAAGTCGGGGTTGGGTTCGGCACCAGAGTCGATCACGGTGAGCCTGAGCGGTGCGATCGTCACCCTCGGTGCCACCGGTCCGGGCGTGGTTGATGTGATAGTGACGGCCAGCGACGGCCAGGGTGGCAGTGCGTCGGATACCTTCGATGTGTCCGCACCGGACCCGGATATAGCTGAGGGCGAGGGGCGCATCAGATGCGGCGACGAGCAGAGCGACCGTCTGCTGGAGATACCGGAGGGCGGTACTCTGGCGTGTCTGGTGCGCTACGACCGGACACACAGCATCTACGTGGTGCCGGCTTCGGGTACGGCGGGCACGAATCTCGACTTTCCCGGTTCGGACGCTGAATGCCGGGGTGCCGGGGCGGATATCTACATCGAGGGTGCGAGCTTCAGCAAGGGGAGCGGTGATGCCTGTACGCTGTCGCGCACTGCGGACGGTGCAGGCAGTGATGGGCTGTCGCTGACGGTTCATGCGCCGGTCAATGGCCGGGCGGATGGAGAGCGTGCCTTTCGGGTGGAGATTCGCAGCAGCGATGGTGCCAAGACGCTGCTGTCCTCGCCAGCGATCATGATCATCGATCCGGGCTTGAGCTACGAGGTGCCGGACAGCCTGCAAGTGAAGATACCGGCGCGGGTTCTTCCGACGCGGGTTGGCTTCAGCAACCCGATCAGTTACGCGGTGACCACGGGTACGCTGCCGCCGGGTCTCAGGATTGATGCGAGCACGGGTGTTATCTCGGGTACGCCGACCACGGCGAACGCGAGCGGTGTGACGGTGACGGTGACTGCCACGGCGGGCACGGGGAGCACATTGCAGACGGCGACGGCGGATATTGCCTTGCCGGCGGTGGAAGCGGCGGCGACGGTAGCGGCGCTGGTGTTGTCGGAGGCATCGCTGACGGTGGACGAGGGGGCGAGCGATACCTATACGGTGAGGCTGGCGACAGAGCCGACGGGGAATGTGGATGTTGCGGTGACAGTGGCCGGTTCGGCGGATGTGACGGTAGCTCCGGCCTCGCTGAGGTTCACGAGGTCGAACTGGAACATCGTGCAGACGGTGGCGGTGAGGGCGGCCGAGGACACCGATATGGTGGATGACACAGCAACCCTGAACCACACGGCATCCGGCGGAGGCTACGACTCGCTGACGGGTAGTGTGGCGGTGACGGTGGACGATGATGAAGCGCCGACCCTCACCAACAACAGCCCGGTCATTACCGACATCGACGACAAGAGCGTCACCTTCGGTGCGACGCTCGAGGTGGATGTGGATGCCACGGACGCGGATGCGGGCGATACTCTGGTCTTCAAGGCGGCATCGGACGACACGGGCGTGGCCACGGTGACCCCGACCGCCGATACCAATCTCGTCACCGACAGCAAGATAACACTGACACCGGTCGCCGTCGGCACGGCCACCATTACTGTGACGGTGAGTGACGGCACGGCTAGTCCGACCGACACCTTCGAGTTGACGGTGGAAGCGGCCAAACTGGACAAGCCGACGGGTCTCGCGCTGAAGACGGACAGCAAGAGCAAGAGCGGCTTCACGGTGACATGGGATGCAGTGACGAACGCAACGGGTTATACGGCGAGCGCCATGCGTTCCGACAATACCGGGACGGCGGTGACCGGCACGGTGGATACGAGCGGAACCACGCCCGAAGCGGTGTTCACCGGTCTGGCGGAGGACATCGCCTACACGGTGACGGTGACGGCCACCGGCAGCGGCAACTATGCGAACAGCGATGCCTCGGACGGGTTCGAGGTGACCACGGCGGCGAACTCGGTGCCAACAGTGGCTACCGAGATTCCCGATCAGGCGGCGACGGTGGATACGGCGTTCAGCTTCACCCTGCCGGCGGGCACCTTCAGCGATGCCGACAGTGGCGACAGCCTCACCTACACGGCCCAGCAGACGGACGGGACGACGGACAGTGCGCTCCCGACCTGGCTGGGCTTCACCGCGGGCACGGGTGTCTTCTCGGGTACTCCGACATCCACGGATGCCGGAACGCTGTCGGTGAAGGTGACGGCGAGCGACGGCACGGATTCGGCGAGCGACACCTTCGATATTGTGGTGAGCGCACCGGTGGTCCTCCCGACCGTGAGCATCGCGGTGGTGGAGAAGCCCCGTGTCGCCGAAACACCGAGTTTTATCTCCGTTGACGAAGAAGTGGGCACGTTCGAATTCACGGTCACCCTGTCCGCCGCCAGCACCGGCACGGTGACGGTGAGGTACGCCACCGAGGACATTCCCGGCGACGCTCAGGAATTTACGGATGTTGCCAATGCGTTTCCCGCGACCGCAGGCGAGGATTACACCGCCGCCTCGGGTATGCTCGTCTTTGCGCCGGGCGAGACCAGCAAGACCGTTTCGGTGCAGATTATTGACGAAACGCTGTTCGAGCAGGCTCAGGAACTTTTCCGTATCGTGCTGAGCAATCCGTCCGGTGCCACCATTGCTGCCGGTCAGGGGCAATTGCTTATTGGTCTCGTCGAGGCTGATCCGGTGCCGCCTGTATCGGTCATGGCGATGGGTCTGGCGAGCACCGGCTCGCCGGGGGCGGCAGAGAATATCCCGGAAGGGAAGCTGAGCGTGGCCGAGGGCGACAGCGGTGAGACCGACGTCACCTTCACGATTACGCAATCCAGGGTGGTCAGCTGGAGAAGCGTTCAGGCCGGTAACTTCCTTGCCCCGGTTGGCATCACCGGTACTGCCACCGCCAATACGGACTTTGAGGTCACAGCCGAAACCCTGAACTTGGCGGCAGGCACGACGCAGGTCGAATACACGCTGAAGATCAAGGGCGATACGGATGCCGAGGGTGACGAGACCTTGTATGTTTCACTCAATCGTGGCAGCGGCATTGTGACCAATTCCGGCGAAATGGAGTTCCTGATCGAGATCACCATCGTGGATGACGATGGTGTGCCTTCCAAGCCGAGTGCGCCGCGCCTGACGGCCTCGGCGAGCGGCCAGTTGACGGTGAATTGGGCGGCACCGGCGGACGACGGCGGCCAGCCCATCGATGACTACGATGTGCGCTACCGCGTGAAGCCGACCTCCGGGGACCCCGCCTGGACGGAAGAAGCCTCATCCACCGCTGACAGTACCGCCACCACGAGGGTTATAAGCAGCCTCACGAACGATTCCGCGTATCAGGTGCAGGTGCGCGCGGAGAACGAGAATGGCAACAGTGGCTGGTCGGATACGACGGAAGCTACGCCGGTGGCCAGCCCGAGCACATCGCCGACGGCGGAATACAATCCGGGCAGCGGAGCACTGGTCATTCGCAATGTGCAGATCAGTTCGGCACGAGCGACCGACATCAACACCCTCAACCATACCCTCACCATCTATGGAAATCCATTCGGGACTACCAAAGGGGAAGAGCTGACTATGACGGTCGGTGCCACCAGTATCATCTATACAACAGGGATATGCTCTGGTATCTGGTGCTCGTGGGATGTGTCAACAACGACGCGGTCCATCTCCGCGGGTACCGCCACCTTGAGTACACGCTATCGGAATCTGGATACCTCGGGAACTCCGGTATTCGGGAACATTGATCTCGGGATAATCACTGGAGGGTTCAGAAACCAAAACATCTTCACCGGCACCATCCCGCTTACGCTCGTGCAAACCGCGCCCGACGCGCCGGAAAATCTGATGCTGGCGCTGCGCCCGCAGATGGCGACCTTGAGCTGGAGCAACCCGGGCGATTCCAGCATCACCGGCTACCAGTATCGCGTCGGCACGAGCGGTGTGTGGACCAACCTGCCCGGCAGCAGCGCGACCACCACCAGCTTCGATGTCTTTGACGGGCTGACCGGCGGTTCGCCGCAAACTGTTCAGTTGCGCGCCGTGAACGCCAACGGCAATGGCGTGTCCGCTTCGGTCACGAGCGCGGTGCCTGCGGCCCCGACCGGCCTCACAGCAGTACCGCTGAATGAATCTGCGAGCATCAAGTGGGCCGACCCCGATGACCCCAGCATCATCAAGTACCAGTTCCGCGTCGGTACCAGCGGCACCTGGACCGACATCGCGGGCAGCAGCGCCGCGAGCGTCACCGGCATTGCTTCCGGGCTGACCAACGGCGCGGCGCAGGATGTGTTCCTGCGCGCCGTGAACTTTGTTGGCGCGAGCGCGGCATCCTCGTCGGTGTCGGTGACACCGGTGGCCAACCGCGCGCCGACGCTGGTACAGACGCATCTGGATAGCATCACACCCCTGACCGTGCCGGTAATTCCGGCGCTCACGGAGGGTGGCATACCGCATCCGCGCGCAGGCATCTACGAGGTGGTGCAGATTGACCTCTACGAGTTGTTCAACGATGTGGATAACGAGCCGGTGTTCACCGCCACCGGCACGACCAGCGATGCGCGCGTTGTCACCGTCGGGCAATCGCCGCGTGGTCAGTATTTGAACCTGTACGGGCAGAGCCGTGGTAGCGCGACTGTTACGGTGAAGGTGACCGATCAGTTCGGGGCGATGAGTCCTGTTGCGACCATCATGGTGACCACGGAGAACCAGCCACCGCGGTTGGTCGCCGAGGTCGATGATGTGAATCTGGTACGCAGCGGCACGAGCTACACATCGCAGACGCTGGACTTGTCGCGGGTGTTCAGGGATATGGATGGCGACAACCTGAGCTATACGGCCAAGCTGTTGGACGATACCGCGGATCAGATAGCGAATCTGGAGGCCCAGATTGCGGAGTTGACACGTCAAGGGCGCGTTGCCGAGACCATAGTTTTGCAACTGGTCCTGCAAGATCTCAAGTCGGGGTTGGGTTCGGCACCAGAGTCGATCACGGTGAGCCTGAGCGGTGCGATCGTCACCCTCGGTGCCACCGGTCCGGGCGTGGTTGATGTGATAGTGACGGCCAGCGACGGCCAGGGTGGCAGTGCGTCGGATACCTTCGACGTGTCCGCACCGGACCCGGATATAGCTGAGGGCGAGGGGCGCATCAGATGCGGCGACGAGCAGAGCGACCGTCTGCTGGAGATACCGGAGGGCGGTACTCTGGCGTGTCTGGTGCGCTACGACCGGACACACAGCATCTACGTGGTGCCGGCTTCGGGTACGGCGGGCACGAATCTCGACTTTCCCGGTTCGGACGCTGAATGCCGGGGTGCCGGGGCGGATATCTACATCGAGGGTGCGAGCTTCAGCAAGGGGAGCGGTGATGCCTGTACGCTGTCGCGCACTGCGGACGGTGCGGGCAGTGATGGGCTGTCGCTGACGGTTCATGCGCCGGTCAATGGCCGGGCGGATGGAGAGCGCGCCTTTCGGGTGGAGATTCGCAGCAGCGATGGTGCCACGACGCTGCTGTCCTCGCCAGCGATCAGGATCATCGATCCGGGCTTGAGCTATGAGGTGCCGGACAGCCTGCAAGTGAAGATACCAGCGCGGGTTCTTCCGACGCGGGTTGGCTTCAGCAACCCGATCAGTTACGCGGTGACCGCGGGTACGCTGCCGCCGGGGCTTGCGATTGATGCGAGCACGGGGGTTATCTCGGGTACGCCGACCACGGCGAACGCGAGCGGTGTGACGGTGACGGTGACTGCCACGGCGGGCACGGGGAGCACATTGCAGACGGCGACGGCGGATATTGCCTTGCCGGCGGTGGAAGCGGCGGCGACGGTCGCGGCGCTGGTGTTGTCGGAGACATCGCTGACGGTGGACGAGGGGGCGAGCGATACCTATACGGTGAGGCTGGCGACAGAGCCGACGGGGAATGTGGATGTTGCGGTGACAGTGGCCGGTTCGGCGGATGTGACGGTAGGTCCGGCCTCGCTGAGGTTCACGAGGTCGAACTGGAACATCGTGCAGACGGTGGCGGTGAGGGCGGCCGAGGACACCGATATGGTGGACGACACAGCGACCCTGAACCACGCGGCATCCGGTGGAGGCTACGACTCGCTGACGGGCAGCGTGGCGGTGACGGTGGACGATGATGAAGCGCCGACCCTCCCGACCCTGAGCTATCCGGCGGCCCCGAACAGTCTGGTGGTGAATACGGTCATTACCTCGCTGACCCCGACAGTGAGCGGCTTCGACGACACGATCAGTTACGCGGTGACCACGGGTACGCTGCCGCCGGGTCTCGATATTGATGCGACCACGGGAGTTATATCGGGTACGCCGAGCACCGTGAACGCGAGTGGCGTGACGGTGACGGTGACCGCCAGTGCGGGCACCGGGGCGACCATGCAGACGGCAACAGAGGACATCGCCTTCCCGGCGGTGGCTGCGGCGGGGACAGTCGTCAACAGCAGTCCGGTCATTACCGACATCACCGACAAGAGTGTTACCTTCGGTGCGACGCTCGAGGTGGATGTGGATGCCACGGATGCGGATGCGGGCGACACTCTGGTCTTCAAGGCGGCATCGGACGACACGGGCGTGGCCACGGTGACCCCGACCGCCGATACCAATCTCGTCACCGACAGCAAGATAACGCTGACACCGGTCGCCGTCGGCACAGCCACTATCACTGTGACGGTGAGTGACGGCACGGCTAGTCCGACCGACACCTTCATGTTGACGGTGAACAAGGCCACGCTGGCGACACCGGCCAACCTGGCGCTGAAAACGAACACGCGAAGCAAGACTGGCTTCACGGTGACCTGGGATGCGGTGACGAATGCGACCGGCTACACGGCGACGGCCACGCCGAGCGGTGGGACTGCGGTGACCGGCACGGTGAGCACACCGAGTAGCGGCCCGGAGGCAGTGTTCACCGGCCTGACGGCGGGAACGACCTACACGGTGTCGGTGGTGGCCACGGGCAACACGGCCAATTACGAGAGTAGTACAGCCGCGACGCTGAGTCAGGCGACGGCGGCCAACTCGGTGCCGACAGTGGCCACCGAGATTCCCGATCAGACGGCGACGACAGGTACGGCGTTCAGCTTCACTCTGCCGACGGGCACCTTCAGTGACGCCGACAGTGGCGACAGCCTCACCTACGCGGCCCAGCAGACGGACGGGACGACGGACAGCGCGCTCCCGACCTGGCTGGGCTTCACCGCGGGCACGGGGGTCTTCTCCGGTACGCCGACATCCACGGATGCCGGAACGCTGTCGGTGAAGGTGACGGCGAGCGACGGCACGGCTTCGGTGAGCGACACCTTCGATATTGTGGTGAGCGCACCTGCTCTGGTGTTCACGCCGACTGCGCTGACGGTGGATGAAGGCGGTAGCGGTACCTACACGGTGGCGCTGAACACGCAGCCGAGCGCGACGGTGACGGTAGCGGTGGCTGGTTCGGGCGATGTGAGCGTGTCTCCAACATCGCTGACCTTCACGACGGCCAACTGGGACACGGCGCAGACGGTGACGGCGAGTGCTGCCGAGGACGAAGATGCCGGGGATGACACGGCTGCGATCAGTCACACGGCCTCGGGCGGGGATTATGGTTCGGTGACGGGTAGCGTATCGGTGACGGTGGACGATGATGACACGCGCGGGGTGACGATTGACAAGACGGCGCTGACGGTATTGGAGGGTTCGAGCGGGACTTACACGGTGGTGCTTGGCACGCAGCCGACCGGCGATGTGACGGTAACCATTGGTGGCACGAGTGACACTGACGTGTCGGTAGATACGGACAGCGGCACGATGGGCAACCAGAACACGCTGACCTTCACTTCGAGTAACTGGGACACTGCACAGACAGTGACGGTGGCGGCGGCGACGGATACTGATGCCGCCAACGATGCGGTGGTGACCTTGACGCACGCTGTGAGCGGCGCGGACTATGCGTCCGAGACGGCGCCGTCGGTGGCGGTGACCATCACCGAGAAGGACACGGCCACCTTCAGTGTTACCGGTCCTTCGGATGTGGCTGAGGATGCGGGCACGGCCACCTACACGGTGTCGCTGAGCAAGCAGCCAAGCGGGAACGTGACGGTGAAGTACGCGACTTCGGACGGCACGGCGACGGCGGGTTCGGACTACACGGCGGCGAGCGGGACGCTGACCTTCACGAACATGAACTGGGATACGGCGCAGACGGTGGATGTGAGCATCACGGACGACACGGTGGATGACGACGACGAGAACTTCATCTTCACGCTGAGCGGGGCGAGCACCGGGACATCGCTGTCGGCGAGTCCGTCAGTAACCACCGGCATCACGGACAACGATGTGCCGGCGGTGACGGTGTCCTTCGGTGCGGGGACATACAGCGTGGCGGAAGGCGGAACAGCGAGTGTGACGGTGACCTTGAGCGCAGACCCGGAGCGGTCGGTGACGATTCCGCTGACGACGATGAACGGAACCGGTGCGGCTGCTGATGATTACAGTGTGCCAACATCGGTGGGCTTCGCGAGTGGCGAGACCTCGAAGACGCTGACCTTCAGTGCGAGGGACGACTCGGTGGATGAGTCGGACGAGACGGTGACGCTGGGCTTCGGGGCTTCCCTGCCGACGCGGGTATCAGCGGGCACGACCTCGCAGGCGGTAGTGACCATCGTGGACGATGACACGGTGGGTCTGACCTACAGCGCGGCACCCTCGACGCTGACGGTGGGCATATCCAGTACGGCGCTGACGGCGACTGCAACGAGCTTCGGCAGCGCGACGGTCACCTACGCGGTGACGACAGGTACGCTGCCGGTCGGTCTGAGGCTTGATGCTGGCACAGGCGCTATTACTGGCAAACCGAGGGCGGTGAGCGACAGTGGGGTGACGGTGACGGTGTCGGCGACCTCCGGTTCGGGAGCATCAGCCAGGACGGCGACGGCGACGGTCACCTTCCCGGCGGTTGGCAAGGGGACACTGGCAACACCGAGCGGTCTGGAGGTGAAGGCGGGTACGCTCGCGCAGACCGGCTTCACGGTGACCTTTGATGTGGTGCCGTTTGCCGGCAGATACACGGTGGCAGCCACGCCGGCGAGCGGTGGGAGTGCGGTGAGTGGCACGGTGATTGCCACCACCATAGGTCTGGAAGCATCGTTCAGCGGGTTGACGGCCAGCACCACCTACACGGTCTCCATCACGGCCATCGGCAACGCCAATTATGATAACAGCCAGGCCGGGACGATCAGCGTGGTCACGCTGGAGGATCCGACACCCACGCGGGCGAGCAACGTGCAAGTGACTGCGGGTGACGGGTTGTTGACGGTGAGCTGGACGGCGGCGAGCAACGCCCCGAATGGGTACAGTGTGCGCTGGCGGGAGAGAGGGCCGGGCAACCTCCTGACATCCGCCAACGAAGTGGCCGGTACCTCGTTCACGATTTCCGGGTTGACCAACGGTCAGGAGTATGTGGTGCGAGTTGAAACGCGCAACACAGAGGACGATGATGTACAGGCAGATACGGCGGTGACGGCGACCGGTACGCCGATGGAGGCGGATAGTGTGCCCGCTTTTGCGTCCGGTAGCAGCATCTCCGATCAGCTGTGGACGGTGGGTACGGATGTTGAACTGACGCTGCCGGAGGCGACGGGAGGCAACGGCGCACTGAGTTACAGGCTGACCCCCGAGCTGCCAGCGGGCGTGGAGCTAGATGACGCGACGCGCGTGGTCAGCGGGACACCGACATCGGCGGCGAGTGCGACGACCTACACCTGGCGGGCTGCGGATAGCGATTCGAACACGGCGGACAGTGACGCGGCGGTGCTGAGCTTCCAACTGACGGTGAACGACCCCGTGCCCACGGAGGCGAGTGCCCTGCAGGTGACTGCGGGCGATGGTTCGCTCGAGGTGAGTTGGACGGCGGCGAGTGTGGCTCCGAACGGCTACAGCGTACGCTGGCGCGAGGAAGGGTCGGGCGGTGCATTTACGCCCATCAACATGGTGAGCGGTACTTCGTTCACGATTCCCGATCTGACCAACGGGCAGGAGTATGAGGTGCGTGTGGATACGCGCAACGCGGCGGATGACGGAGTGCAGGCAGGTACGGAGGTGACCGCAACCGGAACGCCGGTGAAGATGGACAGCGCGCCTGCCTTTGCGTCCGACACCAGCATTCCCGATCAGATCTGGAGGGTGGACACGCCCGTGAGTATCACCCTGCCGGAGGCGACGGGTGGCAACGGGACGCTGAGCTACACGCTCACCCCCGACTTGCCGGCAGGAGTGACGCTGGATACCGCGACGCGTGTGGTCAGCGGGACACCGACGGCGGTGACGAGCGCAGGCACCTACACCTGGCGGGCTGCGGACAGTGATTCGAACACGGCGAACAGCGATACGGCGGAGCTGAACTTCCGGTTGCGGGTTGATGGGAGGAGGGATGCACGGCCAACGGTGAGCAGTTTGCCGAGGGTGAGTATTGAGGATGCGGAGGCGATGGAGGGCAGTGAGTTGCTGTTCCGGGTGGTGCTCTCGGAGGCAGTGCGGTATCGGGTGAAGGTGTACTGGGCGACGCGGCCGGGAACGGCGACGGCGAATCGGGATTACAGGTCGGCGGCTGGTGCGGTGGTGTTCAGGCCGGGCGTGACGGAGCGCAGGATTCGTGTGGAGACGCTGGAGGATGAGCACAACGACCCGGATGAGACGATGCAGGTACGCCTGTCGAGTCCACGCGGCATCTTGATAGGAGACGGCATAGCGACTGGCAGGATCAACAACTGGGATGCGCTGCCGGTGGCGTGGCTGGCGCGCTTCGGTCGAGCGGTGACGGAGCAGGCGCTCGAGGGTGTCGAGCAGCGGCTGACGGCTCCGCGGGAAGCGGGGACGCAGGCTACTGTGGCCGGGATGACGCTTGATTCGCTCGGGCTGTTTGCTGACGGGGCGGGTGCCTGGCCGCCTGCCGGGAGGGTCTCAGAGCAAGTTTCAGGGCAAGTCTCAGGGGATGCCTCAGGGAAGATGCTCGGCGGCGTGTCCTTCGGCAGCTACTTCAACAGCACCCCGCTTGATGGCTCGCCTGTATTCGGCGGCGGTAATACGTCAACTACTCCGTCAACTTTGGGTGCATCCTTCGCAAGCTCACCCTTCGGCGGCGGTCTGCTGACCACGAGTAACTTCACGCACACGGGCGCGATGGATGAAGCCGGTGGCAGCCTCGCCCTCTGGGGTCGGGGCGCGCGCGCGGACTTCCGCGGACTCGACGGTCTGGTGCATCTCGATGGCCAGACGGAGACCGCCACTCTGGGTGCGGACTACGCCAGAGACCAGTGGCTGACCGGTGTCATGCTGACGAGCAGTCGCGGCACTGGCGGGTATCAAGGCGTGGCGAGCGGAGAGGTCGAAGTCTCCCTGAACGCAGCGATACCCTATGGGTCGTACCGGTTCTCGGAGCGGCTGGATGTGTGGGGCGCTGTCGGGCGTGGTGCGGGTGCACTGACGCTCACGCCGGAGGGTGAGGGCAGCATCGAGGCTGATCTCGACTGGAGCATGGTGTCGGCTGGGCTGCGCGGCGGGTTGTTCGGGGCGGCGGGATATGGTCCGGCAGTGACGCTGGTATCGGATGTGTTCTGGTCGCGCACCGGGTCGGGTCGAGTGGAAGCGGGTGAGGAGCATTCGAGCCTGGCCTCGTCCGAGGCAGATACTTCGCGGTTGCGGCTGGGTCTCGAGGGGAGTTGGGCATTGATGCTGGGGAATGTCGGTGCGGTGACACCGAAGCTGGAAGCGGGAGTGCGCCACGACGACGGCGATGCCGAGCAAGGCTTCGGAGTGGAAGTCGGTGGTGGTCTGGCGTGGACGCTGCCCGCACTTGGGCTGACCTTTGATGTGTTCGGTCGCACCTTGGTGACGCATGAGGACGATGGGCAGGAATCGCACGGGTTCTCGGCGGCGCTGAACTTTGATCCGAGCACGGCGAGTACACGCGGCTTCATGCTGAACCTGCGTCAGGACATCGGCGGGCCGTCGAGTGGCGGGGTACAGGCGCTGTTCGCCGCGGAGCTTCCCGGTATCGGCGGGATGGGCATGGGTGGTGGCGCTGCTGGCAGTCGCTGGACGCTGGAGACGGCATACGGACTGGCGGCCTACGGCGACAAGTTCACGCTGAGTCCGACCTTCGGCCTGACTGCTTCCGATATGTCGGTTGATTTTCATCTCGGCTGGCAACTGATGCCGGAGCTCAGTGAAGATGCGCTGGATCTCTCGCTGACATTCAAGGCCACGCGCCGCGAGCTGCTTGATGTGGGGACTGTCAACAGCATCGGTACGCTGGGTCAGGGTCCGGAACACAGAGTACAAATCGAAGCGAGCGCTCGCTGGTAACCCCGGCGGGCGCGTCCCGCCATTGGGCGACAATCGCTGTGCGGCACTGAATTATGTACCAGGCACTGTGAAAAGCCTTATAATTCATCCCATGAATCTGGAACTCGCATATGAACAGCCCATGAGTACAGCACTCGCATATGACACGCACGGCTTGGTAAAGCTCTTGAGCGGAGATGGTGCCTTTACCGAAAGGCAGGCTGAGCTTCTCGTCGAGGGGCAAGTTCTTGCGTTCAGGAACAACACTGTCAATATGGCCGCCAGGGAGGATGTTGTATCTATCCGGCGAGATATAGCAGCGATTCAAGCGAATATCGAGGCCCTTCGGCAGGAGACCAAAGAGAACATTGCGCGGCTTCAAGCGGACATTGATGCCCTGCGGCAGGAGACCAGAGAGGGCATTGCGCGGCTTCAAGCGGAGATTGAGGCCCTGCGCCTGGAGACCAGAGAGAACATCGTGCGGCTTGAAGGGAGCATAGAAAAGCTGCGCGTTGAGACCAAAAAGGATATCGAAAACATGCGCCTGGAGACCAGCAAGGACATAGAAAAGCTGCGCATGGAGGCCAGCGAGAATGTTATAAGGCTTGAAGGGAACATCGAAAAGCTGCGCCTGGAGAACAGGTCGAAAGTTGACGAAGCGAAAGTCAGCCTGCTGAAATGGATGTTCACAGCCACATTCACATCCATGTTTGGATTCGCTGGATTGATCATCGCTGTATTGAGATTCATGCCACCCTGATTCGCGCTCGGCGGTAAACGAGCACATGGCGGCTCCGAGTTCATGGCCGAGTTCGAACGAGCCTGCCAACACAACAAACTCCCGCTCTTCGTCCTCCCGCCACGGTGCCCTGAACTCAACGGCTGTGTCGAACGCGCCAATGACACATCTCGTATCGAATTCTGGGGCGGATTCGGCGGCGAACTCACCGTCGCCGAAGTCGCCCCTGCGCTCGCCAGGTACCAATACTTCTACAACAACATCCGACCTCATATGGCCCTCGACTGGAAAACCCCCGTCGAGTATCTTTCCTCCTTCCCCACGCTCGCCTCTCAGTCTCAGATCTAGTGAACGAGCACATACGCTGGATCAGGGTCCGGAACACGGAGTACAGATCGAAGCGAGCGCTCGCTGGTAACTTCGGCGGGCGCATCCCGCCATTGGGCGACAATCGCTGTACGGCACTGAATTATGTACCAGGCACTGTGAAAAGCCTTATAATTCATCCCATGAATCTGGAACTCGCATATGAACAGCCCATGGAGGCAGAACTCGCAATGGAATCGGCACTCGCATACGAACAGCCCATGAGTACAGCACTCGCATATGACACGCACGGCTTGGTAAAGCTCTTGAGCGGAGATGGTGCCTTTACTGAAAGGCAGGCTGAGCTTCTCGTCGAGGGGCAAGTTCTTGCGTTCAGGAACAACACTGTCAATATGGCCGCCAGGGAGGATATTGTATCTATCCGGCGAGATATAGCGGCGATTCAAGCGAATATCGAGGCCCTGCGGCAGGAGACCAAAGAGAACATTGAGGCCCTGCGGCAGGAGACCAAAAAGGACATTGCGCGGCTTCAAGCGGACATTGAGGCCCTGCGGCAGGAGACCAAAGAGAACATTGATGCCCTGCGGCAGGAGACCAAAGAGAACATTGATGCCCTGCGGCAGGAGACCAGGGAGGGCCTTGCGCGGCTTCAAGCGGAGATTGAGGCCCTGCGCCTGGAGACCAGAGAGAACATCGTGCGGCTTGAAGCGAGCATTGAAAAGCTGCGCGTTGAGACCAAAAAGGATATCGAAAACATGCGCCTGGAGACCAGCAAGGATATCGAAAACATGCGCCTGGAGACCAGCAAGGACATCGAAAAGCTGCGCATGGAGGCCAGCGAGAATGTTATACGGCTTGAAGGGAACATCGAAAAGCTGCGCCTGGAGAACAGGTCGAATGTTGACGAAGCGAAAGTCAGCCTGCTGAAATGGATGTTCACAGCCACATTCACATCCATGTTTGGATTCGCTGGATTGATCATCGCTGTATTGAGATTCATGCCACCCTGATTCGCGCTCGGCGGTAAACGAGCACACACATGCACAGCTCGCACCGGAAAAGGTAGAATGCCGTTCGGTAGTCCGTTGAATCGGGAAGTGTGCATGTTATTCAGTTATTCAGGCTTTCGAACTCGCTCAGGCCATTCGGGGGTATCCCTGCATTCGGGGGTATCCCTGCAACCACTGTCCAATGTCCACAGTACGCACAATACACATACCCCCCCCCCCCCCCCCCCCCCTCAAAGATGTTTACAGCAGCAGGAGCCTGACATGGCGCATCTCCCAGCCCCCACAGCCAAGCGTACATTCATCGCCCTGACTCGCCTCTGGCGCGCCCCGCGCGCCCCCGCCGTGCCGACTGCGCTCACAGCCCCGCTCACCGCCCTGCTCGCCCTCGTCGTGCTGACTGCGAGCCTCCTGCCGACCGTCGCGCACGCGCAAACGGCGCCCACCGTCACATCAGTAAGCATTACCAGTAGCCCCGAAAGCGGCCAGACCTACAGGTCGGGTGAAACAATCAAGGTCTGGGCTGTTTTTTCAAGCCGGCTTAGTCTTTTGGGTTCCATCTCATCGAGTCTGCAGATCGGCTCCCAGACCAGAACTATGATTTTAAGTCCTACTCTGGGATTAGGTACCAATACCGATGGAACTTCAACTGCTCATTTTGAGTACATCGTCCAGAGTGATGATCTTGACACCGACGGCGTCAGCATTCCCACCAACCCATTCACAGTGTCGGAAGGAGGGAGTGTTGCTCGTGTTAATACCCAAATCAATGCCGATCTCTCCTACGCCGGGCTGTCAGACCAGTCAGCTCACAAGGTGGATGGTTCTGTTCCCGGCAGCGTGGAGGTGAGCAGTGATGCGTTGACGGTGGGGGAAGGGGACGCGGGTACGTACACCGTGAAGCTGAGCAAGGCACCTACAGCGGACGTGACCATCGCCATTACCAAAGAGTCCGGTGGGGATGCGGACTTGTCGGTTGCTCCCACCAGTTTGACCTTCACCACCACCACCTGGGATACCGGGCAGACCGTCACAGTAACGGCAAGTACGGATACGGACAGCAGCTACGGCCGCGCCACGTTCAAGCACACGGCAAGCAGCACCGATACCGGCTTCAACGATCTCACCGCGTCAGTGGTGGTGCAAGCAGATACGCGACTACCCAGGCTCAGCATCATCCTCACCGAGGTTACAGGGCGGCAAAGTATCGTTCGTAGTGGTAGCTTTATCAGTGTGAACGAGAACGCCGGCACTGTCGTTACTGATGTAACCCTGTCTCGGCCCAGCACCAGTCCAGTGACTGTGGACTATGCCACGGCCGCTATCACCAGCAGTCACCCAGCTCTAACTACTCCCGACAGAGCTATTGCCATTGCGGGGAAGGATTACAGCGCCACATCGGGGCAGCTGACGTTCGCACCGGGGGATGTGAAGAAGACCATCTCCGTGCCCATTATTGATGATTCCCTGTTTCTGGAAAGCGACCGATTTTTCGAGGTGGTCCTGAGCAATCCGTCCTCGGGCGCATCCCTCTCCGATACGCAGGAAAAAGTTCTCATTAGCCTGGCCGAAGATGATCCTGCGCCGACGATGACGGTGGCGGCAGCGGGTCTGAGCGCCACCTCACCGGGGCGGCTGAGTGTGAAAGAAGGCGACAGCGGCACCACGGAGGTCACCTTCACCGTGACGCAGAACCAGAGAAGGCTACCCCGAACCAGGAATTTGAATGTACAGGTTGTGGCGAGCGGCACCACCGCCGCCGCTGGTTCGGACTTCGCGGCGCTGGACACGAACACAACGCTTGAGTTTGCAGCGGGAGAGGCCTCGAAAACCTTCACGGTGACCATCAACGGGGACACGACAGCTGAAGAGGACGAGACCATTGGTCTTAGTTTCTTGTCGGGCCAGGGCAATTTCATCAACAGTGCATCCTTATTTTTTGACGTAACGATCACCATCCTCGACGACGACGGCACGCCTTCCGCGCCGGCGGCACCTGCATTGACTGCGGGGAACGCCCAGTTGAGTGTGCAGTGGAGTGCGCCGACGGATGACGGCGGGGTTGCCATCACGGATTACGATGTGCGCCACCGGCCAACCACCCCTTCGGATAGCAGCTGGACGGAATTGGCGGACACCACGCCGAGCACCGCCACCACGGCCACCATCTCCAGCCTCACCAACGGCACGGTCTATGAAGTACAGGTGCGGGCGCAGAACGAGAACGGTGCCGGGGACTGGTCGGCTTCGGCAGAGGCGACCCCCTCCACCATGACCCTGAGTTATACGGCGGCGCCCACCACCCTGACGGTGAACACGGCCATCACCACCCTGACGGCGACCACATCCGGTGTCACCGGCACCATCGCCTACACGGCGAATCCGTCCCTGCCGGCGGGTTTGAGTTTGAACGCCAGCACCGGTGCCATCAGCGGCACACCCACCGCCAAGAGCACCAGTCCGGTGACGGTGACGGTCACAGCGACGGCGGGGAGCACTACGGCCAAGGCCGACATCCTCTTTCCCGCAGTGGCGGGCGAACCCCTGGCCACGCCGGTGGTGACGCTGGATGTTGACAATGGCCGGCTCATCGCCAACTGGGCTGCGGTGACAGGTGTCAACAACTATGTGTTGCAGTGGAAAGCATCGACGGTGACGGACTGGGCCATGACCGGTGTCACCACAGTCAACGCGGGAGGCTCCAGCTCCACCCGGTACGTGATTCCTGTTCTGACCAACGGCACCGCATACGATGTGCGGGTGCAGGCCAGGGCGGCATCCGCCTCGACCACCAGGGCGGACAGCGCCTGGTCGGCGGCGGTATCTGCAACCCCGACAATGCCCACCCTGAGCATCGCGGTGGTGGAGAAGGCCGGTGTCGATAAGGTAGGGCAAAACATTTTGATTGAAGAAGATGTGGGCACGGTTGACTTCACGGTCACCCTGTCCGCCGCCAGCACCGGGATGGTGACGGTGGACTACGCCACCGAGGTTCTCTCCGATAACGACCGGCGTGACGCTATCGCCGGAGAGGATTACACGGCCGTCATGGGGACGCTCACCTTTGCGCCGGGCGAGACCAGCAAGACCATCTCGGTGCAGATCCTTGACGATACGGTACATGAGGATGACGAATTCTTCAGGCTCGGACTGAGCAATCCGTCCGCTGCCACCATCGCTGCCAACCGGGGGCGGTTGACTTTGGGTATCACCAACGCCGACTCGGTACCGCCCGTGACGGTCACGGCGGAGGGCTTGACCAGCACCGGGAAGCTGAGTGTGCCCGAGGGCGATGCGGATGCTGACATCACCTTCACTTTCACGCAAGCCAGCGCGGCTGAGAGAGCAATCATTATCGGCACCTTCGGCACAGATGGCACCGCCACTGCCACTGCCGATACGGACTTCGAAGTCCCAAGCCCGACCTTGAGCATTGCTGCAGGCCAGACGCAGGTCCAAGCCACGGTGAAGATCAAGGGCGACACGGATGAGGAGGGCGACGAGACTTTTAATCTTCTCCTTATTCGCGGCGGCGGCATTGTGACCAATTCCGGCGGAGCACGTTTCCGGATCGAGGTGACCATCCTTGATGACGACGGTGTGCCTGCTGCGCCTGCCGCGCCGCGCCTGGCATCCTCCGCGAGTGGCCAGTTGACGGCCAGCTGGCTGCCACCGACAGATACCGGTGGCGTGGCGATTACCGACTACGATGTGCGCTACCGCGTGAATAGCGGCAGCCCCAAGCCCGACTGGACGGAAGAAGCATCCGCCACCGCCGCCAGCACCGCCCTGATGCGGGACATCGGCAGTCTTGTTGACGGCACCGAGTACGAGGTGCAGGTGCGGGCGCAGAACGAGAATGGCGAAGGTGCCTGGTCGCCATCGGCAACGGCCACCCCGTCCACCATGCTCCTGACCTATGCCTCCCAGCCGACGACATTGCAGGTTGGCGACACCATCACCGACATCACGGCGACGGTGGCGGGCTTTACAGGTACGCCGACCTACGGGTACGCGGTGACCTCGGGCACCTTGCCGCCGGGGCTGACGTTGAGTTCGACCACGGGCACCATCAGCGGTACGCCGACGACGGCGAATGCGAGTCGGGTGATAGTGACCATAACCGTCACTGCAGGCAGTGAGACGGCGAGCACCAACATCGTCTTGCCGGCGGTGTTGCCACCGAGCTTGAGCATCATGCCTGCAAGTGGTCAGGGAAATTTCCTCGAATTCATGTCCACAGAATATCTCTCTATGTCTGAGGAGATTGGCTCCGGTCAGGTGGTTGCCGAGGTGCGTCTGTCCTCGGCAAGCCTCACGCCGGTGACGGTAGAGTATGTCACCGAGGACCTCCCCGATGACAATCCGTTACTGGCAATCAATAGCTCTTTCCTGGCCACCGCGGGCGAGGACTACGTGGCGCAGAGTGGCACCTTGACGTTCGCGCCCGGGCAGACCTTGCAGACCATCACCGTTCCGGTCATGGATGATGACCTTAACGAGTATTCCGACGAGTTTTTCAGGATTCGCCTGAGCAACCCCATGGGGGCCACGCTGCCTTCCGGGATGGATGTGTTAAATATCGGCTTTGCCAACAGCGACCCCTTTCCGCCCATAACGATCACGGCGGAGGGTCTGACCGGCACCAGATTGCGCGTAACCGAGGGCGACAGCGGCAACACCGAGGTGACATTCACCTTCACGCAGGCGGTACCTGTTCGTGCAGGCACAGCGACTCTTAACAGTTTCATCAACAGCAGTGGCACTGCCGAGAAAAATGAGGATTTCACGAGTTTCACACCATCCGGCGCTCGTATAGACGCGGGGATGACCACGGCCACCGTCACGCTCCCGATCATCGGAGACACGAACGATGAGGACGACGAGACCATCTCCCTCGAATTTTCTTCCCCAAGCGGCGGCAGATTCACCAATCCTGGCAGCTTCAGTATGTTCGGCATCAGCACGTTCAGGGTGGATCTCACCATCGTTGATGACGACGGCGTACCGGCGGCACCGGCGGCACCGGTGCTGGTACCGAAGGGCGCCGGGCTGGATGTCAGCTGGCTGCCACCGACGGATACCGGCGGCATGGCCATCACGGACTACGATGTGCGCCACGGCATCAAGCCGACCTCGGGAGACCCCGCTACCTGGACGGAGCTGACCGACACCTCCGACAGCACCGCCCTCTCCGCGACCATCTCCGGCCTGACGAACGGCACGACCTATGTGGTGCAGGTGCGGGCGCAGAACGAGAACGGCAACGGTGTCTGGTCGGCATCCGCGACGGCCACCCCGTCCACGATGACCCTGAGCTACACCACCCCGCCGACCACCCTGACGGTGAACACGCCCATCACGGCTTTGACAGCGACCACATCCGGTATCAGCGGCACCATCGCGTACACGGTGAGTCCGGCCCTGCCGCCGGGGTTGTCGCTGAACGCGACCAACGGCACCATCTCGGGGACACCGACCACGGCGAGCACGAGCCCGACCAGTGTGACGGTGACCGCGACGGCGGGCAGCAACACGGCGACGGCGGGTCTCATCTTCCCGGCGGTGGACAAGGCCCTGCTGGCGGCACCGGCGAACCTGGTGCAGAAGTCCGGCACCACCCCGACCAAATCCGGATTCGCGGTGATCTGGGATGCGGTGAGCAACGCGGTGGGTTATACGGCCACCGCAACGTCGGGCTTTGGCAGCACATCGGTGATGGTGACATCCCCGACCAGGGAGGCGGTGTTCACCGGACTGCGGCCTGGTGTGGACTACACGGTGACGGTGACGGCCACGGGCAACGCCAACTACGCAGACAGCCCGGCATCAACGGCGTTGTCCTTGACCACACTGACCAACAGCGCGCCGAGCATCACGTCCATTGCAGACCAGATGACGGCCGTCGGCACCGATCTGCTGGTGAATGTGGATGCCACGGATGCGGATGCGGGCGATACGTTGCGATACCGGGCGACTTCGAGTGATACGACGGTGGCGACGGTGAGTCCGACTTCTCTGACCGATCTTGGTGCCAATAGTCAGGTGACAGTAACGCCGGTGGCTGCGGGCACGGCGAGCATCACGGTGACGGTGCGCGACAGTGTGGTAGCGATGACCGAGCTGTTCAAGGTGACGGTCATGGGAGGCGCTCCGCAGTTGAGCTATCCGGCGCTGCCAAGGCTTCTGCGCGCGGGCGTACAGTTCGAGACGCTGACACCGACCCCCGCTGGCTTCACGGCTGGAGCGAACTTCACCTACGCGGTGACGACAGGCACCTTGCCGTCGGGGCTGAAGCTCGATGCCAACACCGGTGCCATCTCCGGTATGCCGGACACACCGAAGGGTACCCGCACATCGGTGACGGTGACAGTGACCGGCACCACGGGCACGGGGATGAGCACGCAGACCGAGACGGCGACGGCGACACTGGACTTCCCGCGCATCTTCCGCTTCAAACTGCCAGCACCGACGGTGACGCTGGCGGTGGGCAACAGTCAGTTGACGGCCAACTGGGAGGCAGTAGCGAACGCGGATACTTACGCGTTGCAATGGAAGGCATCGTCAGTCACGTCCTGGACAGCGGCGACGGGGGTGACCACGGTTGACCCGGCCACGCCGGGGACGGTGATCACCGGCCTCACCAGCGGCACCACCTACGATGTGCGTGTGCGCTCCAAGGCGGCCTCGAGCTCGACGACCCATATTGACGGCGACTGGTCGAGCGCCGTGCAGGGTGTGCCGGCGGCCAACTCGGCACCGACGGTAGCGAACATGATTCCCGATCAGACAGCGCCGGTGGGAGTGGCGTTCAGCTTCACCCTGCCTGCAGGCACCTTCAGTGACGCGGACAGCGACAGTCTCACCTACACGGCGAGCAAGTCGGATGACATGGCGTTGCCGACTTGGCTGAACTTTACCGATGATACGCGCACCTTCTCCGGTACGCCGCAATCGACGGACACCGGCACACTGTCGGTGAAGGTGACGGCGAGCGACGGCAATGGCGGCTCGGTGAGCGATACCTTTGATATTGAGGTAAGCGTGGGACCTGCTCTGGTGTTCACGCCGACTGCGCTGACGGTGGTCGAGGGCAGGAGCGGCACCTATAGGGTCAAGTTGGCGACGCAGCCTGCGGGGAATGTGACGGTGACGGTGGACGACACGGTGAGCACCGAAATATCGGTGGATACGGACTTCACCATGACGGGCGATCAGAACACGCTCACGTTTACCACCGATAACTGGTTCATGGAGCGGGTGGTGAGGGTGAATGCCGGCGAGGATGACGATGCGGTTGACGACAGCGTCACGCTGGGGCACACAACGACGGGCTACAGCTCGGTGAGCGGTAATCTGGTGGTGACGGTGGATGACGACGAAATACCGAATCGTGCGCCGAGTATCACGGATATTGTCGGCCAGACGGCGACCTTCGGCACGGATGTGCGGGTGGATGTGGATGCCACGGACGCGGACGATGATTCCCTGCAATATCGTGCATCGTCCGGCGATACGACGGTGGCGACGGTGAGTCCGACCACGCTGACTGCCCACAGCAACACGAGTCAGGTGACAGTGACACCGGTGGGTGCGGGCACGGCGACCATCACGGTGACGGTGAGCGATGGGGAAGAAATGCCGACGGAAACCTTTGATGTGGTGGTGTCGCGCGCGACGCTCGGTATCACGAGGGCGATGTTGGCGCGGGGGAACGGGCAGTTGACACCGAGTTGGGAGGCGGTGACGGGTGCGGGGAGCTATGCGTTGCAATACAAGTTGTCGAGCGTGACGGGTTGGAGCGGGAGCGGAGTGACCACGGTGGATCCGGCGACTTCGGGGACGGCGATAACTGGCCTGACGAATGAGATGGCATACGATGTGCGAGTGCGGGCGAAGGCGGCGTCGAGTTCTGCGAGATATGTGGATGGTCGATGGTCGGGCGGGACGCAGGGCATACCGACGGCCACTCCGGTGCCGACGGCGCTCGCTGCATCCTTCCGTGGTAATCCGCCGGATACCAGTCGTTCCGATTTCTACATACCCGGCGAAAGAGTGGATGTGTTGGTGGACTTGAACACCAGTCAGTTCGCTATCAGACCCATCGGGGGGACGGTACGTCCGCGTCTGGCGCTGACGGTGGGGAGTGAGACGCGCTACGCCACCTACATGCAATTCAGTTCCGGTGCGAGACAGGTATCGGGTTCGCGCGGTTCGCTGGTGTTCAGATACACCTTCGTGGCGGACGACAAGGACGCGGACGGTATCTCGGTGCCGGAGAACGCCATAGACCTGCCGGCTGGGGTGAGCATTACCGCGCGGGATGATGCGACGCTGGATGCGGAGCTTGAATTTGCTGGTACGGAAGTGGGAGGAGTGAGGTACTGGGTGGCACCTGACTCGACTCGGAAGGTGGATAACACGCCGCTCAAGGCGAGCGGGTTGACGCTGGCGAAGGGCAGTGAGTCAGACAAGGTGGTGGTGACCTGGAACAAGGCCGGGTATGCGCCGAATGGGTACAGTGTGCGCTGGCGCAAGGTGGGTGGCAGTGCGCTGAGTGCGGTGAACAGTGTGGAGGGAACGCCGGTTGCGGATGCTGAAGGGGAGCCGACGGACAAGCTCGGTTACGAGATTACGGGACTGGAATCGAACACTGCCTACTTCGTGCGGCTGGATACGCGCAACGGGGCGGATACCGGAGTGCAGTCAAAGACGAATCTGACGGAGCGCATTACCACAGCAGAGGGGCCGCCGTCGGCACCCGTCACCCCGACGGTGACAGAAGGGGATGCGCAATTGACGGTGGGTTGGAGTGCGCCGACAAACAATGGCGGTTCGGCGATAACCGACTATGACGTGCGCTATCGGCCAACCACGCCTGCAGACGGAGCCTGGACGAGTCTTGATGATGCCGCTGCCAATGCGACTGATACGAGCACCACGGCGACCATTACCGGGTTGACCAATGGCACGGAGTATGAGGTGCAGGTACGGGCACAGAACGCCAATGGCGAGGGCTTCTGGTCGGCTTCGGTGCGGGGTACGCCGGGGGATGTGAGTCTGGCCTATACGGCGGTGCCGGATACGCTGGCGGTGGGGACGATGGTGAGCCTGACGGCGACCGCAACGGGCTTCGACAATACGCCGAGCTACGCGTTGACCACCGGAACCTGGCCGCCGGGCTTGACGCTGAACTCCACCACCGGTGCTGTCACGGGGACACTGACGACAGCGAGCACGACGGCGGTGACGGTGACGGTGACGGCGACTGCGGGCACCGGCACGGATACGCAGACGGCGACGGCGGACATCACCTTCCCGGCGGTAGGCAAGGGGACGCTGGCGACACCGACCGGTCTGGCGCTGAAGGCGGATACGCAGAGCAAGACCGGCTTCACGGTGAGCTGGACGGCAGTGGAGAACGCGATGGGTTATACGGCGACAGCCACTCCGAGCGGTGGGTCTGCGGTGGACGGCACGGTGAGTGTGCCGAGTAGCGGCCCGGAGGCGGCGTTCACCAGCTTGACGGCGGGCACAACCTACACGGTGTCGGTGGTGGCCACGGGCAACGCCAACTATCTGGACAGCACAGCCGCGACGCTGAGTCAGGCGACATCGGCCAATTCTGCACCGACGGTAGCGAACGCGATTGCCGATCAGACGGCGACGGTGGGAGTGGCGTTCAGCTTCACCCTCCCGGCAGGCACCTTCAGTGACGTGGACAGCGGTGACATGCTGACCTACACGGCCATGCAGACGGACGGGGCGACGGACAGCGCGCTGCCCACCTGGCTGAGCTTCACCGCGGGCACGGGTGTCTTCTCGGGTACGCCGACATCGACGGACACCGGCACACTGTCGGTGAAGGTGACGGCGAGCGATGGCACGGATTCGGTGAGCGATACCTTCGATATTGTGGTGAGCGCACCTGCTCTGGTGTTCACGCCGACTGCACTGACAGTGAATGAAGGCGGTAGCGGAACCTACACGGTGGCGCTGGCGGCGCAGCCGACGGCGGATGTGACGGTGACGATAGGCGGCACGGGTCGCAGCGACGTGACGGTGGATACGGATAGCGGCACGGCGGGCAATCAGAGCACACTGACCTTCACGACGATGAACTGGGACACGGCGCAGACGGTGACGGTGAGCGCCGCCGAGGATGCCGATGCAGTTGATGACAGTGTCACGCTGAGCCACACCGCTGCGAACGGAGGCTATGGCTCGGTGAACCGTGACTTGGTGGTAACGGTGAATGATGACGACACTCCGGGGCTGGTGTTCACGCCGACTGCGTTGACGGTGGATGAGGGCGAGAGCGGTACCTACACGGTGGCGTTGGCAACGCAGCCGAGCGCGACGGTGACGGTGACGGTGACGGGCTCGGGCGATGTGAGCGTGTCTCCAACATCGCTGACCTTCAGCAACAGCAACTGGGGCACGGCGCAGACGGTGACGGTGAGCGCTGCCGAGGATGCCGACACGGTTGATGACAGCGTCACGCTGAACCACACCGCTGCGAACGGAGGCTATGGCTCGGTGACGGGCAATCTGGTGGTGACGGTTGATGATGACGACAGTCCGGGGCTGGTGTTCACGCCGACTGCGCTGACGGTGGATGAAGGCGCTAGCGGTACCTACACGGTGGCATTGACAACGCAGCCGAGCGCGACGGTGACGGTGACGGTGGGTGGCACGGCGAGCAGCGATGTGACGGTGGATACGGATACCGGCACGACGGGCAATCAGAACACGCTGACCTTCAGCAACAGCACCTGGGACACGGCGCAGACGGTGACGGTGAGTGCCGCCGAGGACGCCGATGCGATTGATGACAGCGTGACGCTGAGCCACACGGCTGCGAACGGAGGCTATGGCTCGGTTACGGGCAACCTGGTGGTGACGGTGGATGATGACGACCAGAGCCTCACCTACACGGCGGTGCCGACGACCATGACGGTGGGAACACCCATCACGATGTTGACGGCGACCGCGACGAACTTCACCGGTACGCTTGGCTACTCGGTGACCACGGGCAGCTTGCCTGCCGGACTGGGGATTAGTGCCACCACAGGTGCTATCGCCGGCGCGCCGACGGCGGCGAGCACGAGCACAACGACGGTGACGGTGACAGCGACTGCGGGCACCGGCACGGATGTGCAGACGGCGACGGCGGACATCACCTTCCCGGCTGTGAGCAAGGGGACGCTGGCGACACCGGCCAACCTGATGCTGAAGGCGGATACGCAGAGCAAGACCGGCTTCACGGTGACTTGGACTGCAGTGACGGGTGCGACGGGTTACACGGCGACGGCTGTACAGGGGAGCAATACCTTCACCGGAACGGTGGATACAACGGGCAGCAACCCCGAAGCGACCTTCACCGGGCTCGCGGTGAACACCACCTACGCGGTGAGCGTGGTGGCCACGGGCAACACAGCCAATTACGAGGCCAGTACAGCCGCGACATTGAGTCAGGCGACGGCGGCCAACGCGGTGCCGACAGTGGCCAACGCGATTGCCGATCGGACGGCGACGGTGGGAGTGGCGTTCAGCTTCACCCTCCCGGCAGGCACCTTCAGTGATGTGGACAGCGGCGACAGCCTTACCTACACGGCGAGCAAGTCGGATGACATGGCGTTGCCGACCTGGCTGAGCTTTGCCGCTGGTACGCGCACCTTCTCCGGTACGCCGCAATCGACGGACACCGGCACACTGTCGGTGAAGGTGACGGCGAGCGATGGCACGGATTCGGTGAGCGATACCTTCGATATTGTGGTGAGCGTGGCCCCTGCTCTGGTGTTCACGCCGACTGCGCTGACGGTGGATGAGGGCGGTAGCGGTACCTACACGGTGGCATTGGCGGCGCAGCCGAGCGCGACGGTGACGGTGACGGTGGCTGGTTCGGGTGATGTGAGCGTGTCTCCAACATCGCTGACCTTCACCGCAACGACCTGGAGCACGGCGCAGACGGTGACGGCGAGCGCCGCCGAGGATACCGATACGGTTGATGACAGCGTCACGTTGAGCCACACCGCTGCGAACGGAGGCTATGGCTCGGTGACGGGCAGCCTGGTGGTGACGGTGGATGATGACGACCAGAGCCTCACCTACACGGCGGCACCGCAGACCATGACGGTGGGAACACCCATCACGGCGTTGACGGCGACCGCGACGGGCTTCACCGGTACGCTTGGCTACTCGGTGACCACGGGCAGCTTGCCTGCCGGGCTGGGGATGAGTGCCACTACGGGCGAGATTACCGGTGCGCCGACGGCGGCGAGCACGAGCACGACGACGGTGACGGTGACGGCGACTGCGGGCACCGGCACGGATGCGCAGACAGCAACGCGGGACATCACCTTCCCGGCTGTTGGCAAGGGGACATTGGCCACACCGACCGGTCTGGGCGTGAAGGCGAACAGCAAGAGCAAGAGCGGCTTCACGATTACCTGGAATGCGGTGGCGAACGCGGCGGGGTACACGGCGACGGCCAGGGCGAGCAACCAGCCGGATGTCACCGTGACGCTGTCAACGGCACCCGCGAATCCCGAGGCGGTGTTCACGGGCCTGGCGGTGAACACTATCTACACGGTGACGGTGATTGCCACGGGTAATGCCAACTACGACAACAGTTCCGTCTCCAACGGGCAGAGCGTGACTACGCTGGCCAATTCGGCACCGACGGTGGCGAACGCGATTGCCGATCAGACGGCGACGGTGAGAGTGGCGTTCTCCTACGCCTTCCCGGCGAACAGCTTCGCTGATACCGACAGTGGCGACACGCTGACCTACACGGCGAGCAAGTCGGACGACATGGCGTTGCCGACCTGGCTGAGCTTTGCCGCTGGTACGCGCACCTTCTCCGGTACACCGCAATCGACGGACACCGGCACACTGTCGGTGAAGGTGACGGCGAGCGATGGCACGGATTCGATGAGCGATACCTTTGATATTGTGGTGAGCGTGGCCCCTGCTCTGGTGTTCACGCCGACTGCACTGACGGTGGATGAGGGCGGTAGCGGTACCTATACGGTGGCGCTGGCGACGCAGCCGACGGCGGATGTGACGGTGACGGTGGGCGGCACGGCGAGCAGCGATGTGACGGTGGATACGGATACCGGCACGGCGGGCAATCAGAACACGCTGACCTTCAGCAACAGCAACTGGGACACGGCGCAGACGGTGACGGTGAGCGCCGCCGAGGATACCGATACGGTTGATGACAGCGTGACGCTGAGCCACACCGCTGCGAACGGAGGCTATGGCTCGGTGACGAGCAGCCTGGTGGTGACGGTGGATGATGATGACCAGAGCCTCACCTACACGGCGGCACCGACGACCATGACGGTGGGGACACCCATCATGGCGTTGACGGCGACCGCGACGAACTTCACCGGCACACTTGGCTACTCGGTGACCACGGGCAGCTTGCCTGCCGGGCTGGGGATTAGTGCCACCACGGGCGAGATTACCGGTGCGCCGACGGCGGCGAGCACGAGCACGACGACGGTGACGGTGACGGCGACTGCGGGCACCGGCACGGATGCACAGACAGCAACGGCGGACATCACCTTCCCGGCTGTGAGCAAGGGGACGCTGGCGACACCGACCGGCCTGGCGCTGAAGGCGAACACGCAGCGCAAGACCGGCTTCACGGTGACCTGGACGGCAGTGGCGAGTGCGACGGGTTACACGGCGATGGCTGTACAGGGGAGCAATACCTTCACTGGAGCGGTGACCGGCACCGAAGCGGCCTTCACCGGGTTGACGGCGGGCACAACCTACACGGTGTCGGTGGTGGCCACAGGCGACACGGCCAACTACGAGGCCAGTTCAGCCGCGACGCTGGATCAGGCAACGGCTGCGAATGCGGCACCGAGCATCACGGACATCACCAACAAGACGGCGACCTTCGGGACGAACCTGTTGGTGGATGTAGATGCCACGGACACGAACCCGGAAGACACGCTGCAATACAGGGCATCGTCTGGTGCCACGGCGGTGGCGACGGTGAGCCCGACTTCCCTGACCGATCTTGGTGCCAATAGTCAGGTGACGGTGACACCGGTGGGTGCGGGCACGGCGACTATCACGGTGACGGTGAGTGATGGCACGGCAAGTCCGACAGACACCTTCGTGGTGACGGTAGGCAAGGCGACCCTGGCGACACCGACCGGTCTGGTGCTGAAGGCGAACACGCAGCGCAAGACCAGCTTTACGGTGACCTGGACGGCAGTGGCGAACGCGACGGGGTACACGGCGACAGCCACGCCGAGCGGCGGGACTGCGGTGACCGGCACGGTGGATACGAGCGGCACCAACCCCGAAGCGGCCTTCACCGGGTTGACGGCGGGCACAACCTACACGGTGTCGGTGGTGGCCACAGGCGACACGGCCAACTACGAGGCCAGTTCAGCCGCGACGCTGGATCAGGCAACGGCTGCGAATGCGGCACCGAGCATCACGGACATCACCAACAAGACGGCGACCTTCGGGACGAACCTGCTGGTGGATGTAGATGCCACGGACACGAACCCGGAAGACACGCTGCAATATCAAGCATCGTCTGGTGCCACGGCGGTGGCGACGGTGAGTCCGACTTCCCTGACCGATCTTGGTGCCAATAGTCAGGTGACGGTGACACCGGTGGGTGCGGGCACGGCGACTATCACGGTGACGGTGAGTGATGGCACGGCAAGTCCGACAGACACCTTCGTGGTGACGGTAGGCAAGGCGACCCTGGCGACACCGACCGGTCTGGCACTGAAGGCGAACACGCAGCGCAAGACCGGCTTCACGGTGACCTGGACGGCAGTGGCGAACGCGACGGGTTACACGGCGACGGCCACTCCGAGCGGCGGGACTGCGGTGACCGGCACGGTGGATACGAGCGGCACCAACCCCGAAGCGGCCTTCACCGGGCTGACGGCGGGCACTACCTACATGGTGTCGGTGGTGGCCACAGGCGACACGGCTAACTACGAGGCCAGTACAGCCGCGACGCTGGATCAGGCAACGGCTGCGAATGCGGCACCGAGTATCACGGACATCACCGACAAGACAGCGACCTTCGGGACGAACCTGCTGGTGGATGTGGATGCCACGGACACGAACCCGGAAGACACGCTGCAATATCAAGCATCGTCTGGTGCCACGGCAGTGGCGACGGTGAGCCCGACTTCCCTGACCGATCTTGGTGCCAACAGTCAGATAACGGTGACACCGGTAGCTGCGGGCACAGCGACTATCACGGTAACGGTGAGCGACGGCACGGCAAGTCCGACAGACACCTTCGTGGTGACGGTAGGCAAGACGACGCTGGCGACACCGACCGGTCTGGCACTGAAGGCGAATACGCAGCGCAAGACTGGCTTCACGGTGACCTGGACGGCAGTGGCGAACGCGACGGGTTACACGGCGACGGCCACTCCGAGCGGCGGGACTGCGGTGACTGGCACGGTGGATACAACGGGCACCAACCCCGAAGCGGCCTTCACCGGGCTGACGGCGGGCACTACCTACATGGTGTCGGTGGTGGCCACAGGCGACACGGCTAACTACGAGGCCAGTACAGCCGCGACGCTGGATCAGGCAACGGCTGCGAATGTGGCACCAAGCATTGTGGACATCACCAACAAGACGGCGACTTTCGGAACGAATCTCATGGTGGATGTAGATGCCACAGACACGAACCCGGAAGACACGCTGCAATACCAGGCATCGTCCAGTGATGCGGCAGTGGCGACGGTGAGTCCGACTTCCCTGACCGATCTTGGTGCCAATAGCCAAGTGACGGTGACACCTGTGGCTGCGGGCACGGCGACTATCACGGTAACGGTGAGCGACGGCACGGCAAGTCCGACGGACACCTTCGTGGTGACGGTGTCGCGTGCACAACTGGGCACACCGGTGGTGACGGTTTCGGCACAGGACGGGAAGCTGACGGCCAGCTGGGTTGGAATAACGAATGCAGCGAGTTACGAGGTTGAGTACAAGGAGAGCACATCGGATACCTGGCTGAACAATGACGACGACACGTCACCGGCGGAGATTGACAGTCTGACCAATGGCACGGAATACGATGTGCGTGTGCGGGCGAAGGCGGCATCAAGCTCGACGACCTATGCGGACAGTGCGTGGTCGGAGGTAAAGAAGGGGACACCGACTGCGGTGGTGGAGATGGATGTGTCCCCGAGCTTCGGCAGCGAGACGATTGCGGCGCAGACCTGGACGGTGCGGACGGGTGTGGACCTGACCCTGCCGGCGGCGACGGGCGGTAACGGCACCATCAGTTACGAGTTGACACCGGCGCTGCCGAGCGGCGTGACGCTGAATTCATCGACGCGCACGGTCAGTGGCGCACCGACGGCAGTAGCGAGTGCGATGACCTACACCTGGCGGGCTTCGGACAGTGACAGCAACACGGCCAACAGCGACACGGCGGCGCTCACTTTCCAGGTGACGGTAGGCAAGGGTACGCTGGCGACGCCGAGCGGCCTGGCGCTGAAGGCGAACACGCTCGCGCAGACCGGCTTCACGGTGACCTTTGATGTGGTGCCGTTTGCCGGGAGTTACACGGCGACAGCCACGCCGAGCGGCGGGACTGCGGTGAGTGGCACGGTGACGGCGGTCACTGCCGGTCTGGAAGCATCCTTCACGGGATTGACGGCGAATACCACCTACACCGTCTCAATCACGGCCATCGGCAACGCCAATTACAACGACAGCCAGGCCGGGACGGTCAGCGTGACCACGCTGGAAGGGGACACCTCACTCGTCACCCCGACCAAGGTGAACAGCCTGCAAGTAACAGCGGGTGACGGTTCGCTTGAAGTGAGCTGGGTGGCGGCGAGCGTTGCTCCGAGCGGCTACAGCGTGCGCTGGCGTGAGAGAGGGCCGGGCAGTACGCTCACATCCGTCAACAGGGTGACGGACACTTCCTTCACCATTACCAATCTGACCAACGGTCAGGAGTATGTGGTGCGTGTGGATACGCGTAATGTGGCGGATACTGGCATACAGGCAGGTACGCTGGTGACAACAATCGGTACGCCGGCGGGGACGGACAGCGCGCCCGCCTTTGCGTCCGGCACCACCATTCCCGATCAGGCATGGACAGTGGGCGCGGGTGTTGCTCTCACCTTGCCGGAGGCGACGGGCGGTAACGGGGCGCTGAACTACACGCTCACCCCCGACTTGCCAGCGGGTGTGACGCTCGACACCTCGACGCGCGTGGTCAGTGGCACACCGACGGCGGCGGCGAGTACGGCGACCTACACCTGGCGGGCTACGGACAGCGATTCGAACACGGCGAACAGCGACACGGCGGCGCTCACCTTCGAGTTGACGGTGAGTGCGGTTGCGCCGACCGCGGTCAGCAACCTGCAAGTGACTGCGGGCGATGGGTCGCTTGAAGTGAGTTGGACGGCAGCGAGCGTGGCTCCGAACGGCTACAGCGTACGCTGGCGCGAGGAAGGGTCGGGCAACGCTCTGTCACCCATCAACGAGGTGGACGGTACTTCCTTCACGATTCCCGATCTGACCAACGGACAGCAGTATGAGGTGCGTGTGGATACGCGCAACGCGGCGGATGACGGTGTGCAGGCAGGTACGGATGTGACCGCAACCGGAACACCGGTGGAGACGGACAGTGCGCCTGCCTTTGCGTCCGACACCAGTATTCCCGATCAGACCTGGAGGGTGGACACGCCCGTGAATCTCACCTTGCCGGAGGCGGCGGGTGGCAACGGGACGCTGAGCTACACGCTCACCCCCGACTTGCCGACAGGAGTGACGCTGGACACCTCGACGCGTGTGGTCAGCGGGACACCGACGGCGACCGCGAGTGCGGCGACCTACACCTGGCGGGTTGCGGACAGTGATTCGAACACGGCGAGCAGCGACACGGCGGAGCTGAACTTCCGGTTGCGTGTTGACGCGAAGAGGAATATACGGTCAACGGGGAGTAGTTTGCCGAGGGTGAATATTGAAGATGCGTCGGCCATGGAGGGGGATGATCTGGTGTTCCGTGTGGTGTTGTCCAAGGCAGTGCAGCATCGGGTGAAGGTGTACTGGGCGACGCGGCCGGGCACGGCGCGGGCGGATCAGGACTTTTGGTCAGCGGTTGGTGCGGTGGTGTTCAGGCCGGGTGTGACGGAGCGCAGGATTCGCGTGGAGACGCTGGATGATGATCACAACGACCCGGGCGAGACGATGCAGGTACGCTTGTCGAGTCCGCGCGGTACCCTGATAGGAGACGGTATCGCGACCGGCACGATCAACAACTGGGATGCGCTGCCGGTGGCATGGCTGGCGCGCTTCGGGCGAGCAATGACGGAGCAGGCGCTCGGGGGTATAGAGCAGCGGTTGACGGCTCCGCGGGAAGCGGGGACGCAGGGCACTGTGGCCGGGATGAGGCTTGATTCGCTCGGACTGTTTGCGGACGGAGCGGGTGCCTGGCCGCTTGCCGGGGATGTCTCAGGGGAAGGCTCAGGGAATGTTTCAGGGGATGCCTCAGGGAAGACGCTCGGCGGCGTGTCCTTCGGCAGCTACTTCAACAGCACCCCGCTTGATGGCTCGCCTGTGTTTGGCGCTGGTGCATCAAGTCAAGGCGGCGTACCCTTCGCAAGCTCACCCTTCGGCGGCGGTCTGCTGACCACGAGCAACTTCACGCACACAGGTGCGATGGATGAATCCGGTGGCAGCCTTGCCTTCTGGGGTCGGGGTGCGCGCGCGGACTTCCGCGGACGCGACGGTATGGTGAATCTCGATGGCCAGACAGAAACCGCCACCCTGGGTGCGGACTACGCCAGAGATGAGTGGCTGACCGGTGTCATGCTGACGAGCAGTCGCGGCACCGGCGGGTATCAAGGCGTGGCGAGCGGGGAGGTGGAGGTCTCCCTGAACGCAGCGATACCCTATGGGTCGTACCGGTTCTCGGAGCGGTTGGATGTGTGGGGTGCTGTCGGGCGTGGCACGGGTGCGCTGACACTCACGCCGGAGGGCGAGGGCAGTATCGAGGCTGATCTTGACTGGAGCATGGTGTCGGCTGGGCTGCGCGGCGGACTGTTCGGGGCGGCGGGATATGGTCCGGCCGTGACGCTGGTATCGGATGTGCTCTGGTCGCGCACTGGGTCGGGTCGAGTGGAAGCGGGTGAGGGGCATTCGAGCCTGGCCTCGTCCGAGGCAGATACTTCGCGGCTGCGGCTGGGTCTCGAGGGGAGTTGGGCACTGACGCTCGGGAATGTCGGTGCGGTGACACCGAAGCTGGAAGCGGGAGTGCGCCATGACGACGGCGATGCCGAGCAAGGCTTCGGAGTGGAAGTTGGCGGCGGTCTGGCGTGGACGCTGCCCGCACTTGGGCTGACACTTGATGTGTCCGGGCGCACATTGGTGACGCATGAGGCTGATGGGCAGGAATCGCACGGGTTCTCGGCGGCGCTGAACTTTGATCCGAGCGGCGAGTACACGCGGCTTCACGCTGAACCTGCGTCAGGACATCGGCGGGCCGTCGAGCGGTGGTGTACAGGCGCTGTTCGCCTCGGAGCTTCCCGGCGTTGGCGGGATGGGCATGGGTGGCGGATCAATGGGTGGTGGCGCTGCTGGCAGTCGCTGGACGCTGGAGACGGCGTACGGACTGGCGGCCTACGGCGACAAGTTCACGCTGAGCCCGACCTTCGGCCTGGCTGCTTCCGATACCTCGGTTGATTTTCATCTCGGCTGGCAACTGGTGCCGGAGCTCAGTGAAGACGCGCTGAATCTCTCGCTGATGTTCAAGGCTACACGCCGTGAGCTGCTTGATGTGGGGACTGTCGGCAGCATTGGCAGCATCGGTACGCCGGAGCAAGACCCCGAACACGGAGTGCAGATCGAGGTGAGTGCTCGCTGGTAGGCACAACAGGTACACGGCGACAGTTGACCGGTGTCACCGGTATGTTGTAGTTTTACGCCATGACTGAGCATGAACTGAGCCGTGATCTTGCGGTGCTGGAGGAGCGCATGAAAACCATGCAAGCAGAGTACAAGACCGACATCGCGCGGCTGGCAGAAGACTCTGCCAAGCGCGATGCGGAGCGCAAGACCGATGCTGCCAGGCGCATGCGGAGCGCAAGACCGATGCTGCCAAGCGCGATGCGGGTCACAAGGCTGACATTGCACAGCTCGCCAAGGATTCTGCCAAGCGCGAAACCCGTCTGTTGCTGTCAATGGTGGGGTTGATTGGCGTTGCGACGGCCATTCTGAGTGCCGTAATAGCCGCGGCCGACTGATAGCTTCGGCGTGGCGGCGGTTCGCTTGGCGAGGATGAGGACAAAGACAAGGAGCGTCAGCCCGCACAGGGTCTCGAGCAAGACCCCGAACACGGAGTGCAGATCGAGGTAAGGGAAACTCTGAATAACAGAGTTTCCCGTGCGGCACACGGATGTGCCGCCAGATTCAGTGCCGTAAGGCATTGAATCTGCGAGCAAATCAGAAGCGTACTTCTGATTTGCGAATCTGATCAAGTCCACGGATGGACTTGATCAGAACATACTAAGTGCTCGCTGGTAGGCACAACAGGTACACGGCGACAGTTGACCGGTGTCACCGGTATGTTGTAGTTTTACGCCATGACTGAGCATGAACTGAGCCGTGATCTTGCGGTGCTGGAGGAGCGCATGAAAACCATGCAAGCAGAGTACAAGACCGACATCGCGCGGCTGGCAGAAGACTCTGCCAAGCGCGATGCGGAATACAAGACCGACATCGCACGGCTGGCAGAAGACTCTGCCAAGCGCGATGCGGAGTACAAGACCGACATCGCACGGCTGGCAGAAGACTCTGCCAAGCGCGATGCGGAGTACAAGATCGATGTTGCCAAGCGCGATGCGGAGTACAAGGCCGATGCTGCCAAGCGCGATGCGGAATACAAGACCGATGCTGCCAAGCTCGAAACCCGTCTGTTGCTGTCAATGGTGGGGTTGATTGGCGTTGCGACGGCCATTCTGAGTGTCTTGATAGCCGTGGTCGGCTGATAGCTTCGACGCGCCTCACCCCCGGCGCTGCACTTCAAAATTGAGGCAGGGTAGCGGGGCCGGACGGGTTGCCGACTGCGTGGATTGGTGGCGGGGCCGGTCGGCGTTCTGGCGGAAATCTGTTGCCGGGACTTTTCTCGGATCCTTCGAGCTCACGACCTGACCTGGCCTTGACAGGTATTGGACCTGATACGCGAACATGCCGCGTGGTAGGATTTCTCCGGTGAGTTCGCGCGCCAACACATACCATTTCACCGTGCCAGAGCGTACTGCCCGGACGCGCGGACAGACAGGGTGTCGCTTGTGCATCTGCTCCGTCCTGCTCGTCCTGCTGATGACAAGTGGTACGGCCTGGTCCTATCAGGGAGAGATTCATCAGCGCCTCACCTTTATCGCGGCTCGTCAGTTCAATCTGTGTGCGCCGGATGTACAGCTGCCGGTACTCAGCCCCTTGCAAGTCCGGTACATCGCGAGAAGCTCCGTCAAGGAATCTGATTCTCGCTTGGTGCGTACCTTCCGCTGGGGGTTTTATGAGCGCGGAGAGCAAGCACAAAAGCACTTCCTGGGTCTGGTGCAGACACGCCTGCACCGCCGCTTCGAGAAGCTGACCGAGGCCGCTGAACGCGCAGATGACCTGCTGGAATACTATTCAATAGTAGGCAGGATGATGGCACATCTTCAGGACATGAGCGTACCCGTGTATGTCGTGCCCATCTACTTCAATCGCTTCTGGCGGTTGTCAATGCGCGACCGCCTGAACGCCTACCCGATTGATGCGCAACTGCTTGCGGCGAGGCTTGCCGAGAGAAGCTGTGAGGCGCTGCTTGGCGATTCTGCGCTTGCTCCGCAGTCGGCACAGCCAACACCGCCGGTCGAGCTGCTTGACGAACTCGCTGATTCCACTATCCAGGCAATCCAGCAACCCATTTTTGGTCAGGAGCCGACCACCTGGGAGTCTTTCTGGAGGCTCGGCCGCGAGGGCAGGTTTGGCAGGTACGGAGCGGCTGGCAACAGATTTGGCGAACGCACCGAGTTCACCTGTGGCGACCAGACCTGTGTCTTTCTGGAGGACGACCCCCTGTATCGGGAATTCGCCATTGAACGACATCTTGATGCGTTGCAGTCCAGCCTGAGATTCATGCGTTGGGCGCAGCACAGCGAGGGATGAGGCTGCACCCGCAGACCCGACTCGGCTCATGTGCGCCGCATGGCAACGCATGTGTGACGCAGCACACCGACATTGACAGGCCGGCCCCCCGTCGTTGTATCGGGTATTGAGTGCATGAATCTTCATCTGGGAACAACGCCCTGGCACTGGTTCGATGGAGCGTCGATTGCCAGACAGGCAGTGCGCGCAGAAGCCATGGGGTTTGATTCCTTCTGGCTGCCGGAGAACCACTTGCAGGTGCCTTTTGCTGTGCCCGAGCCGCTCATGCTGCTGTGTGCCGCCGCTGCCCTGACCGAGCGGATACAATTGGCCACGACATCCTACCTGCTGCCCGTGAGGTCGCCGCTGGCGGCAGCGGAACAGATAGCAGTGCTGGACAACCTGTCTGAAGGCCGACTGCTCCTGGGAATCGGGCGTGGCTACGACCGCGATACGCTGGCAGCTTTCGGTGTGCCGCCCGGTTCCAGGAGAGCGCTCTTTTCCGCTCATTTCGAAGCCGTTGTGGCACTCTTGTGCGGCGATGCGGTGCCCGCATGCGATGCTGCGCGTCGGCTGTCTCCTGCGCTGGTGCAGCAGCCACACCCGCCCATGGTTGTCGCTGCCTTTGGTCCCAAGGCACTTGCACAGGCAGGTTCGCTCGGCCTGCCGTATCTGGCCTCGCCGATTGAGAGTCTGACGAGTCTCGAACAAAAGTATGCACAGCACCGGCAGGCTTGCCGTGCTCACGGGCACCCGCCACCGACCATGGTGCCGGTGATGCGCAGGGTGCTCATCTCGGATACCCCGCGGGTACTCGACAAGGCGTGGGCGCTTGTCAGGACAGGGCAGGATGTGCGCGCTCGCCCGGCTGAACAGACACAGCAGACATCTCCGGAAGAACTCGTGTGCATGGGCTCGAAGCAGCAGGTTCTGGAGCAGATTGAAGCCATTCGACTGCGTCTTGGCATGACGCACTTCATCGCCTCGCATACTGGTCTTGCCGGAATCGATGAGGCGCACCTGCGGGCATCGGTGCAAGCACTTGCGGATGTTCGTACGAGTCTCTCCTGACTGAACCCCTGGCCGACGAGCACACGAGATCATGCCACAGGACACCCTGTCTGACACTGCGATGCGATGGTACGCGCCGTGACGCAAGTGCCAATCGTCAAGGCATATTTCGACTACAAGAGTCCCTTCGCGTATCTTGCGTTCGAACCGGCGCTCGACCTGACGCGCGAGTTCAATATCGAACTGCGCTGGATTCCGTATCTCCTGCACATCAAGGGCAAGGGGCAGCGCAGCATCTACTCCGAGTGGAAGGTTCGCTACTCCTACATGGATGCGAGGCGCCTTGCCAACAGGCGCGACGGGTTTTTAATCCGTGGGCCGCGCAAGGTGTACGATTCCACGCCTGCCCTCCTCGGTGCCCTCTACGCCATGGACAACGGGTGCTTTGTTGACTACAGCCGCGCTGTTTTCAGTCGCTTCTTCACGCATCAGCTCGAGGTGGACCAAATGGATGAAGTGAGTGCACTCCTGCAAGAGGTTGGCCTTGACCAGAGGGCATTCGAGGCGTTCGCACAAGGTCCGGGCATGATGCGGCTCGAGCAGGCCATTGCAGAAGGCGAGCAGGACCATGTGTTCGGAGTCCCGCTATTCGTCTTTGCAGACGAGCAGTTCTGGGGCAATGACCGCATCTGGCTGCTCAGGGAGCGACTCGCGCCTTTCAAGCGCTGACCCGCGGGTGCCCTGGTATGTTGACCCGGACATCAGGTGCCAGTGAATCGAAGGAGTCAGGGCGAATCAGCCCGGTAACACCAATGCCAGGGTTCGTACATGATGCCGTGCGAGTTATCCCGAGGATAGCTGAGATAAAAGCCAAAGGATGCGGCGTTGCGTTGCAGCCAGGCGAAGGTTGGGGTGTCTTCAAACTCGGTTTCGAGTACCGGGCAACCGGCGCAGGCCACATCTATGGCGCGCCCGCTCTGGTGTTCGCTGTATCCCGGTGCAGCCACTGCCGTGAGCGCCTGTTCAATGGTTTCGCCAGCCGCCAGCTTGTTGTGCAACAGCTCGGCCTGAAGGGATGCCGGACGAAAAGCCGAAACCAGCAGCAGGCTCACGCCATCCTGCTCGGCTGCCTGACGCATGGCGAGCCAGGCATCTGCTGCCGATGCCGCGAGGCGTTGCTGCCGGTCAAACATATCCTTGCCGACATCTCGCAGCAGGCTCGGTGGCAACTGCATCTCGAGTCCTGAACTCTGCGCGTAATCCTCGGGAATGTTCAACTCGGTGTGCAGTGCGCGGATGCGCTCTTCTGCCGCAGAGCCGGTCGCTTCGCTGGCGTACAGCATGTTTCCGCTGAGTGGCAGGCACAGCGCCAGGGCAAGTGCCGGGCCAAGCGCCCGCCAGACGAGTGCCCGCCAGATATGTGTAATGACTGACATTTCCTACAAAGACTCGATGCAAAGGCTGAAAGTGCAGTATATAGCTTGCGGTCTGATGCGATAAATCCTAGAGTGTGTCACGCACCACTCAGGAGTAATTCATTGGCCAGCAAACAAGACGCGAAAGATTCCAGAGGCCAGGCCTTGCGTTCGGCGCTCGATCAAATCGAACGTCAATTCGGCAAGGGTTCCATGATGCGTCTGGGGGACCGGGAGCACATGGTTGTCCCAGCCATTTCCACCGGCTCGCTGGGGCTTGATCTGGCTCTGGGCGTTGGCGGATTGCCGCGCGGGCGCATTGTGGAAATCTACGGCCCCGAGGCATCTGGCAAGACCACGCTCACGCTCGAAGTGGTAGCTCAGGCACAGCGCGCTGGTGGTACCTGTGCCTTCATTGATGCCGAGCACGCGCTGGACCCGGCCTATGCCAGTGCGATTGGCGTGAACACTGACGACCTCCTGATATCGCAGCCGGATACAGGCGAACAGGCACTTGAAATCTGCGACATGATCGTGCGTTCGGGGGCGGTGGATGTGGTGGTCATTGATTCGGTGGCGGCGCTCACACCCAAGGCGGAAATCGAAGGTGAAATGGGTGATGCCCATGTCGGTCTTCAGGCGCGGCTCATGAGTCAGGCGCTGCGCAAGATGACTGCCAACATCAAGAATTCCAATACGCTGGTTATTTTCATCAATCAGATTCGCATGAAAATCGGTGTCATGTACGGTTCGCCCGAGACCACCACCGGCGGTAATGCGCTCAAGTTCTATGCCTCGGTACGCCTTGATATTCGTCGTCTGAGCATGGTCAAACAGGGGGAAGAGATACTTGGCAATGAGACCAGAGTCAAGGTTGTGAAGAACAAGATGGCACCACCCTTTCGCCAGACCGAGTTTCAGATTCTCTACGGCAAGGGCATTTTTCGCGTGGGCGAGGTGATTGATCTCGGTGTGCGTGAAGGCATCGTCGGACGCGCTGGTGCCTGGTTCAGCTATCAGGGAGACAAGATCGGTCAGGGCAGGATGAATGCGGCGAACCATCTACTCGAAAATCCGCAACTTCTTGCAGAAATTGAAGGTGCGGTGCGTACCAGACTGCTGCCCGACACAGCACCCGACCCGGCATCTGCATCGCAGCCCCCGAATGTATAGCAACCCGTCTGACACCATGCCAGTGCCACAAGCGACAGGTTCCGCGCATACCGTGGATGAAAGGGCGGAAGTCTGGCTGTTGACCTGGCTCTCACGACGCGAATACTCGGTCGCCGAGGCCAGCCATCGCCTGGAGCGCAAGGGTGTCACATCGGCGCGCGTCGCATCAATCATGGAAAAGTTCGTTTCCGAAGGTCTCATTTCCGATCGACGCTTCGCCGAATCTCTGGTGCGTACGCGGGTTTCTCGCGGGCAGGGGCCCCTGCTGATCAGGGCCGAACTGCAAAGGCGAGGTGTTGCTCGTGAGATTCTTGATGATGCCATGAGCGGAACCGCGTGGCACGAACTCGGCGTGTCGGTCAAGCTCAAGCGGTTCGGGGAGGGTGAACCGGCGAATGGCGATGAGTTCAACCGTCAGGCTCGCTTTCTCGCCGGTCGCGGCTTCCCCATGGACATCATCTTTTCGGTATTGGGGCGCTGAAGATGCACACCAGAGAAGAGCGGAGCAACCAATGACCGGTGTGCCAACAACATCGGCTGAAATACGCTCGGCGTTTCTTGCCTACTTTGAATCGCATGCACACGAGCGTGTGCCGTCGAGTTCGCTGGTGCCGGCGAATGACCCGTCGCTGACCTTCACCAATTCGGGCATGGTGCAGTTCAAGGAGGCGCTTGTCGGTACTTCGAGACCGGCCTGTGCGCGTGCCACCAGCGCGCAGCGTTGTGTGCGTGCCGGCGGCAAGCACAACGATCTGGAGAATGTGGGCTATACCCTGCGCCATCACACGTTCTTCGAGATGCTCGGCAACTTCAGCTTCGGGGATTACTTCAAGGAAGACACCATTCGCTGGGCATGGGAGTTTGTTACCGAGCACCTGCAACTCGAGCCTGATAGCCTGTGGGTAACGGTGCATCCTGAAGATGATGAATCGCGTCGTCTGTGGACCGGTCTCATAGGTGTGCCGAGCGAGCGCGTGGTCAACCACCCCGACAATTTCTGGACCATGGGGGACATAGGGCCTTGCGGGCCGTGCTCAGAGGTCTTCCACGATCACGGCCCGGCGCTTGCCGGTGGGCCGCCCGGTTCCGCGGACGAGGACGGCGACCGCTATGTCGAGATCTGGAACCTCGTTTTTCCGCAGTTTGATCGCTCGCCCGACGGCACCCTGACACCCTTGAAGAAGCCGGGTGTGGATACCGGTATGGGGCTCGAGCGCGTGGCGGCCATACGTCAGGGTGTACACAGCAACTATGCAACGGATATCTTCGTGCGGCTCATGAAGGAGACAGCGCGGCTGCTTCCCGATGCCCGGCAGGATGAAACGCCGCTCAGGGTCATTGCCGACCACATACGTTCGGCCGCCTTTCTCCTGTGCGATGGCGTGATTCCCTCGAACGAAGACCGTGGCTATGTGCTGCGTCGCATTATCCGTCGCGCGCTTCGTTATGGCTATCAGTGCGGCGCACGCGAGCCTTTCTTTCATGCTCTGGTAGCACCGCTGTGTGCATCTCTCGGGCCTGCATACCCGGAGATTGTCGAGCGTCAGCAGCAAGTCGAAGCCGCGCTGCTGCGTGAAGAACTGCGTTTCTCCAGAACGCTCGACTCGGGGATGCAGATGCTGGAGCGCGCGCTTGATGAACTGTCTGGTGACGAGCTGCCGGGGGCAGTAGTATTCAAGCTCTACGATACCTACGGATTTCCGCCTGACTTGACCGCAGATGTGGCGCGCGGTCGGCAGGTTGGGGTGGATATGCAGGGCTTTGAACGCGCAATGCAGGGCCAGCGTGAGCGGGCGCGTCGCCACACCCGATACGAGACTGATGCTGACCAGCGCGTGTCTTCCGAGCAGGCGGTCGAATTCACCGGATATACGAGCACCCGGACAGATGCCAGGGTGCTCGGGGTGTTTCGCGGCAAAGGCAGGGAGCTCGCTGCCGTCGAGGCGCTCGAGGCGGAAGAGGAAGGCATTGTGCTGCTCGACCGCACACCGTTTTATGCCGAAGCGGGTGGTCAGGTGGGCGACCAGGGCCAGGTACAGGCCGCGCAGGGCGTGTTTGGTGTCGGCGATACGCGCAAGGCCGGGGATCAGTTCCTGCACGCGGGGCGCGTACTTCAGGGAACGCTCAAGGTCGGCGATGCAGTGTGTGCAGAAATCGATGTGGCGCGGCGCGAACGCATCCGGCACAACCATTCGGCCACGCACTTGTTGCATGCGGCCTTGCGCCAGATTCTCGGTACGCACGTCAGGCAAAGAGGCTCTCTGGTGGCAGAAGATCGCTTGCGATTCGATTTCTCGCATGACCAACAGGTGACACGAGAAGAGCTTCGCGATATCGAAGCGCTGGTGAATCGGCGCATTCACGAGAATTCCGAGGCACACATTCGCGTGACCTCGTTTGATGAAGCGCTGGATTCGGGCGCGCTGGCGCTTTTTGGCGAGAAATATGGCGATCAGGTGCGCGTACTCGACATGGGCGAGGGGTTTTCGGTTGAACTCTGCGGTGGCACACATGTTGCGCGCACCGGCGATATAGGTCTTTTCAAGATATTGAGCGAATCCGCGATTGCCGCCGGTGTACGCCGCATCGAGGCGGTGTCCGGCGCAGGAGCCTATGCCTGGGTGACTCGCGCCGAGAATCAGTTGGGTGACATGCGCGCACTGCTGAAGGCTGGCGGAGATGATCTGGTGGAGAAAACTGTCGCCCTTGTCGAGGAGCGAGCCAGGCTGAACAAGGCACTTGATACGCTCTCCACGCGCCTCGCGCGCGAACTGGCCGAGCGCCTGGCATCGCGGGCCGTGCAGGTCGGAGGTCTGTGGGTTCTCGCACAGAATGTGAGTGACGAATCGGGCGAAGGAACAGACCTCGGCCCGGGCCTCGGCCCAGACCTCAGCCCAGACCTCAGAAAGCTCCTGGATCTGGTGCGTGAGCGGCTCAGACCGTCGCTGGTGGTGCTGGCTGGCATCAGAGATGGCCGACTGCGTCTGGTGGCGGGCAGAAGTTCGGATTGCACACAACTCTCGGCACGGGAGGCGCTGGCGGTGCTCGGCGAGGTGACGGGCGCGAAGGGCGGTGGCCGGGATGACTTCGCGCAGTCGGGTGGTGGTGATGCCTCGGTACTGGCATCTGCCTTCGAGCGTCTGCTTGCCTGGGTGCAGGCACAGTTGAGGTAGCGATGGCCTTGTATGTGCAAAAGTACGGGGGCACCTCGGTCGGTTCCCTGGAGCGCATTGAAGCGGTGGCTGAGCGGATACGCCGGAACATCGCGCAGGGGCATCGGGTGGTGGTGGTGCTGTCGGCCATGGCCGGAGAAACCGACCGTCTTATCGAGATGGGGCGCGCCGTGGGCGGCGAGCAAGGTGGACGGGAAATGGATGTGCTGATGAGTTCCGGGGAGCAGGTCTCGATTGCGCTGCTGGCGCTCGCGCTCAAGGCGCGTGGATGCGAGGCGCGTTCCTATCTTGGCTCACAGGTGCGGATTCGCACTGATGAGCGGCATATGCGCGCGCGCATCACCGGCATGGACACGCACCGGCTGAGTGCCGATGTCGAGGGCGGCGTTGTGCCGATCATTGCCGGCTTTCAGGGGGTGAGTTCGGAGGGCGAAATTACCACCCTCGGGCGAGGTGGCTCGGATACCACGGCGGTGGCCTTGGCCTATGCCCTGAGAGCTGACGAATGTCAGATTTTTACCGATGTTGACGGGGTGTATACGGCAGACCCGCGCATTGTACCCGCTGCCAGGCGGCTTGATGCCATCACCATCGAGGAGATGCAGGAGCTGTCGAGCATGGGCAGCAAGGTGCTCGCCGTGCGCAGCGTCGAGTTTGCCAACAAGCATCAGGTTGCCATCAGAGTGCTTTCCAGCTTTCGCGAGGAGGACCATGAGAACAGAGGAACGCTTATCACACGTGAGGCCACCGCCATGGAACAGGCTCTAGTTTCCGGGGTCACCTATTCGCAGGACGAGGCCAAGATCGTCTTTGTCGGGGTGCCCGATGTGCCCGGAGTAGCATCAAGTATTCTCGGCCCCATAGGTCGTGCCGGTATCGAGGTGGACATGATCGTCCAGAACACCGCCCTTGACGGCAGGACGGACTTTACTTTCACCGTTCGTCGTGAAGAATTTGCGTCCGCCCTCGACATCGTGAGGCAGGTTCGCGACGAGGTGGGGGGGCGAGATGTAGTTGGAGATGACACCATTGTCAAGCTGTCAGCCGTGGGTGTCGGCATGCGTTCACATGCGGGTGTCGCGTCGACCATGTTTGAAGCTCTGGCGAAGGAAGGCATCAATATTCAGATGGTCAGCACCTCCGAGATAAAGATTTCGGTGGTTGTGGCAGAGCGCTATCTCGAGTTGGGATTGCGCTGTATGCATACCGCGTTCGGATTGGATTCGGAGGAGCCTCGGCCATAGGTGACTGCCGACAGGTGGTCAGATTTTATCGAGAACTCAACTGGGGAGAAGGATTGTGCTCATACTTACACGGCGGGCCGGAGAGTCCGTGCATATTGGTGACCAGATACAGGTCAAGATACTGACCGTCCGCGGCAATCAGGTGCGACTCGGCATAGACGCGCCGCGCGAAGTCAAGGTATATCGTGATGCGGGGGCGGACAAGACCGACAAGGCTGCCCCGGAAGCTGCGGCGCATGCAGGGGATGCTCCCGAGCCACCTGCCGAGGGGTAGGGGCAGGCAGGGTACAGGGCGTAGCCGTGAGATAGCGATGATGTCGATGGTGTGTCGATGATGTCGATGATGCCGCAACACAGGGAGCGCCTGCGGGACTATGTAGATGCCGGCGACCGGAGTGATGAGCCGCTCTTCGTCGGGCGCGAGGATTTGTTCGAGCGTGTGGCCAGCAACCTGCGGGCGGCCTGCAAGGGGCACATCAGGGGTCGGACTCTGTGTCTTTCCGGTCCACCCGGCATCGGCAAGACTGCTTTTCTGAGCGAATGCGCGAAGCGCCACCGGGGCATGCTTGTCCGCGACCCCGGTGCCCCGGCCGGCATCCCGGTCACCGTGCTCAAGGACCAGATTGCCAATGCGGGTTCCATTCTTCGCGCCTTGCATGATGCCTTGGTGCCCTTCGAGTCCAGGTTTCCCGCATTGGCCGATACTGCGGGGCGCTTTTTCGCGTCACTGCGAGTTGAAGAAGTTGGCCTCTTTGGTGCCAGGATCAAATTCACCGGAACTGCCGAACAGGCGAGCTTGCCGAGCGAAGCTCGGGCGTTCCCGTGGTACGCGGTGCGTTCGATGCTGCAGGGAATCGCTCGCGAGCGTGGGGCCTTGCCGACAGTGCTGCTGATGGTGGACGAAGCGCACCGCATCAACGCGCAGTACGCGCGCGATTTGATCGGTGACCTTCATGAGGGCGGCTCGGTCCCCGTTGTCCCGCTGTTTGCCGGGCATGTGCAGACACCGGATATTCTCGAACCTTGTATTTCCGGTCGTTACGCACAGGGTAACGAACAGCCTGTGCAGTGCCTTTCGGAACAGGATGCGCGAACCTATGTGCATGGCATTCTCGAGTACTTGCACACCACAGGCAGGGCTTCCCTGAAACATCAAGTTGCCGATTGGGCGGTGAGCGAGTGTGGTGGATTTCCCCACCACCTGCGGGGTGCCATGGCTGCCCTGGCGCAAGCGATGCTGGAAGCGGATTCGCTGGAACTCAATCGTCTTGATGGGGTGGCCATCGCGAGTTCCTTCAGCGCGAACCGCGTGGAGTACTATGCCGCGCGATTGGACGGCGAGCTGGCCGGGCGTGATGAGTTGACCCTTGCGTTGCTGACGACCATGGCAGCGAGCGGTGCGGCCCCGAACCTTGCCGAGCTGCTTGGTTTGGCGCGTGATGCGCTCGAGGCTCACCCGCATCATGCGAAGGGACTTGACGAACGCACTCTGGTGGATGCCCTGATGCGCCAGGGTGTAATTGCCCGCCAAATCGAACCGAGCGGGAAGCCGATCTTCAAGTGCCTGATTGCCTCGCTGCACAATTACCTCGCCAGCGGCGGGCATCCCCGCTTCTGCGCCACTTCACCTCAGCCGCTCATGGCTACCGACTGAAATACTGAAATAGTGCCGCCCGGGCCTGCAAAAAGATCAACTATTCCATAGTAGTTGCCGATGAGTGATTCTCGACTCTGTGAGAGCGCAATGCTATCTTGGCTCGCAAGATGATTCAGGGATAGACTTTGCATATGGCCGATATAGTCACTTCCGAGGTGCGTTCTCGCATGATGCGAGGAATACGGGGCAAGGATACCAAGCCGGAACTGGTGCTGCGAAAACTGCTGTTCGGAGCAGGACTCCGGTTCCGCCTGCACGGAAAAGACCTTCCCGGGAAACCGGATATAGTCCTGCCAAAATGGAACACGATTATCTTCGTGCATGGGTGTTTCTGGCATCGGCACGAGGGCTGCCCATTCGCATCAACTCCCGGCACACGCATCAAGTTCTGGCAGCAGAAGTTCGATGACAATGTCCTGCGTGACGCGAAAAATCGGGACGAACTGCTTTCCAGTGCATGGCGTGTTGCAACCGTCTGGGAATGCGGTCTCAAGGAAGAGCCTGACCGAGTGGTTTCGAACCTCCTTGAATGGGTGAAGGAGAGTATTGAATCCTGCGCTGAATTCCCTTTGCTTCAACATCCCAGTCCATCCGTCAGTGCGCTGCCCGGAGCAGCGGGGCATAAGCGCAATACTGGCCGAGATCGATTGAGGGAGACGCAGGCACGAGTTTCGGGGTTGGCAAGGTGACAGCCCCATAGCGCAACAGCGCAGTCGCATCGCCCGGAGCGTCAGGCACACGGACATGCCCGGGTGGCATCCCGCCTCCTTGCTGCTTCAAGTATCATTCGCCGACAATCGGAGAGGTGGCCGGGTGGTTGAAGGCGCTCCCCTGCCGAGTAGCGAGACTTTCCATGACTCTGTTCATCATCATGCTTTGCTGCCTTGCGCTCGTATCTCACTTCGTGCCGGGGTTGATTTCCCGCGTTGTGAAAGGGTGTTTGATTGTCTTTTTGCTGTTGCTTTTCGTCTTTTGGGTGATTGCGGGCCAAGCATTGTAGTTTCCCTGCCGCCTGCATCAAACGGCTGTTGCAACGAACCTTGGGTTAGCCTGAACATCTCGTGCGATTCGTGGAGTCTGACGGGGAGCTGGGCCAGGTGTCAGATACAAGCTCTCGACTGTTTCTTCTCTGAGTCCATTCAGGGTTGATTGCGTTGATGTTCCGGCACTGAGCAGTATGCGCGTGAGGCCAAGTGTCTCCGGCAAGGGTGGTCCGTACTCGCGTCCGCCGGTCGTGCCGTCATAAGACAATGCGAACGGTATGTGTCGATGCCGCAGGTTCTGTAGGCCGAATATCAGTTGCTCCCTCGTCATTTGTTGGTGGTATCGCCTGTCCGAGCCGATTGACGTGCCAAGGTAGGGCGGGTCCATGTAAACGAAATCGTCCGGTCGCGCATCGTTCGTTGTTTCGAGCCAATCACCGACACGGAATTCGACGCGGCCCCGGAGGATGCTCGACACACCATGAATCGCCGAGTGCATTCTGTCGGGACGCATGCCCAGGCGTCGCCTGTCGACGGATTGAGTGAATTGGCCGGTTCGGTTGAAGCGAACCGAATTCTTCACGCACCGGCAGATCAGGTAGAGCAGATCAACATGGTGACCGGTGGTGTTGTACCGTTCTCGAATGCGGTTGAAGTAGTCACCATCGCCTTCGATCTGTCCATGCCACAAGGTGTGGTATTCGTTGGCCGTCTCCTCTGGTGTCTCCACGATTGCGCGGAGGAGATCGATCATCGGCTCAAGGCTGTCCGCGAGCACAAATCGTGGTGCGAGTCCATGATGGGCAGCGTAGATCGTCATGGCCGCTGAGCCGGCGAACGGATCGTAGAAGGTGCCTATCTTCGTCGGCAGGTGCCGCGAGATGGCCGCAGCCAGCTTCCGCTTGCTTCCCTGGTAGGGAATAGGATGCGGGATGCTCACGTGCTTCGCGCCCGAGAGCGCACCCGAGAGGATGCGCGTAGAGCCGCAATGCGGGCAGGCAGGATTGCGGGCCAAGCATGTAGTTTCCCTGTTGCCGTCCCCTGAAGCCTTTCTGCAAGGGTTTTTTGTCTTGCCTGGTCTTGCAAGCTCGTTATGACGCAATATAGCCTTCTACTCGCTGGAAACACCGGATAGCAACTCTTCGCACATGGGACTGGCTTCAATCTCTTCAGCTTCCAGGCACTTCGACAGCATCATCAACTTGAGCAGGGCAGCCGTGGCATTTTCAGGGTCGGCCTCTGTCTGGGCTGGCACCGCCTCATAGGTCGCTGTTACAAAACAGTGGTACTGCCACATGGTTTGTGCCACATGCTGCGATTCGCAATCGCATTCCCCGTATTTCGCACCCGGTGGCGCACTGCGGGAGGCATCATACCTGGCGCTGGTACAGGCATCATGTTCGGCCTCTCGTTGAAAGCTGGATATCCCGCTACCGCTACCGGTAACCGTTATAGTTTCACTCAGGGCGCTGGTGCTCATCGCGGCCAGCATCGCGATCAGGATGACGGAGGTGAGTCTGTGCATAATCGGAATCTCGGTTCGGGATTCGCGTGATTGTAGCGCGCCCTCAGGGGCAGTCAGTCGTCTCAGGGCGGATCATCCCGATAGTTCGGGCAGCGCACCGGTGGCGCGCTTGCAGGAGCAAAAAGCCACGATGTGGCGCAGTCACATCGTCCTGAGGGTCTGGCACCGCCTCACAGGTCGCTGTTGAGCCTCCCAGTCAAGCGCGTCACACCACCCTGAATTGTCAGATACATGAACATGTACAGGCGATGGCGATTCAGAGTAAGCTGCGCTACGTAGAAATTTCAACAGCCGTGAATTCGCGATAGGTCAAACCCGTGCAAACGCCCGAATCTATCTTGGGTCCTGCCGTGAACCGGAGGCGTAGCCGACCTCTTGGGTCTTCCGGACTCACAGAATTCTCAACCGGGTACTTTGCATGAGTCTGGAGGGGGTCCGCCGCCCACTCGTGGACCGCCTTGATAAGGGAGACCGGGGCGACCGTGGCTGGTTCGTTATCACTCGCGTCCATGTCGCGGTTTCCTGGCTGAAGGGCATCGCCGAATATTTGGAGAGCCGGGGCGGCGGAGGTAGCATTCACCTCACTGGCCACGACTACCAGAGACTCGCGAGGATCATTGGAACGGAAGTTGACGATCCGGGCATACAACTGCGGCGTCATCACCTGTTGGTCATGGACAAGCCGTTACAGCTTTTGCAACGCATGAACGGCACGAGATGGGACGAGATCGTCCTTACAGATCGAGGGCGAAATCTTGCCTATACGGATGATCCGGCGGCAGTGCTCGAGCAAGCCCTGTCCGCCATCAGATTCGCAGTCGAGCCTTGGATACCACTCGACCGAGTTGGACAATATGAGGACTTCGACCTCCGGGTATATGAGGTCACAAAAAAGGTTCTCCAGCGCTGCGACGGATATATCGACCGGAACGAGTTTGATTTCTTCGTCTCTCGTATACGACGCAGAGGCGAAGCGTCCAAGGCAGCCGCCGCGATCACGGCTTATCGCGCACTTACACCTGAGGAACAGGACATGCTTCATACCGAGGTCCGCGACCGGATACCAGAGCACAAGGCGTATTCGAACTGGCGCGATGTCGGGTTACACACCTTCTCCTTGTTCTCGCTTGGCACCAGCATGGTACGTGAAGGAACGCGGCTCCTGCTGACCGCAAATTGGGTCGGGGCACATGCTGCTCCCGCCGCGCCTGCGACACCCGCGCCCCCGCCGCAACTTCGGATACCGGAGCCTCCCGAGGTCGAGGAATTGCTTTCGCCGCCCGCGACGCGCGTGAGCAATGATGGTGCGGATGCGGAAAGCTTCGTCGCGAAGGTGCTCCGTTCACAGGGTTGGGAGGTCGTCTTCTACACTAGGTATGTTCTGATCAAGTCCATCCGTGGACTTGATCAGACTCGCAAATCAGAAGTGCGCTTCTGATTTGCTCGCAGATTCAATGCCTTACGGCACTGAATCTGGCGGCACATCCATGTGCCGCACGGGAAACTCTGTTATTCAGAGTTTCCCTAATCGTCGCGGGTACGGTTTTGATCTCTGGGCACGGCGGCAAGATCGAGCGATGGTAGTCGAGGTGAAAAGTAGCATTGTCGTACTAGGCGCGGTAAGTCTGACACCGACGGAATACCGAGCAGCGCAGGAATACGGTGACAGTTACGTTCTGGCGCTCGTCGAGCACATGGACAGCGTCTCACCGCGCCTGTGCATGATCCGGAATCCCGTGGCAGCGCTCCAAATCGAGGAACGCATGTCGGCTAGCTACGTGATTGCCCGCGCCGAATGGCTACGGGTTGCCGACAGGGTCGCATAGTGCGGGACTTGCCCACGCCGCCCGCCCCCTCTCTTGGGCCGACTTCCTTGAGGGCCTATCGATCCATGGTACCAACTACCATACTATGATAGTTGGTATCACGACAGAGTGATCCGGATCGAGGAGCCATGGTGCAATCGTACAAGAATGTCTATTTCAGGGACTGCCCGAAATCGGCATCGGGGCGATCCAGCTTGACTCTTGCCTTTGGCAAGAGAGACGAGAACATTTTCAACGCGGTACGCCATCTTTCCAGCGACTCGCTCCGAAATGCCCTCGGTTACGAGAGCTTCGTAACCCTCCGGAAGCACGCTCAGGCCGAGGACAAAACTCTCAACGCATTCTGCCTCTCGATTCTCCGTGGTCATCTCGAGACCCACGGACAATCGGCCACTGCGTGGCTGCCGGGATTCGAGGCTCCCAACCCCATCGCCATCGATCCGATTCAGGCAACCTTCTACGGTGGTCGTCACGAGCCGCTGCATGAATGGTACCCTTGGCTGGAGGGATACTCCCCTGCATTCGTCGAGTCGGTCATCGGCAGGTATTGCCCGAACGCGAGAAGCGTGTTCGACCCTTTTGGCGGCACGGGCACAACGGCGCTCACCGCGTGCCGTCTTGGCAAAAAGGCGTATTACGCCGAGATCAACCCGCTTCTCCAGTTCCTCACAGCATCGAAGGTCATCGCCCTGCGATTGCGTGACCGCAATCGCACTGAGCTGGTGGACGATCTCGTAGCGCTAGGCGAGACGCTTAACGAGCGGATCGATGCCACTCGGCAGGATCTTCGGTTGAAACAGACCTACGATGCAGTGTTTGGCGAGAGTAAATTTTTTGACGAAGATGTGTTCGCCGATGTACTGCGCTGCCGCACATTGATCGACGACATCGGATATACCGCTCCGCAGTCAGCGCGTTTCTTGACCATCGCGGTTCTTCGTGCCCTGATCCCGGCATCTCGCCTGATTCGACGGGGCGATCTGAGGTTCAAGACCGAGCAGGAACTGGCGGGCGATCGCATTGAGTTGCGGAAGGAGATTCGCGCGGCACTTACCGTGATGGCCCGCGACATTGAAGACCTTTCTCTGATCGACCACATACCGGTGCTGCTACTGGAGAACGCGAAAAACTTGAACCGAATTCCTGCTCTTTCCATCGATACAGTGATCACAAGCCCACCTTATCTCAATGGCACGAACTATTTCAGAAATACGAAGGTCGAACTGTGGTTTCTGCGCTACCTGAAGGAACGGGAAGACTTGTCCCGATTCCGCTTTGGTTCGATGACAGTGGGGATTAACGATGTGACTGTGGGCAAGCCTGTCGGCGAAATGCCGCCCGCTGCTGCACCGGTCGTGGAGGCCCTCGAAGCGGATGCCTACGATGTGCGAATACCTCGCATGGTCTTGTGCTTTGCCTCGGAGATGCACCTGATCCTCCACGCGTTGGCCGCGCATACTCGGAAGGATGGGACAATCGTCATCGATATTGGCGATTCCACGTACGCCGGTGTGCATGTTCCGACGGACCAATTCATTGTGCAGTCTCTGGACGCGGCCGGGTTCGGCCTCACCGATGAAATAACGCTGCGTCGGCGGTACTCGCGGAGCCAGGTAAAGCTGACACAGAAGTTGCTTGTATTCACTCCAAGGCCGGGGAAGCGTACGCACACCCACCGCAAAAGGAAGCAATCGACTGGTTGGTCTTCAGCTTGGTTGGATTTCAAGAAGTTCTTGCCGCATCAGCGGGGCGAGTACGCAAAGCGCAACTGGGGACATCCGCGCCATTCACTCTGCTCCTACCAAGGTAAAATGAAGCCCTCATTGGCATCGCATCTGGTCAAGACTTTCACGACACCCGGCGGCCGGTTGCTAGACCCGTTCTCGGGCGTTGGCACGGTCCCGTTTGAGGCCGCGCTCCATGGCGTTGAATGCTGGGGTTTCGACATATCGCCGCCCGCAGTGCACATCACGGCCGGAAAGATCGGAGAGTGCATCATTAGTGTATGTGAGGGAACCGTCAAGAGGCTGGAAGATTACCTGAAGACACAAGAGTTACAGGCAGAGGAACGCAAGTCTGCAGAGTCGATCCGATTCAACGGGGTTCTGGCCTCCTATTTTCACGAAACGACATTCGAAGAAATACTGCTAGCGCGTAGATATTTCCTCGACAATCCACCCGAAAACGCTTCGCAATCTTTGGTCTTTGCTTGTCTGCTCCACATCCTTCACGGCAATCGCCCCTATGCGCTCAGTCGCCGGTCGCATCCCATTACGCCGTTTGCACCAAGCGGTAATGCAGAATACCGTGCATTGATTCCAAGGCTTCGCGACAAGGTGGAACGTAGTCTGGCAACACCGATACCGGATGACTTTGTTACTGGCTATTCGATTTTTCAAGACGCTACGGCATGGTGGCCGGCTGCTGTTGATGATTTGGACGCTGTAGTGACATCTCCGCCTTTCTTCGACAGCACACGGTTCCATCTCGGGAACTGGATACGCCTGTGGTTCTGCGGTTGGGAAGCGAATGACTTTCGGGAGCGGCCACTGGCGTTCGTTGATGAACGGCAAAAGCGTGGCTTTGAGGTTTACTATCCCATCCTGCGCCAGTGTCGAGAAAGACTGAAATCGGATGGTGTGGCTGTCTTTCATCTAGGAGCTAGCAAGAAGTGCGATATGGCGAAAGAGTTGGCCCGAATCGCCAAAACCTGGTTCCGGGTGGCTGACACTTACACAGAATGCGTCGCCCACTGCGAAAGCCACGGTATTCGCGATAAGGGGACCGTCGTGGGTCATCAGTATCTGGTGTTGCAATAGCTGAGTCCATAGCTACGGAGTTCGCCGACCAACTTGAAGATGAGGATGTCTGAAAGGATGATGTCGCGAGTCGCTTTAATGCCAACATGTCCCGACAGTTCGGGCAGCACACCCGGTGGCGCACTTGCAGGAGCAAAAAGCCACGATGTGGCGCAGTCACATCGTCCCGAGGGGCTGGCACCGCCTCACAGGTCGCTGTTGAGCCTCCCACAGTCAAGCGCGTCACACCACCCTGAATTGTCAAGCGCGTCACACCACCCTGAATTGTCAGATACGTGAACGAGTACACAAACATCCCGGATGAGCCTGTGCAGCGGTAAAATGACCTCCCGCTATCCATGCTGCTTCAAGTATCATTCGCCGACAATCGGAGAGGTGGCCGAGCGGCTGAAGGCGCTCCCCTGCTAAGGGAGTATGGGCTAATACCCCATCGAGGGTTCGAATCCCTCCCTCTCCGCCATGTCACCGCAAACGTTCCGGCACTATATCCGCGTTGGCGTGGTCGGCTCCCCGTACACACCGGTTGACCAGCGTCCCGAGACCCCTGATGCTCGTGCGGATGATGTCACCGTCCTTCAGGAATCGCTTGTCAACAACGCCTACGCCACCCGGCGTACCGGTGAATATCACATCGCCGGTCTGCAGGGTGCAGACCTCCGAAAGATGGCTGATCAGGGTCGGCACATCAAAGATCAGATTCTCCGTGTTGTCGCTTTGTCGCCGCTCGTCATTCACCATGCACTCGATCTCGATGCTATCGGGGTTCTCCAGTGAATCCGCTGATACGAGTACTGGACCCATGGGTCCAAAGGTGTCGAAGGACTTGCCGAGGTTGAATTGCGGCGCGGCACCTCTGTATTGCGTACCCCGATCCGAGATATCCTGACCTGTGCACAGGCCGGCGACATGGCTCCAGGCATCCTTGACGGAGATGTCCTTGCCCCCAGGCCCGATCACCACCACGAGTTCGGCCTCGAAATCCACATAGTTGCTGCGCATGACCACATCATCGCGTGTGCCCACGATGCACGAGGGATACTTGGTGAAGACAACCGGTGTTTGCGGCAGCGTCATGCCCGTCTCCAGCGCATGACTGCGATAATTGAGACCTATGGCGAACACCTTCGCGGGGCGCGGCACCGGCGGTCCCGGGTTGACGGCATCCAGACGACCGGTAGCCGGTTGATCGGCAAGCTGCGCTGACAGTGTGGAAAGCTGATCAACTGCGGTCAGCGCGGCCATGGGATCAGAACCCAGAGCGCCCTTCGACAGCGCCTCGAGATCGTGGTAATGGTCGCCAGCGACGAGCGCGGCGCGCCCTTCGATATTCGCGAGTGTGTACGCCATGAATTTCCCTCGGGCGGGTCGGCCCATCAAGTTCGAGTAGGCGCGCAATTCTACGCGAGTCGATCAGACTCACCGAAAACCTCGTGCACAGGACGGGTACCATGGGACACACGAATCGCATCAATACATGAACTGATGAACAGGGTTGGAAACACGGATACACAGGCACCTGCAACGCCGGTGTCCGAGGCGCATCGGCGTGCCTGTTTGCGCAGCCGCAGAGGTTTGCTTGAACTTGATCTCCTGCTGTTGCCGTTCGCGCAGGCTGAGTACGCAGTCATGAACGAGCAGGAGCAGCGCGCCTATGATCGCCTGCTGCTCGAAGATGATGTGGTGCTCATCGATTGGCTCAAGGGCATATCGGTGGGTGACGACTCCGAGGCCCAGGCAGTCATTGATCGCATTCGTTCCTGGCATGCCTGATCGGTACGGATCAATTCCCACTGTGCATAGCTCCCGCGACATTGGGTACTTCGCACTTCGCAAGTCATGAACGCGCTCACCTTTCGCTGCGACCCGGCTGCTCAGGTGAAGCGGCGCGCCCTCCTGCTGTTCGGCCTTTCCTGTTTCCTGTGGTCCGTGGTCAGCTACTATCTGCCGTGGGCACTCGTTGGGTTCGTGCTCATCGCCTGGTACTTCTCCGGAATCCGTCACATCGGCAAGAGTCGATGGATCGAAATGACCCTCTCTGACCACCTCGTTCAAGTGCGCAGGCTTGATGCAGATCATGACTGGGTTCGCCTCGAGCGCAGACCGCGCATCTGGGGTGTCTGGGTGGTCGCCCGAGTGCCTGAACACATCATGCCCTTCGGCATGCTCTGGCTGAGTGAGCCGCTGCTCGGGCGCAGGCTGTTTCGTCAGGTACGCAGGTTGTGCAAGCAGTAAGTCCGGGTCAAGGATGTGCCGACCACGCTTTCATTGCGGCGCAAGAATAGTGTCCTCGCCGCGCGCCAGAGTGTTCGGATAGCTCAGTGTGTAGTGCAGGCCGCGGCTCTCCCGGCGCGCCAGCGCCGAATCTATGATGAGTTCTGCCACCTGCGCCAGGTTGCGCAATTCGATGAGGTCGGCATCCACCCGGTAGTTGCTGTAAAACTCGTGAATCTCGCGCAGCAAGAGCTCGATTCTGTGCTTGGCTCGCATCAGCCTCGGCGTGGTGCGAACTATGCCGACATAATCCCACATGAAGCGGCGCAGCTCGCCCCAGTTGTGCGAGACGACAATCTTTTCATCGGCATCAATCACCTGACTCTCATCCCAGGCCGGTGCCTCGGGCAGGTTGGCAGTCCGCGGCGCATCACTCGCTATGTGCTCGGCCGCCGCGCGCGCGAACACCAGGCATTCGAGCAGGCTGTTGCTGGCCAGCCGATTGGCACCGTGCAATCCCGTCGCGGCCACCTCGCCAATGGCGTAGAGCCCGGGCAGGTCGGTCTGACCATGCACATCCGTGAGTATGCCTCCACAGGTGTAGTGCGCTGCCGGCACCACGGGAATGGGCTCATTCAGGATATTTATGCCGAAAGCATTGCAGCGCGCCTGGATGTTCGGGAAGCGCTCGGCAATGAAGCTCGGTTGCATGTGCGTGACATCAAGAGCGACGCTGTCGATTCCGAGTCGCTTCATCTCGTGGTCGATGGCGCGCGCCACCACATCGCGCGGGGCAAGATCGGCAGATTCATGGAAGCGCGACATGAAGGCTTCGCCGCCTGGCAACCTCAGAATACCGCCTTCTCCTCGCAAGGCTTCTGAAATCAGAGACGACTTGGCGTGTGGGTGAAACAGACAGGTGGGGTGAAATTGATTGAACTCCAGATTGGCAACTCGACATCCCGCCCGCCAGGCCATGGCAATCCCGTCGCCTGTGGCAGTGTCCGGGTTCGAGGTGTAGAGATACACCTTGCTGGCACCGCCCGTCGCCAGTACCACGACGGGGGCCTGGTGGGTTTCTGTGTCGCCGGACTCGCGGTTCAGCACATAGGCACCGATGCAGGTAGTCGCCCGCCGGGGAGTACGCGAGGAGACGATGAGATCGATTGCCACGCGGCTTTCAAGCACTTGAATCCGGGGGTGCGCGAGTGCCCGTTCCATGAGGGTTGAGGCTATGGCGGCACCGGTCGAGTCGGCAACGTGAAACACTCGCCGCGCACTGTGACCGCCCTCGCGCGTAAGGTGGTATTCGCGTCCGCTGCCGGGTTCATCGGGCTTTTCGCGCACATCGAACCGCACCCCCCAGTCGATCAGTTGCCGGATGGCCCAGCTGCCCTGCCTGACCGTATGGCGCACCACTGGCTCGTGACACAGCCCGGCACCCGCTACAAGTGTGTCCTGGATGTGTTGCTCATCGGTATCGCCTTCGAGTGAGACTGCGGCGATACCGCCCTGCGCCCAGGGTGTGGAACCGCTTCGAATATCAACTTTCGACAGCACCGTCACGCGGTGCGTTTCAGCGAGCAGGAGGGCGCTGGTCAGGCCGGCTGCGCCGCTGCCAATTACCAGCACCTCGGAAGCGATACGCAAGGTTTCGATGTCCTGTCACTGCGTCTCGGGCGGGGGGCCTACCGTGGTGCCCAGGCGATAATCAGTATCCCGAAAACAGCGATTGGTGCGACATAGCGCAAGAGCAGAATCCAGGTGTTGAGCAGCTTGCCGTCGGGAATTGCAAGTTCATTGCACAGGCTGGCCCGCTCGAGCCTCCAGCCAACGAACAGGGACATGAGGATGGCTCCTACTGGCATGAGAAAGTTCGAGGTCAGGTTGTCGAGCAGATCAAAGTAGTTGGGAGATTTCAGATGGGTTTCCATGAAGGCGGGCAAATGGTCGGCACCGACATTGAAGGAAATAACGCTCAGCAGGCCGATCAGAAAAGCCAGACAGGCGGTGAACGCACAGGCCGGCAGGCGGGACAAATCGAATCTGCTCTGCACCCAGGATACCGATGGTTCCAGAATGGCGATGGAAGAACTCAGCGCGGCGAACGCCAGCAATACGAAGAACAGCGAGGCCACCAGTATGCCCGCCGGCATATCGCCGAAGGCGATGGGCAGAGTGACAAAGATAAGGCCTGGTCCCTGGGCGGTGTCCAGGCCATGTGCAAACACGATGGGGAAGATCATCAGGCCGGCCAGCAGCGCAATCAGCGTGTCTGCGCCGACGATGATGCAGGATGACCGCACCAGCGAAAAGCTTCTCGGCACATAGGCACCGTAAATCATCATCAAGCCCATGGCGAGCCCGATGGAGAAGAATGCCTGTCCGACTGCCTCCAGTATCACTGTCGGTGTGATTTTCGAGGCATCGAAAGAAAACAGATAGGCGAGCGCCCCGCCAAAATCTCCCACGATGGCGCTGTAGATCACCAGAAAGGCGATCAACACGAAGAGCGCGGGCATGAGGAACTTCACGGCGCGTTCAATGCCTTGTGAAACGCCACGCGCGACGATGAACGCGGTGAGCAGCATGAAGAGTCCGTGCCACAGACCGAGCTCGAATGGTGAAGCAAGAAGTGTGGTGAAGGCAGCGTTCGAGCCGGAAGCATCAAGTCCGGGAAACTGACCGGAGACCGCTTTCACGATGTAGCACAGCACCCAGCCCCCGATGACACTGTAGAAGGTGAGGATAAGGAAGCCGACCAGCATGCTCATGCCACCGACGATGCGCCAGTGCCCGCTCTGACCGGCCTGTGTGGCGACTTTTTCCATGGCGTGTGGGGGGCTCGCCCGCCCGGCACGTCCGACCATGAGCTCGGTCACCAGAATCGGCAGCGCAATGACCGCCACTGCGATGAGGTAGAGCAGCACGAAGGCACCGCCGCCGTTCTCGCCGGCCATGTAGGGGAATTTCCACAGATTGCCGAGTCCAACGGCACCGCCGATGGCGGCGAGCATAAACCCCCAGTTGCTTGTCCAGTTATCTCGAACCTGCATCATGCTGTCCCAATGTGTTTGTCAAGCGGGGAATACTACCCAAGAAGCAGAATCTATTCATGGCGACCGCTCAATCATCGCGAAAGCCGAGCAGTCGGTCCGTTTCGTGCAGGAAGAAGTCTCGATAACCGGGCGGAGAATTCAGCAGGTTGCCTTGTCTGTCAACACCGAGACTATGAATTTGCACCGAATTGCGGTTCGGCTCAAAGTACAGGATAGAGACATCATCCGGCTTGATCTCGCCGAGTCGTACCGCAATGCGTACGCGGTCCACCACATGGTCGCTGTGTGTTTCGATCAGAAACTGCTGCTTGCGCTTCTTCCATGACTGCACGAACAGGCTGGCCAATTCCGCCTGTCCGCGCGGATGCAAGTGCACCTCCGGTTGTTGCAGCAAAAATCTCTGCCCGGTCATTTTCCTGCTCATCAGGTCCACCAGAATCGGCAGACTCTGGCTCACCCCGTAGCCCACATCCATGATGTTGGCATGCGATCCGGAGCGAGCCTTCACTTGCAGTTGAAAGGGATCGCTCATCTGCTTGCCATGCCCCTTTATCTTGATGTCGGAAAACAGGCCGGAGTGCGTACCGAAAGCCACCAGATCGTCGTGTAACGGATCCCATTCGTTTTTTGCCGTCCGATGCAGACGCATCAGCAGCATGGGGATGTGCGTCCCCTCGGGCGATGCACTTTCCCCGACCGGGTCATAGGTGCGTTTCGGCTTGGAACGCAGGGGCGCAATCAAGGACGGACGCGCCATTCCGGGAACAATCGCACTGACAAAACCCTCCAAATCGTTCAATGAATCCTGATCTGCAGGTGAAGATCGAAGCGTCATTAACTCGCGCAAGAACAGAAAAAGAGGCTTCATGTCTTGCGTTTCCTCACTGTCGCCCCGCCTCTCACGGGCCAGGTAGCGTAGGAGAGAACCAATAGACAAGCTAAACGGGAGGCTCGAGGGGATGCGATGACCCGGAATGCTGATCCAATCTGAGTCGCTGGCATCGAAGTCAACTTCAAGGAAGTGCTGTTCGGTAAATTGCAGCCGACAGGAGGTGACCGTCGCCTGGCCATCTCGCTCCGAAAAGGTGAAGGAGATGGAATAAGGATCGAGTTCTGTCCATCCTGGCGGGAGAACTGTAACACCCAGCTTGAACGCATTGATGAGACCGGCGCGGCCGCGCCGGGAACGCACGATGTCGCGAAACGAACCCATCAGAAAGGGTTCCTGATTGAAGCTCAAGCGTCGCGGACCATCAAAAGGCCAGTGCCTGTTGAATAGCTCACTCACAACACGGAAGCACCCCAGAAAGGATGTCTTGCCGGTGCTGTTCTCGCCTACCAGCAGGGTGATAGGACGCACGACAGCCTGCTGCTCACCCTCGAAGCAACGCACATCTGTTACTGCGAACCTGTCTATGGACGCGGTTTTTCGTCCATTCGGTCTTCGTTTCATGTGGCAAGCTTACAACACGCATCCGCCCCCGCGCCTACCAGATTCACACATCCTCCAGCGCGCGCAGCATGAAGGCCGTCGCCAGCGGCGCGAGCGGAAGCGCCAGCGCGGTGAGCGCTGCCAGCCACAGGAACGCTGCCCCGGCATCAATCAGCGCAAGCGACGATGCGCCCAGACCGAAGATGAGCACCGGTGACATGAGCGGCAGCAGCAACAGTGCGATCAGCAGGCTGCCACGACCGGTTCCCACGGCGAGACTGGCGATGAGATTGCCGATCAGGCACAGCGGGGCGAGTCCCAGCAACAGGGCACAGGAGAGTTGCAGGCTTTGCGCGCCGGGGAGACCAAACCCGACACCCGCGATCAGGGCGAGCAGCGACAAGGGCAGACCGATCTTCGCCCAGTCAACGCCGATGCGCAGCAACGCGAGCAGCGCGAGCGGTGCGTCCTTGTGCACAAGCTCTGCCAGTACGCCCTGGGAATGTTCATCTCGCCAGCCATTGGACAGCGAATAGCAGGCGGCCATGAAGCCCAGCACCCAGAGCAGCCCGGGCAGCAGCGTCAGGAAGGCATCCGGGACCTGTGTGGATGCCATGTGCATCAGGAAGAGCCCAAGCAGATAGAAGACCAGCGGCTCCACGAGGTCGTTCCTGCGCCGCCAGAGAATGCGCGCCTCGCGCCGCACGAATGCCCAGGCCAGGCTCACCGCTCGTCTCCAAGCCTGAGAATGCGCGCAGCGCGTGACGACACACCGGAAAGCGGCGTGGTTCCGGTGTTTCCTGCGCCCGTCGCATGGGTGGCAATCACCGCTGCGCCACCTGACTCCAGATGTCTGGCAAGCAGAACCCGAAAGCCCTTGACGCGCCTGGCATCAAGCGAACCGGTCGGCTCATCGAGCAGCCACAGGGGCGATGAATCGTGGACCAGCCGCGACAGGGCAACCCGCCGCTGTTGCCCGACGGACAGTTTGCGACATGGTTGCCGCGCCAGGTGACGGACACCGAACGCCGCGAGGCCGGCATCAATCGAGGCGCTCGGTGCTGTACACAGACTGGCGAGCCACTCGACATTCTCCATCACCGTCAAATCCGGATGCAGACCATTGTCATGCCCGATATAGAGGCTCGCAGCCGCCACTTCGAGCTTGCCCGACCAGTCCTTGGTAATGCCCGCCAAGAGGCGCAGCAGCCGCGACTTGCCGCTGCCGTTCGCGCCGTGAATTTCCAGCAGTTCACCAGCGCGCACAGAGAAGGACAGCCCGCGAAACAGCACTCGTGAGCCACGCTGGCAGGTGAGGTGACGAGCGCGGACGAGCACTCAGGACAGCCCGAGCCGCATACCGAGTGCCAGCTGCCGCGGCAAGCCGGGAAAGTAGCGCTGATTCCCGAAGGCGAAGTCCGCCCGGTGTGCATAGTCCCTGTCCAGCAGGTTGGTCACGCGAAAGAAGACCTCGAGGCCGTCGCGCGCACGCCAGCTCAGCCGCCAGTTCGCCAGCCAGTGGCCGCCATATTGATGCGTGTTGCCGGCATCCATCCAGTACTCGCCGAGCCCCGTGACCTCGAGCTCACTCGTGAGGCCATTCGCGGCAACCTTCTTCCAGCGTACACTGCCCATGAAGCGCGGCGCGGTGTCGAGGTCCTTGCCGGACTCGATGACTTCGCCCCTGCCGATGCGCCGGTTGAAGTCATATTCATGCCGCGCCCAGCTGGCCACCAGTTCGAAAGCGCCGATCATGCCCGCATCCAGCGAAGCCTCGAACTCGACCCCAAGGGATCTGGTCTTTCCGTCGCTGACATTCATGCCCCGGGAATCGCGAAAAATGAGGTGTCTCGAACGGGCGGCATAGAGCGAAGTGGCCAGCTGCCCGCGACCTGTGCGCCAGCGAAGGCCGACTTCAAGGGAATCCCGCCGCTCGCTATCGAGGTCGGCGACCAGTTGACCTCGCTGCAGCCGGTAGAGTTCCGTGGCCTGGGGGGCGCGAAATCCCGAACCGGCACCTATAGTCAACTCGGCTGACTCGTGCACGGAATAATGCAGACCGAGCGTACCGGCAAAATTGGTGAAGGCATCGTCACGGCTGGCCGGGCGCGAATAGAGGCATCCGCCGAAACCACAGGGACGACCATCGTCGCGCGTGTTGCCGGTCAGCCACTGGTTGCGATACGCATAGCCGAGATGCGCCGCCCGTACGCCAGCCTGAATCTGCAGCCGCTCGCCAACCGGCTGCACAACACGCCCCGACAGGCTCGCCTGCAGGATACGCACGTCAAAGTCATAGTGTCTGCCCGGCGGGCGCGTCTCGACCAGAAACGCCGAACCTCGGGTGGGGCCATCCTGCGTCTCTTCGAGCCATACATCTGCCCACTCGACATGCGCTTCGAGCGCCGTCTCTGCGGTGCCGGTCAATCGAGTCCAGTGGCCGAGCAGGCCAAGGCTCGTGTGCCCGTTCGCTTCACTCGGCTGGCCGGGCAGGAAGTGCTGCAGGAACTCCATGCGCGTGGCGCGCACATAAGGCGCGAGGTGCAGGCTCGATACGGCTCCGAAGGGGCGCTGCCAGTGGCTGGTGAGACGCGCCGACCAGGCCTCCCGCCAAGCTTCCGGGTTGGGGTTGGTACGGCGCAGGACGGAGGACTTGTAGGCGTTGCCGCCGAGCACATAGCCGCCGGTCTGTTGGTCGAGATTGGTCAGGGCGAGGCTGGTCAGGCTCCGCCAATCGCCGCGCGAGAAGCGATCAACGAGCTTGACCTTCTGTTGCCGGTGGCCGACCTGATCACGAAAACTGTCCGTGGCAAGAATCCTGGCTGCTGCCGAAATCGCGTGTGTCCCCAGCGTCGCGTCTCCGCTCGCTTGCAGGACTCGCCGCGCATCGGAGCCCGCTTCGAGTTCTATCCAGCGCGCACTCGCGGATTCGAGGCTGGCGCTGTTGATCGCCCCGTACAGGGGGTTGCCGCGAAATGATGCCACCGCAGGGCCGCGCAGCACCTCGACCGAATCGGCAAGCTCCAGAGTGGTCTCGAAGAGATTGTTGACGTTGCAGAAGCCCTGCGGACGTATGGGGATGCCATCTTCGAGATAGAGCATGCCGCCACAGGCACCGGCGCCGGTGAGTACGGCCGAGCGCATGGCGGTCAGGTGTTCCTGCCCCGAGCCGCGCGAAATCCACAGTCCCGGGACGCGCACAAAGACCTCGTGAGGATGCGTGGGTCTGATGCCGCCGAGCGCGTCACCATCAAGGCGTGTATAGCCGGAGAGGTAGTCGCGCGACTCGGCTTCACGGGCGCTTGTTCGAACACGAATCTCTTCGATGAGCGGAGCCTGGGTCTGCGCGGTTTGCGTACTCTGCGCCTCGCTGTCACGCTCCCGCGCATCGGGGGCATCGCCGCCCCAGGCGCTGAAGGCCAGGCACAAGGAGAGCGCGAACACAGACAGTCTGAATGCGGTCATCTCGCCTCCCGCAGGATGGTCACCGGGGTCACTCGCAGCATGCGCCGGGTGCCGAGTACGCCGAGCAGCGACACCAGCACAAGGCCGCACACGGGCGCATGGAGAAACAGGAGCGGATGCCATGTATGCGGCATCTCGAAGAAGTAGGTCTGCAACACGAACAGCGTGGCTTCCGTGGCCAGGGCTGCGGCGATTCCGGCGAACAGGCCAAGTGCGGCGAATTCGAGCAGCAGACTGCCGCGCACCAGCCGACCCGAGCCGCCGAGCGTCCTCAGCAGTCCGTATTCGCGCAGACGCAGCTCGCGACTGCTGAAGACGCTGGCGAGCATCACCAGCGCCGCCGAGGCCAGCACCAGAGACATGAGCAGCTGCATGGCCATGGAGAGCTTGTCGAGAATGTCGCGGAATCTGCGAATGAGCTGATCCACCGACAATACCGAGAGAGTGGGATAGGCATCAAGCAATCGATTGATGAAGCTCGTATCGTCAGGATCTACATGGAAGCTGGCCATGTGGGTGCTGGGTATGCCCGCGAGCGCCGCTGGCGACAGCAGCAGGTAGAAGTTCGGCTGAAAACTGTCCCAGTCCACCTTGCGCAGGCTGCTGATGCGCACATCCACCAGCTGCCCGTTGAAGTCGATGCGCAGTTGATCATCCAGCCTGAGCCCATGCCATCCGGCAAACTCTTCGTCAAGCGATGCTTCCAGCACATCGGGCTGTGACCACCAGTCACCGACAACCAGTTCATTGCCTTCCGGGAGGCGTGGACTCGAGGAAAAGTTGCGTGTACGCGACAGTCCGCGAGCAGCATCGGGAGCCTCGTCTGTGTCAGCGGAATCCTCGTCCCGCTCCGGGGTATTCCGCTCCGAGCTGCGCCCGGCATCAGGACGCGCCTCCGCCTCTCTGCTGCTTGCAGGTTCGCCGTTGACCGCCGTGATGACACCGCGCGCCATGGGAAACACCAGCCCCTGATAGCTCGAACTCTCGTCAAGCAGACGCGCAACACCCTCGACCTGATCGTCGGCGATATTCAGGACGAAGTGATTGGGGGCCTTGTCGGGCATCATTTGCCGCCATTCACCGATAACCTCGTCTTGCAGGAGCAGCAACAGGAAGAGTACGCACAGCGGCATGGCGAACACACCTATGTGCGTCGCGTTCAGCAGTGGATGCCGCGACAGGCTCGAGAGCGCCAGCCGCAATGCGGTACCGGAGCGTTTGCCGAGTTGCCGACCGGCGCGCAGCATGAGTACGGCGAGCACACCGAATGCACTTATCGACAGTGAGATGCCGAGCAGCGTCATGCCGGTAATCGCCAGGCTTTGCGTGTACCACAGCATCAGGGACAGGATGCCAATGCCGCCGGCGAACAAGGTCGTACGCCGCGCGGAAAGGCTTTGCGTCAAGTCCTCGCGAATGACGGCCATGGGAGAGACCCCGCAGAGCGCACGAATGGACGGCGCGGCAAAGGTGAGCAGACACACCACGCCGGTGAGCGCGCCGATCAGCAGGGGTTCGAAGCTCGTGCCCGGCAAGGCCACTGGCAGAGCGTCGCGCATGAGTTCGCTGAGCAAGGCGTGGCCTGCCAGCGCGAGCAGCCAGCCGACAAGAGTAGCAACCAGAGCGATGAGCAGGAACTGTACCGCGTAGCTCACATGGAGTTCGAGAGGCACGGCACCGAGCGTCTTGAGAATGGCGACCTGCGATGATCTGCGCCGCGCATATCTGTCCGCGCACAGGGAAATAGCCACGCCGCCCAGCGTCACCGCCAGCAGTCCGCCGAGCATGATGAAGCCTTCGGCGCGATCAATGACGCTGGCGAGTCTGTCGCCCGAATTGCGCACATCACGCCACTGGAAGCGGCCTTCCATGAGTGTGCGCAATTGCTCTCGCAGCGCATCAAGCCTGGCATCCTCGCCGCGAAGCAGCAGCCGATAGGTCAATCGGCTGCCCGGCACCACAACACCGGTGGCATTGATGTCGGCCCAGTTCATGGTCAGTCGCGGCGCGAAATCGAGGAAGCCGGAGGTCGGGTCCGGTTCCGAGAGGATGATGCCGGACACCCTGAGCGGCTTCAGGCCAACTTCGATGACATCGCCAGGCTCGAGCCCCAGGCGCGCCTGCAGCAGCCGATCGATCCAGGCTTCGCCGACCTTCGGGTGTCCGACCCCCGATGCGAGTACGCGCGGCCCGGAGCCGTCGTTCACTCGCATCTCGCCACGCAGCGGATACCCGCGGCTGACCGCCTTGACGGAGGCCAGCTGGTTGGCTTGCCCGTGATAGATCATGGACACGAAGCCGAGCAATTGAGCCGTGTCTATGTCGAGCTCCTGCGCCGCCTGCAGGAAGGAATCCGGTGCTTGCATACTGCCCGAGATGACGCGGTCGGCGGCCAGAAAGCTGTTCGACTCGCTGGTCATGGCGCGCTGAATCTGGTCGGCAAAGAGCGCGATCAGGGTGACACTGCCCACGGCGATACACAGCGCCAGCGCCAGCAGGTTGAGTTCACCCGCCCTGAGATCCTTGACCAGCAGCCTGGCCGAGATGCGAAGCTTCATGTGCGTATCCGACCGAGTTCAAGTTCCAGCACACGATCGCAGCGCGTGGCGAGTGCTGTGTCGTGCGTCACTAGCACGAGCGTTGAACCGAACTCATCGCCCAGTTCGAACATGAGGTCGATGATCTTGCCACCGGTGCGCGTATCGAGGTTGCCTGTCGGTTCATCGGCAAACAGCACCTGCGGGTTGGTGACGAACGCGCGCGCCAGGGCGACGCGTTGCTGTTCTCCGCCCGAGAGTCTGGCCGGATAGTGATGCAGGCGATCAGTCAGGCCGACGCGCCGCAGACACTCGCTCGCGCGCGTCTCGGCATCTGCGTCAGCGCGCAGTTCCGAGGGCAGCATGACGTTTTCGAGCGCAGTCAGGCCGGTGAGCAACTGAAAGGTCTGAAAGACGAAACCCACGTAGGTCTTGCGCAGGCGCGCGCGCCCGTCTTCATCAAGCGCCGAGAGTTCATTACCGGCAAGCCAGACCTGACCGGATGTGGCGACATCAAGGCCGGCAAGGATACTCAGCAGGGTGGTCTTGCCGGAACCGGACTGACCCACGATGGCGCTGCGCTCACCCTGAGCTATGTGCAGGCTGAGTCCGTCGAGTATGGTAAGTTCCCCGCTCGCAATCTGTACCCGCTTGCTGACATCTTCGGCACCAATGAACTCGCTGGCCATCATCTTCAAACGAATAACACTCCTGCTTGCGTGGTTGTTACTGTGCGTGTGTGTCGTGAACTCGAGCTACGCCGACGCTCACACGCGGGTTGCGCGAACGGTTCTCGTATTCGGGGACAGTCTCAGCGCGAGCTACGGGTTGCCCAGCGAACGGAGCGGCTGGGTGTCGTTGCTCGCCGAGCGGGTTGCCGAACGCTGGCCATCCTATCAGGTCGTTAACGAGAGTGTCTCCGGTGAAACCACTGGCGGAGGTCTGGCGCGCTTGCCTGGGGTGCTCGGCAGACATGAGCCACAGGTGCTTGTGCTGGAACTCGGCGGCAATGATGCCCTGAGAGGCTATTCGATCGCGGCCGCCCACGAGAATCTGTACACCATGGCGCGCCTCGCTCGCACGAAGGGCGCCGAGGTGATTGTTGCGGGCATGATGGTGCCGCCCAATTACGGGCCGAGATATTCACGCGCATTCGCCGGAATCTTCACGCGCGTTGCCGAGGAGACGAACAGCCACCTGATTCCGTTCCTGCTCGAGGGCATCGCCACGAACCCTGCTCTCATGCAGTCCGACGGCATACATCCCAACGCCGAGGCTCAGCCATTGATTCTGGACATCGTGTGGGGCGCGCTTGTGCCCGTGCTGGAATCGGGGCAGTCGCGAGCACCGAGCGCTTCGCCTGATGCGCCTGATGCACCTGATTCGTGATGTTTCGCGGTGATGCGCGCCCCGTCAAGCTGATAGTTGCCGTCCTCGAGCCCCCTGGTGAGGCTCACCCGGCCATCAAACACGAAGCACTCGCCGTGAAATTGCTGCTGCTCCTCGGGGACGGCCTGCAGATAGGCGAGTATGCCGCCGGCAAGCTGATACACCTGCTCGAATCCCCTGTCGAGCAGCAGCTGCGCCGCCCGCTCACAACGTATGCCGCCGGTGCAATAGAGCGCGACGGGCGTACAGTGGTTCTCCGCGTCGAGGTGTGAATCGACATAGTCGGCAAAATCCGTGAAGCACTCGATTCCGGGCTGCTCGGCGCGTCCGAAGCGGCCTATGTCGATCTCGTACTGATTGCGCACATCGATCAATCGTACGCCCGGCGTGTCAACAAGCGCATTGAATGCCTGCGGTGCCACATGGGTGCCCGCAGCACTCGGCAAGCCGTCGGGTTCTACCCCGCTGGTGACCAGTTCCGGCCGCAAGCGCACTTTCAACTGTCTGAAGGGCGCTGTGGTTGCGTGTGTGCGTGAACGCCGCATCTGGCCCTCGAGCCCGAGTCCGGCAATCTCCTGCAAGAAGGCATCAAGCTCTGTCGGTGCGCCGCACATGGACCAGTTCAGCCCCTCGCGCGCCACCGTCAGGGTACCGAGCAGGTTCGAATCGACAAGCGCCTCTCGCAGCCTGTCTGCAAGCTCGGCAGGCCGGGGCAGTGACGCGAGCAGATAGCCGCTATCGACCAGCATCGACATTCCCGGAGGAACCCCGGTTCGCGCCTGCACAGGGCGGTGTGCTTCTGGTGCGCGCCTCCCGTGCATGCCATTCGTCCGGCGTGTAGGTGTTGATCGCCAGGGCGTGTACCCCGCCGGCAAGCTCATCTTCGAGGCATCGGTTGACGGCGCGATGTCGGGCCAGCAGGGATTCGCCGCAAAAAGCCTCGCTGATCACGGTCACGCGGAAGTGTGATTCGGCACCCGCCCGGCCCCGGTGTCCGGCGCTTTCATCCACAACATCGAGATGCACGGGGTCGAAGGCATCCCGAAGCCGCTCACAGATTCTTTCGCGCGTGTTCATGGGCGTACACTCTACACTGCCATGTCGCTCATCCGGCCTCTCGCGACAGCCATTGGTGCACAATGTTCGCTCACGCAGCAGAGGTTCGGGCAGCAATGAATTTTCCGCTTCCATACATTTCGACCGATCTCGACGGGCAGACTGCCCTGATCACCGGCACTACTTCGGGATTGGGGTACAGATTCGCCAAGGTGCTGGCCAAGTGCGGTGCCAGGGTCGTGCTCACCGGCAGACGTGCGCCGAGGCTCGAGGAGTTGGCCGAAGAAATCCGCGCCGCTGGCGGTGTCGCCCTGCCGCTCACGCTCGATGTCAATGACGATGCCAATCTGATGGATGTGGTCGAGCGGGCCGAAACGGAACTCGGGCCAGTCACCATTCTGGTGAACAACGCGGGTATTGCCGATGCCGAGCGCGCCACGCGCATGTCGCCCGAGTTCATCGATCTGGTGCTTGGCACCAATCTGCGCTCGCCCTTCATCCTTTCCTGCGAGATCGCACGACGCCTGATCAAGCATCAGCTTCCCGGGCGCATCGTGAACCTTTCCTCGGTCACCGCCTTCAACTACGACGGCAATGGTGCCGCGCTCTATTCGATTACCAAGGCGGCCGTGGCACGCATGACCGAAGCCCTGTCGGTTGAATGGCGCGGGTACAACATCAATGTCAATTGCATCGCGCCCGGGGCCTTCGAGTCGGAGATGATGGATGCCATGCAGGCGCGTGTCGGGCAACTCGCACCACACATGCCGCGCAAACGCATCGGGCATCCGGCGCAGCTTGATTCCACGCTGCTCTATCTCGTCTCGCCGGCTTCGGAAGCGGTTACCGGCGCGGTGCTGCTGGTCGATGACGGGCAGAGCGCCAAGTAGCCTGTCATCACACTCGGGCAATACACACATGTATGGAACAGCGCATGTTTCCTGAGCAGGATCAATGGATGAACTGATTGATCGCAAAATCAGCCGCAAGGTCTCCACGCTGCGATCCGCACTGCCCTTCCTGAAGCCCTACAAGAAACAGCTCGCCGGGGCGATCTGTGCACTCGTCCTCACCTCTCTGGTCACGCTCATGTTCGGGCAGGGCTTGCGCATTCTGGTGGATCAGGGGTTTTCTTCGCAGGCATCGGTGCAGCTGCTCGGCATGGCCATTCTGGTGTTCCTGGGCCTGGCCTGTCTGCTCGCGCTCGGTACCTTTGTGCGCTTCTATCTGGTCACTTCGGTTGGCGAGCGCGCTGCTGCGGACATACGCAACAAGGTGTTCGCGCATGTGGTGCGGCTGCATCCGGGCTTTTTCGATACCAATCGCGCCAGCGAGATCCAGTCCCGCATCACCACGGATACCACGCTGGTGCAAACCGTCATCGGATCGTCCGCGTCGGTCGCCTTGCGCAACCTCTTCATCCTCGTTGGCGGCGTACTGCTGATGCTGGTGTCGAGCCTCAAGCTGTCTCTGATGGTGCTGATTTCGGCACCTCTGGCAGTGGGTTCCATATTGATATTCGGGCGCCGTGTGCGCGGTCTGTCACGCGACAGTCAGACCGGTCTGGCACGAGTGGGCAGCCAGGTCAGCGAGTCGCTGGGCAACATCAAGGTGGTGCAGGCGAATCGCCGCGAAGCGCTGGACAGCGAGAGGTTCGCATCCAGGGTACAGGCCGCGCTGGATATTGCGCTGGTGCGTGTACGGGTGCGCGCCATGCTCATCGCGCTGGTCATGCTGGTGGTGTTCGGTGCCTTCGCGCTCATGCTGTGGGTCGGTGGCCAGGATGTCCTGCTCGGCAATACCAGCGCCGGCGAACTGGCCGCCTTCGTGTTCTATGCCTTCATGGTGGCTGGGTCGGTGGGTGCGATCAGTGAAGTCCTGAGCGAGTTGCAGCGTGCCGCCGGTGCCATGGAGCGCCTGCTGGAACTGCTGGCGAGCGAGGCGGAGATTCGCGACCCACCAATACCGAAAATCCTGACGGCCCCCGGCAAGGTGCGGGTAGAGGTCGAGCAGCTCGGGTTTCGCTATGAAACCCGAGCGGATGTCGAGGTGCTGCGAGCTCTCTCGTTCGAGGTTGCGGCGGGCGAGCAGATCGCCATCGTCGGGCCTTCGGGAGCCGGCAAATCGACCCTGTTCGACCTGCTGTTGAGGTTCTATGATCCCACCGAGGGACGCATCTGCATCAATGGCATCGACCTGCGCGAACTCGAGCTCGCGCACCTGCGCGCCCGCATCGCTCTGGTACCGCAAATGCCGGTGCTGTTTTCTGGCAGCATCGCCGAGAACATCGCCTATGCGCGCCCGGATGCCAGCGACCGGGAGGTGCGTGAGGCCGCACAGGCCGCGCACGTCACGGCCTTTGCCGGGGCGCTGCCGGACGGGCTCGAAACGGAGGTCGGCGAGGGAGGCACACAGCTTTCCGGCGGCCAGCGGCAACGGGTGGCGGTGGCGCGCGCCATGCTCAAGCGGCCAGGTCTGCTGCTTCTCGACGAAGCCACCAGCGCACTTGATGCCGAGAGTGAGTTTCTTGTTCAGCAGGCGCTCTCGCGCCTGACCGAATCCTGCACCAGCATGGTGATCGCACATCGACTCGCGACGGTTCGCGATGCCCGCCGCATACTGCTGTTCGAGTCCGGCGCGCTGCTCGATTCAGGTTCTCATGATGAGTTGAATGGTCGCAGCGAACTGTACGCGCGGCTGGCGCGCCTGCAGTTTCGTCAGGCCGCCTGAGCATGTTCACGGGCCGCTTCAGGACAACGACCGCCTGTCCATGGTGTAACCTTGCATATCCCGCATCGTGCCCGCACACCCTGTGTGACCTGGCCCGATTTATCATGTGTTCGAATCGATAGTTACAGGAGAAATGAGTGGATTTTCAACTTGATGAGGATCATCGCCTGCTGAAGGAGACCGTGGACCGGTTTGTTGACGATCACCTTGTTCCTCTGGAACCGAAAGTGCTCGCGCGCGAGGCATCGGGCGCAGCGGCCTCGCTGAGCGATGAGGAACTGTCGCCCCTGCATGACATATGCCGCGAGCTTGGCCTCTGGGGTCTTGATGTGCCGGAAGCCCTCGGCGGCGCAGACTTGCCCGCGCTGGCCATGACTTTCGTCAATGAGGCCACTGGCCGCACCGTCACGCCCTTCACTTTTCCGCCCGACTCGCCCAACCTGCACATGCTGCTCGAAACGGCGAGCGAGATGCAGCGCAAGCAGTACCTTGATCCCTATGCGCGCGGCGAGATCGCGTCAGCCATAGCGATTTCCGAGCCCGGCGCTGGCGCAGATCCGGCGCATATGGTGACTCGTGCAGTGCGCGACGGCGATGATTGGGTCATCAATGGTCGCAAGATCTGGGTCAGCCGAGTGCCCGAATCCGCCTTCACGATTGTCATGGCGGTAACCGACCCGGAGAAAGGCTCGCGCGGCGGCATTACGGCGTTCATTGTCGAGCGGGATACGCCGGGCTTCGTGATCGAGCGCGAAATTCCGATGATCGGCGGCGCACGTACCTACGAACTCGTATTCGAGGATTTGCGTGTGTCTGATGCCCTGCGCCTCGGTGCGGAAGGCGAGGGCTTCGCGCCCATGCAAAGGCGACTCATGGTCAGGCGGTTGCAGATGGGTGCCTGGTGCATTGGCATGGCCGAGCGCGCACTCAAGGAGCTGTGTCAGCACGCCGATCAGCGGGTGACCTTTGGCGAGCGACTTGCCGACCGACAGTCGGTGCAGTGGTGGATTGCCGATGCCGCGACGCGCATTCATGCTCTGAGACTCATGGTGCAGGAGGCGGCGTGGAAACAGGATCAGGGGGTGGATGTACGCGTCGAGGCGAGCATGGTCAAGGTGTATGGCACCGAATTGGCGAGTGAGGTCGTGGACCACGGGATGCAGGCGCTCGGTGCCATGGGCATGGCCAAGGAGACGCCCCTGCAACTCATGGCGGCGGAGCTGCGCACCATGCGCATCTACGAAGGCCCGAACGAGGTGCATCGCTGGGTGGTGTCGAAACGGACCCTGCCGAAGTATCTGTAGGGAGGGGAGCTCATGCAAACCAAGCGAATTAAATTCCTGGACTTACTCAATGGAGACCGCCAGTATGTAGTGCCGCTTTGGCAGCGCCGCTACTGTTGGCGCAAGTCGGACATCGTGCGGCTGGTTGATGACCTGCTGGCCATCGCCGAGGCAGGAGAAGATGCCTCGCATTATGCGGGTACCTTGCTGACCTTTCGGGAACCTGAACGCGGCGGGACTGCCGAAACTTCCTGTATTGTTGATGGTCAGCAGCGGCTCACCACGGTGAGCATCCTGCTCGCCAGTATTGCCGGGAAACTGGAGCGTGAAGGCCCCTGTGATTCTTGGACTGGAGAAATGGTTCAACGCTACTTGACCAACCCGCCCATGTATCCCGAGCAACCACGCAAGCTCAAGCTACAAAGCGCCGATGATGATGAGTACAGTGCTGGTCTTGGGGGTACACCCCGAGGCTCTGGTGCCGTGAAGCAGGCTTGGAACCATGCGAGTTGTCTTGTAAACGACAGCGATACCAAACGATTACTTGATGGTCTTAACCATTTGGAAGTGGTAAGTATTGAGCTTGAGCCACCCAAAGATGACCCTCAGCAGATATTCGAGAGCCTGAACGCTACTGGCCGTCCGCTCACCGAGAGCGAGAAGGTGAAGAATTGGTTGTTGATCGGCTTGCCCGAAGGTGAGCAGCGCGAATTGTACGACCGCTACTGGCGCGCTATTGAAGATGCACTCGATGCACACTATTCCAGCGATCGGATCGACAACTTTCTGCGCGATTTCATGCGCTGGCGTACGGGCAAGAAACTGCGAACTGAAGAAACCTATGAGCAGATTCGGCGTTGGGCTTTGAAGGATGAGCTCGCAGGAGATCGCCCGGCACTGTGCCGCGAGTTCGCGCGCCTTGCCAAGCTCTACGGTGTGCTGACCGGTACGGCGGGACCGCATCCTGACAACAGGGTCGAAACCGAGCTCAGACACCTTCGCGCGTTGGGTATTGATGTCCACAGGCCACTGACGCTGCGGCTGCTCGACGAAGCCTCGAACGAGGAATCGACGCTTGTCTCGAACAAGGATCTGGCAAGGGCACTGGCGTACATCTCGAGCTGGTTGACGCGCCTCTGGTTGGCAGGTCGACCGACAAATGGGACGAACACGGCTATAGCAGAGCTTGCACATGGGCCTGGACCGACTGCAGAAGACGACTATGCGGAATACTGGCTTGAACGCATCATTCGCTTGCGACACCGACGCATTGGTGCCCCGAGCGATCAGCAGGTCCGGGAGGGTATTCGCACACGCAAGGCCTATGGCGGTAGCGCTACCCGCTCGGCATCCGCCGTGCTTTGTGCCCTGATGGAATATGAACATCCGGGAGAGGCACCCGACCGGCAACGTCTCACGCTCGAACATGTGATGCCGAAAACACTGACCGACGAGTGGAAAGGGGACCTCGGCGAAGATGCAGAAGATGTGCACAGGCAATACCGGGATGTTCTGGCTAATCTGACCCTGAGCGGCGATGTGGTGAACTCCAAACTCGGCGCACGTCCATTCGCTGTCAAGAAAGATACATATCGCAACAGTGCGGTGGGCATGACGAGACATCTCGCCGAGGAAGACAAGTGGAACAAGGATGTGCTCAACCGGCGTGCCGACGACCTTGCGGACCGAGCGCTTGAACGCTGGCCGTGGCCGCATGAGGGTACCGCTGGGGATGAAGACCTGAACGCGCTTCGCTGGCGAATAGACGAAGGTGAATGGCAGTTCGAGCGTAGTCGTGGTCAGATGTTACTGAACGTGGTTGCAGCACTTCTGAGCCGACATCCGGCCAATGCCGACAAGTTGCAGGGAGAGGCGCAGAGCAGCAGCATCCATCCATCGAGCCGCTATCCGCCGGGGAGCCGTAACGGGTCGCATATCATGCGCGCCGTTCCGGGGCACCCCGAGTGGGTAATGCATCCTCAGGCACACGACCACGAGAGTGCGGCGAGGCGATGCCAAAGGTTCGGCGAGCGTTGTGGTGTGAAGGTGCAGGTTGAGATTTTGCCAGAGGGCGCTGACTTGACTGAGAGGTTCTGGAGATGCCTCAAGGAGACGACCGGAGGCGTACCGGGGCAGACAGACCGCTGGCGCCGAGGACAACAGCTCACAGAGCCTTGCAACGCATTCGGTGACCGGATTGGCTTGCAGGTTGGAGACGCTGACTCACTGTGGCTCTTCGTCCGGGCGGGCGGTGACAATGCCGCTGCGAACACGGCGCGAATGCGCCGCCTGTCGCATCTCATTCATCGCGAGATGGCCGATCAGTGGCTGTCCGATGATTTGGAGTCGCAGAGCAGTGACGGCAGGAGCTTGCGCGTACAGCGCGAATGGAACCGCGACGACGAAGGTGAATGGGCGGAAGCCTGCCAGTGGCTTCAGGACCAATACGAGCGACTGCGCCTGATTCTGACGGGCGCGGAATATGAACAACGGGACGAATACATGTTTGGTTGAGGGGTGATCGTCCGCACTCGAAGTGTTGGAGATGCTCGGCTGCTGAACTCCTGTTTGTAGCGATTTGATCGGGATTGGCGGAGAATTGGGTTGAATCCAGCCAGAAACAGAGGGGTACCCTTGCCTTGAAGCTGGAAAATATCCAACCCGGGTCCGCCATTCGCGGTATTCGCGGGGCAGAAGCTGTCACTGTAATCAAGGCAGATTGGCACGGTGCCGATGCGTTGACGCTGATCTATCGATCGGCATCCGGCAAGGTTGCCGAGACGGTCCTGCTCCGTGACGACGAAGCGCGATTGGAATTGGTATCGCAAGGGCGTTCGTGGAGCTTTGACAGCGACGGTGCTCTGTATCGTCTGGTTTCCGAGGCGCACCGTATCCGGCTCGCGCACCTGTTCGATCCCATGCTTGCAGTGCACACCTCGCAGGTCGATCCGCTGCCCCACCAGATCACAGCCGTGTATGAAGTCATGCTGCCGCGACAGCCGCTTCGACTTCTCTTGGCTGACGACCCAGGTGCCGGCAAGACGATCATGGCGGGCCTGCTTATCAAGGAATTGATCGCCCGCGGCGACTTGAGGCGCTGCCTCGTCGTATGTCCCGGCAGTCTCGTGGAGCAATGGCAGGACGAGCTATCCCGGAAATTCGACTTGCCCTTTGAAATCATGACGAGTGACAAGTTGGAGGCCGCACGCACCGGGAACTGGTTTCTGGAGAATGACCTTGCGATTGCACGTCTTGACAAGCTCGCACGAGACGAAGAGACCCAAGAGAAGCTCGGAGTACGCGACTGTCAGTACGACCTCGTCATTTGCGATGAGGCGCACAAAATGTCGGCGACCTTTTATGGTGGCGAGATCAAGTACACGAAGCGCTATCGCCTGGGCCAGCTTTTGTCTGGAGTGACTCGACATTTCCTGCTCATGACGGCCACTCCGCATAACGGCAAGGAAGAGGATTTCCAGTTGTTCCTCGCCTTGCTCGATAGCGACCGCTTTGAGGGACGCTTCCGAGACGGTGCCCACCAAGTGGATGTCACGGATCTGATGCGGCGTATGGTGAAAGAGAAACTTCTGAAATTTGATGGTTGCCCGCTGTTCCCTGAGCGTATCGCGCACTCAGTGCCTTACAAGCTGACGGATGGCGAAACCCGGCTGTACTCCGCCGTCACAGACTATGTTCGCGAGGAGTTCAACCGCGCAGAGGCACTCAACAACAACGGTCGTGCGGGAACTGTCGGCTTTGCGCTCACTGTGTTGCAGCGTCGACTCGCATCTTCCCCCGAAGCCATTTACCAGTCATTGACAAGGAGACTGAATCGGCTGGAAAGTCGGTTGCAGGATGTCAGGTTGACGCAGCGTGGTGCCACCCCTCCTGATTTCGAAACAGGCTTTGATTCCGAGAACATCGAGTATCTGGAGGATATGCCCGACGATGAAACGGATGCTGTGGAGAATGAAGTTCTCGACCAAGCGACAGCGGCCAGCACGATCGCCGAGCTTCAGGCCGAGATTGAGTCTCTCGGGCATCTTCAGTCTATGGCAGCAAGCATCAGAAGAACTGGAGAAGACACCAAGTGGACTGAACTCGTCAAGGTTCTGGAAGAAGTTTTCACTCGGGCAGGTCTCGCGAGGCAGTTAGGAGAAGAGCGTACTCTGTTCGGTGGAGGCGACCTGCCCCGCCCAAGGGCATCTCCAAGTCAAAAACTCGTTATCTTTACCGAACATCGGGACACTCTGAATTACCTGGCTCGCCGAATTGAGACGCAGCTGGGACGATCCGAGAACATTGTGCAGATTCACGGAGGAATGGGAAGGGAACAGCGGCGTCGGTCGGAAGGATTGTTCAGGAACGATCCGGAAGTTCAGATTCTGTTAGCTACGGATGCCGCTGGTGAAGGTATCAACCTTCAGTGTGCACATCTTATGGTGAACTACGACCTGCCTTGGAACCCTAATCGCATTGAGCAGCGATTCGGGCGCATACATCGAATCGGGCAGACAGAGGTGTGTCATCTATGGAATCTGTTCGCCAGAGAAACCCGCGAGGGCGATGTTTTCCAGCGGCTTCTCGACAAGTTGGATCAGGCAAAGTCCGCGCTGGGAGGTCAAGTCTTTGATGTGCTGGGGAAGCTTCACTTCGACGGTAAATCCTTGCGTGAACTGCTCATTGAAGCGGTTCGCTATGGTGATCAGCCAGAAGTTCGGGCGCGGCTGGAGCAAGCCGTGAGCGATGCCGTTGATCGTGGACATCTTCAGGATCTGATGGAGGAGCGAGCACTTGTTCAGGATGTCATGGACACGAGCCGTATCGCTCGTGTGCGACGGGACATTGAACGGGCACAAGCGCGACGCTTGCAACCTCATTTTATTGAGTCGTTCTTTCTGGAGGCATTCCGCACACTGGGAGGAACAGTCCATCAGCGCGAGCCCAAACGCTATCAGATCAGCCATGTTCCAGCGGATATGCGTCGTGGTGACCGTCAGATTGATTGGCGTGAACCGGTATTACGGCAATACGAACGCATCGCTTTCGAGAAATCTCGCGTATCGGTAGCGGGCAAGTCGCATGCCGCTTTCGTGTGTCCCGGCCACCCGTTATTGTCCGCTGTGCTCGATCTCACTTTGGATCGGTATGGAAAGATCCTGAAGAGTGGCGCAGTACTGGTGGATGAGCGCGATCAGGGCATCATGCCGCGCGTTTTGTTCTCGCTTGAGCATGAGATTCAGGATGGTGGCAGTAGCCATGAGGATGAAGCCCGGGTAATCTCGAAACGGATGCTCTATGTAGAAGTTGATGGCAAGGGAAATCGCCGACGGCTGGGGTACGCTCCCTACTTGGACTATCGTCCACTTGGAGCTAGTGACCCAAGTACCAGCGAGATACTCAACCTGCAGGAGTTGAGCTGGATTGATGACCAACTGGAACGGGAGGCGCAGACCGAAGCGATTGCGAGCTTGGTGCCGCGGCATCTTTCGGAAGTCAGAAAGAACCGCTTGCGATGGATCGAGAAAACTCGCGCTGCCGTGAAGGATCGTCTGACGAAGGAGTTCACGCACTGGTACCGGCGCTCTGAACAGCTTCGTCTTCAGGAACAGGCGGGTAAGACCGGTGCGCGGCTCAATTCGGGCGAGGCGCGGCGCCGCGCTGAGGAACTGGAGCAACGCCTTGAAGATCGTATGGCTCAATTGGAGAGAGATGGGCAGGTGACCGCCCTACCGCCTGCCGTGATCGGCGGTGCGGTAATTGTCCCGAAAGGGCTGCTGGCGCGAATGACCGGTGCCGAGACGCATCGGACTGTGGATACCCAGGCATCAGCTGCTCAAGCCAGGGCGGCTGTCATGGAAGAAGAGAAAAAACTCGGCTTTGACCCGGTCGATCGTGAGTTCGAGCACTTGGGGTACGACATCGAAAGTCGCGTCCCCGATTCCGGCCAGCTTCGATTCATTGAAGTAAAAGGGCGAGTGGCGGGTGCCGATACGATCACGGTCACCAAGAACGAAATCCTGACGGCACTCAACAAACCGGATGCCTTCATACTCGCCATCGTGGAGTTTCTTGATGGGGGCATTCCCCATGTGCGATATCTGCGGCAGCCATTCGAGAAGGAGCCGGATTGGGCTGTAACAAGCGTTAACTACCGCATGGATGAACTCCTTGCGCGTGCGGAGAAACCCTCATAATGACGACTGGGTGTGATACCACATCGCGATGACCGTGACGCGAATAAAACTTATTGAAGTTGCGCTGCCGTTAGATGCGATCAACACCGCGGCGGCACGAGAGAAGTCCATTCGTCATGGGCATCCGAGCACATTGCATTTATGGTGGGCTCGCCGACCGCTCGCGGCGGCCCGGGCGGTGATATTTAGTCAGATGGTGGATGATCCATCATCGGTGCCGGAAGAGTTTCCGACCTCCGCAGCGCAAACGAGGGAGCGTGAGCGCCTGTTCGACATATTGCGTGATTTGGTGGAATGGGAAAACACCGGCAACGAGACGGTGCTTGAAGCGGCGCGTGCGGAAATTCGCCGAAGCTGGCGACGCGCCTGCGCTGACAACGCGGACCACCCGCGCGCCACCGAACTGTTCGACCCCGACAAGCTGCCGGCCTTTCACGATCCTTTCGCTGGCGGCGGTACCTTGCCTCTGGAGGCGCAGCGACTGGGATTGGAGGCGTACGCCTCGGATCTCAACCCGGTAGCAGTGCTCATCAACAAGGCGATGATCGAGATTCCGCCAAAGTTCGCAGACAGGCCGCCGGTGAACCCGGAGGATCGGGCAAGTCTTGCGGGTGAAGGCGTGTGGCCGGGCGCATCGGGCCTCGCGGCAGATGTGCGTTACTACGGCAAGTGGATGCGAGACGAGGCAGAGAAGCGTATCGGGCACTTGTATCCGAAGGTTGAAGTGACGGCGGCGATGGCGGCGGAGCGCCCGGACCTCAAGCCGTATGTTGGACAGAAGCTTACCGTAATAGCCTGGCTATGGGCGCGTACGGTGCACAGTCCCAACCCGGCCTTTGCGGATGTGGAGGTGCCACTGGCGAGTTCGTTCGTGCTGTCGAGCAAGAAGGGCAAGGAGGCTTGGGTAGAGCCGGTGATTGAAGGAAAGTCGTATCGGTTCAAGGTGCATGTGGGAACACCGCCGGAGGAAGCGAAGCGCGGGACATCTGCTGGTAAACGCCGAGCCTTCCGATGTTTGATGTCGGACGCTCCGGTTACCTACCCGTATTTGCGCGAGCAAGGACAGCGAGTAGGGTTAGGCGCACGTTTGATGGCAATAGTGGCCGAGGGAGATCGTGGACGGGTTTATTTGTCATCTCTTGCCAATCACGAGTCGGTTGCAGATGTCATTGAGGCCAACTGGCGCCCGACCAGTCGCTGCCAGACAACCCCCGCGACTTCAAAACTCCGATCTACGGGATGCTAACTTTTGCTGACCTCTTTACCGAACGCCAATTGGTGGCCCTGACAACTTTCTCCGACCTTGTGTCCGAGGCACAAAAGAAGATCGCGAAGGATGCCGCCAAAGCCGGCCTGACATCCGATGGCAGCAGCTTGAACGAAGGTGGGACGGGCACAACTGCCTACGCCGAGGCGGTGGGGGTGTATTTGACAATCGCCGTGGACAAATGTGCAGATTACTGGTCTGCTATTTGCAGTTGGCATAGCTCTGGCCAAAAGATCCGTAACACATTTGTGCGTCAGGCCATTCCGATGATCTGGGACTATGCAGAAGGTAATCCGTTCTCCACGTCAAGTGGCAACTGGTTTCGGCAGATCCAATGGATCGAAAGATCATTACATACGCTCCCTGCCAACACCCAAGGCACCTCTAAACAGCTTGACGCAAGCCAAGAGGCTCCGAGCCAAGCCAGGATTTTTTCCACCGACCCGCCGTACTACGACAACATTGGCTACGCAGATCTGTCTGACTTCTTCTATGTCTGGCTTCGCCGTATTCTCAGACCGATGTTTCCCGACCTTTTTGCCACCGTATCCGTTCCAAAGGCTGATGAACTCATCGCTTCGCCTTATCGACAAGGCAGCCCAAGCGTCGCGGAGAGATTTTTTCTTGATGGTATGAGCAGGGCAATGAAACGTATTGCTGACCGGGCGCATGCCGGTGCTCCGGTAACTATCTTCTACGCATTCAAGCAGTCAGAGAAAAAGGGCGATTTGGGGGTCGCCAGCACCGGTTGGGAGACATTTCTTGGTGCGGTGATTCGATCAGGTTTTGCGATTAGCGGCACTTGGCCGATGCGCACCGAGCTCAGTAATCGCATGCTGGGGCTGGGAACCAATGCGCTCGCTTCCAGCATTATCCTTGTGTGTCGAAAGCACTGCCAGCAGGCACCCTTAGGTACTCGCCACGATTTTGTTGCTGCTTTGCGAGATTCTCTCGGTCCGGCAATTGCTCACATGCAGTCCGGCAACATCGCGCCCGTTGACCTCGCTCAAGCCGCTATCGGCCCCGGAATGGCGGCATACACTCGCTACGAGAGGTTGGATCTTGCGGCATGACCGATTCACACCTTCTCTTCAAATTCTTTGCGGTTCAGCCCAGACTGCCGAATAATCGACATCAGCGTACCGGCTCGCAATTCCCGGTGATCTGGAACAGGAACAGTCACGGTTCCGCTTGGGAATGCTGCCTGCATGATGGCATGGCTGCCATGTCGCCGGACTTCTGCGAATCCATGCGCTTCAAGGATCTGGCACACTTCACGGCCGGAGAGTCGTTTCAGCCTACCCAAGGGCTACTT
>CBDATE010000019.1:0-1942 GCA_965199815.1 Pseudomonadales bacterium
TCCTTGCGCGATTTGGGTGTCTGGTGTTCGCAGCGGGAGCGTGAGGCCGAAAGTTGCGAACGTGACGTGCGCGCCTGGTATCTCGCCGAATATGCACATCGCCACATCGGAGAGAGCTTCAATGGCAGCATCACCGGCGTGACCTCTTTCGGGCTGTTTGTGTTGCTTGATGAACTTCTGGCAGAAGGTCTCCTGCACATGCGAGCACTTGGCAACGACTGGTTCGAACACGATGCCGCCGCGCATCGACTTGTCGGTACGCAATCCGGGCGACAGTTCGCCTTGGGTGACCGCATCAAGGTGGTCATCGCTTCCGTGGATGTGGACCGCAGACAGATCGATCTGGTCATGTCACGTGCTGGCCGGACGAAAGCCGCAGGCCGACATGGCGCATCACATGCTCGGCATGCACAGAGGCGTGGCTCCTGATGCGCACCGTTCATGGCCCGCACGCGGTGCGCGCGCTGGCAAAGGCAGGGCGCAACATCAAGGTGCTGCACCTGCTATCCGGTCTGAAGGCGCGTACAGAGATGCAGCAGGTCGCTCGCGCTCGTGGTGCCGAAGTCAGATTCGCCAATCGCGCAGCGCTTGATGCGCTTGCGGGCAGCCCGCACCATCAGGGTGTGGTGGCTGAAGTCGGCGAGCGCGAGGTTTGCGGGGAAGATTGGCTGGAAGCGACATTCGCCGAGCCGCGTCCTGAATCCCTGCTACTGGCGCTGGACGGCATTCAGGATCCGAGAAACCTGGGTGCCTGTGTGCGGACTGCGGCTGCGGTCGGTGTCGATGCACTGATGCTCCCCAGAAGTCGAGGTGCACACATGACACCGACGGCCGAGAAAGTAGCCAGTGGCGGTGCTGAAATGCTGCCGATTGTATCCGTCAGCAATCTTGTGCGTCGCCTCGACTGGCTGAAAGCTCATGGGCTGCAAGTGGTCGGTGCCGAAGTCGGCTCCTCGCTCCAGTGGCATGATCCGAACTATGCCGAGCCTACCGTTCTGGTACTCGGCGGTGAAGGTCGCGGGTTACGACGATTGACCCGGGAAGCCTGTGACGCGCTCGTCTCCTTGCCGGTCGGTCGCGGCATTCACAGCCTCAATGTGTCAGTGGCCACGGGCGTATTGTTGTATGAGGTGCTGCGCCAGCGACGGGCGGAACCGGAGTGATTACCTCATGCGCGCACTGATTCAACGGGTCACGCAGGCATCAGTGTCCGTGCAAGGCGAACAGGTGTCGGCCATAGGTGCCGGACTGCTGTGTTTTCTGGGAGTGATGGAGAATGACACGAGCGCTGAAGCCGAACGCCTCGCCGGGAAGACACTGCGGCTGCGCGTGTTTGCGGACCATCATCGGCCCATGAATCGATCTCTCATTGATGTTGGCGGTGAGATTCTTGTCGTCTCGCAGTTCACTCTGGCGGCTGATACCAGCCGTGGCTTGCGCCCGAGCTTCACCAGAGCCGCATCGCCAGAGATAGCAGAGCCGCTCTGCCAGCACTTCGCTGACTGCCTCGAGCGAGGTGGTGTACGTACCGCCCGCGGAGTTTTCGCAGCGCACATGCTGGTGGCACTCGAAAACGACGGCCCGGTCACCATTTTGCTCGAAGTGGCTCCCGCTACGCGATAACCTGTGCGTCGATCAATGGTCTGGCGAGCAGGGAGACAGCGACAAAGCTCACGATTCCGACGATGAGCGCTGCCAGCAAGGCGAGGCCGAGCGGCCGCAGGCCGATCTCTTTCATGCGAGCGAATCTCGTGTTCAATCCGACCGCCGCCATCGCCAGCAAAAGACACATTTCTGCGCTCGTTCGGGTCAGGCCGACGATTGCTTTCCAGATGTCACGGTCAAGCAGACCGAAAGCCGATTCGCCCTGATCGCCCAGGGTGCGAACTCCCGAGAGCAGCGCGAATCCGACGACAAACCAGGGAATCATGGCCAGATATTC
>CBDATE010000020.1:0-18056 GCA_965199815.1 Pseudomonadales bacterium
ACGGTGATGACGCGGCACGGCTTGGTTCCCCCGCACGCGCGGGGATAGACCCACATGAAATCCTCTTGTCCGAAGATGCCGAGTGGTTCCCCCGCACGCGCGGGGATAGACCCACCGCTCTATCGACCGCTTTGTGTACCCGGACGGTTCCCCCGCACGCGCGGGGATAGACCCACGGTCGAAGCTGCGTCAGCGCCAAGCACTGGGGTTCCCCCGCACGCGCGGGGATAGACCTTTCTACCGTCGGAGACATTCGAGCCCTACGCAGGTTCCCCCGCACGCGCGGGGATAGACCCCTCTCGCTCGCGTCCTGCTCCCACTCGTGGAGGGTGTGTCCCTGAAACTGATCAACGTTAGTCCGAAGTTCCAGCCGAATTCGGGCTGAATTCGAGGGTATCTAATTGATTCTATTGGAGAAATAGATATTCTCGGATAAGAGAATGTAGCCATGTTTCAGAGGAATTAACTATTGTATTGATGGGAGTATTCGGCTATCATAAGTAGCCATGTATATCGAAGCCGTCCCCAACCGCAACTCCCCACCCGCGGTGCTGCTTCGCGAGTCCTACCGCGAGGCCGGCAAGGTCAAGAAACGCACCCTCGCCAACCTCTCGAAGTGGCCCCCCGCCCTCGTCGACGGCCTCAAGACCCTCCTCAAGGGCGGCACCGCCGTCGCCCACCTGAACCAGACCTTCGATATCGTGCGCTCCCTCCCCCACGGCCATGTCGCCGCCGTGCTCGCCCTGATGCGCTCGCTGCGCTTCCAATCCCTCCTCGACTCCACCCCCAGCCCCGAACGCGACCGCACCCTGGCCCTCATCGCCGCGCGTCTGCTCGACCCCGGCTCGAAGCTCGCCACCGCGCGCGCTTTGGACTGCGAGACCGCCCGTGACTCCCTCGCCGAATCGCTCGCCCTGGGCGAGCTCGACGAGAACGCCCTGTACGGCGCCATGGACTGGCTGCTCGAACGCCAAGATGCCATCGAGCGCCGCTTGGCCAAACGCCACCTCGAAGACGGTGCCCTGGTGCTCTACGACCTCACCTCGGTGTGGTACGAGGGCCGGCGCTGCCCGTTGGCCAAACGCGGGCACTCGCGCGACGGCAAGCGCGGCAAGGCGCAAATCGAGTTCGGCCTGCTGTGCTCGCGCGAGGGCTGTCCGGTCGCGGTCGAGGTGTTCGAGGGCAACACCGCCGACCCCGCCACCGTGGGGGTGCAAATCGAGAAGCTGCGCCAGCGCTTCGGGCTCGAGCGGGTGGTGCTGGTCGGCGACCGCGGCAGGCTCACCGAGGCGAGAATCCGCGAAGAGGTTCGGCCCGCAGGGCTGGACTGGGTGAGCGCGCTTCGCTGCGACGCCATCCGCAAGCTGGTCGAGTCCGGTGCGGTGCAACTATCGGTGTTCGATGAGCGCGACCTGGTCGAAATCCGCTGCGATGCCTACCCCGGCGAGCGGCTGATGGTGTGTCGCAACCCCCAGTTGGCCACCGAGCGGGCAGCGAAGCGCGAGGCCCTGTTGCAGGCCACCGAAGCGCTGCTCGACCCCATCGTCGCCGCCACTGCACGCAACAAGCGCCGCCTCAAGGGCGAAGACCGCATCGGGGTGCGGGTCGGGAAAGTCATCGGCAAGTACAAGATGGCCAAGCACTTCGAGCTCGACATCACCGAACAGGCGTTCCACTACCGACGCAACACCGAGTCCATCGCCCGTGAAGCGGCCCTCGATGGGCTGTATGTCGTGCGCACCAGCGTCGCGGCGAGTGAGCTCGATGCCCACGAGACGGTACGCGCCTACAAACGCCTGGGCGCAGTCGAGCGCGCCTTCCGGTGTCTGAAGACCGTCGACCTGAAGGTGCGACCCATCTATCACCGTGCCGCCCACCGGGTGCGCGCACACGTGTTGCTGTGCATGCTTGCCTACTACGTCGAGTGGCACCTGCGCGCCCGGCTCAAGCCATTGCTGTTCGACGACGAGGTCCCGGGCGGGGCACCGCGCCCTTCGGTCGTGGCCCCGGCGCAAGTCTCGGACTCGGCCAAGGGGAAAGCTCACTCCAAGCGCACCACCGCCGGCTGGCCCGTGCACAGCTTGCGCACCCTGCTCGACGACCTCGCGACCCTCGTCAAGAATCAGGTGGTGCCTCGCCTGCCCAACGCCGAACCGTTCGAGATCGTGACCCGACCCACGGCGCTTCAGCGCGAAGTCTTCAAACTCCTCGGGGTCCGACTGGAAGGTACCCAGTAGCGACTGACCCGTTTTTCAATTCATCCCCGAAAAACAACGAGTTAATTTATCTACGCTCTGGAACTTCGGGTTAGTGAACATTCGCCCGACGGAGAGGCACGACATTGGTCGGACAGGACACCGTGGCGCGATACGATTGTGAGAGAAGTGTCCATGCGCACTCGAAGCGTTGGCTCTGCACGAGCGAGCGTAGAGTGAGAATGGCCTGTCCGCCGGGTTGAGTCCATCGCATGCCGGAGCGCTTGAGCCGTTCGGTGACCAGCGTCTTGCAGGTAGCCTCGACCACCCCGGAGCCGATGGGCAGCCCCCGGGCCTTGGCCTCGGCGTAGCGCATGCGGTGGCGGTTGCGGCGGAAGTCCCCCAACACCTGTGCGATGCGTTGGTTGCCGGGATGGGTCGAGCGCAAGTGCACCAGCGAGCGAATGACGCGCTCGACCCCGTCGGTCTCATGACGCAGCCGATGGCGGGACTTCTCGAACTGTGCGCTGCCCTTGGGGGAGTCGGCGGCGTAGGCGGCGTCGAAGGCATCGTGGAGCTGCTCGGCGGCGTGGAAGAAGTCGATGAGCTCGGTGCCCTGGGGCAGGAGGCGGCTCAAGAAGGTCCAGTTGTCCTTCGCCCCGTCGGCGAGCTTGACCCCTTCGAGGTCCGGGCGTTGGGCGAGCACCGCCTCGACCTCGGCGTCGAGCATCGTCTTCAGCGTCGCCTTCTTCGCTTGCGGCATCCGGCCCAGGCGCACGCTTGACAGCCGCTCCCCGTGCACGTCGACCAGCGAGAGCGCCGCACAGCCCGCCTCGCGCTACCGGCCGCGCATCGGCGCCATCACCCCGTCGAGCTGAGACCACCACCACCTGCGCCGCATGCGGGCCCTCGACGCTGGCTTCGCGGACCTTGGCCTCGAACTCTTGCGCCTCCCATCGTGCCGAGAGCGCCTTGGGCAATCGGTCGAGCGAGCTCCTCGACGGCTGCATGTGAACGAGACTGCCCAACACCTCCTCGGCTTCGCGCGGCGTCAGGTGCGCCACCATGCATCGCCGCCTGACGCGCCGCGAGCGGGGTCCAATAGACTTCGATGATTCCCACGTCCCGCTCCAGCGTCGCCACCTCTCGCTCGTCGCGGCGGGCGTGGTACAACGATGCGGGTCACCGTGACCGGACCGGCGCCGCTGAGGTAGGTCTTCTCGCACCGACACGCCCGGTGGGGGGATGTCCCATAGTCTGTTGAACTTGGTCTGAGAGAGGTGGCGACTCCTTCACCTGTCCTGTGGTAGGACAGGGGTGCGAACCAATAGAAGGAGAAGCCACCATGGCAAAGCATCGCAGTCCCAAGAATGAAAGCCAAGCCTCGGTTGGGAAGTCGCTGACGGTCGAGGTTGCGCTGCCCGTGCTGGGGGCGCTGAGCGAGACCCGAGAGGCGTTCCATGAGCTGTGCATCCGTACCGGTCAGCAAGTGCTGCGGGCGATGATGGAGGCGGACCGAGAGGCGCTGTGTGGTCCGAAGGGCCGGCATCAGGCGGGTCGGCAGTGTTGGCGTGGAGGGAGCACCGCAAGCCGGGTGACGCTTGGGGGCCGCCAGGTGGAGCTGCCTCGCCTTCGGGTGCGAAGCCCCGAGGGTGAGGTGGCACTGGCGAGCTTTCAGTGGGCGGCATCGAGCGACGCGATGGACTCGCACACGCTGGCGGCGGTCGCGGCGGGGGTGTCGACGCGAGACTATCCCAAGCTGCTGGACCCGATGCCCGAGGCGATGAACGAGCGGGGGACCTCGCGCAGCGCGCTCTCGCGCCGATTCGTGGCGTTGTCGCGCAAGCCGATGGGCGAGTTCCTGTCGCGTCCTCTGGCCGAGCTCGACATCGCGGCGGTGTTCATCGATGCGAAATACTTCCACGAGCACTGCGTGCTGATAGCGTTGGGCGTGGATTCTCAGGGCACCAAGCACGTTCTGGGGCTTCGCGAGGGCTCGACGGAGAATGCCCCGGTGGCGCGCGCTCTGCTCGCCGACCTGGTCGAGCGCGGGTTGCCGACCGAGCGCTCAGTACTGTTCGTTATCGACGGGGCGAAGGCGTTGCGCCGGGCCATTGTGGATGTCTACGGCGAGCGGGCCATCGTGCAGCGCTGCCAAGTGCACAAGACGCGCAATGTGCTCGCTCACCTGCCCGAGCACCAGCACGCGAAGGTTGGGCGCTGCCTGCGCGAGGCCTTCGACAGCCCCTCGGCGGCGCGCGGTGAGCGGCGTCTTCACAATCTGGCTCGTTCCCTTGAGCGCGACCATCCCGGTGCCGCCGCCTCGGTGCGCGAGGGGCTCGCCGAGACGCTGACCGTCGTGCGCCTGGGGCTGACCGGCGCCTTGCAGCGTACCCTGCGCTCGACCAACGCCATCGAGAACCTCAACGCCTCGGTGGAGCGCTACACCCGAAACGTCAAGCGATGGCGCGGCGGGGAGATGATTCAGCGCTGGGTCAGCGCCGCTCTGCTGGATGCCGAGCGGCGTTTCCGACGGGTGCGAGGCTTCCGTGACATGTCGCGCCTGATGATCGTCTTGGACAACCCTTCCGGCCACTTCAAATCATCTCGGAAGGCCGCGTAGAATCCCGAACTCAGGAGCTCGCCACCTTCAAAGTTCAACAGCGAACGGGACATCCCCCCCGGTGCACCTCCCCGTCGATGTGCACGAACGGCAAGTCCACGTCCTGGCGCGCCAGCGCCTCTTCGGTGACCGCACATTCGGTTTGCGCGAACACGGCGTGAAGCTCGCGTTCGAAGTCCTCGAAGCTCGGCTCGTTCGACGACTCGAAGGTCTCGAGCAGGGCGCTCACGCGCTGGGGGAGTGCTTCGAGCGCGCTCCACATGGGGCGGGTGGTAGGTGTCTCGACCGGCGCATGGGATACTGGCATTGGGGCAGCCCTCCGCAATAGTGTGTTGGTCTCCTACCGGTCATTGTTGCAGAGGATCACTGCCCCGTCTTCTTTTGCTCTGTCTCCCTGGGTGACACATTGTCACCGGTGTCCCTATGGTCTGATCAAGCCAATCTATACAAATCCATATAATTCGATCTGTTACACCTGTTTCTTGATGTCAGTTCTAGATCTTCACCCGTACCCGCCCGTGTCGAACGCAAGAATCTTCAGCATCGTGCGACGACGATTGATGAACACGAACCACTGACCGCTCGTCGGCTCCTCGCCCAACGACCGCCGTACCCGGGCCGACAATCCATCGAATGAACACCGCATGTCGGTGGGCTGGGGGATGTCCCATAGTCTGTTGAACTTGATCTGAGAGAGGTGGCGACTCCTTCACCTGTCCTGTGGTAGGACAGGGGTGCTAACCGATAGAAGGAGAAGCCACCATGGCGAAGCATCGCAGTCCGAAGAATGAAAGCCAAGCCTCGGTTGGGAAGTCGCTGACGGTTGAGGTTGCGCTGCCCGTGCTGGGGGTGTTAGCGGCTGTGTAGAAACGCGGATATTCGGCGAACAGGGACCCGCGTGTTGAGGTGGTCGTTCGTTGCGAACGATGATTCAGAATGGCGGGTCGGTATCTGACCACAGGTCTGCTTGTCGCTCGTCGGTTGCGTTGTGGTATCGGTGGAGCTGCTCGGCGTAGTGATCTTCCAAGTGGTGGGTGATTTCGTGGAGGAACTCCAGCAACTTCGCGGCGGTCTCGTCGGAGAGGTCGAGGGGGACGGTGATGAGCGGCGGTGGTTGGTGGTTCATGGACGGGTTCCTCGGGATGGACGGGACTTGGAGGTACGGCGCGAGCGGGCCTTGGAGCGCTTGGCGGCTTGCTCCTTGGCCTCTCGGAGTCGATAGCTTTCGCCGTCGAGCGGGACGATTTCGGAGCGGTGGATGAGGCGGTCGACGAGGGTGACGACGCAGGCGGCACAGGAGAAGACGTCGGCCCATTCGGAGAAGGGTTTGTTGGTGGTGATGAGCACGGGCAGGTTGAGGTATCGGCGGGTGACGACCTCGAAGAGGAGGTCGGCGTATCGGTTGTCGTAGTTGAGGTAACCGACTTCATCGATGGCGAGAAGCTGAGGTGCGGTGAAGCGTCGCAGTCTCCGGGCCAGGGAGGCGTCGGAGTCCTGGGCGGCGAGCTCGTGGAGCATGTCGGAGGCCATGGTGAATCGGGCGGTGAAGCCGTGGAGGACGGCGTGATGGAGGAGGTTCTTCACGAGCATGGTCTTGCCGATGCCGTTGGGTCCGACGAGGACGACGTTGGTGGCGTCGTGGACGAAGGCGAGCGAGAAGAGCTCCTCGACCAGTGCCCGGTCGATGCGCTTGGGCCAGTCCCAGTCGAAGTCGGCGACGGGTTTGAAGGGACCGATGCGGGCGTTGGTCAGGCGCCGTTCGAGGGAGCGGCGTTTGCGCTCGCGGTCCTCGATGTCGATGACGCGCTCGACCCAGGGCTCGGCGAGCATGGCGTCGTCCTGCACGGCGAGTCCGTAGAGTCCGACGGCACGCAGGCGCTGGCGCAGAGAGTCGGATTCAGTCGCGGGGGTCTGGTTCATGGTCGTGTTCTCGGTGTGCATCGTGGTTGCCGGAGTCGGATTCGTCGTCGAGGGGGTCGTAGTCGGCGAGGTTGTGGGGGCGCACCGAGAGGGTGCGCAGCCGCGGGTCGTCGGGCAGGTCGAGGGCGAGCGGCGGGGGTTGGTCGGATGCTTTGCGGTGCTGGTCGATGAAGTGGCGTACGCCGGCGAGGGAGGCGGCGTCGGATTGAAGGGCGGCGGCGATGGCGCGTTCGAGGGCGAGGGGTCCGTGGGCGTTGAGCAGTGCGATGAGCCCGCGGGCGAGGACGCCGAGGTGATGGTTACGCTCGGCGGCGGCGACGAACAGGGCCTTCGATGACGGGGCGGCATGGTGGAGGCGGTCGGTGGCGCGGTGTTCGCGGGCGAGGCGCTTGTGGCGTTCGAGCGCTTCGATGTGGGCGGGGTCTTCGACCTGCTGGGCGCGGTCGAACGAACGGGGATGGGTGGCGAGCACGGTGGCGGCGTCGAGGATGCGCACGGTCTCGAGGGTGGCCGAGACAGTGAGAGCTCTTCCGACGTAGCGATGGGGGACGGAGTAGTCGTTGGCGTCGAATCGCACATAGGGGGTCTTGGCGACGTGCACTTCGACCTGCTCCTCGCAGGGGAAGGGGTGGTCGGGGAGCGCGATGAGGTGGGGGCGCTCCTCGGCGAAGACCTCGGCGACGGTGCGCTGTGGGTCCTCCGGGCAGGGGCGCTCGGCGGCGCGGGTGGAGCACCACTGGTCGGCCTGGTCGTTGAGGTCGTCGAGGTCACGGAATCGCCGGGCGCGGAAGAAGCTCTCGCGAACGAACCGGATGAGCCGTTCCACCCGACCCTTCTCATTGCCTCGTGCAGGTGCGACGGGGCGCGGCTCGAAGCGGTAGTGGGCGGCGAGCTCGAGCAGTGTGGGATGGAATCGGATGGCGTCGCCACGGCGTTCGAGCACGACGCTCTTCATGTTGTCGTAGAGCACGGTCCTCGCGGTGCCCCCGAGCACGGAGAACGCCTCGACGTGGCCGCGGATGAGGTGGGCGAGCGAGGCGGCGAGGGAGAAGCGCACGAACGCATGGCGCGAGTAGCTGAGTACCAGGACGAACGCCATCAGGGGGCGCTCGGCACGCCCGATGGCGAGCTTTCCGAAGTGTGCCCAGTCGACCTGGGCCTGCTCGCCGGGCAGGGTTCTCAGTCGCAGATACGCTTCGCGCGGGCGACGGGGTCGGAGCTGCGCGATACGGTGTCGGAAGTGGTCGGGGCCGCCGGGGTAGCCGCGCGCCTTGACCATGTCGAACACTCGCGCGGCGCTCAGCGTGGGGAAGCGCTCCAGCGTCTCGGTGATGAACCCCATGTAGGGGTCGAGCTTCGAGGGTCGACGCGCACGCTGGCGCTCGCGTTCGACCCCGGCCTCGCCCAGCACCCGCTCGACGGTGGAGTGATGGACATGGAGCTGGGAGGCGATGGTGCCCACGCGCCAGTGCTCGACGAAGTGCAAGCGCAGAATCTGCGCCCTGAGCTCGTCGTCGATGGGCATCGTACTCGCCGTTCAGTGCCAGAGACGCCCGCGCGCGCGTCGTCGCACCGGCGCGCGCCGCCGCTCCCGGCGGACGAACTCGCTAACCGGGCGCGCACAGAAGTGGCAGTGCATCGTGGTAGCCGGTTGGGAAGACATCGACGGACTCGCCTCGCGTATCGCAGCTCGATGACGGGCGAGTGCAGCACCGCATGGGGTGGAAGTGGAACCGTGATGCGTCACCTTCTCCCGGTATGCGCCTTCGCGGCACCGGCGCCGGTAGCGGCGCTGGCGTTCGGCGTGACAATGTCGGCCGCGTCGAGAGTGCTGATACCGGCGTCCCGCCGCACGCAGCGATTCACGCCGAGCGAGGCCGCTGCAACGTGCTGCGCAGTACTGCTGGCCCCGATCACAGCGCGAGCAGATGAGCACCTGGCGCCGACATCGGGCACACAGATACAGCCGGGCATCGTCCATCGCTCCCCCCGGCGAAGAGGGCTGGACGATCCGACATCCCCCGGCAATACTGGACTCGGAGCCGTACGCCAGTGCGGATCTGGGCGCAGCCTCGGACGTGACCGCCAAGTCCATTGAGTCCGAGGCTGCGTCGGTCTCTTCGCCGAATCCGATCTCACTCCAACCCCTGAACGATGTCATCGCCTGCGCACGAGGCGAGCGCGCTCTGTGAGCAGCTACATCGATTCGCAGGGGAAACAACGGCAAGTCAAAGGCGCGCGCCGGGCGGACTCAGGGCAGGGTCGCCCCCGTCCGGCAGATTCGGCTCAGGAGGGCTGTTCGCCAAATACGCGCGCCTTTACGGAGCCATCAACAGGGGGCGCTGAGCGAGACCCGAGAGGCGTTCCATGCGCTGTGCATCCGTACCGGTCAGCAAGTGCTGCTGGCGATGATGGAGGCGGACCGAGAGGCGCTGTGTGGTCCGAAGGGCCGGCATCAGGCGGGCCGGCAGTGTTGGCGCGGGGGGAGCACCGCAAGCCGGGTGACGCTTGGGGGCCGCCAGGTGGAGCTGCCTCGCCTTCGGGTGCGAAGCCCCGAGAGTGAGGTGGCACTGGCGAGCTTTCAGTGGGCGGCGTCGAGCGACGCGATGGACGCGCACACGCTGGCGGCGGTCGCGGCGGGGGTGTCGACCCGAGACTATCCCAAGCTGCTGGACCCGATGCCCGAGACGATGGACGAGCGGGGGACCTCGCGCAGCGCGCTCTCGCGCCGATTCGTGGCGCTGTCGCGAAAGCAGATGGGCGAGTTCATGTCGCGCCCTCTGGGCGAGCTCGACATCGCGGCGGTGTTCATTGATGCGAAGTACTTCCACGAGCACTGTGTGCTGATAGCGTTAGGCGTTGATTCTCAAGGGAACAAGCATGTCCTGGGCCTTCGCGAGGGCTCGACGGAGAATACGGCGGTGACTCGCGCCCTGCTCGCCGACCTGGTCGAGCGGGGGCTGCCCACCGAGCGCTCGGTGCTGTTCGTCATCGACGGGGCGAAGGCGTTGCGCCGGGCCATCGTGGATGTCTACGGCGAACAGGCCGTCATTCAGCGCTGCCAGGTGCACAAGATGCGCAATGTGCTGGCTCACTTGCCCGAGCACCAGCACGCGAAGGTTGGGCGCTGCCTGCGCGAGGCCTTCGACAGCCCCTCGGCGGCGCGCGGTGAGCGGCGTCTGCACAATCTGGCTCGTTCCCTCGAGCGCGACCATCCCGGCGCCGCTGCCTCGGTGCGCGAGGGGCTCGCCGAGACCCTGACCGTCGTGCGCCTGGGGCTGACCGGTGCCTTGCAGCGCACCGTGCGCTCGACCAACGCCATCGAGAACCTCAACGGCTCGGTGGAGCGCTACACCCGCAACGTCAAGCGATGGCGCGGCGGGGAGATGATTCAGCGCTGGGTCAGCGCTGCTCTACTGGAGGCCGAAGGGCGTTTCCGACGGGTGCGGGGCTTCCGTGACATGCCGCGCCTGATGAGTGTGTTGGAACATCCTTCCGGTCACTTCAAATCATCCCGGAAGGCCGCGTAGAATCCCAAACTCAGGAGCTCGCCACCTCGCGAAGTTCAACAGCGAACGGGACATCCCCTCCGGCCGGCCGTGCTGACATAGCGGGAGATATTCAGGTTAAAATCGTTGGCCTCGATCTCCTCCATCTCCACGCGCCTGGCGTACCGCTCGATGCTCTTCGGGCGTTGCCGGTAGGTGTCGACGATCTTCTCGATATGCTCATCGGACAAGTAGTTCTGCCGCTTGCCCTTCTCGAAATGCTCGGACGCGTTGATGAACAGGACATCATCGGGCTTCCTGCATTTCTTCAGGACGAGGATACAGACTGGGATGCCGGTCGAGTAGAACAGATTCGCCGGCAGGCCGATGACGGTGTCGATATGCCCGTCGTCAAGGAGCTTGCGGCGGATCTTCGCATCCGCGCCGCGGCGAATCAGCACGCCGTGCGGCAAGATGATCGCCATAACACCGTCGTCCTCGAGATAGTGGAACCCGTGCAGCAGGAACGCGAAGTCCGCCGCCGACTTCGGGGCCAGCCCGTAGTTCTTGAAGCGCATGTCCTCGCCCAACGCCTCGTTCGGGACCCAGCGGTAGCTGAACGGTGGGTTGGCAACCACGGCGTCGAAGTGGGGCTTCTTCGCCGGGTTCGTCTCCCGGAGCAAGTCCCAGTCGTTGGTCAGCGTGTCGCCGTGATAGATCTTGAACTCTGAGTCCTTCACCCCGTGCAGCAGCATGTTCATCCGCGCGAGATTGTAGGTGGTGACGTTCTTCTCCTGCCCGTAGATCTTGCCGATGCCGTGGGGCCCCATGCGCTTGCGCACGTTCAGCAGAAGCGAACCGGAACCGCAAGCGAAGTCCATTACGCTGGTGAGGTGCTTGCGCACGCCGGTCTTCGGCTCCTGGCTGTCAAGCGTGACGATCGCGGAGAGGATGTCCGAGACCCTCTGCGGTGTGTAGAACTCCCCGGCCTTCTTGCCCGAGCCCGCGGCGAACTGGCCGATTAGGTATTCGTAGGCGTCGCCTAGTGCGTCGCTGTCAGTGGACAACTCCGCGAGGCCCTCAGCTATTCTGGTGATGATCGTGCAGAGCTTCGCGTTCCGGTCCGCGTATGTCTTGCCGAGCTTGTCGGAGCCGAGATTGATCTCCGAGAACAGGCCCGAGAACGTGCTCTGGAATGACTCGTTTTCGATGTATTTGAAGCCTGTCTGGAGCGTGCTGAGCAACTCACCATCCTGTGTGCGGGCCATGTGCGCAATGCTGGCCCAGAGGTGCTCAGGGCGGATGACATAGTGTGCCTTGCGCCGCATCTGTTCCTCGAGCGCCGACACATCGCCGGGGCTTTGCTCGTACCAGACAGACAGGGAAGACCGCCCGCCGTTGCCGGTAGCATTCGGGTCAGGATAGTCACACCCGAGTTCCTTTTTCGCAGCTTGCTCGTAGTTATCCGAGAGGTAACGGAGAAACAGGAACGCAAGCATGTAATCGCGAAAGTCGTCCGCGTTCATCGCGCCGCGGAGTTGATCGGCAATGGTCCAGAGTGTATTGCCGAGCTGTTTCCTGTCCTGCTCTGTCATGTTGAATCATCCATCGCTTCCGCCGACTCACCTGGAAACAAGACGGGGTTGAAGGGAAACCGGCGGATAAACTCGTGGAGAATCTTCCGGAAGTATTGTTTGTTCTCCGGCAACATCTCCCTCGGCTCGAATAACGAATAGTTTCCGTGGCAGAGAATGTTGATCAACCGGGTGTGAAGAATGCCGCCTTCATCGTCATTGTCGCGTTTGATGCACTCGGAGAAGTTTCCGTAGCCGTGAAAGCTGGCGGTCTTCTCCAAGATTGCGCGGAGCATATTAAAGTGATGCGCGTACAACCTGCCATCACGAGCCGCCTCGTAGAGATCGACGAGCGCGGCCACATGGTGAAAAAATGGTGTATTCCCGGTCTTGTGCAGGAGAAACTCCTCCACTGACTCGTCGCGGCTGAGAAAGTAGCGGCTGAGAAAGTATTTGTTCGCTTGTTTCAGCTCGTTACAAAGCACGTTGAAAAACAACGCGTGGTGCGTCGAGATCACGCTCTTCATCTGTCTGTCCGTCCCCTTGAGCAGTTGCGCCAGATGATTTGCCACCGCGATGGCGTTGTGCTCATCGAGCGATGAGATCGGATCGTCAATGTAGATGTACTTGACCCAGTTGTAAGGACCGGCTCCATCGTCATCGAGTGCGAGCTGGACGATAGCGAGGAAAAAGCACCAGATGAAGATGTTCTCCTCGCCACGGGAGATCTTGATGCCCTCCTCGCGGCGAGTTTCGTACTGGTAATCGCTTTCTCCCTGCTCCGCGTGCGCACTGCCGACCTCGTCGCTAACGGTGCTGTCCTTCTTCACCCTGAACTCTCGGGTGAATTTCACCTCCCAAGTGTCCGGGTCAATTCGGAACTCGAAGTTGGCGTAGCGGTCGAGTAAGGCACGGATTCGAGTGTCCATCTCCATCGACTCAAAACTTGCGAAAAATCTCGAATCCGTGTTGAGCATCAGCTTCCGCTCACTGTCATTCTTAAGATCGTTGTCCCACGAGAACAGATCTTCGGTGAACGCATTGAAGTAGAGCGTGTCACCACGCTTGGTCTCGTCATCGGTGCTCTCGCCTTTGCCGAGGTCTTTGAAGGCGCTGGATAGCCGGGTCTTGCCCGTACCGTTATAGGCGTAGAGTAGGATAAACTTCTTGTTCTCCAACTCTTGTCGCAGGTGTTTCGCGAGGGAGTCGAGGTCCGTGAACGGCGTTGCGTCGTCCATGACTTACTGCCCGTCCAGCGAAGGAAAGAGCTGCTGCATCAACCCCTGCCTGTGCTGCCGCAGTGCGTTCAGCTTCCGGCCTTCCGCCGCGATAAGGTCCTCAAGTAAGCCGAGACAATCGGCGATGCGCTGTTGTTCCTTGGCATCGATCGGATAGCACAGCGGAATGTTCTCAAGTGCTGACTTGCTAACCGCGGGTAGGACACCACCAGCATGGTCGATTAGCGACACCTTGGACCAGATGTAGAATAGAAACTCATTAGAGATCTTCGTCTCTATCGCCTTCACGCCAGCCGTATTGTTGTCGATGACTGCCGGCTTAGTTGTGACGACGCGCCGATTTGATCGGATGGCTTCGCCGATTTTGGCGAAGATAACTGTTCCCGTTGGAACAGGTTTCCCTCGAATCTCGTCGAGTACGTCGGATTCGACATAATTTCTCGCCTTCGAAATCTTCGTCTTCCCTTCTTCAATTGCGCGAGATATGTCGCTGACCTTATAGAAAGGAAATTGTCCATTCTTATTTCCCTGAAATCTATCCGGAAAACCGTATCCTGGCAGGACTCTGGCGATGTCGCGGCAACGCCCTGTCTGCCAATCAGTGGTATCTCGAAACTCTGGAAACCGTAGCCGGGGAACGGTTTCACCGGGCTTGGGAAAGAGCTGCTGCAGAAGACCTTGCTTGTGCTGCCGTAGTGCTTCCAGCTTCCGGCCTTGCCCCCCGATCAGGGCATCCAGCGAGCCGAGGCAGTCGGCGATCTTCTGTTGCTCACCGGACTTCGGATCGGGAAAGCAAACAACCTTGTCCTTCAATGCGGAGAAGTGTCGTTTGTACTCTTCCATCACCACCGGTCGGTACGTCAACTGGTGATAGAGGTACAAGGTCGACACGCATCTCATTGCCGTGAGAATCTTGATGCCGTCCGCCCCCTGTGCGAATGGCCGAGTCACAAGCTTCAGCACGCAGGTGTGATCGCCGAAGACGATGACCGGAAGTGGGCACGTGATGACTGCTTCTTCGTCGTTCGTCCACCCGCTGATGTAGCTCTGCGACTGGTCGATGACTGGAAAACGACCATCCGTTAGGTACGTGGAAGTGGTCAGCTTCTTCGGTGGAGTAACCATCTTGATCAGATCAGCAACCGTGGCGTAGTCCCATCCGGGGCCTTGTGCAAACTCCGCAAACTGCAGCTTCGGCACTAAGGATGATGTCGTGTCGGCCATCATTGCGCGCCCCCCTGCTCGTAGGCGCTGAGCCCCGAGATGTCCCGACCCTCCGCCCGCTTTTTCAGCATCGGAACGAGGTCGTCCATCAGCGCAAGCTCCCGCTCGCGGCGGTCACGCCAGCCCAAGCCGAGTGGCTCCATCAGGTCGGTGAGCTGCTCGCCATCGAATATCATACGCTGAAGGATGGTGTCGACGAACGCCGCAAGGGACTCGGTCGTCAGGCCATGGCCTTGGGCAAGGTCTTCGATCTCTCTGGCCTGCTTTTCGGCCTTGAACTGCTCGTAGCCGGCGCGGATCGCCGCCTCGTCGAGGCCCTCGCCCTCCGTGAGTGACCGGACGTACTCGGTGATTTCTTCCCGCTCGTCGAGGAACTTGGCGTCGGATTGGATCAGTCCGATGAGTTGCTCACGGCTGATCTGGACCTTCTTGGGGTCTTGTCCAGAGTACTTGGCGATCAGCTTCATGATGTAGTCGTAGTCGATAAGGGCCGAGGCGAAGAGGACGAACTCGAAATCGAGCTGGTCGATCTCGGGGTTAGGCGACTCGCCGTCCCCGCCAAGCGCGCGTTGCTGCTCTTTCAGGCGCCGAGCGGTTTCGAGATAAGCGCCACGGAAGGCTCGAAGCTCGTCCTTGGTCAGGGCCTGCTCAATCTGCTCGCGCTGCGCGTCGGTGAGGTCGGTGTACTGGTCGAGCTCGGTTTGGAGGCGCTGAACCTCCTTGAAGCGCTTGATGAACTGGGCGCGGGCATCGTCGCCCATCAGGTTGTTCACCTGATCGGGCTTGGCTTCGAGGCCCTGCGACTGCATGAACTCTCCGAGGTCGGCGACGGCCTGCTTGAAATTGTCGATGACGACAGGAGCCTCATCGGCCAGCCAGACCTCGCGGGCCTGATCGGGCTGGGCACCGGAGAAGAGAGCGATGGCGTCGTCGACGCTTTTCTGCTGCTGGCGAAAGTCGAGGATGTGGCCGTAGGGCTTGGTCGCATTGAGGACGCGGTTGGTGCGAGAGAATGCCTGGATCAGACCGTGGTGCCTGAGGTTCTTGTCGACGTAGAGCGTATTGAGAAACTTGGTGTCGAAGCCCGTGAGAAGCATGTCGACGACGATGGTGATGTCGATCTTCTCCTGGCCCTTGCCGGGCAGGTCGCGATTGGGGAACTGCTGATCTTTGATGCGCTGCTGGATATCCTGATAATAGAGGTCGAAGTTGTTGATGTCGTGATTGGTGCCATACCGCTGGTTGTAGTCGGCGATGATGGCCTTGAGCGCGGTCTTCTTGCCCGCGGGGTCGTGCCGGTTGTCCTCCTTCTCCTGGGGAAGGTCCTCCTGGATCTGCTGGACATCGCGGTTACCTTCTGCAGGTGGTGAGAAGACTGCGGCTACCTTGAGGGGGATGAACCCGGCTTCGGCGGTCTGGCGTTCGGCCTGTAGCTTCTTGAAGACCTTGTAGTACTCGATGGCGTCGTTGATCGAGGCGGTGGCCAGCAACGCGTTGAAGCGTCGGCTTCCGGTCGCGGAATCGTGTTTGTCGAGGATGGCTTGGGCAACCGCCTGCTTGGTCGGAGCCTTGCCAGGCTCGAGGGCGGGGGCGTCGTTGGGCTTGTAGTAATCGACGTGGAAGCGAAGGACGTTTCGATCCTCGATCGCGTGGGTGATGGTGTAAGCGTGGAGATCGTTCTGGAAGAGGTCTTGGGTGGTTCGAAGGGTGGCTACGTCTCCCTCGATCTGCTTGACGGTTGCGTTGTCCTCGAAGATTGGGGTGCCAGTAAAGCCGAACAGCTGGGAATTCGGGAAAAATTCCTTGATGGCCTCATGGGTCTTGCCGAACTGCGAGCGGTGACACTCGTCGAAGATAAAGACCATCCGCTTGTCTCGGAGCTGCTCGAGCCGCCGCTTGAACGTCGACCGCCCTCGAACGATGTTCTGCCGGTTGTGCTTGCTGTTCTCGTCGAGGGCGAGCCCGAACTTTTGGATTGTCGTGACGATGATTTTGTCCGCGTAGTCGTTGGAAAGGAGGCGGCGGACGAGCGCCGGGGATGTCCCATAGTCTGTTGAACTTGATCTGAGAGAGGTGGCGACTCCTTCACCTGTCGTGTGGTAGGACAGGGGTGCTAACCGATAGAAGGAGAAGCCACCATGGCGAAGCATCGCAGTCCGAAGAATGAAAGCCAAGCCTCGGTTGGGAAGTCGCTGACGGTTGAGGTTGCGCTGCCCGTGCTGGGGGCGCTGAGCGAGACCCGAGAGGCGTTCCATGCGCTGTGCATCCGTACCGGTCAGCAAGTGCTGCTGGCGATGATGGAGGCGGACCGAGAGGCGCTGTGTGGTCCGAAGGGCCGGCATCAGGCGGGCCGGCAGTGTTGGCGCGGGGGGAGCACCGCAAGCCGGGTGACGCTTGGGGGCCGCCAGGTGGAGCTGCCTCGCCTTCGGGTGCGAAGCCCCGAGGGTGAGGTGGCACTGGCGAGCTTTCAGTGGGCGGCGTCGAGCGACGCGATGGACGCGCACACGCTGGCGGCGGTCGCGGCGGGGGTGTCGACCCGAGACTATCCCAAGCTGCTGGACCCGATGCCCGAGACGATGGACGAGCGGGGGACCTCGCGCAGCGCGCTCTCGCGCCGATTCGTGGCGCTGTCGCGAAAGCAGATGGGCGAGTTCATGTCGCGCCCTCTGGGCGAGCTCGACATCGCGGCGGTGTTCATTGATGCGAAGTACTTCCACGAGCACTGTGTGCTGATAGCGTTAGGCGTTGATTCTCAAGGGAACAAGCATGTCCTGGGCCTTCGCGAGGGCTCGACGGAGAATACGGCGGTGACTCGCGCCCTGCTCGCCGACCTGGTCGAGCGGGGGCTGCCCACCGAGCGCTCGGTGCTGTTCGTCATCGACGGGGCGAAGGCGTTGCGCCGGGCCATCGTGGATGTCTACGGCGAACAGGCCGTCATTCAGCGCTGCCAGGTGCACAAGATGCGCAATGTGCTGGCTCACTTGCCCGAGCACCAGCACGCGAAGGTTGGGCGCTGCCTGCGCGAGGCCTTCGACAGCCCCTCGGCGGCGCGCGGTGAGCGGCGTCTGCACAATCTGGCTCGTTCCCTCGAGCGCGACCATCCCGGCGCCGCTGCCTCGGTGCGCGAGGGGCTCGCCGAGACCCTGACCGTCGTGCGCCTGGGGCTGACCGGTGCCTTGCAGCGCACCGTGCGCTCGACCAACGCCATCGAGAACCTCAACGGCTCGGTGGAGCGCTACACCCGCAACGTCAAGCGATGGCGCGGCGGGGAGATGATTCAGCGCTGGGTCAGCGCTGCTCTACTGGAGGCCGAAGGGCGTTTCCGACGGGTGCGGGGCTTCCGTGACATGCCGCGCCTGATGAGTGTGTTGGAACATCCTTCCGGTCACTTCAAATCATCCCGGAAGGCCGCGTAGAATCCCAAACTCAGGAGCTCGCCACCTCGCGAAGTTCAACAGCGAACGGGACATCCCCCGAGCGCCGAGGTGTTGGTGTTTTCCTCGACGCAATTTTCCTGGAAACGATTGAACTCCTCGCGGGTCTGGCGGTCGAGGTCCTTGCGGTCGACGACAAACAGACACTTGTGGATGCTCTCGTTGGTCTTGAGGAGCGTCGAGGCCTTGAAGGAGGTGAGCGTCTTGCCTGAGCCAGTCGTGTGCCAGACGTAGCCGTTGCCGCAGTTCTGGTTGATGCAGTCGACGATGGCCTTGACCGCATAGATCTGGTACGGGCGCATCATCAGGAGCCTCTGTTCGCTCGCGATGAGGACCATGTACTTGCCGATTATCTGACAG
>CBDATE010000021.1:0-190543 GCA_965199815.1 Pseudomonadales bacterium
CCTTGACTTCTTCAAACCGCCAGTGCTCGCGCATGAAGGCCGTATCTATCTCGTTGTCGAAGTGTCCTATGTTGCAGACGATGGCACCGCTCTTGAGTGCCTGCAACACATTGGCGTCGCATACGCGCACATTGCCGGTGCAGGTCACCAGCAGGTCGGTGTCTGACAGCAGGCGCGTATCGAGGTCCTTGATGCGTCCGGTGTTGTGTCCGCCCTGATAGTGGGACACCACTTCAAACCCGTCCATGCAGGCTTGCATGGCGCAAATCGGGTCGATTTCAACGATGCGCACGATCATGCCTTCCTGACGCAGGCTCTGCGCCGAACCCTTGCCGACATCGCCATACCCGAACACCAGTGCGCGCTTGCCCGAGAGCAGGGTGTCGGTTGCCCGCTTGATGGCATCGTTCAATCCATGTCGGCAGCCGTACTTGTTGTCGTTCTTCGATTTGGTGACCGAGTCGTTGACATTGATGGCAGGCACCTCGAGCTGGTTGCGGTCAAGCATCTGCAACAGGCGGTGTACACCGGTTGTAGTCTCTTCGCTGATGCCGTGAATGGATTTCAGCATGTCGGGATACTGCCGGTGAATGAGTTCTGTCAGGTCGCCGCCATCATCAAGCAGAAGGTTCGCGTTCCAGGGCGCGCCATCCTTGCAGATGGTTTGCGTGATGCACCACCAGTAGTCCTCTTCGGTTTCCCCCTTCCATGCGAACACGGGAATTCCGGCTGCGGCCATGGCGGCCGCCGCATGATCCTGCGTGGAAAAGATATTGCAGGATGACCAGCGCACTTCGGCACCCAGGGCAACCAGGGTTTCTATCAGCACGGCTGTCTGCACGGTCATGTGAATGCAGCCGATGATGCGCGCTCCGGCAAGCGGCTGCCCGGCGGCGTAGCGCCGACGCAGCGCCATGAGCGCCGGCATCTCCTTCTCGGCCAGGGTGATCTCGCGTCGTCCAAACGCTGCAAGATCCATGTTCGCCACCTTGTAATCCGTCACTCGCTCGCTCCTGTGTGTTGTGCAGAAAACCGCCCATCCTGTCTGCATGGCCCGTGCAGGTCAAGTGATATGTCGCTGCTTGTCAACGCAAAGTGGAAATGTCCCCTCGGAGTGCCTGATTCGGCGCGATGCCTGGCGGCCGACATGTGCGCTTGATGGCATACTGCAACGCGAAAATTCATGCCACGAGGTATCCACTCACCTTGACTTCCCCGATTCCCACCAAGCTGCCCGGCGTGGGAGCCACCATCTTCACCCTGATGTCGCAACTGGCCCAGGAAGCCGACGCGATAAACCTGTCGCAGGGGTACCCGGATTTCGCTTGTCCCGAGCCGCTGCTCGAACGAGTCAGGCACGCGCTGTATGCCGGTCATAACCAATATGCGCCTCTGCCGGGCGTTCCCTCGCTGCGCCAGGCGGTGAGCGAGAAGATCGGTGATTGTTACGGCTATGCGCCCGACCCGGACACCGAAATCACGATCACGCCCGGTGCCACCGAAGCCCTGTTCGCGGCAATTGCGGCGCTTGTCCATGCCGGTGACGAGGTCATCATTCTCGACCCCGCCTACGACAGCTATGACCCGGCTGTGCGACTGAACGGCGGTGTGCCGGTGCATGTACCGCTCGAGGCTTCCGATTTCAGTGTGGACTGGCAAGCCGTCGAAGACAGCATCTCGCCGCGAACGCGCCTGCTCATGACCAACACGCCGCACAATCCGACCGGTGCGGCCTGGGATGCGTCCGACATCACCGCCTTGCGCGAGATTCAGGCGCGGTATGGCCTGTATATCCTGGCTGATGAAGTCTATGAGCATATTATCTTTGACGGGCAGACGCACGAAAGTCTGTTGCGCTATCCGGATCTCTTCGCGCACAGCCTGGTGGTTTCCTCTTTCGGGAAGACCCTGCATACCACCGGCTGGCGTATCGGTGTGTGCGTGGCACCCGCCCGACTGAGCGAAGAATTTCGCAAGATTCATCAGTTCGTGAATTTCTCGACCAACGCGCCGCTGCAATACGGCATCGCCGATTTTTTCAGGGAGCACCCGGAGCACTACCGAAACCTGTCCGGGTTCTATCAGCACAAGCGCGACCTTTTTGTGGAGCTGCTCGCAGAGTCGCGGTTCAGTCTCTTTCCATGCAAGGGCACCTACTTTCAGCTGGTCGATTATTCCGCGATTTCGGATGAGCGAGATGTGGATCTTGCCAAGCGACTGACGCACCAGATCGGCGTGGCCAGTGTGCCCGTGTCCGTCTTCTGTCAGCAGCCGTCTGCATCGCGCGTGTTACGCTTGTGTTTTGCCAAACAGGAAGACACATTGCGCGCAGCTGCCGAGCGGCTCTGTGCCCTCTGATATACCTGATGTTCCGAATCACGCGCCGAATGCCCGTCAGGCTGGCATGGCCTGTCATGCTCGTCCTGCTGCTCCCGGCATGTTCCGGCCCGACCGGAGAGGCGGCTGATGGTGAATCCGGACATGCTGTCAGCAGCAAGCCCCCGTCCCGCCTGGAAGTCGGCAAGACCATTTATCGGCAGTACTGCTTTTCGTGCCATGCGTCCGGCATCAACGGTGCGCCAAGAGAGGGCGACGACGAGGCCTGGGCGCGACTTGCCGCGAAAGGCGATGCTGAACTCCTGAGAATCACGCGCGCGGGTATTGCTCCGTTCATGCCGGCAAACGGGCTGTGCTCAACATGCAGTGACGAGGAGCTCTCCGCGTCAATCGACTACATGATGGGCAGGCTGGAGCCCTGATACATATCTGTGGCTACAGTAGAATTCGACACATCTTGACGCAACACAGGGATCCCAGAGTGAACGATCAGGCGTTCGATCATGTCTTCGAAGTGACGCGAGAGAACTTTCAGTCCGATGTGATAGAAGCCTCGCGGAATCTTCCCGTTCTGATGGTGTTCTTTGCACCGCAGATTCCCGCATCCGTGGATTTGGCGCAATCCGCCAAGCAGCTTGTACAGTCCTGTGATGGTGCCCTGCGCCTTGGACTGGTGGATATGAGCAAGGACCCGGCGCTTGGGCAGGCCATGCGGGTGCAGGGATTGCCGAGTCTGAGAGCAGTGCGGGACGGCAATCTCGCAGGTGCACTTGATGGCCCGCAGCCGGAATCTGAACTGCGCAAGCTCATTGACAGCCTCACCATGTCTTCGAGCGAGCTGCTGCGTGAGCAGCTTGCCACCCATGTCGAGCACAAGCAGTACGCCAGTGCGATTGCTCTGGTTCAACAGGCCTTGCGTGAAGAACCGAACAACAATGCGTTTCTCGTTGAACTTGCCGATCTGCAAGTGCTTGATGGCAGGTTGGATGAGGCCCGGCAGGTGCTCGGGCGCATTCCCGAAGATGCCGAGGGGCGCGCACGAGCGGCCACCCGACTCGCACTGATTGAGCGAGCCGGAGCACTCGAGGACGAGGCGACATTGCGGGCATCCCTGGAGCAGAGCCCGGAGAATATCGAGTGCCGGTATCAGCTCGCGGTGAAGCTGGCGGCTGCCAATCAATGCGAACAGGCGCTCGAGCTCGCGCTTGCCGTCATGATGAGTGACCGGGCATTTGGCGAGGATGCCGGGCGCAAGCTGATGCTCGAGATATTCGAGGTGCTGGGAAAGGGAGCGGCGCTGGCGCAGAAATTCAGGCGCAAGATGTTCAATTTCCTGCACTGATGCAGCGCATCAGGAATCGGTCACGCTGCTCTGTGCGTCTGATGCGTGTCTTCCGGCATCTTCCTGCTCCTGTTCCCAGGCTTCGTACTTCTGCATCTCGTCGCTGAACCGCGCGAGGACATAGGCGAGCACTCCCGCATCATCGAGGAAACCCACGATGGGCAAGAGATCAGCAATCACATCAAAGGTGAATACAAAGTAGATGAGCGCCGCCAGGATGGCCAGCAGAGCGGGGTAGGGCACCAGGGTGTATTCGCGATTCGTCGCCGCGCGCAACATGCGCACCATCACGCCGATGCGCTCGGCGAGGTAGTGAATACGCGGGTTTTTGCGCAGCTTGTCGGGCACCCGAGCGAGCAGCGCGATGACCTCGTCAGCCTGGCCAATAATCCGCCGGGCGCGTTTCAGGTAGCGGCTGAAGCCGGGCGGCTGCCGACTCTCCCCGGTATCCTGCCCGGCTTCGCAGCCTGCGCGGGCCTCTTGCGCTGCCTGGGCATCAGACATGAAGCAGTCTCGTTCAGGATGGGGGTTCGTCAAAAATTATACGCAAGGCCAGGGCGCACATCCGTGAACTCTGTCGGTCTCGTACAATCCCGTGCATGAAGACCGGCATCTCGAAAAGCCTCATACTGACCCTGACGGGGATGGGTCTGGCCTTTGTCATGTCAATCGGGGCAATAGCAGATGAACGATATTACTCGGTCACCTTGCCGGTGAGCGACAGGGCCGAGCGCACCCGCGAGCGCGCCATATCGAGGGGGCTGGCCATTGTGCTGCGGCGTGTTACCGGTCGCCCTGAGCTTCCCGATGAACCTGTCCTGAATACAGCTCTGGCATCCGCGCAAGGCTATGCCACGCGCTTTGGCTATACGCGTCTTGATGACGGCACATCCCGGTTGACCGTGCACTATGACCCGCGCGGGGTGCGAGAACTCATCGCCGCGGCGGGGTTGACGGCCTGGTCACTCGACAGGCCGCGCGTCATGGCCTGGGTGCTGGTAACGGATGAGCGTGGTGAGTCCATACTCGACGCCTCCTCCGAGCATGCTATTTCCAGCGCCATGCGGGCGATGGCACTGGAATTTGGCGTACCGCTCGTGTTTCCGCTCATGGATATGGACGAGCGCTTCGAGGTGCCGCCCACGCTCCTGCGCGGCCTGTTTCTCGACCCGCTGCGCCAGGCGAGTCTGCGCTATAACGCCCGCTTCATGCTCGTAGGGCGAGTCGAAAAAGCCGAAGCTGGCCAATGGACAGGTATCTGGACGCTGGCGCAACCCGGTGCCCCCTTGTCCGAACGCACATTCACGCGCACGGCCACTCCCATGGCGCGCGCGGCCACGGGATTTGTGCTGCAAGAACTGTCGCGTCGCTTCGCGCTCGACATGCAACAGGAGACGCGTGTGCGCCTGTCTGTCGAGGGCATCCACGCACTGGCGGACTATGTCGAGCTGTTCGCATACCTGCGCAACCTCGATGGTGTGGAGCGGGCCGAACTGCGTGAAATGTCGCGTGAACTCCTGACACTCGACCTCTGGCTCGCGACCACCTGGGACGGGTTTCTGGATCTTCTCGGCGAAGAGCGTCGCCTGTCTCCGGTATTTGTGGTCGGGTTGGCACCGGGCGAGCAGCGTCTGGCCTGGCGTACGATGCCCTGATGCCATGGGTAATTCCATGAAAACCCACTTTTCGTCGCTGCCAAACCTGCTCACGCTTGTACGTTTCCTGTTGGTTGCGCCGGTTGGCTACAGCGTCCTGATGGGTCATTTCGAGATTGCCCTGGCACTCTTCCTGTTCGCCTCCCTGAGCGATCTGATCGATGGCTGGTTGGCAAGGCGCTTCGCCTGGGAATCAAGCCTCGGTCGGCTGCTCGACCCGGCAGCCGACAAGATCCTGCTGTTGACGGTGCTGATCAGTCTCACGCTGTCGGATGTCTTGCCCATGTGGGCAGGGGTAACGCTGGTGTTGCGAGATGTCCTGCTGCTCATGGCTGCCGCAACCTACAGATATCTGGTCGGATACCTGCGTCTGGCCCCCAGCGTGTTCGGCAAGCTGTGCCTGGCTGCCATCATGACACTGGTCGTGATGCTGCTCTTCACGCGCGTGGACATCCCCTTCGTGTCGCAATTCTCCAAATTGTGCGTCGATTGGGGTCTGGTGTCGGTGGTCACGGTCGTGTCGTTCGTCTCGCTGATCGAATACTTGTGGAGCTACGGCACCGACGGTGTCGCCCAGCTGCGCGCACGAGGGCGGTGATTTGGCTACCCAGCTCACCCTGCCTGATGTCTCATTTCCCGAAGAGCATTCGCTGGCGAGTTTCATCGAGGCGGGCAATGAGCGCGTCCTGGCGGCTTTGCGTACCCTCGCTTCGGAGTTGCCCGAGGCGCGATTCGTATGGCTGGCCGGGGCGCGAGGAAGCGGCAAGTCACATCTCGCCGAGGGCTTGTGCCGACTGATGGATGCCTGGCCGGACGGCTACTTCCCCGCCGACCAGTGGTGTGCGACCGAGCGTGAAGGAGACTTCCCGCATCTGGCCTGTGTGGTTGTTGATGATCTGTCACAACTTCTCGGCGATGTTACCCGTGAGCAATGGCTGATGCACGTGATTGATGTGCGCAAGCGCTCTCGCCGACCCACTCTGTTATTGGCCGGGAATGGCCCGAGCGGGCTTTCTTGTGCGCTCAGGGATGTGCGTACTCGGCTCGCCATGGCGGAGGTCTGGTGGCTCGAACCGCTCACTGACGAGATGAAGTTGCAGGTAATGCTGGAATTCGCTCGGGCGCGTGGCCTCAGCCTCGGTGAAGAGGTGCCGAGCTATCTGCTGCGTCGCCACAACCGCAATCCGGGGCACCTCATCGCGCTCCTGAGGAAGCTTGACCAGTATGCCCTGCGCGACAAGCGACGCGTGACCATTCCCTTTGTGCAGGAGCTCGCGCAAGCCGGGCATCTCGATGGCTGCTGAGCGACTGGTGTTCACAGGCGGTGGCACGGCGGGCCATGTGCTCCCGGTTGTCCCGCTCATCAGCCACTTTCACGCTCTCGGTTGGGAAGTGCACTTCATAGGCTCGAGATCCGGTCTCGAATCACGATTGCTGGCCGACGCGCCGGTTCGCTGTCACCAGATCACGTGCGGCAAGCTGCGTCGCTACCTTTCGTTCCGGAACCTTGTCGATGCCTTTCGGGTACCGATCGGTGTGCTCCAGGCGGTGCATATCCTCACACGTGTGCGTCCTCGTCTGGTGTTTTCGAAGGGTGGCTATGTCTCCTTCCCGGTGGTCATGGCCGCCTGGCTGCTGCGTATCCCCATAATCGTGCATGAATCGGATCGATCTGCCGGTCTGGCCAACCGCCTGGCCTTCCCGTTCGCCCGCCTGATTTGCACCAACTTCGAGCACACACCGATCAAGACGAATCGCGAAGTGCACTGGACGGGCATACCGCTCAGGCAATCCCTGCTCACCGGCAGCCGCGAGGCTGGCCGACGCTATTGCCAGATGCCGGAGGGCAAGCCGCTGCTGCTGGTAGTCGGTGGCAGCCTGGGTTCATCAGGGCTCAATCGCGCGGTTCGGGGCGCGCTCCCGAAACTCACGCGCATCGCTCAGGTGGTACACGTGTGTGGGCCGGGTCAAGTGGAAGAATGCTTGCGCAATATCGAGGGGTATCGGCAGTTTGCCTATCTTGATGAGCCTTGGGGGGATGTGCTGGCGGCCGCAGATCTGGTGGTGAGCCGTGCTGGTGCCACCATACTGAGTGAGCTGCTGGCACTCGCAAAGCCAAGCCTGCTCGTTCCGCTTGGCACATCGGCGAGTCGTGGCGAGCAAATCGACAATGCGCGCCATGTCGAGCGCCAGGGGTTTGTGTGCGTGTTGCCCGAGGAGCGGTTGGATGGTGCCACGCTTGTGCATGAAGTGACGCGGATGCTGGCAGATCTTGATGGCTGGCGTTCGCGGTTGGCGGAGTATCGCCCTCCCGATGCGGTTGAGCGCATCGGGACCCTGATCAAACGCCTGGCACGGTAAGGCCGGAAAACGCCTGCGTACATGGTCATTACAATACCGCCCTTGTCTTCCACCTTCACCACAGAGATTCGTCAGTGAATCGCACCGCGTCCATGCCTTCTTCCGCACCGGAAGACTTCATTCGCCGACTCATCCGCAAGGATCTCGGGGACAACCCCGAGCAGGTGGTCACGCGCTTTCCTCCAGAGCCAAACGGGTATCTGCACCTCGGCCACTCCAAGTCCATCTGCGTGAATTTCGGTATCGCTGAAGCATTTGGCGGGCGTTGTGTGCTGCGCTATGACGACACGGATCCGGTCGGCGAATCCACCGAGTTCATCGAGGCTATCCGCGAGGATGTGGACTGGCTTGGCTTCACGCCGCACCGCGTCAGTCATGCGGCTGATTATTTCGAAGCCATGTACGATTTTGCCGTCGAGCTTATCGCGCACGACAAGGCGTATGTGTGTGACCTGAGCTTTGCGGACATGCGCGAGATGCGCGGCACCCTGACCACGCGCGGGCAGCCGAGCCCTTTTCGCGCTCGCCACAGAGACGAGAATCTCGAGCGCTTTGCGGCCATGCGTGTCGGAGACTATGCGGAGGGTGCCTGCGTCCTGCGCGCTCGCATCGACATGGCGTCGCCGAACCTCAACCTGCGTGACCCAGTGCTCTATCGCATCAAGCGCATGCCACATCCACGGCGTGGCACGGATTGGTGTATTTACCCGACTTACGATTTCGCCCAGGGCTATTGCGATGCTCTGGATGGGGTCACGCACTCGCTGTGTACACTGGAGTTTGACGACCACCGGCCGCTGTATGACTGGTTGCTGGCCAATGTCTCGCTTGCACACAGACCTCGGCAAATCGAGTTTTCGCGCCTCAATGTCGAGTATTTCCTGCTCTCGAAGCGGCTTTTGCAGCGACTGGTCTCGGAGCAGCGAGTTGCTGGCTGGGATGATCCGAGAATGCCGACCTTGCGTGGTTTGCGTGCCCGCGGTGTGCCCGCCGAGGCCATCCGGGAACTTTGTGAGCGCGTGGGCGTGACGCGCCAGGAGAAGCTGATCGAGATGCGTCTGTTCGACTTCTGTATTCGCGGTGCTCTGGAGAAATCTCTGCGGCGCGCCATGGCAGTAATCAAGCCACTCAAGGTGACCTTGACCAACTATGCTTCTGACGGTGAGCTGCTCGAGGCCAACTGGCATCCACAGGTCGCGGAGCTTGGCCGTCGCGACCTGCCCTTCGGTGCGGAACTCTACATGGAGTCTGATGACTTCAGCGAGCATCCTCCACCGGGCTTCAAACGCCTGACACCCGGCGGCATGGTGCGCTTGCGCTACGCCTACATCATTCGTTGTGATGAGGTCATCAAGACAGCCGATGGCGAGATTCGGGAATTGCGCTGCAGCTACTTTCCGGAGTCGCGCAGCGGTTCGGATACGAGTGGTATCAAGGTGCGTGGCGTGGTGCACTGGGTGTCGGCGCACAAGGGTGAACCCGTGGAGATTGCGCAACTCGAACCGCTCTTCGTGCATGCCCAGGCGAGTTCCGACTCATTCGAGAATGGCTTCAATGACAATTCACGCACCATCAGGCAGGGGTTTGTCGAGCCGGCGGTGCTTGCCACCGGCGACCTCGGTTTTCAGTTCGAGCGGCTGGGGTACTTCAGACGTGCTCATGGCGATGCGAGGCAATTTCACACGACGGTGGCGCTGCGTGATTCTTTCAAATCGGTGCAACCGGGGAAGCCGTGAGAGCTGACCTTCAGGTAAGCTGTCGCCCGTTCGGAAAACTCTGAATAAAGACCCAAGGAGGGATATTCATGTCGAGTGTCGCAGTGTCAGGTCAGAAGACGATTGCCGGTCATCCGCGCGGCCTCGCCGTGCTGTTTTTTGCCGAGATGTGGGAGCGGTTCAGCTTCTACGGTATGCGTGCGCTGCTCATCCTGTATCTCACCCAACACTGGCTGTTTGGTGACAAGGTATCGACAGGTATCTACGCCGCCTATGGCTCGATGGTGTACCTGATGCCGGTGATTGGCGGCTATCTGGCCGACCGCCTGCTCGGGTTTCGCAAGGCGGTGGTGTTCGGGGCCATCCTGCTGGTGTGCGGACATACGGGCATGGCTTTCGAGGGCGAGGCCGCGCGCGTGGTCGATGGAGTGGTGGTGCGCGATGATGCGGCGCTGCAGGTGTTCTACTTTTCGCTGGCCTTCATCATCATGGGTGTCGGGTTTCTCAAGTCGTCGATTTCCAACATCGTTGGCCAGCTGTATGACCGTGATGAAGACACTTCGCGGCGCGATGCGGGGTTCACCATCTTCTACATGGGCATCAACATAGGTGCCATGTCTGCCGGTTTGCTGTGCGGCTGGCTCGGGGTTCAGTACGGATGGGCCTACGGTTTCGGCCTGGCCGGCCTGGGTATGCTGGTCGGCCTGGTCACCTTCGTGTGGGGCAAACCCTGGCTCGAAGGCGCGGGTGAGCCCGACAATCCGGAATATCTCACCAAACGCATCTTCCTCGGCCTGAATCGTGAATGGCTCACCTACCTTGGTGGCCTGGTCGGCGTGGTCATTGTCTGGCACCTGATCCAGCATGTGGGCATGGTATCCATGGCGCTGTACGCAACCGCGGGCACGGCCTCGCTGGGCATCATCTATTACGCCCTTCGCAAGTGCAGTCCGTTTGAGCGTGGTCGCCTGCTGGTGCTGCTGTTCCTGATCGCCATGTCGGTGGTCTTCTGGGCGCTCTTTGAACAGGCAGGCAGTTCGCTCAACCTCTTCACCGACCGCAATATCATCCTGCCCGGGGGGGTCACTGCGCCCATGTTGCAGTCGCTCAATCCGGCCTTCATTATCCTGTTGGCACCGCTCTTCTCGATGCTCTGGGTGGCACTTGCGAAGCGCCAGTGGAATCCGAGCCTGTCGGCAAAATTCGGGCTCGGCATGCTGCAGGCCGGGCTCGGATTCGGCGCGCTGGTCATTGGTTGTCAGTACGCGGATTCTGCCGGGCAGGTCGCCTTTGTATGGATTGTGCTCGCCTACCTGCTGCACACCACCGGGGAACTGTGTCTGTCGCCCATCGGGCTTTCGGCAGTCACAAGCCTGTCGCCGGTGCGCATCGTCGGCTTCATGATGGGCGTGTGGTTCCTGTCGTCATCTTTTGCTCATACAGTGGCCGGGCTGATTGCACAGACTGCGAGTGTCAGCGAAGAGCCTGGGGCGGTGATCGACCCGGTTCGCTCGCTCGCCATCTATGCCAACACCTTCGAGCTTCTGCTCGTCATCGGTGCCGCGGCAGGTCTTCTGGTGCTGGTGCTCTCGCCCTTGCTCAATCGTGCCATGCGTTCGGAACAGGGGTGAGCACCTTGAGCGCGAGGCATCGACTCCTGAGCACGAGGTGTCTGCTCCTGAATGTTCGCCTTCGGGTCAGGATCGGTTATGCCGACTCGTCGCTGCCACGAGCGAGCTTGGCCATCTGGTCGAACATATTGACCGGCAAGGGAAACACGATGGTTGAGCTCTTCTCTCCGGCGATTTCAGTCAAGGTCTGAAGATAGCGAAGCTGCAAGGAACTCGGTGCCGCGGACAACTGCTCTGCCGCTTCCACCAGCATTTTCGCGGCCTGGCTCTCGCCATCCGCATGGATGATCTTGGCGCGCCGCTCGCGCTCGGCTTCCGCCTGTTTGGCGATGGCGCGGATCATGCTCTCGTCAATATCGACATGCTTGATTTCCACGTTGGACACCTTGATGCCCCATTTGTCTGTCGCCTGGTCGAGTATTGACTGAATATCCGTGTTGAGTTTCTCTCGTTCGGCAAGCAGTTCATCAAGTTCGTGCTGGCCAAGCACCGAGCGCAATGTGGTTTGCGCAAGCTGCTCGGTGGCTTCCATGAAGTTCTCGACATTGATGATGGCGTTTTGCGGGTCCGTGACGCGAAAGTAGATGACCGCATTCACGCGCACCGAGACATTGTCCTTGGTAATCAGGTCTTGCGTGGGCACATCAAGCACCAGTGTGCGCAAGTCAACGCGCACTGCCTGCTGAATGATCGGGATTACCAGAATCAAGCCGGGCCCCTTGACGGTCTGGAACCGTCCCAGCAAGAAGATTACCGAGCGCTCATATTCCCGCAGGATGCGGATGGAGGAAAAGAGCAGCGCGAAGAGAGAGACGACAACGATGGTGGGTGCCAAAAATGACATAATTCCTGACCTGAACGAGTGATGGAAAACAGGTTGCAGTGTAGCGCCTTTGTGCGCCCGATTGCGTCAGGGAAACTCTGAATAACAGAGTTTCCCGTGCGGCACATGGAGGTGCCGCCAGATTCAGTGCCGTAAGGCATTGAATCTGCGAGCAAACCAGAAGCGCATTGCAGCGGGCACATCCATGTGCCCGCCCCTTCGGGCGGCTGCGCCGTGCATTTTTGCTGTCCTGCAAAAATGTGCTGATTTGCGAATCTGATCAAGTCCACGGATGGACTTGATCAGAACATACTTGGATTGAGATATGAGACTCGGAGACCATCCTGCTGCCGGGAACGCTGCGGAGGGGGGAGTGGGCACCCGTCCTGAACCTGCGCGTCAGCACGGAGTTTGTGCTGCGCCCGGACCAAGAGAGAAGAACCGCCGCGCATTATCCGCCGTGATTCTCGCCAGAGTGGTTTCATCCTGCCGCCTGAGTTCGGCGAGCTTCTTCAGTACCCAGACGAGATTGGCCGGGACATTGCGATGCGGGTAGGGGCGCGGCATGTTGCGCGGCGTGAGATAGGGTGCGTCGGTTTCGATCATGAGGCGATCATCGGGAATTTCGCCTGCAAGCGCCTGCAAGCGCTGTCCGCGGCGCTCATCACACACCCAGCCGGTAATACCGATCAGACATCCGGCATCAAGATAGCGCGTCAGGTCCTCGCGACTGCCGGTGAAGCAATGTACCACCGCTCCGGCAAGCCGCGCACTGTGCGCGACCAGCATGTCCGCGACTTCACCGCCGGTGTCCCGTTCATGCACAAAGACCGGCTTGCGCAGTTCTTCGGCGAGTTCGAGCTGCAATCCGAACGCGCGCCGTTGCGCTTTGCGAGCGGAATAGTTGCGATGATAATCGAGTCCGGTTTCGCCCAGAGCGCATACTTCGGTCTTGCCGGCGAGTTGCCTGAGTGCATCGACCCAGGCCGGTGATGCGCCTGTCTCGTCGGCATGATGCGGATGCACCCCGGCCGTGCAGGCGAGCCTGCCGGGATATTGCGTCGTGAGAGCGAGCGCCTGCCTCGATATCGCCACGCTCGTGCCCGTGACGATCATCTGCTCAACGCCGCTCGCTTCGGCAGCATCAATCACGGCCTCGAGATCAGACGCAAAGCTGGAATGGACGAGATTGACACCTGTGTCGATCATGCATCGAGACTCGGGAACCACTCAGGAGTCGAGCGGGACATCTGCGGGCGGGACATCTGCGTACGGGCGCGAGCTCAGGCTGGCAGCAGTGGCAACAGGGAAGAGCCCGCCCCCGAAGGCCACCTCGGAGGCGTTCAGGAAGGGCGTTTCCCGGTCGAGTTTCCAGGCGTAGATGGCGCTGAAGGAGAGAATCAGCTTCACGTATTCGCGTGTTTCGCGAAAGCGAATGGACTCGATGAAGATATCGAGCGGTTGCTCCGAATAGGCTGCAAGCCACTTCTGCAGGTTGCGCGGACCGCCGTTGTAGGCCGCCGCCGCGAGCGCCCGGTTGCCTTCCGTCTCTGCCAGCCGATCAGCCAGATAGCGGCTGCCGAGTTCGATGTTCAGGATGGGTTGCAGCAGGTCGGCACTGCGCGGTTGCGGCTTGCCGAGCCGTCTCGCCACTTCCCGCGCCGTGGCGGGCATGAGTTGCATCAGACCGCGCGCGCCCGCCGCAGATCTGGCATCGATGCGAAACAGGCTCTCCTGCCGGGACAAGCCGAGCAGCAGCGGCAAGGGTACGCCAGTGCGGGTGGCAGCCTGGCGATAGAGATGCTGATAGGCGAGCGGAAAGCGCAGGTTGAGGTCGTCCTGTGCACCGCCGCGCATGGCGTTGATCATGGCCTCGCTCATCCAGCCGAGCTCGGACACGCGCTTGAGAAGAATGCGCGCGTCAGATGGCGGCAACCTGGAAGAGACATGCGCCAGCTCGCGACGCGCGGCGGATTCCTCGCCCACAAGCAGGAGTTCGATGATCCTGGCCGCCGCCGGCACGGATGCCAGGCGCGCGAGTTCCGCCTCGCCGAGGGTAATGGGCTTGTGGCCGTAGTGCAAATCCTCGCCGAGCCAGGTGGCCATGAGAAACCCGTAATATCCGCGCTCATTCGCCAGTGCCGCTGCCGCTTCCTCGGCGATGCGTACATCTTCGGGAGCGAGTGCGCCGTGGCTGTTGGCCGAGCGCCACAGCCAGTAGCGCCAGGTGTCTTCGCCGAGCAGGTCCGGTGGTACCGCCGTGAGCCGGTCGAACACGGCCTCCCAGGCACCCTGGCGCATCAGGGACAGCGTCACTTCCCGGAACACGCGCGCATCCTCGCCGAGCGGCAGCTCTCCTGCGGGTGCGATGAGGCGCGTACGGTCAATTCTCGCCAGTTCCAGCAGCAGGCCCCTCTCGACCCGCTGGCGCTCTTCTTCAGTGAAGGACAGCGAGCCCCGATAGTGTGTCCAGAGCGAGACCGCGGTCTGCGGGTTGCCCGGTGTCATGCGCGCCAGCCCGTGCATGACCACGCGGCGGGTAGCCAGTCTGTCCTGGCTGTACCTTGATGTGCTCGTCAGGCGCGAAGGTCGTCGATGCACCCGGTCGAGTTCGCGCGCCATGGCCTGACCATCCTTGGCCACAAAGCGTTTCAGGTAATTGCCAAGGCTGCGTCGCCCCGCGGTGTACACCAGCGCGAGTCGATCCCACACCTGGGCTTGCGTATAGCGCTTTGCAGACAGCCAGACATCGAATATCGGGTCGCATTCTTCGTGTTGCGACTTGTTGACCACCCACAGTCCGGGAGCTTCTGCAAAGGCTCGGTCTTTTTCGCCGGCGTTGTACAGCGCGCGCATGTAGGCACATTGCATCTCGGCACTTGCTTGCGGCTCGTAGTAGCGCGCCAGCGTCTTCCAGTCTGCTCGCCGCCGCAGGTAGGCGAGCCATTCGTTGAAGAGTTGTTCAGCGAACTGCGCCGGTTGATGTCTGGCGCGGAAAGCGAGAATCTGCTCCGGAGTGGTCTGGCGGAAGTTGCGGCGCAACTTGCGGTATTCGAGCCAGGCGGCCAGCGGGTGTTCGCCGAGTTGTTGCAACGCGACATCAACATCGGCAAAGCGCCGACGCTCGAGGCTGGAGAGGGCGGACTTGTACAGCGAGCGCGCGTCAGCAGTGTCTTCTTCTTGTGCGCCGAGTGCGCCGCCCTGCGCCGGCAGGAGGGCACAGAGGGGGCACAGGAGCAGAAGTCTCGCAGCCCGGATGAGTGTGCGGGAACAGAACATCAGCGATCCGGAACGCGCACGGCCAGCACATCACAGGTAGCGCCGTGCAACACGCTGGTCGATTGCGACCCGAACAGCAGCGCGATGCCGTGACGACCGTGGGTGCCAACGACGATCATGTCTATATCGCCTTCCTCGGCTGCCTTGTGAATTTCAATCTCGGGCGTGCCAAACACCAATTGCCGACAGTCTTCCGGAATGCAGAACTCCTCGGCGAGATGCGCGAGGTGTGCGGTAGCCTGGTCGTGAATCTGATCCTGCACCGATGACAGGTCGATGGAAATCTCCCCACCGTAGCTGAGACTGAAAGGCTCGATGACATGGATGATGTGCAGCTGCGCGCATAATGCGTCGGCAATGGCGCGCGCGCGAGTCGCCACATGTCGCGCATCTTCGGCGAGATCGGAGGCGAGCAGGATTCTCTTGATCTCGGACATCTTTCCGTCACTCCTTTCAAGACCTGACGATTGGGCGCTATGGAAACTCTGAATAACAGAGTTTCCTGTGCGGCACACGGATGTGCCGCCAGATTCAGTGCCGTACGGCATTGAATCTGCGAGCAAATCAGAAGTACGCTTCTGATTTGCGAATCTGATCAAGTCCACGGATGGACTTGATCAGAACATACCTATTGTATGTTCTGATCAGGTCCACGCACAGATCTGATCCGGAGACATACTTGATTTTTTCAGAGCCGCCGGAAATCCCATGAACAGACTCGAGTCGCTGCTCGCGCACCCACGCTTCGAACGCGCCATCCTGATGTTGATTCTGGTCAACGCAATCACGCTTGGGCTGGAAACCGATGCCGCAATCATGGCGCGTCATGGCGCATTGCTGACACTGCTGGACCGGGTCATATTGACTGTGTTTGTGGCGGAAGTTGGTCTCAGGATTCTGGCATATCGCTGGCAGTTCTGGCGAGATCCCTGGCGCATCTTCGATTTCGTCATTGTCGGCCTTGCGCTCGTGCCGTCGGGTGGCAATACCTCCATTCTGCGTGTGCTGCGTGTACTGCGGGTGCTGCGTCTCATCAGCGTGATGCCCTCGCTGCGTCGAGTGGTGGGTGGGCTGGTGGCGGCCTTGCCGGGCATGGGCTCCATCGTCATGCTCCTCGGGCTGCTTTTTTATGTGTTCGCAGTCATGGCCACTGGCATCTATGGACAGGCATTTCCCGAATGGTTCGGCTCCATCGGCGCGTCCGCCTACAGCCTCTTCCAGATCATGACGCTGGAGAGCTGGTCCATGGGAATTGTCAGGCCGGTGATGACCGAGTTTCCTCATGCCTGGGCGTTTTTCGTGGTCTTCATCCTGTGCACATCCTTCACGGTGCTGAACCTGTTCATCGGTATCATCGTGTCGGCAATGCAGAGCGAACACGAAACCGAAGCCAGCGAGGAACGCGATGCCCTGCATCGGGAACAGCAACAGATCCTGAGCGAACTGCGCGCAATACGTGCGCGACTCGACAAGATTCCAGCCTCCTCGACTGAACACCCCCTCAACTGAAGACATAATCCTCCGGCTTCGGCGATTTGGTCTGATTCCAGAACTCGAGCATGGAGAAGGGCCAGTTCTGCGTCACGCGCCCGGCGGCGTTCTTGTACCAGGTCGAGACCCCCGGCGTTGACCAGGCCATCTGCTCGTTACCCTGATCGATGTGCGCGTTGTAGGCATCATGAACGGCCTGCTTGCAGTTCATGGATGATGCCTTGCGCGCCAGCAACAGACGAATGCAGCCCATCACATAGCGCACCTCGCATTCCGAAAAGAAGGTGATGCTGGCGTTGATAACGATATTCGTGTTCGGACCGTAGAGGACGAAGAGGTTGGGAAAGTCCGGCACCGTGATGCCCAGGTAGGCACGCGGGTCGCCCTGCCAGTGCGTCTCCAGTGATTTGCCGCCTGTGCCGCGAATCCTGATGGGGAAGAAGAACTCGCTGGCCCTGAATCCCGTGCCATAGACGAGCACATCACAGTCGAATGAGCGCCCGTCCTGGCAGCGCACACCCCCTGGGTGAATCCTCTCGATGGGGGCGGTAACGAGCTCGACATTCGCGCGCTTGAGTGTCCTGAACCAGGCTCCGTTGTCGCGCAGTCCGCGCTTGGCACCGAACGGATAGTGCGGAATTGATGCCGCAACGAGATCCGGTCGCCCTGCGAGCTGATTGCGAATGTGCTTCTCCATCAGTTTGCTCATGGCATGATTTTCCTGACTCACGCTGCGCGGGTTGCTCCACTCGGGGTCCCGTTTCACGGAGTCCAGCAAGCCTTCTCCGGCCACATGGAACACCCAGAACCGGAACCATTTGCCATAGAAGGGCAGGTGGTTCAGGAGCCAGTGCTTCTCTTCGGTAATGAAGTCGTGGTACTCGGGCGTGTGCATCACCCAGGGCGGGCTGCGCTGAAAGACAGTCACCTGCTCGCATGCCTCGGCAATTTCCGGCACGAATTGCAGCGCACTCGCACCTGTGCCTATCACGCCGATGCGCTTGCCTGTCAGGTCGTGATGATGTTCCCACCTGGCCGAGTGGAAGGAGATGCCTTCGTAACAGTGACGATCCGGGATGTCCGGGAACCTGGGCCGATTGAGCTGGCCTGTCGCCATGATCAGCACCTTGCCGCGGGCTTCGAAGGAACTCCCGTCACTGTGTCTTCCCCGCACACGCCACTCGCCACGGGTCTCATCGAACATGGCTTCGCTTGCCTCGACGCCCAGGCGCAGATGCTCGCGCAACTGATACTTGTCGGCGACCTGCTGAAAATATCCGAGCAGCACCTTCTGATCGGAAAAATGCTGCGGCCAGTCATGAGGCTCGAAGGAGTAGCTGTACATGTGATTGGCGCTATCGACACGGCACCCCGGATAGGTGTTTTCCAGCCAGGTGCCACCCACATCCGCATTCTTGTCGATGATCAGGAAATCGATCCCTTCTTCCTTGAGGCGCTTCCCGGCCAGCAATCCGGACATGCCCGCCCCGATGATGATGACGCGACAGTCTTGCCGTGCCTGTGGCGGGATTCCGGCGAAACTGTCGTGCGCGAAGGTGTCTGTATCCTCGATAGCGAGTTCTCTTCCAAGCATGTCCCGGTAATCGCCTGCAAGCGTCTTGCCAACAATGAACTCGGTCATCTCCTGGACCTGTTCATGGCTGAGTGTGGCCAGCGAATGCTGCGGGTTGTCCTGACAGGTACGCTGATAGTCTCGAATCGTCTTGAAGGCGAGTGCGCGCATCTCTTCCTGATGGGCCTCCGATATGCCGCAGTGTTCGCCGCTCAGGAACCCGCTCTGCGGGTGAATGTCGCCTCGCAGGAGGCGCATATCTCCTGTCAGGTGTACCAGCGCGTTCATCAGACTCGGGATATGCGCATTCGCAAGCGTTTGTCGCAAAGCAGAGTCGCTCAGGTAGGGAATTGTCATATCGTTGTTGAAACTGCCACAATGTCAATGTGAATAGTAACGCAAACACTCTGCAGGGCACTTCGCAGGCCGCGCATCCGGCGCGCGGCGATTCCCGCCGTTCCCCCGCGCCTCCCCTCAACATTGGCGTGTGTGGCCTGGGTACGGTGGGCACCGAGCTTGTACGCCTGCTTTCCGGCGAAACCACCCGGCTCGCCCGCAGCGCCGGCAGAGCACTGAATCTCTGCCGCATCGCCAGCCGTACACCAAAGCCTGAACTGACACCGGACTCGGTGCGTTTCGACACGGACCTGTTTGCATTGGTGGAAGACCCGCGCGTGGATGTGCTCGTGGAATTGATCGGTGGAGTCGAACCGGCGAAGTCACTTATCGAGCGCGCCCTGGAACTCGGTAAACCGGTGGTCACAGCCAACAAGGAAGTGCTTGCCAGGCATGGAGATGCGCTGCTCGCGTACGCCGCACAGGCGGGTGTGCCGATCGGGTTCGAGGCTTCGGTCGGCGGTGGCATTCCCGTCATCAAGGCGCTGCGTGAAAGCTTTGCCGGCGACCGGATACAGCGCATCGTCGGCATGGTCAACGGCACCACCAACTTCATCCTGTCGCGCATGGGCGAGAAGGGCGCGAGCTTCGCTGCGGCGCTTGCCGAGGCGCAGGCTCTGGGATATGCCGAAGCCCAGCCGGACTATGACGTACAGGGCACGGATGCCGCGCACAAGATGGCGATTATCGCCGCGATTGTCTGGGGGCAGCCCTTTGATGTCGGCTGTGTACGTGCCGAGGGCATGGAGCATATTTCTTCCGATGACTTGCACTTTGCCGCGCGTCTCGGTTATTCGATCAAGCATCTCGGTCTGGCCGAGATGCACACCACCGGTCTGGAGGTGCGCGTGTATCCGGCACTGGTGCATGAATCCAACCTGCTGTCGCGCGTGGATGGCGTTACCAATGCGCTGGAAGTGACCAGCCAATCGCTCGGCAAGAGCCTCCTGATCGGCCCCGGTGCCGGCGGTGCGCCGACCGCCAACGCCGTGCTCGCCGACATCCTGGATATTGCCAGCGGCCGCGCTGTTGCGCCTCTGCCGGGGGCTGCCCGGCCTGCCCGCGCAGACCTGATGAGCGAATCGACTGCGAGTTTTTATCTGCGCGCCGAAGTGGACGACAAGACGGGTGTGCTGGCGCAGCTCACGGATGTGCTTGCCAGTGAAGGCATAGGCATCGATGCCATACTGCAACCTGAAGCGGGACAACGGGAGAGTGCTGACGGTGCCTCGATTGTGCTGGTGACGCATGCGGTTGACGAAGCCAGGATGCGGGGCGCGCTGCGTCTCATCGCATCCCGGTCGGCAATTCGTGCTCCCCTGTCGCTCATTCCCATCTACGCATAAGTGGCGGACCATGCCCCACCGCAGCATGTCAAGCGAGTTCCGTACGCGACCGACTGGTTCTTCACGCCCGCTGCTCGCCCGCTCGCTGCATCCGGTGCTGGCGAGAATCTTCGCCGCGCGCGGTGTCGAGCATCCGGCAGAACTCGACTTGAAGCTCGCCAGTCTGCCCACCCCGGACAAGCTCAGGCACATTGACCGCGCGGCGACACTGGTGAGCGATGCCATCATGGCGCATCAGCGCATTATCGTCGTGGGTGATTTTGATGCCGATGGCGCGTCCGGTACTGCCCTCGGTGTACTGGCACTGAAATCCTTCGGGGCGCGTGAGGTCGGGTTCATGGTGCCCAACCGGTTTGATTTCGGGCACGGCCTGTCCACGCAGCTGGTCACGGCAGCGGCCAAACAGGCACCGGATATGCTGATCACGGTGGATCATGGCGTGTCCAGCCATGAAGGCATCAAGCTGGCACGTACGCTCGGTATGCAGGTGGTGATTACCGATCATCATCTCGTCGGCGGCGAATTGCCGGATGCCAATGCCGTGGTCAATCCCAATCAGCCGGGATGCGAGTTCGAGAGCAAATGTCTCGCCGGTGTGGGCGTACTGTTCTATGTGATGAGCGCCGTGCGCGCGGAGTTGTCTCGTCGCGACTGGTTTTCTCCACAGCGCAGCAGGCCGAACATGGCGGAACTTCTGGATCTGGTGGCCATCGGCACCATATCCGATTTGGTGCCGCTCGATCAGACCAACCGTATTCTGGTGAGAGAGGGGCTGCGACGGGCAAGCACGGCACCGCGCCCGGGCGTACAGGCTCTGCTCGAGGTATCGCGACGTCGTCGTGCCAGGGTGTCTGCCGAGGATATCGGCTTTGGGCTGGCACCCAGAATCAATGCGGCCGGTCGATTGGACGACATGTCGCTTGGCATTCAGTGTCTGCTCAGTCCGACACTCAAGGAAGCGCGGCGCATGGCCGAGCAGCTCGATACGCTCAATCAGCGCCGCCGGGAGATGCAATCCTCGATGGAAGTGCAGGCGCAGCGTATGCTGAACGATGCGCGCCGCAGCTTGCAGGGCGAAAACCTGCCGACTGTCATCTGCCTGTATGACGAGAGCTTTGCGCAAGGCGTGGTGGGCCTGGTGGCATCGCGTCTGGCACGTGAGCTCGTACGCCCGGTGATGGTGTTCGCGGATGCGGGGCACACGGAACCCGAGTACCTGCGCGGTTCGGCGCGCAGTGTTGTCGGCATCCACCTGCTTGACTTGCTCGATAGCGTACAGGCGCAGCGACCGGGCCTTCTGGTGCGTTACGGAGGACACGCCATGGCGGCTGGCATGGCACTGCGGCGCTCCGAGTTCTCCGAGTTTGCGGCGCTCGTACACGAAATCTTGCAGCGTGAAATGAAGACCTCGGCACCATCGAATGTCTATCTGACCGACGGGCATCTTGGTGAAGATGAACTGTCCCTGGCGTTTGCACGCGATCTTGAAAACGCTGGTCCCTGGGGTCAGGGCTTCGAACAGCCGACATTTGAAGGCGTGTTCGATATTCGCTCGCAGCGAATCGTGGGCAATGCGCATTTGCGCATGTTGCTGGCGCAGGGTGAAACCCTGATAGATGCCATCGCGTTTCAGCAGTCTGAGCCTGTTGCGGCAAAACGCGTCCATCTTGGCTACAAGCTCCAGGTGTTCAGGCGGAATGATTCGGAAACGGCGCAGTTGCTCGTCGAGCGTATGCAGTGCCTTGATGAGGCGGGGCAGGCGGGCATGCAGGAGGAAACATCTTCGCAGACATGAATCCCGCGCTGAATCGGGGTAAGATGGCGACCTTGGCTTGTTGAATCGGGAGGCGCGTATGTCGCTCAAGGTGTTGTTGAAGGTATTGCCCAATGTATTACTGAGGTTGTCGCACAGGGTGTTGCTGAAGAGATCCCCCCCCCCCCCCCCCCCCCCCCCCTCAACAATATGCGCGGCAGCAGGATGTACAGCAGCAGGTGCGTAGCATGACGCACTTCTCGGCCCCCAAGACAAGTCAACAAGAAGTGACGCGCGCTGCCCCCGCAACCAAAGACACCTTCATTGCCCTGACCCGCCTCCGGCGCACCCCACGCGCTCGCCTCCTCGCGCTGCTGTCGTTCGTGGCACTGCCCGTCCTGTGTATGGGCCTGCTGCCGACGAGTGCTTCTGCTCAGACTCAGAGTCTGGATGCTCCGGTCTTGAGGGTGGAGCAAACTGCCAGTGGCGAGTTGACGGCGACCTGGAGCGATGTTGCCGGTGCGAACGAATATGATCTGCGGTATAGAGGGCGCTTTGCGGGCAACACTTGGGTTACATCCAATGCACATGTGACCCAAGTCAAGCCGGCCACTTCCCCGTATGTAATCACCGGCTTGACCAGAGACAACGCCGAGAACTACGATGTGATCGTATATGCCAATCCTGCCCCGGGCAGCGGTAGGAGTAGGGGAATTTCCAATACCGTCAGCGACATCAGGCTGCAGGTACCGCCCGCCACGCTGGCCAAACCGGTCGTGAGTCTGTCGCTGGGCAATAGCGAGTTGACGGCGAGCTGGGACGGGGTGACCTTTGCGGCAAGCTATGGACTGCTGTGGAGGCAAAAGGGCGAAACCAGTTGGGATCCAAGTGACTCTGGCGTGACCGCAATCGATCCGGCCACCTCCCCGCAAGCAATCACTGGCCTGACCAACGGCCAGACATACGAAGTGCGCGTAACCGCCCATGCCAAGCAGGTGGATTCCCAGCTGGTATCCCAGCCGAGTGAGTCCGATGTCGTCGAGGGTACGCCGAGCTCACCGCCCACCAGTCCCTCGAACCTGCAACTGACACCCAAGGACAGTTCGATTGAAGTGTTCTGGACGGCGGCGACCGTGGCCCCGAACGGCTACAGCGTACAGTGGCGCAAGGTGAGTCCCGCGCCCGCCGAAACCAATCTCTCGCCCCTCAATAAAGTTGGCGACAACATCTTCGCCATTACCGGTCTGACCAATGGCTTCGAATATCTGGTGCGGGTGGCTACGCGCAATCTGGCTGATAGCGGAATAGAATCAGGCGCGAGAATCACTGGACGGGCCACGCCCTTAGTCAACACGGCCCCGACGGTCGCCAACGCCATACCCGATCGGACGGCAACGGTGGGAAGATCTTTCAGCTACACCTTCCCGACCAATACCTTCAGCGATGCCGATGGCACCATGCTCACCTATACGGCCTCCAGGCATATTAGTAGTTCCGTCATTCAGGCCCTGCCTACATGGCTCAGCTTCAATGCCAGTACGCGCACTTTCTCCGGTACGCCGGGCTCGACCGATGTAGATACAGTCGTCGTGAGGGTGACCGCCACTGATACCTCAGCCGAGTCGGTGAGCGATGAATTCGAAATACGGGTACGAAACCCCATCGAGATCACTGGCATCAGCGACAAGAGCATAGTGCTCGGCAGTTCGGCACTCGCGGTGCCTGTGACAATCAGCCACTCGGTGTTCAGCGATCTGGAATACAGGTTTACTTCGAGTGACAAGACGGTTGCAACTGTGTCCCCAACGGGCTGGCATGAACAAGATGACGAGGGCCTCCAAATCACCCCGGTGGCAGTGGGGTCAACCACCATTACGGTGGCGGTACGGGACGATGATGGTGATTACACCGCGTCAACCTCCTTCACGGTGACGGTGACCTCGACGGCCAACTCTGCGCCGACAGTGGCCACCGAGATTCCCGATCAGGCGGCGACTGTGGGTACAGCGTTCAGCTTCACCCTGCCGACGGGCACCTTCAGTGACGCGGACAGTGGTGACAGCCTCACCTACATGGCCATGCAGACGGACGGGACGACGGACACCGCGCTCCCCACCTGGCTGACCTTCACCGCGGGCACGGGTGTCTTCTCGGGTACGCCGACATCCACGGACACCGGAACACTGTCGGTGAAGGTGACGGCGAGTGATGGCACGGCTTCGGTGAGCGATACGTTCGATATTGTGGTGTCGGCGACGGATACCGCCCCCGCCTTCGCGGGTGGCACGACCATCGCGGACAAGACCTTCACGGTGGATGCCGAGATAACCGCCTTCACCCTGCCGGAGGCGACCGGTGGCAATGGCACCATCAGCTACGCGCTGACCCCCGCCCTGCCGACGGGGCTGAGCCTGAATGAGTCCACGCGCGAGGTGACTGGTACGCCGACGGCGGCAGCAGCGCAGGCCACCTACACCTGGCGGGCATCCGACGGCGACAGTAACACCGCCAACAGCGACAGCAGCGCCCTGACCTTCATGTTGACGGTGAACAAGGCCACGCTGGCGACACCGAGCAACCTGGCGCTGAAAGCGAACACGCGGAGCAAGACCGGCTTCACGGTGACCTGGGATGCGGTGACGAATGCGACGGGCTACACGGCAACGGCCACGCCGAGCGGTGGGACAGCGGTGACCGGCACGGTGAGTGTGCCGAGTAGCGGCCCGGAGGCGGCGTTCACTGGTTTGACGGCGGGAACGACCTACACGGTGAGCGTGGTGGCCACGGGCAACACAGCCAATTACGAGGCCAGTACAGCCGCGACGCTGAGTCAGGCGACGGCGGCCAATTCGGCACCGACAGTGGCCAACGCGATTCCCGATCAGACGGCGACAACAGGTACGGCGTTCAGCTTCACCCTGCCGACAGGCACCTTCAGTGATGCGGACAGTGGTGACAGCCTCACCTATACGGCCCAGCAAACGGACGGTACGACAGACGGGACGACGGACAGTGCGCTCCCCACCTGGCTGAGCTTCACCGCGGGCACGGGTGTCTTCTCGGGTACGCCGACATCCACGGACACCGGAACGCTGATGGTGAAGGTGACGGCGAGTGATGGCACGGATTCGGCGAGCGACACCTTCGATATTGTGGTGAGCGCACCGGTGCCTCTCCCGACCTTGAGTATCGCGGTGGTGAAGACTCCGGATATCTCTATTCAAGGAAAGTTCGCCGACGCAAATGAAGACATAGGTACGGTTGAATTCGCGGTCACCCTGTCCGTCGCCAGCACCGACAGGGTGACGGTGGAGTACGCCACCGAGGATATCGCCGCCGGTGATCCGGCACTCGATCCGAGTGATGTATATAGGGCTATCGTCGGCGAGGATTACACCGCCGTCACGGGTGCGCTCATCTTTGCGCCGGGCGAGACCAGCAAGACCTTCTCGGTGCAGATCATTAACGACGGTATGTATGAGGAGATCTCCAATGTATTCCGCGTCAAGTTGAGCAATCCGTCCGGTGCCACCATTGCTGCCGGTCAGGGGCAATTGCTTATTGGTCTCGTCGAGGCTGATCCGGTGCCGCCTGTATCGGTCATGGCGGCGGGTCTGGCCAGCACCGGCTCGCCGGGGGCGGCAGCGAGTACTCCGGAAGGGAAGCTGAGCGTAGCCGAGGGCGACAGCGGTGAGACCGACATCACCTTCACCGTCACGCAATCCAGAGTGATCAGTTGGCAAAGCGTCCAGGTCGGTAGCTTCCGTACCCCGGCTGGCATCACCGGTACTGCCACCGCCAATACAGACTTTGAGGTCACAGCCGAAACCCTGAACTTCGCGGCAGGCACGACGCAGGCCGAGTACACGCTGAAGATCAAGGGCGACACGGATGTCGAGGGTGACGAGACCTTGTATGTTTTACTCGATCGTGGCAACGGCATTGTGACCAATTCCGGCGAAGGAACTTTTCTGATCGAGATTACCATCGTGGATGACGACGGCGTACCCTCCAAGCCGCGCGCGCCACGCCTGACGGCCTCGGCGAGCGGCCAGTTGACGGTGAATTGGGTGGCACCGACGGACGACGGCGGCCAGCCCATCGATGACTACGATGTGCGCTACCGTGTGAAGCCGACCTCCGGGGACCCCGCTTGGACGGAAGAAGCCTCATCCACCGCTGACAGTACCGCCACCACGAGGGTCATCACCGGCCTCACCAACGGCACCGCGTATCAGGTGCAGGTGCGCGCGGAGAACGAGAATGACGACGGGGACTGGTCGGATACGACGGAAGCTACGCCGGTGGCCAGTCCGAGCACATCGCCGACGGCGGAATACAATTCGGGCAGCGGAGCACTGGTCATTCGCAATGCCTCCGTCAGCGTGTTCATCAAGAATATCATCAACAGGAACGATGCCCGGTTTCACAACATCTTTATCCATGTAAGCAATGGCTCCTTTGGAAGCGAGAGGGCAGGCCCCCTGACCCTGATGGTGGGCAGCGTCAGCAAGCGCTATTGGCCTAGCGGGGGGCGGCCAGAGGAGAGCAATCGCGACTGGAGCTCAGGCGACACTCAGGAGGTGGCTGAAGGTAGCGCCACCATCAGCACGAAAATACCAAGTGCCAGCATCACCGCGGCTTCATCAATCTCCCGAATACAGGTCAAGACGACAACTACACCCTTTGTAAGAGCCGACCTTAACATCGGAGGCGGTATCCCGATCACGCTCGTGCAAACCGCGCCCGACGCGCCGGAAAACCTGACGCTGGCGCTGCGCCCGCAGATGGCGACCTTGAGCTGGAGCAACCCGAGAGATTCCAGCATCACCGGCTACCAGTACCGCGTTGGCACGAGCGGTGTGTGGACCAACCTGCCCGGCAGCAGCGCGACCACCACCAGCTTCGATGTCTTTGACGGGCTGACCGGCGGTTCGCCGCAAACTGTTCAGTTGCGCGCCGTGAACGCCAACGGCAATGGTGCGTCCGCTTCGGTTACGAGCGCGGTGCCTGCGGCCCCGACCGGCCTGACGGCGGTGGCGCTGAGTGCATCTGCGCGCCTCGGGTGGGCCGACCCCGATGACCCCAGCATCATCAAGTACCAGTTCCGCGTTGGCACCAGCGGCACCTGGACCGACATCGCGGGCAGCAGCGCCGCGAGTGTCACCGGCATTGCTTCCGGGCTGACTAACGGCTCGGCGCAGGATGTGTTCCTGCGCGCCGTGAACCTCGCTGGCGCGAGCACGGCATCCTCGTCGGTGTCGGTGACACCGGTGCTCAACCGCGCGCCGACGCTGGTGCAGACGCATCTGGATAGCATCACACCCCTGACCGTGCCGGTAATTCCGGCGCTCACGGAGGGTGGCATACCGCATCCGCGCGCAGGCATCTACGAGGTGGTGCAGATTGACCTCTACGAGTTGTTCAACGATGAGGATAACGAGCCGGTGTTCACCGCCACCGGCACGACCAGCGATGCGCGCGTCGTCACCGTCGGGCAATCGCCGCGTGGTCAATATCTGAACCTGTACGGGCAGAGCCGTGGTAGCGCGACTGTCACGGTGAAGGTGACCGATCAGTTCGGGGCGATGAGTCCTGTTGCGACCATCATGGTGACCACGGAGAACCAGCCACCGCGGTTGGTCGCCGAGGTCGATGATGTGAATCTGGTACGCAGCGGCACGAGCTACACATCGCAGACGCTGGACTTGTCGCGGGTGTTCAGGGATATGGATGGCGACAACCTGAGCTATACGGCCAAGCTGTTGGACGATACCGCGGATCAGATAGCGAATCTGGAGGCCCAGATTGCGGAGTTGACACGTCAAGGGCGCGTTGCCGAGACCATAGTTTTGCAACTGGTCCTGCAAGATCTCAAGTCGGGGTTGGGTTCGGCACCAGAGTCGATCACGGTGAGCCTGAGCGGTGCGATCGTCACCCTCGGTGCCACCGGTCCGGGCGTGGTTGATGTGATAGTGACGGCCAGCGACGGCCAGGGTGGCAGTGCGTCGGATACCTTCGACGTGTCCGCACCGGACCCGGATATAGCTGAGGGCGAGGGGCGCATCAGATGCGGCGACGAGCAGAGCGACCGTCTGCTGGAGATACCGGAGGGCGGTACTCTGGCGTGTCTGGTGCGCTACGACCGGACACACAGCATCTACGTGGTGCCGGCTTCGGGGACGGCGGGCACGAATCTCGACTTTCCCGGTTCGGACGCTGAATGCCGGGGTGCCGGGGCGGATATCTACATCGAGGGTGCGAGCTTCAGCAAGGGGAGCGGTGATGCCTGTACGCTGTCGCGCACTGCGGACGGTGCGGGCAGTGATGGGCTGTCGCTGACGGTTCATGCGCCGGTCAATGGCCGGGCGGATGGAGAGCGCGCCTTTCGGGTGGAGATTCGCAGCAGCGATGGTGCCACGACGCTGCTGTCCTCGCCAGCGATCATGATCATAGATCCGGGCTTGAGCTACGAGGTGCCGGACAGCCTGCAAGTGAAGATACCGGCGCGGGTTCTTCCGACGCGGGTTGGCTTCAGCAACCCGATCAGTTACGCGGTGACCACGGGTACGCTGCCGCCGGGTCTCAGGATTGATGCGAGCACGGGTGTTATCTCGGGTACGCCGACCACGGCGAACGCGAGCGGTGTGACGGTGACGGTGACTGCCACGGCGGGCACGGGGAGCACATTGCAGACGGCGACGGCGGATATTGCCTTGCCGGCGGTGGAAGCGGCGGCGACGGTCGCGGCGCTGGTGTTGTCGGAGACATCGCTGACGGTGGACGAGGGGGCGAGCGATACCTATACGGTGAGGCTGGCGACAGAGCCGACGGGGAATGTGGATGTTGCGGTGACAGTGGCCGGTTCGGCGGATGTGACGGTAGGTCCGGCCTCGCTGAGGTTCACGAGGTCGAACTGGAACATCGTGCAGACGGTGGCGGTGAGGGCGGCCGAGGACACCGACATGGTGGACGACACAGCAACCCTGAACCACGCGGCATCCGGCGGAGGCTACGACTCGCTGACGGGTAGTGTGGCGGTGACGGTGGACGATGATGAAGCGCCGACCCTCCCCAACAGCAGTCCGGTCATTACCGACATCACCGACAAGAGCGTCACCTTCGGTGCGACGCTCGAGGTGGATGTGGATGCCACGGACGCGGATGCGGGCGACACTCTGGTCTTCAAGGCGGCATCGGACGACACGGGCGTGGCCACGGTGACCCCGACCGCCGATACCAATCTCGTCACCGACAGCAAGATAACACTGACACCGGTCGCCGTCGGCACGGCCACCATTACTGTGACGGTGAGTGACGGCACGGCTAGTCCGACCGACACCTTCGAGTTGACGGTGGATGCGGCCAAGCTGGGCAAGCCGACGGGTCTGGCGCTGAAGGAGGACAGCAAGACGCGCACCGGCTTCACGGTGACCTGGACGGCAGTGGCGAATGCGACGGGCTACGAGGCGAGCGCCATGCGTTCCGACAATACCGGGACGGCGGTGACCGGCACGGTGGATACAAGCGGAACCACGCCCGAAGCGGTGTTCACCGGTCTGGCGGAGAACATTGCCTACACGGTGACGGTAACGGCCACCGGCAGTGGCAACTATGCGAACAGCGATGCCTCGGACGGGTTCGAGGTGACCACGGCGGCGAACTCGGCACCGACAGTGGCCAACGCGATTCCCGATCAGGCGGCGACGGTGGATACGGCGTTCGAGTACATCTTCCCGACCACTACCTTCAGTGACGATGACGACGACAGCCTCACCTACACGGCCATGCAGACGGACGGGACGACGGACAGCGCACTCCCCAGCTGGCTGGTCTTCACCGCCACCGAGCGCAAGTTTGCCATTGCCGCAGATGCCGGCGAGGTCGGCACAGTGATGGTGAAGGTGACGGCGAGCGATGGCACGGATTCGGCGAGCGATACGTTCGATATTGTGGTGAGCGCACCGGTGCCCCTCCCGACCTTGAGCATCGCGGTGGTGGCGAAGACCGGCGTCGCCGACGCAACGGCGTTTATCTCCGTTGACGAAGATGTGGGCACGGTTGAATTCACGGTCACCCTGTCTGCCGCCAGCACCGACAGGGTGACGGTGGAGTACGCCACCGAGGACATTCCCGCCAACGATCAGGTATTCACGGGTGTTCCTGATGCGTCTCCCGCTACCGCAGGCGAGGATTACACCGCCGCCTCGGGTACGCTCATCTTTGCGCCGGGCGAGACCAGCAAGACCGTTTCGGTGCAGATTATTGACGAAACGCTATTCGAGCAGGCTCAGGAGCTCTTCGGTGTCGTGCTGAGCAATCCGTCCGCTGCCACCATTGCTGCCGTTCAGGGGCGATTACTCTTCGGTATCGTCAACGGCGACCCGGTGCCGCCCGTATCGGTCATGGCGGCTGGTCTGGCAAGCACCGGTTCACCGGGGGTGCCCCGCACCGCCCCGGAAGGGAAGCTGAGCGTGGCCGAGGGCGACAGCGGTGAAACCGACATCACCTTCACCTTCACGCAATCCGATGTAGTCAGCTGGAAGGATAGCCAGGTCGGTAGCTTCCGTATCCCGGATGGAATCACCGGTACTGCCACCGCCAATACGGACTTTGAGTTCACTGATGTTACAGCCAGCGACTTGGCCATCACGCCAGGTGCGACACGGGTCGAGTACACGCTGGAGATCAAGGGCGATACGGATGTCGAGAGTGACGAGATCTTCTACATTGCACTCCAGCGTCCCGACGGCATTGTGACCAATTCCGCCGATGAAAATTTCCTGATCGAGGTCACCATCGTGGATGACGACGGCGTACCCTCCAAGCCGCGCGCGCCACGCCTGACGGCCTCGGCGAGCGGCCAGTTGACGGTGAATTGGGTGGCACCGACGGACGACGGCGGCCAGCCCATCGATGACTACGATGTGCGCTACCGCGTGAAGCCGACCTCCGGGGACCCCGCCTGGACGGAAGAAGCTTCCTCCACCGCTGATAGTACCGCCACCACGAGGGTTATCACCGGCCTCACAGACGGCACCGCGTATCAGGTGCAGGTGCGCGCGGTGAACGAGAATGGCGACGGTGCCTGGTCGGATACGACGGAAGCTACGCCGTCGGCCAGCGGTCCGTCGCCGACGGCGGAATACAATCCGGTCACGAGGCTGCTGACGATGCGTAACCTGCAGATCGACTCGACTACCACGGCTTACTTGGGCGGTAGAAGACGTAATTACTTACTTATCTTCCTTGCATCCGAAAATATCTATGCAAGCAATCCCGATAATTTCCCGGACGCAACCTTGACCGTGGGCGGAGTCGTTTTGCGCTACAGCATGGGCTGTACAGTCCAAGACTGCAGGTTCCAACCAAGAAGCGCCTGGCCGTCCCAGAACCCCACCGGCTCCGCCACTCTGGATATGGAGATGCTGAGCGGCTTCATTCCGCCGGCAAGCTTTACGGTTTGGTTCGCTCCCGACAGCAATGTTGGCACCAGAGGGGCCGAAATCGCCACGAACCTGGCGCTCGATGTCCTGCCAATCACACCTGACGCGCCGGAAAACCTGATGCTGGCGCTGCGCCCGCAGATGGCGACCTTGAGCTGGAGCAACCCGGGCGATTCCAGCATCACCGGCTACCAGTATCGCGTCGGCACGAGCGGTGTGTGGACCAACCTGCCCGGCAGCAGCGCGACCACCACCGGCTTCGATGTCTTTGACGGGCTGACCGGCGGTTCGCCGCAAACTGTTCAGTTGCGCGCCGTGAACGCCAACGGCAATGGCGTGTCCGCTTCGGTCACGAGCGCGGTGCCCGCAGCCCCGACCGGCCTCACAGCAGTACCGCTGAATGAATCTGCGAGCATCAAGTGGGCCGACCCCGATGACCCCAGCATCATCAAGTACCAGTTCCGCGTCGGCACCAGCGGCACCTGGAGCGACATCGCGGGCAGCAGCGCCGCGAGCGTCACCGGCATTGCTTCCGGGCTGAGCAACGGCGCGGCGCAGGATGTGTTCCTGCGCGCCGTGAACTTTGTTGGCGCGAGCGCGGCATCCTCGTCGGTGTCGGTGACACCGGTGGCCAACCGCGCGCCGACGCTGGTACAGACGCATCTGGATAGCATCACACCCCTGACCGTGCCGGTAATTCCGGCGCTCACGGAGGGTGGCATACCGCATCCGCGCGCAGGCATCTACGAGGTGGTGCAGATTGACCTCTACGAGTTGTTCAACGATGAGGATAACGAGCCGGTGTTCACCGCCACCGGCACGACCAGCGATGCGCGCGTCGTCACCGTCGGGCAATCGCCGCGTGGTCAATATCTGAACCTGTACGGGCAGAGCCGTGGTAGCGCGACTGTCACGGTGAAGGTGACCGATCAGTTCGGGGCGATGAGTCCTGTTGCGACCATCATGGTGACCACGGAGAACCAGCCACCGCGGTTGGTCGCCGAGGTCGATGATGTGAATCTGGTACGCAGCGGCACGAGCTACACATCGCAGACGCTGGACTTGTCGCGGGTGTTCAGGGATATGGATGGCGACAACCTGAGCTATACGGCCAAGCTGTTGGACGATACCGCGGATCAGATAGCGAATCTGGAGGCCCAGATTGCGGAGTTGACACGTCAAGGGCGCGTTGCCGAGACCATAGTTTTGCAACTGGTCCTGCAAGATCTCAAGTCGGGGTTGGGTTCGGCACCAGAGTCGATCACGGTGAGCCTGAGCGGTGCGATCGTCACCCTCGGTGCCACCGGTCCGGGCGTGGTTGATGTGATAGTGACGGCCAGCGACGGCCAGGGTGGCAGTGCGTCGGATACCTTCGATGTGTCCGCACCGGACCCGGATATAGCTGAGGGCGAGGGGCGCATCAGATGCGGCGACGAGCAGAGCGACCGTCTGCTGGAGATACCGGAGGGCGGTACTCTGGCGTGTCTGGTGCGCTACGACCGGACACACAGCATCTACGTGGTGCCGGCTTCGGGTACGGCGGGCACGAATCTCGACTTTCCCGGTTCGGACGCTGAATGCCGGGGTGCCGGGGCGGATATCTACATCGAGGGTGCGAGCTTCACCAAGGGGAGCGGTGATGCCTGTACGCTGTCGCGCACTGCGGACGGTGCGGGCAGTGATGGGCTGTCGCTGACGGTTCATGCGCCGGTCAATGGCCGGGCGGATGGAGAGCGTGCCTTTCGGGTGGAGATTCGCAGCAGCGATGGTGCCAAGACGCTGCTGTCCTCGCCAGCGATCAGGATCATCGATCCGGGCTTGAGCTACGAGGTGCCGGACAGCCTGCAAGTGAAGATACCAGCGCGGGTTCTTCCGACGCGGGTTGGCTTCAGCAACCCGATCAGTTACGCGGTGACCGCGGGTACGCTGCCGCCGGGGCTTGCGATTGATGCGAGCACGGGGGTTATCTCGGGTACGCCGACCACGGCGAACGCGAGCGGTGTGACGGTGACGGTGACTGCCACGGCGGGCACGGGGAGCACATTGCAGACGGCGACGGCGGATATTGCCTTGCCGGCGGTGGAAGCGGCGGCGACGGTCGCGGCGCTGGTGTTGTCGGAGACATCGCTGACGGTGGACGAGGGGGCGAGCGATACCTATACGGTGAGGCTGGCGACAGAGCCGACGGGGAATGTGGATGTTGCGGTGACAGTGGCCGGTTCGGCGGATGTGACGGTAGGTCCGGCCTCGCTGAGGTTCACGAGGTCGAACTGGAACATCGTGCAGACGGTGGCGGTGAGGGCGGCCGAGGACACCGATATGGTGGATGACACAGCAACCCTGAACCACGCGGCATCCGGCGGAGGCTACGACTCGCTGACGGGTAGTGTGGCGGTGACGGTGGACGATGATGAAGCGCCAACCCTCCCGACCCTGAGCTATCCAGCGGCCCCGAGCAGTCTGGTGGTGAATACGGTCATTACCTCGCTGACCCCGACAGTGAGCGGCTTTGACAACACGGTCAGTTACGCAGTCACCACGGGTACGCTGCCGCCGGGGCTCAGGATTGATGCGGCCACGGGAGTTATCTCGGGTACGCCGACCACGGTGAACGCGAGTGGCGTGACGGTGACGGTGACCGCCACGGCAGGCACGGGGAGCACATTGCAGACGGCGACAGAGGACATCGCCTTCCCGGCGGTGGCCGCGGCGGGGACAGCCGTCAACAGCAGTCCGGTCATTACCGACATCACCGACAAGAGCGTCACCTTCGGTGCGACGCTCGAGGTGGATGTGGATGCCACGGATGCGGATGCGGGCGACACTCTGGTCTTCAAGGCGGCATCGGACGACACGGGCGTGGCCACGGTGACCCCGACCGCCGATACCACTCTCGTCACCGACAGCAAGATAACGCTGACACCGGTCGCCGTCGGTACGGCCACCATTACTGTGACGGTGAGTGACGGCACGGCTAGTCCGACCGACACCTTCATGTTGACGGTGAACAAGGCCACGCTGGCGACACCGGCCAACCTGGCGCTGAAAACGAACACGCGGAGCAAGACTGGCTTCACAGTGACTTGGGATGCGGTGACGAATGCGACGGGCTATACGGCGACGGCCACGCCGAGCGGTGGGACAGCGGTAACCGGCACGGTGAGCACACCGAGTAGCGGCCCGGAGGCAGTGTTCACCGGATTGACTGCGGGAACGACCTACACGGTGAGCGTGGTGGCCACGGGCAACACGGCCAATTACGAGGCCAGTACAGCCGCGACGCTGAGCCAGGCGACGGCGGCCAACTCGGCGCCGACAGTGGCCACCGAGATTCCCGATCAGACGGCGACGGTAGATACGGCGTTCAGCTTCACCCTGCCGACGGGCACCTTCAGTGACACCGACAGTGGCGACAGCCTCACCTACACGGCCCAGCAGACGGACGGGACGACGGACAGCGCGCTCCCGACCTGGCTGGGCTTCACCGCGGGCACGGGGGTCTTCTCCGGTACGCCGACATCCACGGATGCCGGAACGCTGTCGGTGAAGGTGACGGCGAGTGATGGCACGGCTTCGGTGAGCGACACCTTCGATATTGTGGTGAGCGCACCTGCTCTGGTGTTCACGCCGACTGCGCTGACGGTGGATGAAGGCGGTAGCGGTACCTACACGGTGGCGCTGAACACGCAGCCGAGCGCGACGGTGACGGTAGCGGTGGCTGGTTCGGGCGATGTGAGCGTGTCTCCAACATCGCTGACCTTCACGACGGCCAACTGGGACACGGCGCAGACGGTGACGGCGAGTGCTGCCGAGGACGAAGATGCCGGGGATGACACGGCTGCGATCAGTCACACGGCCTCGGGCGGGGATTATGGTTCGGTGACGGGTAGCGTATCGGTGACGGTGGACGATGATGACACGCGCGGGGTGACGATTGACAAGACGGCGCTGACGGTATTGGAGGGTTTGAGCGGGACTTACACGGTGGTGCTTGGCACGCAGCCGACCGGCGATGTGACGGTAACCATTGGTGGCACGAGTGACACTGACGTGTCGGTAGATACGGACAGCGGCACGATGGGCAACCAGAACACGCTGACCTTCACTTCGAGTAACTGGAACACGGAGCAGACGGTGACGGTGGCGGCGGCGACGGATACTGATGCCGCCAACGATGCGGTGGTGACCTTGACGCACACTGTGAGCGGCGCGGACTATGCGTCCGAGACGGCACCGTCGGTGGTGGTGACCATCACCGAGAAGGACACAGCGACCTTCAGTGTTACTGGTCCTTCGGATGTGGCTGAGGATGCGGGCACGGCCACCTACACAGTGTCGCTGAGCAAGCAGCCAAGCGGGAACGTGACGGTGAAGTACGCGACTTCGGACGGCACGGCGACGGCGGGTTCGGACTACACGGCGGCGAGCGGGACGCTGACCTTCACGAACATGAACTGGGATACGGCGCAGACGGTGGATGTGAGCATCACGGACGACACGGTGGATGACGACGACGAGAACTTCACCTTCACGCTGAGCGGGGCGAGCACCGGGACATCGCTGTCGGCGAGTCCGTCAGTAACCACCGGCATCACGGACAACGATGTGCCGGCGGTGACGGTGTCCTTCGGTGCGGGGACATACAGCGCGGCGGAAGGCGGGACAGCGAGTGTGACGGTGACCTTGAGCGCAGACCCGGAGCGGTCGGTGACGATTCCGCTGACGACGATGAACGGAACCGGTGCGGCTGCTGATGATTACAGTGTGCCAACATCGGTGGGCTTCGCGAGTGGCGAGACCTCGAAGACGCTGACCTTCAGTGCGAGGGACGACTCGGTGGATGAGTCGGACGAGACGGTGACGCTGGGCTTCGGGGCTTCCCTGCCGACGCGGGTATCAGCGGGCACGACCTCGCAGGCGGTAGTGACCATCGTGGACGATGACACGGTGGGTCTGACCTACAGCGCGGCACCCTCGACGCTGACGGTGGGCATATCCAGTACGGCGCTGACGGCGACTGCAACGAGCTTCGGCAGCGCGACGGTGACCTACGCGGTGACGACAGGTACGCTGCCGGTCGGTCTGAGGCTTGATGCTGGCACAGGCGCTATTACTGGCAAACCGAGGGCGGTGAGCGACAGTGGTGTGACGGTGACGGTGTCGGCGACCTCCGGTTCGGGAGCATCAGCCAGGACGGCGACGGCGATGGTCACCTTCCCGGCGGTTGGCAAGGGGACACTGGCAACACCGAGCGGTCTGGAGGTGAAGGCGGGTACGCTCGCGCAGACCGGCTTCACGGTGACCTTTGATGTGGTGCCGTTTGCCGGCAGGTACACGGTGGCAGCCACGCCGACGGGCGGTGGGAGTGCGGTGAGTGGCACGGTGATTGCCACCACCATAGGTCTGGAAGCATCGTTCAGCGGGTTGACGGCCAGCACCACCTACACGGTCTCCATCACGGCCATCGGCAACGCCAATTACGATAACAGCCAGGCCGGGACGATCAGTGTGGTCACGCTGGAGGATCCGACACCCACGCGGGCGAGCAATGTGCAAGTGACTGCGGGTGATGGGTCGTTGACGGTGAGCTGGACGGCGGCGAGCAACGCCCCGAATGGGTACAGTGTGCGCTGGCGGGAGAGAGGGCCGGGCAACCTCCTGACATCCGCCAACGAAGTGGCCGGTACCTCGTTCACGATTTCCGGGTTGACCAACGGTCAGGAGTATGTGGTGCGAGTCGAAACGCGCAACACAGAGGACGATGATGTACAGGCAGATACGGCGGTGACGGCGACCGGTACGCCGATGGAGGCGGACAGTGTGCCCGCTTTTGCGTCCGGTAGCAGCATCTCCGATCAGCTGTGGACGGTGGGTACGGATGTTGAACTGACGCTGCCGGAGGCGACGGGAGGCAACGGCGCACTGAGTTACACGCTGACCCCTGACCTGCCAGCGGGCGTGGAGCTAGATGACGCGACGCGCGTGGTCAGCGGGACACCGACATCGGCGGCGAGTGCGACGACCTACACTTGGCGGGCTGCGGATAGCGATTCGAACACGGCGGACAGTGACGCGGCGGTGCTGAGCTTCCAACTGACGGTGAACGACCCCGTGCCCACGGAGGCGAGTGCCCTGCAGGTGACTGCGGGCGATGGGTCGCTCGAGGTGAGTTGGACGGCGGCGAGTGTGGCTCCGAACGGCTACAGCGTGCGCTGGCGCGAGGAAGGGGTGGGCGGTGCATTTACGCCGGTGAACACCGTGAGCGGTACTTCGTTCACGATTCCCGATCTGACCAACGGGCAGGAGTATGAGGTGCGTGTGGATACGCGCAACGCGGCGGATGACGGAGTACAGGCAGGTACGGAGGTGACCGCAACCGGAACGCCGGTGGAGATGGACAGCGCGCCTGCCTTTGCATCCGACACCAGCATTCCCGATCAGACCTGGAGGGTGGACACGCCCGTGAATCTCACCTTGCCGGAGGCGACGGGTGGCAACGGGACGCTGAGCTACACGCTCACCCCCGACTTGCCGGCAGGAGTGACGCTGGACACCTCGACGCGCGTGGTCAGCGGGACACCGACGGCGGCGGCGAGCGCAGGCACCTACACTTGGCGGGCTGCGGACAGTGATTCGAACACGGCGAACAGCGATACGGCGGAGCTGAACTTCCGGTTGCGGGTTGATGGGAGGAGGGATGCACGGCCAACGGTGAGCAGTTTGCCGAGGGTGAGCATTGAGGATGCGGAGGCGATGGAGGGCAGTGAGTTGCTGTTCCGGGTGGTGCTCTCGGAGGCAGTGCGGTATCGGGTGAAGGTGTACTGGGCGACGCGGCCGGGGACGGCGACGGCGAATCGGGACTACAGGTCGGCGGCTGGTGCAGCTGGTGTTCAGGCCGGGCGTGACGGAGCGCAGGATTCGCGTGGAGACGCTACAGGATGAGCACAACGACCCGGACGAGACGATGCAGGTGCGCTTGTCGAGTCCACGCGGCATCTTGATAGGAGACGGCATAGCGACTGGCAGGATCAACAACTGGGATGCGCTGCCGACGGCATGGCTGGCGCGCTTCGGTCGAGCGATGACGGAGCAGGCGCTCGAGGGTGTCGAGCAGCGGTTGACGGCTCCGCGGGAAGCGGGGACGCAGGCTACCGTGGCCGGGATGACGCTTGATTCGCTCGGGCTGTTTGCTGACGGGGCGGGTGCCTGGCCGCCTGCCGGGAGTGTCTCGGGGGAAGGCTCAGGGCAAGTTTCAGGGGATGTCTCAAGGGACTCAGGGAAGACGCTCGGCGGCGTGTCCTTCGGCAGCTACTTCAACAGCACCCCGCTTGATGGCTCACCTGTATTTGGTGCTGGTGCATCAAGTCAAGGCGGCGCACCCTTCGCAAGCTCACCCTTCGGCGGCGGTCTGTTGACCACGAGCAACTTCACGCACACGGGCGCGATGGATGAAGCCGGTGGCAGTCTTGCCTTCTGGGGTCGGGGTGCGCGCGCGGACTTCCGCGGACTCGACGGTATGGTGCATCTTGATGGCCAGACGGAGACCGCCACTCTGGGAGCGGACTACGCCAGAGATGAGTGGCTGACCGGTGTCATGCTGACGAGCAGTCGCGGCACTGGCGGGTATCAAGGCGTGGCAAGCGGGGAGGTCGAAGTCTCCCTGAACGCAGCGATACCCTATGGTTCCTATCGGTTCTCGGAGCGGCTTGATGTGTGGGGCGCTGTCGGGCGTGGTGCGGGTGCACTGACGCTCACGCCGGAGGGTGAGGGCAGCATCGAGGCTGATCTCGACTGGAGCATGGTGTCGGCTGGGCTGCGTGGCGGGCTGTTCGGGACGGCGGGATATGGTCCGGCAGTGACAGTAGTATCGGATGTGTTCTGGTCGCGCACTGGGTCGGGTCGAGTGGAAGCCGGTGAGGAGCATTCGAGCCTGGCCTCGTCCGAAGCAGATACTTCGCGGCTGCGGCTGGGTCTCGAGGGGAGTTGGGCACTGATGCTCGGGAATGTCGGTGCGGTGACACCGAAGCTGGAAGCGGGAGTGCGTCATGATGACGGCGATGCCGAGCAAGGCTTCGGAATGGAAGTCGGCGGCGGTCTGGTGTGGACGCTGCCTGCACTTGGGGTGACCTTTGATGTGTCCGGTCGCACCTTGGTGACGCATGAGGATGCTGGGCAGCAGTCACACGGGTTCTCGGCGGCGCTGAACTTTGATCCGAGCGCGGCGAGTACGCGCGGCTTCACGCTGAACCTGCGTCAGGACATCGGCGGGCCGTCGAGTGGCGGGGTACAGGCGCTGTTCGCCTCGGAGCTTCCCGGCGTTGGCGGGATGGGCATGGGCGGCGGATCAATGGGTGGCGAGTGCTGGCAGTCGCTGGACGCTGGAGACGGCCTACGGGCTGGCGGCCTACGGCGACAGGTTCACGCTGAGTCCGAGCTTCGGCCTGACTGCTTCCGATATGTCGGTTGATTTTCATCTCGGCTGGCAACTGATGCCGGAGCTCAGTGAAGACGCGCTGGATCTCTCGCTGACATTCAAGGCCACGCGCCGCGAGCTGCTCGATGTGGGGACTGTCGGCAGCATCGGTACGCTGGGTCACGGTCCGGAACACGGAGTACAGATCGAAGCGAGCGCTCGCTGGTAACTCCGGCGGGGCAAGGTCAAACCATGAATGGTTTTTCGCACTTGAACGCAGTCGGTGCGGCGCGGATGGTGGACATCTCCGACAAGCCGGTGACCAGGCGAGAGGCGTGCGCCCGCGCGCTATTGGTGATGGCCCCTTCGACCTTGGTGGCTGTGCTTGCGGACGAGATGCCCAAGGGCGATGTGTTGGCCGCCGCCCGCATCGCCGGCATTTCCGCCTGCAAGCGCTGCGCCGACCTGATTCCCCTGTGTCATCCTCTCCCTGTGACAGGCGTGGATGTGAACATCTCCCGCGCCGGGGAAGACCGCATCGAGATACTGGTGACCTGTCGGGTGGATGGCAAGACCGGTGCCGAAATGGAAGCCTTGACCGGGGCGAGTATTGCCGCCTTGACCATCTATGACATGTGCAAGTCGAGGGACCGGGACATGTCGATAGAATCCGTATGCCTGCTGGAGAAATCAGGCGGTGCGTCCGGTACCTACCTGCGAAAATCGTGAAGCCACTTGCCAGATGATCGACCAGATGATCGACAGGACACACGCGGTGCACTTCGTTGACTATGGCAACTGATTCCGCGGGCATCGGGGGTACGCAAGGTGTCGAGGTCGAATTCTTCGCATCGCTGCGCGAAGCCGTTGGCCAGCGTGTGCTGTATATCCCCGATTCACAAATGCAGGGCATCGCCTGTGTGGAAGATGTGCGCGGATGGGTAATCGAGCAAGTCGGCCCCGAAAGAAGTGCACAACTTCTGGCCGAACGCACACGCGTCGCGGTGAACGACGAGTTCGTGGATTTGGGCAAATCAGTTCATGTCGGCGATCGGGTGGCGTTTCTGCCCGCCGTAACCGGAGGCTGAATATGCGCCGTATCGAGGTGCGTGAAGCGTCGATTGACCTTGCCGAGGAAACGGCGTGGCTGCGCGGTCAGCTTGGTGACTCGATGGGCGCACTGGTGTCGTTTCTCGGCACTGTGCGCGGTGAGGGCGTGAGCCTGCTGGAGCTGGAACATCACCCGCGCATGACGCACAAGAGCCTCGATGCAATAGTCGAGGAGGCGGAAGCGCGCTGGAGCCTGCTTGGTGTCAGCCTCATTCATCGCATTGGTGCCCTCCAGCCTGGCGAGGACATAGTGCTGGTACTGGTGGCGAGCCGTCACCGGCGCGATGCCTTTGATGCCTGTGATTTTCTCATGGATTACCTCAAGACCGAGGCGGTGTTCTGGAAGCGCGAGCATTCGGGCAGTGAATCCCGCTGGATTGAATCGACGGGCGATGATGATGTGCGCAAGGCGCGCTGGCAGAGTCAATCCGAGAGTGTGGGTGCGGAACGCGGGCCATGATCGCGTATATCGAGGCGCTGAATTATCGCTGCCTGCGCCATATCCAACAGTCGCTTGGTCCCTTTCATGTGCTGGTAGGTGCCAATGCATCGGGGAAAACAACCTTCCTTGATGTTGTTGGCCTGCTGCAGGATATTGTCACAAACGGGCTTGATGAGGCTCTGGAACAGCGCGCGACGAATCCCTCGGATTTGTTGTTCCAGCATCACGGCAGTGATCTGCAACTGGCTGTTGAGGCCGAGGTGCCGGATGCTCTGAAGCCAGCCAAATTCGACAGGGTTCGCTATCAGACAGCCATAGGACTTGATGAAACCGGGCATCGAATGGAGTTCAAGGCCGAATCCCTGCTCCTGGTCAGAAGCGCTGACCGTCGGGAAAGCGGACAGCGCAGTTTGTTTCCATCGCCCGGTGACCCGCCCGATTCCATTCTGCTCAACACAAGGAGGAGCGACAACAAGCTTCTTGTGAACAAGGTTCCGGGTGGTAACGATAATTTCTATGGCGAAGAAGGTCCTGCAAACAAGGGCTGGGCACCGTCGTTTCGTCTGGGTTCACGCAAATCCGCCTTGGGCAACCTGCCCGCAGATGCGAACAGTTTTCCCATTGCCACCTGGTTTCGCGAGTACCTGGCGACCGGGGTACAGCGGCTTGTCCTCAACAGTCTGGCGCTCAGAAACCCAAGCCCTCCGACTCGTATAGCCGGATTCCTCCCGGATGGTTCGAACCTTCCCTGGGTTGTTGCGCGTCTGCGAGCGACTGATGCAGCAGCGTACACGGCCTGGGTGCAACACCTGCGCACAGCACTTCCTGACCTTGAAGACATCAAGACCATTGAACGCCCCGAAGATCGGCATTGCTACATGTCATACCAGTACGCCGGAGGGTTGAGTGTGCCATCCTGGCTGGTCTCGGACGGTACACTGCGACTCACCGCCTTGACGCTCCCTGCATATAGCAAGGAATTTCAGGGGCTGTGTTTGATCGAAGAGCCCGAAAACGGCATACATCCGGGTGCTGTCTCGACCCTGTACGACTCTCTGGCATCCATGTACGGTGCCCAGGTGTTACTGGCCACCCATTCGCCAGTTGTTCTCGATGAAACCCACTTGAAGCAGGTCCTGTGCTTTGCGAAGGACGATAACGGTGCCACGGATGTAGTGCTCGGCTGCGAGCATCCGCATCTGCGAGAATGGCAAGAGCAGGCTGATTTGGGCACCTTGCTGGCATCCGGGATATTGGGATGAGCGGATGCGGGGCACCAGAGAAATTCCGAGGTGGTCGGGGCTGTTCAGAGAGTGTGATGGCGTTGCCGATAGCGCCAACCCCCGTCGGACACTCGGTCAGGTCGAGAGTATTGACCCGATGATACCGAGAGCACTTGCGAGCGTGGCGGACATGAACCCGATGAAATAGCGCAACTGGGTGCGATGAGAGCCCTGGACGCTATCGTGCAGTTTGCGAATCTCCGTATCAATTGAATCGAGGCGCTTATCCACGGTTTCGAAGCGCTTATCGACGGCATCAAAGCGCCTGTCCACTGCATCAAAGCGCAGATTTGTGTCGTTTTTGTGCTCAGTGAAGAGCGCCCGCATCTCCTGTTTGTGTTCAGTGAGTTGCCGAGCTGTCTCCTGCTTGTGCTCGGTGAACTGTCGAGCCATTTCGCGCTTGTGCTCATCAAGCTGTCCGCGCATCTCCTGCTTGTGCTCAGTGAGCTGCTCGCGCATCTCTTGCTTGTGTTCAGTGAGCTGCCCGAGCAGATCTTCCCTGAGTTCCGAGATGCACCCTTCGAACTTCCTGTCCTGCTTGGCAAACCGGTCATCAAGCAGTTCCGGCGTGACCGAGATATTCTGTACAGCGGTGGCTACAGCATTCACGATCGCGTCAGCCTGAGGCTGCGATAAGCCTGAATTCTTGATGCCCTGAGTCATGCTTTGAAATTCTTCGATTTGCAGGTTCATGAGTATACGCCTCTGGTATCGTTTGAGTTGGCGTATAGAACAACACAAACGGGGCGATTCCGTTGTAGGAATTGGCTGAATTACCTGTAGGAAATCCCTGTCGAGATAGAGGCGACGGTGCTGATGGCGTTGTCGATAGCGCCAACCCCCGTCGGACATTCAGTCAGGTCGAGAGTATTGACCCGATGATACCGAGAGCACTTGCGAGCGTGGTGGACATGAACCCGATGAAATAGCGCAACCAGGTGCGATGAGAGCCCTGGACGCTATCGTGCAGTTTGCGAATCTCCGTATCAATTGAATCGAGGCGCTTATCGACGGCATCAAAGCGCCTGTCCACTGCATCAAAGCGCAGATTTGTGTCGTTTTTGTGCTCAGTGAAGATCGCCCGCATCTCCTGCTTGTGTTCAGTGAGCTGCCCGAGCAGATCTTCCCTGAGTTCCGAGATGCACCCTTCGAACTTCCTGTCCTGCCTGGCAAACCGGTCATCAAGCAGTTCCGGCGTGACCGAGATATTCTGTACAGCGGTGGCTACAGCATTCACGATCGCGTCAGCCTGAGGCTGCGACAAGCCTGAATCCTTGATGCCCTGAGTCATGCTCTGAAATTCTTCGATTTGCAGGTTCATGAGTATACGCCTCGGCCTGCACAATCGGCACACAAGCTGCGCCTGTGGCTTGCTGTTTGCTATAGTAGCAGGGCGATCAGCAGGAAATTCTTCATTCAGCGTAAGTTACAACTCGATACAGCGGGGCGATCAGCGACAGGGCGGTCAGCGACGGAGCGATCAGCGACAGCAGGGCGATCAACGGAAAATCCGTTCATTCGGCACAAGTTACAACTCGATACACCCGTGTTCGCTATTTGCGTGGCAGTGGTGCTCTGTATCTCTGTGCCTGTCTTGCTGGCCCCGGCCGAGTCAGCGCGCATCATGTCGCTCGCATATGACTGGATTGAAACCAATCTGGGATTTGCCTTCATCTGGGCTGCCATAGGTGCCACGGTGTTTCTGCTGTGGCTGGCACTTTCGCCCCATGGTCGCAGGAAGCTTGGCGGAGCACACGCCCAAGTTGAATTCACCACCTTCAGCTGGATCGGCATGCTCTTTTGTGCCGGGATTGGCGCATCCATCATGTACTGGTCGGCTCATGAGTGGGGTTATTACATGGATCAACCTCCCTTTGGAGCCGAGCCGGGCAGTATCGAAGCCAAGGAGTGGGCGAGCACTTACGGCATCTTCCACTGGGGTTTCTCCGCTTGGGCGCTCTATTGCGTACCGGCTGTTTCCATTGGCTGGGTATTTTGCTCGCGCAGATCCGGCCAACTGCGTTTTTCCACCGGATTGTCGGGATTATTCGGTGAAGGCTTCTCGGGTACCTTGGGTGGTCGCCTGGTAGATGTGTGTTTTATCGTTGGATTGATTGGTGGTACCGGCACTTCTCTGGGGTTTGCTACCCCTTTGCTGACCGCGCTCATCGCTGAACTGGGATGGCTGCCACAGAATTTCTGGTCTGGTTCTCTCGTCTTGCTGGTATGTGCCCTGATTGTCGCCACGAGCGTTTATCTGGGTCTCAATCGCGGAATACGCCGCTTGAGTGAGGTCAATGCCTGGTTGGCTATCGGCTTTTGTCTATTCGTGCTGGTCACCGGTCCAACGGTGTTGATCTTCGAGACCGCCACCAACAATCTTGGTTTGTTGCTGGTCGCTACCGTTCGCATGATGACCTGGACGGAGCCATTCGGTGGCAATGGGTTTGTTGGCGACTGGACGATCTTCTACTGGGCCTGGTGGGTTGCTTACGCGCCCTTCATGGGCCTCTTCGTGGCGCGCATTTCCTATGGCCGCTCGCTGCGCGAACTGGTGTTCGGGATGCTCGGCTGGGGAACTGCCGGCTGTGCGCTGTATTACCTCACGCTCGGCACAAGCGCTATATGGCACGATGCTCAGGGTCTGGCACCGATTCTGGAGAATGTTCGTTCCGGTACACCGTACATAGGTGTCGCTGCCCTGATTGGAGCCATGCCATTGAATTCCCTGCCTTTACTGGTTTTTCTGGTAACCGGCATCATCTTCGTCGCCACCTCGTATGATTCCGCGTCATTCGCCATTGCCTCGGCGGCAACGAGAGATCTGGAGCATGACGAACAGCCCGCCCGCTGGCACCGTATATTCTGGGCATTTGGCGTTATGCTGTTGCCAATCGCCCTGTTGATGATTGTGAATACCGAACTTGACGCTTTGAGAGCGATTCAGTCGCTGGTGCTGGTGGTGGCCTTGCCCATTCTGATCCTGTGCGTTCTATCCTGTGTGAGCCTTGTCAAATCGCTCAACTCGCCTTCCCCGGAGTAACCTCATCTGCGTGACGAGGTGGTGACGTGAGTGTGAGTATTGATGCATCAGGGTGAATGTACGGACTCGACTCGTCCGCTTGTGCCAGTCCACACACATGTACAGCTCGCGCCGGAAAGGGTAGAATGTAAGTTGTTGTCCGTTGAATCGGGATGTGTGCATGTTATTCTGCCTTTCGAACTCGCCCCCCCCCCCCCCCCCCCCCCCTCTCAAAGATGTTTACAGCAGCAGGAGCCTGACATGGCGCATCTCCCAGCCCCCATAGCCAAGTGTGCGTTCACCGCCCTGACTCGTCTCTGGCGCGCCCCACGCGTCCCACACGCCCCCGCTGGGCCGACCGCCCAACGAGCCCCGATCACAGCCCTGCTCGCCCTCGTCGTGCTGACCGCGGGCCTCCTGCCGACCGCCGCGCACGCGCAAACGGCACCCACCGTCCAATCAATAAGCATCACCAGCACCCCCGATAGAGGCCAGACCTACGAGTTGGGTGAAGAAATCACGGCCGATGCCACTTTTTCAGGCGAGCTTGAACTTCGTGGAGGTAGCATCTCATTGCGTCTGCAGATCGGCTCCCAGACCAGAACCATGACTTTTGCGTCGCTAGTTATGCAGACTCTCGGTAACGGTGATGAAGTGACGCATCTGAGTTTTGGGTACACCGTCCAGAGTGGTGATCTTGACACCGACGGCATCAGCATTCCCGCCAACCCCTTCACACTGTCACCGGGGGGGATTCTTCGTGATGCCGACAACAACATGGATGCCGATCTCACCTATGCCGGGCTGTCAGATCAGGCAATGTACAAGGTGGATGGTTCTCCCCCCGGCATAGAGGTGAGCAGTGAGGCGTTGGCGGTGGGGGAAGGCGGCGCGGGTACCTACACCGTGAAGCTGAACGAGGCACCTGCAGCGAACGTGACCATCGCCATTACCAAGGAATCCGGTGGCGATGCGGATGTGTCGGTTGCCCCCACCAGTTTGACCTTCACCAGCACCACCTGGGACACTGTGCAGACCGTCACAGTGACGGCGCGTGCGGATACGGACAACAACTACGGCAGCGCCACATTCAAGCACACGGCAAGCAGCACCGATACCGGCTTCGACGATCGCACCGCGTCAGTGGTGGTGCAAGCAGATACGCGATTCCCCAGGATCAGCATCATCCCCATCAACGATCCAGGACAAAGTATCACCCCCCCAGCAACTTCTTTCGGGCGCCCGGGAGGCTACATCAATGTGGACGAGCAAGCCGGCACTGTCGTTGCTGACGTGATCCTGTCGCGGCCCAGCACCAATCCAGTGACAGTGGACTATGCCACGGCCACCATCGCCAGCGATGACCCGGCTCTGTCTCTCCCCGGTACCGGTATTGCCATTGCGGGGGAGGCTTACACGCCTGTATCGGAGACGCTGACATTCGCACCGGGGGATGTGAAGAAGACCATCTCCGTGACCCTTATTGATGATTCCCTGTTTCTGGAACCTGACCGATTTTTCGAGGTCGTGCTGAGCAATCCGTCCTCGGGCACATCCCTCTCCGATACGCAGGGAAAGCTTCTCATTGCCATGAACGAAGGTGACCGTGGGCCGACGATAACGGTGGCGGCAGCGGGTCTGAGCACCACCTCACCGGGGCGGCTGAGCGTGAAAGAAGGCGACAGCGGCACCACGGTGGTCACCTTCACCATGACGCAGAACCAGAGAAGGCTAACCCGAGACAATACTGTCAGTGTACTGGCTGTGGCGAGCGGAACCACCGCCACCGCTGGTTCGGACTTCGCGGCGCTGGACACGAACACTCCGCTTAATTTTGCAGCGGGAGAGGCCTCGAAAACCTTCACGGTGACCATCAACGGCGATACGACAGCTGATGAAGGGGACGAGACCATTGGTATTCAGTTCACGTCGGGCAGCAGCGCTTTCACCAACAGTGGAGGAACAGGTTTTGGCGTAACGATCACCATCCTCGACGACGACGACCCGCCTTCCGCGCCTGCTGCACCTGCATTGACTGCGGGGAACGCCCAGTTGAGTGTGCAGTGGAGTGCGCCGACGGATGACGGCGGGGTTGCCATCACGGATTACGATGTGCGCCACCGGCCAACCACCCCTTCGGATAGCAGCTGGACGGAATTGGCGGACACCACGGACAGCACCGCCACCACGGCCACCATTTCCAGCCTCACCAACGGCACGGTCTATGAAGTGCAGGTGCGGGCGCAGAACGAGAACGGTGCCGGGGACTGGTCGGCTTCGGCAGAGGCGACCCCCTCCACCATGACCCTGAGCTATACGGCCCCGCCCACCACCCTGACGGTGAACACGGCCATCACGGCTCTGACGGCGACCACATCCGGTGTCACCGGCACCATCGCCTACACGGCGAATCCGTCCCTGCCGGCGGGGTTGAGTTTGAACGCCAGCACCGGTGCCATCAGCGGCACACCCACCGCAAAGAGCACCAGTCCGGTGACGGTGACGGTCACAGCGACTGCGGGGAGCACTACGGCCCAGGCCGACATCCTCTTTCCCGCAGTGGCAGGCGAACCCCTGGCCACGCCGGTGGTGACGCTGGATGTTGACAATCGCCAGCTCACCGCCAACTGGGCTGCGGTGACAGGTGTCGGCAACTATGTGTTGCAGTGGAAAGCATCGACGGTGACGGACTGGGCCATGACCGGTGTCACCACAGTCAACGCGGGAGGCTCCAGCTCCACCCGGTACGTGATGCCTTATCTGACCAACGGCACCGCATACGATGTGCGGGTGCAGGCCAGGGCGGCATCCGCCTCGACCACCAGGGCGGACAGCGCCTGGTCGGCGGCGGTATCTGCAACCCCGACAGCGCCCACCCTGAGCATCGCGGTGGTGGAGAATGCCAGTGTCTCGAAGTCACAGCGAAACATTACGATTCAAGAAGATGCAGGCACGGTTGATTTCACGGTCACCCTGTCCGCCGCCAGCACCGGGATGGTGACGGTGGACTACGCCACCGAGGGTATCCCCGATGGCGACCCGCTCATTAGTCGAAATGGTACATCCAGTGCCATCGCCGGAGAGGATTACACGGCCGTCATGGGGACGCTCACCTTTGCGCCGGGCGAGACCAGCAAGACCATCTCGGTGCAGATCCTTGACGATACGGTACATGAGACTGACGACTTCTTCAGGCTTGTACTGAGCAATCCGTCCGCTGCCACCATCGCTGCCAACCGGGGGCGGTTGACTTTGTATATCACCAACGCCGACCCGGTACCGCCCGTGACGGTCACGGCGGAGGGCTTGACCAGCACCGGTTCGCCGGGGGCGACCCGGGCTACCGCGGAAGGGAAGCTGAGCGTGACCGAGGGCGATGCGGATGCTGACATCACCTTCACTTTCACGCAAGCCAGCGCGGTGAGTTGGAGAGACATCGTTATCGGCACCTTCAGAATCGAAGGTGGCACCGGCACTGCCACTGCCGATACGGACTTCGAATCCTTCTCAAACCGGAACTTGAGTATTGCTGCAGGCCAGACGCAGGTCCAAACCACGGTGAAGATCAAGGGCGACACGGATGCCGAGGGCGACGAGATCTTTTATGTTGAATTAAATCGCGGCGACGGCATTGTGACCAATTCCGGCGGAGCACGTTTCCTGATCGAGGTGACCATCCTTGATGACGACGGTGTGCCTGCTGCGCCTGCCGCGCCGCGCCTGGCATCCTCCGCGAGTGGACAGTTGACGGCCAGCTGGCTGCCGCCGACAGATACCGGTGGCGTGGCTATTACCGACTATGATGTGCGCTACCGCGTGAATAGCGGCAGCCCCAAGCCCGACTGGACGGAAGAAGCATCCACCACCGCCGCCAGCACCGCCCTGATGCGGGACATCGGCAGTCTTGTTGGCGGCACCGAGTACGAGGTGCAGGTGCGGGCACAGAACGAGAATGGCGAAGGTGCCTGGTCGCCATCGGCAACGGCCACCCCGTCCACCATGCTCCTGACCTATGCCTCCCAGCCGACGACATTGCGGGTTGGCGACACCATCACCGATATCACGGCGACGGTGACGGGCTTTACAGGTACGCCGACCTACGGGTACGCGGTGACCTCGGGCACCTTGCCGCCGGGGCTGACGTTGAGTTCGACCACGGGCATCATCAGCGGTACGCCGACGACGGCGAATGCGAATCAGGTGATAGTGACCATAACCGTCACTGCGGGCAGTGAGACGGCGAGCACCAACATCGTCTTGCCGGCGGTGTTGCCACCGAGCTTGAGCATCATGCCTGCAGGTGGTCAGGGAAATTCACTCACATTCATGTCTGAAAGATACCTCGCGATTCTTGAGGAGATCGGTTCCGGTCAGGTGGTTGCCGAGGTGCGTCTGTCCTCGGCAAGCCTCACGCCGGTGACGGTAGAGTACGTCACCGAGGACCTCCCGATGACAATCCGTTACTGGCACCCGCGGCCTCTTTCCTGGCCACCGCGGGCGAGGACTACGTGGCGCAGAGTGGCACCTTGACGTTCGCGCCCGGGCAGACCTTGCAGACCATCGCCGTTCCGGTCATTGATGATGACCTTAACGAGACCGACGACGAGTTTTTCAGGTTCGCCTGAGCAACCCCATGGGGGCCACGCTGCCTTCCGGGATGGATGTGCTCAATATCGGCTTTGCCAACGTCGACTCCTTTCCGCCCGTGACGGTCACGGCGCAGGGTCTGACCGGCACCAGATTGCGCGTAACCGAGGGCGACAGCGGCAACACCGAGGTGACATTCACCTTCACGCAGGCGGTAGCTGTTCGTAATGGTAGCGTGAGTCTCGGCAATGTATTCGCAGGTGGCACTGCTACGATCAATGAAGATTTCACGAGTTTCTCCTCAGGCTCGAGCCGGCACTAATATCATCCGCGGGGATGACCACGGCCACCGTCACGCTCCCGATCATCGGGGACACGAGGGTTGAGGGCGACGAGACTACCGTTCTCGAATTGTCTCGAGGCGACAACGGCATAATCACCAATGTCGGCGGCACCAAATTTCTTGTGGATCTCACCATCGTTGATGACGACGGCGTACCGGCGGCACCGGCGGCACCGGTGTTGGTGCCGAAGGGTGCCGGACTGGATGTCAGCTGGCTGCCACCGACGGATACCGGCGGCATGGCCATCACGGACTACGATGTGCGCCACGGTGTCAAGCCGACCTCGGGAGACCCCGCTACCTGGACGGAGCTGACCGACACCTCCGACAGCACCGCCCTCTCCGCGACCATCTCCGGTCTGACGAACGGCACGACCTATGTGGTGCAGGTGCGGGCGCAGAACGAGAACGGCAACGGTGTCTGGTCGGCATCCGCGACGGCCACCCCGTCCACGATGACCCTGAGCTACACCACCCCGCCGACCACCCTGACGGTGAACACCCCCATCACGGCTTTGACGGCGACCACATCCGGCGTCAGCGGCACCATCGCGTACACGGTGAGTCCGGCCCTGCCACCGGGGTTGTCGCTGAACGCGACCAACGGCACCATCTCGGGGACACCGACCACGGCGAGCACGAGCCTGACCAGGGTGACGGTGACCGCGACGGCGGGCAGCAACACGGCGACGGCGGGTCTCATCTTCCCGGCGGTGGACAAGGCCCTGTTGGCGGCACCGGTGAACCTGGTGCAGAAGTTCGGCACCACTCCGAGCAAATCCGGATTCGCGGTGATTTGGGATGCGGTGAGCAACGCAGTGGGTTATACGGTCACCGCAACATCGGGCTTTGGCAGCACATCGGTGATGGTGGAATCCCCGACCAGGGAGGCGGTGTTCACCGGACTGCGGCCTGGTGTGGACTACACGGTGACGGTGACGGCCACGGGTGATGCCAACTACGCAGACAGTCCGGCATCAACGGCGCTGTCCTTGACCACACTGACCAACAGCGCGCCGAGTATCACGGCCATTGCAGACCAGATGACGACCGTCGGCACCGATCTGCTGGTGAATGTGGATGCCACGGATGCGGATGCGGGCGATACGTTGCAATACCGGGCGACTTCGAGTGATACGACGGTGGCGACGGTGAGTCCGACTTCTCTGACCGATCTTGGTGCCAATAGTCAGGTGACAGTAACGCCGGTGGCTGCGGGCACGGCGAGCATCACGGTGACGGTGCGCGACAGTGTGGTAGCGATGACCGAGCTGTTCAAGGTAACGGTCATGGAAGTGGAGGGCAACAGGCTGGCGACTCCGACGGTGACGCTGATTGTGGGCGACACCTGGTTGCAGGCGATATGGCCCGCCAATATCGGTGCGGTGGCATCGAGCGAGTTGCAGTGGAAGGCATCGTCAGTCACGGGCTGGAGCGGGACGGGCGTGACCACGGTGACGAATACTCCCACTACTCCCGTCGAGCGGACGGGCACGAACATCATTGGCCTGACGACCGGCACGACGTACGAGGTGCGTGTGCGTGACAAGGCAGTCGCGAATAGTCCGGATTTTGTTGACAGCAACTGGTCGAGCGCGGTCAGGGCCACGCCGAAGGGGATACCGGCTCCGACGGGGCTGGTAGTCGAGGACGAAGATGATACGGCACTAACCCTGCGCTGGACACCGCCGGAGGACACCAGATTCACGGGCTACGAGATCAAGCAGGACGATGACGACTGGGAGCCACTTGATGCCAGCATGGATAGCACCGATGTCCGCATCACGGGCCTGACGAACGGGCAGAGCTACAGCTTCCGGCTGCGGGCCGTGAGGAACCTTCAGGGTGCTCAGGGTGAGACTCTGGGTGCGGCAAAGATTCTGGGTGCGGCAACGCCTTCCGTGAGCGGAATGCCGGGGACGAGGCCGCGCGCGCCGGAGATGTTGACGGCGGAGTCGGGCGATGGTCAGGTGGTTCTGACCTGGAAGGCACCCTCGTTCGGCGGGACACCGACGGGGTATGAAGTCAGCAGTGACGGCGGAAAAACCTGGACGGCGACCGGCAGCACGGACCTCAGCTACACGGTGATGGGCCTGACAAACGGTCAGGGCTATGTCTTCTTGGTGCGGGGAGTGAACGCGATTGGGACGGGTTCGCCTTCGGCATCGGCCTCTGCGACACCGAGGGGGGTGCCGTCGGCACCCACGGGACTGGCGGCCGCGGCGGGCAACGGCGAGGTGAAGCTGACCTGGACCGCGCACCCGGATGGAGCCAACCAGGTGGAGGGAGTCACCCTGTTGCGGTTCGAGTACACAATTGATAGCGGTACTACCTGGACGCCGATAGAAGGGAACCCCGTGAGCAAGGTCAGCCATGTGGTGACGGGTCTGACGAACGATCAGGAGTACACTTTTCAGTTGCGCTTCGTGAACAGTATCGGGAACAGCGCGGCTTCCAACGAGGCGGAAGCCACGCCGACCGCTACCGGGAACGTGAGGTTCCCGGCACCGGTGACGGGTCTGACGGTCACGGCGACCGCCCAGCGGGAACTGACAGCGACTTGGGTGATGGCGAGCCACGCACCGGGCGGCTACGAGCTGCGCTGGCGCAAGGCGAGTAATTTCAGGGGCTTCGCCGACAGCGACAAGAAGACGCTTGCTGCCACGGATACATCCCACAAGATCACCGGCCTTGACCCTGGGACTGATTACATTGTGGTTATCGTAACCCTGGATTCGTCAAAGGCCGAGGTCTCGGACACGGTTGTTGACAGGAGAGTCGCGACGCTGGGAGCCCCGACCCTGAGCTATCCGACGCTGCCGACGACTCTGCGCGCGGGCGTAGAGTTCGCGACGCTGACCCCGACACCCGCCAACTTCGCAACGGGCTCGACTTACACCTATGCGGTGACGACAGGCGACCTGCCGTCGGGGCTGGCGTTCGACACCAGCACCGGTGCCATCTCCGGTACGCCGGACAGACCGAAGGGTACCCGCACATCGGTGACGGTGACAGTGACCGGCACGACGGGCACGGGGATGAGCATGCAGACCGAGACGGCGACGGCGACGCTGGACTTCCCGCGCATCTTCCGCTTCAAGCTGGCGACTCCGACGGTGACGCTGATTGTGGGCGACACCTGGCTGCAGGCGGTATGGCCTGCCAATATCGGTTTGGTGGAATCGAGCGAGTTGCAGTGGAAGGCATCGTCAGTCACATCCTGGACAGCGGCGACGGGCGTGACCACGGTGACGGGTACTTCCGCTACTCCCGTCGAGCGGACGGGCACGAACATCATTGGCCTGACGACCGGCACGGAGTACGAGGTGCGTGTGCGTGACAAGGCGGTTGCGGGTGATTCGACCCATGTTGACAGCGACTGGTCAAGCGCTGCCAGCGCCACGCCGAAGGGGATACCGGCTCCGACGGGCCTGGTGGTCGAGGACGAAGAGGATACGGCATTAACCCTGCGCTGGACACCGCCCGCGGACACCAGATTCACGGGCTACGAGATCAATCAGGACGAGAGCGGCTGGGAGCCACTTGATGCCAGCATGGATAGCACCGATGTCCGCATCACGGGCCTGACCAACGAGCAGAGCTACAGCTTCCGGTTGCGGGCAGTGAGGGCGGTGGACCGGAGGAACCTGCAGGATGAGGTGGTTGAGATTCTGGGGGCGGCAAAGATTTTGGGTGCGGCAACGCCTTCCGTGAGTGGAATGCCGGGGACGAGGCCGCGCGCGCCAGAGATGTTGACGGCGGAGTCGGGCGATGGTCAGGTGGTTCTGACCTGGAAGGCACCCTCGTTCGGCGCGACACCGACGGGGTATGAAGTCAGCAGTGACGGCGGAAAAACCTGGACGGCGACCGGCAGCACGGACCTCAGCTACACGGTGATGGACCTGACAAACGGCCAGGGCTATGTCTTTCTGGTGCGGGCAGTGAACGCGATTGGGACGGGTTCGCCTTCGGCATCGGCCTCTGCGACACCGAAGGGGGTACCGTCGGCACCCACGGGACTGGCGGCCGAGGCGGGCAACGGCGAGGTGAAGCTGACCTGGACCGCGCACCCGGACGGAGCCAACCGGGTGGCGGGAGTCACCCTGTTGCGGTTCGAGTACACAATTGATAGCGGTACTACCTGGACGCCGATAGAAGGGAACCCCGTGAGCAAGGTCAGCCATGTGGTGACGGGTCTGACGAACGATCAGGAGTACACTTTTCAGTTGCGCTTCGTGAACAGTATCGGGGACAGCGCGGCTTCCGACGAGGTGAAAGCCACGCCGACCGCTACCGGGAACGTGAGGTTCCCGGCACCGGTGACGGGTCTGACGGTCACGGCGACCGCCCAGCGGGAACTGACAGCGAGTTGGATGGTTGCGAGCCACGCACCGGGCGGCTACGAGCTGCGCTGGCGCAAGGCGAGTAATTTCAGGGGCTTCGCCGACAGCGACAAGGTAAAGCTTGTTGCCACGGATACATCCCGCAAGATCACCGGTCTTGACCCCGGGACTGATTACATTGTGGCTATCGTAACCCTGGATTCGAAAGATGCCGAGGTCTCGGACACGGTTGTTGACAGGAGAGTCGCGACGCTTGATGCCCCGACCCTCACCTATCCGGCGCTGCCGACGACTCTGCGCGCAGGCGTAGAGTTCGCGACGCTGACTCCCGCCTCGCTGACCAACTTCACAACAGGCTTGACTTACACCTATGCGGTGACGGCGGGCGACCTGCCGTCGGGGCTGGCGTTCGACACCAGCACCGGTGCCATCTCCGGTACGCCGGACAGACCGAAGGGTACCCGCACATCGGTGACGGTGACAGTGACCGGTACGAAGGGCACGGGGATGAGCATGCAGACCGAGACGGCGACGGCGACGCTGGACTTCCCGCGCATCTTCCGCTTCAGGCTGGCGACACCGACGGTGACGCTGATTGTGGGCGACACCTGGTTGCGGGCGGTATGGCCTGCCAATATCGGTTTGGTGGAATCGAGCGAGTTGCAGTGGAAGGCATCGTCAGTCACATCCTGGACAGCGGCGACGGGCGTGACCACGGTGACGGGTACTTCCGTCAAGCGGACGGGCACGAACATCATTGGCCTGACGACCGGTACGGAGTACGAGGTGCGTGTGCGTGACAAGGCGGTTGCGGGTGATTCGACCCATGTTGACAGCGACTGGTCAAGCGCTGCCAGCGCCACGCCGAAGGGGATACCGGCTCCGAAGGGCCTGGTGGTCGAGGACGAAGAGGACACGGCATTAACCCTGCGCTGGACACCGCCGGAGGACACCAGATTCACGGGCTACGAGATCAATCAGGACGAGAGCGGCTGGGAGCCACTTGATGCCAGCATGGATAGCACCGATGTCCGCATCACGGGCCTGACCAACGAGCAGAGCTACAGCTTCCGGTTGCGGGCAGTGAGGGCGGTGGACCGGAGGAACCTGCAGGATGAGGTGGTTGAGATTCTGGGGGCGGCAAAGATTTTGGGTGCGGCAACGCCTTCCGTGAGCGGAATGCCGGGGACGAGGCCGCGCGCGCCAGAGATGTTGACGGCGGAGGCGGGCAATGGTCAGGTGGAGCTGACCTGGAAGGCGCCCTCGTTCGGCGGGACACCGACGGGGTATGAAGTCAGCAGTGACGGCGGAAAAACCTGGACGGCGACCGGCAGCACGGACCTCAGCTACACGGTGATGGGCCTGACAAACGGCCAGGGCTATGTCTTTCTGGTGCGGGCAGTGAACGCGATTGGGACGGGTTCGCCTTCGGCATCGGCCTCTGCGACGCCGAAGGGGGTGCCGTCGGCACCCACGGGACTGGCGGCTGAGGCGGGCAACGGCGAGGTGAAGCTGACCTGGACCGCGCACCCGGACGGAGCCAACCAGGTGGAGGGAGTCACCCTGTTGCGGTTCGAGTACACAAGTGATAGCGGTACTACCTGGAAGGCGATAGAAGGGAACCCCGTGAGCAAGGTCAGCCATGTGGTGACGGGTCTGACGAACGGTCAGGCGTACAGTTTTCAGTTGCGCGTCGTGAACAGTGTCGGGAACAGCGCGGCTTCCAAGGCGGTGAGCGCCACGCCGACCGCTACCGGGAACGTGAGGTTCCCGGCACCGGTGACGGGTCTGACGGTCACGGCGACCGCCCAGCGGGAACTGACAGCGACTTGGATGGTGGCGAGCCACGCACCGGGCGGCTACGAGCTGCGCTGGCGCAAGGTGAGTGATTTCAGGGGTGCCGACAGCGACAAGAAGGCGCTTGCTGCCACGGATACATCCCACAAGATCACCGGTCTTGACCCTGGGACTGATTACATTGTGACCATCGTAACCCTGGATTCGAAAGATGCCGAGGTCTCGGACACGGTTGTTGACAGGAGAGTCGCGACGCTCGATGCCCCGACCCTGAGCTACACGGCGGCACCGACGACCATGACGGTGGGGACATCCATCACGGCGTTGACGGCTACCGCGACGGGCTTCACCGGTACGCTTGGCTACTCGGTGACTACGGGCAGCTTGCCTGCCGGGCTGGATATTAGTGCCACCACGGGCGAGATTACCGGTGCACCGACGGCGGCGAGCACGAGCACGACGGATGTGACGGTGACAGCGACTGCGGGCACCGGCACGGATGCGGAGACGGCGACGGCGGACATCACCTTCCCGGCGATTGGCAAGGGGACATTGGCGACACCGGCCAACCTGGCGCTGAAGGCGGATACGCAGAGCAAGACCGGCTTCACGGTGACTTGGACTGCAGTGATGGATGCGACGGGCTACACGGCGACGGCTGTACAGGGGAGCAACACCTTCACTGGCACGGTGGATACAACGGGCAGCAACCCCGAAGCGGTCTTCACCGGGCTGGCGGTGAACACCACCTACACGGTGAGCGTGGTGGCCACGGGCAACACAGCCAATTACGAGAATAGTGCAGCCGCGACGCTGAGTCAGGCGACATCGGACAACTCGGCACCGACGGTAGCGACCGAGATTCCCAACCAGACGGCGACGGTGGGAGTGGCATTCAGCTTCACCCTCCCGGCAGGCACCTTCAGTGACGCGGACAGCGGTGACATGCTGACCTACACGGCCATGCGGACGGACGGGACGACGGACAGCGCGCTCCCGACCTGGCTGAGCTTCACCGCGGGCACGGGTGTCTTCTCGGGTACGCCGACATCCACGGACACCGGAACGCTGTCGGTGAAGGTGACGGCGAGCGATGGCACGGCTTCGGTGAGCGATACCTTCGATATTGTGGTGAGCCTGGCCCCTGATCTGGTGTTCACGCCGACTGCGCTGATGGTGAATGAAGGCGGTAGCGGAACCTACACGGTGGCGCTGGCGACGCAACCGAGCGCGACCGTGACGGTGACTGTGGGCGGCACGGCGAGCACCGATGTGACGGTGGATACGGATACCGGCACGACGGGCAATCAGAGCACACTGACCTTCAGCAACAGCAACTGGGACACGGCGCAGACGGTGACGGTGAACGCCGCCGAGGACGATGATGCCGGGGATGACACGGCTACGATCAGTCACACGGCATCGGGCGGAGGCTATGGCTCGGTGACGGGCAATCTGGTGGTGACGGTTGATGATGACGACAGTCCGGGGCTGGTGTTCACGCCGACTGCGCTGACGGTGGATGAGGGCGGTAGCGGTACCTACACGGTGGCGCTGGCGACGCAACCGAGCGCGACAGTGACGGTGACGGTGGGCGGCACGGCGAGCAGCGATGTGAGCGTGTCTCCAACATCGCTGACCTTCACCGCAACGAACTGGGGCACGGCGCAGACGGTGACGGTGAACGCCGCCGAGGACGCTGATGCCGGGGATGACACGGCTACGATCAGTCACATGGCATCGGGCGGGGACTATGGCTCGGTGACGGGTAGTCTGATGGTGACGGTTGATGATGACGACAGTCCGGGGCTGGTGTTCACGCCGACTGCGCTGACGGTGGGTGAAGGCGGTAGCGGTACCTACACGGTGGCGTTGGCGACGCAGCCGAGCGCGACCGTGACGGTGACGGTGGGCGGTACGGCGAGCAGTGATGTGACGGTGGATACGGATACCGGCACGACGGGCAATCAGAGCACACTGACCTTCAGCGCAACGAACTGGAGCACAGCGCAGACGGTGACGGTGAGCGCCGCCGAGGATGCCGATACGGCTGATGACAGCGTCACGCTGGGGCACACCGCTGCGAACGGAGGCTATGGCTCGGTGAGCGGTGATCTGGTGGTAACGGTGGATGATGACGACAATCCGGGGCTGGTGTTCACGCCGACTGCGCTGACGGTGGGTGAAGGCGGTAGCGGTACCTACACGGTGGCGTTGGCGACGCAGCCTGCGGGGAATGTAACGGTGACGGTGGGCGGCACGGCGAGCACCGATGTGACGGTGGATACGGATACCGGCACGACGGGCAATCAGAGCACACTGACCTTCAGCAACAGCAATTGGGACACGGCGCAAACGGTGACGGTGAATGCCGCCGGGGATGCCGATGCAGTTGATGACAGCGTCACGCTGGGGCACACGACGACGGGCTACAACTCGGTGAGCCGTGATCTGGTGGTGACGGTGGATGATGACGACAGTCCGGGGCTGGTGTTCACGCCGACTGCGCTGACGGTGGGTGAAGGCGAGAGCGGTACCTACACGGTGGCGTTGGCGACGCAGCCGAGCGCGACCGTGACGGTGACAGTAGCTGGCTCGGGTGATGTGAGCGTGTCTCCAACATCGCTGACCTTCAGCAACAGCAATTGGGGCACGGCGCAGACGGTGACGGTGAGCGCCGCCGAGGATGCCGATGCCGGGGATGACACGGCTACGATCAGTCACATGGCATCGGGCGGGGACTATGGCTCGGTGGCGGGCAGTCTGGCAGTGACGGTGAATGATGACGACACTCCGGGGTTGGTGTTCACGCCGACTGCGCTGACGGTGGATGAGGGCGAGAGCGATACCTACACGGTGGCGCTGGCGACGCAGCCGAGCGCGACCGTGACGGTGACAGTAGCTGGCTCGGGTGATGTGAGCGTGTCTCCAACATCGCTGACCTTCAGCAACAGCAATTGGGGCACGGCGCAGACGGTGACGGTGAGCGCCGCCGAGGATGCCGATACGGTTGATGACAGCGTCACGCTGGGGCACACCGCTGCGAACGGAGGCTATGGCTCTGTGAGCCGTGATCTGGCGGTGACGGTGGATGATGACGACAATCCTGGGCTGGTGTTCACGCCGACTGCGCTGACGGTGGATGAAGGCGGTAGCGGTACCTACACGGTGGCGTTGGCGACGCAGCCTGCGGGGAATGTAACGGTGACGGTGGGCGGCACGGCGAGCACCGATGTGACGGTGGATACGGATACCGGCACGACGGGCAATCAGAGCACACTGACCTTCAGCAACAGCAATTGGGGTACGGCGCAGACGGTGACGGTGAGCGCCGCCGGGGATGCCGATGCAGTTGATGACAGCGTCACGCTGGGGCACACGACTACGGGCTACAACTCGGTGAGCCGTGATCTGGTGGTGACGGTTGATGATGACGACAGTCCTGGGCTGGTGTTCACGCCGACTGCGCTGACGGTGGATGAGGGCGGTAGCGGTACCTACACGGTGGCGCTGGCGACGCAGCCGAGCGCGACGGTGACGGTGACAGTAGCTGGCTCGGGTGATGTGAGCGTGTCTCCAACATCGCTGACCTTCAGCAACAGCAATTGGGGCACGGCGCAGACGGTGACGGTGAACGCCGCCGAGGACGATGATGCCGGGGATGACACGGCTACGATCAGTCACATGGCATCGGGCGGGGACTATGGCTCGGTGACGGGCAATCTGGTGGTGACGGTTGATGATGACGACACTCCGGGGCTGGTGTTCACGCCGACTGCGCTGACGGTGGATGAAGGCGGTAGCGGTACCTACACGGTGGCGTTGGCGACGCAGCCGAGCGCGACGGTGACGGTGACAGTAGCTGGCACGGGCGATGTGAGCGTGTCTCCAACATCGCTGACCTTCACCGCAACGAACTGGGGCACGGCGCAGACGGTGACGGTGAGCGCCGCCGAGGATGCCGATACGGTTGACGACAGCGTCACGCTGGGGCACACCGCTGCGAACGGGGGCTACAACTCGGTGAACCGTGACCTGATGGTGACGGTTGATGATGACGACAATCCGGGGCTGGTGTTCACGCCGACTGCGCTGACGGTGGATGAAGGCGGTAGCGGTACCTACACGGTGGCACTGGCGACGCAACCGAGCGCGACAGTGACGGTGACGGTGGGCGGCACGGCGAGCACCGATGTGACGGTGGATACGGATACCGGCACGACGGGCAATCAGAGCACACTGACCTTCACGACGATGAATTGGGACACGGCGCAAACGGTGACGGTGAGTGCCGCCGAGGACGCCGATGCGATTGATGACAGCGTGACGCTGAGCCACACGGCCGCGAACGGAGGCTATGGCTCGGTGACGGGCAATCTGGTGGTGACGGTGGATGATGACGAGAATCTTCTGGGGCTGGTGTTCAGGCCGACTGCGCTGACGGTGGTCGAGGGCAGGAGCGGCACCTATACGGTGAAGTTGGCGACGCAGCCTGCGGGGAATGTGACGGTGACGGTGGACGACACGGCGAGCACCGAAATATCGGTGGATACGGACTTCACCATGACGGGCGACCAGAACACGATCACGTTTACCACCGATAACTGGTTCATGGAGCGGGTGGTGAGGGTGAATGCCGGCGAGGATGACGATGCGGTTGACGACAGCGTCACGCTGGGGCACACAACGACGGGCTACAGCTCGGTGAGCGGTAATCTGGTGGTGACGGTGGATGACGACGAAATACCGAATCGTGCGCCGAGTATCACGGATATTGCCGGCCGGACGGCGACCTTCGGCACGAATGTGCGGGTGGATGTGGATGCCACGGACGCGGACGATGATTCCCTGCAATATCGGGCATCGTCCGGCGATACGACGGTGGCGACGGTGAGTCCGACCACGCTGACTGCCCACAGCAACACGAGTCAGGTGACAGTGACACCGGTGGGTGCGGGCACGGCGACCATTACGGTGACGGTGAGCGATGGCGAAGAAATGCCGACGGAAACCTTTGATGTGGTGGTGTCGCGCGCGACGCTTGGTATCACGAGGGCGATGTTGGCGCGGGGGAACGGGCAGTTGACACCGAGTTGGGAGGCGGTGACGGGTGCGGCGAGCTACGCGTTGCAATACAAGTTGTCGAGCGTGACGGGCTGGAGCGGGAGCGGAGTGACCACGGTGGATCCGGCGACTTCGGGGACGGCGATAACTGGCCTGACGAATGAGATGGCATACGATGTGCGAGTGCGGGCGAAGGCGGCACCGAGTTCGGCGAGATATGTGGATGGTCGATGGTCGGGCGGGACGCAGGGCATACCGACAGCTACTCAGGTGCCGACGGCGCTCGCTGCATCCTTCCGTGGTAATCCGCCGGATACCAGTCGTTCCGATTTCTACATACCCGGGGAAAGAGTGGATGTGTTGGTGGATATAAACACCAGTCAGTTCGCTATCAGACCCATCGGGGGGACAGTACGTCCGCGTCTGGCGCTGACGGTGGGGAGTGAGACGCGCTACGCCACCTACATGCAATTCAGTTCCAGTGCGAGACAGGTATCGGGTTCGCGCGGTTCGCTGGTGTTCAGATACACCTTCGTGGCGGACGACAGGGATGCGGACGGTATCTCGGTGCCGGAGAACGCCATAGACCTGCCGGCTGGGGTGAGCATTACCGCGCGGGATGATGCGACGCTGGATGCGGAGCTTGAATTTGCTGGTACGGAAGTGGGAGGAGTGAGGTACTGGGTGGCACCTGACTCGACCCGGAAGGTGGATAACACGCCGCTCAAGGCAAGTGGGTTGACGCTGGCGAAGGGCAGTGAGCCGGACAAGGTGGTGGTGACCTGGAACAAGGCTGGGTATGCGCCGAATGGGTACAGTGTGCGCTGGCGCAAGGTGGGCAGTAGTGCGCTGAGTGCGGTGAACAGTGTGGAGGGAACGCCGGTTGCGGATGCTGAAGGGGAGCCGACGGACAAGCTCGGTTACGAGATTACGGGACTGGAATCGAACACTGCCTACTTCGTGCGGCTGGATACGCGCAACGGGGCGGATACCGGAGTGCAGTCAAAGACGAATCTGACGGAGCGCATTACCACAGCAGAGGGGCCGCCGTCGGCACCCGTCACCCCGACGGTGACAGAAGGGGATGCGCAGTTGACGGTGAATTGGAGTGCGCCGACAAACAATGGCGGTTCGGCGATAACCGACTATGACGTGCGCTATCGGCCAAGCACGCCTGCAGACGGGGCCTGGACGAGTCTTGATGATGCCGCTGCCAATGCGACCGATACAAGTACCACGGCGACCATTACCGGGTTGACCGACGGCACGGAGTATGAGGTGCAGGTGCGGGCACAGAACGCCAATGGCGAGGGCTTCTGGTCGGCTTCGGTGCGGGGTACGCCGGGGGGAGTGAGTCTGAGCTATACGGCGGTGCCGGATACGCTGGCGGTGGGCACGATGGTGAGCCTGACTGCGACCGCAACGGGCTTCGACAATACGCCGAGCTACGCGTTGACCACCGGAACCTGGCCGCCGGGCTTGACGCTGAACTCCGGCACGGGGGCTGTCACGGGGACGCTGACGACAGCGAGCACGACGGCGGTGACGGTGACGGTGACGGCGACTGCGGGCACCGGCACGGATGCTCAGACGGCGACGCGGGGTCTCACCTTCCCGGCGGTAGGCAAGGGGACGCTGGCGACACCGACCGGTCTGGCGCTGAAGGCGAACACGCAGCGCAAGACCGGCTTCACGGTGACTTGGACGGCAGTGACGAACGCGACCGGTTATACAGCGACGGCCACTCCGAGCGGCGGGACTGCGGTGACCGGCACGGTTGATACGACGGGCAGCAACCCCGAAGCGACCTTCACCGGGCTCGCGGTGAACACCACCTACACGGTGTCGGTGGTGGCCACGGGCAACGCCAACTACGAGGCCAGTACAGCCGCGACATTGAGTCAGGCGACGGCGGCGAACGCGGCACCAAGCATCACGGACATCACCAACAAGACGGCGACCTTCGGGACGAACCTGTTGGTGGATGTAGATGCCACGGACACGAATCCGGAGGACACGCTGCAATATCAGGCATCGTCCGGTGATACGGCGGTGGCGACGGTGAGTCCGACTTCCCTGACCGATCTTGGCACCAATAGCCAGATAACGGTGACACCGGTAGCTGCGGGCACGGCGACTATCACGGTGACGGTGAGCGACGGTACGGCGAGTCCCACGGACACCTTCGTGGTGACGGTGTCACGTGCGCAACTGGGCACACCGGTGGTGACGGTTGCGGCGCAGGATGGGAAGTTGACGGCCACTTGGGTTGGAATACCGAACGCGGCGAGTTACGAGGTTGAGTACAAACAAGGCACCTCGGATACCTGGCTGAACAATGACGACGACACATCGCCGGCGGAGATAGACAGTCTGACCAATGGCACGGAATACGATGTGCGTGTGCGGGCGAAGGCGACATCAGCTTCGACGACCTATGCGGACAGTGCGTGGTCGGAGGTGAAGAAGGGGACACCGACTGCGGTGGTGGAGATGGATGTGGCACCGAGCTTCGGCAGCGAGACCATTGCGGCGCAGACCTGGACGGTGGGGACGAATGTGGATCTGACCCTGCCGGCGGCGACGGGTGGTAACGGCACACTGACGTACACACTCTCACCCGACTTGCCAGCGGGCGTGAGCTTCGATGCCGCAACGCGCAAGGTCAGTGGCGCACCGACGGCAGTAGCGAGTGCGACGACCTACACCTGGCGGGTTTCGGACGGCGACAGCAACACGGCGAACACGGACACGGCGGCGCTCACTTTTAGCGTGACGGTGAGCAAGGGGACATTGGCGACACCGACCGGTCTGGGCGTGAAGGCGAACAGCAAGAGCAAGAGCGGCTTCACGATTACCTGGAATGCAGTTGCGAACGCGGCGGGGTACACGGCGACGGCCAGGGCGAGCAACCAGCCGGATGTCACCGTGACACTGTCAACGGCACCCGCGAATCCCGAGGCGGTGTTCACGGGCCTGGCGGTGAACACTATCTACACGGTGACGGTGATTGCCACGGGTAATGCCAACTACGACAACAGTTCCGTCTCCGACGGGCAGAGCGTGACTACGCTGGCCAATTCGGCACCGACGGTGGCGAACGCGATTGCCGATCAGACGGCGACGGTGAGAGTGGCGTTCTCCTACGCCTTCCCGGCGAACAGCTTCGCTGATACCGACAGTGGCGACACGCTGACCTACACGGCGAGCAAATCGGACGATATGGCGTTGCCGACTTGGCTGAGCTTTGCCGCTGGTACGCGCACCTTCTCCGGTACACCGCAATCGACGGACACCGGCACACTGTCGGTGAAGGTGACGGCGAGCGATGGCACGGATTCGGTGAGCGATACCTTTGATATTGTGGTGAGCGTGTCCCCTGCTCTGGTGTTCACGCCGACTGCGCTGACGGTGGATGAGGGCGGTAGCGGTACCTATACGGTGGCATTGGCGACGCAGCCGACGGCGGATGTGACGGTGACGGTGGGCGGCACGGCGAGCAGCGATGTGACGGTGGATACGGATACCGGCACGGCGGGCAATCAGAGTACGCTGACCTTCAGCAACAGCAACTGGGACACGGCGCAGACGGTGACGGTGAGCGCCGCCGAGGATACCGATACGGTTGACGACAGCGTGACGCTGAGCCACACGGCTGCGAACGGAGGCTATGGCTCGGTGACGGGCAACCTGGTGGTGACGGTGGATGATGACGACCAGAGCCTCACCTACACGGCGGCACCGACAACCATGACGGTGGGAACACCCATCACGGCGTTGACGGCGACCGCGACGGGCTTCACCGGCACACTTGGCTATTCGGTGACCACGGGCAGCTTGCCTGCCGGGCTGGGGATTAGTGCTACCACGGGTGCTATCAGCGGTACACCGACGGCGGCGAGCACGAGCACGACGACGGTGACGGTGACGGCGACTGCGGGCACCGGCACGGATGCACAGACAGCGACGCGGGACATCACCTTCCCGGCTGTGAGCAAGGCGACCCTGGCGACACCGACCGGTCTGGTGCTGAAGGCGAACACGCAGCGCAAGACCAGCTTCACGGTGACCTGGACGGCAGTGGCGAACGCGACGGGTTACACGGCGATGGCTGTACAGGGGAGCAATACCTTCACTGGAGCGGTGACCGGCACCGAAGCGGCCTTCACCGGATTGACGGCGGGCACTACCTACACGCTGTCGGTGGTGGCCACGGGCGACACGGCCAATTACGAGGCCAGTACAGCCGCGACGCTGAGTCAAGCGACGGCGGCGAACGCGGCACCGAGCATCACGGACATCACCAACAAGACGGCGACCTTCGGCACGAACCTGTTGGTGGATGTGGATGCCACAGACACGAACCCGGAGGATACGCTGCAATATCAGGCATCGTCTGGTGCCACGGCGGTGGCGACGGTGAGTCCGACTTCTCTGACCGATCTTGGTGCCAATAGCCAGATAACAGTGACACCGGTAGCTGCGGGCACGGCGACTATCACGGTAACGGTGAGCGATGGCACGGCAAGTCCGACGGACACCTTCGTGGTGACGGTAGGCAAGGTGACGCTGGCGACACCGACCGGCTTGACGCTGAAGGCGAACACGCAGCGCAAGACCGGCTTCACGGTGACCTGGACGGCAGTGACGAATGCGACGGGTTACACGGCGACGGCCACCCCGAGCGGAGGGACTGCGGTGACCGGCGCGGTGGATACAACGGGCACCAACCCCGAAGCGGCCTTCACCGGATTGACGGCGGGCACTACCTACACAGTAAGCGTGGTGGCCACAGGCGACACGGCCAACTACGAGAACAGTACAGCCGCGACACTGAGTCAGGCGACGGCGGCGAACGCGGCACCGAGCATTGTGGACATCACCAACAAGACGGCGACCTTTGGCACGAACCTGTTGGTGGATGTAGATGCCACAGACACGAACCCGGAAGACACGCTGCAATACCAGGCATCGTCCAGTGATGCGGCAGTGGCGACGGTGACTCCGACTTCCCTGACCGATCTTGGTGCCAATAGCCAGGTGACGGTGACACCGGTGGGTGCGGGCACGGCGACTATCACTGTCACCGTGAGCGATGGCACGGCGAGTCCGACGGACACCTTCGTGGTGACGGTATCGCGTACACAACTGGGCACACCGGTGGTGACGGTTTCGGCACAGGACGGGAAGCTGACGGCCAGCTGGGTTGGAATAACGAACGCGGCGAGTTACGAGGTTGAGTACAAGCAGAGCACATCGGACACCTGGCTGAACAATGACGACGACACGTCGCCGGCGGAGATTGACAGTCTGACCAATGGCACGGAATACGATGTGCGAGTGCGGGCGAAGGCGGCATCAAGCTCGACGACCTATGCGGACAGCGCGTGGTCGGAGGTGAAGAAGGGGACACCGACTGCGGTGGTGGAGATGGATGTAGCACCGAGCTTCGGTAGCGAGACTATTGCGGCGCAGACCTGGACGGTGCGGACGGGTGTGGACCTGACCTTGCCGGCGGCGACGGGCGGTAACGGGACACTGACGTACACACTCATCCCCGACTTGCCAGCGGGCGTGAGCTTCGATGCCGCAACGCGCACGGTGAGTGGCAGGCCCACGGCAGTAGCGAGTGCGACGACCTACACCTGGCGGGCTTCGGACAGTGACAGCAACACCGCCAACAGCGACACGGCGGCGCTGACCTTTAGCGTGACGGTAGGCAAGGGTACGCTGGCGACGCCGAGCGGCCTGGCGCTGAAGGCGAACACGCTCGCGCAGACCGGCTTCACGGTGACCTTTGATGTGGTGCCGTTTGCCGGGAGTTACACGGCGACAGCCACGCCGAGCGGAGGGACTGCGGTGAGTGGCACGGTGACGGCGGTCACTGCCGGTCTGGAAGCATCCTTCACGGGATTGATGGCGAATACCACCTACACCGTCTCAATCACGGCCATCGGCAACGCCAATTACAACGACAGCCAGGCCGGGACGGTCAGCGTGACCACGCTGGAAGGGGACACCCCACTCGTCACCCCGACCAAGGTGAACAGCCTGCAAGTGACAGCGGGTGACGGTTCGCTTGAAGTGAGCTGGGTGGCGGCGAGCGTTGCTCCGAGCGGCTACAGCGTGCGCTGGCGTGAGAGAGGGCCGGGCAGTACGCTCACATCCGTCAACAGGGTGACGGACACTTCCTTCACCATTACCGATCTGACCAACGGTCAGGAGTATGTGGTGCGTGTGGATACGCGCAATGCAGCGGATACCGGCATACAGACAGGTACGGCGGTGACAACAATCGGTACGCCGGCGGGAACGGACAGCGCGCCCGCCTTTGCGTCCGGCACCACCATCCCCGATCAGGCATGGACAGTGGGTGTGGGTGTTGCTCTCACCTTGCCGGAGGCGACGGGCGGTAACGGGGCGCTGAACTACACGCTCACCCCCGACTTGCCAGTGGGTGTGACGCTCGACACCTCGACGCGCGTGGTCAGTGGGACACCGACGGCGGCGGCGAGTGCGGCGACCTACACCTGGCGGGCTGCGGACAGCGACGGCAACACGGCGAACAGCGACACGGCGGCGCTCAGCTTCGAGTTGACGGTGAGTGCGGTCGCGCCGACCGCGGTCAGCAACCTGCAAGTGACTGCGGGCGACGGGTTGCTTGAAGTGAGTTGGACGGCAGCGAGCGTGGCTCCGAACGGCTACAGCGTACGCTGGCGCGAGGAAGGGTCGGGCAACGCTCTGTCACCCATCAACGAGGTGGACGGTACTTCCTTCACGATTCCCGATCTGACCAACGGACAGCAGTACGAGGTGCGTGTGGATACGCGCAACGCGGCGGATGACGGTGTGCAGGCAGGTACGGAGGTGACCGCAACCGGAACACCGGTGGAGACGGACAGCGCGCCTGCCTTTGCGTCCGACACCAGCATTCCCGATCAGATCTGGAGGGTGGACACGCCCGTGAATCTCACCTTGCCGGAGGCGACGGGTGGCAACGGGACGCTGAGCTACACGCTCACCCCCGACTTGCCGACAGGAGTGACGCTGGACACCTCGACGCGTGTGGTCAGCGGGACACCGACGGCGACCGCGAGTGCGGCGACCTACACCTGGCGGGTTGCGGACAGTGATTCGAACACGGCGAGCAGCGACACGGCGGAGCTGAACTTCCGGTTGCGTGTTGACGCGAAGAGGAATATACGGTCAACGGGGAGTAGTTTGCCGAGGGTGAATATTGAAGATGCGTCGGCCATGGAGGGGGATGATCTGGTGTTCCGTGTGGTGCTGTCCAAGGCAGTGCAGCATCGGGTGAAGGTGTACTGGGCGACGCGGCCGGGCACGGCGCGGGCGGATCAGGACTTTTGGTCAGCGGTTGGTGCGTTGGTGTTCAAGCCGGGCGTGACGGAGCGCAGGATTCGCGTGGAGACGCTGGATGATGATCACAACGACCCGGGCGAGACGATGCAGGTACGCTTGTCGAGTCCACGCGGCACCTTGATAGGAGACGGTATCGCGACCGGCACGATCAACAACTGGGATGCGCTGCCGGTGGCATGGCTGGCGCGCTTCGGGCGAGCGATGACGGAGCAGGCGCTCGGGGGTGTCGAGCAGCGGTTGACGGCTCCGCGGGAAGCGGGGACGCAGGGCACTGTGGCCGGGATGACGCTTGATTCGCTCGGACTGTTTGCTGACGGGGCGGGTGCCTGGCCGCCTGCCGGGGAGGTCTCGGGAGAAGTTTCAAGGGGTGCCTCAGGGGGGACGCTTGGCGGCGTGTCCTTCGGCAGCCATTTCAACAGCACCCCGCTTGATGGCTCGCCTGTGTTTGGCGCTGGTGCATCAAGTCAAGGCGGCGTACCTTTCGCAAGCTCACCCTTCGGCGGCGGTCTGCTGACCACGAGCAACTTCACGCACACAGGCGCGATGGATGAATCCGGTGGCAGCCTTGCCTTCTGGGGTCGGGGCGCGCGCGCGGACTTCCGCGGACGCGACGGTATGGTGAATCTCGATGGCCAGACAGAAACCGCCACCCTGGGTGCGGACTACGCCAGAGATGAGTGGCTGACCGGTGTCATGCTGACGAGCAGTCGCGGCACCGGCGGGTATCAAGGCGTGGCGAGCGGGGAGGTGGAGGTCTCCCTGAACGCAGCGATACCCTATGGGTCCTACCGGTTCTCGGAGCGGTTGGATGTGTGGGGCGCTGTCGGGCGTGGCACGGGTGCGCTGACACTCACGCCGGAGGGCGAGGGCAGTATCGAGGCTGATCTCGACTGGAGCATGGTGTCGGCTGGGCTGCGCGGCGGCTTGTTCGGGGCGGCGGGACATGGTCCGTCCGTGACGCTGGTATCGGATGTGCTCTGGTCGCGCACTGGTTCGGGTCGAGTGGAAGCGGGTGAGGGACATTCGAGCCTGGCCTCGTCCGAGGCAGATACTTCGCGGCTGCGGCTGGGTATCGAGGGGAGTTGGGCAGTGACGCTCGGGAATATTGGTGCGGTGACACCGAAGCTGGAAGCGGGAGTGCGCCATGACGACGGCGATGCCGAGCAAGGCTTCGGAGTGGAAGTCGGTGGTGGTCTGGCGTGGACGCTGCCCGCACTTGGGCTGACACTTGATGTGTCTGGTCGTACCTTGGTGACGCATGAGGACGCCGGGCAGCAGTCGCACGGGTTCTCGGCGGCACTGAACTTTGATCCGAGTGCGGCGAGTACACGCGGCTTCACGCTGAACCTGCGTCAGGACATCGGCGGGCCGTCGAGTGGCGGGGTACAGGCGCTGTTCGCCTCGGAGCTTCCCGGCGTTGGCGGGATGGGCATGGGCGGATCAATGGGCGGTGGCGCTGCTGGCAGTCGCTGGACGCTGGAGACGGCCTACGGACTGGCGGCCTACGGCGACAGGTTCACGCTGAGCCCGAGCTTCGGCCTGACTGCTTCTGATACCTCGGTTGACTATAGCTTGGGCTGGCAACTGGTGCCGGAGCTCAGTGAAGACGCGCTGAATTTCTCGCTGACATTCAAGGCCACGCGCCGCGAGCTGCTTGATGTGGGGACTGTCGGCAGCATCGGTACGCTGGGTCGCGGTCCGGAACACGGAGTACAAATCGAAGCGAGTGCTCGCTGGTAACTGTGCAACCCTTTTGCTGCGTGGCCAAACCTACATCAAAACCTCAAGGGTTCCGTGCCTTCATTGATGGTATCCACATAGGCGCGGTACAGGAACAGTTGATTGCGCCGCCTGCCCGTTATTTCCTGCAGGATGCCGACCTTCACCAAGTGCTTGATGGCGCTGCGTACTGTCGGGGCAGAGAGTGGCAATACTTTCACGAGCCCGGCAACCGAAGCAATTGGCGCGCCTTGCAGGCGTTGATGTACTTGCAAGGCTGAGCCCGCAGCTCGACCCAGGAGGGACTCTATGGTTCGGCGGTCGGTGCTGAACAGCGTCAGTATGGCGCGGGCGGTGTCAGCCGCTTGCTTCGCGGTTACTTCCACGCCTTGCAGGAAGAAGTCGAGCCAGGCCTCCCAGTCACCTTCAGTCCGTACGCGTTGCAGGAGGCTGTAGTAGGTTTCCCGGTGCGTCTTGAAGTGCAGGCTCAGGTAGAGAAGCGGATTGTCCGGAGCACCCTCTGCTTGCAGCATAAGTGTAATCAGGAGTCGCCCGATGCGACCGTTGCCATCAAGAAAGGGATGAATGGTTTCGAACTGAACATGCGCGAAGGCGGTCCGTACCAGCAGCGGCAGAGACTCCGAGGACTCGTGAATAAAGCGCTCCAGATCACTGATGCAGTCGGCAACCTGATGTGGCGGAGGTGGTACGTAGATGGCGTTACCGGGCCGCGTTCCGCCGATCCAGTTTTGCGAGCGGCGGAATTCTCCGGGCGACTGATTGCTTCCGCGCCCTCTTTGTAGCAGCGTGGCGTGGGCCTCCCTGAGCAGGCGGACAGAGATGGGGATTCCCTCCTCGAGCCGACGCATCCCAAGTTCTGCTGCCCGCACGTAGTTTGAGACTTCCTGCACATCATCGGTTGGTACACCCGGTGCCACGTCGCTCTCGTGCACCAGGAGTTCGGACAGGGATGACTGGGTACCTTCGATCTGCGAGGAGAGCAAGGCTTCCTTGCGCACATACATGTACAGAAACAGCCCCGGATCGGGGAGAATTGATGCCACGCCGTTCAGTCGCCCCAAGGCCCGGTTTGCGCTTTCGATGCGGCTATGGAATGGGCCGAGATTCACGGGAGGATCTGGCGGCAGGGGAGGCGGCATAAAGGCGCGCGCCTCCTCTTGAACAGTGGAGATCGTCACATACGTGCCGAGCCGTGCGTTGCGTCTGGTCATGTCGTTAAGAAAGGAAACTTTCCTTGGCAAGTGGCATAAGAAAGGATAAGAGCATATCGTTTCTCAAGCAACCCGTGCGGCACAGGGCAATGTGTACCGTGCTACGCTGCAACCCGTGCAAAGTGTCGCGCGAGCCCGGCGAGCCGACGCTGGATTGACCGCTCGGACATGGGAGCGGGAAGCATATCGAAGCCATGTGGTGCCCCTGAAACGATCTCCAGATCCACCGCTACCCCGCTTGCCTGCAGACGCTGTGCGTAAGCGAGTGATTCCTCGAGGAAAAGATCCTCGTCGCCAATGCATATGTGGGCAGAAGGCAATCCTTCGAGCCGCTCGGCGCGCGCCGGTGATGCGAACGGGGACGCGCTTCGGGATGGCTCATTCGGGTTCAGGTAACAATCCCAGGCGAAGCGGTTCATTTGCACATCCCACAGGAAATACTCCCGTCCCTGACTGCTTTGAAGCGTCACGTTACGGTGGTCGAGCATTGGATATATCAGGCATTGGTAGCTGATCGCTCCCGGGCGCTCGGTACGCGCCCGCAGCGCGAGCGCGGCCGCCAATCCGCCTCCAGCGCTGGCACCGCCCAGCGCCAGAGAGTCGGTCTCGAGGCGAAGAGCAGCGGAGTTTTCGAGCATCCACCCGAGAGCCGCATCGCAGTCATCGAGCGCCGCCGGACAGGGATGTTCGGGTGCCAGTCGGTAGTCCACGGCCACCACAAGCGCGCCAAGCTCCTGCGCCAGGCGGCACAGATGCAACTCATCCATCTCCGGGCATCCAAGCACGTAGCCGCCTCCATGCACCCATAACAGGCCCGGTCGAAGGTCAGATCCACTGCCGCCCGAATACAGGCGCAGACGCAGCTTCGCGCGTACGTCAGGACTGGCGATGAATTCGTCGGACACATCAATCTGGTCAAACCCCTCGATCAACTCTGCTGCCTGCCTGGACATCGCGTTCAGTTCCGCACGTGTCTGCCCAAGCGTCTCGCGGGTGAGGTTCAGCGCGGGGAATTGATCGAGAAAAGGCAGCAGTTCCTCGGCTATGCTCATGTTCGGTCTCCAGGGTATGTGGCGGGCAGTGGACTCACCCGCATCCTGATATGTTGTGGTTCCAGAAAGGCATTCAGGCCCTCCGGCCCCAGCTCGCGCCCGCAGCCGCTCAGTTTCCAGCCGCCGAAGGGTGCCTGCAATTCCGATGTATCGGACACGTTGATTCCCACCGCGCCGAATTCGAGACGCTCCGCAAGCGCCCATGCCAGTTCCAGGTCCTCGGAATAGACATAGGCCGCGAGGCCGAATTGCAGGCCGTTCGCTACCGACAGCAGTTCATCCATGGAACCACACTGGCGAATGGCGGCGACCGGGCCGTAGGTTTCCTCGCGCATGGTCAGGCTGTCCGGAGACGCTCCGTCAAGCAGTGTCGGCTGAAAGAACAGCCCCTGCTTCAATCTGCCGGATGTAGCGGGGCCTCCGCCCGTGAGTACTCTTGCGCCCTTGCGTACCGCATCGTCAATGTGCTGTTGCGAGCGCTCGATGACCGAAGATGTGGTCACCGGGCCATAGAGTGCGCCCGTGTGCAGTCCCGGTGACAATTCGATGTGTCGTGTTTCCTGAACCAGTGCCTCCACGAATTCTTCGTGTACATCCGGATGGGTCAGGATGCGGTTCACCGTGATGCAGATTTGCCCCATGTTGGAGAAGGAGCGGCGCATGGCGGCTTTGGCGGCAGCTTCGATATCCGCGTCCGGCAGCAGGATGAACGGCGCGTGGCCACCGAGTTCGAGCGACAGGCGCTTGAGGTTTCCGGCTGCGTTGCGCATGATGTCCTGGCCTGCTGAGACCGAAGCGGTAGCGGAAATACACGCAATATCCGGGTGCCTGGCGAGCGCGGCACCGGCTTCGGGTCCTGTTCCCGGCACATTCGACAATACTCCTGCAGGCAGGCCGGCATCTGTGAAGCATTCGAGAACGGCCTTGATCGCAAAGGGGGTTTCGGGCGGCGGCTTGACCAGAATGGGACATCCGGCGGCCAGCGCCGGAGCCACCTTCCAGCAGTAGATATCCACCGGATAGTTCCAGGGCACGATGGCCGCGACCACGCCCACAGGAAAATACGACACGATATTCCTGACGTTCGGGAGCGAAGATGGACGCAGCGAACCGAACTGCCGTCGGCCTTCCTCGGCATAGTAGCGAATCACCTGAATCCCGAAGCCGATTTCCTTGCGGCTGTCGCACAGCGGCTTGCCTTGCTCTCTCGTGAGCACAAGGGCAATCTCGTCGAGTCGCGCTTCGATCAGATCTGCTGCCCGGTGCAGGATGAGCGCACGCTGGTCGGGATGCGTGTGTCCCCAGACCAGACGCGCTTCAAGCGCATGACCAACAGCGCGGTCAATATCCAGCGCATTGGCGAGGGCGCAACGCCCGACCAGGCTGCCATCTGCCGGGTCGTGCACCTCGCACCACTCCTGCGAGCCCGGAGTGTGCTCCGCCCCACCATAGTAGAGGCCGCATTCAAGCATGGCAGGCGGGAGCAACGCCTCGGATCAGCGCCCTGACAGGCGACGCCACAACTCGGCGTAGTTCATGTCGTTCTGCCGATTCGCTCTTGCCTTGTCGGTGGTGTTGGGGCTGACCATCACCATTGGCGTGTGTCCGCGCAGCATGAGCTGTTCTGCCGTGGCCGCGTTGATCGCTTGTCCCACGGCAATCGCAACGCTCGTCGAGGTGGCACCCACGCTGTCTTGCAGTCCTTCCACGGGAACGCCAGCGTCGCCGAGTGGTGCTCCGGTATCGATCACTATGTCGGCTGTCTCGAACAGCCGCGCACCCGATGAATGTCGCGACGGAACCTGCGACGAGTGCGGAATGCTGGTCACTCCGATGACCGTCATGCCAATCTCCTTCGCGCCCAGAGCAATATCCATGGTGACGGCGTTTATTCCCGAATGCGAGAAAATCAGCATGGTATCGTCCGGGTCGGTCTGGTGTGAGGACAATATGGCCTTGCCGTAGCCTTCCTGAGCGTGGATGAAGCGATATTGGCGCGCCCCCATGTCGCCGAGTACGCGGTGAAAGGAAATCATGGTGCTCTCGACAATGGGCCGGAATCCGGTCACGGTGCCGGTGCGCGGAAACATCTCCAGCGCGGCGAAGGAACCGTGCCCGGTGCCGAAAGTGAACGCCAGCTTGCCTTTCTCGATACTGTCGGCGCAGGCCTCCGCTGCACACACGATGTGTGCCTCCTGAGTGTCAAAGACCAGCGCGAGCTTCTCGTCGAGCAAGCGGCGGTATTTCCGAACGATGCTCATGTGACACCTTCACCGCTTGATGTGTCCTCGCGCCTCGCTTGCGGGCGCAAGGTGAGCAGGGTCATGATGGCGCTGACCACCAGCGCACTGGCCGCGACCCCGATGAGCAATGGGTATCCGCCCGCATCCGCCGCTGCCCCGCCCAGCCAGGGACCCAACGCAGAACCTATGCCCTGTGCGGCGGCAATCAGCGTCACGAACTGATTTCTGCTGTCCAGTGCCGCGATATTCCCCATCTGATACGGCAGCACGAATCCGATAGCAAACCCCAGGCCGGCAATGGCGCTTGCGTACACCCAGAAGGCGGTCAATTGCATCAGCGCCAGGATTGACATCAGCATCACCAGCATCCCGACGAGCAGCGGAATCCATCGACCGAAGCGCAAACCGAGCAGCGTGGCGGCCACCGATCCGAGTGCCGATGCCAGCAGGTTGGAGGCAATCACCGGGCTGATCGCCGATGCATCGAAACCCGTGCCGATGCCGAGGCGTTCGGCAAACGCCCACACGGCGGCGAACGCGAATCCGGTGCCCAGTATTCCCAGCAGCGCCAGCAGGATGGGCAGCGAAGGACGTTCCGCGGAACCCGTCTGGCCGGGTTCATCGGCCACTGCACCCACAGGTAGCAGCAACGCCAGGAGCCCGAGAATCAGGATGAGCCCGCCGAGCAGGTAACTGGAACCCTCCAGACCATAGTGCGGCACGATGAAGCGCCCGATGACATAACTGATCAATGCCAGTGCTGTATAGGACACCAGAATACCCATGGCAAAACTGCGTTCCGGGTCGCTGCTTGCGCTGAATATTCGATAGGCGAGTGTCCACAAGCCGCCCATCATCAGGCCGATTGCGAATACGGTGGCCAGACTTGCCGAGTAGTTGTCCACCTGCGCCAGAACAAGGAAGGCAGCGATCACGATTCCCGTGGCGATGAGACTCAGGCTGCGCCAGTTGCACCGGCGCACCCACCAGAGGGCGGTCAGCGAAGCGGTGGAGAAGCCGACAAGATATCCCGTGCCCAGAAATCCGGCTTGCGTCTGGCTGAATTCCCCGGAAGAGATATTGAGCCCGACGAAGAAGGGCAGGAAGGCCCAGAACAGGCCTCCGATGGTGTAGATACCAAGCGCACCGATCAGATTACGATTGCTCATGTTGCTTCACAGCGTCATTCAATCCAGCCTGATGCGGCACACTACAGGTTCCGCGTCAGTTCCAGGCCGAAGGTCCTCGGATAGCTGTAGTTGCCCGCGGCGATATAGAAGCCGAACCCAAGCACCTCGTAGGCCTCGGTCAGGTATTGTTCATCCGTCAGGTTGCGCACCCAGAAGGCGGCATCCCACGTGTCGTCGGCGGAGCGCAGCGCGAGGCGCAGGTCCACATCGATATGGGACTCGGTATAAAGCGCCCTTGATGCGCGCAGGTCTCGCGGGATGTCGTCTTCCCAGAGGAAGTCGAGCTGCCCGACGAAGCGCCACCCATCATACACGGGCCATTCCACGGTGGCCGAGGAGTTGATGCTCCACTCGGGCGTGTTGGGGATGCGATTGCCGCTCAGATCCGCCAGGGTCGAGCCGAAGACCTGCGCGTTGTCGGGAAAGGGACTGCCGGTGCCGGTGCCGGCAACCGAAGTGACAAGGGTGCCGTATTCGCTGTCGATATAGGCCGCGCCGAAGCTCAGCTCGAGCCAGTCCGTGGCAAGTACGCGAAGCTGCAACTCTCCGCCCTGCATTTTCGCATCGTCGGCATTGATCAGGAAGTTGGTTGAAATGCGGCTCAGTGGCTCGACTGCCACCACCTGTGGGTCGGTTGCGTCGTACCGGTAGATGGCCGCTTCAAGGCTCGCCCGCCCGTCGGCGAAGGTCGATTTCAGGCCGACCTCGAAGGCAGTGAGCGATTCGGATTTTGTTGGTTCGAGATTCTCGACGCTTGCCAGAAATTGACTGTTGAAAGTGCCGGCGTTGAATCCGCGCGCGATGCTGGCATAGACCAGCGTGTCTTCATCCAGGCTCCAGTCCAGCGCCACGCGGGCGGAGTAGTCGCTGTCCGAGAAGGAATTGCTGGCACCGGCCTGCAGTTCTGCCGAGGCGAAGATCCCGGTGGTGCGGTAGTCGAAGTCACGCTGAACATCGGACCAGCGCCCGCCAACGGTCAGGGCGAGGTCCTCGGCCAGCGGATATTCGATTTGCCCGAACAGGCCCAGGGTGTCGGTTTCCAGCGTCGAGTAATCCTGGCGACCGCCCGAATTGAACGACGGGTCGCCTTCGAGTTCGTCGCTGGAGAAGTACATGCCGACCAGCCATTGCATGCCTTCGCTCGCATTCGATGCGAGCCGCAGTTCCTGTGAAAACTGTGAAACCTCCGACCTGCGCATATTGTCAAGCGCTCCGGTTGGCCCCGCGTCCTCATCAAGGGTATCGCGACGCTTGAAGTCGTCCCATCCAGTCACCGAGGTCAGGGTCATTGTCGCGAAATCCCGGTTCAGCTCCGCGGAAATACCACGTGACTGGTAGTCGTGATTGCCGAGCGCATTCTGGTTGATGGTATAAGGGTCGCCATCGGTGTCGTTCCAGGTGTTGCCACTCCCGAAAGGATCTCTCGCCAGGCAATTGCTTGCCGCCGCGGCCACATCCCCGCGTACATACTCGGGACATAACTGATCCGGGATACCGTCGCCGTCTGTGTCCTGACCGGCGGGGATGGTCGCGAAGGGCCAGACATCCGAGTTGTCGCGTCCGGCGTGGAAGCGCACCAGCAACTCGATGTCATCCCCGGGACGGAACAACAGGGAACCACGCGCCATGAGTTGATCGAGTTCGCCGCCATCATCCTGATCGGGATGCGTATTGCTCAGCGGGCTGTCGGTCTGACGCAGATACTTGACCGCCATGCGGGCGGCGGTTGTGTCGGACAGGGGGCCTCCGTAGGCACCTTCGAAAGATGCTTTGGAGTAGCGCCCGATGCCCAGGGTGGCGTAGCCCTCAGGCTCGAAGGTGGGGCGTCTGGAGACGAGATTGATGGCTCCGGCGATGGTATTGCGTCCGTATATGGTGCCCTGCGGCCCCTTCAGCACCTCCATGCGTTCGAGGTCGAGCAGGCGGAACGCCTGCATCGGTGGTTGCGACACATAGACACCATCGGCATAGACACCCGTGGATTGCGGCAGGGTTTCGATGAACCCGTCCGTATTCACGCCACGCAGTGCGATCAGCGGATAGCCGAACTCCCCGAATGGAGTCTGCACATTCAGACCCGGCGAGAAGCGCCCGACATCGATTAACGAGACCGCACCGGCCTCTTGAAGGCGCTCGCCACTGACCACATCAACCGCAATGCCGAGCTCGGCGAGCGATTCCTCCCGCTTTTGCGCGGTGACAATTATTTCTTCGAGTACCCCCGCTGATGGCTGTGCAAGCGCGGAGTTCGCAAACGCCAAGTGTATTGCGAGAGCGGAGAAGACGAGCAGTTTTTTCTTCATGGCGAATCCCCCTGATGGATCGGTCGGTCGCGACAGTACGATCCAAGGTATAGTCATTCAGTTGACTAGTCAAGTGGTTATTTGGAAAATGTCAGGTAACATGAGTGGCCAAATGATTTCAAGCCAGAAAGCGGGAAAGCCGCGCTACCTCGTTCTCTCCGATATGCTTCGCGACGGCATTCGTGACGGCAGATGGGTGGCGGGAGACCTGCTGCCGAGTGAAACCCAGCTCTGTCGGCAGTTCAGCGTCAGTCGCGGCACGGTGGTCAAGGCAATCGATGTGCTGCTTGCCCAAGGCATGTTGCAGCGACGCCAAGGCGTGGGTACCTTTGTCGCTCGCCCGGCGTTGCACAGGGCACCCGGCTACTTGCGCGGCTTCTCGGAAACGGTTCGCAGTGAGGGGCGGATTCCTGCCCACAGGCTCGTCGGGCAGCGGCAATTAAGCCGCAACCAGGCATTGCAGTTCGGGTGCGATGAGCCGGTGCTGCTTCTTGAACGCATCCGGCTGGTCGATAGCATGCCCTGGGCCATTCATACGGCGCTGGTGCCCATGCGCATCGTGGAGAGAATTCCCGCATTGGCGGGTGCGAATAGCCGGGTGGCGGAACCCGATTTCTCCCTGTACAAAACCTTTGACGAGGCGGGACTGGAAATCGAGCATGCCGACGAATACATCAATGTGCGTCTGGCCACCGCCAGGGAAGCTGCAAACCTTGGTATCACGCGTCCTTCTGCAGTCATGCTTGTACATCGCAAGAGTTTTGACAGGAAAGGCGACCTCGTCGAACTGATCGAAGCCGTGTATCTCGAGGGTTGCTATACCTATGACGCGCGTCTGTTTCGCTCGTACCCGGTGTCGCTGGTGCATGCAGATGCTACGAAGCAATCCCCGCGACAACAGTATTCGTGAGCGTACGCCTCGACAAGGGCACAGCCGTCGCGCTGCTGCTTATCGACCTGCAGAAGTCATTCTTTGACGAAGCTGGCGAGAATTATTTCCCCGAGAGCGCACAGGTGTTGCCAGCCCTGGAGACGTTATTGCAAAGCGCGAGGGTTGCCCGGTGCCCGGTGATTTTTGTCGCGGAACGCCACCGGCCCGGGGTCGATGATTTCGAATCCGCCAAGTTGCCTGTGCACTGCGTGGCGGGAGAGTTCGATGCCGAGTTGCTTGATGGATTTTCTCCGCAAGGGCGCGACGAGATGCTCGTGCTCAAGCGGCGCATGAGCGCCTTTCAGTCCACTGATCTGGATCTGCTGCTCAGGGAACTCGGAGTCGAAACCCTGGTTATCGGCGGTGTCAAGACCAATGTGTGCGTACGCGCCACTGTTCAGGACGGTTTCGCGCTCGGATATCGCTGCCACGTGGTGCGCGATGCGGTGTGCTCCAATCGCAAGCACCTGGCAGAGGCATCCCTTGAAGACATTGACCGCTACATGGGCTGGGTGGTGTCGCTTGATGCAGGTGCGGGGATGCTGTCGTGAGCAAGGTGGTGGTCATCGGGTACGCATCGCTCGACTATCCGGCGGTGCTCGACGGATTCTTTGCGGGCGACCAGACCGTCATGATTCGGCAACGCCCGATGGATGCCTTTCCGCGTCCGGGAGGTTGTCCGCTCTATGTGGCACGTCCGATTGCCCGTCATGACATCAGCGTCTCCATTGTCACGTGGGTGGGAGCAGATGCCAATGGCGAACTCTTTGTCTCGCACACTCGCGAGGACGGCGTGGGTAGCGACGGGATTGCAACCGTCGAGGGTGGAAACACGCCCGTGTGCTTCCTGTTGTATCAGCCCGATGGGAGCTGCGGTTGTCTGTTCGACCCGGGCATGTTGGGTAGCGAGCAACTTGACGAGCAGCAGAGCGAATTGATTGCCGACGCACAGATGCTGTGCGTCACGGTAGGTCCGCCCGACATTGCGAGGCAGGCGCTTGCGCTGGTGGGCGAGGATTGCCGGGTCGCCTGGGTCATGAAGAAGGACCCGCTCTCCTTCCCCGAAGATCTGCGGTTGGCGCTTGCCTCCCGCGCCGACTTCATTTTTTGCAATCGGCAGGAGCGTACCTGGGTTGATGAAGGGCTTGCGCAGACGAGTGTGCGGCGTGAGGCGATGATCGTGGAAACAGCAGGTGCCGGTCCCGTCGTGGCGCAGTCGGGAAGCGGGGACGTGCGGGTGGAAGTCGAGCCTATTCCCGTCGGAGACGCATGCGGTGCCGGGGATACGCTGGCGGGCGGCTGTCTGGCCGCCAGCCTGGGTGGTGAAGCGGATGTGCGTCGCGTCGTTGCGCGAGGTATCGATGCGGCTGCGTCACTGTTGCGTACGCGCTCCACGGGTGGCGAGGAATGAACAGCAAGAAAGCCTGGTACATCGGCTGCAGTAGCGAGCAAGTGGCCAAGCACGTGATTTTGCTGGGCGACCCGGCGCGCGTACCGCGATTCAGTCGATTTCTCACTGATGTGGAAATCGTGCCTGTCAACCGCGGATTGGCGACGGTGACCGGAAGCTACAAGGGGCACCGTATCACGCTGTCGGCTTTTGGCATGGGGTCACCCATCGCCGCGATTGTTCTGCACGAACTCGCTGACCTCGGCGCGCGCGTGTTTTTGCGTCTGGGTACCAGCATCGGGCTTTCGCCGGTCAAGATCGGTGACATGGTCATTGCCCGATATGGAAGAGCCCATGAAGGCACCTCTTCAGCCTATGACGACGGCACGGTCGCTTGCACCGCGCACCCGGATATGGTGAGTGCGCTCGCCGCAGCCGCGGCGAAACGGGAGGTCACCTTTCATGTCGGTGCCTTCGCGAGCTTCGATGGTTTCTACAAGGACATGTTTGCGCTCGACGATGCGACGCAAGGTCGTGTGCAGCACAATCTGGAACAACTTGTGCTGCGGGATGTGCTTGCGGTTGATATGGAGACTTCGGCTGTCCTCACGGTCGGCAACGCCCTCGGCTGCAAGGTCGGGAGCATGTGTGCATCCACTGTCAACAGCCTGGAGAAACAGAAGATCGGCAAGGCGGAGCAGATTGATGTCGAGCGCAATCTGATCTCGATAGCGCTCGAAGCGCTGACGCAGGTTGACCCAGCGTGAGGGGGGAGGGGGGAGGGGAGGGGTCGCTTAACTGCGCTCGCCTGAGAGAATCTGCCAGACTTGCTTGTATCCGGCCCCCGACAAAGCAGCTCCTTCGGGTCTTGCGCCATGCCAGTCGTTGTCATCAAGGCCCTGCAAGAATCGCCTCGCCTTGCCAACCGAATATCGGCTTTCACTCTCTGTGCAGGACTTTCGGTATAGCTTCCCCAGAGCCTCTGCCGCACTTCGCGGAGCCGAGTTCATGCGCATCAGCACTGCATCTTCGGTGTGCACACCGTGATAGATCATCGCTGGCAACAGATTGATTCGCCGCCGGTCTGCCGGTGGAAGCGCGTCAAAATCAATGCCTGACATCCGGCTGAGACCCGAAACACCCCATGTCCCGCTGTTGACGACAGTGCGATAGATTGCCTTGCATGCATTCGTCAACGCGAGTGTGTTTGCCGTGTCGTCCTTCTCGTTACTGAAGTACTTCGTCGCAATCGCTTGTAGCCCTGTGCCGTTCACCCAATCGCTGGTGATTTCCGATATCCGCTGGCTATCCAACTTACCGCTACTGATGTCCTCCTTACTGCCACTGATGTCCTCCAGATCCTGCTTGAGTTGCGGTACCCTCAACATCACAGCGAACAGGTCTGCCATCCTGCCGTTATTGCCGAACAGGCTTTCCGGTGCCCAGTCCGATGAGGTCAGCTTTCTTTCCAATCCACGCATACCGGACATCGCCCGCCGCACTCCTTCTGGCGAAAACCCGGTCGAATCTGCAAGATCCGCAACACCTTCCGGCATCTCGGCCAGCTCACGAATATAGCTCCGGGTCGCTTCCAGCAGAGCGTTCGCCTTGTCGCGCTGCGTTGCGTCGTTGCGCATTTGGGTGTATCCGTAGGTCTGTCTCAGGAGTTGCTCGGCATCTGCCAAAACGGCATCAAGGCTCTTCTTCTCCGTCCACAAATGGGCGATATAGCAGCGAAAATCTTCCCACTGATCCTTCCAGAGCACCCCAGACAAATTCGCCAGGCTTCCCTCTTGCGCCATTTCGTCGAGCAGCGCTGTCAGACGGGATGCCAACGCGCCGGTGTTGCGGCTGATGAAGTCGATCATCGCCTTGCGATCAGTTCCCTCCGCCAAACCAACCACGCCGACGCTGTCATGGCCAATGCGGCCCGCGCGCCCGGCGAGGTTCCAGAAATCCCGCGGGGCGATCTCTCTCGAATGATCGGTTTGCGGCACATGGCGAGACGACAGAAAGACTGATGCCACCGGGAAGTTGATACCTTGCGCGATCGTCGATGTCGCGCACAGCATTCGAAGAGTGCCTGTCTCTGCAAGCCACTCCATAAGCGCCCGAACATCGTCGGACAAACCCGCATGATGAACACCAACACCCTTTTCGAGCATCTCGATTAGACTGAAATTCTTGCTGACCTCGGTGCACAAGAAGTCCTGAACCAGCCTGATCTCCGGTGCCACTTCATTCATATCGGGAAGGCTCCGAGCCGCCTCGTCAGCCATTTTCCAGACCGTGCCAATTGTGTTCGCAACAGCCACGCTGGTGCCGCGCGCCGACATAACGGCACCAATCGCTGCCGTTTGCAGCCCGAACCCCTTCTGTTTGCCCTTTGTGAGCACCTGGCTTCTTGGTACCTTGATCGGCCTGACACCGCCAACAGGGTGAGTGCCGGAAAGAGGCATAGCCTTTTCGGTTGTGGTCAATGTCTCGAATTCGAGATGCCAGTCGCCGTGCGCGCTGTCATCCGCCACCGCCCGATAGAGACCAATGATCCGCTCATTGGGCTTCCAGGGAGTCGTGCCCAGACTGATTGCGTTGCCCGCATCAATATCCTGCGCCAGCCAACGGGTAATCGATTCCGCTTCCTCCACATAGGGCATCAGCAGGAGGAAGTTTGCTTGTGGGCAATCTCCCTTGATCGTTGCCAGCAACAGCTCAATCCGCAAGCCTCGACCTTCGGATGCCAGATTGTGGGCTTCATCCATCACCACCAATGCGAGAGGGCGATCGATTTTCTTGTTGCGGATGATCAGCGATAGCTTCTCGGGAGTTGCAACCAGAATGTCGAATGGCTTGTCGCTCTCGGAAAGCAGCTTTTCTTCGAACTCGTTCACTTCAACCGCCGCGGTCAGCTGCTCGACGCACAACCCGATTGGTTCGAAGTCCGTGCGCAGGCGCCGAGTGATTTGCGCCGACAGCGCACGAGTTGGCACGACATAGACGATCCATCCGCTATCAGCCTGGAATTGGTTCAGCGCTTGCAGCATCCGAAATTGCGCGAGCAGGGTCTTTCCTCCCGAGGTCGGCATATCGACAACGACTGCGGTTTTCGCCTGGTCGAGCAGCCCCTGTTCGAGCAACGCCACACGCTGGGGCGGCAGAAGCTCGAACATTGGTTGGTGATCTCTGTGGGTTATGGAACGCACGAAATCGGAGGTTCGCGAATTTACGGCTCGTGTCGCCCACCAGAGCGAATTCGTCACCATGATGCGCGCCGTTGCGTACAGCCAGCGCATCACCATCTCGTGCGATGCATCACCCGCTGCCGCTGCCGCCCCGATTGCTGCCTCGAAGTGCTTGTCCAGCGTACTGAATGGATGGCTTGGTTCAGCCTGGAGCATATAGGTGGCCAGTGTCTCCGTCGCCTTCGCCCAGTTGTAGAGTGCCGCCAGCCGCAAGGCAATAGCCCGGTCCGCCGCCTCCGAGCCATTTTGCAACCGACTTTTCTCGTATGTGCTCTGGTCGTTGCGCAGGTCTGCGATGATTTTGCGGACATGATCCAGATCGTCCCATCCTTCCTTGCGGAAAAGGCGCACCCAACAATCGAACAGTCGATACAAGAGTCTGAGGTCCCACGGCACATCTTCGACACTTGGCACCTTCAGCTCAGCTTCATGCTCGCCGTACCACCGTCGCAGGTCTGACCAGCGATCTCCGCAATAGGCGACCGAGGACAGTTGCAGCACGAAAAACAGGCGAGCAAGCAGATCTTCCGGAACCGACATGAGGCGGCGTAGTTCAAAGGCGCGGAACGAGGCGGCCACGGCTTGATCGCGAAGGGACAAATCCTTGCCATCCGGGCGGCTCAGTTCGCTCAAACCCTCAACGGCTGCAAGCTCGAATGCGAGTACCATGCGTCCCAGAAGTGATTCATCCTCTGCGTCCTCGGTAAACGAAAAGCGAATTTGCTCGCCGACTGCCCGCCGCGCCAAGCGCTGATCGGCGATGCACTGTGCACGGTTACGTTCGGTCACGTCAATGGCAGCGACTGCCCAATGGTCGTTCAGTGCCTCCAATGCTCTGCTGGACAGACTCATCCGCTTTCTCTGGACCGCATCGAAATCGCTTGCTCTCCGATTGCGTTCAAGCTGCCAATCGGCAGGTAGAGCGCAAGAAGTTCGATGCGGGTTGCCTCCGGGCATCCAGTGGCAAGACTGTCCACCCGGGATTTCAGATCATTTCCATGGGGCTCGACATCCCGAACCAGGAACCCGAATAGCTGAATATCCGACTTGTCGCGCAAATATCTGCCCACCGAGTGCTCGAACTGCGCTCGCCACCATGCTGACTCCGCCCGGTGGCAGAGGTACCGCACAAGATCATCGCGGATGGCTTCGCTGTCGCGGAGATTTTCCAGTTGCTTTTCCGACCCCGTGCGCCCATACATTGCCCCGGGCGGATACCTGCGTTCGCTGGAGGTCTTGACCTCGCCAAATGCAAGGCAGTCACCATCATCGACTCTTGCAAATCCCACCAAGTCGGCTCCCGGCAGGCTGGAGCCGCTTTTTCTCTCGTCGCGACTGTCAGGCCAAGGGAAATTGCATGACCTGTGTTTCGTCAGATAGGTTTCCGCGATGGCTTCCCCCACCTTCCAGTTCTTGATTTTCTCAGGATCTTCCAGAATGCGGCGTAATCCATCCTGTGCAAAGTCAGTTTGCGCCGAAGTGGCAAGAATTGCTTCGATGTTCGCCTTGCCTTCGTCATCAAAAAGCGCAGCTGCGACCTCGCCCTGCAACGCAGATTTCAACTCCTCGTTTGACCATTGCAGGCCAACCCCCGAACAAGGAGCGTCGCCAAGCTCATACATGACTTCTCCTGTAGCGACGGTCACGGACGCAACATCACCAGGGCGATCATGCGGCTTTTTCCAGCAGGCGAGACATGAGGGAAGCTGTGAGCGCCGATGCTGATCCGGCTTTCGCAGTGGCTATTACGCGATACGCCGCGTTGATCAAGTCGGCGAATTTTCGCTGAAGCGCAAGTTCGGGAAGCGGCACCTCCATGCCTTTAAGAGTCGATTTGGATATTTCTCTGAAAGTCGTGCCGCCAGCCAGTTGAATCAGCCGGTCACGCTTGAGGTGAAGCCAGATGGCGAGATATTCAGGCAGCAGGCATTTCCCGCAGATCAGGTTGGCAAACCCCTGATTTGTTGCCATTTCCGTGGAAGCTATAGCTGTGAAACCTATGCTCGCCCTGCTGGTAAGCAGTACCGTCCCTGCTGGAACAAGACGTGCGCTGCTGTCACACAGCCCATCCTCTGTGATCATTTCGGCTGTTTGGTGGATCCACAATCCATCCAGCCCGGATACATCCGTTGGGGTCGCCCACAAGATGGAACCACTGAAGTAAGTGTCATTAGAGCGGTGCGGGGTGCCGCCGCCGACGATTGTGCATGCATCGCCAAGTCGCGACACGGGCCACCCCTTTGAGTTGGTGGCGGGGTCGCCGAATATCTTGACGAACAGGGCCGGGATGAGCTCCCGCAAGCGCTCCTGTACTTGTGCCCGCAGCCGTTCGATCTTCGCCGCCTGATTCAGGATGCCGACAATCCGACGCTGCTCGTCAAGTGGTGGGAGGGGAACGAGTAGCGACATAAGTGCCTTCATATCGGTTCGCGGCATTCTGGAACCGGTGACTGAGGTCATTGCGAACTTGACAACCTCTTTTCGGCGCAGGAAGTGTGCGATGAAACGGCGGTCAACGCCACTTCGGGGGAGAAGTGGTACCAGCTCAGTTGAACATCTGCCAGAAAAACCCGGCGTGGCAACCTTGTTCAAATACGGCCTGAGCTTGGCGTAGAGAACATGGCGCTCGTCAAATCGGAATGTGGCACTCTTTTGGCTCCCGGCACGAGAACCATTTTCGAAGTTGAGAGTGCTACTATCAGATTCAACATCCTCCAAGCCCACAAACGGAAGGCTGTGGGAATCCGAATCATTCGCAGCGATCCCTTTGCGGTCGATATCACAGAGTTCGCCAAGCTGAAACACGGGCAAGCTCATTCCGCTACTGTTCCCCTCATCGCAGCGGCCAGCCCTACCGTTCGGCCAATCGATTCACGGAGCGCAAAAATCATGCGGAGCCGTTGGCCCGGCCTGTTATCGCAAGTCGAGGTCGCGCAGTAGCTCGAGTGCTTTGCCAATACGGTCATTTGTTGCCTTGAGCGGTTTGCGCGCCTTCGTCTCTTCGACTGGGTCGATGCGGCCCTTGTCGAAATAGTGCCATTCGTCACGAAGAAAAACGATAGTCGCCGCAAGCTCCAGAATAACGTCGGAAACCCCGTTCATTTTTTGCAGCAAGGAGCGGGCTTTGTCGTTGTTCAGCTTGCCGATAGCGGGTGGATGTCTCGTATTTTTGCCAGAACTGAAGATCGCATAGGGCACACGGTGGCGGCCGACCTTCTCTTCAATGACGATCTGACTTTCTGCCTGTGCATCGTCCGCTCCGCCAGCGAGCTCGAAGCAATACGGTCCATAATGATGATAGATGAACTGCAATTCAAAATCTGCGCCGCAGCGGTCCAGAAGATAGGCTTGCTTCTGAAGCCGCGTCCGGCCAATCAATTGATTGTCATTGAGTGCGATCAGGTTAACGACGATGTCTTGTGCGTTCATTGTTGTATCCCTTCCAGAATGTTTTGAAGCTTGTTTAACCAATCCGTGTCGGGCGCGTAAAACCGCCTGATGCGTTCCTCGCTCCGCAACGTTTTTACGATGTCGGATTCGTCGGTGATATCCGTCGGCTCGTTCAAATGAGATCTCGTTTTTATCAGTACCTTGTTCAGTGCTGATGGATCATTGAAGTCGTACCATTCATAGGATGCAACCGTCGCGTCATCCAATAGAACATGTTCCTGCCAATCCGGATGCTTGTCGCCAAGCGCTCTCTGGAAGCGAACATGGAGGTTTCCACCCGGTGTGTCGCGAGCACCGATATCAACGCATTTGTAGAGATTCCTGTCCAACAGGCACTTTGCCAACTTGGATATTCTCTGATCCGGAAGCTCCGAATAGATTGAAAGGGCGGACCAAATCGCTGAATCATCAAGCTTGAGATAAGAGGAAAGATCCGGGTTTTCGGACGTGAGATAACGCAAAACCGGCTCCTGATGTACGAGTTCGTCATTTCTCAGTCTAGTTGAAACATCGCCCAACAGCACTTGCAACATTTTTTCGGCTGCTCTTGTTGTTTTGTGCATATAGACCATGCGGTAGAGGCGGGAGCGCGCCTCCAGATATTCTTCAGCTACTTGCAAGCCTTTCGGGCCAAGGTAGAGACATGGTGCCTCGATCGGGTCCTGCTCGTCAACGGTAACCGTCCCGACCTCCAAACAGTCGAGTAGCCAGTCGAGATCGATGTGTCCGAATTGGACTCCGGCCATCAGCCGGTCGCGCTGGATATAATCGAGCCGGTCTGCATCGAATTGGCTCGAGACGATGGCACCGTATATGTCTTTCGGTTCGTCGTCTGTCAGTAGTGCACCGATTTGCTCAGGCAAATCCGCATTCACTGCGCGCAGAACGCGATTGACATTCGTGTCTCCCCGCACGATTTCGGCGCTCCATTCTTCGTGTCTTCGGCGAACTCCGGCCACAGTAGCGGCGAGCTCGAAAGTATGGCTGAAAGGTCCGTGTCCGATATCGTGGAGAAGAGCAGCCAGGAGCGCGATCTGTTCGCGCTTTGGATCGCGCTTCCCATGTCCTGAGTTCGGCCGTGCGATGACACCGGCCAGCCTGCGCGCTATGTGATAGACACCGACACTGTGGGCAAAACGGCTATGCGTCGCGCCAGGGAAAACCAGATCCGAGAATCCCAGCTGACGGATGCGGCGCAACCGTTGGAACTCGCTGGTATTCAGCAGATTCCAGGCGATCAGGTCCGTCTGGTCTTGATGGCAATCGCCGCTTCCGCCGAACACAATCAGCCCATGCACCGGGTCACGGATGCGCTGGGTTCTTGCTTCGGCATCCTGCCCCATCCAACAGACCTACGCGGCTCTGGTCAAGTAAGTGCCTTCATTCTGCCACAGCATCTCGCACCGTCGACTCCAATCCCTCAATCTCACCCAGTATCTGCGTTTCGATGCTCCGCAACTCGGCCAGAATCTCCAGCGGGTCGCGGTGTTCGACCTTTGCCCGGCTTTGCGGGCGGTGGCGGTTGGCGCTCAGGTTGAAATCGGCGGCGCGGATTTGGTCGGCTTCGGCGAACCACCAGTTCCTGGTCCAGTCTTCGTCGGCGAGGCGGTTGCGCCATTCTGCCCAGTGTGCGTCCCGGTTCCGGTACGCTTCAATCAACATGGGCAGGTCATCCTTGTCAATGGGCTGGTCGTGGTTGGCATCGAGCTTGAAGCCATCGTTTTCTGCACACAGGAACATTACCCGCTCGGTCGCACCACCCTTGTGAAACACCAACACCGAAGTCTTGACACCGGAATAAGGTTTGAATACCCCGCCAGGGAGTGACAGCACCGCTTCAACTCTGCTGTTCTCAATCAGCTTGCGGCGCAGTTCCTTGTGCTCCTTGCCGGAAGCGAACAGTACGCCTTCCGGCACCACCACGCCGCAGCGCCCGCCGTCCTTGAGTTGGTTCAACATGTATTGCAGGAATAGCAGTTCGGTCTTCGCCGTGCGCCCCACCTTCACATCCTCGACGATGCGGTCTCGATCCAGCCGCCCGGAGAACGGTGGGTTGGCGAGGATCACATCGAACCCGCCTGATGGAAGCCCGAGTTCCGCTTTCGTCGCTCGGTCGAGAGAACGGGTAAGCGCATCCCGGCGCAGAATGCGCACTTGGTCAAGCCCGCGCAACGTCAGATTCATGGTGGCGAGACGCACCATCTGCGGATCCACATCGGCACCGTAGAAGGTCGCTTGGTGCAGTCGCTTTACGGCTTGTCGATTCAGCATATCGCCCAGCCCTCGCCGCACCGTTTTGCCATCGACCTCGATCTCCTCGATTCCGGCGGACGAGGAATTGGCGAGGCGGATACGGTCCCACGCACCAACCAGAAAACCCGCCGTCCCGGCAGCCGGATCGAAGATGGTTTCACCAACGTGAGGATCGACCAGCCGCACCAGAGTGCGGATGATATGGCGTGGCGTACGAAACTGCCCGAGCTCGCCCGCCTGCCGGATCTGACGCAGCACATGTTCAAACAGGTCCCCCTTGGTATCTGCATCCACTCGCTCAAGGTGCAGGTTGTTCAGTTGGCTGACCACCTGCGTGAGCACAGTCGGCTCATCGATCACCAGCCGGGCACCGTCCATGAAATTGGTGGGGCCATTCCCCGCCAGTTCGGTGTGAAATGGAAAAACTTCGCTGCGCACCCAGTTGACCAGTCGCTCGCCGTTTAGCGCTTGTGCCCAAGATGACCAGCGCAAGTGCTCGCGCGGCACCGTCGCGACATTGTGGGCGTTGCGCGGGTCGTGCAGAGTCCATTCCCCGTTGAATGCGCTCGCATAGGGAGTCGCTCCAGGGCGCTTGGCCGCTCGCACCCGCGCCGCGTCCGCAGCTTCGTACATGTAGAAGTAGATCAGGAAACTGAGCTGCTCAGCGTTCTGAGCCGGGTTCGGGTAGCCGCCACCGAACAGGTAGTCGCGGATGCGGTCGATGCCGCGCCTGAGATCAGGTGTCATGGGCATGTGTTCACAGTCCTCCGGTCGATGTATCCTCAGATCGTATCGTCGGCTTCATGCTCTTGACCCAGCACAGCCGCATTAAACCCGGAAAGAAGGCTATTCAGCGATTCTTCTCCGCCGAACACGCGTCGCGCTTGTTCATATCCGCCGAGAGCGGAAAAGGGGTGCTCGTCGAGAGTCCAGTCACCGAAAGCATCCATGGTTATCACATCACTTTTGACGTGACTCCACATCAGCCCCACCCAGCGCGTTTGTTCTGCGTTGAAGTTGTGCTGCTCCCCCTTCCACGCCTCGAACTTTACGCCGATTTTTGCGGCGCGCGCCTCGTGTTCTGGTGGGCGCACGATCCGGCCTTCATTATCGAGCACCAGCCACTCCCGACTCTCCGGGTCTATGTGGTCGTCCACATCAAGGGTCAGCAGTGCGCGGGGAGTGTTGGCTGGCTCTATGTGATCAGTCGGGTACTGCGGCTGGTGTGATTCAACATCTTCATCATCGTCGCCGTGAAAGTCAGTCACGCCCACGAAATCGAAAATCGTAAACCCGGACTTTCCGATGTGTGGTGCCCGACGAGTTCCCCGTCCGCGCATCTGCCGGTAGAGAATAGCACTTCGCGTGAATCGCGCCATCACCAGATTGACCACCTCTGGGCAGTCGAAGCCGGTGTCCAGCATGTTCACGCTGACCAGTATCTGCGGAAACTCATCTTCCTTGAATCGCTTGATAATGGTGTTCACGTCGGGGGAAGGGCCGTCGCCGACATCGCTCACCACGAAATCAGCGTAGCGAGTGCTCGAATGTGGCTTCCGGTCCGCGAAATGCTCATCAAACATCTCGGCGAGTGTCTCGGCATGGCGCTTGGTGACCGCAAACACGATGGTCTTGCCCCGGGTCGGACAGCGTCGGAGTCCATCCCTGCCCTTGAAACCTTTCTCCTGCGTATTGCGAAACTCTCGCACCAGGGCGCGATTGCGTTCGGGGATGGTGAACTTGCGTTCCAGAGCGTTTGGGTCAACGGTGATGGTGTCCAGATCAGCAAACAGCTGCTCGAACTCGGCCCGGGTAGTTCCGTCCATCGCGCTCCAGTCGAGTTCTTCACGATTGACCGGGAAGCCGCCCTGTGCAGCAGTCTTCACCGTCATCGCCTTGTAGATTCGATAGGGCACGAGATGACCTTCCTCGATCGCCTGACGCAAGGAGTATTGATACGTGGGTTTGTCAAGCGCAAAGAACCGCAGCGTGTCGCGCACGAACTTTCCATCCTCCGGATCGGGCGAGATGTCGGCATCTGCGATACAGGGCGTTGCCGTGAGGCCAAGCTGAATACCATCGAAATGCCGCAGTACGCCGCTCCACTTGCCGTAAATCGATCGATGGCATTCGTCGGTAATCACAAGATCGAAGTAGCCTGGCGAGATCTCGGAGTATTCGGCGATCATGGTTTGCAAGGTCGCAATGGTAATGCGCTTGTTGCGGTCGAATCGACGCTGTGGTCGGAGCACATGGCAAGGATAGTCGCGAAGATGATCGGTAAAGGCATCCTCGGTCTGCTGAGCCAAGGCAATACGATCAACCAGAAAGAGTACGCGGGTGATAATTCCTGCATCAAAGAGTCGTTTGATAAAAGCGACCGCAGTGCGCGTCTTGCCGACTCCGGTCGCCATCTCGACGAGTAGTTTGCGGCGGCCTTGCGACACTTCGGACGACAGCTTCTCGATGCACTCGATTTGATAGTCGCGATCGACGATCTTGCGATCGATGACAACGCTCGCCAAATCTCGCCGGGTTCGGTAGGTGGCAATTTTCCGCGCAAGATCGTCCTGAGCGTAGAATCCGGCGATCTTGCGGGCATGGGCATCTGTTTTTCGGTTCAGAAACCGAACCTCATCGCCGTTGGACAGGAACACGAAGGGGACATCGAGCTGTTCTGCGTAGTGGCGACCTTGGTCCTGAGCCGTAATCGGGTTGATGCTCGCACGTTTCGCTTCCAGAACTGCGGTTGGTCGGCCTTGGTGGTCGCAGAGCACATAGTCTGCCTGGGTACCATCGGGTAGCGCGTACTCAAACAACACGCTTGAGCCGTCGGTCAGGTTCCAGCCTGCGTCCTCGAGCAGCGCGTCAATCTTGGCGCGCGCAAAGGCTTCCGTAGTGCCACTCATACCGCCCCCACCCGCATCAATCCCTGATAAACCTCGTCGCCTGGGCACGAGACACTCAGCGATTGGAGATTCCCGTCATCCACTCGCATCAATCCTTGATAAACCTCGTCGCCTGCCTCAACCCGACTCCAAATTCTTCCACAGTCGGACGATGAATCGATCGTCTTGCTCGATCAGTTCGGCTTCTGTCTCGTTGTGGTGTCGCATTGCATCGATAATCCGGTTGCGTACGCCCATGCCGTAATGCTCGACATACCCATAGTCGCGCAGGATTTCCTTGAGGAGCGGGTTGCGCGCGAACCGCACGACCCCCTCTCGCATCTTTTCTACCGTTACACCATTGGCAAGTCGGCCCGGAGAGATGACTTCCAGCCGGTCGCTATACAGCGAAACTTCAATGTCGGTTCCCTCGTACGCATAGTCGCGGTGCGTGACCGCGTTCACCACGGCTTCGCGTATCGCTTCAATGGGAAAGGATTTCCTTTGGCGACGACGGGCACCGTCGAGCCAGGCGATGCCTCCCATGTTGCGCTTCACGAAGTTTTCGACATGATCGATAACACCGAGCTCCACCGGTGGGCCTTTTGCCGAGACGCGCGGGGTGAGCGGCCCGCGAATGCGTTCCTCATCAACCGTGTTGTAGTCTTTCCCGGTGCCGGAAAAGGCGACTGCTGTCACGCCGGCCTGTGGCAGACGGCGGTTCGGGTTCTCGCCGAATAGCAGGAGCCCGGAAACCGTGGCGCGTACAGCGTCTCTGGTCGCAATCAGAAAATCCGAGTTGAGCAGGAGTTGTCGCCATTCATCGGTATCCTCCTCGTTCGGTGCTGCGCGCATCAGAATATCCTGATAGTAGTTTCTGATGCGCTCCATGTCGAAACTTTCCAGCCCCGTGTCCGGCACCGCCTTGATGTCGTACCGGATCAGCCTGGCCATCTGGTACAGTCGGCTTTCCTCTTCGCGTGTGGCCTCGCGAGAGCTGCTGCCGACCCGAGTAAAAGTCACCCAGGCATCTCCTCGCCGAGCCTTGTATGGCTTTCCCGGACTGTCGGCAGCCAGCTTGACGACCCCGACCGTCTGACCAAGACCCGTCTCGATGCAAGACCAGACGGGGATGGTGGCGGGCCAGATATTCTGGCGAACGATGTTCATCACCCACTGTTCCGCATCCTTGCGGCTCTTGCTCAACCCGGAAATCTGTCCATCATCCTCAACTCCGAGCAGAATGATGCCGCCTTCGAGATTCAGCAGCGCGGCCATTTCCGTTGCCAGTTGGTCGGTGTGACAGTCATCGCGCTTGAATTCGACGCGGGAGTTTTCGCCGTTGGCAATATGTTCCAGAAGCTCTTTCTTGTTCATTATCTTGTGGGTGTATTGATGACCCCTGCCATCATTGCCCGGTGAACTTCGCCGGACGCTTGTCAAGGAAGGCCGACACGCCCTCGCGGAAATCCTTGCTGGCACCGGCCTGCATCTGCAAACGCGCTTCCAGATCGAGCTGCTGCTCGTAGGAGCTGTGCCAGGTATTCCAGTAGGCCTGGCGAATCAACGTCAGGGAGCGCGGACCGTCGGCGAGTTGGTGCGCCAGAGCCAGAGCTCCCGCCATGAGCGCGTCATGATCCTCGAACAGACGATTCACCAGACCCCACTCCCGGGCCTGTTCGGCGGGAAGCCGCTCCGCCAGGAGCGAGAGTTCCATTGCCCGCCCCCAGCCGATCAGGCGCGGTAGCATGAAAGTGGCACCACCGTCCGGTATCAGTCCGATGCGCGCGAATGCCTGCAGGAAGTAGGCGCTCTTTTGTGCACACACAAGGTCGCCGATGAGCGCGAAGCTCATGCCGACACCAACTGCCGGACCATTGACTGCGGTGACGACAGGCATCTCCAGATCACGCAGTCCGAGGAGCAGGGGGTGATAGCTGCTGCGCAAGGCATCCCCCGCGCCCCCCTTGCGCCGGTCTCCGTCTTGCAGATTGGCACCGGAGCAAAACGCCCGACCCTCGCCGGTCAGCAGCAGGCAGCGGATGCTGTCGGTGGACTTTTGCACTTGCCGGAGCGCTTCGTGAAAGTCGGCAAGCATCTGTGCGCCGATGGCGTTCAGCACTTCCGGGTGATTGAATTTCAGGACGGCAACCTTGCCGTCAACCTCCAGTGACATGCGTTCCATGTGTTGTTCCTTGTGTTGAGCGTGTTCGACCGTGCGGGAAACTGCGGGTATCAGACCTTCCCCAAGGTGGAAGTCTGGCAGAATGCACTATTCCTGTACACATACGCCCGCACACGCACTCATGTCTCAGATGCCCGAACTTCTCTCCGGCGGCGAAATGCTCATCCGCGCCCTGCAGGATGCAGGCGTGGAGTACATCTTCGGCTATCCCGGCGGCTCGGCGCTGCATATCTACGATGCGATCTTCAAGCAGCAGCGCATCGAGCACATCCTGGTGCGCCACGAACAGGCCGCAACCCACATGGCCGATGCCTATGCGCGGGTCACCGGCAAACCCGGCGTGGTGTTGGTGACCTCGGGTCCGGGCGCGACCAACGCCATTACCGGTATCGCGACGGCCTTCATGGATTCCGCGCCGCTGATCGTGATTTCCGGGCAGGTGCCCTCGAATCTCATCGGTACGGATGCCTTTCAGGAAACCGACATGATTGGCGTGTCGCGGCCCGTGGTCAAGCACAGCTTCGTGGTGCCGAACGCGGTATCGATTCCCGGCATCATCAGGAAGGCGTTTTATCTGGCCGCGAGCGGTCGGCCTGGTCCGGTAGTGATTGATGTTCCCAAGGACACCACCGATCCGGGCGTTACCGCGCCGTATGAATATCCCAAGTCTGTTTCCATGCGTTCCTATCGGCCTTCGGTCAAGGGCAACCATCGTCAGGTAGTGCGCGCCGTGGGGTTGATGCTTGATGCCCAGCGTCCGGTGTTCTATGTTGGTGGCGGTGCCATGCACGGCGAGGCACCCGAGCGCCTGCGCACACTGGCGAGAACACTCGGCTTTCCGGTCACCGGTACGCTTATGGGGTTGGGGGCCTTTCCGGCATCCGATCCACTGTGGCTCGGTATGCTCGGTATGCATGGCACCTTCGAGGCCAACAACGCCATGCACCACAGCGACTGCGTGATTGCCGTCGGTGCACGTTTTGATGATCGCGTCACCAATGATCCGAAGAAGTTCTGTCGCGGTGCTTCCATCATTCATATCGATGTGGATCCGACATCCGTCTCCAAGATCGTCCGCGCCGATGTGCCTGTGGTGGGGCTCACCGAAACCGTACTCGCACAGATGCTCGATGAAGTGGAGAAGCAACTCGGGGTCACGCCCGAACGTATTGACCAGAGCGCCATCGCCAACTGGCACGAGCGTATCAACGAGTGGCGCAGGACGCACGGCCTCGACACGGATCCGCGCTTCATCTCAGGTAGCGGTGCAGCCGCGATTCCCGAATCCGCGTCGGCCGGGGAGCGAGGCGCTGATTCGTCGCGGCCGGAAACGGCATCTGTGAGGCCCGCTGCCGAGCTCCCGTCACGGACGGCTTCGACATCAACCGCTGACGCAACCCCCGGCAGCTGCCCCATCCTGCCGCAGAATGCCGTGCGCGCACTGGCTCACGCGGCACCTGCCGATTCCTATGTGACCAGCGATGTGGGGCAACACCAGATGTTTGTCGCACAACACTTCCCCTTCGAGTCACCGCGGCGCTGGATCAATTCCGGCGGCCTCGGCACCATGGGATTCGGGCTTCCGGCTGCCATGGGTGTGCAATTTGCCCATAGCGATGCGAGCGTCATCTGCGTGACCGGGGAGGGCAGTTTCATGATGAATGTGCAAGAACTCTCCACCTGCCTTCAATATGCCTTGCCGATCAAGATCATGTGCCTGAACAACCAGGCGCTCGGCATGGTCAAGCAGTGGCAGGACATGCAGTACGGGGGGCGTCACTCGCAGTCCACCTATCAGGATTCGCTGCCCGATTTCGTCGCGCTCGTGGAATCTTTCGGGCATGTCGGATTTCGTGTGACGCGCTCCGATGAACTGTCTTCCGTCCTCGAGCGCACCTTCAGTGCCGAGCTTGAAGACAAGCTGGTGTTCCTCGATGTTCTGGTTGACCCCGCCGAGCATGTCTATCCCATGGCTATCAAGGGTGGTGCCATGTGTGACATGTATCTCGGCAAAGGTGCCAGCCAGAGATCACATGCATAGACACTTGCTGAAGCCCGAGCGAAATCAGTGATCGGAGAGGGACAGACTGTGCGCCGTATTGTCGCAGTGCTCATCGAAAACGAAGCGGGTGCGTTGGCGCGGGTGGTGGGACTGTTCGCGCAGCGCAACTACAACATCGACAGCTTGACTGTGGCCCCCACTGAAGACCCGACCCTGTCGCGCCTGACTATCGAAACACACGCCGATGCCTCGGGCATCGAGCAGATTACCAAGCAACTCTACAAGATCATCGAAATTGTCAAGGTGGAAGATCTTACGGATCATCGCCATGTCGAGCGCGAGATCATGCTGGTGAAGGTACGCGCCGAGGGCACGGCGCGGGCTGAATTGCAGCGTCTGGCAGATATTTTCCGCGGTCAGATCGTGGATGTAACAGACACGCTCTTCACCATTCAGCTTGTCGGCACCGGTGATAAACTGAACAGCTTCATTGAAGCGCTGGACACCAGGTTGGTGCGTGAAGTGGCGCGCAGCGGCGTGACCGGACTGGCGCGTGGCAAGCGCACCTTGCGCGTCAAATGATGATTCGCATACGCAGTCACGCGCACATGCTTGCGCGCGCCTGTATCAACGCAGACTGAAAGCACACGGGAGGCACTGGATTATGCAGGTTTACTACGAGAAAGATGCCGATATCTCACTGGTTGCGGGGATGTCCGTGGCTGTGCTTGGCTATGGTTCTCAAGGCCATGCACACGCCAAAAACCTGCGCGATTCCGGGGTACGCGAGGTGCGCGTTGGACTCAGACCCGGTTCGCAGTCCGCGAACAAGGCGCAGACGGCCGGGTTCTCCGTCTTGACACCGGCAGAAGCTGTGGCCGGAGCTGATCTGGTGATGGTGCTGGCCCCCGATGAAGTGCAGCCGTCGCTTTATACGCAAGCGATTGAAAGCCACCTGCGCCCCGATGGTGTGCTCGCCTTCGCGCACGGATTCAACATACATTTCGGCTTGATCGAACCGCGCGCGGACCTTGATGTCGTCATGATCGCTCCCAAGGGGCCGGGACACACGGTGCGTTCCACCTACCTGGCTGGTGGCGGTGTGCCAGCGCTGATCGCCATCGCTCGGGATGCCACCGGCAAGGCGCGCGACATTGCTCTCTCGTATGCCGCCGCCATAGGTGCCGGGCGCGCCGGCGTGATTCAGACCAGCTTCAGGGAAGAGACCGAGACTGATCTCTTCGGTGAGCAGGCGGTGCTCTGTGGCGGCCTGGCCGAGTTGGCGCAGGCCGGGTTCGAAACGCTGGTGGAAGCCGGATATGCCCCGGAAATGGCCTACTTCGAATGCCTGCACGAGATCAAGCTTATCGTTGATCTCATGTACGAGGGCGGCGTGGCCAACATGTGGTACTCGGTGTCGAATACTGCCGAGTACGGCGGACTGACCCGTGGCGGGCGGATCGTTACCGACGAGACCAGACAGGAGATGAAGCGAATCCTCGCCGAGATTCAGGCCGGCAAGTTTGCCGGAGAGTTCGTGAGCGAGAATCTTGCCGGCGCTCCGTACATGAAAGCCCGGCGTCGCCTTCTGGCCGAGCATCCGATTGAGGATGTGGGCGAGCGGCTGCGCGCCATGATGCCCTGGATTCGTGAATCGCGTCTGGTAGATCGCAGCAAGAATTAGTCCGGTCGAGGTCAGGGCATTACCTGCACATGGGTGCGTACATGGATACAGAAGGCATGACGCGCTTCGTGAAGCTCACTACGCGCAATCGCGCACCTTTCTTTGCTGGCAGGGCGAGGGAAATACAAGCGTTTTTCGATGCCGTATCAGTTGCAGACGATCAACCACAGGCGTATCTGCGCATATATCAGGGTGCCCCCGGTGTCGGCAAAACCTCACTCATGCAGCATGTGCGCGAAAATCACGGAGAAAACATTCTGTTCGTGTCACTGAAATCGGAGGACCTGTTCGGCGAAGAGGCGCTCTCGGCTCGTATTCAGAGAGCTGTCAACGAGCACAGAAAGACGGGCTCAAAACTTCTGCTCTCCCTGGGAGAGGCGGCGGCAAGCCTGTTGCGGGTACATCCCGTCAAGGAGATTGTGTACGAAGAAGTGGAAAGGGCGCGACAGCGGCACATGGTGGTCGTGTTGCACCTTGATGAAGCGCATGCGCTCGCAGAGCAGGCGGAACGCACCTTGATGAATCTGCATACGGTCGGGCTCGGTGGCCCCGTTCCGTGCGTTCTGGTCTGTACCGGGCTGGCGCATACCGAAAACAGAATTGCGCGCATCTTCGGATTCTCCCGCCTCGCGGATGATGCCGTGCTTGATATGGAACCCATGTCGGAAGATGAATGCGTTGCATCGACTCGCCACTTGCTGAAGACTTTCAATGTGTGTGCCACGATGCCTGAGGAAGACAGGATATGTCGAGAAATTGCACGCTTGTCTTGCGGATGGCCGCAGCACCTGAGTCTGGCGCAGAAGGCTTTGTGTCGGGGCCTGCTTGCAGTTGATGGAAGTGTTGAGCGCGTTGATATCGCACGTATGCAACAGGAAGCGGATGATGCGCGCTACTCGTATTACGAAGCGAGAGTAGCGCAGCTGCCTGTGGGCGAATACAGGAACATCATCGTCGGCATTCTGGGTGAACTCGCCGAACAGGAGTCCTGTTCACTGGCGGCATTGGGACATCTGTGCAAGAAGCACATTGATCGGGACGCTCAGGTAAACGCGGCCGTGCGCTTGTATGCTACGCCCGAGGAGTATGTCAAGGCTTTGCTGGCAAAGGGTATTCTGTGCAGGGACCGGAACGATTTCGTGGATTTCGCGATTCCTTCGATGCGCACCTGGGCGCAGGTCCGCGCTCGGGAGTTCGCTCGCACAGAGCACGGGCATACGGACCACTTGATTGGAGAACATACGGGAGGATTCGGATATGACCAGAGCACTCATCACAGGAGCCAGCCGCGGTATCGGCAAGGCGCTGACAGAGCAGTACGTGCGCGCAGGCGTTGAGGTTATCGCCTGTGTACGCAACCCGGACGCTTGTCGGGCACTCGCCGGAGGCAAGGCGCAGACAGAGATGATGGACACGGGCGATCCTGCTTCCATCGAGGCGGCGCGAACCCGTATCGGCAATCAGCCCATTGATATCCTCATCAACAATGCAGGCTCCATGGGCGGTTACCGGCAGACGCTCGCAGACCTGGACCTTGACGAATGGCGACATGCCTTTGAAGTCAACACCATAGGCCCTACGCTCATCGCGCGTGCTTTCAAGTCCAACCTCGTGGCCAGCGGGCATGGAAAGCTCATGAATGTGAGCAGCCAACTGGCTGCATCCACCTGGCCGCTTGGCGGCAGCTACTTCTATTCCACCAGCAAGGCGGCACTCGGCAAGGTGACGCAGATTCTCGCCATTGACTGGAAGGACGATCCTGTGACCGTCGCCGCGGTGCATCCCGGATGGGTGAAAACCGACATGGGCGGGCCAAGCGCCCAGATCAGCGCGGATGAGAGCGCATCAGGCATTATCTCGGTGATTCACGGGATGGCCCGCGAGGATTCGGGAAAGTTCTTCAAATGGAACGGGGAGATTCATCCCTGGTAGGGTGACCCTTGGCAGGTGCGCGACGGCGAGTGTCGAGTATCACTCCAGATAGAAGGCGCGCAGCAGGCCAAGGCGTCTGGGTGACATGCCCAGCCCCTTCTCGAGGTAAGTGGCAAACGAACCCCAGCGATTGTCAATAGCCTTGAAGGCGGCTTGCAGAAACGCTGCTCTGGCTTGCGACACGTTGCGCGCGAATTCGGCGGTGACTTCAATGCCATAGTAGGCCTCGAGGCGCGGAGCGATAAATCGCCCGAAATCCAGCATTTCGTTGGTGCGCAGATAATCCGTCATGATGTCGTCACAGCTGACACCGAGACTACGCAGCACAACCGCGGCACCAAATCCGGTGCGGTCCTTGCCCGCCGTACAGTGCAGCAAGACGGCACCCGCCGGTAAATCAAGCAGCGCCTGAAAGTACTTCGCGTACACCGACGCATACTCTTCGGCCAGCTCGACATATATGAGCTGCAACAGCTCGGCGCGCCGCTCTGGCACCCGGTCTTCCCGGTTCAGCGACAGTTCGGCCAGCCGTTTGCCGGGCTCTATGGGCAGATGGATGTAACGCGGTTCGAGTATAAAATCCGGGGGCGGGTTCACCCGGAATTCTTCCTCGCTGCGTACATCGCAGATAATTTGCAGATTGAGTCTCATGAGGCGCTGCCTGCCCGCGTCATCGAGATCGCACAAGAGACCCGAACGAAACAGTCTGCCCCGCCTTACCCGACGCCCTTCGTGCCCCTTGAAACCGCCGAAATCGCGGAAGTTCGCAATGCTGTCTATGTCACTCATGAATCTCTCCGAGGCCTCGTCCCCTGCGCTGTATTACACCATGTGCAAGCATACTCTCGTATTATGACAAGCCGTTTGCAGAATCCGCTGCCCCCTGAGCATACCCTGAGCACACTTGAGGAATACGCTATGCCGAACTTTTGTCAAGTTGAAACCCATGGCCGGGTGATGCTGGTCACACTCAACAGGCCGGAGCGCATGAATGCCTTGCATCCGCCGGCGAACATCGAACTCGGCGAGGTGTTTGATGAGTTTGCCGACAGCCCGGATCTCTGGGTTGCCATCATCACGGGGGCCGGTGACAAGGCATTCTGCGCCGGTAACGACCTTCGCTATCAGGCGGAAGGTGGCGAGAGACTGCCAATGCCGCTGGGCTTTGGTGGACTCACCGCTCGCTTTGATCTGTACAAGCCGGTCATTGCGGCGGTCAACGGCGTTGCCATGGGCGGCGGCTTCGAGATCGCGCTCGCCTGCGATCTGATTATCGCTTCGGAGAACGCGCGCTTCGCCTTGCCTGAACCGCGAGTCGGACTCGCGGCGCTCGCCGGAGGACTACAGCGCCTGCCGCGTCAAATCGGTACCAAGCGCGCGCTCGGCATGATTCTGACGGGTCGTCATGTGCCCGCACACGAGGGCGAATCGCTGGGGTTTGTCAATCAGGTGGTGGCGCAAGACGAACTCATGGAGACGGCCATGCGCTGGGCGGATGACATCAACAAGTGCGCGCCGCTGTCGGTGCGCGCCAGCAAGGAAGTGGTTTACAGGAATTTCGACTATGCTTCGCTGCAGGAATCCATGCGAGCGAGCTACGACGGCATCTTCAATATGCGCGACAGCGCTGATTTTGTGGAAGGCCCCAGGGCGTTTGCCGAGAAGCGTCCGCCGCGCTGGACAGGGGCGTGACGATGTCCGTCTGACAACATCTCCCCTCAGCGCATGCAGCGAAAGCCGTCTCGCACCTCCTGCACGAAGAGTTGCGGCTGTTCAAAAGCGGCAAAGTGCCCGCCCTTGTCGAGTTCATTCCAATAGACGATCTGCTTGTAGCGCGTTGCGGCCCAGTCTCTGGTAACTCGAAACAGTTCCTTCGGAAAGATGCTGCCGGCCACAGGCACAGTGACCTCGGCATGGTTGCTGCTGGTGAAGCTCTCCCAGTAGAGCCTGGCTGACGACGCACCGGTAGCTGGCAGCCAGTACAGCATGATGTTGTCAAGCAACTCATCGCGCGTGAGGATGTTCTCGGGATGTCCGTTGCAATCCGTCCACGACCAGAACTTCTCCAGAATCCAGGCGGCCTGAGCTGCGGGAGAATCCACCAGTCCGTACCCAAGGGTTTGCGGGCGAGTGCTCTGCTGTTTGGAGTACCCGGAATCCTGGTCCTGATAGTGCTTGATGCCGACCAGGGCAGCCTGTTCTCTGGCCGAAAGCGAGCGCTCGAGATTGAGCTTGCCGAGATCGACCAGCGGCATGTTGAGGTGAATGCCCATGCAGCCAGATGGGTCTCTGGCACCAATCTGGCTGCTGATGATCGCCCCCCAGTCGCCCCCTTGTGCGAAGTAGCGCGGATAGCCAAGATCGCGCATGAGTCGCGCCCACAAGTCGGCGATGGCCTCGACACCCATGCCCGGACGGGTCGGCTTGTCCGAAAACCCGTAGCCAGGCAGCGAGGGGCAGACCAGATGGAAGGCATCTGCAGGGTCGCCGCCATGTGCTTCGGGATCTGTCAGCGGGCCGATGACCTCGAGGAACTCGATAATCGACCCCGGCCAGCCGTGCGTCATCACCAGCGGTATTGCATCAGCGACTCCGGAGCGCACATGAATGAAGTGCACACCAAAGCCATCCACGCGGGCGCGATACTGTGCGAAGGCGTTGATGCGCGCCTCGCGCTTGCGCCAGTCATAGTGATCGCGCCAGTAGTCAATAACCTCTGCGAGATAGCTCAGCGGAATGCCCTGCGACCAGTCCTCCGGCGTTTCCGCTTCAGGCAGTCTGGTGTGTTCCAGGCGCCGTGCCAGATCGGCCAGCTCGGCTTCACTGGCGGCGATGCGAAATGGTTCAATGGACATGATGATTGATCTGTGTCATGACAGGGAAGTATCTTAGTATGTTCTGATCAAGTCCATCCGTGAACTTGATCAGGTTCGCAAATCAGAAGTGCGATACAGCGGGCACATCCGTGTGCCCGCCCCTTCGGGCGGCTGCGCCGTGCATTTTTGCTGTCCTGCAAAAATGTCAGCGGGCACATCCGTGTGCCCGCCCCTTCGGGCGGCTGCGCCGTGCATTTTTGCTGTCCTGCAAAAATGTCAGCGGGCACATCCGTGTGCCCGCCCCTTCGGGCGGCTGCGCCGTGCATTTTTGCTGTCCTGCAAAAATGTCAGCGGGCACATCCGTGTGCCCGCCCCTTCGGGCGGCTGCGCCGTGCATTTTTGCTGTCCTGCAAAAATGTCAGCGGGCACATCCGTGTGCCCGCCCCTTCGGGCGGCTGCGCCGTGCATTTTTGCTGTCCTGCAAAAATGTCAGCGGGCACATCCGTGTGCCCGCCCCTTCGGGCGGCTGCGCCGTGCATTTTTGCTGTCCTGCAAAAATGTCAGCGGGCACATCCGTGTGCCCGCCCCTTCGGGCGGCTGCGCCGTGCATTTTTGCTGTCCTGCAAAAATGTCAGCGGGCACATCCGTGTGCCCGCCCCTTCGGGCGGCTGCGCCGTGCATTTTTGCTGTCCTGCAAAAATGTCAGCGGGCACATCCGTGTGCCCGCCCCTTCGGGCGGCTGCGCCGTGCATTTTTGCTGTCCTGCAAAAATGTGCTGATTTGCTCGCAGATTCAATGCCTTACGGCACTGAATCTGGCGGCACATCCGTGTGCCGCACGGGAAACTCTGTTATTCAGAGTTTCCCTTACCGAATTGGTCGGACAGGACATTGGGTATGAACCAACTGGTATCGATAGACGAACTGGCGGCTTGCGCTATCGAACCGAACTGGGCATACGATGATCCTGAGCGTCGGCGCTGGCTGGCGGTCGATTTGTCCGCATGCCCTCATCTCGATCCGAGCGTCGCCGAGCGGCTCACCGTCTGGCTTGCACAGCAACCCGTTGCGACCATCGGTGTGGCTGCCGACGCACAGGTGCCTCTGGCCGATACCGTCGATCTCGTGGTGGAAAACATGGCGCAGCTCGAAGCGGTGACGGCGCAGATCGAACGCTTCCCGAATGCATCGAGCATGCTCGTGCAAGTGCTGCGAGTATCAACACGCCTCGACTGGCTGGAGGCATTGACTGTGGAGTCCATGGCTTACGCTACCTTGCAGGGCGGTGCCGAGTTCGCGGCGTGGTTGCAGGCCCAGCCTGCTCGGCCATCGCGAGCCAGGCCCCGACAGGATGTGGTGTTGCTCCAGCGCCACGGCGAGCGTTTGCAGGTGGTGTTGAACAGCCCCGAGAACCGCAACGCTCTCTCCGTTGCCATGCGTGATGCCTTGGCGAATGCCTTCCGCCTCGCCGTTCAGGACACCAGCGTTACCCACATCGAGGTGTCCGCCAATGGGCCCTGCTTCTGTGCCGGCGGGGACCTCACTGAATTCGGCACAGCGACGGACCTCGCCCAAGCGCATCGCATCCGTATGAACCGCATGCCCGCTCGCTATCTCGCCGCCTGTCGCGAGCGCTGCACTTTTCTCGTGCAGGGTGCCTGTATTGGTGCCGGCATCGAACTGTCGGCGTTTGCGCGAAGGCTGGTGGCGAGGCCGAACGCCACCTTTCGCCTGCCGGAAGTTGGCATGGGTCTTGTTCCCGGTGCCGGAGGCTGCGTCAGCATTGCTCGTCGCACAGGTCGGCAACGCGCGGCGCGCATGGCGATTCTCGGGGAAACGCTGAATGCTCATCAGGCGCTCGAATGCGGGCTGATCGATGCCATAGAGGCCGAGGACGAGCACGGCTAGTCTATCATCTCAATTATTTGTATAATTTGAATGTATTGGAACGAGAGCTCAACGAGAGGATTGCTCATGGCCAAAACAGGAACAGCCCCGGTGAATGAGGCCCTCAAGGTTGATGACCAGCTGGAAAAGGAGTTTGCGCAGGCGCTCGAGTATGAATTGAAGGACGAGGACATCGAGCGCGCCAGGCTGCTCATTGGTGTCAATGTCGCGAGCAGGAGTCGGGAACTTTTTTCCGAGGCAACCGCGGATGTCATCCGCAACTGGGCGCAGGGGATGGGCGACGATAATCCGCTGTACACCGATGATGGCTATGGTGCCGCCACGCGCTGGGGTTCACAGATTGGTCACGGCACCATGGTGGGGCACGTCAACACCCCCATGTACGGCGACCCCATGCCGGAGGAAATCAGGGCAGCCACCAAGGGGCTGTTTCGAGGTGTGCATGTCTTTGTTTCGGGCGGAACCTGGGATTGGTACCGTCCTGTCTATCCGGGCGATCGCATCTATTCGTACAGCGGCGAAGAGTCCATGCAGGTAAAGAAGTCCGAATTCGCCGAGAAGTCCGTCATCCGTGTGCGACGCAACGTGAACCTGAATCAGCGCGGCGAGGTCGTGGGTATCTATCGGGTGCTGCGCGTCGAAACCGAGCGCAAGAAATCGCGCACCAAGGGCAAGTACGCCGACATCAAGCCAGCGCACTATACGGACGAGGATTACGAACGTATTGACGACATCTATGCAGCCGAAGCGCCACGGGGTGCCACTCCGCGATACTGGGAAGATGTGCAGGTGGGCGATGTGCTGCAACCCATGGTGAAGGGTCCGCTCACGGTCACTGAAATCATCGCCGTGCACGCGGGTGGTTATGGCTTTGTCCCCTATGGACTCAGGTCTTCGCGACTCGGCTACAAGAACCGCAAGCGCATCGCTCCCTTCTACATCAAGAACGAGATGGGCGTGTGGGATGTCGCGCAGCGATTACACTGGGACAACGAGTGGTCCAAGGCGATTGGCAATCCACTGGCCTACGATTACGGTGTCATGCGCCAGTGCTGGCTGTATCACATGGTGTCGGATTGGGCCGGGGACGATGCTTTCATCGAGAAGCTCGAGGACTCCATCCGCAAGTTCAATTATCAGGGCGACACCCAGTTTCTGAGCGGTCGGGTCGTGGGCAAGCGAGAAGTTGACAGTCGCCTGCTTGTCGATCTGGACCTGCATATGCACAACCAGCGCGATGTGGAGACAGCTTACGGCTCGGCAACCGTTTCGCTGCCTTCGCGAGCCAGTGGTCTGGCTCCCTTGCCCGCGGTTCCCACGGATATTCAACGCGAAGCGACGCATATGTTTGCCCGCCACAACGAACTCCGGGCGATACGCGGGATTCGAGGGGTGAACCCGCGGCCAGCTCGACAGGATTTCGGTTAGTCTGTTACTACTGCGTGATGATGGAGCAAGACACATGTCGGCCATGACACCGGGGCAGAGATTCAGGAGCGCGGTCTGCTCGGCGGAAGTGATGATCATCAAGGCTGCAGGCGAAGTTGATCTGACCTGTGGAGGTGCGGCCATGTGGGGCGCGAACGAAACGGCTGAACAGGTGCAGGGTGCGGATGACCAGGCGGCTCGCGAGCAGATGCAAGGCTGTCAGGTCGGTAAACGCTACGTCAACACGAAGGGCTCCCTCGAAGTGCTGTGCATCAAGCCCGGCCAGGGCTCACTGGCTTCCGGAGGGGAGTTGCTGACGATCAGGAAAGCGAAGAAGCTGCCCTCGTCAGATTAGCCAACCGGCCGAAGAACGCCATGAACATTGCCATGTTCTTGCAGATGGCCGCAGAGAGCGGTCCGCACCGGCGCGTCCTGAGCAGTGGTGGCAGACACTATTCGGCTGCCAACCTGCTGACGGCAGCCAGCGGGGCGGCGGCAATCATCCGTGAAACCGGATGCCACAGTGTTTCCGTGCTTGGGGTGAGCAGCCCGGCGACACCGGTCGCGCTGTTTGGCGCGGCGATGGCGGGCGTTCCCTATGCGCCGCTCAACTATCGTCTGCCCGCCGAGCAGATAGACGCACTGCTCGAGCGTTTGGCACCCGTCTGTCTGATTGCCGATGATGACCAGTGTCAGCGTCATCAGAGCCATCCGCGCCTTGCCGCGGTGCTGGAGCGGGAATCCTTCCTGACTCGGGCAGCGGCTCGCGCTGACAGTGCCGCATCCTGGCCGGATGACCCGGGGATTGTGGTGCAGCTCTTCACCAGCGGCACCACTGGCCCTCCCAAGGCGGCGATTTTGCGCCATGAACACCTGATGTCCTACATCCTGGGCAGCGTCGAATTCATGTCTGCAGGCGAACACGAAGCATCGCTGGTTTCGGTCCCGCCGTATCACATCGCCGGCATATCTGCCCTTGTCAGCAGCCTGTACGCTGGTCGTCGAATCGTGCAGCTTCCCCGTTTCACGCCCGCCGACTGGCTGCATCTGGCGGATTACGAGGCGGTCACCAGCGCTTTTCTGGTGCCCACCATGCTGGCGCGCATCGTTGATTTCCTGGCGAGCAGCACGAGGCAGCCCGTGCCATCGGCCTTGAGCGCCATTGCTTACGGTGGCGGCAGGATGCCGATGCCGGTGATCAGGCGGGCGCTCGAGCTCTTTCCGGGCGTAGATTTCACCAACGCATACGGGCTGACCGAGACCAGTTCAACCGTTGCACTTCTGGGGCCGGAAGATCATCGCCAGGCTGTCGCCAGCGACGATGCCGCTGTACGCCGTCGATTGGGTTCGGTTGGTCGGCCACTGCCTGGCATCGAAATCGAAATCCGCGACAGTGACAATCAGGTGCTGATGCCCGGACAGTCAGGCGAAATCCATGTGCGCGGCCCTCAGGTTTCCGGGGAGTATCAGGAACATACCGCCAGTGATGCCGATGGCTGGTTTCCCACTCGCGATCTGGGCCTGCTTGACGACGCGGGATATCTCTACCTTGCCGGGCGTACCGATGACGTTATCGTGCGCGGTGGCGAGAACATCTCGCCCGCCGAGATCGAGGATGTGCTGATCGCGCATCATGCGGTCGCCGATGCAGCCGCGGTCGCCGTGCCTTCCCGGCAATGGGGTGAGGCGGTTGGCGTGGCGGTGGTGCTGAACTCGGGCGCGTCGGTCAGCGGCGAAGAATTGCAGCGGCTGGTGCGAGAGCGCCTGCGCTCATCACGTGTGCCCGAGGCGGTGCACTTCGTTGCTGCGCTGCCGTACAACGAAACCGGAAAACTCTTGCGTCGGGACATCAAACCGTGGTTTCAGTAGCGCCCTCGAGTGCACACTTCGGAGAGTCGCGTCCGGGCACATTCACCGGCAGGCAACGCTGCGCTTCCCCACCTCCGCTGTCGGCAAGTCTGGATGCCACGCTCGAAGCATTCGCCGCTCTGCCTGGAGCGGATGCCGTTGGTGCCCTCGATGGCGGCCAACTGTTGATGGAGCGCATGCTCTTGACGGGTGCGAAGGTACGCTCCGGCAGCTCGCCAAGCGGCACCTGCCGCTTTGTGACTACCACCGACGCAACCCTGGCGGTGAACCTGCCGCGTACAACCGATTGGGAACTCCTGCCCGCTTGGCTGGAAGCCGACACTGGTGTGCCCTGGACATGGGAGGCGCTCGCCTCTGCGCTGCGCTTGCGGTCAACGCAAGGTCTGTTGGAACGTGCCCGCTTGCTTGGCCTCGCCGTCGCAGTGCCTGGTCGCCACGGGGAGTGTGGATACAGTGATACCGCAGAGGCGCAGCCAACTCCCGGAAGCCGACTGCGAGGCCGGGGTCGAGTACCGCTGGTGGTGGATCTTTCCGCGCTCTGGGCCGGTCCTCTCTGCGCCCATCTATTGTGGCTGTGCGGCGCGCGGGTCATCAAGGTGGAATCCATCCACCGCCCCGACGGTGCGCGTTTCGGTAACAGTGAGTTTTATGCGCTGCTCAATCAAGGCAAGCGAAGCGTTGCTCTCGATTTCACCCGCAGCGATGGGCGGCGGGCGCTCGGTGAATTGCTGGCGGTGGCGGACATGGTCATCGAATCCTCGCGTCCGAGAGCCCTGCGCCAACTCGGTGTGGAGGTGGAGCGCTGGCTGCATCAGCAAGATGGTCGCACCTGGGTCAGTATCACCGGCTATGGGCGTGATGAGCCTTGTGCCAACTGGATCGCCTATGGTGACGATGCCGGGGTGGCAGCAGGGCTCGCCGAAGTGATGCGCGCCGGCACTGGCAGCCCGCAATTTGCCGGAGATGCCATCGCGGACCCCTTGACCGGCGCTCAGGCAGCCCATCGCGCCTGGGCGAACTGGTTGCAAGGCGGCAGTCGCCTGGTTGCGCTCTCTCTGGCTGGAGTTGCACGGCGCATGCTTGCTGCCGAGTGCCAGAATTCTGATCCGGATCTGGTCGCACAACACTTCGCTCGCTGGTGGCAGAGCGCTCGTCGTGGCGAAGCCACAGCCGCCGCCAGGCATCGCACAGTGTGCGCGCCCGTCGCGGCACTGGGTGCCGATACCGGGGATATCCTGCACGAGTTCAACTCCTGATGCTGATCACCCAAGCCGACATCCATGGGGTACTTCACAGGCCGGGTCATGCGTCGGAACTCGCTGACATTCGTATTCACGGAGAGAAAGTCGTCGCCATCGGCCAACTGGCACCGCTCCCGGGCGAGTCGGTGTTCAACATGCAGGGTGGGGCGGTGCTGCCCGGACTGAACGACCACCATATTCACCTGATGGCCTATGCGACGGCGCTGGATTCGGTGCCCTGCGGCCCGCCGCAGGTCGGCGTGGTGGCAGAATTGATCGACCGGCTCGAGCAGGCGGAGCCTCGCCCGGACGGCTGGATTCGCGGCATTGGATATCACGAAAGCCTCGCCGGAAGCATTGACCGCCGCTGGCTGGATCGGGTGCGCTCGGATGTGCCCATTCGTGTGCAGCATCGCAGCGGACGCCTCTGGATGTTGAACAGCGCCGGTCTTGCTCGGCTCACGGATAGCATCCGCTGCGCGAACCCTCGGTGTGGGGACGCATTCGACAGCGGGCGTTTCTTCGATCTCGACGCTGTGCTGAGCGCCGAGTGGGGCCGCAGCGAGCCGTCAATTGGTGCCGCCAGCCGCCAGCTTGCTGCTTTCGGCATCACTGGCTTGACCGATTTGACACCGCACAATGATGATCAGTCAGCCGCCACCTTCGCCCGTTCGCAGGCATCTGGCGAACTCCTGCAGGCACTTCGTGTTGGCGGCAGGCCCGGGATGACGCATGCGCTTGCCGGGCCGATCAAGGTGCATTTGCACGAGAGCGCCTTGCCGGACTTCGAGCATTTGCGCGATCTGATGCGCACGAGTCACGATCAGGAGCGCGCTGTGGCAGTGCATTGCGTCACACAAACTGAACTGGTGTTCACGCTCGCAGCCTTCCGTGAAGCGGGCGTACTCGCTGGTGACCGCATCGAGCACGCATCCATCTGCCCACCTGCATTGCTGGAGCAGCTCCATGAGCTGGGCTTGACGGTGGTGACCCAGCCGCATTTCGTATTCGAACGAGGCGATGCCTATCTGTGCGAGGTTGCCAGCGACTTGCGCCCCTGGCTGTACCGGTGTCGAGGATTCCTGAACGCGAACATCCCGCTCGCCGCCGGCAGCGATGCGCCTTTCGGCCATGCTGATCCATGGTGTGCGATGCGTACCGCGGTAGAGCGGCGCACGGCATCACAGCAGCCGCTTGGCGAGCACGAGGCGCTCACCCCCGAGCAGGCACTGGCGCTGTTTCTCGGCAGTTTGGAGAATCCCGGCGAAGCGCGCCGCATCGAAGTCGGTGCGCTGGCTGATCTGTGCCTGCTCGACCGTCCCTGGCGGGAAGCCCGAAGCGACCTGCGCTCCCGCTACGTACGTGCCACCATGCGCGCTGGCCGCTGGCTGTATCGCAGCGCGCGCCGCACACGCGGATAGCTTGGCGCGATGCCGCCCTGATTCTCGCCCCAGCCTTCAATGCCGTGCCAGCGCCAGTGGAACAGCCCGGTACCCGAGCCGTGGTTGCTTACCTGTTCGCCCGTGGCCTGCAGGCGACGCCCCAGAGTGTCCATCCCCTCGTATTCGATGTGCCAGATGTATCCATGCTCGGGGTCCACCAGGCAGCGACGTTCGCCGGACACCAGGTGCGCCCAGATGCCATCGCGAACGAGATAGCCGGTAGTGGTGAAATCGCCGCGCTGTTCCTCGCCCTCGATGAGCAGCGTGTAGGCCAGAAAGGCATCCTGTGCGGATGCGGTGGCGAAGATGTAGCCGATGTTGAAAGGTTTGCGCAGCGGTCTGGATACATCCGAAAGCGCACCTTCAGGGGTTTGTGGCACCACGCGACGGGCGCGTCGGCCACCGGATGAGTCGTTGGCGCGCGCCGAGTCGCGCACACGCCGCGGGCTCCAACTGCGGTCACGTACAGAGAGACAATCCACGGCGATGCGCTCGCCGTGCAACAGGAGCTCGCCATCTACCTGCATCGCCTGGTCGAAGTGCCTGCCCTTCCAGAAGGGCGCACAGCCGAGCGGATGCGGGTTGGGTTCCATGATGCCCTGAAAGACGAGGTCCGCCTCGAACTGGCCCGGGTCCCGGTAGGTCAGATGATATTTCTTCAGTGGTTCGAGCACCTTGATGTTGTTGCCGTTCGGCAGGGCGATGTGGCGCAGGTCCAGGGGCCCCGCAGGCAGCGCCAGACCGGTTTCGCGATGTTCATGGAGCGCCGGAGCGTCGCTGTCATCCCACACCCAGGCACCGCCGTGGCAGATGCCGCTTTCTCCCTGATTGGGTTGCACCTGGGTATAGAACCAGCCGCCCATTTGTCGTTCGGGTACGTTGAAAGATGCCCAGAAGGTTTCCGTCCACCAGGGATGATCGGCACCTTCGACCTGATTGTGAAAGTGATCGTCGTCGGGCGTGACCGTCCAGCCGGTGAACTCGTCTGTATTCGGCATGTGATGCCTGTCCGGCTCAGGTGCTCCAGCCAGCCAGCTCGGCCGCGCGGTGCCGGTGCACACTGGATGAGCCCAGGTACGTGCGGTCAAACACGGCGCGTTTCAGCCAGACATGCAGCGGGAATTTCCAGGTGTAGCCGATGCCGCCACGCACTTCGGTGGCGGTGCGGCTGACCTCGATGAATCGATCGGCAATATGCGCCTTGGCAAGTGCCGCCATGCGCGGAGAATCCTCGCGAGCGGCATCGAAGGCGTACGCCGCGTACCAGTAGAGGCCACGCGCCGGCTCCACTTCCACTGCCATGTTGACCAGCTGGTGTTTGAGCGCCTGGAACCCGGCAATGACCCTGCCGAACTGTTCGCGCACCTTGGCGTACTCTATCGCCATGTCCACACAACGCTGCGCGCCACCGAAGGCATCAGCCGCGAGCAGCACCAGGCCCGCGTCGCGTAACCGCTCACCCGACAGGTTCATCGGCTCGGCGGACGAGTCCTTGAACACGATATGGCCGATGCGGCGCGTCGCATCGAGGCTCGGCGGCAAGGTGATTTCCTGAGTGGTAACGTCCCGCTCTACCAGCACCAGACCGCCACCGGCAACACCCACCACGAACACATCGGCCTGTTCGGGATAGAGCAGATTCATCTTGCGGCCATTGACCGGGTCGCTGGCCTTCAGGTGCCATTGATCGGGTTGCCAGCGGTTTGCACTCTCGCCAATCGCGACGGTGCCAATCACCTCACCGCTGGCAAGGCCCGGTAACCAGCGTTCCTTTTGCGTCTCGGTACCTCCCTCGGCAATGGCAAGGGTGGCCAGCATATGGCCGAGAAAGGGCCCCGGTGCCGCGTGTCGTCCAAGCGATTCGGCCACGATAGCCGCATCAAGCATGTCGAGCCCCGCGCCACCATAGGCTTCCGGCACGAGAATGCCGACCAGTCCCATGTCGGCAAGGGAACGCCACAGATTCTCGTCGTGCCCGTCCTCACTCTCGAAGATTTCGAGCAATCGAATCTGGTCAAGCTGGTCGGCGAGACATCGGTCGGTGGCATCCTGAAACGCTTGCTGTTCTTCGCTCAGATCAAATTTCATCCGCCAGTCACTCCATCGCGTGGCAAGCCCAGCCCGCGCTCGGCGATGATATTGCGCTGGATGTTCGAGGTACCACCGGCAATGGCGATGCCGAGGGAGCCAAGGTACTGGTTCATCCAGCGCTCGTTCCCGGGCCTCCTGCCACGCTCGAAAAGCGGCTGCACCAGGCTGTCGTCGCCGATCAGCTCCTGCGCCAGAGTGGCGATCATGTGCCCGATGTTGGTGACTACAAGCTTGTTCATGTAGCTCACCGCTCCCGGGTTTTTTCCGGCCAGGTTCATGCTCAGTTGGCGATAGCTCGAATACTTGTGGGCCTCGATATAGCCCTCGATTTCCACCAGCCTCTCACGGATGCGCGGGTCCTCGAGTGAAGTGCCATCACCGCTTGACCTGGCCAGGGCGACGAGCTTGCGAAACTGTTCGACATAGACCTCGGCCTTGCTGATGCCGACACGCTCGTGTTTCAGGGTGGCGCGCGACACTTGCCAGCCCTCGCCGCGTTTGCCGACAATCCAGTCGGCTGGCGTTTTCACGTCATCGAGGAAAACCTCGTTGAAGCCGCTTTGCCCGGTCACCATTTTCAGTGGGCGTATGTGTACGCCGGGTTGCTTCAGATCCAGCAGCAGATAGGAGATGCCGTCGTGCCTGGGGGCGTCGGGTTCGCTACGCACCAGAATGTACATGTACTTGCAGTGTTGTGCATTGCTCGTCCAGATCTTCTGTCCGTTGATGACCCACTCGTCGCCCACCAATTCAGCGCGTGTGCGGAGCGAGGCCAGATCGCTGCCGGAACCGGGTTCGCTGTAGCCCTGTGCCCAGTCGATTTCGCCGCGCAGGGTAGGCGGGATGAAGCGTTCCTTCTGCCAGTCAGCGCCGCATTCAAGCAGCGTCGGTGCCACCATTCTCACGCCATTGCCAGCCGGTTCCATGGGCGCTCTGACGCGCCCGAACTCCTCCGAGATCACCTGGGCCCTGAGCACATCGGGCGGCTGCTCGCTGCCTCCGTATTGCTTCGGGAAGTTGCGAAAAAGATAGCCGGATTCTGTCGCCAGAGCGCGAAAGGCGCGCACCCGAGCTGCGTCCGAACCACCACCGGGTGGCCAGTTTTCACCGAGAAAGGTACGCACCTCCTCGCGAAAGGATTCGTATTCGCTGCCGTAGTTCAGGTCCATCGTACTGCCCCTGCAACCGGGTGAATGGGGTGCCAACTGGCTTTATTGTAAATGACATGCAAAAATATTGAACGTAGTAATATGATTGGAAGGTAGATCATGTCAACCAGAGATCGGTTTCCGCGCAGAATTTGCGATGCCCTCGCGCTCAAGGCGCGGCTGATTGGCGAGCGTCCCGCTCATGACACGGGTGAAACGCGGTTGACCTTCGCTGACTGGCATCATCGTGCTGATGAAGTGGCGGGCGGGTTGCACCGAGCTGGTCTGGTGGCTGGCGAGCGCGTCTTCTTGTCCATCAGCATGGCGCACCCGCTGGAGATGGCCGTTGCCGTGCTCGGTGTCCTGCGCGCTGGAGGCATCGCCTGTCCCGTGAACACCCGCCTCGCGCAGCGAGAATATCTCGCCTACTCGCAATTGATCGAACCCCGGTTCGCGATTACCGACACGCCGGACAAGGTCGATTCGCTGCGATTGGAGCGAATCTGGTCAGTAGATGCCATGCCCTGCGACCCCGATGCGGTTCCTGATCAGTCCGCCTTTGATGCCGAGGCCGACGCAGCGATTGTCGGCACCTCGGGCACAACGGGACACCCGAAGGGCGTGGTGCTGAGCCATCCCGACCTCATGACGAATGTGGCTGACGGTGCCCGATTCAACAAACGCACCAATCCGGCGCTGCATTCCATGCCTTTCACCGGCTACGGAGGGTTTGCCGGTCAATGCCTGCGCCCCATTGCCGATGGCCAGACCTCGCTCATTCTGTATCCTTTCGATGCCGACCGACTCGTCGAGCTGATTCCTGCTATGCGGCCGGTTTCCCTGATGATGGTTCCCACCATGCTGCGCCTGCTGCTCGACCATCCTGAAGCGGCCGAACTGGACATGTCGAGTGTGCGCGCAATCGTCACCGGCACGGCGCCGGTGCCGCATGACTCGGTGCTGCGTACGCGGGAACTCTGGCCGCACATTCGCGTTCGCAATGCCTACGCCATGTCCGAAGGCGGGTTTGCTACAACCGCGGTGAGTGATGCGCAACTGGCCAAGCCCGGCTGCGTGGGACCCTTGCAGCCAAACATGGAGATTCGCGACGAGCAGGGAAAGCCCGTGTCGCCCGGTGTGGTCGGCGAAATCTACGGCAAGGCACAGGGCAAACCGCGCCGCTACTGGCGCAATGAATCTGCCAGCCGCTCGACCTGGATTGACGGCTGGACCAGATCCGGTGATCTCGGCTATGAGGATGAGGACGGCGACCTCATCCTCACCGGTCGCTGCAAGGAACTGATCATCCGCGGCGGCTACAACATCGCGCCAATCGAGATCGAGGATGTCCTGCATGATCATTCGGCGGTCAAGGATGCCGCGGTGGTTGGCGTTGCGCACGAGCTGCTCGGCGAAGATGTGGCGGCAGCCGTCACTCTGGCGAACGGTGCGACCGTGTCGAGCGCAGAACTGGAATCCTGGTGCCGGGAGCGTCTGGCGGATAACAAGTCGCCACGAACTATCGTCATCATCGACAGCATGCCGCTCAATCAGAACGCGAAGATCCTCAAACGCGAACTCCTGCCGGTCCTGCAACAAGCCGCGGACCGCGCCAGGGCCGAGCGGCGCGAGGCGCGCGTCGGGCAGTAGGCAGGCGTTTCCCGTGAGCGTCCTGGCGCGCTTCACGGCCTGTCCCGCGATGCGCGATACAATCATATAACTACGTTTACTTATTAAAGAATATTCTGATACAGTTCACCTGTGTATCTGATTGGGAAATGCCCGGAGAACGTGATGAATTCTGAAGCCATGAAATTATGTGGCCCTGGCCTGTTCGGCGTATTGTTGATGTTTCAACCTGCCACTCCGGTGTGTGCTCAGGGAGGCGTAATCGAGGAGGTCGTGGTGACTGCGCGCAAACGCACCGAGAATCTGCAAGAGGTTCCCGTGGCGGTGTCAGCTGTTTCTGGCGAAGATCTCGAATTGCAGTCAGCCACCGAGTTTACTGATGTCGGCTTGCAAATCCCCAATCTGTTCATCAGCGAAACTCACGGGAAACTCTGAATAACAGAGTTTCCCGTGCGGCACACGGATGTGCCGCCAGATTCAGTGCCGTAAGGCATTGAATCTGCGAGCAAATCAGGACATTTTTGCAGGACAGCAAAAATGCACGGCGCAGCCGCCCGAAGGGGCGGGCACATGGATGTGCCCGCTGTAGCGCACTTCTGATTTGCGAATCTGATCAAGTCCACGGATGGACTTGATCAGAACATACCAAGCGGAGCCCTCCATGGCCAGGGTGTCCCTGCGCGGCCAGGAACAGGCCGATACGCTGCTGACAACGGATGCCGCAGTGGGTGTCTATATCGACGGCGTGAGTATGCCGAGGCAAACCGGGCTCAATGCCAACATGTTCGACATCGAGCGGGTGGAGGTGCTCAAGGGGCCATAGGGCACCCTGTACGGCAGGAACACCACCGGCGGAGCGGTCAACATCATCGCGCGCAAACCGGACACGGACGGGGTACACGGTTACGCACGCGCAACTGGTGGCAACGAAGCGTTCGTGCAACTCGGGGCGGCCGTCAACCTCCCACTCAGCGAGACCGCCGCTGTACGCATCGGCCTGCAGAGAACCACGCAAGACGGCTTCGGCAAATCTCTGGTGAGCGGTAATGAGCTTGGGAAACTCTGAATAACAGAGTTTCCCGTGCGGCACACGGATGTGCCGCCAGATTCAGTGCCGTAAGGCATTGAATCTGCGAGCAAATCAGCACATTTTTGCAGGACAGCAAAAATGTGCTGATTTGCGAATCTGATCAAGTCCACGGATGGACTTGATCAGAACATACCTTGCTGATCAGGACGAGATTTTTGTTCGTGCGTCCTTTTCATGGGACGCGAACGAGCGTCTGAACCTGTTACTGCAATCCGATTATCTGGACCTTGACGAAGGTGGTGCCATGGAGAAGCTGCTGCAACCCGGTGGCCTGCTGACTGATCCGGACAACACGCTGCCGATCACGCCATCGCTGGTGGCAGGACTTGGCTCCGGCGCAGTTGAACCGGCAGATGCCGGTGGCGGGCCAACCTTCGTTCCCGGGGTTATCGTCGGCTATAACGAGCTTCTCGGCTACACCATGGGCTCTCCCTACGAGAACCACTCCGATATCGACACGTATAACGACACGAGTGTTGGCGGCATCGCGCTGACTCTCACCTGGGATCCGAGTGATGCGGTGAGCGTGAAGTCCATCACCGGCTACCGGGAATGGGAATCCGAACGGCTACTTGATATGGATGGGTCACCCTACGCTCACCTGCATCCACTCACTGCGGTTGATGCCGAGATCATCACTCAGGAGTTGCAGTTCAACTATTCGACCACTGCCACTGACTGGGTGTTTGGCGCGTACTGCAGCGATGAGGAAGGGGTTGATGGCAGCCGCAGCATCATCCTTGCTCCGCTGAACCCGAGTCGCAGCATCAATGACGGTACTGTCCGGAACCTCAGCATTGGTGCCTACGCCCAGGCGACCTACCGCATGACCGAAGCAGTGAGTCTGACCGCGGGGCTGCGCTACACCGAGGAGGAGAAGAAGCTCGAGAGCCGCAATCGGATCGAGCTCGCCGCCGTGCCCGGGATGGTGATCGGCTGCACCGTGCCCCCGGGCGACCGCCCCATTACTGCCTGTGTGAACAACCTCTCCGATTCGTTCGATGATCCTTCGTGGCTCGTCAGTCTGGACTACGACCTTGCCGACGACATCATGGTGTACGCCAGTGTCGCCAGCAGTTGGCGTGGCGGCGGCCAGAACCTGCGGGCTTCCGGAGACAGCGCGGCAGCCCAGCCTTTTGCGCCGGAAACCGCCACCAATTATGAACTCGGATTGAAAGGCGATTATCTCGACTCGACGCTGCACATCAACGCCGCCGTGTTCCTGACCGACTATCAGGACATTCAGCGTTCGATTATTGTGCCATCGTCGTCGGGAGAGTCTGGCAACAACAATGTTGTGACGGTGCTCACCAACGCCGCCGAGGCGGACATTTTCGGTGCGGAGATCGAACTCTGGTATCAGCCGAGCGAAGAATTCAGCTTCTTCTCGACCTTCGGTTACATTGATTTCGAATATCAGGATTTCATCTCCCTGGCCCCGGATGGAGTCAGCATCATTGACCGCTCGGATGAAGAAGTCGCCTTGCCCGATCTGCAGGCCAGTTTTTCTGCGCGCTATGACAGACCCTTGACTGGCAATAGAGCGCTTGGCGTACAGCTTGACTATGTGTGGCAGGACGATCGAAATATCACGCCGATTTCCAGGCGACCAGATGTCACTACTCAGGAGAGTTTCGGCAGACTCAATGCCCGCCTCGAACTCGAATTCGGGGAACGGTATGTGCTGTCCCTGTGGGGCAAGAACCTCACCGATGAGTCTTTTCTGGCCGGTGGAACCGATTTCACGGGCAACGCGCTGGCGCACACCATAGGTGTCATTGGCCGACCACGCACCTACGGCGTGACGCTTGCGGTAGATTTCGGGGATTCCTGATTCGGTAGTCCGGCACCTTTCCACGGATGGACTTGATCAGAACATGCCGAGTGTGCTGCTCCGCCTCAGCCGAGTACCTCCACCGTGGCATCAGCGCCGAGTATCTTCTCGAGAATTCGTCCCGAGTTCTCCAGATGTCGTTCGATGTGTGCCTCGGCACCCGCAGCATCGCCAGCGGCGATCAGTTCGAGCAGTTTCTGTTCTGACCGAAGCCCCTTCCGCGCCATTTCCACGATATACATCCGCCCTGTCACATGCAGGAAAACGGCTTCCGTGATCCGACCCAGGATACGTCCCACGAGCGCCAGCGCCTCATTCCCCGACCCCTCGATGACCTTGAGGTGGAAGTCGGCCGCATGGTGCGCGTAGGCTCTCGAGTTCTCCACATCAAGTGCGGCCTGGGCAAGTGTTTTCCCGAGCTCGGCAATCAGTGCCGGTGGCCGTCGCCTGGCGAACATGGCGGCAGCGGCAGGTTCGATGAGCCGCCGCGCCTCGAGCACATCCGCAATCCTGGTGTCGCGGGACTGCAGAAAAAGACCGGCATAGCGCGCTACCACATCCACTTCGGGCAAGTGCACCAGAGCGCCGCCACGTGAGCCACGCGAGACGCTGATCAACTGCTCGGTCTCCAGAATACGGAAAGCCTCGCGCATGGTCGGGCGTGACACGCCAAATTCTTCGATGAGGTTCGATTCCGGCGGCAGATTGTCGCCTTCGCGCAATTCGCCAAGCACAATCCTGCGGCGTAGTTCGGCTGCCACGAGCTCGGCGGTCTTTGGAACGCGCACAGTCGTTGATCGCATTGTCGCGGCGACGCTATCCATACTCATTCCGGGAGAGTTCGGGAAGGAACTGAAGTGGCGGGATTATATACTTGTTCCGCTCCTGCCCAAGGCTGTCCTGCAAAAATGTCAGCGGGCACATCCATGTGCCCGCCCCTGCGGGCGGCTGCGCCGTGCATTTTTGCGGTCCTGCAAAAATGTTCAGGCGGGCACATCCATGTGCCCGCCCCTGCGGGCGGCTGCGCCGTGCATTTTTGCTGTCCTGCAAAAATGTTCAGGCGGGCACATCCATGTGCCCGCCCCTGCGGGCGGCTGCGCCGTGCATTTTTGCTGTCCTGCAAAAATGTTCAGGCGGGCACATCCATGTGCCCGCCCCTGCGGGCGGCTGCGCCGTGCATTTTTGCTGTCCTGCAAAGCGGCACATCCGTGTGCCGCACGGGAAACTCTGTTGTTCAGCCCTTCCCCAAGGGTCTGACTATCCGCTCCGAAATCACTGCACACACTTGACTGTTTCGGGAGAGCGCCCGTAAAACCGAGTTAAATCGGCACCTTCCGAATACCGATCATGGATAGTTTGCGCCCATTCCGGCAGAGGTTCGCGCTCGGGATTGTGCCAGGGCATGAGGCTTAGAAAAGTGCGCCACACGGCGATTCTGTACTCCGGCCTGGGCAGGTCTGCAAAGGAGGCCCTATCCGACTTGCATTGGTCCTCGGCTGGCACATGCTTGTCAATCTCCGACTGCATAAGGCGACGGTATTCGCGCATGAACCCGATAATCCAGGGGAGCATGCGAATGCGACTGTATCTGTGCCCGTAGAGGTGATTGTAGATTGTCAGCGCTGCGCTTCTATGTTCGATCTCCTCGCTGAAATGCCACAGCCAGAGAGATGCCACGCGCGCGTCCCCATCCGCGAACAGGATCTCTCTATTGTCGATGATCAGCTTCCCCATTGGGGTAAAAGTGCCTTCTACAGCAGCCCCGAAACATATCGCGAATTCCAGACCGTTCTTCTCCAGTATCTGGTCGAAGTGCGCAATCGCCTTGCTTCTTGACTCCTCGAGGCCCGGATATCGCTCAATCAACGCGTTGACGTGCTTGTGATGCGCCAGCGAATGCGCCGCTTCCTGCTCCACAAAAAGCCGACACTCCTCGGCGACTGCCGGGTCGGTAATCATAGCTTCCGCCTGGCGAAACGCCTTGCAAAGCACACGTTCAAAGGCGATCGCGGAAAAGGAGAGAATGTTCACCTGCCTCGACCAGGCGGGGTTGGCGGGATTCCACAGGAACTCCACGCCCTCGAAATCGAAAGGAATTTGCCTGACGACTATTGAACTCATTTGATACCTCCTGCGTTCATTCAACCAGGGCCTGTTAAAGCTATGCTCATTGCAATCCCCGAAACGCATCCCGGATGTCTTTCGCAACCACATCCGGTTCCTCGGCCGGCCCAAAGTGGCCTCCGGCCTCATGAACCCGATACTGCGTCAGATTGGCATAGCCTTGGAACCACTCCTCGGGCACCACAACAGGCGGATCAGGTCGAAAAATGGTAACTGCTGTCGGCGACTGCAGCACGGGTGAACGATCATGGGACGGCATCCACTTTTGCAGTGCCGCCTCCCTGTAGTACCGCGCAGAGGTGCCGAAGCTCCGCGTAAACCAATATATGGAAACCAGGGTCAGCAGTTCGTCCTTTGAAAACCGGCGTTCCACATCACCATTGCAGTCCGACCAGGCGCGACGACGCTCGATAAGCCAGGAGCACAGCCCCGCCGGCGAGTCATCGAGAGCGTTGGCCAGAGTCTGCGCTCCAAGCACATGTGCAGACACATGGGCTGAATAATGCTCTTGCCATTGCAGCATTGCCTGGCGAACTTCCGTTGGCAGCTCGTTTGCCGGTGCACCAAATAAATCCCAGGGCCGCTCGACATTCCAAACATCCAGGCGCACACCACCAAGCACAAGAACACCCGCTACCGCTTCAGAGTGTTTGTGCGCAAGCTGTCCGGCAATGGCGCTTCCCCAATCGCCGCCAACGGCAAAAAACCGATCATGGCCCAGGCGGTCGGTCATGAGCGTTCGCCAGAGATCAGCGGTTTTAATCCAATTGATGCCAGAGCGACGGAGAGGGGTGGAAAAGCCAAACCCGGGCAAAGACGGCACCACGACATCGAAAGCGTCCTGGGGGTCTCCGCCATAAGCAACTGGATTGGCGAGCCGCTCCGCCAGCTTGCGATAGTCCCAGAATGTCCAGGGCCAACCGTGATTGAGCAGGATGGGCCTGCAAGCCCTCCCCTCGGCCCTCTTGAGCATATAGTGTATCGGCACCCCGCCCAAATCAACGCGGTGGTGCTCATAGGCGTTCATGGCTGCCTCTCGAGCTCGCCAATCAAACCCATCACGCCAATACTCCAGAAGCTCCTTCAAATACGCCGTGTTCGTGCCGTAGGCCCAATCCTCATTGTCGAAGTCGTCTGCAAGACGTACGCGAGTCAGCCGCTCGCGGAGATCCGCAATGCTTTCGTCCGGTATCGCTATTTGAAAAGAGCTGTCCGAAAATGTCATTGGACATAACCGGCTAGCTGGTCGAGAGCAATCGAAGGGATTCAAGTTCCGTCGCCGCGACGGCATAGCGCTGCACGTACGTCGAATTGATCTCTTCCGGCAGCATGGTGTCCCTGTTGCCCAGAAACATGACAAGGCCATGGATGACGTTTTCTGCAACGGCCGCTTGCGCCTGCTTCCGGCCAACGCCCTGAACACCCCTTTCGGACAACTCGACAACATAGAGAGCAACGAGATCAGGCAGCCACGCACGCCGATCATCGGCCGCCAGCCCGCCAACCAGGCAGTAGCAAAGGTCGTAGGCGTATCGCCCTCGTCTAACGATCTGCCAGTCCGTAAACACAGGCTCGTCATCCGGCATGAACGCGATGTTTGCGACGTGCGGGTCTCCGTGCAGCATGCACAATGGCTCTTGTGCGTTTCTTCTCTGCAGTTCAAGGAAAGCGGCGGACAGCGTCGCCGCATTACGCAGATCGCCCGTCAGTGCCTCGCCGCGACTCGTCTCGATCAGCTCCGCTGCCGTGGCTTCATTGGAGTATCTCTGATAAAAGCTCTTCGCCAAAGCCCCGGACGCGACCCGAGCCATCCAATCGGTTGCCGCCGCCCCGCCCCAAAACGCGCTGTGGTAACTTGCCATGACTTGCACGATTCGCCTGGCCTGTCCTTCGGTTAGCGGTGTGAGAGCAGACCCCCAAGTGGCACCTGCGGCAACGAGGTCTTCGATGATCAGCAGAAATCCGCCAGATCCGCTGTCCAGTTCAGCCGCCACGCACTTCGGTGTCGGTATGGACAGGTGCCCGGCCACGCTTTTGTAAAAGCCAACTTCACCTGCGTAAATCTGCTTGTCAATCAGGTATTCATGGTTGGGATTTTCGGCGTGGCACTTGATGAACAGCGCCTCCGGCAAACCCGCTTGCCAACCGGCATCATTGTATTTCGCTTGTACGCGAATGCGGGTGGTGGTGCCAATCGTCGCCGGCTCCGCCTGCAGCGACTCGACCTCCACGCTCGGGAATTTCTCTTGCAGCACTTTCGTCAACCAGTGGGCTGTGATGTCATCAATTCTTGCTGGAGCCAGCTTCACGCTCGAAGTCTCCGTGGCAGGAATGAAACAGAAAGGTCTGCAACCCCCAGTTCCGTTTGTAATGCGTACCGACCAGGTTTGTTCGGAAAGAACATCATCGGCTTGCGAATCCACCTCGACAAGTCGTTACGCATTGTCCTCAACCCATTTGATCGCAACGCAAGGACAACCGAGAATTGCTTCCTCGACCTGCGCCAACAAGTTGCCAGGCACATCCCTGGTCTTGCCTCGAAGCGTTGTAAACCCATCTTCATCAACGCCGAAGAAATCAGGCACAACATCGGCACAGCGGCCATGACCACAGCAGAGATCAGCATCGACTGTGCATGTGCTCATGCTGGTTTCAGGCATCCCACGCCACTTTCATGGAAGCCAATCCCCGCAGGTTGTACATTTCTTCAAAAGGTGGGTCTTCGTCGAGCAGGCGCAAGTTCGGCAGTCGGTTCAGCAGGGCGTGAAACGCCGTCACGCCCTCCGCGCGGGCAAGAAAGCTCCCCAGGCAAAAGTGGGACCCGTAGCCAAAAGACAGATGGCGCTTCGCGTTTTCCCTGCGCACATCAAAGCTCTTGGGACGCTCGAACATCAACGGATCCCGATTTGCGGAGCCAATGATTGTTGATACAAGCGTACCTTCTTCGATGAGCACACCATCGAGCACGATTTCGCGCTCGACTGCGCCACCTCCGCCGGTCTGCAGCGGCGGGTCGTAGCGCAGCATCTCCTCGATCGCGTTTTCCAGCAAGTCGGGTGTCTCGCGAAGCAACTTCATCTGATCAGGGTTCCTGAAGAGCGCCAGCATGCCATTGCCGATCAGGTTGACTGTGGTGTGGTGCCCTCCGCCAATGACCAGAACGAGCGTACCAAGCACTTGCTCCTCCGAGAGTTCGCCTTTGTCCTGTGCATCGCACAGGGCGGTAATCACATCATTGGCGCGATAGCCCTTCTTGCGCCGCTCCTTGATCACGTCTGCAAACCAGGCCGCTTCTTCCTTGCCGGCCGTGACCGCGGCTGCTATGTGCTTTGCGGCCTCGAGTTTCTGCTCTCGCAGGAACATCGGCTTGGCGGTTGCCGAATGGATCTGGTTCGCCCAAGGCTCCCACTCGGCCTTTGACTCGTAGGGGATGCCCAACAGTTCCGTGATGACGTACGTGGGCAGCGGTTTGGCGAAGTCCGCCATCAGGTCCATTTCGCCCCGAGTCACGATCTTGTCCATCAGGTCATGGGTGAATCGGTCGAGCTTTTCCTGCAACGCCTTCACGGCAGGCGCGGTGAAGGCCGCGTCATTCAAAATCGCTCGAAGGCGGGTGTGGTCGGGCGGGTCGCAACCAATGAGCGAGTTGTACTGCACCCACTCCCGGCGCAGGTCATTCCGGGAAGCTCGGCCACCAAAGTCCCGCACTTCAAATCGACGAGCGTACCGGCAGGGCTCATAACGCCCAAATATGACGTTTCCATCCGGAGTTGGCCAAATGGGCGCATTTTCCAACAGGCAGTCATAGAAGGGATACGGATCCGTCACGAAGCCGGGGGCGCGAAGCATTTCGAGCAGGCGCTCATGTACAGGATCGGGAATCGAATCGGCGATTTCCGACACGGACCTCACTTCAACAACCTCTTGGGCATTCATTGACACCTCTTACCGGGTCAGTTTGTTTGCTATTGTGATTGGTATATTCGCTATATCGTACACACCAGTTCCGGGAGAAGCAACATCATGTGCTCGTTCACCAAGGCAATTCCGTGTTCAACCGAGGTGAGAGGGAGGGCAGGTGTGCCGGGTTGGTGTGGGTAGGGATAGTGGAGATGGATGGCCTCGGAGGGGTACTTGGCGGGCCACCCGGCAGGTTGATGAGAGGGATGTGCGGGGTTTTTTGGCCGAGGAGGCTGATTCCCGGCGCTGCGAGCAGACCACCGGCAGGGGGATGGGGTCCCCGCGGGGTTGGTTCAGAGGGTTGAGTCGAGCACTGCCTGCAAAGCTTCGTCGTGCCTGGCGGCGTAGTGTCGCTGAGCTTCGGGCTGGTGACGGAAGCGGGCGTGGAGTCGCACGATGGAGATGGCGACATTGGACAGGCAGGCGAGATTGCGCGGCCCGGCACCAACACGCACACGGGAGCGGTCTTCGTCGAAGGAGACATCGCGCACATGGTGGAGGCAGTTTTCTATCTCCCAGTGGCCGCGATTGAGCGCGAGGATTTCAGAGGGGCCAGCACGCTCTGGGGACAAGGAGGTAAGTCCGTAGGCGTATTCGGTGCTTGTGGTGTGGGGAGTTGTTGTGCCGCTGCGTATCACGGTGCGCTGGCGCGTGATTCGGAACGCTTGTTGGCGTCCGGGAAGGGCGGCAAGATCGGGGGAGTATTGGGTGAGGTCGATGAGTGCACATTCACGCTGCTCGATACGCCCGTGTGCCTTCTCCAGTGTGCGTCGCTTCGGCTCGGCATCGAAGTTGAAGGTACGGATGTCATCAAGCAGGGTGGGACGATTGCTTTTGACGGGCATCACGTAATCGCCACCACCGGTGACGATCAGGTGTGCGGTCTCCGGGCAACTGTGCAGAGCGTCCAGCGTGATGGTGTGTCCACGCACTCCAAGTTCGGTGAGCAGACGACGCACTCCGAGTATCTCGCCACCGGCAGAATCGGAGGCGACTTGTCCGTGCACCATCCCGGTCCCGTGTTCGACAGCCGCGATCATCATACGAGTGGAGTCACTGTGACCGGGGCGGTTGATGGGCCTTGATTTGCCGTCAAGGGCAAGTGCTGTTTGTGGTAATCGGTATGCAGCAGTCCAGCGGCGTACAGCCTTGTCCAGGGCATCAGGGTCGAGTTGCGACAACACGCGATGCAGGGAAGTCTTCGAGACCGGTACCCGGCAGCCCAGGGAGGGGCTTTTGAACGCTCGTATCGCCGCCAGTTGGCGCTGGTCAAGCCGCCGCGCGAACTCGGCAATCGCGGTCACTCCCTGAGCGCCCGCCAGCTTGGCCGCCACCGCCACCGCCAGAATGCTCGCCAGCGGATGCCGGATACCCCGCGCAGCACGATACTCAGGCACCTCGCTCAGCGACTGATACAAGCTCCGCAAACGCCCCGGTGGCGGCGGTGCCCCCACAGAACCGAGACCGGGCACCGGCTCGTCAAGCCCGCGCAGCATCGCCTGCGCTGCGCCACACAGGGGGCGCACAAACACCTGCTTTGGCACCCCGTGCTGCTCCCACTTGCCACCAACGCGCGCGTACCCGCGCGTCTCGCCAAGCAGAGTCCAGTTTGCCGCCCGATAGCACCCGCCGTGAAACCTCGTCGGGTCAACAAATGTTTCTGCAAGCAATACCGGTACCCCGCGAAACGCCTCAAAGTCCCCGCTCAACCGCCGCAGTGACAACGACAGCACTCGTGATGCCAGGTTCCCGCCGTTATACCCCGGAAGCAGCAAAAATCGCGTGTTATTCGCCACCAAATACAAACGCCGAAACTGCTGCTCCGGGGCCCACCCTATCCACTCGTCCCGCGCCTTCACCTTGAATGAACCGGATACCCAGCCCAGCAACCCTACCCAACGACCCTCCCGCGTTTCCGCTACATGCCGAACTCCGCCCCCAAACAGACACCGAAAGCCCAAATAGTGGTGCCGACTCATCAAATCGTCCCATTCAGCACGCTCCTCGGCAGTACGCACCGGACGCACCCGTATTTCCTTGAGCACCACTTTGCTTGCCGTGGTCGGCCTGCCCATCACCCAATTCCTGCACTTCGACCTCTCCAGCTTGACACATCTACAACTCCGTGTCCAGTGCTTACCCTTCTCTGTGATACATCAATCACCTACTCGTAACTTCGGAATCGCCCTGGCTCGTTCACTAGATCTGAGACTGAGAGGCGAGCGAGGGAAAAGAGGAAAGATACTCGACGGGGGTTTTCCAGTCGAGGGCCATATGAGGTCGGATGTTGTTGTAGAAGTATTGGTACTTGGCGAGCGCAGGGGCGACTTCGGCGACGGTGAGTTCGCCGCCGAATCCGCCCCAGAATTCGATACGAGAAGTGTCGTTGGCGCGTTCGACACAGCCGTTGAGTTCAGGGCACCGTGGCGGGAGGACGAAGAGCGGGAGTTTGTTGTGTTGGCAGGCTCGTTCGAACTCGGCCATGAACTCGGAGCCGCCATCGACCTGAAGGGATTTGATCCACGAGTAGTCATCGAGCAGGGCGTTGAGGAAGCGGCAAGCGTTGTAAGCGGTGGCGCACGTGAAGACGCGGCAGAACATGATCTTGGTACTTGGGCAGACGGCGCGGAACTCCTTGAGTGTTTTGCCGTCGCGGGAGATGGACATGTGGTCGACCTGGACGAGTTGGCCGGGTGTAGAGGAGCGCATACCGGAGGGGAGGCGTTTGGCGTGGCCGTGGGCGAAGTTGCGTCGCTTCTTGGGTTTGGTACGACCGCGGAGGAAGACGCAGGGGCGTATATGACCGAGTGCAATGCCTTTCTCCAAGATGCGCCCGATAGTGGACTCGCTCAGGAGGGTGCCTTGACGGGCGAGCATGATGTGCAGCCTGGCCTTTCCCATGAAAGGGAACTTGCGACGCATGTTCCAGACTGCCCAGGCGGTATCGCGTGTCCACTCGTGTCCCCGGGACGAGCGCGGCTTCCTGCTCTTTGCGGCGAGCGCGCGGACTCCGCCATCCTGGTAGCGTTTCTTCCAGCGGTAGAGAGTTGCCCTTGACCAGCCGATAGCATCAAGTGCGGTGGCCTCGGAGCAGCCTTCGGAGCGCAATCGGAGGTACATCTTGATTTTCCGGAGTCGGTCGAACGCATCCGGGGGCGTGACTTCGTCAACCTGGATGGCGCGGTAGGAGATGTGTCTCTTGGAGTAAAATTGCATCGTTCGGTACCCTTTCGGTTGTCAAAAAGAAGTCAGGGTATCCGAACCGCCGCCCGGATGCTGCGCGTGCGTGGCATCCGGGGGTACCGGCGCAGATGAATCGCGGATGATCGCCCCTTATTGGACAGGATCGTTCAAGGTGTCCTCCCGGGTCGAGATGAGGTGTGGTGTGGGTCAGGGCTCGAGAATCAGGTGACGCAGAGTGATGGACTTGGGCCGGGTACTCTTGCCGAGGGGCTGTGTGAAGTCAGGAAGGAGTTCCTGTTGCCGGGAACGCTGCGGGGGGCGGCGAGTCAACCCGCTGCGCGGGTTCTCCGCTCCGCTTCGATCCTGCGGATGACACGCCGCCCCCCGCAGCGCAGAGGCTGGTCATGGCCGGAAGCGAACTTCCGGCCATGAATGACCGGCGTACAACTGCCAGTTCCCAGGGCACTCCCTGAAAGAAATCAATCAACCCTTACCCAGGCTCCGGTAGTCTCACATCTGTTTGGACTAGTACACATCAACCCCCGCAGCGTTTATAGCGTTTGCAAAAACAAACGACACTGGTAAAGTTGCCTGCGCTGCCCGATTGAGCTTTCAGGGATTCAAGGGAAAGACATGCCAAGACCAGCCCCCGCGATAGACCGCGCCGTGGAACTACTGGAGTACATGTCCAGTCACCGGCTCGAGACATTCAAGCTATCTGAACTTGCACGAACACTGCATTTCAACAAGGCGACCTGTCACGCCATGTGCAGCACACTCGAGAAGCACGGTGTGCTCATCCGCAACCCGATCGAGAAAACCTACTCGCTGGGCCCGGCACTTTTGCGGTTCGCCGCTGCCGTTGCGCCGGAAGGACATGAAGCCCTGGAGGTATCACGAACGGAAATGGCGGCATTGGCTGCCGAGCTCTCGCTTACGGTTGTGGCCACAGGGCTTGTAGGCGACGTTACAACGGTGCTCGCCAATCGGTCGCCACGCGGGCACCGAGGTCATCCGAGTGTGGGCAGTCAAAGAGCATGGCTGCCGCCCATCGGACCCATGTTCGCCGCGTGGGCACCCATCGATGTGCAGAGGAAGTGGCTCGATCGAATCGAGCAGCCCAATGCGGCCTTCACCAAGTCGTATTTTGAAGACATGCTGAAGGAGTTGAGAGCCCGTGGCTATGATGTCGGCTATGTGTCCGATCCACGAACCCAAATCCTCAAAGCTGTCAGCACACTGGAAGGCCTGCCCAACTCCAGGGAAATCAGCGAAATGCTCGCAGACCTGATGGCGAAGCTGGAAAGCACTCATCAACACTCGTCCGGAGGGGAAACGAAGAGGGTGAACAACATTACTGCACCCGTTTTCGGCTCTGGCGGACAGGTGGTCTTGACCGTAACGCTCAGGGAATTCAAGGAGCCGCTGTCAAGTGACGATGTGAAACGACTTGGGATTCGGCTGCTCGAGAGTGTTGAGCAGATCACCCAATCCACTCACGGCGATTTGCCGGAAGATTGGCCCCACTCCTGAATGGCTCATGCTCCCAACGGCACCGAATCTGGCGGCACATTCATGTGCCGCACAGGAAGCTCTGTTATTCGGAGTTTCCCTGGCCGCTATCCGCTGCCCGTCGCTGCCTGACTGCGGGCGGTTGACGAACGCTTCCTGAAACTACGCAAGACCTTCCCCGGCAACTTCGGCGCGTTTTCGTCCACCGCGTATTCGTTGTGTTCCCGCAGGATCGTTCCATTGACTATGACGTAGTCGATTCCCTCTGACCTGGAGATGAGCCTTCTGGATCCACCCGGAAAATCGTTGACGCGCTCAAGCGGTCCGTCGGAGATGGTATCAGGGTCAAAAACGACCACATCTGCGGCCAGACCCTCCTGCAACAGCCCCCGATCCTCGATGCCGTAGATCTCCGCTGCATTCTTCGTCATGAGCTGCACCGCCCGTTCAATAGGCAAGCCCCAGTCGCGAACCCAGGGCCCGAGCAGGTTGGTCGGATATCGAGCATCGCACAGCTCTCTGACATGTGCGCCGCCATCACCTTTGCCAACGACTACATTGTCGCTCATGTAGAGGTCCAACTGCCTGCGCTCCAGGCCCGGGCGCCTGGCCACCGCGCCAAACCTGGCTTCGAGATCAGATTCAATGCTCAAGTCCAACATCAATTCAGCGGCGGTCTTTCCGACTTCTTCGGCCACCTCCGCCAATCGGCACCCCTCGTATTCCCGCTTCCTGGGCGAATAGTTGATCACCATATTGGGCCAGTAGCGTTCATTCCAGCCCGGTTCGTTCGTCTGGTCAAGGAATTGCGCTCGAAATTCGTCTGTCTTGTAGGCCTCGAGGCGTTCGGCGACTGTCGCCAATTCCTGGATCGGCGTAAACAAGCCATACAGCGGCTTGGCCGGCTTCATCAGCGACTCGGGCAGATCCAGCGCGAACATGAACGGATGCTCCAGCCCCACCTCAAAGGTATTTGGCAGCACGCCCATTTGTGGCCGCCACGTCAATCCCTCGGCGTTCATGCGCTCGATTTGCTCGAGCAAGGCGCCTTCCCGGGAGCCGTCCGGCGAAGGCCCGATTCCGGGGTCGCAAATGGGCACACCTGCGTTTCGAGCAATCCGCTCAATGCCTTCCGAGTCAAGTTCCGGGCCCCAATTGCAGTGGAAAGTGCCGCGCCCCAGTTCCCCCATCACGCCTGTCAACGCCTCCAACTCTTCAATCGTGGTGCATCTGCTCGGCACAGGGATGCCGCCTACGCCCGTATGGGCAGGGGAATTCGATGTCGAGAACCCTACCGCACCTGCTTGAATCGCTTCACGCACGATAGCCCGCATTTGGTTTATTTCGTCTTCAGTGGCCTCCCTGCGAGTGCCCGCCTCCTCGCCCATCACGAACACCCGAATGGCGAGATGACCCACTAGAGATGCCACGTTGATGCCGGTGCCAACCTTCTCAATCCAGTCAAGATATTCAGGGTAGGATTCAAATCCCCAATTGCCCATGCCCTTCCTGGTATAGCCAACATCCATGCCCTCGACATACTGCAGGGTTTCCAGCATGTAATCGCGGTCTTTCTTTCGCGTGGGCGCGACACCAAATCCGCAACAGCCTATGACCACTGTCGTGACACCGTGCCAGGGGGACACCGACAGCATCCGGTCCCAGGCAAACTGAATGTCATAGTGCGTATGGGTATCGATGAAGCCGGGGCAAACCACCTTGCCGCTTGCATCGATCTCACGCTCGGCATCTTCCGGCGCACCCCCGACTGCGACCAGCTTTCCGTCTCTGATGCCTACATCCCCCTTGTACTTCGGGGTGCCCAGGCCATCGACAATCATGCCGTTTCGAATTTTGAGGTCATACATGTCAGGATTCCTCCCAATCGTGTTCCGTTATCAGTAGCCGATGGTCCAGCCATCGAGAATATTGGCATAGGTGGGCACAGGCGGCGGCTCCAGTTTGCCAGTGAGATAGCCACCGAGCCCGCCGGCATCCACGACGAGGTTGGCACCCGAAACGTAGGAAGCCGCGTCACTTGCCAGATAGAGCAAGGGCAACGCCTGCTCCTGGGGTGTCGCCAATCGACCAAAGTGATCACAAGACTTCACAACAGCAGGGATCCGGTTGGCATCCGCTTCGCCGAAGAACCCGGTATCCGAAGCTCCCGGAGAGGTGCAGTTCATCCGTATGCCCTGCCCAGCGAGTTGAGCGGCGCGAGCCAGGGTATATACGGTGGTGCACGCCTTGGAGAACCCATACGGGTTTTGCTGTGCTGGCTCAAAATCCGCCAGCCACTGGTCAGCCTCCGCATCATCTTCAATATCGACAAGGGTTACGATTTCCCTCATCCACTTCGGATAATCCAGACCGGATTTCGAGGCTATGTTCGCAATAGCCGCCCCCCGGCGCATCTTGGGGATGATTTCCTCGGTCAAGCGGCGGGTTCCCAGATAGTTGATCCAGTGGACGACCCGGGGGTCCGGCAAGTTTCCCACCCCGGCACAGTTCAACAACACATCGACTTCGCCTTCCAGCGCGGCGGCAACGGAGCGAATGGATTCGACATCCGCAAGATCCAGCCGTTCAAATCGAGCCAATTGGAGGTCACAGTCCTGAATGTCCAGACCAGTGACCACTGCGCCTTCTTCAACCAGCCACTCCGCCGCGGATCTGCCCATGCCCGAGGAAACGCCGGTCACGACCACTCGCTTCCCCGCATAGCCGAGATTGATGCCTTTTGCCATTGCAAACCCTCGTTGGATGCCTGCCGGGAAGTTCAGACGGTAATGCCGTAAACCCTGCTCGCTGTTTCGTAAAGAACCTTTCGCTGCACATCCTCCGGATGATGCCCCAGCGTCTCCTCGATTTTCCGGTACACATCGGGATACAGCGCCTGGGGATGCGGATAGTCGGTTTCAAACATCAAATTGTCGGTGCCAATGTCCGAAAGGAAAGCGTCAACCAGGTGGCTGTCCTCAAACCAGTAGGACGCAAAGATCTGCCTGCGGAAGTAGTCGCGAGGCCGAAGCCCGAATTGCCGACGGTCCTTCGCCGACAGAATTTCGTCAAACGTGTACTCGAGCGACTGCATGACAAAGGGAATCCAGCCCACGCCGCTCTCCACCGACACAAACTTCAATGTCGGGTATTTGTCCAACAGGCCCGACAGGATGAGATTCACAATATCGCGAAAGTTGTGCAGGAAGAACGAAACCGAATAGTAGGCGGCAAGGGTCGGCGGGGTGGTCTTCATGTCGCGGTCGAGGCCACCCCACCATCCGTCGGAAATCTCGCTGCTGCCGGAGCCCACATGAAAATTCACCGGCACGTCGTAGTGGACGCAGGCTTCGAAAAACGAACTCCAGACTGGATCCGCCAAACTCGGCATCCCGAAATCCCTGGGCTGATCGGACATCGCAAAGCCGGTCAAGCCAAGAATTTCCTTGCATCGCTTCATCTCGGCAACGGCAAGGTCAATGTCCCAGAGCGGCAGTACGCCTTGGGGGTAGATTCGTCCGCCCGACTCCTCCTGCATCTCGGCCATCGCATCGTTGTAGGCTGTAACGTGGAACAGACGAAGCTCTTCGTCGCCGGTGATCGCCATGAGCTTCGACGAACCGAAGCCGACCACGTTGGGATAGACCAGCTGCGCCGAGATGCCCATGCTGTCCATCACCTTCAGGCGCTCCGGGACGAATGTGCCACCAGGGGCCATCTCGTCCAGGCGCGGCAACGAGGTTGTGCCGCGGACCTTTTCGCCGTTCCTGTCAATTACCTGGGGGCCAATCTTTCCCACATAGCGATCATCAATGAACCAGGCCTCCGTGCTGTCTGGCAACGTGTCCACATGAAGAACACGATCCTTCAGGGTTGCTGGAGCCCGCGAGGTCCATAAATCGAACGGTTCAGTGTAGTGGGAATCAATGTCAATGATTGGATGTTGGTTCATAATCGTTCTCCCGAGATGGTCTGTGCGCGGAAATCGCTTTGGACGAGTCGAGTCGAGCCGAGCCGAGCCGAGTCGTTGGTGGCCCCTAAGGCCCAAACTCCTTGGTCACATCAAGACCCCACATGCGCGGCGGCCCGAAAGAGGTGACCCAGTAGCCAAGGGCGGTCAGGTCCTGCTCTCCAATGCGCACTTCCTCGTCACCGAGATTGGTGCCGAACACCGCGACCGTCAACCCGGCTTCATCCACGCGAAATTCCAATCGCGCGTTGACGAGGGAATGGGGATCAGCTTCGATGTTATCCAGGCTGAAAGTCGGATCAACGAAGGTGGTCTGGTTTCTGACTGCACTCTGCCGATACCAGACAAGGTGAACGCCAAGCACCCCGTCAAATAGCCGGACGGGTCGTTCATAGCTGACCCCAATGCTGCCCTGCCATTTTGGGGTCGTGAACTCTTCGCCAGAGCGATCAACAAGCATCCCGGTTGAAGGGTCGCGAGACATGAAGTCGTCGTACTCTCCATCTGCATATCCGACGCTTCCGGTAATTCTCGAGCCATCTATCGGCGACAAGACCGTCTCCAGCTCGAATCCTTGTATGGTTGCTGCGGCAGCGTTTAGAAGCACCGTAGCCAGGTTGCCGCCGGCGGCGGGCACGATGATGGTTCGTTGAATATCTTCGTAATCCGTGTGGAACGCTGCGAAATTGACCCGCGTACGCCGATCAAACAGGTCCGCCTTCACCCCGATCTCGAAATCCGTTGCGTACTCCGGATCATATTCCTGAAACGAACTCGCGTCGGTTGAGCCGCGCAAGTTCTGCCCGCCGCCTCTGAAGCCACGCGACGATTTGGCATACACCAGGAGGCCATCGTTCACCCGGTAGTCTGCGGAGACCAGCCAGGACCAGCCATTGAAGTCATCCTTGAAAGTCGCTTCGCATTGGTCCAGCGGCACACCGTCCGGCGGAAGGCTGCACATTTCAAGGGGGCCGCTGCCAGCCCGGTTTCTCGAGGCGAGTTCCTTCTTTTCCTCTGTGTAGCGAAGCCCGAAGGTGAGGTTCACATCGTCAAGAACCGCCCACATGTTTTGGGAAAACAAGGCCCAGCTCGTATTCCTGACATCGCCATCCAGGGTATTGGGGTTAAGAGGATTGATCGCCGTTAACGCAAATGTCCTGCTGCCATCAGTTCCATCCTCATTGCTGTAGTAAGCGCCCACCAACCACTCCAGCGACCCACCCGCGGCATCACCCGAGAACGTGAGCTCTTCAGACCAGAATCTGTACTCCGTGGGTATGTAGGGGTGAAGGATCGAAAACGGCGTTCCATCCAGCTCAACCCGACTCAGCGATTCGAAATCCCGGACACCGGTGATCGACCTGATGGTCGCCTCAGGCAGGTCCCAGGTCATGGTTGCGCCAAAGCCCCAGGCTTCGTTTTCATTCAACCCCCCTTGACCCGCAAAGTACCGGCCTCCCTCGAAACTGTCGAAAACATCGCCAGTTGCCGCGAAGGCCGCAAGCGATTCATGGCCGGCGATGACACCGGGGAAAAAAGTCGCGCCAGGTCGGAACCCATTGAACTCCGAGGGAATATCAAGCGGATTCAAGTCGCCAAGCTCAACGCCCGCCGATATCATTGCGGGCGTGACGCGACCCGTTAGCGGGCCAGCTCCCGGATCAGCCACTTTGAGCACCGCATCAGCTTCGTTCGTCTTCTGCCAGTCAGCCGTCAACAGCACATTGAAAACGTCACCCGGTTCGAAGAGAACGCTCACTCGCGCGAAGCTCTCGTCATCGTCCCCAGCCTCATCGCCCGTGTTGACGTAGTTTCCATAACCATCCATCGAGTTTCGTTGCGCTGCTATCCGGACTGCCAATTCGTTGTCAATGAGCGGGATGTTGATGGCACCGCCAAAGTCGAGACGATCGAAACTGCCGCCAGTGACTTCAGCAAATCCGGCCACGCCGTCGTAATGCGGCCGCTTGGTGATGACGGAAACTGCGCCGCCCGTGGTGTTGCGCCCATACAGCGTCCCTTGCGGGCCTTTGAGCACTTCGATGCGTTCAATATCAAAGAGATTTGCCTTGAGGCCTGTCGTTCTGGGAATGTTCACGCCATCGAGGTAAACCCCGACCGATGAGTCGGTCGTGAGCAATGTATCGGCTTGCGATTGCCCGCGAATGGTCACAGCCGTGGTCGAGGACGAGATCATCGCGTCTCTCATGATGAGGTTGGGGGTCAGATACTCGATGTCGGTAAATTGTTGAACGCCTGATTGGTCAAGCTGTTCACTGGAGAACGCGGAAATCGCGACCGGCACCCTTTGCAGGTTCTCCTCGCGCTTGCGCGCAGTGACGAGGATTTCCTCGATTACAACCGGGTCGGCCCGAGCTGGCGAATCTTCCGCGGTGACCTCGGCGGATGCCGAGAATAGTAAAACAACTGTACTTGTGGCCAGAGCCGGTAGCCGCATTTTCATCCAATCTCTCCATTGAAGCCGGTTTGTTTGCTATTGTAATCGATGTAGTCGTTATATCGTACACACCAGTTCCGGGAGAAGCAACTGACGCGCTCGCCGGGCCTTGGGCTCCGGCTCGTCAAGCCCGCGCCACATCGAGCCAACCGCGCAGCAGGTCTTCAGGTGCCTTGTTCCCTCGATACACAGCTATCATTGCGAGCAATGAGCATCAAGTTACGAGGGAGTTCCCGCTGTAGTTCGGGACTGTGTGAATGTCAATGACCCGCATTTCGAACGGCACACTGGCGGCCTATTCCGCCCCGGCGCTGCCTATCGCCGCCTTTGTTGCTCCTCTCGGAATCTACGGCCCGCCCTTCTTCGCCACGGAAATGGGTCTGGGGCTCGCCACCACGGGCGCTGTGTTCATGGTGGCGAGATTTTGGGACCTCGGCACCGACCCACTCATGGGAGTCATCTCGGACAAGTTCCCCTCACGCTGGGGGCGACGGCGCCACTGGATGGTGTTGAGCGTACCCGTACTGTTGATCGCCACGGCGCTGGTGATGTTTCCGCAGTACCTTGTTGGCGACAGCTTGAGCGCGACCTACCTGTTGGCATCGCTGTTCCTGCTCTATCTGGGCTACACCATGCTGAGCATTTCGCATATGGCCTGGGGAGCGGAACTGTCTGCCGACTACCACGAGCGATCGCGCATCCAGGGTTGGCGCGAGTTCGCGCACCTCATATCCATGGCATCCATATTGCTCATCCTGGCTGTGCTGGAACAGTCTGGCTACGCCCTGTCGGCTACCCTGAAGATGAACTCGATGGGTGCCTATGTGCTCATCCTGCTGCCGATAGCGATCCTGATCGCCGTGACCAGAGTCGGCGAGCCACCGGTGCAATCGAATTCGCCGCGGGCGCTCGGCTTCGTGCGCAGCTTGAAAATACTGGCGGGCAACCCCTATTTCCTGCGCATTCTGCTCTCGGACCTGCTCATCCATGTGCCGAGCGGCATCCGTGGCTCGCTATACATCTTCTACGTCAGCGCTGTCATCGGGATGCCGGAGTGGTCCGCCATCATCATACTGTCCTACTTCCTCGCCGGTCCTCTCGCCGTACCCCTGTGGATGCGCCTGTCAAGGCGCATGAGCAAGCACGGTGCGGCTGCCTTGGCTGTCTTCCTGCATATGGCGGTGACCGCCGCCTACATGATCCCCGGCAAGGGGGATGCGCTGCTGTTCGCCGCCCTGTTCTTTTCGTCGGGGATCGTCTATGCCGGCGTACCCTTCATGATTCGCTCCATGGTGGCCGATATCGTGGACTATGACCGGTTGCAGACCGGTCAGGACCGCACCGCTCTCTATTACGCGACCGTTTGTCAATGCCAAACGAAAAAGGGACAAAAGTGCCAAATGAAAAAGGGACAGTTTTGGGGTGATGTTGTTGGGTGTTCATATTGGTTGGATGGGTGATTTTTTTGGCGGTCTTCCGCGTCGTTTTGGAGGCGGAGGAGGGGAGATTTGGGCATTAGCGCGGATATGTTCCGGGATGAGTTCGGTGTGTTTTCTGAGGCGGTAGCTGGCTCCCTCGATGCGAATAACGACGGCGTGGTGGAGGAGTCGGTCGAGCAAGGCGGTAGCGAGCACTGGGTCCCCGAAGAGTTCACCCCATTCGGCGAAGCCGCGGTTTGAGGTGAGGATCATGGCACCCTTTTCGTATCTGGCGTTGACGAGTTGGAAGAAGAGGTTGGCACCTCCGGAGTCGATGGAGACATAGCCGATTTCGTCGACGATGAGCAGTGAGGGGCGGTTGTAGAAGCGGATTTTTTGGGGTAAGCGACCTTCCCTGTGGGCCTTTGCGAGCGCATCGATGAGTTCGGCGAGCGTGGTTCGGTAGACGCTTTTGCGAGCGCTGACAGCGGCGATGCCGAGAGCGAGAGCGAGGTGGCTCTTTCCGGTGCCTGGGGGGCCGAGGAGGTGGACGACCTCGGCGCGACGGATGAAGTCGAGTTGGGCGAGCGCAAGGATGCGTTCGCGGTCGATGGAGGGTTGGAAGGTGAAGTCGAAGGATTCGAGCGTCTTGTGGGGATTGAGTCTTGCGGTTTTGAGGGCGACCCCGATGCGTCGGGTTTCACGGATATTGAGTTCGGCGGAGAGCAGGTGGTCGACAGCTTCGAGCGCGCCGATGTGTCCGAGTTCGATGTTGCGGACGATCTCGTCAAGAGATTCGAGTGCACACGGCATGTCGAGTCCGACGAGGCTGGCCTGGATGCGGTCAAGGATTCCGTTCATGGCGTATCCTCCCCGTGTGCGAGCCGCTCCCCGACGGCTGCGTAGAAGTCGAGCGGTCGCTGAGCGGGTGGTAGGAGCGCGTGTTGCGGCGCGCCCACGGGGGGTGGTGTGCGATGCCCCGGTTCGACGCGGCGGCGATTTTTTCCTGCAAGGATTGGGTGTTCGGCTATCTCGATGCCGTCTTCGAGCATGACCAGACGGCCTGGGTGTGTACGCACCTCGATAGAGCGCGCGCGTGTGGCATCAGGCACACTGTAGAAGTTTCCGCCTACCGAGACCATGCCGTCACGAGAGATCCGCCTGGTGACGGAGAGCGGGGGATCAAAGGGGCGTTTCGGGAGCGGCAGGAGAGCTGTCCGCTCGGTGTCGAACGCCTCGTTGACAACGCACCCGGTGGTGCCGTGGGTTCGGGCGTTGGCGCAGGTATGGAGCCACAGCTGGAAGCGCGCATTGAGGTCATCCAGGTTGTGGAATGTTCGAGCGAGCGCGAAGTCCTGACGGATGTAGCGGAAGGGTCTTTCGACTTTGCCCTTGGTCTTGGCACGGTAGGGGCGGCAGGCGCGGGGTATCACGCCGTAGTGGTCGAGCATGGCGACCAGAGAAGGGTTGTAATTCACGGTACCGTCTGAGTGCTCGCCGGTGATTGCGGTCTTCATGCGGTCGTAGAGGATGTGAGACGGTGCCCCGCGTAGAGCCTCAAACGCCTCAATATGACACCGCAACACGGTCTGGAGGTTTTGGTCAAATCCGAACCGTCCCCACATCCAGCGGCTGTGAGAGAGGACGATAAGGAACAGCCAGGTGACTCTGGTGGTATCGGGGTCATCCTCGAAGGTGAACTTGAAGTGCGCGAAATCGACCTGCGCCTGTTGCCCGGGCGGTGTCTCGAAACGGCGCTCGAAGGCTGCCTCCACGGGCGAGCGCACTGCTCGCAGGAAGTCGGTGACTGTGGAGTAGCCCCCGATATAGCCGCGTTCGCGGATTTCTCGGAACAAGCGGCGAGCGGACAGTCCGGGATGGTCGGACAGGCGCTTGGCAAGGTAGTCGGTATAGGGGTCGAGCAGCCGCGGCTTCGGCGCTCTCGGGCGGTAGGTGGCGGGCATCATCCCCCGTTCAAGGTGCCTGTACACGGTTTTGCGGTTGAGTCCCGTGTGCTTGGCGATGGCCGAGACGCTCAATCCTTGGTGTTTCAAGTCGTGGATCATGACGATGTTCCCTGATGTGACCATTGGTGAGTCCCCACGTGAAGAAGGGGACATGAAAAGCGAAGTTGTGTGTCTTGCGCACCGCCCCATGGGGCGGTGTGCAAGACACACAACTGTCCCTTTTTCGTTTGGCACTTTTGGGTATTTTTCCTTCGGCATTGACACCGTTACCACCACCATGAAGGTCGGTGGCGCGCTGGGCATCGGCCTCGCCTATCCGTTGCTTGAACTGGTGGGGTTCAATCCGGGCGGATCCAACGACCCCGCCCAACTTGACGCGCTGCGCTATATCTTCGCCTTCATCCCGGCGGCATCCGAACTGCTGGTCGTCTATCTGCTCTACACCTTCCCGCTGAACGAGGAAAAGCTCGGGGAAATCCAGGCGCAGCTGGCGAAGCACAGGACATGATTTGCGAATCTGATCAAGTCCACGGATGGACTTGATCAGAACATGCCAAGCGAAGGGAGCCTGCGTTCGGACAGGGCACCCATCAGTCCTCTGGCGACGGCGGTCTCGCGACACACCCGTCGCCAGAGGATGCCGAGCATCACCTCATCGGACATTGAACCGGCGCGTATTCGTTGCAACAGGTGCGCGCGGGCGCTGCCAAGACTGTCATGGTCGTCCCCCAACACACCTGCAAGGTCGGTCAATTCATCTGCGGTGAGTACCGCTTCCCGCCGCGCACGGGCATCGATGTACTTGAGTACACGAGCCATATCCTTGGCCGTTTCCCGCCCCACCTGATCCTGTGATCTCGGCACGATCACCTCCTTCAACTGCCTGAGCACGGACTCGATCATGGGTGAGTCGGCGAAGGGCGTTTCCCGGACGGGTGGTTCGTACTCGGGCAAGGCCAGCGCCATGGCATCTGCGAGGCCCTGCACACAGGCGCGCCTGTGCACCATCGCGAACATCAGGCCGGTTCCGAGTCGAGCCTGATCGGCCAGGGTCTGCGGCTGCTGAAAGTAGCGCCGATGGCTGTCCACCATCATGCCGAGCAGCGTGTAGATCCGGTAGAAACGGATGCGCTCCGGACTGACGGGGATGTCGGCGAGCCGCTCGTAGGTTCGCAGCAGTGGCGCGAAAGGCACCCATGTCTGGATGATGGCGCGAATGCTCATCCAGGCGAAATCTTCCATCGGGTCGCCAAAATGGGCTTGCTCCCAGTCCAGCACGGCAGTGACCCGATGCCCGCTGAACAACAGATTGCCGGGGCCTGCATCGCCGTGCACCACCACGGGTGGCCCCTGATAATCCGGCACATGACGGTTGAGCCAGTCGAGGCCGAAGACGATGAAGGGATCTTCCTCACCGCCTGCTGCATGACGGTACTCGAGATCGGTAATGGTCTCGCGCACCATCTCGGCCACCGGGCGGCAGGGCGCGAAGCCTTCGAGCGTCAGCGAAGCTGCGTCAAGGCGGTGCAGAATCGCCAGATCGTTGAGAAAATCATGCGCTACCGCCCTGGCATCTTCCGCATCGGTCAGCTTGCTGAACCGGTCCTCACCCTCGACGAACTCGAAGAGGTGCGCGCGTACATCCGGGTCGCTGGCCAACAGCGTGGGCGCGCGGATGCCTGTGCCCTCGATGGCGCGCAGTATTGCGGCTTCGCGAACATACTTGTCGCGCACAGCGGGAGGCGAGCGCTCGTTGTCATCGTAGGCAAGAAAGGCGTGTGTACCGTCGGCCAGGCGGATTTGTGCGCCGGAGCGCACCGCACCGCCTCCGGCACGCGGATGAATCCCGGTTACTCTCGATGCGCTGGATCGCTCCAGCCAGCCGAGAACTCTTTCCGGCAACAAGCGCCGCTGTCCCGCATCCATTGCCGTCTTGCACCCGCGTGAAGCGAAGCCGCTGTCTCCTCACCACACCAGCGTCAGAGTATCCAGGCCGCGTACGCCACCGTGCGAAATCAGGTCGCTGTGCGGCTTGATGGAAAATTTCGGGATGCGTTTCAGCCACTCTTCAAGTGCGATGCGCATTTCTGCACGCGCGAGATTGGAGCCAAAGCATCGATGCGGACCACCGCCAAAGGCCAGGTGCGGATTGGGCTTGCGCGCAATATCCACCTCCAGAGGGTCCTTGAAGGCGCGCGGGTCGGTGTTTGCCAGGCCAGTATCACATTCGATGTACTCGCCCTTCTTGAGGTGAACGCCATGAAACTCCATATCCCGTGTTATCAGGCGGCGTGTGGTGACCACCGAGTGTCGGCGCAGGAGTTCCTCGATGGCATCGGGGATGAGAGCATGATCTCCTGCCAGGCGCGTACGGTCCGCCGGATTCAGGGCAAGGTGGCGGAACATGTAGCCAAGGCTCGCGGCCACTGTGTCAAGGCCAGCCACAAAGAACAGATAGCACATGCCGAGCACCTCATCTTCACTCAGCGCTCGTCCCTGCACCTGCATGTTGACGGCAAGCCCCACGAGGTCTTCTGCCGGTTCTGCTCGCCGCGCCGAGATGAGTTCGAGCAGAAACTCGCGAATGCTTTCTGCCGCCTCCATGCGTTTTTCAATGTCCGGTGAATGCAGCAGGTTGTACTCCCAGTCGAGGAAGGCATCCAGACGCTCGGTCTGCATGCCCATCAGACGCATGAAGAACAGCACTGGCAAGGGCGTTCCGAACGCGCTGACAAACTCGCACTCGCCAGCATCGACTACCTTGTCGAGCAGCTCCCGAGCCAGCAGGCGAATTTCGTCATCGAGCTGCTGTACTCGTCGCGGTGCCAGAATAGGGGCCATCGCCTTGCGGAACTCGGTCTGCAGCGGTGGATCGATCTCCACCGGTATCAGCGGCCAGTCCTCTCCGAGCAAGCGCGAGAATCCGGCAACTGCATGGGAGGAGAAGGACTGCGCATCGCGCAGGATTTCGGTGATGATCCCGGCCGATGTCGCCACCCACCCACCGCCACTGTTGGCACCGATGCGTCCTTCCGTACAGTAGAAGATATCGGGCCGGTTGCGCACTGCCTGAATGCCCGTGAAGGGGTCGGCCGCTGTCATGTGGTCGTTGCGGTATTCGGGGCCGTACACCAGTTCCGGGGGAACATGATCGGGTATGGAATGGTCGGGAATTGACATGGCTGCTCCGTGTGTCTCACTCAGTATGTTCTGATCAAGTCCATCCATGGACTTGATCAGATTCGCAAATCAGAAGTGCGATGCAGCGGGCACCTCCATGTGCCCGCCCCTTCGGGCGGCTGTGCCGTGCATTTTTGCTGTCCTGCAAAAATGTGCTGATTTGCTCGCAGATTCAATGCCTTACGGCACTGAATCTGGCGGCACATCCATGTGCCGCACGGGAAACTCTGTTATTCAGAGTTTCCCTCATCCACAATGGTAATGGCGCTCTCCGGGCAGGAGGCAGCACCGAGTCGGGCCTGGTGCTCCAGCTCCGGCGGCACCTTGATATCGGCATCGCCCAGATAGCCGTTCTCGTCAAGTTGATAAATCTCCGGTGCCATGGCCTCGCACCGGCCGTGACCTTGACACAGGGATTGATCGCAGACTGCTCGCACAACTTGGCTCCAATTCGGGGTAATTGAGGTTACTATATTCAATCAAGGCTACTATAATGCCAATTGCATCAGCCTGCGGCCTTGACTTGCACAATGACTGCGAAAAAAAGATCAAACGGGACGCTGACGACGAGGACAACGAGGATGGCGGGTTGATGAGCAAGCCACTGGCTGGCATCAAGGTGGTCGAGGTTTCCATGTGGGCCTATGTACCCTCGGCGGGCGCGGTGCTTTCTGACTGGGGGGCATCAGTCATCAAGGTTGAAACCTTCGATGGTGACCCCATGCGTGGCCTCAACTATTCGGGACTCGACCCGCAGGCTCTTGGCCACTCCTTCATGTACGACATCTTCAATCGCGGCAAGCGCAGCGTGGCGATGGACCTGAAGGCCGAAGGTGCTCGCGACCTGTTGTTCCGTCTGCTTGATGATGCCGATATCTTCCTCACCAGCTTGCTGCCCGCCGCGCGTCGTAATCTCGGCATTGACCGCGACGAGGTGCGCGCGCACAACCCTGACATCATCTACGCTGTCGGCAGCGGACAGGGTGTGCGGGGCCCGGATGCCGAAAAGGGCGGATATGACTCGATTGCCTTCTGGAGTCGTTCCGGTCTCGCATCCGCCGTGACCCCCGAGGATTCGTCACATCCGCTCGGCATGCCCTGTGGTGCCTTCGGCGACGGGCAGAGCGGTCTCGCACTCGCTGGTGCCATTGCCGCTGCGGTCGCGCAGCGGGCGCTGACCGGCGAAGCAACCCTGGTGGATGGCGCGTTGCTCGCGAGCGGCATGTGGGCCATGCAACCGGACATAGTTGCGGCCCGGATCAAGGGGGTGGATGAGATGCCGAAGGCGCGCAGAACCTCGGTCCCGAATCCGCTGGTCAACAACTACCGCACCCGCGATGGCCGTTTTGTGGCCCTGTGCATGTTGCAAAGCCAGCGCTACTGGCCGGGGTTCTGCCGTGCCGCCGGGCGCGAGGACCTCGTCCAGCATCCGCAGTTCGCCACCGATGTCTTGCGCGCACAAAACATCGAAGCCTGTATCAGCGCCCTTGACGACCTGTTTGCCACCCGTACCCTCGATGAATGGAAGCGGATTCTTGCCAGTCAGGAAGGCCAGTGGGACATCGTCAAGAAAGTGGGCGAACTGCACGATGATGAGCAGGTGCAGGCGAACGAGTATGTGCAGGAGGTCGCCTGTCCGGACGGCCGTCGCCTGTCGATGGTGAGCGTGCCGGTGCAGTTCGGCGGGCAGGTATCAAAGGCCGGGCGCGCACCGGAACTCGGTGAGCATACCGATGAAGTATTGATGGAATCCGGGCTCGATATGGAGCAGATTCTCGAAGCCAAGCTCGCTGGAATCCTGCTGTAGTGTCCTGGAATTACCAACTATTCATTGATGGCCGCTGGACTGACGGCGGTGCCAATTGCCCGATCAAGGTGATCGATCCGGCCACCGAAGAAGCCATCGGGGAGGTGCCCGACACCTCCGTGGAAGATGCCGGGCAGGCCATTGCCGCGGCGCGACGAGCCTTTGATGATGGCCCTTGGCCCTACCTGAAGCCGCGCGAACGCGGGGTGATTTTGCGCCGCATGGCCGATGCGCTGAAGTCGCGTCACGATGTCCTGCGCGAGATGATCGTTGCCGAGACCGGTGCCACCGGACCCATGTTGATGCCATTCAGTGCGGCGGTTCCATCGACATCGGGTACTTCTACGCCGAGCGCGCGCAAGACCTTGTCCATTGGGTGGAAGCCTCGCCACCGACCGGCGGTGCCACCGGCATGAGCGGCAGCGCTCTGGTGCGGGAACCGGTCGGCGTGGTGGCCGCCATCACGCCTTTCAACTTCCCGTTCATGCTCAACATGGTGAAGATCTTTCCGGCGATGGCAGCCGGTTGCAGCGTGGTGCTCAAGCCGCATCCCTGGACACCATTGAACGCCTTCGAAATCGAGGTGGCGGAGTTGCCCGACGGGGTACTCAATGTCATCACCGGCCACGGTGAAGTGGGCGATGAAATCACCGCCAGCGCGGGTGTGGACATGGTTACCTTCACCGGCTCCACGGCCACGGGTCGGCGCATCATGTCGCGTGCGAGCGCCACCATCAAACGTCTGCAACTCGAACTCGGCGGCAAGAGCGCACAAGTGATTCTGGATGATGTCCCGGAGCAGGTGGTGCGAGACATCGGCTTCGGCGCGGTGCTTGTTCACTGCGGTCAAGGTTGTGTGCTGCAAACCCGACTGCTGATGCCGGAGCATCTCATGGACGCATATCTCGAAGGCTTGCAGGCGGTGAAGGACAGTATCGTCATTGGCGACCCGCGCGACCCGCGCACGCTGCTCGGCCCGCTCGCCAGCGCCGAGCAGCGTATCAGGGTGGAAAGTTACGTTGAATCCGGCCTCGAGCAGGGCGCTCGGCTGGTTACTGGAGGCCGACGCCCCGCGCACCTGTCGAAGGGGCACACTGTACAGCTTCACTGTCACCATGCAGGCGTGGCATCCCTTCTCGGTGGCCGACAAGCTGCCCTATGTGCTCGCCAGTGTGGAACTCATCGAGCAGAAGGGCTTGAAAATCCTCAGTAACGTGATTGATTGTGATCAGGACCACCTGTGCGTCGGTATGGCGTTGCAAGTCGTCTTTCGCGAAGTATGTGCCCGGCCTGACGCTGCCGTTGTTCCGACCGGCACAGGGTGTCTGAGAGCCACTCCGGAGTTACAGGCCATGAGACGGGAACCCAGGGTTGCGGCAGTGGGGGTTGGTTATTCGACCACCGGGCGCGACACCGGCCTCGGTTCCCGTCAGCTTGCCATTCAGGCGGCGAAGGCTGCGCTCACTGATGCCGGTATGACCCCGGCGGACCTTGATGGCGTGGCCGTGCTCTGGGGGGTGGCTGGTCCGGCACCGCCGGGTGTGGAAAGCGTGGATGCTCTGGACCTCGCGCACATGATCGGCTGCGCGCCGGTTGACTGGTATTCCAATGCCGCGGGTCCCGCCTACATCGGGCCGGCGTTGCAGGCCATCGCCGCCATACGGGCAGGCTTCTGTCACACCTGCATCACCTTGCGCATCATCAATCAGCGCCTGCGCAGTTCCGATCTTCAGGCTGCCACGGACACCACTCCGGCAGCCCGGGGGGACAGTCAGTTCACCTTGCCGTTCGGCCAATTGCTGCCATTGCAGGCCATCGCCGCCATGCCCATGCAGCGGCACATGGCGGTGTACGGCACCACCGAGGAGCAGTTTGCCCAGCACGCCGTCAATCAGCGCTACCACGCTTCTCTCAACGAGGAAGCCATCTTCCGCGAGCCGCTCACGGTGGAGGACTTTCTCGCCAGGCCATACATCACCACGCCACTGCGCATACTTGATTGCGACTACCCGGTGGATTCCGGGTCGGCCATCATCTACACCACCGAGGAACGCGCTCGCGACTGTCGCCGGAAAGCCGTGTTCGTGGAGTCAGCGGCCTGCGCCGGCACTGGCTACATGGCGTTCGAGATTGAAGACATGCTGGAGAGTTCGCCCTTTCATGTCGGCAAGCGCCTGTGGGAGCGCACCGACCTCAATCCTCGGGATGTGGACTGTGCGCAGTTGTACGACGGCTTCTCCATCATCACCTTCCAGTGGCTGGAAGCACTGGGGTTTTGTCAGCCTGGTGAATCCGGCCCCTTCATCGCCGCCGGCGAGACCCGGCTTGGCGGGCGGTTGCCCCTGAATACGGATGGTGGCGCCTGCAATGTGGGTCGTCGCCATGGCGCCAACTTCTGCATCGAGTCCATTCGTCAGCTTCGCGGGCAATGTGGCGCTCGACAGGTCGCCAACGCCAGGGTCGCGGTGTGGGCGAACGCCGTGGGGCCGTTTTCAGGTGCGGTGCTGATGTGTGCAGATTGATGCGCGCGCGGGGGGCCTGCCACCTCGCTTTCGGGAAGCGGACGTGAACGCCTGATAGCCATGCTCGGGTGCTACCGGAATTCCGGCTTGCGGTTGCTGCGTACGCCCGGCTTGCGGTCGTATCGGTTGCCGATGTGCGTGTAGGCCATGCCATTTTGCAGCGCCATGGAGCGGGACATTTCCAGTGATTCCCAGATGGCGCGCACTGTCCCCTGTACAGGCTGCGGCGGACGCGCGGCAATGTCCGCCGCGAGCTGCCGGGCACGTTCGCGCAATGTCCCCGTCGGCACGACTTCGGTGACCAGGCCGAGCCGCAATGCCGTCTGTGCCGTAATGCGTTCTTCGCTACCCATCAACGCCCAGCGCAAGACATCGCCAAGCGGGACACCGCGCGCCACCATGCCGATCGGTTCCAGAGCGGAAACGATGCCGCCGTTGGCATGCGGATCGAAGAAGGTGGCATCGTCCGAGCAGAGGATGATGTCGGCTTCATTGATGAAGTACAAGCCGCCCCCGGCGCACATGCCGTGGACAGCGGCGACGACCGGCTTCCAGACCTTGTGGTGGAATTTTGGCGACAGCGTACAGCCGGGGTCGAAGCTGTTCCAGACATTGTCCTTTTGAAACCAGGTAGCACCTGCCTTGATATCGACACCCGTGCAAAACGCCCGCTCGCCGTTGGCTTGTAACACCACAGCGTGAATCTGGTCCGTATCGCGCACCGTCTCCCAGGCCATGTGCATCTCGCGCGCCATGACGTCGTTGAATGCGTTGAGCTGATCGGGTCGGTTCAGCGTGATGGTGGCGACTCGATCATCGCCAATGTCGAATTCGATGGCTTGCGTGTGCATGATTTCTGTCCCTGGATCTGGTTCCCGTCAGGCCTGCGCCAGGCCCAGCATGGCCTTCACGGTGGGAGATTCGAAGGCATCCGTCATGCCGGCACCAATCTGCCCCTGATCGATCAGGAGATTGATGCCGTTGATGCCGCTCGCAGCCGGGCTGCCAAGAAACAGCAGCGCATTGGCCATCTCCTCTGCGGTCAGATGCGATACGCCGGCGGCATCCCGGTAGTCCTGTCCGAAGGCGAGCCAGACATCGGCGTTGGCGCGCGCCAGAGGGGTGTCGGTGGGGCCAGGCTGAATAGCGTTGATACGCATGCGCTGCTTGAGCAGCGCAAACGATTGTCGAGCCACATAGGCGCTGATCGCCTGTTTACTGAATGCATAGTTGTCCGTGCCCGGATGATCGGCGACCCAGGCCATTGCCGCGTCCCAATCCGATGTATCGAGGAAGTCCTTGACTTGCGCCATGTCGAGTACCCATGACAGCCCGGCGACCGAGGAGATGAGCACAATGCTTGCGTACTCGCGCAATTGACCCGTATCGAGCAGCGTCTCCAGAATGTGGCGCTGCGCGATGAAGTTGATGCACATGATGCCGGGCGTTCCGTCGGCAACACCCGCACAGGCGAACAAGGCATCAATCGGTGTGTCCACCTCCGTGATGGCGCGCTCGACGCTGTTCCGTTCGCGCAAATCGACCGAAATGAAACCGTCCACCTCGTAGTCGAGCGCCACCACATCCATCACGGTCACGTGTGCGCCGTAGCTGCGCGCCTGTTTTGCGGCGGCGGCACCCATGCCGGTCGCGCCGCCAACCACCAGCACATACTTGCCGGAATAGTTCAGGAAATCCTTGTACATCATCAACCCCGGAACAGGTACCTCATTTCAAACAGCGGATTATAGATGTCGTGGTGCGTACTCGGCTGAATGGAAGTCCTGCCGAATCGGAGACATGACATAGAATGCGCGACCATGAGACAGGACACTGGGGCATCAGCGAATTCGGCTTCCGCCACGTTCCGGGTTGCGGCGCGTCTGCGCAGGAAGGCGCTGGAAGTCGAGAACGGCGGATTTCTCGGCTCGGAAGACACACTGATCGCTTCAATGAACGTCTCCCGGCCAACCTTTCGCCAAGCCGCGCGCTTGCTGGTGGCGGAGCAACTCATCACCATCAGGCGTGGCGTTGGCGGCGGGTTCTTCGCCCGGCGCCCTACGCTTGATGCGGTCAGCCAGGCCGTCGCCACCTATCTCTGGTCGCGGCAGACCTCCGTGCGCCAGGTAGCACAGGCCAATTCCGGTTTGATGCACATGGCCATGGAACTCGCCGCCGCATCCGACGACGCGTCGGCGCGCAAGCGGCTGCAGGGGTTTGGAGAACAACTTGGACGACACTCGGTCGAGACCATAACCTGGAAGCAACTCCATGCTCTGGGCACGGAATTCAAGACCATCATTGGCGAACTCTGCGGCAACCCGGCGATAGAACTCTGTCTGACCATGTTTGAACAATTTGGTTTCGGGGCAAGTCAGGTGGACGACGGTCTGTTTTCTGGCCACCCCGAACGAATCCAGGCATGGTTCGAGGTGCTTGTGCAGTGTGTGAACGCACTCCTGACGCAAGACATGGAAGCCACGCGTACGGCTTTCGAACATCGTTCCGCACTGCTCGCCGAGTGGCTGGGGTCGAGTCTCGACGCGTCGCCCGGCAACCTGTTTCCTGCAGCGGGTGACAAAATCACGCCCCGAGCGCCCTGACCAGAGATTCGAGCGTCAGAGATTCGAGCGTCAACCCACTCAGGCATCCACCGGTGCCGTCACGCCGACGACATCTTCGGTGGTGACCACCTTGCCTGGCGCATAGCCCCTTGGCGCGATGCCGGAGAGGGACACTGGCGTAGTATCGACATCAACGGCCAGCTTGCGCAGTGCACCTACGGTGCAGTTTTGCCGTCCACCCGCTTTCTCCATGCCTTTGAAGCGCCAGTCACGCAAGGCATTGAGATGCGTGATGCGATCAATTTCGTCATCCGGAACCCCGCCCGGTACGCCTTGCAGGCTGCGCCACAGATTCTCCGGGTAGTCCGGCCACAAACAGTCGGAATGTGGGTAGTCCACTTCCAGAGTGATGTTGTCCACGCCGATCAGGTGGCGGTTGCGCAAGCCGACATCGTCTTGAATGAAACAGGTCAGGATGTGTTCGCGGAAGATTTCGCTCGGCTTCTTGCTGCCATAGCACTTGTTGGTCCACTCGCCGTGATGACGGTTGGTGAAGTCCGCGCGCTCGAGCAGGTAGGGAATCCAGCCAATACCCCCTTCCGAGAGCGCCATCTTCAGGTTTGGATAGCGCTGTAGCGCGTCGAGTGTAATCCAGTCGGCGGCGGCATTGGCAATGGATATGGGCATGGCGGTAATCCAGGCCTCGATGGGTGATTCCATGGAAGGGTAGGGCACCGGTGAGCCCGAGCCGATGTGGCAATTGAGCATCACGCCTTCGCGATCGCAGATGTGCCACAGGGGTTCCCACTCCGGGCGATGAATTCCGGGCAGGCCCTCTCCGGTGGGGTTGGAGGTGAAAGACACGGAACGGCAGCCCTTGTCGAGTACGCGTTCGATCTCGCGCACACTCAGTTCGGCATCCCACAGCGGCAGTAACGCGAGCGGAATGAAGCGCGTCGGTGCCTTGCCGCACCATTCGTCGATATGCCAGTTGTTGTAGGCCTTGAGCACCTCGTAGGCGTTTTCCGGATTCTTGCGCGCACGATGAATGAACATGCCGCCATGAAATCCGGGAAAGGTAGGGAAGCCAAGCGATGCGAAGGTGCCGTTGGCGTTCATGTCGTCAACGCGCGCATCGACATCGTACGCGGCCTTGCGCATTTGATCGAAACGCTGCGGCTCCATGCCCCATTCGTTCTTTGGTCGCCCGACCACTGCGTTCAGTCCGATATTGGGACGCACGAGGTCGTCCCAGACCCAGACCTGCCCACCGTTCTCTTGCTCGACGATATGGGGCGCGTCCTGTTGCGCGCTTTTGGTGAGCTGATTTTCGAACATGTCGGGCGGCTCGACGATGTGGTCGTCAATGCTGACGATAACCATGTCTTCCATTTCCATGAAGTTGCTCCTTTTCGTGGACATGAGTGAGTAAAGTGTACTCGAAAAGAGGTCACTCTATTGCCTGATCAGAACCGACTGCCTGCTCTCGGTGTGGGAGCTGGTTCAGTGCGGGAGCTGGTCGAACGGTATGCTCTTGTCGGTGCGCATCTCGCTCGGCATGTGGAGTACGCGTTCCGCGAGCTGATTACGCAAAATCTCGTCAGCGCCGCCGGCAATGCGCATCGCGGCCGACCAGAGATAGCGATAGAACACATCATCCTGATCGGGGTTGGCTTCGCTGAACATGCCCGCGTAGCCATCAAGGTCCATGAGAAAGGCGTTGCTGTGTTGCATCAGACTCGAATAGACAAGTTTGGTCACCGGAACGCAGGATGCAAGCTGCGCGTCCGCGTGTGCAGACTCCCGCAAGCGGACACCGAGATGCTTCAGCCCCTGCTCGCGAATGTACCAATCGCAGAGCCGTTCGCGCACGGACTCGTTGTTGATGACACCTTGTGCGATGGCCTTGTGCACCAGTGCGAGTACGGAATCGGCGCGCGTACGCTCATCGCTTGGGCGGCGGCTCATGTTGCGCTCGCTCGCCAGCACCGTCATGCACACGCGCCAGCCTGCGCCCACCGCATCAATGCGCTGGGTGTCGGGTATGACAACATCCGTGAGGAAGGTTTCGTTGAAGTCCGAATCCCCCGTGATCTGGCGAATCGGACGCACCTCGATGCCCGGTGTCTTCATATCCACGACGAAGAATGTCAGGCCCCGGTGCTTGGGCACCTTGGGGTCAGTGCGCGCGATCAATATCCCCCAATCGGCGTGGTGCGCCCAGCTTGACCATACCTTCTGGCCATTGACGATCCAGTGGTTGCCGTCCTTCACCGCCCGCGTTCGCAGCGCAGCCAGGTCCGAGCCGGCGGCCGGTTCGGAGAACAGCTGGCACCAGGTGATCTCGCCGCTGTAGGTGAGGCGACCGAAGCGCCGGTATTGTTCCGCCGTACCGTGGCTTTTCAGGGCTGCCATGGCCATGTTGAACCCGATGCCAATGGCGACGAAAGTTGGTGTGAAATATCGACATTCCTCCTCGGCGAAGATGGCCGCCTGCTCGGCCGTCCCGCCGCCGCCTCCGGCTTCCCTGGGTACGCTGATGGCGGAATAGTCGGCCTGATGCTTGGCGCGCACCCAGGCTTTGCTGCGACGCACCAGTTCCTCCTCGTCATAGTCTCTCGGCTGTGCATATTCGCGCGCATTGGCGGCCAGCCAGCGGCGCACCTGTTCGCGATATTGCCGGGTATCCGAATTCACTGGTCAATCCCCTCTTGCAAGCCGTCAATCAGGATGCGCTGCCAGCTGCCCGGGGCACCGAGATGCTGCGCCAGCAGACGTGCGCGACGGTAGTGGAAATGGCAGTTCGCTTCCCAGGTGAAGCCGATGCCTCCGTGCAGATGCAGATTCTCGCGCGCCGCTTCCTCATAGAGTGCAGTGGCACCGATACGGGCAGTCGCGGCAGCCACAAGGCGATCAGGGCTGTCCGTCTTGATGGCGGCAACGGCATGGAGCGCGTTGGATCGGTTGATTTCGAGCATGGCGAGGATGTCCGCGAGCTTGTGCTTCACGGCCTGACAGGATGCCAGTTGCCGTCCGAACACGTAGCGTTGCAGGGTGTAGTCCCTGGCCATGAGCATCGCGGCTTCGGCACCGCCAATCTGCTCGAAGGCGGCGATGACGGCCAGACGGCAGAAGAGTTCCCGAACCACCTCCTCGCCACTCCTTCCCGTGAGACGCTCGCCGGGCGTGTTCCGAAAGACCGCCATGCCATGATGGCGCAATTCGTCAAAGCCGGTAAGCGGCGTGATGTCGAGATTTGCTTGCGGCATGTCCACCAGTACCAACACCGGCCGCGTATCGTGCGATGCGATGACGACCAGCCAGTCGCACAGGCCGAGGTCGGCAACCGGTGTCTTGCGTCCGTCGAGCGCACCCTGGCTCCAGTGAACTCCGTCTGCTGCGCGTCCAGGGTCGCCTGAGCCATTGGCGTAGGCGAGGCTCGCGATCTTCTCTCCGCTCGCGAGCCGTGGCAACCATTTCTGCTGTTGCCGGTCGCTGCCGGCGAGCTTGATCGCTTCCGTCGCCATGCAGGTCGAAGAAAAGAACGGAACCGGTGCTACCGTTCTGCCAAGCTCCTCGGCAATGACACACAGCTCCCCGATGCCGAGTCCGATGCCTCCGAACTGCTCCGGGATGGCTGCCGCCTGGAGTCCGAGCTGCGTCATCCGGTGCCAGAGCTCCGGACTCATGGGTTCGCGATCGGAAATGAGCTGCCTCAGGACATCGGCGGTCGCGAACTCGCCGCACAGCTTGGCTACCTGATCCTGAAGTATTGACAATTCTTCACTGCGCGTCAGCCGCATTCTCGCTTCGCTGCCGCTACCAGTGTCCTGTCCTGTCCTGTTCATTCGTATCCTTCGGTCAACGGAAGTCAGTTCCCGCGAGCGCGAGACATTCGGCGGCAGACAGGAACTCTTCAAGGGTGGCTGCCCTGGTATCCACGGCAGCCTGTACGCACCCGACTTCACGGTAGCTGCCCAGCCAGTCCTGCATCTCTCCAGTCGATGCGTTGCTGGCCACCCGTCCTCGAATGCTGGTGGCCACGCTGTGTCCCGCCAGTTCATTGATAGCTTCGCTGCCGCGCCGTACCTCGGAGGGGGACAGGCCCGTTGGGTGCCAGTAGTCGGCATAGCGCGCCGCCCGGCGCAGAGCGGGGCCGACTGTGCCACGCGCGCCAATCCACAAGGGGATGCGCGGCTGCTGCACCGGGCGCGGTTGAAAGCGGGCTTTGCGAAAGGCGTGGAACTCGCCGTTGAAGGCCACATCGCCCTCCGCGCTCCAGCACACCTGCATGACATCAAGTGCTTCGTTGGTGCAGGCACCGCGTCGATCAAAGAGGTGCTGCCTGCCAAGGGCATGGAACTCGGCTCGTGCCCAGCCCGTGCCTATGCCGAGGTCCACGCGCCCTTGGCTCAGCGTGTCGATGCTGGCCAGCGCCTTGGCAGTGAGCACGGCATCTCGGTAGGGGACCACCAGTACGCCGATACCGAGACGGATGCTGCTGGTGATGCCTGCGATATAAGCCAGTGTGCTCAGGGCCTCCAGCCAGTAATCGCCGTACACAGGCCGAAACACTTCGAATCCCAACACATGATCGGTGAGCCATAGCCCGTCAAAGCCCATGTGCTCGAGCTGCGGGCAGCGCGCCACAGCCTCGGCCGCATAAGGCCCCTCATTGGGAATCACTATATCTACACGCACACTGATCGCCTCCGTGGTTTCCGGGCATCGAGACTCAGGTCACATCATCAACGAGTACGCGCCCCTGATTCTGCACCCAGCGGCCCTCGGGGTCGCGCACCCAGCCGCTCGATGCCCAGGTACCACCGTCGATATTGAGGGTTATGCCGGTGACGTATCGTGACATTTTCGAGACGAGGTACAGAGCCGCGTCACCGCACTCTTCAACATGACCCTGCCGACCCAGAGGAATGAGTCTGTTGGTAGCATCAAGTTCCTCCGGTGTCAGCCCGTCTGATGCGCTCTCATCTGCCGGTGCGGTCAGGCTGTCGCGCGTACTGATGTGGTCCGGTGCGATGGCGTTGACGCGGATGCCGTGGGAGGACAGTTCCAGCGCCATGCTGCGCGTGAAACTCAGCATACCGGCCTTGCAGGCAGCATAGACGGCGAAACAGGGGGCGGCGCGCTGCGCCTCGATACTCGAAACATTGACCATGGCACCGCCACGACCTTCGCGAATCATGATGCGCGCCACCTCTGATGTCGCCACCAGCATGCTCATCAGGTTGATGTCGATGTGTCTCCGCCAGCTTCGTTCGCTCTGCTCGAAGAAGGGTCGGCCTCTCACACCGCCGACATTGTTGATGAGGATGTCGATACGCCCGAAGCGCTCGTCCGCCGTCCTGATGGCACTCCGTAGTTGATCGGTATGCATGACATCAGCGATCAGGGGCAAGGCTTCGCGGCCCAGACTGGCCACTTGTCCGGCAACCTGTTGCGCTCGCCTCGGGACAATATCCAGTACCGCTACATGGGCACCATGACGCGCCAGCGCCAGTGCGATTCCTGTTCCAATACCGGCACCGCCACCGGTCACCAGCGCCACCTGATCGGATACTGAATAGTCGTTCGCGTTCACGCGCGATTTTCTTCGATCAGCCGACACACCAGTTCAATGGTTTCGAGCCTGGCATCCATGCCTCGCCCCATAACCTGAAGTTGCAGCAGATTGATGCCGCACTGCTGATAGGCGCGCAGACGCTCGCGCACCATCTCCGGTGTGCCGATCACGCTCGTTTCGAACGCCATCTCGTCAGGAATGCGCGCCGCCGCCTGTTCGCGCTTGCCCTCCACCCACAGGCGTTGCACATCAGCCGCGACATCCTCGTATCCGATGCGACAAAATGCCTGATTGTAGAAGTTGGTCTTCGCCGAGCCCATGCCGCCCAACTGAAACGCCAGCCCCGGCTTGCGGCGGGCGAGCAACTCCTCGACATTGTCACCTACCGCCACGACTGCGCCCACCGCCAACTCCATGTCGTCAAAGTTGCGCCCGGCGCGCTCGGCACCGCGGCGCATGGGCTGGAAACAGAATTCCGCTGCTGCCGGTGTAAACGAGGCACCGACCCAGCCGTCCGCCACTTCGCCGGTGAATTCCAGCGCGCGCGGTCCCAGGGTGGCGAGGAAGATGGGGATGTTGGCATTCGGTTGGTGCGCGAGGCGCAGCGCCTTGCCTTCGCCGCCCGGCAGCGGGAGCCGGTAGTGGTCGCCTTCAAAGCGCAGCTTTTCGCCCGCGAAGGCGAGCTCGAGGATGCGTACGACTTCCTTCAGGCGCGCCAGCGGGTGCGCAAAAGATACGCCATGCAGGCCCTCGACGACTTGCGGACCACTCACTCCGAGCCCGAGCATGAATCGATTGCCACTTATCGCCGCCAGCGACAGGGCTGCCATGGCGAGGTTGGCCGGTGACCGCGCGCTGATCTGGGCAATGCCGGAGGCCAGGCGCATCTTCGTTGTGCGTGCGGCCAGATAGGCAAGTGGCGTGAACGCGTCTGTCCCCCAGGCTTCAGCCGACCAGGCCGTGTCCACGCCAAGTTTCTCGCACTCCACGGCAAACTCGATCGAGCGCGCGAAACCGCCTTCCCGGTTGCCTTCCACGCCACCTATCGCAATTGCCGTCTTCATATCGCCCTCACGTGTCTTGATAATTTACACCTTTCACAAGGTGTACGCGACAGATGTCTTCAACATGCACTCTGAACGACCTGGCCTGGAATACATCTATATAATTTATACTACTTGCCTGAACAAGGGAAGTCATACCGTGGAGAAACACACCGGACCCTTGCCGCTCGAGCTCGGGCTCAACATCGTGTGGCCGAAGCCGGAGCTGGTGGTGCGGTTCGCGCAGCTCGCCGAAAACCTCGGCTTCGAGTCGGTCTGGTCGGGGGAACATGTGTGCCTGCCGAGCCGTGCCGACTGGTGGCAGGACTACCCGACCGCGCGCATGGCGCGCGCAGCGGGACAGCCCTTTGGTGAAGACCGGATGGCCTTCAAACCGGGCTCCGACTTTCTTGACCCCATGATCGTGCTGGCGCACATCGCAGGTGCCACCACCAGAATACGCCTTGGCATCGGTATTTATCTGCTGGCGTTGCGCGACCCGGTGCTGGTGGGGCGCACCATCGCTTCTCTGGATGTGCTTTCCAACGGACGCCTCGACATGGCTGTTGGCCTCGGCTGGACACCTGACGAGTATCGTTTCACCAACAGCGATTGGGACACGCGTGGTCGGCGCAGCAACGAAATGATTCGCTGTCTGCGCGTACTCTTCGAACAGGAGGAACCCGAATTTCACGGTGAGTTTTTCGATTTTCCACGCATCGGCTTTCAACCCAAGCCGGTGCAGCGGCCAAGACTGCCGATTCACGTTGGCGGCAACAGTCTTCTCGCGGCGCGACGCGCCGCCACGCTCGGCGACGGCTGGTATGGTACGGGAACGCGTGATGTCGATGATCTGGTGCGCGAAGAACTGAAACGCGCGGGCCGCGAAGACGATGATTCGTTTCAGTTCTCGGCGGTTAGCCTGCAGGGACCGTTGGCGCGCAAGGATCTCGAGCGACTGGCGGAGAGTGGTGTACATCGCGTGGTGGTGACTCCTTGGCCGGATACGAAAGTTGGCGAAGTGGGAGAAGAAGGTTTGAGCCAGGTCGAGGCTTGGGCCAGAGGCGTTGGATTGACGGGGTGACTTCATGCCAATGCGCTTGGGAAACTCTGAATGTTGATGAACTTGTGATGCAGCACACCAGGCAGGGCGTACCTGAGGAGACTCATGTCGTTATTTGATCTGTCCGGCAAGGTCGCACTCATTACCGGTGCCACCAAGGGCATAGGTCGCGGTGTCGTTGATCGCCTCGCCGAGCACGGCGCTCGGGTGGTCGCTTCGAGCCGCGATCAAGCCGCTTGTGATGAAGTGGCCACGCAGTTGAACGAGCGCTACGGCGGTGACGAGCCGATTGCCCGTGGTATTGCCTGCGACATTGACAGCATCGGGCAGATAGAGCAGCTCGCGAGGACGGCGGCCGAATGCTGGGGTGGCATTGATATTCTGGTCGGCAATGCCGCCGTGCTACCTCACATGGGCAACTCGGCCGACACGCCACCTGCGCTGTTCGACCGCATTCTCACCACCAATCAGCATCACAACTTCCGCCTCTGCCAGGCTGTGCGCCCAGGCATGGTGCAGCGCGGTGGTGGGCGCATGGTGCTGACAGGTTCGGCATCGGGGCATATGCCATCCCCGAATGTGCTCGCCTATGAGTCTGCGCGACAGGAAGTAACAGGGTCGGTTCGAGGAGCCATCCGGAACAAGGTTGCGTTCCTGTGCTTGGGGGCCCTGAGTTCATCCCCGGGATTTTCGGTTCATATCACCCTTGAAAGTCCCAGAACACCCGTATCCAAGCTGAAAAGGCCGCTGTGAGGCCGAATCTGTCGTTATCTCGCCGTCGCGAACTTCTGCATTCGCTTGATATTCAACGCCAGACATACCAAGTCCCACTCCCCGCGAGCCTTCTGCAGACCACGCACACTGAATCGCCGGAAACCCAGGACCTCTTTTATCCATCCAATGGGGGCCTCCGACAGCCACTTGCGTTCCGCGTATCGGGCACGACCTGTCTCGGTCGCCAGCTTCTTTACCATGCGCGCCTTGCACGGATGCTTCTTCGCATCCACCGATGCCGCCCGGCGACCCTCACGACCAACCGCCACATACCCATCAACTCCCAATCTCTCAAGCTTCTCCAACTCCGACTCAGCGCAGTAGCCCGCGTCCGCCAGCACCCTTTCCGCCCGAACACCCTGCGTCAATTCCACATCCTCAATCAGCGGCACCAAGCATCCCTGATCGCTCCCATTCGCTGTCACCTCAGCCGATACGATCAACTGATTGCCCCCTTCTACCGCCGCCTGCGCGTTGTAGCACTGCTGAAACCCTTCCGAAGATGTCTTCATGATCCGGCTCTCCGAATCCGTGAAGTTGTCCTGCGCCTTCCCGTCCGGTTCTCCATATTCACGAGCATACGGCCGACCGCCCCGTGGATTGCGCTTCTCCCCAGGAACTCGACCGCGCGCATCGTCCGCCTCCCGTGCCCGTGCCTCAAGACGCGCCTTCGCCAACTCAATCGCCGACAGACGCGCCTCCCGCCGACGCAACTCTTCCGGTAACTCGTCGCCACGCACATCCTCACCATACGCTTCGTCCTCCTGCTCGTCCGTCGCCATCGCACACGCAAGCAACGCTCCTATCTCGGACTGCAAACGCTTCTCCTCCTGCTTCATCCGCTCATACGTCATCGCCTTGCGCTTCGAAGCATTCGCACGTACCTTCGTACCGTCAATCGACAGCTTCCCCAAGTTCACCACACCCAACTCCGCCGCCAATCGCACCACATCAACAAATACCCGCTTGAAATCAGATAAATGTCGACGCCGAAACTCGCATATCGTCCGGTGACTCGGCCTGTTGTCGCACGCCAACACTCGAAACGCTACATCCTCTTCCAGCTTCCTCGCTATCTTCCGCGACGAAAATACCCCTGTCGCGTACCCATATATCAATAGCTTCAGCATCATCCGCGGATCGTACGGCGACCTGCGACGACCATCTCCCTCATACGGCGCGTAAAACGCCGCCAAATCCAAACTGTCAACCAGATCGCTCACATGCGCCGACAGGTGCCCTTCCGGAAGCCATTCCCTCATGTCCGGTGGAAGCAATATCCCCTGCTCCGGCTGGTACCGGCGAAATGTTGTAGGCATCTATTCAACCCCATAGTTCCCAATATCCCCATTATCTCAAACCCGTTTCTACGGCGCAGACTCCTATGCTGTGGCCAAGGCTGGAGTCGCACACATGGTGCGCTGTCTTGCCGATGAATTCGCCGCCGATGGCATCACGGTCAATTGCGTGGCACCGGGGCTGATCCGCAGTTTCGCCTCAAAGCCCTTGTGGGAGGATGATGCCGTGCTTGATGCGGTCACTGCCGATATTCCGCTTGGTCGTATCGGAGAACCTGACGATGTGGCGGGCGCGGTGATTTTTCTCGCCTCGCCTGCGGGCGGCTATGTGTCCGGTGCCACCATTCCGGTTGACGGTGGCCGCACTGCCTTGTCTCCACCCAATCGACGGCTTTCCACCACCGACGGGATCATGCAAGGCACCAGATTCAACTGACCGCCCTGCGGTGTGCACGACAAATTATCCGGATAATAAGTATCTAGACAATATAACCAGTGTTATCATGTCTGGACATAGCTCAGGCAATCACCGAAGGAGAGTCGAGATGAGAGCAGCGTATTCCATGTGCCTCGTGGCCGGGGCAGCCTTGGGTTCCCTTACCGCCGGGTTGGTTCATGCTCAGGAAGCCGGCGATGAGCGATCTGCGCTCATCGAGGAGGTGGTAGTGACCGCACGCAAGCGCGAAGAGAGCCTGCAGGAAGTGCCACTGGCGGTCTCCGCCTTTTCCGCCGAGGAGTTGATCAACTCAGGTGTCGATCAGTTCTCCGACATCGCCGAGTTCACGCCGAGCCTGGCGATCAGCCAGCAAAGCTACTACGGAAACGCGACCGCAGACATCATGGTGCTGCGCGGTCAGGCTGGCAGTGGTCAACAGGTCAGTAACACTCCGGCGGTTGGCGTGTATATCGACGGTGTCGTCAACCCGCATAACACCGGTATGCAGTCATCCTTTTTCGACATGGAGCGCATCGAGGTCCTGAAGGGCCCGCAAGGCACCCTGTTTGGGCAAAACACGACCGGCGGTGCCATCAACATCATCACACGCAAGGCGGATTACGACGGTGTACACGGCTTCCTGGAAGCGGATGCCGGCGATTACGGCACCCTGAATTACCGTGGCGCAGTGAACATCCCGCTCATTGAAGACCGGGCGGCAGTGAGGCTCGCCTATCGCAAGAACAATCGCGATGGATTTGGCGAATCGGCAGTGACCGGACAGAAGCTCGGCGGTGACCGCAACGAAGACTACTTTCGTGGCAGTCTCAGGCTTGATTTCGACACCCTGCGCGTCATGCTGGTCTCGGACTGGCTGAAAGAGCGCGAGAACGGCACGTTGCTCGTGCCTTTGGATGCCTATGTCAATCCTGCAGATCCCGGTTCCTTTCTGACCAGTACGGATGCCACCTTCGTGTCGGCATCCGGGTGTGCTCCTCTGGATGTGTCCTGCGGGTTGGCGTTCCTGCAAAGGCGGGCGCGTCAGGGTCGTAAGGATATTTACACGAACTTCAGTGATCTCGATCACTTTGATGACACAGATGCCTGGAGCCTGGGTGCCACCCTCGAATGGGATATCAGCGATTCACTCTCGTTGAAATCCATCACCGGCTATCGCAGCTTCGAGCACACGCATCTCACCAACTACTCCGGAGCGGATTTCAAGTCGATTGTTACTGGCGACCCGAACTTCCCGGACCGGGAGCCACACCAGGAATACGAGCTGTTCACTCAGGAGTTCAACCTGAGCGGCGTGGCTTTTGACGGTCGTCTCGACTGGTTGAGCGGAGCCTTCTACAGTGACGATGAGGGTGCCGACCGCGACTTTGTCAACCTTTCGCAGAACCTTGGTCCCATCAATGGCACACCGTATTTCTTTACCTTCAGTGCGCCGCTGTACAACCAGCAAAGCTGGGCGCTGTTCAGCCAGGCGACGTACGCCCTCAGTGAGCGCCTGAACCTGACCGCCGGTGGGCGTTATACGGAAGAGAAAAAGGAGATGGTCACTGCTCACGCCACGCTGATTGATCCCGACCGCAACCCCGTGACCGGTGCCAATGGTCCTCTCGGGTTGCTCTGGACGTGTGGTTCTCCTCCATCAAGCCTGAGCCCGACGGCTACCATTGCGCCAATCGACCGGCGTTTGGCGGTGTGTTCGCTGCCCGAGCGATCGGAAGAGTACGACGGCTGGTCATGGTTGCTCAGCCTTGACTGGCAAGCCAGCGAGGATGTTCTGGTATACATCAAATCGGCGAAAGGCTTCCGTGGCGGCGGTTTCGACATCCGTGCCGCAGTAAGACCTCCCTTCGAGCCCGAGGAAGCTACCGATTGGGAGATCGGATTGAAAGCGGACTGGTTCGACAGGCGATTGCGCACCAACCTGGCGTATTACGTGACCGACTACACCAACAAGCAGGAAACGGTCATCATCCCGGGGCCGTCCACCCTCACCCAGAATGCCGGTGAAGCGGAAATCGAAGGCTTTGAGGCGGAAGTGCGCATCGAGTTGCTCGACAGGCTCAGCCTGTTCGGCACACTGGCCTGGTTCCAGGGCGAGTATGCCGAGTTCATCGGGGCGCGGGTGGAGAATTGCACCACCAACCCTGCCACTGGCATGCCCTGGAATCCCATTTGCCAACAGCCTGGCTTCGACCAGATCACCTATGATGCCGCGGGTGAATCGCTCGGCAACATTGCGGGGAGCTATCCCGAATGGGCCTATTCAGTCGGCGGGCGCTGGGAAGCGCCGGTCGGTGCGGGAGACCTCGGCATTCAACTGACCTACTCCTGGCGCGATGACAACACAGCGCCTGTCCGACTCACCGATCATCAGGTGTCACAGGAGGTGCGCGACGAGATCTTCGGCTCCGTCGGCCTGCTGAATGTACGCATTGACTACGATCTGCCGCAATGGGACCTGAGCCTCGCTCTCTGGTCAACCAACCTGACGGACGAGGAATATCAGCTTATCGGAGTCTCACCGGTCAATGCGGGCAATGTGCAGACGGGCATCACCATGGAGCCGCGCATGTGGGGTGCCACCCTGTCGAAGCGCTTTGGTAGCGGATAGGGAGGTTATCTGCTGGTCGCGGGCGCGACCTGTCGCACATCCTTGAAAGGAATTCCGCGGTCGGCAGCCGATTCGCGCGGCATGCCCAGCACCCGCTCGCTGATGATGTTGCGTTGCATCTCCGTGCTGCCGCCACCGAGGCAGGTGGCGGCTTGGCCCATTTCGTGACCGTGAAGCCGTCTGCGGATCAAGTAGATGGCTACGCGCAGTTCACCATGGGCCGTTACGAGCAGGTCAAGTTCGAATGCGCTATCGGCGGGCCTCTGACCGATACGGTGTCGGTTCGCCTGTCCATGGCCACGCACAACAACGATGGTTACGTCCGGAACCGGCTTCCGGATCAGCGCCTGAACAACGCCAATGACTGGGTCGGCCGCCCGCAGTTGCTGTGGGAGCCAACGGATACGGCATCCATGCTGTTGAGCGCACGGCTTTCCGGTCAGGACATGGACACTGGCTTCTTCGAGCATGTCACGGCCAACACACACGGTGTCGCAACACCCGACGAGGTCAACGCTGTACTCGGATACATCGACAACGACGGCGACCCCTATGCCGGGATTACGACCGGGCTGGCTTCAACGATCCGGAGACAGTCGGCTACACCACGCCACCTTCAAATGGGATTTCGAACCCTTCACGCTCACCTCGATTACGGACTATTCCACCGTCAAGCGGGATTACACCGAAGATTCGGATGCCTCGCCGCAGCCTTTTTCCACTTCTTCCTGACCACCGACACCAGGCAGTTTTCCCAGGAGCTTCGCCTGAACGGTGCCACCGGCAACACCGACTGTGTGGCCGACTTCTACTATCTCGACCTGTCGGTGGATGATTCCAACGGTGCCGAGACCGAACCCTTCATTACCGACGAATTCTCGATCCGCGCTGCCCTGAATGAGGATCAGGTTCCGGTGACCGAGTCCGTATCCGACGATTTCAACCAGATTGTCATGCGGGCTTCCGGCGACACGGGAAACTCTGAATAACAGAGTTTCCCGTGCGGCACACGGATGTGCCGCCAGATTCAGTGCCGTAAGGCATTGAATCTGCGAGCAAATCAGGACATTTTTGCAGGACAGCAAAAATGCACGGCGCAGCCGTCCGAAGGGGCGGGCACATGGATGTGCCCGCTGACATTTTTGCAGGACAGCAAAAATGCACGGCGCAGCCGTCCGAAGGGGCGGGCACATGGATGTGCCCGCTGACATTTTTGCAGGACAGCAAAAATGCACGGCGCAGCCGTCCGAAGGGGCGGGCACATGGATGTGCCCGCTGACATTTTTGCAGGACAGCAAAAATGCACGGCGCAGCCGTCCGAAGGGGCGGGCACATGGATGTGCCCGCTGACATTTTTGCAGGACAGCAAAAATGCACGGCGCAGCCGTCCGAAGGGGCGGGCACATGGATGTGCCCGCTGACATTTTTGCAGGACAGCAAAAATGCACGGCGCAGCCGTCCGAAGGGGCGGGCACATGGATGTGCCCGCTGACATTTTTGCAGGACAGCAAAAATGCACGGCGCAGCCGTCCGAAGGGGCGGGCACATGGATGTGCCCGCTGACATTTTTGCAGGACAGCAAAAATGCACGGCGCAGCCGTCCGAAGGGGCGGGCACATGGATGTGCCCACTGTAGCGTACTTCTGATTTGCGAATCTGATCAAGTCCACGGATGGACTTGATCAGAACATACCAAGGATCCGGGCACCTGGTATCTGCTGTCAAACCAGAAGGCGATGAGCCCGCTTGGCCGCCCCTATCCGGGCATAAATCCGGCCGAGATGAGCGATATGACCTTCGTCGAGTACGAGGCGTGTGACGGATTGGTGACCCCTGGTTTCCCACCCACCGGATGGGTCTGTACGAGCCTCTGGAGGATTATCTCGGCAACCGTCGTGGCCTTGGGGGGGGGGGGGGGGGGGGGGGGATAGGGATTGAATTCGTGTTCGTGTTGGATGCCAAGGCTGAGGTCAAGGCATTGACTTACTTCAATAACGCTGACCCTATCTTGGGTTATACTCGCCGGTAGAGTTGTTTTCCCCGGAGTCGGTCCGTTGATGGATCGCTTGTCAGGATATCCGGGTGTGGAAACAACTATTCTTGACGACAGTAATTTCCGGGGGATTCCATGATTTTCAGGCCACTACTCGGTGCACATCGGGCCAGTCTGGTCGCTGTGATTCTGCTGATTTCCGGTTGCGCCACCGTTCAGGTTGAACGGTTGGATTTCCGTCTTGCCGATGCCGAACAGCGCCCGCTATCTGAAGGCGGATTGATAAAGCCGGGAACCCGGGCAAGGCTGCAAGAAGTTTCTACCACCTCCACCGACGGTTCGCGTCAGGATCTGAACGACACATCTGCATACACCGTCACGGTTACCGGGGGCAGTTGGGACAGGAATACCGGTGAAATCCGGTTCAGCGAAGTTCCTCGGGAAGTGCCGGAGGCCGGCTACGAGGTTGTGGTCCAACATGCGTCCGGTGCGCGTCAGGTGCAGCGATTCAAGGCGGATTTCGCGCGCATTCTGGGGCCGGAACCGGACGATGTCAGCCAGATTGAGGTCCGCCTGATCTGGTGGGACGGCGACGAACCCTACATCATCCCGGAGCAGTCGTCCCTTATCCCTGGCGCTGCCTATGAGCTGCAAGTGCTCGTGGAAGGTGTGCGCGGGCGGCGCTTTGAAACCAATTCGACTGATTATCCGGTGCCGACCGAGCGGCTGGAGACCCGGATCGAGGGCCTGATTCCCTCGGCGGACACTGACTTTGTATATGTCGCGCAGCCGGATCCGCAAGCTGCATACACCATCGAGGTGACCTACGGACCTGGTTCCGATATCACACGCAGCCTGGCGTTTGTACACGATCCGACCATCACTGATGGTCCGCCTGCCAATGCCGTGGCAGGCATCTCGATTGAGGGTGCGCTGGGCAGTGCGACCTCGCTGAAACCTGGCGACATCCTTCCTCTCGAGGTCAATGTTCGTGATCTTGCGGGGCGTACCTGGACCCTGAATCGCAAGGAACCCGGTTCGCACACTGCGCAAACATTCCGATTGCCGCCCGACCGCCTTCGAATTGATGTGGAAAACGGTGCCTATGATGCTGAGCAGGGCAGGGTGTCCTTCTCCGATGATGCCCAATCCATGCTGGGCGCGGTCTTTGGGCTACGCCTGACCTATGCTGGGAGGTCGGATCTCGCGACGATCAAGGAGTATTCACCCGATTTCCTGGGCATTGTGCCGCTGATGCAAACGGATGCCCTGGCTTACGCCGGCCAGGACGGCTATGGCGGGCGTGATGGCCGCGACGGCCAGCCCGGCACCCGAGGCAACGGCACCACTCGCGAAATGGCGCGCGCCGGAGACGGCCGTGCGGGCGGGCATGGGACACCGGGTCAAGCGGGCGCGCGCGGCTCCCCAGGCCCGAACTTGCGTATTGTGGCTCGAGAATTGCGCACACTTGATGCCAGTACGCGGCTGGCCCTGTTTGAAGTGCGAGTGCCGGGGCAGGCCGCCGAGTATTTCATTCGCGAGTTGCAGGGTACGCCGGTGAGCATTGTCAGCCGCGGTGGATCGGGCGGCGCGGGTGGTGTCGGCGGTAACGGTGGCGTTGGCGGTGATGGAGGAGAAGGCTACTTTTCAGGTGGCGGAGGCGATGGCGGGAACGCTGGAAGCGGTGGCGATGGTGGAGATGGCGGCAATGGCGGTGCGATTACGGTGATCCTGTCCAGCCACGATCTCGAGCAGGTTTTCGTGTTGGACAGCCAGGGCGGTCCGGGTGGCAGCGGGGGCACCGAAGGCGTTGCCGGTCAGCCTGGTATTCCGGGTTCATCCGGGCAATGGCAAAGCGCCGAGATTTCCAAGGATCAAGTTCCGCCTGAAATCGGTTCCTATGGCAATGAAGGGAATATCGGCCATACCGGCCGGGATGGGCACAGCGGCCTGGCTGGCACGGTGGAAATCATGGTTGACGAAGAGCAGGCAAGCTCCGTGGTGCGGCGCATTCCGGAACATATACAGTCTGTCACGCTGTTCTGAATCTCCATGCACATCGGAAACAGCCAGCGCCGTCATGGCAACATCGAATTCCGGAGTCGGGAATGACCGGTGCCGGGCCGACCGACGATGCTCCTTACGTGGCTACGGAGCCGAGCTTCAAGCCGCCACGGCGGCGGCGCAAGACTGTCAGATGGATCTCCGTAGGTGTCCTCGGTGCGATTTTCGTGCTCCTGATCATCATGGCTCAGGTTCCTGACCCAGATGCGTTGGCAAGTGAATTGGCGGAAGGCGCGCTGGCGGCGATGCCCGCGAACGAGCTGACGACAGACGATCTGGAATCGGCTATCGCTGCTGTTGCCGACGCGATGGAACTTTCGCCGGAAAACGAGTCGGTGAGGCGGGCGACAGCGCTCCTGCAACAACGCGCCGAGACCCAGATCGCGTTGAGCATCAAGGACAAAGCGTTCGACGCTGCACAGTCGATGCTGGCGGTGGCCCGCACGGCTTGGCCAATGCAATCAAAGTTCAGCGAGGAGGGCGTTCTTCACCAGACCCTGTCGGACGCGCTTGCCATTCAGTCGTTGAGCACGGATATCGCAGAGCGGATTCTGGGCGTGACGAGCAGTTTGGATGACAGCGTCCCGGACAATCGCGAGTTGCGTACTGTACTGGAGCAACTGCGTACGGCGCTGGACATAGCCCCGGCAGACAACGATTTGCTCGCCCTGCACAGAGATGTTCGGGAAATCCTGTCGAGCGCTTCGTCGGAAGCCTTGGCCGCCGGCGAGCTCGTACGTGCGCAAGCACTGCTGGATACAGCGTCAATAGAGACCGAATGGGCGGATGACCCGACACTTGCCAGATTGCGCGACCAGATGGCCCAATACCAGGGAGAACGCAATCGGACCGAAGAAATCAGTCGGCTTCTGACGGTCGGCGAAGGTCACCTTCGGCGTGATCGACTCAGCACACCGCCAGGCGACAACGCAGTCGATACCTTTCAGCAGGTTCTCGCGCTGGAACCGGGCAATACGAGCGCTCTGTCGGGGTTGGCCCGAGTGGCGGACCGATATGCCGTGTTGACGCGCGCAGCGATCCGCGAAGGCGACCCTGCTGCTGCCAGACGACTGCTTGGCAGGATGATCAGGCTATTCCCGGGGCATGTCGAAACGACTCGCCTGCAGACGGAGATTGATGTATTGGAGTCCGAGCTCGCTGCCGTAGCGGCACCGACCCCGGGCCCTGTTGGGGCGGCTGTGTCGGCGCAAGCGGGTGAGCCGGACGGGTCACCTGTGGATCCGGAGCCTGAATTCGACCCCCTGCCGGACGATGCCGAGGGTCTTCTGTGGTTTGCGGTCAAGGACAGTTGCGAAGAATCCGAGCTGCGTCGCTACATCGAGACCTATCCGGCGGGACGCTTTATCGATGAGGCCTGGCATCGGCGTTCCGCGTGCATGGAACGCCGCGAATGAGCAAGGCAGGGTTCGACCTCAGCCGGATCAACCCGGACGACCTGCGTGTTGTTGCAGCGCTGGTCAGCATACTGGTCGCCGGTTTGGCGCTGACTGCGATGAGTTTCCTGCTGGAGCCTACTTCTACCGCCGCCGTCCTGCTGCTTGATCGGCAGAGCCAGGCGCTGCCCTATCCCCTGACCGTGCAAAATCTGATGCACTTCATGTTTGCTCTGGGCATCGGCGAAGTGATAGTGAGGCTGTACGGCGCACACGATGCGCGTCGCCAGATCGACAAGAGGCTACTTGCGGGCCGCACCATCGACATGCTCGGTGAGAAGGCGCTGCGAGACCTGCATGAGCGCATCAAGCGGGATGGCGCTGGTCAGGATTCACATCTTCATCGTTTGGTGCATCGCATTATCGTGCAGTATCAGGCAACGGGCTCGGTGGGTGAGGCGCAGGCCGTACTCGACTCCAGCGTCGAGTACTTTCAGCACGAGATCGGGCTGCGCTACAGCATGTTGCGCTACCTGACCTGGCTGCTGCCCACACTGGGTTTCATCGGCACCGTCGTGGGAATCAGCCTGGCCCTGGCCACGGCCGGCGCCTTGCCTGATCTCGAGGATCGGCAAGCGCTTGAGAGTTGGATCAATGCGCTTACCGGCGGCCTCGGCGTTGCCTTCTACACCACCTTGGTGGGACTGATGCTGTCTGCGGTACTGGTTTTCCTCAGCAATATTGCATCGAGCCGGGAGGAGCGGGCGCTGAACGATACGGGGCAGTATTGCCTTGATAACCTCGTCAGCCGGTTGCGCAATCAGCCACTGGCATCGTCGGATTTGATGCGCGCCTCCGAGGGTTCGTGAAACGCCCGGCCAGAGAAGGCGAGCCGATCGGGATGGCCGCCATTGATTTGTTCGCCTCCGGAATGGGCGCCTTTATTCTCATTGCTGTGGTATTCATGGTTCTGGTAGCGGTCTCGCCAACGAAACCAGGCGCCGTCAATGACTCACCGACACCCGCCTGCCCGGAGCCCATCCCGTGTCCTGAAGCCCCCCGATGTCCGGAGCCGCCACCTCCCTGCCCGGCCACGCCAGCATGCCCGGTATGCCCTGCTGCGCCCGAGTGTCCGGCGCCTTGCCCGGCAGCCGAATTGCCGACCTGTCCGGAACACCCGCCTTGCCCGGAACCCAAGCCATGCCCGGAGCAGGCTGCTTGCCCGGTTTGTCCAGTCTGCCTTGACCCATTGTCATGCCCGGAACATGTCTGTCCGGATTGTCCAGTCTGCCCGGAACCCCAACCGTCGCCAGAACCGCCATCGCCTTCCACGCCCGAGCCGACCTCAGTGCCGCCCGTTATGCCGGAAACGCCACTGCCCGATACCGACCTGGTTTTCATACTCGACACCACCGGCAGCATGGGGGTCGAACTTGAGGCGCTCAAACGTGAATTGCATGTGATGGCAGAGGTTCTCGAACGCCTCATGCCGTCTCTGGGGATAGGTGTCGTCACGGTCAATGACCGCCTGCAAACGCCGGTTGTGCGCAATCATCCGCTGCGACAGGTCACAGGTGACGAGACTGCGATGCGGGATTTGCAGCGTTTTCTGAGGAATCTGTCGGTCAACGATGCCCGCGGGCCGAATACGGACCTACCGGAGGCCATTCTGAGTGGCCTGCAGACCGCCGTTGCATCCCGATTTCGGCAGCAAGCAGTCAGCCGTATTCTGGTCGTGATTACCGATGCCTATGCTTATGACGACGAAGCCGAGGCATCCTGGGCGTTGGCCAGGGCTTACGCTGCCAAGGAAGGACACCGCATTTCGACAGTGCATGTTCGGGGTAACCCGGCATCCGAGAAGTACCTGAAAGCACTGGCGGAGGCAGGTGGTGGCCAGTTTGTTCCAGACCGTGGCTCCATTCTTGCCAATGTTCTGCTGAGCGTACTCTGAAGTGCTCCCGGTAGGCTGGTGTCAATGCCGAGTTGGAGCCGAGTGCATCTGGAGTGCGACGGCAGGGCGGTGGCGAGCCATTCCACCGGGCAGGCCAACCACGATGCCGGGGGTGAGGGTTCGGATCCGGACGCGGATTGGGGCAAGCACGAAACGCGGGGCGTGGACAAGCAGGGGCGCGCCTGGAAGCAGGTCAAGAGTTGGTTTGGCTATACGGCCTGCATCTGATTGCGGACACCCGCTATGAGTTGCCGGTGGCCTTTGCGGTGACGCGGGCATCGGCTTCGGAGCAGCCGGTGGTGGGAAAGCTGCTGGCGGAGTTGTTCGAGGCTGGGCCGGATCTGGCGCAGCGGTGCCGGGGCTTCAGCACGGACGGGTCTATGACGGCGGAGCGTTGGAGCAGGCGTTATGGGACGAGCACGGGATTCGGCCGCATCCAGACCACGCTCCTGCACAGCCGACCCTGCACAGCCTGGACCCCGAGTGGACGGACAACATCCTGTACAGCGAGCGGGGCGAGGTGTTGTACCGTTGTCCGGCGACAGGGACGGAGCGCCCGATGGCGTTCCAAGGGTTCGAATCGGACCGGGGGACGCTGAAGTATCGGTGTCTGGTGGTGGCTTGCGACCTGAAGTGCGAGGGCCGGTCGGTGTGCCTTTCGCAGTCCGGCTCGAAGGGGGGCGACTTCGGGCGCATTGTGCGTATCGATCTCGAGCGCGCGAACCGGCGCATCTTCACCCCCACGCTCTGGGGCTCGCCCGCTTGGCGACGCGGCTACAACCGACGCTCGGCACTGGAGCGGATCAACGCGCGCCTGGACCACAGCTTCGGCTTCGAGGTGCATTTCATCCGCGTTCTGGCCAAGATGAAGACACGGATGGGGCTGGCGCTCGCGGTGATGATGGCGCTGGCGGTCGCCGCCGTGGTCGAGGGGCGAAACGAGCGGATGCGCTCGCTCGTGCGCCCGGTCCCGTTTGCAGGCACCGGATAGCGCTGCGCCAACTCCCAACCGCTCGAACCCGTCCCCTGCCAGCCCTTGGACGCGGCACCCCTGTCCGCAGCACACCCTTGTTGAGAGCCTTTCTCATCTACCCGCGACCGGCCCTCGTTCCAACCTCTCCCCAGCACTCCAATCCGCTACCCCGCCTTCAATCAATCCTTACTCAGGCTCCGGTAGTCTCACATCTGTTTGGACCAGGGAAACTCTGAATAACAGAGTTTCCCGTGCGGCACAAGGATGTGCCCGCTGACATTTTTGCAGGACAGCAAAAATGCACGGCGCAGCCGTCCGAAGGGGCGGGCACAAGGAAGTGCCCGCTGACATTTTTGCAGGACAGCAAAAATGCACGGCGGAGCCGCGCGCAGGGGCGGGCACAAGGAAGTGCCCGCTGACATTTTTGCAGGACAGCAAAAATGCACGGCGGAGCCGCGCGCAGGGGCGGGCACAAGGAAGTGCCCGCTGACATTTTTGCAGGACAGCAAAAATGCACGGCGGAGCCGCGCGCAGGGGCGGGCACAAGGAAGTGCCCGCTGAAGCGCCCTTCTGATTTGCGAATATGATCAAGTCCACGGATGGACTTGATCAGAACATACTTGGTCAACCAACCTGACGGACGAGGAATATCAGCTTATCGGGGTCTCACCGGTCAATGCGGGCAATGTGCAGACGGGCATCACCATGGAGCCGCGCATGTGGGGTGCCACCCTGTCGAAGCGCTTTGGTAGCGGATAGGGAGGTTATCTGCTGGTCGCGGGCGCGACCTGTCGCACATCCTTGAAAGGAATTCCGCGGTCGGCAGCCGATTCGCGCGGCATGCCCAGTACCCGCTCGCTGATGATGTTGCGTTGCATCTCCGTGCTGCCGCCACCGAGGCAGGAAGCCTGACGAAAGATGTACGCCTTGCCCGTTTCGCCGTCCGACTCGCGCGCATCCCAGGCCACGGCATCGGTGTCGGCAATCTGCAGGGCGACAGTGCTGCGGCGTACCGCGCCTGTCGCGCTGAACAGGCACAACAGTGCACTGGCAGTGGTTGGCAGTGCCTCACAAGCGATGCCCCTTACCACCCGGTGCACCATCTGTGCCTTGACGGTCTGCAATACATGCATGTCAGCCAGGAGTGCACGCACCTCGGAGTCTGCGCCGTAGAAACGGGTTTGAGATAATAGGGATATTGGGAACTATGGGGTTGAATAGATGCCTACAACATTTCGCCGGTACCAGCCGGAGCAGGGGATATTGCTTCCGCCGGACATGAGGGAATGGCTTCCGGAAGGGCACCTGTCGGCGCATGTGAGCGATCTGGTTGACAGTTTGGATTTGGCGGCGTTTTACGCGCCGTATGAGGGAGATGGTCGTCGCAGGTCGCCGTACGATCCGCGGATGATGTTGAAGCTATTGATATACGGGTACGCGACAGGGGTATTTTCGTCGCGGAAGATAGCGAGGAAGGTGGAAGAGGATGTAGCGTTTCGAGTGTTGGCGTGCGACAACAGGCCGAGTCACCGGACGATATGCGAGTTTCGGCGTCGACATTTATCTGATTTCAAGCGGGTATTTGTTGATGTGGTGCGATTGGCGGCGGAGTTGGGTGTGGTGAACTTGGGGAAGCTGTCGATTGACGGTACGAAGGTACGTGCGAATGCTTCGAAGCGCAAGGCGATGACGTATGAGCGGATGAAGCAGGAGAAGAAGCGTTTGCAGTCCGAGATAGGAGCGTTGCTTGCGTGTGCGATGGCGACGGACGAGCAGGAGGACGAAGCGTATGGTGAGGATGTGCGTGGCGACGAGTTACCGGAAGAGTTGCGTCGGCGGGAGGCGCGTCTGTCGGCGATTGAGTTGGCGAAGGCGCGTCTTGAGGCACGGGCACGGGAGGCGGACGATGCGCGCGGTCGAGTTCCTGGGGAGAAGCGCAATCCACGGGGCGGTCGGCCGTATGCTCGTGAATATGGAGAACCGGACGGGAAGGCGCAGGACAACTTCACGGATTCGGAGAGCCGGATCATGAAGACATCTTCGGAAGGGTTTCAGCAGTGCTACAACGCGCAGGCGGCGGTAGAAGGGGGCAATCAGTTGATCGTATCGGCTGAGGTGACAGCGAATGGGAGCGATCAGGGATGCTTGGTGCCGCTGATTGAGGATGTGGAATTGACGCAGGGTGTTCGGGCGGAAAGGGTGCTGGCGGACGCGGGCTACTGCGCTGAGTCGGAGTTGGAGAAGCTTGAGAGATTGGGAGTTGATGGGTATGTGGCGGTTGGTCGTGAGGGTCGCCGGGCGGCATCGGTGGATGCGAAGAAGCATCCGTGCAAGGCGCGCATGGTAAAGAAGCTGGCGACCGAGGCAGGTCGTGCCCGATACGCGGAACGCAAGTGGCTGTCGGAGGCCCCCATTGGATGGGTAAAAGAGGTCCTGGGTTTCCGGCGATTCAGTGTGCGTGGTCTGCAGAAGGCTCGCGGGGAGTGGGACTTGGTATGTCTGGCGTTGAATATCAAGCGAATGCAGAAGTTCGCGACGGCGAGATAACGCCAGATTCGGCCTCACAGCGGCCTTTTCAGCTTGGATACGGGTGTTCTGGGACTTTCAAGGGTGATATGAACCGAAAATCCCGGGGATGAACTCAGGGTCCCCAAGCACAGGAACGCAACCTTGTTCCAGATGGCTCCTCGAACCGACCCTGTTACTTCCTGTCGCGCAGACTCCTCGGGGTCGTTCAGGCATCCGCGTGATCGCGCCAGATCGATCAGGTCGTCAATGGATTCACGCCGACGATTCGCGGCACCGCTCGCGTAAGGCGAAGAGCCGCCGGTGGCGCTGCGCTCGTGGAACAGGAGGCGCTGAGCGACGCTCCAGCCGTCGTTGACCTTGCCAATCACCTGCTCCGGCGCAACCGGCACATCCTCGAAGAATTCCTGACAGAACTCAACGGCCCCATCGGACTGTCGAATACGTTTCACAGTCACGCCGGGCTGGTGAATCCCGAGCATGAACATGGTGAGTCCCCGATGCTTGATTGCGTCCCAGTCCGTGCGTGCCAGGCAGATGGCGTAATCCGAGAAGTAGGCGTAGGAACTCCATATCTTGGAGCCGTTCAAGAGGTAGTTGGTGCCATCAAAGCGGGCGGAGGTGATGACCCCGGCCAGGTCCGAGCCGCCCGAGGGTTCGGACATGAACTGCACCCACAATTCATCGCCGCGAATCATGGCCGACAGATGCTCACGTTTCTGCGCCTCGGAGCCCGAATCGAGAATAGTGGGCGCGATGATGGTCAGGGTAGGGGTGTTGAACAGCAGCGGCATTTCGTATGGGCGGGATTCTTCCGTGAACGTCTTCTGATAGGTACGCGGCAGGCCCTGACCGCCGTATTCTCTGGGGAAGCACAGGCCGGCAAAACCCGCTTCGAAGAGCCTCTTCTGCAATACCCTGGCGCGCGTGGCATCGTCTTCCTCGACATTCATTGCGTTCCAGGGCGGCGCATCTTCCGGCAGGCGAGGCAGGTTGGCCGCCAGCCAGGTGCGAGCCCGTTGGCGAAATGCCTGCAGTGATTCCATGTTCGTGCCTCCGCTGGAGTTTCAGAATTTCAACAGATTGGCAATGCTCTTGCGCTGCTCGTGTGGCGCACCGAGGATGGCTCGATTGCAGGTCACGCGGCGTAGATACAGGTGTATGTCGTGGTCCCAGGTGACACCGATACCACCATGCATCTGCACACACTCCTGCAGTATCTCGGGCGCATAGTCTCCGATGAACGCTTTCGCCACGCGAGCCAGACAGGCGCTGTCTTCAGCCTGTTCAGCAATGGCGCGCAGTGCCGCCGAAGTGGTTGCCTGGCAGCCTTCAAGCCAGGTTTTCATATCCGCAAAGCGATGTTTGAGGGCTTGATAGGATGCCAGCGGACGCCCAAAGGAGTAGCGTTCGAACGCCCACTGCAGGGTGAACTCGAACACCCGAGCCACTGCACCGACACTCTCCGCACAGGACACGCCAAGGCCGATCCGGAGTTGACGCTCGACATCATCGGCTGTATCGCCCTCAGCGCCCACCAGGCATGTGTCGTCCACTTCTACTCCATCGAATCGAATTCGTGCGAAGCGGCGCACCAGGTCCAGGCTTGTCAATGGCTCGACAATCACTCCCGGCGTGTCGGCCGCGAGCAGGAACTGTGTGAGCTGTCCATCGCAGCGCGCCGTCAGGAGTAGATATCGCGCTTCGGCAGCCGCTTCCACTGGCCATTTGGCACCGCACAGGCGATAGCCCCCCGGTATCCGTTCAGCCTCCATCATCACCGAATCGGCGCTCCAGGCCTGCCCACCTTCGGCAAAGCACCAGCTCGCTGTCGCTTCCCCTGATACCAGCGCCGGGAGTATCTCGGTTCTCTGCTTCGGATTGCCCGAGCGCGACAGGGTGGATGCAACCAGGCTACAGGGCAGCAAGGGCCCCGGGGACACCATGCGTCCCATCTCTTCAGCAACCAACCCCAGATAGAGGACCCCCTCATCGCCAAGTCCCGGACCGCCGACATCCTCATCGACCAACAGTGAAATCCAGCCGAGTTCGGCCGCCCGCTGCCACCAGTCGGCATCAAAGCCCGCGTCGGTTTCGGCCAGCGCACGTACCTCGTTCAAGTTGCATTCATCCGCCAGAAACCTGCGCGTCGAGTCGGCGAACAGCCGCTGCTCCTCGCTCAAATCGAAATCCAGGGGGCCTGCTGCATACATGATGTGGGCCTCGAAAAAGCTAAATCATTTAGCTGATATTAGCCGATTGTACCAAGCTGTCCAGTAACGGAGATGCCTCATTCTTCCAGTGCAGTTTGATCCGTCTTCTGGCGATGAGCCAGTGCACACCGCTCTTTGTGAAGTGGTCGATATAGGTACCCATATGGTCGGGCCCCACCGCGGTATAAACGATGAAGTAGGTCCAGCACCGGGCTTCGCTTGCGGAGACGAATTCGATACGGCTGGTGGTCAGGTGGTGTCGCACGAATCCTGTCCTCCGGGCCGGGTCTCTGGCGCGCTGCGCTATGCCGCCACGCAATGCCTCGACGATAGCGACACGGCCCTCGAACACGCCGGTGGGCGTTTCAAGTACGCCATCTTCAACGAAGGCAGAGGCCAGGCCTTCGAGGCGACCTCTGTCGCCCTCGGTGTTGTAGATGGACATGGTGTGTCTGATGGCCTCGCGTGCCAGCGCCTGGCTCGGGGTCATGCCTGTCTCCATTGTTTCCGGGTCATGCGAGGGTTCGTCAAGCGAGCCTCACAGCCCCCAGCACTCCAGATCTTCGGCGAGCATCACCGGGCCCGTGTAGCCCGCCTCGATAGCTTGCAGGGTTTGCAATTCCCGGCCGCGCGTGTGGGCACCGCGGGCACCCAGAATAAGCATGCGCACATCGGCTTCGGCGGCAATGTGGCCGATTTGCGATGGCCTCGCGGAGGCGTTGCGAGAAGCCCCGCGAGCGGTTTCCGGGACACCGAGGTTGGCCACCAGCGCGTCTGACCCTTGGGCGAATTCGGCCATGACATCCTTCTGATTACTGAAATCGCCGGTGAAGGTGATGGATTGTTCGCCAATGGTGATGCGCCAGGCGAGCCCGCGCTCTTCGCCATGATCAACCGGGATGGCGGCGGCGCGCAGCGTTTCGTTTCCATAACGCGCCCAGCGCCGTCTGCCCTCGGCGCTGATACTGTGCACTGTCGGGGTTTGCGATGCCAGTTCGAGGCCGGCAAAATACTCCAGAAAGGCCTCGTCTTCCGCGAACGGACCCATGAGGGTGAGTCGCTTGTCCTCGCTGCTGCTGCGCAGAAAAGCCCACAGATCCGATGTGTTCTCGCGGTCGAGATGCGTGATTGCAATAGCATCAAGATCGTCAATGCTGGCATCGGCTTCGTCAAACCTGACGGCGGAACCCTGTCCGGCATCCACGAGCAGCTTCGCCTGGTTATCGACCCACACCAGATAGCTGCTCGCTACCGATGTCTCGACATAGCGCACAGCCCCTGAGCGCAACACCTGAATCCACACCCCCTCGTCGCCGCACCAGGGTGCTTCGCTGATCACGGCATTGGCGTGTGGGGCGAGCAAGAACAACAGCCAGGGGAGGCCGAACAGGGGCGACAGTGTTCTCATCAGATGGTTCGCTTCGGCTTCGATTGCGTACGCTGGGCTGTCAGTGTACGGGAAACTCTGTTATTCCAATTGGAAAGTGAGCCTGAACTCGTTGGCTGATCTGCTGGCAGCGAGCGTCGCAGCCTGGCGGTGGAGGCCATGATGCAGCGCCTGCGCCCGATTCTGGTCACCACGCTGACCACCCTCGGCGGTGTCATGCCGACGGCCTATGGCATTGGCGGGTACGATGCGCTTATGAGCCCCATGTCCGTGGCTATCGGCTGGGGGTTGGTGTTCACTTCCATGGTGACCCTCTTTCTCGTGCCTGCGCTCTACTCGCTGGTGGATGGCTTCACAAGATCAATTGCAAGGACAGGATCATGAACGGAAAACTCGAGCAGAAGGTGGCAGTCATCACCGGTGGCGGCGGGGCTATCGGCGAAGCCGCGGCGCGCCTGTTCCTGAACGAGGGTGCCAGGGTGTTGCTGGTTGATCTCGATGCCGATCTTCTCAGCCGGGTGTGCAGCGATATGGATGTGCAGCGCGTGAGTTCGATGGTCGCTGATGTGACCAGCCTTGCGGATAACGAGGCGATGATCGCCGAGGCGACAGATCGATACGGTGGCGTGGACATTCTGGTCGCCAACGCCGGCATCGAGGGTGATGTATGCAGCATCGTGGATTATGACGAGCGCCAGTTCGATCAGGTCATGGCGGTCAACCTGAAGGGGCCGTTCCTTGCCCTCAAGGCGGCTATTCCGGCCATTCGGAAGCGTGGTGGCGGGAGTATCATCATCACTTCCAGCATTGCCGGATTGCAGGGGACGGCGAACTTTTCCGCCTATACCGCAAGCAAGCACGCGGTGATTGGTCTGATGCGCTCGGCTGCGCTGGAATGTGCGGGTATGAACATCCGCGTCAATACGGTTAATCCGTCACCTGTGGAGACGCGCATGATGCGCAGCATCGAGGAGCGCGCCGCACCGGGCAACGCAGCCCTCGTGAAGCAGCAGATGACATCCATGATTCCCATGGGGCGCTACGCCGAGTCTGACGAGGTGGCGCGGCTCATGCTGTTCCTGGCGAGCGACGACAGCCATTTCATCACCGGCTCGGTGTATTGCGTGGACGGCGGGGCTACGGCTTGAGTGGGGGAGGGAGTGGTCGAGCAGGATTGTACTAGTCCAAACAGATGTGAGACTACCGGAGCCTGGGTAAGGGTTGATTGATTTCTTTCAGGGAGTGCCCTGGGAACTGGCAGTTGTACGCCGGTCATTCATGGCCGGAAGTTCGCTTCCGGCCATGACCAGCCTCTGCGCTGCGGGGGGCGGCGTGTCATCCGCAGGATCGAAGCGGAGCGGAGAACCCGCGCAGCGGGTTGACTCGCCGCCCCCCGCAGCGTTCCCGGCAACAGGAACTCCTTCCTGACTTCACACAGCCCCTCGGCAAGAGTACCCGGCCCAAGTCCATCACTCTGCGTCACCTGATTCTCGAGCCCTGACCCACACCACACCTCATCTCGACCCGGGAGGACACCTTGAACGATCCTGTCCAATAAGGGGCGATCATCCGCGATTCATCTGCGCCGGTACCCCCGGATGCCACGCACGCGCAGCATCCGGGCGGCGGTTCGGATACCCTGACTTCTTTTTTACAACCGAAAGGGTACCGAACGATGCAATTTTACTCCAAGAGACACATCTCCTACCGCGCCATCCAGGTTGACGAAGTCACGCCCCCGGATGCGTTCGACCGACTCCGGAAAATCAAGATGTACCTCCGATTGCGCTCCGAAGGCTGCTCCGAGGCCACCGCACTTGATGCTATCGGCTGGTCAAGGGCAACTCTCTACCGCTGGAAGAAACGCTACCAGGATGGCGGAGTCCGCGCGCTCGCCGCAAAGAGCAGGAAGCCGCGCTCGTCCCGGGGACACGAATGGACACGCGATACCGCCTGGGCAGTCTGGAACATGCGTCGCAAGTTCCCTTTCATGGGAAAGGCCAGGCTGCACATCATGCTCGCCCGTCAAGGCACCCTCCTGAGCGAGTCCACTATCGGGCGCATCTTGGAGAAAGGCATTGCACTCGGCCATATACGCCCCTGCGTCTTCCTCCGCGGTCGTACCAAACCCAAGAAGCGACGCAACTTCGCCCACGGCCACGCCAAACGCCTCCCCTCCGGTATGCGCTCCTCTACACCCGGCCAACTCGTCCAGGTCGACCACATGTCCATCTCCCGCGACGGCAAAACACTCAAGGAGTTCCGCGCCGTCTGCCCAAGTACCAAGATCATGTTCTGCCGCGTCTTCACGTGCGCCACCGCTTACAACGCTTGCCGCTTCCTCAACGCCCTGCTCGATGACTACTCGTGGATCAAATCCCTTCAGGTCGATGGCGGCTCCGAGTTCATGGCCGAGTTCGAACGAGCCTGCCAACACAACAAACTCCCGCTCTTCGTCCTCCCGCCACGGTGCCCTGAACTCAACGGCTGTGTCGAACGCGCCAACGACACTTCTCGTATCGAATTCTGGGGCGGATTCGGCGGCGAACTCACCGTCGCCGAAGTCGCCCCTGCGCTCGCCAAGTACCAATACTTCTACAACAACATCCGACCTCATATGGCCCTCGACTGGAAAACCCCCGTCGAGTATCTTTCCTCCTTTCCCTCGCTCGCCTCTCAGTCTCAGATCTAGTGAACGAGCACAAGGATTGGCGGTGAGGGCGAAGCATTCGATAAGATGCAGGCAAGAACCCTTGGTCTCCCGATACTCCCGCAATCATGCTTGAGCGACTCGACCTTCACAACTTCAAGAGTTGGCGGTGTGCCGAAATCGATTTCGGGCGCATTACCGGATTTTTCGGACGCAACTCGTCAGGCAAGTCCAGCCTGATTCAGTTTCTGCTCCTGCTCAAGCAGACGAAGGAGTCAACAGACCGCGCCGCTACGCTGGACTTGAACGGTCCACTGGTTGAGTTGGGTACCGTCGCGGATGTCGTTCACGCACATGACGAAGAGTGCGCCATCTCCTTCGCTCTGAATTTCAAGCGAGATGCGAATCTCGGGATTAAAGACCCGAGCAGCCCGGGGTCACAGAAACTTGTCGATTCGAAGCATTTTGGTGTTCGGGCAAAGGTCGGCATTGCTCAGTCGGCGTTTCGCTGTCGGTCTCTGGCGTATGTGGCGGACAAAGCCGAGTTTTCGCTATCGCCTCACGACAAGGACCCCGCCAAGTTCGAATTGACTGCGTCAATCCCGCACTCCGACTTTTCGTTTATGCGAACGCGCGGGCGAGCGTGGCCTCTGCGGCATTCTGCGAAGGCGTACCGCTTCCCTGAGCAGGTCAGGAATTACTACCAGAATGCGGGCTTCCTTGCCGACCTTGAAGCAGCAGTGGAGCAGGGAAACTCTGAATAACAGAGTTTCCCGTGCGGCACATGGATGTGCCGCCAGATTCAGTGCCGTAAGGCATTGAATCTGCGAGCAAATCAGAATCGCACTTCTGATTTGCGAGTCTGATCAAGTCCATGGATGGACTTGATCAGAACATACCAAGAGTTCGATCAGCTGCACTATCTCGGTCCGCTTCGTGAACACCCCAGGCGAGACTACCTGTGGGCTCGCTCGCGTCCTGTGGATGTGGGTGCAAAAGGCGAGCGGACCGTAGATGCCATCATCGCAGCGCAAGCAGCGGGCGAGAAGCAGAACCTCAGGTGGAAGGGGACATACAAGCCATTTGCAGAGGTCATCGCGCACTGGCTGCGTGAACTTGGCGTGATTGAGCAGTTTCGAGTAGTCGAGATAGCTCCCGGGTCCAGCCGCTGGCAAGTGAAGGTGAAAGCGCATGCAAACGCCTCCGAGGTGATGCTGACTGATGTCGGCTTCGGCGTGTCGCAAGTGCTGCCCGTGATTACCCTGCTGCATTACGTGCCAAAAGGCTCGACGGTGCTGCTCGAGCAGCCGGAAATTCATCTCCATCCGCTGGCGCAAGCGCAGCTTGCCGATGTCATCGTCAATGTAGCGCTGCATCGCAAGGTGCAGGTTGTTCTGGAGAGCCACTCGGAGCAGCTTCTCCTTCGCCTCCAGCGCCGGGTAGCGGAAGAGCGCATCAAGGCGGATGAAGTCGCGCTCTACTTCTGCGATACGCAGGGCCGGGCCTCGAAGTTGGAACGCCTCGAGCTCGACCTGTTTGGCCACATCGGAAACTGGCCGAACAAGTTCATGGGCGATGCCTTCGGAGAAGCGGCGAGCGCGGAATCGGCTCGCCTGAAACGCCCGAACTATGCCGAAGGGTAAGCGGAAATGGATTATCGATACCAATGTTCCCGTCGTGGCGAACGGGCGAAGTGATTGGGAGCGACCGCTTTCCCGTAAATGTCGTAGTGCGGCAGTCGAATTCCTGCGCCGCTTTCTTGACGAAGAAGCCTGTGTGGTTGTTGATGCGGCGGGCGAGATTCAGGCTGAATACAGGAGACACCTGAGGCACGATGGCCAGCCCGGGGTGGGAGACAGGTTCTATCTGGAGTTTTTGCGCAATCCGAGCCTGTCGCAGAAAATTGATCTCCCCAAGCGAGGGGATGGCGAGTATGCCGACCTGCCGCAGCCGGTGATTTGCGAATCTGATCAAGTCCACGGATGGACTTGATTAGAACATGCCAAAGGCATCACCGGCTCGGTGTATGTGTGGACGGCGGGGCTACGGCTTGAGTGGGGGAGGGTGTGGTGCCGCGCGCGTGGGGCGACAGGGTGGTGGAGCAGGCGCGCCTTGCCGGGGCTGGTGTTTGTCAGAGTCTTGTTGCTGCCCGGTCACAGTGGGTCTGGTTGCATTCGCGACTTGAAGACCTGTTTCCTATGCCACGCAATAAACTCCGGCGCGGGCCGCTCCTGATCTTCTCGGGGGATGACACTGAGCCGCTTTTCATGAAACTGGCCCAGCGCATCAGTGAACCCCGGATCCGTGTCGGATAGATCTTCCGCCACTATGATCTTGAGTTCTTGCGGTAGCAAGGTGAAGGCACCTCTGTCGAAGAGATTGTGGTGCAACGCGCACAGGGAAAGCCCATTGCGCGCTTCCGAGGGGCCTGAAGCCTGGTGCCATTTGATATGCGCCGCTTCGAGCGCGAGTGATCTGCCGTCAAGTTTCACGGCGAATTCGCACACCGCACATCGACTTTCGTAGGCATCCAGCACGACGCGGCGAAATCCCTCTTCACGCTTCAATCGCCGGGAAATGACATATTCGGGGTGGATTTCCCTCACAGCTGAAGCAGGGACCTCCGGCAATGCCGCCATGATGCCGGTGGCGCGCAGAATTTCCTCATGCAAGGTTGTGGGGAAGTGCGAGTGCAGCAACATGCTCGCTACACTCATGGCGGTTTCGGGACTGTGGATGAACGCGTGGTAAATCGGTTCAGGGAATCCGCCGCGAATCTCGTGGCGGATCAAACTATGAATAGTTGCGCCTCCGCTGTTGGTCGTATCAACCAGTCCCGGTCGATCAATCTCCCAGACATCGTCATTGCGCAATCGCCAGAAGGGATCTTCCGGGTGCGCCGTTTCTCGGAACGGTCCAAATTCCTTGAGCAGCAGTTTCAGCTCATCCCGCAGGAAAGCGAAGGTGGCGAGTCTTTCACATCCTCGCAGGCAGCGACCGATTGCCAGTAACACCAGCAGCGGCTTGTGCGGTGCGCGGCTGCCACCGACGCTCCAGATTCTGAGACGCTGGAAGAGATTCAGGATCGAAGCGGAATTCATGGCCCTGTCCGCTCGAACACCAGCCATTCCCAATCGATGTGGGCGCGGGAGCTATCGGGGCACAGGTATCGACCCCGCTGGCTGACGGGAAAACTGGCGGCGCACCGGATCAGTTCATTGGCATTCGTCGGGTGGAAGCCCCGGGCGCGGTTTTCGTCCTCATCGCGTCCGGTCCGCAGGCTGATCACAAGCAGTCCCGAAGGCTTGAGCAGACCGACAAGGGTATGGAAAGCGTGTTCTCGGCTCGATTCGGGAAGATGCATCCAAACTGCACACAGCAGGAGCAGATCGAAGCGTTGACTCAGGGTGCGCAGTTTCTGAAGGTCCGGTAGCCGGTCGTCGATCCAGGCGATGCGTGGGTGTGCCTGCGTTTCGGCGAGTTCACGCAAACCGCTCGGCTCGACGGCGTGTACCTGCCAGCCTTGGTCGGCCAGCCAGTGGGCATCGCGACCAGCGCCTGCGCCGATGTCGCAAGCTGCCCCGGGCGTACGCCCATTCAGATGTGTCGTCGCCCAGACACCATGTACCACTTCCGGGTCGCAACCGCGATACTGCTCGAACAGCGCATACCGGTTCAGGTCGTAATATGTGGTGCTGTTCAAGGCGTTCAAGAAGGTGTTCCGTGGAACGCGATTGTCGCGTCGCACTCTACGCCATGCGAATGCGGTGAGCATAACAGAAGCGGGATGGTGCACAATCGAAACCGCAATCGGAGCATGAATACACTATGTTTCGCAAGAATTGATGCAGTCGAAAAAAATTCCGACACCCTTGCACACAGACCGATTCATCAGCGTATAATCGCACCCCTTGAGTCGGCAATATGTGTCGGCGCTGTTTAAGAATCAAGCAAGCCATTCGTGTGGGCGCCTGAGGGTTCGGGATTCTGGCCATGTGCAAGTCTCTTGCAAGGAAGCCGAATTGGAACCCGAGGCGACGCCTGTCAAATAGAAACGCTATGGAGTTCGAGCGTCGGTATTTCGGCGTGAGGCTCCGCAACAGAGTTTCAATCGAAGAGTTTGATCATGGCTCAGATTGAACGTTGGCGGCAGGCCTTATACATGCAAGTCGAACGGTAACAGCGGAAGTTCGCTTCCGGCTGACGAGTGGCGAACGGGTGAGTAACGCGTAGGAATCTACCCTGTAGTGGGGGATAACCCGGGGAAACTCGGGCTAATACCGCATATGTCCTTCGGGGCAAAGGGGGCCTCTTGTCTTTTCGGAGACGATGCCCTCGCTACAGGATGAGCCTGCGTCGGATTAGCTTGTTGGTGGGGTAATGGCCTACCAAGGCGACGATCCGTAGCTGGTCTGAGAGGACGATCAGCCACACTGGAACTGAGACACGGTCCAGACTTCTACGGAAGGCAGCAGTAAGGAATTTTGGACAATGGGCGCAAGCCTGATCCAGCCATGCCGCGTGTGTGAAGAAGGCCTTAGGGTTGTAAAGCACTTTCAGGGGTGAAGAAAATCTCGGGGCAAATACCCCCGAGCCTTGACGTTAACCCCACAAGAAGCACCGGCTAACTCCGTGCCAGCAGCCGCGGTGATACGGAGGGTGCGAACGTTAATCGGAATTACTGGGCGTAAAGCGCGCGTAGGCGGTTTGTTAAGTGAGGTGTGAAAGCCCCGGGCTCAACCTGGGAATTGCATTTCAGACTGGCAGACTAGAGTCTGATAGAGGAAGGTGGAATTCCCTGTGTAGCGGTGAAATGCGTAGATATAGGGAAGAATACCAGTGGCGAAGGCGACCTTCTGGATCAAGACTGACGCTGAGGTGCGAAAGCGTGGGGAGCAAACAGGATTAGATACCCTGGTAGTCCACGCCGTAAACGATGAGAACTAGCCGTTGGGCCTTTCGGGGCTTAGTGGCGTAGCTAACGCGTTAAGTTCTCCGCCTGGGGAGTACGGCCGCAAGGTTAAAACTCAAATGAATTGACGGGGGCCCGCACAAGCGGTGGAGCATGTTGTTTAATTCGATGCAACGCGAAGAACCTTACCACCCCTTGAAATCCTCGGAACCTGCCAGAGATGGCAGGGTGCCTTCGGGAGCCGAGTGACAGGTACTGCATGGCTGTCGTCAGCTCGTGTCGTGAGATGTTGGGTTAAGTCCCATAACGAGCGCAACCCCTATCCTTAGTTGCCAGCGGCTCGGCCGGGTACTCTAAGGAGACTGCCGGTGACAAACCGGAGGAAGGCGGGGACGAGGTCAAGTCATCATGGTCCTTACGGGGTGGGCTACAAACGTGCTACAATGGCCGGTACAAAGAGTTGTTAGCCCGCGAGGGTACGCTAATCCCAAAAAACCGGTCGTAGTCCGGATTGGAGTCTGCAACTCGACTCCATGAAGTCGGAATCGCTAGTAATCGCGAATCAGAATGTCGCGGTGAATACGTTCTCGGGTCTTGTACACACCGCCCGTCACGTCATGGGAGTTGGTTGCACCAGAAGTAGCTAGTCTAACCTTCGGGAGGGCGGTTACCACGGTGTGATTGATGACTGGGACGAAGTCGTAACAAGGTAGCCGTAGGGGAACCTGCGGCTGGATCACCTCCTTACACACTTTCTTTCCGTAGGTCGAGGTTTATACCTGACCACTCGGAGAGACATGTCGGCAAACCTGTTTTCAAACCCCCTGTTCACTCAGGTGCGCGAAATCGCAGGTAATGCAGGCAACAAACCGACGGCGAACCCCCGGGTTCCATTCGAACCCTCTCGCGTTCACACGAATGGCTTGCCTTGATTCTCATACACATCCTGCTACGCTTCAGAGCCGGATGTAACCCTCTCAATACCCTGAGGAGCCAGTTTTTCTCTTCGCGACAGATGTCTCGCGTCTGTTTGTGTGTCAGACTGCACCCTTGGAAAAAACTCGGGAGAACCAGCCGATGCCCCAAACCGTGCCAGACATGTTCGCAGTGCAACAGGTGCTGCTGCGCTATGCAGCGAGCATTGATGATCGCCAGATGGAGATGTATCGAAGCTGCTTTTGTGATGATGTGGAACTGCGTGGCTTTGGCAAGGAGACAGTGCATGGTGCCGATGCCTGGCTGGAGTACGTGCAAACCGAGCTCGAAGCCTATAGCGAGACACAGCATATGCTCGGCCCGCCACTCGTGAGCATCAGGGGTGATGAGGCCAGTTGCCGCACCGATGTGCAGGCGCTGCACTGCTTGCGCGAACCCGCGGGCGAAGTGTTCACTCTGTGGGCGATCTATTTCACCAAGTTGGTGCGCGTTCGCGGCCAGTGGAAGATCAAACGGCATGATCTGGTGCCGTGCACTGCCAGACGCGAACGATTTTCCTGAATTCTTCCTGAACTGGTCCTGATCAGGACGAGGACGAAACCCCGTGAGCGATGCGGTTATCGACACAGGTCGAGTTCAGAGTGACCGGGTTGCCGACCAGCTCGCTATCCACCAAGTGCTGGCCATGCACAGCCGCGGGGTGGACCGCGCTGACGAAGCCATTCTGAAGAGCGCCTACTGGCCCGATGCCGAGGTCGCCTATGGCGGATTCAACGGTTCGGCACATGTCTTCTGTACAGCGCTTCCAACCGCAGTCAGGCGCTTCGCGCACACCCAGCATTGCCTCTCGAATACCTGCATCGCCTTTGTCACGGATACGCAGGCGCGCGTTGAAACCTGCGTTACGGCCTATCATTATCTGGCCGTGCAGGACGCGCCGGATACGGAAATGACCTTCCTCGGCCGCTATCTGGATCATATGGAAAAACGCGCAGACACATGGAAGATCCTGCACCGCAGGGTGGTCATGGACTGGAATCAGAACGCCCCGGGAAGCGCCCGCTGGGAAGGGCCGCCCTTTGACGGGATGGCCAGAGGGGGGCACACACCGGATGACCCCCTGTACGAATTTCTTGCTCTTTGAGACGCTCCCGACCGCAAGCGAACTTCAGCGCCGGGGCTGTTCGCCCCTCCCGTATTCATCGACCTGAAACAGCTGGGTGCGCTCGCTGACCAGAAATTTCGCCTCGTCCTCGCGAAGTTTGGCAAGCACCTCAGGTTCACTGACTTTTTGCCAGAAAGCATCCAGAGCTTCCTGATCATCGAACCAGAGTTCGGTAACCGCATCGAAATCGATCGCAAGTGGCTGTGAACCGCTCTGGGCATCCGGCCTCACGTAGCTGCGCCTGTATTCGGAGATCATTGGCAGGAGTTCCCTGACCAGAGGCACATGACCCGATTCGTACTGTTGAATGAACGCATCTCGGGACAGGCCGGGCTTGGCATATATGAGTGCAACGAGTTTGCGCATGGTAACGGCCTCCGCGGAGTGGTGATGAACGACAGACAGCAGACAGGCACTCTACCGGAGCAGGAAGTGATCGAACAACATCACGAGAAACAATACGCCCAGATAGAGAATCGAATATCGAAAGGTGTGCATGGCCGTCCTGGCCGAGCCGCCACGCAGCAGCTTCACTGCCAGACCGATGAATACTGCCCCCAGGGCGAGTGCGCTCACGAGATACACCGCACCGCTCATGCCTGTCAGGTAGGGCAGCAGACTGGCCACAACCAGTAGCAGCGTGTACAGCAGGATCTGCTGGCGCGTGAAATGCTCGCCGTGAGTATTCGGCAGCATGGGCACATCGGCCTTGGCGTACTCATCGCGTCGGTCAAGCGCCAGTGCCCAGAAGTGTGGCGGTGTCCAGACGAAGATGATCAGCACCAGCAGCAGCGCCTCGGCATCGAGGGTGCCAGTGACGGCAGTCCATCCAAAGAGCGGTGGGGCGGCACCAAAGAGACCGCCAATAACGATGTTTTGTGGTGTTGTGTGCTTCAGATAGAGGGTGTAGAAGATGCCGTAGCCGAGCCAGGACACCAGGTTGAGCCAGGCGGTGAGCGCATTGACCTGCGTGTAGAGCAGGACAAAGCCGAGGATTCCGGTGATGGCGGCAAACACACTTCCGGCAAGGTGGCTGATGCGTCCGGTGGCGACAGGTCGCTCCTGTGTGCGCCGCATACGCGCATCAAGCCTGGCATCGGCGAGGTGATTGACGGCAGCTGCAGAGCCGGCTACCAGTGCGATACCGGTGAGTGTGCCGAGAATCAACGACAATGTCGGCAATTCGGGGCGCGCCATGAGCATCCCGACCAGGGCGCACAGCAGCATGAGTGCTACGACCCGCGGCTTGGTGATCTCGAAATAATCGCGCCACAGAGGTGTCAGGCTTGCTGATGTCATGTGCTGATCAAGAATACGAATGAATGTGACGGGATATTTCCTCTTGGAAGGGAAACTCTGAATAACAGAGTTTCCCGTGCGGCACATGGATGTGCCGCCAGATTCAGTGCCGTAAGGCATTGAATCTGCGAGCAAATCAGAAGCGCATTGCAGCGGGCACATCCATGTGCCCGCCCCTTCGGGCGGCTGCGCCGTGCATTTTTGCTGTCCTGCAAAAATGTGCTGATTTGCGAATCTGATCAAGTCCACGGATGGACTTGATCAGAACATACTAAGTGCAATTTTGACACAATGCATGAACGAATCCCCTCACGGTGCGTTCTTGGATCGATTTGACGACATCCGTCCATATCACGACCATGAGGTTCGTGAGGTGTTGATGCGCCTCGGAACCTCATCCGATCTGGTGAGAGCCCTGGCGCAGTTCCGGTTTCCGAAGCTCGGCGCGACAATCGCCCCGCTTGCTCGCATTCTGGCTCGGGCGCGTCTCAAGCGGCAGCTCCGGGATGTCGATTCGGTGGCAGCGCTGCAAGAGCAGATTGCCGACTACTTCTCGCACATTGTGGACACCACTACCGACGGGTTTCATTGTCAGGGCATCGAATCGCTGGACATGCACACGCCCACCATCTTCATTTCCAATCATCGCGATATATCGCTCGATTCCGCGTTTCTCAATTACGGGCTGTATCTTCAAGGGTGCCCGACGCTGCGCGTCGCCATAGGCGACAACCTGTTCTCCAACGAATCGGCATCCGACTTCATGCGCGTCAACAAGGGCTTCGTGGTGAAGCGGAATGTGAGCGGTCGCAAGGCCATGTACGAGGCGCTGATGACAACTTCGCAGTTTATTCGCGAGTCGGTACTGTCGGGCGAACAGGTATGGATTGCACAGCGCTCCGGTCGCGCCAAGGATGGTCTCGACCGAACCGACCCTGCCTTGCTGAAAATGCTCGCCCTGGCCTGGCGGGAGGAAGGCTTTGCGGGCTTTCTGGAGGCGGTCAGGATATTGCCCGTATCCATCTCCTATGAGCTTGATCCGTGCGACCTCGCCAAGGCGCACGAGCTGCATCAGGTAGATACAACCGGTGAGCCGTATGTGAAGTCGCCGGATGAAGACCTGATGAGCATGATTCGGGGAGTGACCGGGCAGAAGGGGCGAGTGCGTTTGGTGGTGGGGACACCTGTTGGCGCAGATCTCGACCCGGACGAGCACACCCCGGAAGCAACGGGTCTGGCGCTCGACCGGCAGATTGTCGCGAATCTTGCTGTTTTTCCCACGCACGAGTGGGCCTGGCAGCAGCTTGAATTCAGGCACGGGGACATGCTGCATGAACTCGCTGCCAATTCGACTGATCACGTCAGGGTTGCAGATTTGAAGCAGCGCTGCCGCAACGCGCCAGCTTCCCGGGTACCCTTCGTGTTGCTCCAGTACGCGAACCTGATCAGGAACAAGCGGGAGCTCCGTGCGTCGCCCCGGGAAGCATGACGTGTTACGTGCAGACGATGTGCATACGAATCCTGCCGTCTCGCTCACCCCAACAGGTATCGGGGTGATATTTTTGGTGATCGGACGGTTGTGCAAGAGCATTTCAGTCACGCAATCATGAATCCGCCCTACCGCAAAATCAGTGCGGGTTCAGAACACCGCATCGCCTTGCGTCAAGCGGGAGTGGAAACCTCAAACCTGTACGCAGGGTTCCTGTATCTGGCGGCAGAGCGTCTGCGAGATGGAGGTGAGATGGTCCGCGATCGTGCCTCGATCATTCTGCAACGGGCCCTATTTCAGGTCTTTCAGAGAGAGATTTTTCGCACAAATGGCGTTGACGCACATACACCTCTTCGAGATGCGTGACCATGTTTTCAAGGGCGCACTCGAGGGCGATGAAGTCTTGCAAGAGAACATCATTTTTCATGCGGTGAAAGGAGCGAAGCCGACGACAGTGCGTGTCACCACCAGCAGAGGGAGTGATTTCCGGTTCCACGAGGGTTCACGACAGTGCGCTACAGAGGATATGACACGACGAGAGGTTGATCACACCGCAATCCTCAGGCCGCAAGATCCCGACAAGCGGATGCTCCCGATCAATGGACTTGATCAGAACATATCCGAGGCTTCTTCAATACCTGTAGGTCTCTGGCTTGAAGGGCCCCTGATCGGAGACATCAATATACTCGGCCTGCTCCCGAGTGAGCTGCGTGACCACGCCGCCAAATCCCTCCACCATGAGCGCGGCCACCTCCTCGTCGAGCTTCTTCGGCAAAACCTGAATATGCACCGGCGCACGTTGATTCTCCGCCTGATCCGCCCAGGCTTCCTCGTAGAGATGCATCTGCGCGAGCACCTGATTGGCGAACGAACCATCCATGATGCGTGATGGGTGTCCGGTGGCATTGCCGAGGTTGACCAGACGGCCTTCGGACAACAGGATCAGAAAATCATCCGCCTCGTCCGAGCGAAATAC